>NZ_JBIAID010000002.1:881424-1544724 GCF_042871115.1 Nocardia sp. NPDC006044
GTCTGCGCGCGCGCCCCGGGCGGCTGCCGCCCGCGGGATGCCGCGGGGGGGGGGGGGGGGGGGGGGGGCGGCCGGCGCGCCCGCCCCCCCCCCCCCCCCCCCCCCCCCCCGGCGGTGTGGTGGACCGGGCAGTGGCCCACCAAGCTCATATGCCGGGCGCCCCCTTCCCGACACCCACCATCCTCCCCACCCCACCTGAACGCCCGCCCCAGCCCAGCTGGGAGTCGGCTGGGAGCCGAATCCACATTCGGTGGCACACCATGGCGGACCCTTCTCGGGTTTTGCCGCCACCATGTGCCACTGAATGCGGATTCATCGGTGGCTTTGTAGCTTGCGTTCGATCAGGGTGAGGGATTCCTCGGGAGGAAGCGCGCCGTCGGCAATGGCGTTGGCGTACAGGGTGTTCAGGTGGCGTACCGGTTCGGCGTCTTCGACCAGGGCCTGATAGATCAGGGTTTCGGTCCAGGCGATGTCCGGTAGGAGTGGGTTGTCGAATCCGAGCAGCGAAAAGGTTGCGCCGCCGAGCAACCCGCCGCCGGTGGCGTCGAAGGGGATGACCCGGATGTCGATCGTGTCCGGATGCTGCTCGACCATGGCGGCGAGATGGCGCAGTTGGCCTTGCCAGATTTCGCGACCACCGATCTGCTGGTTCAGCGCTGCCTCGTTGACAACTGCCGTGAGGTGCAACGGGTCCTCGGTGATCAATCGCTGCTGCCTGCCAAGGCGCACCTGCACCAGGCGATCGATATCGACCTGCCGGATTCGCGCAACATCGCTGAGCAGCAACGCACGCACGTAATCGGCAGTCTGTAACAGGCCCGGAATCAGGATGCTGTCGTAGGTTCGGACCTTTTGCGCGCCGAACTCGAGGCCGTACAGCCGAATGAGGCTATCCGGTAGCAGATCCGCATAATTCGACCACCATCCGCGCTGCTTGGCGATCTCGCGTAAGCGCAACATCTCCGCACGTTCGGCCGGGTCGAACTCGAATAGGGCCATCAGCTTCTTCAGCTTGTCCTCGGCCAGGATTCGCTCCTTCTCTACCTTCGACCAGTAGGAGAGGGTGAAGCCGAGTTCCTTGGCGATGACCGAGGCGCTGACATCGAACTCGGTGCGGCGGCGGCGAATTCGGAGCATCAGCTCCCAGCGAGCGACCGTGGGCGAGAGTGGAGCCATGGCTCGAGGGTGTCCTTCCAGCTCTGTTGATGCGTGGAGTCGACCGAACTTCCGCTAGAGTACGCCACCGACTTGTCCAGCGATAGGTCAACTTGACTTATCGCTGGACATAGCTTTAACTCGTTGTGTCACACGCCACATGTGGACTTGGATCGGGCTCGCGCGGTGGGAGCGAGGGGTTTCGCGTGTCGACGCATGCCATCAATAGACCTGGATAGCCGGCGACCGGACAGCGCATCATGCCCGATGAGCCGATGACGACGCCTGGGTGATGCCGCGCGGTCAGAGGATGACGACGGAGTACGCGGCGGTGACCGCCTATGCGGCAGAAGCGGTTTCGCTGAACGAGTTGATAGAGCGGATGGAACTGACGGCGTTCGAGCCGGTGCCTTCGTCGATCGCCGGGCAACCCAGGCCGATAGATCCATACCTGTTGCCCAGTAACGATATTCACGTCAGGGGGTTATCACCTTGGAACCACTTCCGCCCAAAGCCATGCTCCTCGAAGCCTGCCGAACCGCGCCGCTCTCCGGCCACCCACTGCTCGAATCCGCCTATCTACTAACCGGATTGCACAAGCGGCGCACCCGCTCCGATCCGCGCGCAATCGCCGACATCGACGCCCACCGCGCCCGCCTGGTCCTCGCCATCGACCGCTGGGTCACCACCGAAGTCCCCCCACCCCACGACAGCGCACACTTGCACACCGAAACCGTCGGCATGGTGATCGACCGACTAGCCCAGTTCTCCGTCACCGCCAACGAATCCCTGTCCAGCACACCGGAATGGGCCATACACGACGCCTGGGAACGCCTCGCCGAACTCGCCACCGGCTACCACGACCTGGCCTTCGAAGTCTCCGCCGGCTTCCGCCGCCTCCCCACCCTCACCCACCCCCGAACCCACAACCCACTCCCATAGACAACCCACCCACGCCTCTCACCAAAAGAGTCATCGATCAGCGCAACTCGACTCTCCACCGCAGCCACGTCCCACTCACCCGCCCACCCCTGACCGAACGGGACACCACAGCGCCGCCACCCGACCTCCGCCACAGCCACGTCCCGCTGGTCACCGATCCGGCACCGGTCGGGACAAACCATCAGCGAACGGGACACCACGGCGGGCCCACTCGCACTTCGGCGCAATCACGTCCCGTTCAGGGGTCCGCTGGTGGTCAAACGGGACATCACAGCGCCGCCACTCGCACTTCGCCGTAACCAGGTCCCGAGGGCACCTATTCTGGCCGCCGGGAGCAGGCAGCCACCGAGCAGAGTTCGACGAAAGGCCCAGCGGCACTTCAACGCAACCAGGCCCCCTTCAGCCGCTCAGCGCTCTGCACTCAGCCGTTCGGCAGCGCCGATACCCGACCTTCGCCGCAACCATGCCCCGCTCGTCACCGATCCGACACCGGTCGGGACAAACCATCACCGAACGGGACACCACGGCGGGCCCACTCGCACTTCGGCGCAATCACGTCCCATTCAGGCGTCCGCTGCTGGTCGAACGGGACATCACAGCGCCGCCACTCGGCCTTTGCCGCAACCAGGTCCCGAGGGCACCCGTTCTGGCCGCTGGGAGCAGGCAGGCACCGAGCAGAGTTCGACGAAAGGCCCAGCGGCACTTCAACGCAACCAGGCCCCCTTCAGCCGCTCAGCGCTCGGCACTCAGCCGCTCAGCGCTCGGCAGCGCCGCCACCCGACCTACGCCGCAACCACGTCCCACTCAACTGCCCACCGCTGGCCGAACGGGACATCACAGCGCCGACACTCGCACTTCGGCGCAACCAGGTCCGAGGGGCACCAGCCCTGGCCGCCGGGAGCAGGCAGGCACCGAGCAGAGTTCGACGAAAGGCCCAGCGGCACTTCGCAACCAGGCCCCTCCAGCCGCTCAGCACTCAGCGCTCGGCAGCGCGCCGACACCCGACCTTCGCCGCAACCATGTCCCGCTCGTCACCGATCCGACACCGGTCGAGACAAACCATCACCGAACGGGACACCACGGCGGGCCCACTCGCACTTCGGCGCAATCATGTCCCACTCACCCGCCCACCGCTTGCCGAACGGGACACCACAGCGCCGCCACCCGCACCTCGCCACGGCCAAGTACCGTTCGGCGATTTACCCGACGGTCAGAGTGGTGTCGGGTCTTCCGGGGACGAGCCGTCTTGTGGCCAGGCGTGGGCTTCCAGTCGGGTTTGGACGCGGAGAACGTCTGTCTCCGAGGGCATTTCGTTGGTGATCTTGGTGATCATTACCTGGATGTCGGTTTTGTCGGCGGGGAGGTCGCCGGTGCCGGCCAGTTCGGCGGCTATTTGGCGGACCTCGTCGTCGGAGAGGCGGCGGCGGAGGAGGGCGAGCAGCGGGATGTAGTCGGATTCCGGGACACCGTCCGGATATCCGGCCCGTAGCCAGTCGATGATGGCGTTCAGGAAGGGAGGCATCGGTGAACGCGTCTCGGGCTAGTCGACGTCGGCCGGTGGGGTGGCCAGCGGCCAGCCGCCCGCCGCGAGGTGGGAGGCCACCCGCGCGACATCGGTCTCGGCCGGCTGTTCCTTCGCGACTCGCGCGATGGCTTCCTCGATCTCGGTGCGGGTGATCGCGCTGTCCGGATTCTCCGCCGCGAGTTCCTCGGCGATCGCGACCACCTCGAAATCGGTGAGATGCCGGTGCAGCACCGCGAACAGCGCCACATAATCCGAATGCGGGATGCCCTGCGGATAGCCGGCGCGCAGCCAGCCGATGATCCGGCCGAGGACGTTCGGCCTGAGCTCTGCGGATTTCGCTTGATCGGTCACATTGCGCCCTTCAGGACTGTCCGAACAGGTGAATGCCGAACCTGGCGGCGATGAAAGCCTTTGCCGTGTACAGGATTCCGGTCATGATCGCCGCGATGATCAGCCCGAAGCACAATACCGCGACGGCAAGCGCGGGGTAGTTGCGCCGAGCGACCCGGCCGTCCGCGGTCACGGAGTCCCCGGCCGACCAGAATCGGACGCCGACCGCGAACACCAGCGGCAGCCCGGCGCCGAGGATCAGCCCGGCGAGCATGACCTTCCACAGCGCGTTCAGGTTCGTGATGAGCGTATGCACGTCTACTCCTTCTAAACCTGCGCCGA
Organism: Nocardia sp. NPDC006044; assembly: GCF_042871115.1. Taxonomy (NCBI): domain Bacteria; kingdom Bacillati; phylum Actinomycetota; class Actinomycetes; order Mycobacteriales; family Nocardiaceae; genus Nocardia; species Nocardia sp. NPDC006044. The sequence continues at coordinate 885,719 of NZ_JBIAID010000002.1, forward strand.
CCGGGTCGACTGCCCCGGCTCCGCTGGCAGATCCGCGCTGTCCGGTGTGCCGGATTCTGCACTATCGGCGCGCGCCGCGCTCTCCGGCTTAACAACATCACCGGGGCCACCCGGCGTGTCGTCGGGCCATTCGTTGACGTTGCTGGTGTCGACCGGATCCCGGCGCGACCGCACATACATCAGCCCGGACAGGCCGAGCAGGATCGCGAACACCACGAGCACGCCCGGCAGGCCGCCGATGAAATGCGCGATCGCCCAGCAGGCCGCGCCGGCCAGACCGGCGAGCGGCAGGGTGAGCATCCACGCGACGACCATGCGGCCCATCACGCCCCAGCGCACCTCCGCGCCCTTGCCGAGACCGGTGCCGAGGATGGACCCGGTCGCGGTCTGCGTGGTGGACAGCGGCAGCCCGAAGTGCGCGGAGCTGAGAATGATGGCCGCCGACGCGGTTTCGGCCGCCAGCCCCTGCGGCGATTCGATCTCCACCAGGCCCTTGCCGAGGGTGCGGATGATCCGCCAGCCGCCGAGGTAGGTGCCCGCTGCGATGGCGATCGCACAGGCGGCCATCACCCAGATCGGCATCTCGGCGTTCTTGGTGAGCGTGCCGTGCGCGACCAGGGCCAGGAAGATGACGCCCATCGTTTTCTGCGCGTCGTTGGTGCCGTGCGCGAGCGAGACCAGCGAGGCCGAGCCGATCTGGCCCCAGCGGAAACCGGCCTCCACCTTCTTCGGGTCGGACTTCTTGGTGATCCGGTAGACCAGCCAGGTGCCCAGGGCCGACACCAGCGCCGCCACGATCGGGGCGAGCACGGCGGGCAGAATGATCTTGGTGAGCACGCCGTCCGAACCGGCCGCCCAGATCACGCCGCTGAAGCCGAGCGCGGCGAGGGTGGCGCCGATCAGGCCGCCGAACAGTGCGTGCGAGGAACTCGACGGCAGGCCGAACAGCCAGGTGAGCAGGTTCCAGAGAATGCCGCCGACCAGACCGGCGAACACGATGATCAACAGGTCGTGTCCCTGCACCGCGTCGAGCCGGACGATGCCCTTGGCCACGGTGGCGGCCACGGCGACGGAGAGAAACGCGCCGACCAGATTCAGCACCGCCGACAACGCCACCGCGACCCGTGGCCGCAGCGCGCCGGTGGCGATCGAGGTCGCCATGGCGTTCGCGGTGTCATGGAAGCCGTTGGTGAAATCGAATGCGAGTGCTGTGACGATGACGATCAGGAGAACCAATAATTCGACGGTCACATGTCCAGTGTGCGGCACAGGTCAATAGGATTGCCAGGTGGTTGCGGTTCACCGCGCGTCGCCGATGCGTTAAGTTGGACCCTGTCCTCTATCGGCTCGGATTCGCCAGCTATCAGCCGAATCGGGTGCAGCCCTGCGGCACCGGTTTTCCGGCAAATCGATCTTCGATCCAGGCGTAAGCGCCCGGAATTCCGCTGGTGCTGACGATGAAATGTTCACCGAGATATACCTGGAAATCCACCTGGGTACCGCCTCGGCACCAGTCCCGATAGAGGTTCTCGGCGCCGGCCAGCGGCACCCACCATTCGTTCAGGCCGTGGTACAGGAACACCGGGATGGCCGGCGGCAGCGCACCGAGCCGGTTCTGCGCCAGAATGTCCCGGATGAACGGCAGCTCGGTCGGTGCGGGCACATCGGTGAGCGCCTGCACCGGAATCGGCGCGACCACCCCGACCGCCTCCTCGTGCGCCATGCAGAAATCTTTGCCGATGCGCGCGAGCCGCCAGCCGTTGTCGTTCATCAGGCCGAGCATCTCCGGATACTCCCGCGCCATGCCCAGGGTCGCGGCGAGGAAGATCCCGGAGGCGAGGGGTTGGCCGTTCATGGTGTGCAGCAGCATGTCGAAATCGGCGGGCACGCCGCCGAACGCGACACCGACGAGATTCAATTCCGGCGCGTACTGCGGCGCCAGCTGCGCGGCCCACGCCGAGGCGATGGCGCCGCCGGAATAGCCGGTGATCGCGGTCGGCGCATCGGGCACCAGGCCGAGTTCGGGGGTGCGCACCGTGGCCCGGATCGAATCGAGCACCGCGTGCCCGGCCATCAGCCCGGCCGCGTACGCCTGACGCGGTCCCTGATGATCCGGCACCAGCACGGCGAAGCCCTTGTTCAGCGGGATCTGCGCCATCCACAGCTTGCTCGACACCATGCGCAGCTCGTAGGACGGCGCGCATTGGTTCCCGAGCGAATCGATCGCCGGATTCAAGGTCACCAGCGGACGCGGTCCCGGCCCGGCCCACGGCGTGGCCGGCATGAGCAGGGTGGCGACCACCGGGACCGGCTTGCCCTTGGCGTCGTTCGACCGGATCAGCAGCTCGGTCGAGATCAGCGGCACCCCGGTGACGCCGGTGCCACCGGGACGGGACGCCAGAACCGTTCCCGGAGCCAGGGTTTCGAAGCCGGCCGGCGGCGTGTAGAACGGATCGCCCAGCGGCGTCGGCAGGGCGTCGGCGATCTCGCGGGACGGAAACAGCAGGTCATCGATCGGGTTCGCGTGCGCCAAGGTGCCCAGCACCGCGCTCACCGCCACGACCGCGGCCAGCGCCATCGCGCGCAGCCGCCACACCATCGAACCCAACCGTCTTCCCCGATCCCGAAGCAGCAACCTGCCGAACCCAGTGCAGTCTGGCTTGCCCCTTCACCCCGGAGGAGCCCTGACTTGCAGTGGCACAACAATCCTCGCACCGTACGCCCGCTACCGCTGGATATCGCCGGGACTGCCGCGAGTCGGCGGAGAACGCGACACGTCAGCGCCGATTCGCGGATCAGGTCACGGGAGAAGCGCTCGAACCGTGTCGATGGTGTCGGCTTCGCGCGGTTCCTTGTCCGGCCGGTAGCGGACCACACGGGCGAAGCGCAGCGCGACACCACCGGGGTAGCGCGGGCTGACCTGCACTCCGTCGAGGGCGATCTCGACGACCAGTTCCGGCCACAGGTAGACGGTCTGCTCGTCGCGGGTGCGTTCGTGACGCGGGAATTCGGCGGTCTGCCACTGCAGTAGCGCGTCGGTGAGGCCCTTGAAGGTCTTACCGACCATGACCGGCTCGCCGGTTTCCGGATCGCGGGCGCCGAGGTGCAGATTGGACAGATAGCCGGTGCGGCGGCCGTACCCCCACTCGGCGCCGAGGACGAGCAGGTCGAGGGTGTGCGTCGGTTTGATCTTCTGCCAGGCGCGGCCGCGCCGCCCCGCCGCGTAGGGCGCGGACAGCGACTTGATCATCACGCCCTCGTGGCCCGCGGCGAGCGCACCGTCGAAGTATTCGGCGGCGGCCTCCTCGTCGGGCCGGATCAAGGCGGGAATGCTCTGCGCGGAAGCCACTTTCGTGAGCGCGGCACGACGTTCGGACAGTGGGGCGTCGAGCAGGTCCGCGCCGTCCAGGTGCAGGCAGTCGAAGAAATACGGATGCAGCAGCAGTTCCCGGGTGGAACTCACCTCGGCGAAGCGGCTCATCGTCTCCTGGAACGGGCGCGGCCGTCCGGCATCGGTGAGCGCCAGGGTTTCCCCGTCGAGCACCACGCTGGCGCAGTCGAGCCCGGCGACCAGCTCGACCAGTTCCGGAACGCCGGCGGTGATATCGCGCAGCGTCCTGGTGAACACCCAGACCCGCGGACCGTCGCGATGCACCTGGATCCGGGCGCCGTCCATCTTGATCTCGACGCTCACGTCACCGTCGAACTCGGTGAGCGCCCCGTCCAGCGTCGCACCGGGCGAGGCGAGCATCGGCTGGATCGGCCGGCCCACCTCGAGCCGGAATTCGCCGAGCGCCGCGACGCCGCCGGTCAGCGCGGCGAGCGCGGTCACCGGCAGCCGCCCGGACAGCATGTAGGCGCGGCGCACCAGGTCGGACGGCACGTCCGCCGCGACGGCCACGGCCTCCATGACGATCGCGGTGAGCGCCCCCTGCCGGAGTTCACCGGTCAGCAGGCGCAGCAGAAACGCCTGCTCGTCCGCGGTCGCGGCGGTCCACAACGTGGCGAGCAAGGTTTTGCGCCGGGCCGCCGATCCGGCGCCGGCGGTCCCGGCCAGTTCGGTCAGCGCGGAGTCGACGGCCGAAACCGTCAGCGTCGCAACGGGTGCCGGGGTAGTGTCCACGGCAGCGAGGGTGCGCCAACCGGTGCCGATCCGGCCCTGCCGGAGCTCGCCGGAGGCCCACGCGACGACCGGCGCGAGTTCGTCCGGCGCGGCGGCGGTCAGCAACTCGGCGAAGGCAGCGATCTTCGTCTTGCGTGACCTGGTCGCGCGAACCGTCTCCGAAGCCTGGACGACATGCGAGAACAACACTCGTCGACGGTAACGCCTGCCTGTGACACAAAGCTCAGCAGAACTGCTAATTACCCATTGGCACGGTTGCGAAAACGCCCATAAACTGGACGCATGGCCAAGACTTACGTCGGGGCGCGGCTTCGTCAGCTGCGGACCGAACGGGGGCTGAGCCAGGTCTCACTCGCCCAGAAGCTGGAGATCTCGGCGAGCTACCTCAATCAGATCGAACACGACGTGCGCCCGCTCACCGTTCCGGTGCTGCTGCGGATCAGCGAGGTGTTCGGGGTCGACGCGACCTTCTTCTCCTCCCAGGACGACACCCGGCTCATCGCCGAACTCCAGGAGGTCGTGATGGACCAGGAGCTGGGCATCGAGGCCGACACCCAGGAAATCGCGGACATGGTCTCCGCGCACCCGAGCATGGCCCGCGCACTGGTCAACATGCACAACCGCTACCGCAACACCTCCGCCCAGCTGGCCGCCGCCACCGAGGACCGCTTCGCCGACGGTTCGGGTAGCGCGGCGATCAGCAAGCCGCACGAGGAGGTCCGCGACTTCTTCTATCAGCGGCAGAACTACATCCACGAATTGGACACCGCCGCAGAGGAACTCACCGCGCGCATCCGATTCCACGGCGGCGACGTGAACAGCGAGGTGGCGCGGATCCTGCGCGCGCACGACGTGCGGATCGTGGAGCGCATCGACCTCGGCGAGGGCGTACTGCATCGCTATGACGAGGAAACCCAGCGACTGGAGATCGCGCCGCACCTGTCCGGCGGCCAGCGCACCTTCAAGCTCGCCGCCGAGCTCGCCTATTTCGAATGCGGCGAGCTGCTCGAAAAACTGGTCGAGGAGGGCAATTTCGCCTCCGAGGACACCCGCAAGCTGGCCATGCTCGGGCTGGCCAACTACTTCGCGGCGGCAACCGTGCTGCCGTACACGCACTTTCACGAGGTAGCCGAGGACTTCCGCTACGACATCGAGCGGCTCTCGGCGTTCTTCACCCAGAGCTACGAGACCATCTGCCACCGGCTTTCGACCTTGCAGCGACCCAAGCTGCGCGGCGTACCGTTCTCCTTCGTCCGGGTGGACCGGGCCGGGAACATGTCGAAACGCCAGTCCGCCACCGGTTTCCACTTCTCCGCCAGCGGCGGCACCTGCCCGCTGTGGAACGTCTACGAGACCTTCGCCTACCCCGGCAAGATCATGACGCAGATCGCCCAGATGCCGGACGGCCGCAAATACCTGTGGGTCGCCCGCACGGTGGAACGCCGCGCCACCCGTTATGGCCAGCCGAGCAAGACCTTCGCCATCGGCCTCGGTTGCGAACTCCGGCATGCGGGCCGGGTGATCTACGCCGACGGCATCGATCTCGACGAGGTCCAGGCCACCCCGATCGGGGCCGGGTGCCGGGTCTGCGAACGCCTCAACTGCCCGCAGCGCGCGTTCCCGCCCCTGGGCAAGGTCCTCGACATCAGCGAACATCGCAGCTCGGTCTCGCCTTACGTGCTGAAGTAGTCCGAGTTACCGGGATCGTCATCCGCCACGCAGGTTCGGCGGCGGGCATGCAGGAAGTGTTGCACCCCAACGCCTTCCTGAAGGGCGCAGCGAAGCTCGGGCGCCAGGGGCACGCAGGCCGACGACGACGAAGGCCGACACCGCGGTATCGCGGCGCCGGCCTCCATGGTTTCGCAGGCTCACACGGCGGCGAGCGACCGCCGTTGAACCCGCAGGCCGATCAGAGTCATGGCCAGCGCGAGGACCAGCAGCGCGGCCAGGGTCCAGGCCAGGGCCGAGAAGCCGTGCGGGGCAGCGGCCGCCGCGACCAGCGGACCCACCGTGGCGCCCACGTAGAAGCTGAACATCGCGACCGACATTGCGGCGGCGCGGGATTCGCCGCCGAGCTCGCCCGCGCTCTGCAGGACGGCGGGACCGATCACGCCGAGGCCGCCGACCAGAACCGCGAGCAGGATGGTCAGCACCGCCAGGTGCGAACCCTCGAAGGTGGCCGCCACCATCGCCGCCGCCGCGACCAGGACGCCGAGCATGATCTGGTAGTGCTTGGTCAGCCGGGCCAGCGGAATGGCCAGCAGCGGCAGCGCCACCATCACCGGGAGCGCGCCGGCCCGCAGGGCGAGCAGTTCGCCGGAACCCTTGACCACGCCGGTGAGTTCGAGACCGGTGTAGACGCCGACCATCACCGCCATGCTCATCGAGCCCGCGACCAACATCGGCAGCAGCGGGCGGATGCGCAGCACCGCCGGGATCGCCGCATAGCTGTGCCGCAGCGGCAGATCACGCCCGGCCGGGACGTCCTCGAGCATCACCCGGCGCAGCACGACCGCGACCACCGCGAAGACGAGGGCGGAACCGATGAACATGGTGCGCCACGGGAACGAGGCGACCACGGCCTGCGAGACGATCTGCGCGATCACCGTCGCGGCCAGGAACGAGGTGGCCACCGACATGGTCGCCACGGCCCGGTGCGCGGGCGTGATCCGGGTGGCCACGTAGGCCATGATCGCGGGCGGAATGGACCCGACCACCAGGCCCTGCACGATGCGCAGGGCCACCGCGATCGGCGCGCTGAACGCCAGACCGGTCAACAGGGTGACCACCGCGGCGACGAGCATGCCGGTCATCAGCACCCGGCGGTGCCCGTAGCGGTCCGACAGCGGGCCGAACAGCACGAAACCGCCCGCGTAGCCGAAGGCGAACGCGCTGATGATCCAGGTCATCACGCCGGAGCCGACATTCCAGTCCGATTTCATGGCCGCGAACAGGGGAATCGGCACGTACATCTGGCCGGTCGCGAGCAGCGCGGCCAGCACGAAAACGGGTACGGTGCGCGCGGTGTGGGCGCGCGAGGGGACGCCCAGGGTGGGCGTGGCGGCCGGAGTACCGGTCGGGTGCGGAAGAGTCGGCGTAGCCATGAGGACGACAGTAGGACCGCGGACGATCGATTGTCAACCAAATAGTTGGTTTAAACAGATGGTAAAATCTGGACCATGACGGCCACGATCAAACGCAGCGACGCGACCAAGCAGGCGCTATTGCGTGCCGCGCGGGACGAATTCGCCGAATACGGCCTGGCCGGCGCGCGGGTGGACCGCATCGCCGAGGCCGCCGGGGTGAACAAGGAACGCATCTACGGCCTGTTCGGCAGCAAGGACAAGCTGTTCGACGTCATCCTGATCGACACCATGCGCGAGTTCATGGACGTGGTCCAGCCGTTGGCCGAGACCGACCCCGGCCGCTACATCGGCAAGCTGTTCGACTACCACAACAACAACCCGCAACTGCTCCGCCTGCTGCTGTGGGAGGGCCTGCACCGCGGCGTCGACGCACACGACATCGACGGCTGGCGCGCCCAGCATTACGAGCAAAAATTCGACCGGGCCAGCGAGCAATTCGGCATCGACGCGCAGTACGCCGGCCGATTGCTGCTGGCGTTGTGCGGTATGTCCAACTGGAGTCTGGCCGTCCCGCAGACCACCCGGCTGCTGCTCGGCAACGCCGCCGAGGACAAGGCCGCGACCCGCGAGTTCATGCAGGAGTTCGCCAAAGCGGCGATGGCGAACCTGCCGCCCGCGATGAAGGCGGACCCGGCGCCCGCACCGGAAACCGAACCGATCAATGCATTGACCACTGGGGCCGACCACCCCGCCAGAGTCGACCGCGCAGCCCAGCGTCTCCGCGATGCCCAGGCAGCCGCCGACGCCGCCCGCGACGAACTCGCCGCCGCCCTCCGCGACGCGCACGCCGAAGGCACCAGCGCCAACCAACTGGCCCGCGCCGTCTCCGGCACCCTCTCCCGCCCGGTCGTACTGAAACTGCTGGCCGACTAGCTCCACCCAACCGAAGGCGCCCTTCACTCCAGCCGAGTGAAGGGCGCCTTCGGTCAAGCGACGATCCGGCTCAGAAAGCCGCTTCGTCCAGGTTCATGATGTCGTTGTCGATCGCGGCGATGATCGCCGTGCTGGCGGTCAATTGGGGCAGCACGTTCTTGGCGAAGAAGCTTGCGGCGGCGACCTTTCCGGCGTAGAAGTCCCGGTCCTTCGCCGGGGCGTCCGCGGCCAGTGCGGCGGCCGCGATCTCGGCTTGCACCAGCAGACGCCAGCCGACGAGCAGGTCGCCGACCGAGAGCAGGAAACGCACCGAGCCGAGGCCGACCTTGTACAGCTCGGCCGGATCCTGCTGGCCCGCCATCAGATAGCCGGTCAGCGTGGCCGCCATGGCCTGCACCTCGCCCAAAGCCGTACGCAGCAGCTCACGTTCGGTCTCGAAGCGCCCGCTCGGCGTCTCCAGGAACGCGGCGATCTGCCCGGTGACGTGCCCGATCGCCACCCCCTTGTCCCGAATGATCTTGCGGAAGAAGAAGTCCTGCGCCTGGATGGCGGTGGTGCCCTCGTACAGCGAGTCGATCTTCGCGTCCCGGATGTACTGCTCGATCGGGTAGTCCTGCAGGTAGCCCGAACCGCCGAGGGTCTGCAGCGATTCGGTCAGGTACTCGTAGGCCCGCTCGGAACCGACACCCTTGACGATCGGCAGCAGCAAATCGTCGACCCGGTGCGCCAATTCGGCGTCCGCACCCGAAACCAGCTGCGCCACATCGGGATTCTGATGCGCGGCGGTGTACAGATACACCGCGCGCAGCCCTTCGGCGTAGGCCTTCTGCAGGGCCAGGCTGCGCCGCACATCGGGGTGCCGGGTGATCGGCACGCGCGGCGCGGCCTTGTCGGTCATCTGGGTCAGATCGGCGCCCTGCACGCGCTCCTTGGCGTACTCGAGCGCGTTGAGGTACCCGGTGGACAGCGTGCCGGTGGACTTGATGCCGACCACCATGCGCGCGTTCTCGATCACCTGGAACATCTGCGCGATGCCGTTGTGCACGTCGCCGACCAGCCAGCCGACCGCGGGCACGTCGCCGCCGAAGGTCAGCTCACAGGTGGGCGAGGACTTCAGGCCCATCTTGTGCTCGAGATTGGTCGCGAACACGCCGTTGCGGGCGCCGAGCTCCAGCGTCTCGGCATCGAAGAGGAACTTCGGCACGTAGAACAGCGACAGGCCCTTGGTGCCGGGGCCCGCGCCCTCAGGGCGGGCCAGCACCAGGTGGAACATGTTTTCCGCGGTGTCGCCGACATCGCCGCCGGAGATGAAGCGCTTGATGCCCTCGATGTGCCAGGTGCCGTCGGGCTGTTCGATCGCCTTGGTGCGCCCGGCGCCGACATCCGAGCCGGCGTCCGGCTCGGTCAGCACCATGGTGCCCTGCCAGCCGCGCTCGTACCCCTCGGTGGCCCAGTGCTTCTGCTGGTCGTTGCCGACGTTGTAGAGCACCGCGGCCATCACCGGGCCCATGTTGAAGAAGCTCGCCGCCGGGTTGGCGCACATGATCATCTCCTGGACCGCCCACACCACCGCGGCGGGCGCGGGCGTGCCGCCCATGCCCTCCGGCAGTCCGAGCCTGCTCCAGTCGGCGTCGTGCACCGCCGTGATGGTCTTGCGCAGCGCGTCCGGCACCGTGACGGAGTGGGTGTCCGGCACGAACGCCACCGGATCGCGGTCGGCCGCGGCGAACGACTCGGCGATCGGCCCCTCGGCCAGCCGCTTCACCTCGGCCAGGATCTCGCGCACGGTATCGGAGTCGAGATCACCGTAGGCGCCCGTGTCGAGCAGCTTGTCCAGCCCGAACACCTCGAAGAGGTTGAATTCGATGTCGCGCACGTTCGCCTTGTAGTGACCCACGACGGTCCTCCCAGGTTTCGGCCGTTTTGACGATGTACAAACGCAGCCTGCCGTACCGCGGCGACGCTACGCAACCGTAGGCTCGCCGCCACCTCACCGGGGTTCACCAGGCGGTAACCGCAAAGGTTCACACGGCCGAAACACAGGCAACCGACTCGTCACCGAGAGATATTCCGGCGCAACAACTTCTGTCTAACGTTCGCACCACGAATACACCGCCTGTATACATCCCGGTCGACAGCTCTGACCGGGGCAAAAGGTGGAGGTGTTCGCCGCGGTGCACGTCGTGCCGCCGAATTACCTGATGAAGTGAGAAGGGTCCCGCCCCATGTCAGATTCCCGTGCCATCCATCGACACCGCTCCCGGCGCATGGTCAAGGCGATGGCGGTACCCACCGCAGTAGCGCTCGCCGGTTTGTTGCTGACCGCCTGCGGCGCCAAGGACGACGCAACGACCACCGGCTCGAACACCAAGTCCTGCGTGGACACGTCGAAGGACTCGATCAAGGTCGGATCGCTGCACTCGCTGTCCGGCACGATGGCCATCTCCGAGGTCACCGTGGCCAACTCGACCAAGCTGGCGGTCGACCAGATCAACGCCGCGGGCGGGGTGCTCGGCAAGAAGATCGAGCTGGTGCTGGAGGACGGCGCGTCGGACCCGAAGACCTTCGCGGAGAAGGCCGAGAAGCTGATCAGCTCGGACTGTGTCGCGGCGGTGTTCGGCGGCTGGACCTCGTCGAGCCGCAAGGCGATGAAGCCGAAGTTCGAGAGCCTGAACTCGCTGCTCTACTACCCGGTGCAGTACGAGGGCCTGGAGGACAGCAAGAACATCTTCTACACCGGCGCGACCACCAATCAGCAGATCATTCCGGCGCTGGACTACTTGAAGCAGAAGGGCATCACGTCCCTCTACCTGGTCGGCTCCGACTACGTCTTCCCGCAGACCGCCAACCGTGAGATCAAGGCGTACGCGAAGGCCAACGGCATCGAGATCAAGGGCGAGGACTACACCCCGCTCGGCTCGACCGACTTCTCCACCATCGTGAACAAGGTGCGTACCGCCAAGGCGGGCGCGGTCTTCAACACGCTCAACGGTGACTCGAACGTGGCGTTCTTCCGTGAGTACACCAGCGCCGGTCTGAAAGCCGCTGAGATGCCGGTGGTTTCGGTGTCCATCGCGGAGGAAGAGGTCGCGGGCATCGGCGCGCAGAACATCGCCGGGCAGCTGACCGCGTGGAACTACTACCAGACCGTGGACACCCCGGTGAACAAGAAGTTCGTCACCGACTACAAGGCCGCGTTCGGCGCGGACAAGCCGACCTCGGACCCGATGGAGGCCGCCTACGCCTCGGTCTACCTGTGGAAGAACACGGTGGAGAAGGCGAAGTCGTTCGCGGTGGCCGACATTCAGGCCGCGGCCGACGGCGTGACGTTCGAGGCGCCCGAGGGGCTGGTGACCGTCGACGGGTCGAACCATCACATCACCAAGACCGCGCGGATCGGTGAGATCCGGCCGGACGGGCTCATCTACACGGTGTGGGACTCCGGCAAGGCGGTCACGCCGGACCCGTACCTCAAGTCCTACGAATGGGCCAAGGGCCTCAAGTAATTCGCCCGATCGGTGTGGGGTGACCGTGAATTCACGGTCACCCCACACCGGCCCGATATCCGAGGAGTCCTAGTGGACGTCGTGATCGGCCAGCTCTTCACCGGGCTGAGTCTGGGATCAATTCTGTTGCTCGCCGCGCTCGGCCTGTCGCTGACCTTCGGTCAGATGGGCGTGATCAATATGGCGCACGGCGAGTTCATCATGGCCGGGTGCTACACGACTTACGTTGTGCAGAAAGTCATTTCGTCGGCCGGTGTATCGCTGGTGGTGTCGCTGCTGGTCGGCTTCCTGGTGGGTGGACTGCTCGGCGCGGCGCTGGAGATGGGCCTGATCCGCTGGATGTACGACCGGCCGCTGGACACCCTGCTGGTCACCTTCGGTGTCGGGCTGGTGCTGCAACAGCTGGCCCGCGACATCTTCGGGGCACCGGCGAAGAATGTCGTTGCGCCGGAATGGCTCAGCGGTGGTGTCACCATCCTGGGCGCGGTGGTGCCGAAGAGCCGGATCTTCATCCTGGTGCTCGCGGTGGCGGCGGTGATCGCGCTGGCGACGGTGCTGAAGACGACGCCGATGGGGCGGCGCATCCGGGCCGTCGTGCAGAACCGGGGACTGGCGGAAACCAGCGGTGTATCAAGTCGTTTCACCGATATCAGCACGTTCTTCATCGGCTCCGGCCTGGCCGGGGTCGCCGGCGTGGCGCTCACGCTGATCGGTTCGACCAGCCCGACCATCGGGCAGAGCTATCTGATCGACGCCTTCCTGGTGGTGGTGATCGGCGGACTCGGCCAGATCAAGGGCACCGTGATCGCGGCTTTCGCGCTCGGCCTGCTCAACTCCTACATCGAATACTCGACCACCGCGTCGATCGCCAAAGTCATCGTGTTCGTCGTGATCGTCATCTTCCTGCAGGTGCGCCCGCAGGGCCTGTTCACCGTTCGCACAAGGAGTTTGGCATGACCACGCTGATAGAACGGTGGCGCGCGCACTCGACCCTGACCGCGCTGGGTGGCTTCGGCGTCGCCGCGATCCTGTTGTTCGCGGTCGCGCCGGCAGCACTCAGCGACTTCCGGTTGAACCTGCTGGCCAAGTTCCTCTGCTTCGCGATCGTCGCGGTGGGGATCGGATTGGCCTGGGGCCGTGGCGGAATGCTCACGCTGGGGCAGGGGGTGTTCTTCGGCATCGGTGCGTACATCATGGCGATGCATTTGCAGATGGCCGACGCGTCGCGGCTCGGCAACGATGTGCCGGAGTTCATGGAGATCTCCGGGATTCGGGAATTGCCCTCGTTCTGGCAGCCTTTCGCGTCCGGGCCGGTGGCGCTGATCGGGATTCTGGTGCTGCCCGCGCTGGTCGCGGCGGTGCTCGGGTACGGCGTGTTCAAGCGCCGGGTCAAGGGCGCGTATTTCGCCATCCTGAGTCAGGCGCTGGCCGCGGCGCTGGCCATCCTGCTGACCGGGCAGCAGGCCATCGGCGGGTTCACCGGGCTGTCGGACTTCCGCGCGTTCTTCGGGTTCAAGCTGTCCGATCCGGCGAACCGGAAGATGCTGTTCTTCATCGCGGCGGGCACGCTGCTGGTGGTGGTCGCGCTGGTGCGCCAGCTGATGCGCAGCCGGTACGGCGAATTGCTTGTGGCAGTGCGGGATCAGGAGGAGCGGGTGCGCTTCCTCGGATACGACCCGGCCAACGTGAAGATCGTCGCGTACGTGGTCGCCGCGTTCTTCGCGGGCATCGCCGGGGCGCTGTTCACGCCGATCGTCGGCATCATCTCCCCCGCCGACATCGGCGTGGTGCCGTCCATCGCGTTCCTCATCGGCGTCGCGATCGGCGGCCGGACCACCCTGCTCGGCCCGGTGCTGGGCGCGATCGGCGTGGCCTGGGCGCAGACCGCGTTCTCCGAGGAGTTCCCGTCCGGGTGGACCTATCTGCAAGGCGTGCTGTTCATCGTGGTGATCGGCTTCATCCCGGCCGGGCTGGCGGGCGTGTGGCCGATGCTGAAGGGCTTGCTGGACAGCAGATTCCGTCGTGTCACGCCGACAACGCCCGCATCAATCGTCGTCGAACCGCAGCCCGCGATCGAACCGGAGAAGGTGGAATCCCGATGAGCACGACCACACCGGAACCGAAGCTCGGCGGCAATGCCGGAATGTCGAGCGAGTATCTCGAGATCCGCGGCCTCTCCGTCAGTTTCGACGGCTTCAAGGCGGTCACCGATGTCGATATCACTGTGCTGCAAGGTGATCTGCGTTTCTTGATCGGTCCGAACGGCGCGGGCAAGACGACGCTCATCGACGCGATCACCGGCCTGGTCCCGGCGACCGGATCGGCGCAGAAGACCGGCGTCGAACTGCTCGGCAAGAAGGTGCACCAGATCGCCCGGCTGGGCGTCGGGCGCACGTTCCAGACGGCGAGCGTGTTCGAACAACTCAGCGTCCTGCAGAATCTCGACATAGCCGCCGGTGCGGGCCGCTCGGCACTCACCATGCTGCGCCGGCGCGCCTCGGTGCTGCCCGGCATCGAGGAGGCGCTGGAGATCACCGGCCTCGGCGACCTGCGGGACAAACCCGCCGGGGTGCTCGCGCACGGCCAGAAGCAGTGGCTGGAGATCGGCATGCTGCTGGTGCAGAACGCGTCGGTGCTGCTGCTCGACGAGCCGGTGGCCGGCATGAGCGCCGAGGAGCGTGAGGAGACCGGGAACCTGTTGCGCCGCATCGGCGGTGAACGCATCGTCGTCGTGGTGGAGCACGACATGGACTTCATGCGTTCGTTCGCCAGCTCGGTGACCGTGCTGGCCGGCGGCAAGGTATTGAGCGAGGGCACCGTCGAACAGGTGCAGGCGGACCCGAAGGTGCAGGAGGTCTACCTCGGCACGGCCGCGGCCATCGGCACCGCCCTCGAAGACGCCGCAACGACCGGAGATGTCACCGTGAAGGAGTCCGTCTGATGCTCGAGCTCATCGATATCCATTCCGGCTACGGCCGCACCGAGGTGATTCACGGTGTGTCGGTGACGGTTCCGGACGACAGCGTGGTCGCCATCATGGGGCACAACGGCGCGGGCAAGACCACGCTGTTGCGCACCGCGGTCGGGTTGATCGGCACCAAGGCGGGGCAGATCAGGTTCGACGGGGAGCCGATCACCAAGCTGTCGCCGTCGCGGCGGGTGCGGCGCGGTCTCGCGTATGTACCGCAGGGACAACAGAGTTTCCCGCAGCTGACCACCGCGGAGAACCTCCAGGTAGTCGCGGACGGGCGCAAGCGCGGCAAGGCGCTGATCGACGAGTCCCTGGATCTGTTTCCCGCGCTGCGGGAATTGCTGGGCCGCAAGGCCGGTCTGCTCTCCGGCGGGCAGCGCCAGCAGTTGGCGATCGCGCGGGCGCTGATCACCGAGCCCAAGCTGCTCATCCTCGACGAACCGACCGAGGGCATCCAGCCCTCGGTGGTCGCCGAAATCGAGCGCACCATCATCGATTTGACCCGCCGCGGCGGGTTGAGCGTGCTGCTGGTGGAGCAGCACATCGGTTTCGCGCTCCAGGCGGCGCAGCGCTATTACATCCTGGCGTCCGGCCGGGTCACCTCCACTGGCGAGGGCGGCGCGGGCGCGGAGACCGCGGTCCGCTCGGCGATGGCGATCTGAGCTGACCACCGTGCCGCGTCGGGGGCGGATCCCGTTGAGCGAGCGCGTGTATCACTCGCTGCGCCGGGATCTCGCCGCCGGTATCTTCGTGCCGACCGAACGACTCGGCGAGGAACGGCTCGCCGAGATCTACGGGGTATCGCGCACCCCGGTCCGGGAGGCACTCGCTCGGTTACAGGCCGACGGACTGATCGAGCGGCGCGCCGACGGTCTTTACCCGTACCGGCCGCGACTCGATGAACTCGATCACCTGTATGAACTGCGAATCGTCCTGGAGGCCAGGGGTATTCAGCGGGTGAGCGCGGATTCACCCGAAACCGGGCGGCCCGCACACGATCTCGACCTGATCCGAGCCGAGCTGGACACCTGGCGCACACTGCGCGACACCCCGCCGGAACCCGGTCCGGCGCTGGTCGCCGACGAGCGTTTCCATACGACCCTGCTGACCGCGGCGGGCAATACCGCGCTGGCAGAAGCACTTACCGCGGTGCACAGCCGGGTGCGCCCGGTCCGCACCCTGGACGTGCCGACCCCGGACCGCATCGCCACCATGACTGCCGAGCACATCGCGATCGCCGAACAACTCCTGTCCGGCAACGTGAAGGGCGCGCTGCACACCCTCATCACGCACATCGACATCTCCCGCGCGCACGTCCTGGCCCGCGCTCAGCGTGCGCTGGAGCTCACCAAACTGGCTCGGGCCGTGCGGGATTGACCCTCAGCAGTCCTGCTGGAACGGCCAGCACTGCTTGGGCCGGTAGGCGGGCGGTGAGGGGGTCGGGCTCGTCGTGCTGGTTTCCTGCGGCGTCGGCTGCGAGGAGTCGTGCACCAGCGAGTTGGCGATCACCCCGATCACCGCGATCATCCCGACGACCGCCAGCGCGACCATGGTCCACCCGGCGTACGAGTGCTTTTTCGTCGCGACACCCGGGGTGGGCTCGACCCGGGGTTTGGGCGGACGCGGGATGACGCTCGGCGACTCCTGCGCCACCTGCTCGAACCCGGCGTCCACCAGGTCGGTGCGCGACGGCGTGCGGTCGGCGAGACCGAGCGCGGCGCAGTCGCCGATCACCCGGTCGGCCGTCCACTTTCGCGGTCCGGCGGAGAAGCTTTCGAGGTAGATGCGCAGCTCGGTGGCGTCGGCGACATTGCCGACGACAACGTCCAGTCCTGGTCGCAGGTTGGTGCGCGACGGCCGCACCACGGCGCCGCGGAACGGGATCAGCGCGACGGCGCCGCAGACGTGCCCCGGGTCGATCAGCGCCCGCTCGAGCGTGGTCTTCACCGCCGAGATGCCGTGTTCCAGCCGATCCGACGGGCTGCCGGACGGCTCGTCCAGGTCCGCTTCGGCATCGCTGATCTTCCATGGCCCATCCGCGGCGATGCTGAGAATTCCGCTCTGCCTGCGCCGGAACCCTTTGACCTCGAGCACGGTCAGCCCGCGCGGCGTCCAGATCACCGCATCGATGCGCCGATCGCCGACCGGCACGTCGATCATGGCGAGGGCCGCCGACGGATAGGAACGCAGACATTCGACGAATTCTTGTTCAGCACCCGAGAGTTGTGCCCCGGGCTTGACCCTCACCAGCATGTCGAGCTCGTCCGCCTCTCCGCGTCGTCAGGACGGGCAGATCGATCGTAACGGGGTAAACCCCAGGGTGCGCGGGCAATTGGCGACAGCCCTCGATCCGGGACGTACTCGCCGGTAGGCTGACGGCTCGGCCCGGTACCGCCGGGCCGCCCACCCCCTCACGCGGAGGAGCCGACCAAGCATGGTTTCAGCGCTGCGACCACGCATCTCGCCCGGACGCCTGCGCGAGCTGGGCCCGATCAACTGGGTGGTCTGGCAGGTGCTTTCCAAGGCCGCGGGCACCGATGACGCGCACCTGTTCAGCACGCTCGGGCGCACCAGGGGATTGTTCCGCGGCTGGCTGCACTACTCGGGCAAGCTCATGCCCGGCGGCCGGTTGCCGCGGCACGAGTCGGAATTGGTCATCATTCGCGTCGCGCACCTGACCGGTTGCGAGTACGAGATGGACCATCACATCCGGCTCGGCAAGCGGGCCGGGGTGACCGCGGAGATCCTCGAACGGCTGCGCACCGGGCCGGAAGCGCCGGGGTGGACGGACAAGCACCGGGCGCTGATCGCGGCCGTCGATCAGCTGGTGCGGACCCGCGATCTGGATGACCCGCACTGGGCGGCGCTGGCCGAGCATTACGACGAGCGCAGTTTGATCGAGATCGTGCTGCTGGTCAATCAGTACGAAGGGCTGGCCTCCACGATCACCGCCCTGCGCGTCCAGCGCGACGGGGTCTAGCGCGCAGCAGACGCGCGCTTCTTGAATCCGCCCGGGATGCGAGCCGGGCGCGGGATATCGAGAAACATGCGTGAAGTCGCAGGTGCTCAATGGTTTTCGATGAGGGGCGCCAAGCCGTCGAGTACTCGGGCGAGGCCGAAATCGTAGGCGTGGTCGGCGCTGTAGGCGGAGTCGTGGGTTCGGCCCGCGGTTGATCCGACGCGGACCGCCACCGGGAATCGTTCCGCGTCGAAGACCTGCTCCAGCAGTGGCGCCGCGCGTTCCCACCATTGGTGATCGGACATCGCGCTGTCCGCGGCGGCCCGCGCGGTGTCGATGGCGATGCGGGCGACCGAGGTGACGAAGCCGAGCACGTAGGTGAGCGACGCGTCCATCGTGACGTCGTCCAGGCCGAGGCCGTCGAAGGCGCGCAGTTCGTGGTCGTATTTGGCGGCCATGCCCGGCCCGAGCGGCGGGCGGGTGGTCGGCAGGTAGGCGACCCACGGGTGGCGCGCGAGCAGGGTTCGGTTCTCGGCAGCGATCCGCCCGACCCGTTCACGCCAGGGCAGGCCCGACAAATCGGCGCGGTCCATCTCGCCGTAGACCTTGTCCACCATCAGGTCGATCAGCTCGGCTTTGCCCGGTACGTAGGTGTAGGTGGCCATGGGGGTCAGGCCGAGCCGGGAGGCGACGGCGCGCATGGTGAGCGCGGCGATGCCGTCCGCGTCGGCGATCTCGATGGCCGCCGCGACCACGGCGTCCACGCTGCTGCGTTGCTTCGGTCCGCGCACGGGTGCCGGACTGCCCGGCATCCGCCACAGCAACTCCAGTGTGCGCACCGGGTCGCCGGCGCTGCTGCGATCCTGCTTTCCGCGCCGCTGCCCCGAATCGTCGTCCACCCTGCCTCCTCGCCTGGTCGCCCCGATCGTATCGACGTGACGCAGGTCATAGTGCGGCCGCCCCGGAATTCTTCTACAAAGTACATCGTACTAAGTATAGAGTTAATTCCGGAGCTCCGAGGAGGGCCTATGAACATCACCGCTTCCGCCATCTCGCTCAACGTCCCCGATCCGCTGGCGTCGGCGAAGTTCCTGATCGACCACCTGGGCTTCGTGGAGAAGATGTCGGCCGACGGGTTCATCTCACTGGACCGTCCGGACGCCGGGCTCAACGTGATCTACCTGCGAACCGGGCTGAAATCGTTCAAGCCGGAAAGCGCGGCGGGCAGCGCCGGCGAGGGCCTGCTGGTCGTGTTCATCGTGGAGGACATCGACGACCAGTACGCCCGCCTGCAAAGCGAGGGGGTCCCCATCGTCACCCCGATCGAGACCGAGGAATGGGGCGAGCGCTACTTCCAGATGCGCGACCCGAACGGGATCATCGTGCAGCTGGTGCAGTGGGTGTAGCCGCATAGAACTCGATTTCCCGCGCACCGAATCGTCGGCGATTCGGTATGCGGGAAATCGGCGGGTGCGCGGCTCAGCTCAGGGCCGCGCGGAACACCTCGGCGGCGGGGGTGGTGGGGCGGCCGAGCAGCTTCTGCAGGTCGCCGCTGGTTACGTCGAGCAGGCCCTTGGTGATGCCGGCGTCCGCGTCGGCCAGCGCGTGGGCGTAGTCGGCGGGCAGGCCTGCCTGCTGGAGGGCGGCGGCGTAGTCGGCCTGCGGGAGGTCCCGGTAGCTGACCGGCCGGCCGGCCACCGACGAGATCACCTGGGCCAGTTCGGCATAGGTGAGGCGCTCGTCGCCGCCCAATTCGTACACCTGACCGGCATGCCCGTCGGTGGTGAGCACCTTCGCGGCAGCTTCGGCGTAGTCGGCGCGCGCCGCGCCGGCCACCCGGCCCTCGCCCGCGGCGCCGTTCAGCACGCCGGATTCGACGGCGTGCGCGAGGCCGCCGAGGTAGTTCTCCCAGTACCAGCCGTTGCGCAGAATCGTGTGCGGCACAGTCGAATCGGCGAGCGCCGCCTCGCTGCCGATGTGCTCCTGCGCCAGGATCATCGGGTTCTGCGATCCCTGCGGAATGCTGGTGTAGACGAGCAGTTCGACGCCCGCGCGCTCGGCGGCGCGAATGACGTTGGTGTGCTGGGCGACTCGGGCGCCGAATTCGTTGCCGGAGACCAGCAGCACCCGGTCGACCCCGGCCAGCGCGCGGTCCAGCG
The DNA here is from genome assembly GCF_042871115.1 of Nocardia sp. NPDC006044. Classification (NCBI taxonomy): domain Bacteria; kingdom Bacillati; phylum Actinomycetota; class Actinomycetes; order Mycobacteriales; family Nocardiaceae; genus Nocardia; species Nocardia sp. NPDC006044. The sequence goes on from NZ_JBIAID010000002.1 coordinate 905,456, forward strand.
CTTCGGCGTCGTCGTAACTCGCCTGCCGCACGTCCACGCCCTGCTCGGCCAGATCGGCGACCTTCTGCGGATCGCGCACGATCGCGACCACCGGCGCGGCGCCCTCGCGCAGCAGCGCCTGTACGACGAGACGGCCCAGCTGTCCACTGGCGCCGGTCACGGCAACGGTCATCTCTACCTCCATGAGCATGTACGGTTCGTTAAGCACTAACTATTAGTAAGTACTATGCATTCATACACCACTTTGGTCAAGTTGGGTACTATCGGATGTATGAGTACGCAGCGCACCTCGTCGCCAGACCTGGACGACCCGTCGCTGGAACCCGACGTATTCGCCAGGAACTGCACGTCACGGCCGGTTTTGCAGAACATAGCCAGCCGCTGGGGCATTCTCGCCCTGGTCGCGCTGCGCGAGGGGTCCTACCGGTTCAGCGCGCTGCGCAGGCGGGTCGACGGCGTCAGCGAGCGGATGTTGTCGCAGACCCTGCAGGCCCTGGAACGCGACGGCATGGTGCATCGCGAGGTGCAGGAAACCATCCCGCCGCGGGTCGAATACACGCTGACCGAACTGGGCGCCCAGGTCGCCGATCAGCTGCACGCGCTGGTCCTGGTGGTCGAGACGAACATGCCGAAAGTCCGTGATGCCCAGGCGGCCTACCACCGCGACTGAGCCGCCCGGGGGAAGAGACCCGGATCACCACCGGTTGAATACCGGCATGGAACTCGCCCGAGCAGTCGACTTCGCCCGCGACCACCGCAGGTCCGTGCTGACCACCATCCGCCGCAACGGCCGTCCGCAACTGTCCAACGTGCTGCACGTGATCGGCGGCGACGGCACCATCCGCATCTCCATCACCGCGGACCGCGCGAAATACCACAACCTGGTGCGCGAACCGTGGGCCGCCATCCACGTCACCCGCGAGGACTTCTTCGCCTACGCGGTGATCGAGGCCATCGCCTCGGTCACGCCCGTGGCCGAGGACCCGCACGACGACACCGTCGAGGCCCTCGTCGACTACTACCGCGCCGCGAACGGCGAACACCCGGACTGGGACGACTACCGCCGCGCCATGGTCGCCGATCGCCGGGCCCTGGCCATCCTCACCCCGTCTCATGCCTACGGGATGCTCTGATCAGTGCCGCATCAACTCCGAGACGGTGACGAATTGGTAGCCCTGAGCCCGTAGTTCGGCGACGATGCGCGGGATGGCGGCCAGCGCCGGTTCGGCCCACCGGTGCATGACGTGCAGCAGAATTATCGAGCCCTGCCGCGTCTCGCGCACGGCCTGCGCGGCGATCTCGTCGGCGGTCGCGGTCTCGCCGGAGTCGGGCTCGACATCCCAGGTCACCGAGGTGCGATCGTGATCGGACAGGTACTCGGGCAGCGACCAGAGCTTCTTGCCGTACGGCGGACGGAACGTAATCGGGCCCGAGTAACCGGTTTTCGCGATCTCGGCGTCGGTGCGTTCGATCTCGTCCCGGACGGTACTCGCGGAACTGAAGACCATTCGGTGGTGGCTATAGCTGTGGTTGCCGATCTCGTGCCCGGCCTCGGCGATCGCCCTGCCGTACTCGGGATGCGCCGCGAGATCGCCGCCGACCAGATAGAAGGTTGCTTTGATCTGTTGCTCGGCAAGCACTTTCAGGACGCCGGGCGCACGATCGGTCGGCCCGTCGTCCAGGGTCAGCGCCACCACTTTGTCGCTGGTGCCGACCCGGTTCACCAGCCGTCCGGCCAGCTGGAACGTGCGCGAGTTCATCAGGTAGTACCCGCCGACCGCCACCAGCAGCAAGACGACAACCACCAGCGCCCCGCCGATCAGCCACTTACGCATCATCGCTGTCTAGCAAACCAGCGGCGAGACCACCAGACCCGACCACGAAAAACGGTGGCGCCCGGACCTTTCGGACCGGGCGCCACCGTCGGGCTGTGCGACTGCGCTCAGAAGTTGATCATGTGCCCGGCGAGGCCGTGGAACGCCTCCTGCAGGGCTTCGCTGAGCGTGGGGTGGGTGTGCACGTTGCGGGTCAGCTCGTTGATGGTGAGGTCCCACTTCTGCGCCAGGGTCAGCTCGGGCAGCAGCTCCGAGACGTCCGGGCCGATCAGGTGGCCGCCGATCAGTTCGCCGTACTTGGCGTCGGCGACCAGCTTGACGAAACCGGTCGGATCGCCGAGGCCGTGCGCCTTGCCGTTGGCCATGAACGGGAAGGTCGCGACCTTCACGTCGTAGCCCTCGTCGCGGGCCTGCTGCTCGGTCAGGCCGAAGCTGGCGACCTGCGGCTGGCAGAAGGTGGCGCGCGGCATCATCCGGTAGTCGCCCAGGGTGACCGTGTCCGCGCCCGCGATGGTCTCGGCGGCGACCACGCCCTGCGCCTCCGCGACGTGCGCGAGCTGCAGCTTCGCGGTGACGTCGCCGATGGCGTAGATGTGCGGCACATTGGTGCGCATGTAGTCGTCGATCGCGATGGCGCCGCGGTCGGTCAGCTCGACGCCGGCCGCCTCCAGGCCGTAACCCTCGACCCGGGGCGCGAAGCCGACGGCCTGCAGCACCTTGTCGACGGTGACCGTCTCCACGTTGCCGGACTTGTTGTCCTTGATCGCGACGGTGACCTTCGAGCCGTCGTCCTCGATGGACTGCACCGCGGCACCGGTGGAGATGGTGATGCCGAGCTTCTTGTACTGCTTGGTGATCTCTTTCGAGACGTCCGCGTCCTCGTTCGGCAGCGCGCGGTCCAGGAACTCGACGATGCGCACGTCGACGCCGTAGTTCTTCAGGACGTAGCCGAACTCCATGCCGATGGCGCCCGCGCCGACGATCAGGATCGAGCCGGGCAGGTCGCGGGTGAGGATCTGCTCCTCGTAGGTCACCACGTTGTCGCTGAGCTGAGTGCCCGGCAGCAGCTTGGTCACGGTGCCGGTCGCGATGATCACGTTGTCGAAGGTGACGGTCTCGGTACCGCCCTTGGACAGCTCGACCGACAGCGTGTTCGCGTCGGTGAAGGTGCCCTTGCCGTCGAACTCGTCGATCTTGTTCTTCTTCATCAGGAAGTGGACGCCCTTGACCCGGCCGTCCGCCACCTTGCGGCTGCGATCGAACGCGACACCGAAGTCGAAGTTCACCTCGCCCGAGATCCCGAAGGTCTTGGCTTCCTTGGTGAAGATGTGCGCCAGTTCAGCGTTACGCAGCAGCGCCTTGGAAGGGATGCAGCCGACGTTCAGGCACACACCGCCCCAGTACTTTTGCTCGACGATCGCGGTACGGAGGCCTAACTGTGCCGCACGGATGGCGGCGACGTAACCGCCAGGACCGGCACCGAGAACGACAACGTCGTAATGGGAAGTCACGACACCGAGCCTAACTCCGTCGCTACGAGTTGGCCCACCGGTCCCCCACAACACTGAGCCGTAGGCCACACCCGGGCGCAACTTCGGTGCTCGCACGGCGGGCGATGTGGCGAATCAGACAATTCGGCCGAGTGTCGTACCCCGGCGCGATACTCAGCGGGTGGTGACAGCTGATGACGTGCGGCGGATCGCGATGAGCCTGCCGCGAACGACCGAGGCGCTGGTCCGGGACCGGGTGAAATACCGGATCGGCCGGATCGTCTATCTGGCGCTGTCCGCGGACGAGACCCGGATGGGGTTCGCGTTTCCCAAGGCCGAGCGGGTGGCGCTGGTCGAGGCCGAGCCGGACAAGTTCATGCTGCCGCGGCCGTCGGACGAACGGTACAACTGGGTCCGGGTGCGACTGGCCGCCCTCGACGAGGCGGAGCTGACCGAGCTGATCGTCGAGGCGTGGCGGATGTGCGTGCCCAAGCGGGTGGCCGCCGAACACCTCGGCTAGTTGTCGCGCCAGACCTGCCGCGCGACCCGGGAGAAGTTGCCGCCGAACACTGCCGCGCGATCCTCGGCGCTGAATCCGCGCCGCGCCAGCACCTCGTCCAGACCGGGCACCCCGCTCGTCCCGAGCAGGTCCTCGGGCGGAACCCATTGCAGCGGGCCCCATTGGGTGTACGACTCGGGAAACAGCTCCGGGTGATCGGCGAGCATGTCGTTGAAGTCCTCGGCGTCGAACGAGTAGTCCGAGCCGATCCCGATGTGCTCGATGCCGAGCAGCTCCGCGCCGTATTCGACGTGATCCGCCATCGCCTCGACCCGGGCGGCAGCCTCATCGATGCCGTTGTGGCCCAGGAAGATACCCACGCCGTTCAGTCCCACCACCCCGCCGGTGGCGGCACAGGCCTTCGCCTGTTCATCGGTGATGTTGCGCGGATGCTCCCACAGCGCGGCGAAATTGGAGTGGCTGTAGATCATCGGGACCTGCGTGTATGTCGCCAGATCGAGCCCGGTGCGCCGGGAGCAGTGCGATCCGTCCGCGAACATGCCGACCTCGTTGAGCGTGCGCACCAGGTCCCGGCCGAAGGCGGTGAGCCCGGTGTCGTCCGCGTCCAGGCAGCCGCAACCCGCCAGGTTCGCGCTGTTGTAGGTCGGCAGCAGCGAGCGAACGCCCAACTCGTAGAACAACGCCACGTTGTCCAGGTCGCCGCCGAGCGGCCCCGAGTCCTCCAGATCGAAGGCCAGCGCGATGGTTTCCGGATCGCCGATATCGGAGTGGCTGTGCACCAGGCGAAATCGCCCATCGGCGAGCGCGTCGGCGCGATACTGCCGGATCAGCTTCAGCGAATCCTCGGTCGAATGCGGCGAATACCCGGCATTCACCGACAGATAGGACCCGAGTGGATACCGCGCGAGGTCCGCGATCCGCGCCGAGGGCACCAACGGCAGACAGCAGTGCTGCTCCCACAGAAACGGCAAGAAAACCTCCTGGTCGGATCGGGCTCGAATCCGCGATCCTACTGAGCCGCGGCACGTTCCGCCGTAACGACGTGTCCCATTCGCCCGATTCACCAAGTGCTCCATTCTTCCTGCCTGAAGGCGGTGCGACATGCGTCGCGTCCTCGTTCTCCTTGCCTCCGTCCTCGCACTGGCCGGCCTCTGGATCGTTCCCGGGCCCGCCGCGGCAACACCCACCTATTGCGGATCGGTGTGGGGTTCGCTCGAGAAGTCGAGCGAACCCAGGGTCGCCGCGCCGATCACCGGCATCCGGTCCGGCGAGCACGAATGTTTCGATCGGCTGGTCTTCGATGTCGCCGGTCCGGCCGCGGGGTATCGCGTCCGGTACGTCGATGCGGTGACGATGGACGCGTCGGGCGCGCCGGTACCGCTGCGCGGCGGAGCATTCCTGCAGGTCGTCGTCTACGCGCCGGCCTACAGTGACGCCGGCCGGGCCACCTACCAGCCGGGGAACCGGAACGAACTGGCCGACGTAGCCGGATACCAGACCTTCCGCCAGGTCGCCTGGGCCGGATCGTTCGAGGGGCAGACCACGGTCGGCCTCGGCGTGCGCGGCCGGCTGCCGATGCGGGTGTTCACCCTCGGCGGACCGGGCAACGGATCCCGCGTGGTGGTGGACGTCGCGCACTACTGGTAACCCCCACGCCCCGATTTGCGCTGGTCGGCAACAATGAGGGCATGAGCGGCGTTGAGCAGAATGTGACCGACCCTTACCTCTGGCTCGAAGAAGTGACCGACGAGCGGGCGCTCGACTGGGCCCGCGCGCACAACAGCGTGGTGGTCGAGCAATTCGCCGCCTCCGACCGGTTCCGCGAGCTCGAACAGCGCATTCTGGACATGCTCGACACCGACACCAAGATCGCCTACCCCGGCCGGCGCGGCAGCTGGCTCTACAACTTCTGGCGTGATGCCGAACATCCGCGCGGGTTGTGGCGGCGCACCACGTTCGCCGAGTACGCCAAGGAGTCCCCCGACTGGGACGTACTGATCGACCTGGACGCGCTGGCCGCCGCGGAGGACGAGAACTGGGTGTGGGGCGGCGCCGCGGTGCTGCGCCCGGACCAGTCGCGCGCGCTGATCAGCCTGTCCCGCGGCGGTGCGGACGCCAAGGTGGTGCGCGAGTTCGACATGGCGACAAGGGAATTCATCGATCCGGCGGACGGCGGATTCTTCCTGCCCGAGGCGAAGTCAGACCTGCACTGGATCGATATCGATTCGGTGTACGTCGGCACGGACTTCGGCCCCGGCTCGCTGACCGACTCGGGTTACCCGCGCATCGCCAAGCGCTGGCAGCGCGGCACCGCATTGGCCGACGCGGTCACCGTCTTCGAGGGCGAGGCCGGCGACGTCGCGGTATCGGCGGGCTACGACCGGACCCCCGGCTACGAACGCCACTACATCGGCCGCGCCACCGACTTCTTCAACGAAGAGGTCTATCTACTCGAAACCGACGGCACGCTAAGGCATTTGGACGTGCCCACCGATGCCAGCGAGTCCTGGTACAAGGATTGGCTGCTGATCCGGCTGAAGTCACCGTGGGAGGTCGGCGGAAACGCCTACCCGGCGGGCGCGCTGCTGGCTATCGACTTCGAGAAGTTTCTCGCCGGCGCACGGGAATTCGAGGTGATCTTCACCCCGGACACGCACACCTCGCTGCACGGCTACGGCTGGACCGAGAACCACCTGCTGCTGATCACGCTGGAAGACGTGCAGACCAAGCTCTACGTGGTGACGCCCGGCGCGGACGGCTGGCATCGGGAATCGCTGGCCGACACCCCGCCGATGGCCACCACCAGCGTGATGAACCTCGATCCGCTCGAGGGCGGCGACGAATTCATGCTCACCACAAGCGGATTCACCACGCCCGCGACGCTGCTGGCCAGCTCGGTCGGCGGCGACACCGAGCAGCTCAAGCAGGAACCCGGCTTCTTCGACGCCGACGGCATCGAGACCGAGCAGTTCTTCGCGACCTCCGACGACGGAACGCAGGTGCCGTACTTCGTGATTCGGCATCGCGACCGCAGGGGCACGCCCGGCCCGACGGTGATGTCCGGCTACGGCGGCTTCGAGGTCTCGCGCACGCCCGCCTACAGCGGCGCGTCCGGGATGGGCTGGCTGGAACGCGGCGGCACCTGGGTGATGACGAACATCCGCGGCGGCGGCGAATACGGCCCGCAGTGGCACACCGCGGTGCAGAAGGCGAACCGGCACAAGGTGTACGAGGACTTCGCCGCGATCGCGAAAGACCTTGTCGCGCGCGGCATCACCACCGCCGATCAGCTCGGCGCGGTAGGCGGCAGCAACGGCGGCCTGCTCATGGGCGTGATGCTGACCCGCTACCCGGAGCTGTTCGGCGCCATCGTCTGCCAGGTGCCGCTGCTGGATATGAAGCGCTACCACCTGCTGCTGGCCGGCGCCTCGTGGATCGCCGAGTACGGCGACCCGGACAAGCCGGAGGAGTGGGAGTACATCAGCAAGTACTCGCCGTATCAGAACGCGAAGGCCGACGTCGCCTACCCGCCGATCCTGCTCACCACCTCCACCCGCGACGACCGCGTGCATCCCGGCCATGCCCGCAAGATGGCCGCGCTGCTGGAGGAACAGGGCCACGAGTTCTGGTACCACGAGAACATCGAGGGCGGCCACGGCGGCGCCGCGGACAACAAGCAGTCGGCGTTCCAGGCCGGCCTGATCTACGAGTTCTTCACCCAGATGCTGGTCGAACGGCGCGGATGACCGCTGGTTCCGGGGTTTCGGGCCTACGGTGTAGATATCGTCTACGTCGTAGACCTGGACCCGGAAGGAGAGCCGTCGTGGATTCCGACAACGCCGTCGAGGTGACGCGCGCGCGACGCGCCCGGCGGGCGAGTCCGGCGCCGACGACGCGCACCACCTTGAACCGCGACTATATCGCCGCGGTAGCGCTGAGCCTCATCGATCGGACCGGTGTCGACGGATTTTCCATGCGCAAACTCGGCGGCGCGCTCGGCGCCGACCCGATGGCCGCCTACCGGCACTTCACCGATCAGCAGGACCTGTTCGACGGCATCGCCGCCGCGATGTTCGCCGAACTGGACATGGAATCCCTACCGTGGCAAGAACCTTGGCGCGACCTGATGCGCGCCTACGCGTTCCGGCTGCGGTCCACGTTGCGCAGGCACCCGAATGCGGTGCCGGTCTTCGCCACTCGCCAGGTGCGCAGCGAGCTGGCCGTCGAGACCGGCAGCTGGATGGTGGAACACCTTCAGGGCGCGGGCTTTTCGGCGACGGTCGCAACGCAGCTCACCCGCTGCCTGCGCGAGTACGCGATCGGGCACATCCTCAGCCACGCCATCGCCGCGGTGGCGGCGCAGCGCACCGAGCAACCCGAACAGCCCACCGGCACCGATCATTTCGATCTCGGGCTGGACGCGATGCTGGACGGCTTCAGCCGCCACCTCGACCTCGGCCGGCCCGGCTAACGATCGCGCAGCCACTTCTCGATCTGATCGAGGGTGGTGCCGGGTTCGCGGATCCAGCCGTTGTGCCCCAACGGTTCCGGCTGATGCCAGGTGGTGATGTCGGCCTTCGGCAGCTTCTCCAGCAGGTGCTGGGCGGAGCCGGGTGGAGTCAAATCGTCGGCGGTCATGGTGATGGACAGAACGGGCAGCTCGAGCCGGGAGATCCGCTCCTCGTAATCGATATCGGCGCCGACCGGCTGAAACCGCCCGGTGCGGGCCAGTCGGGCCCAGTCCGCGATCAGCACCTTGGACTGGCGGCCGAAACCGCCCGCCGGGATCCGATCGCCGGGCCAGAAGCCCGCCAGCCCGGCGGTCAGCGCCGCGGCCGCCGTGCCGACCAGGATGCCCGGACTCGAAAGTCCCGGGTAGCCACGGTAATACGGCGTTCCGGAGGCGACCAGGATCAGCCCGCCGAGCCGGCCGCGGATCCGCGCGGCGTACATGACCGAGAACTGCCCGCCCATGCTGTGCCCGAGCAGATACGGCGTGCTGGCCGGGAATCGGTCGCGCACCACCGAGAAGATCGCCGGGAAGTCGACCGAGACCAGCTCGTGGTAGCCGAAAGTGCTGGCGGCGCTGGGTTTCGGCGTGCTGTCGCCGTTGCCGCGCAGCTCACCGATCGCCACATCGAACCCGCGCGCCGCCAATCTTCCGGCGAACAGCTCGTAGTACCCGGCGGGGACGCCGAGACCGGGCACCATCACCACCACCGGGCGCGGCGCGTCCGGGGTGACCGGATGCCGATGAGCCCCTGCGGCCGGGATCAGCCGTACCGGAACCATGCTGCCGTCGGGCATTTGGATCGGAACCGTCTCCATCCTGGGCACGCTACCGTTCGCCCGCGAACCGCGCCCCGGCCGCTCGGTGGTTACGCTCCGACCGCTCCCATGATCACCCTGCTCAGCACCCGGATCACCTCGTCGAGCGGCGGACGCGGGTCCGATCCGCTCCAGGAATCCACCACATAGTTCACCGCGCCGATCACCGCGAGCACGCGCATCTCGTAGTCGCCGGTCGGGATCTCGCCCTGCATGGCCGCGTCCTCGGCGACCCCGGTGAGCAGCGAGCCCCAGATCCGGCGCAACTCGAGCCGGAACTTCTCCACCTTCGGGCCCGCACCGACCACCTCGACCAGGGCGACGCGCGCCTTGCGCGGATCCGATCCGATGGACTCGACATAGGCGCGCACGGACGCGTCGATGATCTCGAGCACGCCCGCGTCGGCCTTGCTCTCCATCGCGGTGGCGACCGCCTCGCGCGACTCGCGATCGATCTGCTCGTAGAGCTCTAGTAGTAGGGACTCGCGGCCGGTGAACTCCTCGTAGAACTGTCGTGAGGAGAGTCCGGCGTCCTTACAGATGGCGCCGACCGAACTATTGGCGTAACCGTCGCGCGCGAAGACCGTCAGGCCCGATTCCAGAAAACGCGCACGCCGCTGACGTTGCCGGTCCTCGACGGGTTGCCCGGCATACATTCGACCCGTATTCGCATCCTGTGACATTGGGCCAGACAATACAGAAGCCCGAGAAGCCCCTGACATGGATCGGGCCGTTGGTATCAACCCGCAACTGACCAGGCGTTTGCCGAAAGTTGGCAGAGTTGCAGGCGGCTCAGCGACCACCCAAAGAGCGCTACCCGCGTCGCAGGGACAGCAGGTTCTTATGGTCGATCGATAGGGGAAAGAACCGTCACGAGTTACGGTTCATACCGGGCGGATCCATTGTCACTGACAGTTTGCCGAAGCGGACGATACCGACCGGCAGTACTGCCGGTACGCGATTTTGACGGGAATTCGTAGAATAATCTTCAACCGAACTGGACCGCTGGTTACGTCTGATTCGTCCTGTCCACCAAGGAAGTTCGCGGACCGCGGGACACCGCCGAATAGGTCGCCCAATAAAGGACATAGACCGCCGGCTGCCTACTTCTTTGGCGCAGTGGGGGTTTCGGGGCGGACGGCGTCGTAGAGCTCCGCGCAGCGGGTGAGCAGTTGCTCGAGCGTGGCGCGTTCGGCGTCGGTGAAGCCCTCTGCCACCGCCTGCTCCACCCGGACCGCGCGGGCGTCGGCGTCCCGCATCACCGCGGCGCCGGCCTCGGTGAGGCGGGTTTCGAGGATGTTCTTGTGCCACGCGTGCGGGGTGCGCTCGATGAGGCCGCGCTCCTGCAGGTTGGTCAGCAGTGCGTTCATGGTCGGTGGGGTCACGCCGCACAGGCGAGCCAGCGCGGCGGCCGAGATGCCCGGATTCTCGTCGAGGAACAGCAGGGCGGCGTACTGCGGAACGGTGACGCCCGCCGGCTTCAGCGCGGCATGTTTCGCCGTTTGCAGCGCCTGCTCGGCGCGCTTCACGTACGAGCCGACGCGCTCGGAGGAGTGCAGGGACGTCATTACCGCATGGTATCTGCCCGATCTAACGTAAGACTATTGACTGATGTTAGAACTCTAACCTATCTTCGTATTCATTCTTAGATGTGGATACATCTAAGGGATAGATTCGATGAGAGGCACGACCGTGTTCCACGCACCGCGTCGCCGCATGGCGACCATTGCCATCGCGCTGACCTGCACCGCCGCCGCAGCCTGCGGCACCACCGAGACCGCCGCGCAACCCGACCGGGCCGCCCAGCCTGTGCGCATCAGCACCGCATACGAACTGCCCGGCGAGGGCGTCTACCCCGAGGGCATCGCCGCCGATCCGCGAACCGGCGACACCTATGTCGGCTCGTACGCCACCGGAGCCGTCTACCGAGCGACGCCGGGAACCCAACGGGCCGAGGTCTTCCTGCCCGCCGGCGCGGAGGGCCGCAAGACCGCCAATGGCCTGCGGGTCGATCCGGCGGGACGGCTGTGGGTGACCGACTCGACCGCCGGAGTCACGGTGTACGACATCGCGACTCGCGCGTTGATTGCCCGGTTCGACGTGCCCGGCCCCGCGCCGCGGTTCGTCAACGACATCGCCATCACGCCGGACGGCACCGCCTACCTGACCGACTCCAGCCGAAACATCGTCTACCGCGTCACCGCCGCACAGGTGGCCGAGGTCGCCGCGCACGGCGGACGGGCGGATCTGACCACAGGTTTCGATCTGACCCCGGCGGTCGCGCCGCACGGGGCCGATGCCTTCACCCTGAACGGCATCGTGGCCGACGCCGCCGGTCGCTACCTGCTGGTCGTCGACATGAACGCGGGCGAGCTGTTCCGCGTCGCCCTCACCCCGAATGCCGCCGACCCGATCCGCAAGGTGAACCTGAACGGCGGCAACATGATTCACGGCGACGGACTGGAATTGCGGGACAACACACTGTGGGTGGTGCAGAACACCGACAACGCCATCTCCCGCTGGAGCATCGGCGACGACGGCGCCACCGCGACCCTGGATCAGCGCATCGCCGACGAATCCCTGGGCCTGCCAACCACTTCGGTGCACAGCAACAACCAGAACCTGGTCGTCGCTTCACAATTCGACAAGGGCGGGCCGATGGGACCGGGCACCCCGAAGCCCTTCACCGTCGTCGCCGTAACGGGTATCTGAGCATTATTCCTGAACCGGACTTGTAGATAGGTTAGCCTAACCTGTACAGTCGGATTCGAAGCACGCGGAAGGGACTCCGCAGACAGCCGAAAGCCGGTCCGCCCGAGGGTGGACCGGCTTTCGGTTTCTAGCAGTATTGCCGGGTGGCCGGACTCAGAAGTCCATGCCGCCCATGCCACCGGTCGGGTCGCCAGCAGGTGCGGCGGCCTTCTCCGGCTTGTCGGCGACGACGGCCTCGGTGGTGAGGAACAGCGCCGCGATGGACGCCGCGTTCTGCAGCGCGGAGCGGGTGACCTTCACCGGGTCGGCGACACCGGCCGCGAGCAGGTCCTCGTACACGCCGGAATCGGCGTTGAGGCCGCTGCCTGCGGGCAGGTTGGACACCTTCTCGGCGACAACGCCCGGCTCGAGGCCGGCGTTGAAGGCGATCTGCTTCAGCGGAGCCGACAGCGCGACGCGCACGATGTTGGCACCGGTCGCCTCGTCACCCTCGAGCTTCAGGTCGTCCAGGGCGGGCGCCGACTGCAGCAGCGCAACGCCACCACCGGCGACGATGCCCTCTTCGACGGCAGCCTTCGCGTTGCGCACGGCATCTTCGATGCGGTGCTTGCGCTCCTTGAGCTCGACCTCGGTCGCGGCGCCGGCCTTGATCACCGCGACACCGCCGGCCAGCTTGGCCAGACGCTCCTGCAGCTTCTCCCGGTCGTAGTCGGAGTCCGAGTTCTCGATCTCGGCCCGGATCTGCTGCACGCGGCCCTTGATGGCCTCCGCGTCGCCCGCGCCCTCGACGATGGTGGTCTCGTCCTTGGTGATGACAACCTTGCGCGCCTGGCCGAGCAGCTCGACACCGGCGGTCTCCAGGGAGAGGCCGACCTCTTCGCTGATGACCTCGCCACCGGTGAGGATGGCGATGTCGGCGAGCTGGGCCTTGCGGCGGTCACCGAAGCCCGGCGCCTTGACGGCGACGGACTTGAAGGTGCCGCGGATCTTGTTGACGACCAGGGTCGACAGGGCTTCGCCCTCGACGTCCTCGGCGATGATCAGCAGCGGCTTGCCGGCCTGGATGACCTTCTCCAGCAGCGGCAGCAGGTCCTTGACGGTCGAGATCTTCGAGCCGACCAGCAGGATGTACGGGTCCTCGAGGACCGCTTCCTGACGCTCCGGGTCGGTGACGAAGTAACCCGAGATGTAGCCCTTGTCGAAGCGCATGCCCTCGGTCAGCTCCAGCTGGAGGCCGAAGGTGTTGCTCTCCTCGACGGTGATGACACCTTCCTTGCCGACCTTGTCCATGGCCTCGGCGATGAGCTCACCGATGGACGAGTCGCCGGCGGAGATACCAGCGGTAGCAGCGATCTGCTCCTTGGTGTCGATCTCCTTGGCGGTGTCGAGCAGCTTGGCGGTGACAGCCTCGACGGCCTTCTCGATGCCGCGCTTCAGGCCGAGGGGGTTCGCGCCGGCCGCGACGTTACGCAGGCCCTCGCGCACGAGCGCCTGGGCGAGCACGGTGGCGGTGGTGGTGCCGTCGCCCGCGACGTCGTCCGTCTTCTTGGCGACTTCCTTGACCAGCTCGGCGCCGATCTTCTCGTACGGGTCCTCCAGCTCGATCTCCTTGGCGATGGAAACACCATCGTTGGTGATCGTGGGGGCGCCCCACTTCTTCTCCAGGACAACGTTGCGACCCTTCGGCCCCAGCGTCACCTTGACCGCATCAGCGAGGGCATTGAGGCCCCGCTCGAGACCGCGACGGGCCTCTTCGTCGTACGCAATTGTCTTGGCCATGGCGTTGTTGAGATCCTCCATGTGTATGGCTGACACACAGGACGACCGCAGGTTGGATCGCCCCATTACGCTGGCCAGGTTCGGTGCCCGCGACGGACGACCGAGGGTGTCGATGGAACCCGGTCTCACCGGCCCGACCTGGCACTCACAGGTAGAGAGTGCCAATGCCATTTCTAGCACTCGGGGGTGCCGAGTGCAAGGTTCGGCGTCAGGCCCGATCGTCGACGCGCAGGACCAACGCGACGAACGCGTCGGTCCGGCGTTCCTCCGGGGAGCGGGGCTCGCCGCCCTCCACCGTCACCAGCTCCGCATCGTGCAACAACAACTCCGCTTCGACCCGCATGATCGCCCGAATAAATGGGGGCGCCACCTCGGGGGGAAGGTCGCCGTTGACGACGTAGCTGCCGTCCGGCTGTGACTCTGTGGACACATAAGAAAGCGCACGCAGCAGATCGGCGCGTCGTTCCCCCGCGATTAGGTCGGAATCCGTTTCATCCGCCATTGCTATAGCTTAGCGGGCAACCATCGAGGGTAGGTTGCGGAGGGGAAATCATGATCAACTCCGCATCCTCGGCGAAGGGGGACGGCAGTGCGTGAACTGCCCTTCGGCTCGCTCTACCGGCACGACTTCGCCCGGGTGGCGGTGGCCGTGCCCAGGGTCCGGGTCGCAGACCCGGACTACAACGTGGAGCAGACGCTGCTGCTCGCCCGGCAGGCGGCGGCCGACTCGGTCGTCCTGACCGTGTTCCCCGAGCTGGGGCTTTCGTGCTACAGCGCCGACGACCTGTTCCACCAAGACGCGCTGGACGACGCGGTGCGGGCGGCGCTGGCGCAGGTGGTCGCGGCGAGCGCCGACATCGATACGGTGCTGGTGGTGGGCGCGCCGGTGCGCACCCAGGGACGGCTGTTCAACTGCGCCGTCGCGATCTGCCGGGGAGTGGTGCTCGGGGCGGTGCCGAAGAGCTATCTGCCGAACTATCGGGAGTTCTACGAGAAGCGCCAGTTCGCGGCGGCCAGGGAGAACCTGGAAACGCACGTCACCATCGCCGGGCAGCGGGCGCCGTTCGGCGCGGATCTGCTGTTCACGGCGAGCAATCTCGACGGGTTCGTGTTCCATCTGGAGATCTGCGAGGACGGGTGGGTTCCGTTGCCGCCCAGCGGTTATGCGGCGCTGGCCGGAGCAACGGTGCTGGTCAACCTGTCGGCGAGCAATATCGTCATCGGCAAGGCGGACTACCGCCGGGCACTGTGCACGTCGCATTCGGCGCGCTATCTGGCCGCGTACCTGTATTCGGCTGCGGGACACGGGGAATCGACGACCGACCTGGCCTGGGACGGGCAGGCGCTGGTCTGCGAGAACGGCGACCTGCTCGCCGAGGGTGAGCGCTTCGCCGACCATCCGCAGCTGGTGACCGCCGATCTCGATCTGCGCCGGCTGGCCGCGGATCGGCTGCGCACCACCAGCTTTGCTGACAATGTGCACGACCACCGGGATCGGCTGACCCGGCTGCGCCGGATCGAGGTCGAGTTGCCGATTCCGGCGGGCGCGGTCGAGCTGCGGCGCGAAATCGAGCGCTTCCCGTACGTTCCCGCGGATTCCGCGGCGCGCAACGAGCGTTGCGCGGAGGTGCGCCACATCCAGGTGGAGGGGCTGAGCACGCGGCTGCGGGCCACCGGGATCGAGCGGGTGGTCATCGGCGTTTCCGGCGGCCTGGACTCCACACTGGCGCTGATCGTCGCCGCGGAGACGATGGACCGGCTCGGGCTGCCGCGCGCAAATGTGCTGGCGTACACCATGCCCGGGTTCGCGACCAGCACCCGGACTCGCACCGACGCGCACCGGCTGATGGACGCGCTCGGGGTGACCGCGCGGGAGATCGACATCCGCCCGTCGGCCACCCAGATGCTGCGTGATCTCGGCCACCCGGCCGCCGACGGCGCGCCGCAGTACGACATCACCTACGAGAACGTGCAGGCGGGCGAGCGCACGTCGCATCTGTTCCGGCTGGCCAACCAGCACAACGCGCTCGTCATCGGCACCGGCGACCTCAGCGAACTCGCCCTGGGCTGGTGCACTTTCGGCGTCGGCGATCACATGGCGCACTACAGCGTGAACGCGTCGGTGCCGAAGACACTGATCAAATACCTGATCGCCTGGTCGGTGGAGACCGCGCAGTTCGGGCCCGCCGCGGGCGAGGTGCTCGCGTCGATCCTGCGCACCGAGATCTCCCCGGAGCTGGTGCCGGACGCGGATTCGTCCGCGCCGGGGCAGAGTTCCGAGGCCACCGTCGGACCGTACGAACTCCAGGATTTCCACCTCTACTACCTGCTGCGTTTCGGCTATCTCCCCAGCCGCATCGCCTATCTGGCCAGGCACGCGTGGTTGGATCCGAGCCGCGGGCACTGGCCGGAACTCATTCCCGCCGACCAGCGCAACGCCTACGACCTCGCCACGATCAAGCACTGGCTGGCCGAGTTCCTGCGCCGGTTCGTCCAGACCAGTCAGTTCAAACGCTCGACGCTGCCCAACGCGCCGAAGGTCGGGTCCGGCGGCTCGCTCTCGCCGCGCGGTGACTGGCGCGCGCCGAGCGACGCGTCGGCCGCGGCCTGGCTGGACGAACTCGCCCGCAACGTACCGCAGGACTGACCAGGCTGTCCGCCAAGGCAATTCGGCTCGACCGGCGCGGAGCACCGACCTGCCGGCCGTGCGCGCTCCGTCCGCAGACCGCGCACGGCCGGAGCTTCCGCCTATGGTGATCGGGTGAGTGAAGCACCCGGCTGGACCGCCATCGACGACGCGCTGCGGCCGTTGTACGGCGATCTCGAACCTTTTCATTGGGCCACCGATCACCGCTGGTCGCTCGGCGGGCCCGACCCGCTGGACGGGATCAGCGCGTACTCACGCACCGAACCGGTACCGCACTGGCACTACATCAGTTACGGCATGACCGAGCTGTACGAGAAGGAGTGGGACAACCCCGACGAGTCCGGCTGGGGCTTCGAGTTCACCTTCCGGCTGGTCCGTGAGCCCACCGACACCGAGCCGCCGGTGTGGCCCACGAACTTTCTGCAGAATCTCGCCCGCTATGTCTTCCAGTCCGGCAAGTGGTTCGAGCCGGGGCACACGATCAAGTCGAACGGGCCGATCGCGGCCGACCGGCCGAACTGCACCATCCAGGCCGTCGGCTTCACCGTCGACCCGGAACTCGGCAGCATCGAAACTCCGCACGGGAGTGTGCGATTCCTGCAACTGGTCGGGCTGACCATGCTCGAGTACCGGGCGGCGCAGGGCGGAAAGACGCTGGCGTTACTGGCGGAACTGGCGCCGCAGCTACCGCTGTACGTCACCGATATCGAACGCGCGCCACTGGTCTCCGAGCCGAAACCGCAAGCGCAGTGGCCGCGTTGGGGTGGCGGGCTGCGCGGACGCGCCTAGATCAGGCGGCCAGCGGCAGGTCGAGCGGGCGCTGCCCGACCTGCCGCCGGGACGCGGTGCCGCGCGAGCGAAGCAGCCGCCGCCTGCGCACCCGGGTGGCGTTGACCGCTCGAACTCCGTTGCGCGCACGGCGAATCCGTCCGCGCACGGCCGTCGAACGGACTGCCCCGGCCGAGATGGACACCGCGAGGACGGCCGCACCGATCTTCATCGCGCCTCCGCTCATATCGACGCCCATCCGCGACTCACTGCTGGTCGGCGACGAACGCGGCGAGCAGTTCGACGATGTGCGCCTCGGTCTTCGCCTTATCCATGCCGAGGCCGGTGAGCAGGCCGTTACCGTTCTCCTGCTCGAGCAGCGCGAGCAGGATGTGCTCGGTGCCGATGTAGTTGTGGCCCAGGCGAAGCGCTTCGCGGAAGGTCAACTCGAGAACCTTCTTGGCCTCCGGATCGAACGGGATGAGCGGGGGCACATCGCCTTCGCCCGCCGGCAGCGCGGCGGTTGCGGCGGCGCGCACGGCGTCCAGGGTGATGCCGCTGGTCAGGATCTCTTTCGCACCGATGCCGTTGGGTTCGGCGAGCAGGCCGAGCACCAGGTGCGGGGGCTTGATCTCCTGGTGGTTCGTGGTGCGGGCGGATTCCTGCGCGGCCACGATGACCGAACGCGCCCGGTCGGTGAACCGGGCGAAGCCCGCGTTGGGATCCATTAGCGCGGCCTGGGCCACGTCGCCGGGCCCCTTCGGCACGAACCGCTTCTGCGCGGCCTGCTTGGTGACGCCCATGCTGGCGCCGATATCGGTCCACGAGGCGCCGGCCCGGCGAGCTTGGTCGACGAAGTGGCCGATCAGGTGATCGGCCAGTTCGCCGAGGTGATTTCCGGTGACCACTGCGTCGGACAGCTGGTCGAGCACGTTGTCGGGTCGGGCCTTCTTGATGCCGTCGATCAGATCGTCGAGGCGGTAGGGAATCGTCATGCGTCAACGATAGGTTGACGATTTGTCATCGTCAACCCCGAGTTGACGGCAATCTCACGGTCGCTCGCGACCTACTGCGCGGGGGCGGTCGACCTGGCGAGATAGGCCAGCTTCTCCGGATTCACGACCAGCCGCAGCGTCGCGACCGCGCCCTCGACCAGCTCCACCGCGACCACCGCCACCGGCAGGCCGTTCACCCTGGCCACCGCGGCGGGCGCGCCGTTCACCTGCTCGACGCGGATCTCCATGCCGGGCACCTCCCAGCGGAACAGCCCGGACACGTACCTGGCGACCTTCTTCGCCCCGACCACCGGCCGCCGGGCCGTGTCGAGCTGCCCGCCGCCGTCCGCGATCGAGACCGCGTCGGCGGTGAGCATCTGTTCCAGCGACTCGATGTCCCCGGTCCGTGCCGCCTTCAGGAACCGCTTGATCAGTTCGCCGGCGTACTCGCCCGGAATGTCGAAGCGCGCCCGGCCCTCGCGCACCCGCACCCCGGCCCGCCGGTAGACCTGCTGCGAGTTGGCCTCGCTGATGGTGAGCATGTCGGCGATCTCGCGGTGGGCGTAGCCGAACGCCTCGCGCAGCACGAACACCGCCCGCTCGACCGGCGACAACCGTTCCAGCGCGGTCAGCAGCGCGAACGAGACCAGCTCGCGTTCCTCGACGGTCTCCAGCGGACCGAGCTCGCCGCGCTCGGTGGACACCGGCTCGGGCAGCCACGGCCCGGCGTACGTCTCCCGGCGCGCCCGCGCCGAAACCAGCCAGGTGCGGCACAGATTCACCAGCACGGTGGTCAGCCAGGCCTCGGCGGAACGAATCCGGCTGCGATCGGCGGCAGCCCAGCGCAGATAGGTCTCCTGTACGGCGTCTTCGGCTTCCCCGGCCGCACCGAGCATCCGGTAGGCGAGGGCGAACAGCCGGGGACGATGCGTCACGAATACGCCCAACCCGTCCGGCTCCACCGCTACCTTCTTCCGCGCCCGCCCACCGGACATGACCGTACCGCTCGCACGGTCGGACAGCCGACCGTGTTCACCCCGCGCGGAATCCGCGATACCGAGCAATCGCTTCAGGCCGAACCGGGTGGCGCCGAAGCCACCGATCCCCCACTCACCGAAGTCGAAGCCACCCACTGCCGCCAGAGTGCCCATGCTCCGAGAGCTTGGTCGCCCCGGCTTTCCAAGACCTTAAGAAATCCCAGCAGGAAACAAGGTTCAGCGGGACAGGTCGTCGGTCTCCCGTCGCTTGCCGCCTGGCCTGCGCAAACGCAGCCGCGCGGTGGAGCCGCGGATGGCCGGGCGGCGGATCACCGGCCGCCGCTGGGCCCGGCGTTGCGCGCGCCGCTCGGCCGGCTTGTGCGTCCAGGTCTCCGGGCGCGCGGCGACCCAGCGCTGGGAATGCCAGGCGAACGGGATGTGCACCAGGTACAGCGCGATCAAGATCAGCAGCAGCACCGTCGGATAGGTGACCAGCAGCGCCGCGGCCAGCGCGACGAGCACCAGCAGCCCGGCCGCCGCCTGCGGCGCCACCGACACCGACTTCATGGCCAGCGTCGGCACGGTGCTGACCGCCAGCGCGGCCGCGAGCACGGTCCACGCGGCGACCGCGTAGAAGCCGACCCACCAGCCGTCGCCGAACAGCACGAACAACGCGACCGGCGCCATCGCGATGAGCGCCGCGGCGGGCGCGGGCACCCCGACGAAGTACTCGCGCGACCATTCCGGCCGGGTGTCGTCGTCCAGCAGGGTATTGAACCTGGCCAGGCGCAGCACGATGCTCACCGCGAACAGCAGGGCGATGATCCAGCCCGCGGTCTCGGAGTGCAGCAGCGTCACGTAGAGCACGAGGGCGGGCGCGACGCCGAACGAGATGGCGTCGGAGAGCGAGTCCAGCTCCGCGCCGATCTTGCTGGTGGCGTCCAGCATTCGGGCCAGCCGGCCGTCGAGGGTGTCCAGCACGGCCGCGGCGCCGACCATGGCCAGCGCGAGATCGAGCCGGTTGTCCAGGCCGAACTTCACCGCGGACAGTCCGGAACACAGCGCGAGGATGGTCACCACGCTCGGCAGCAGCCGAATAGAGCGGCGCCGCCGTCCCTGGGTCGGAGCAGCCGCCTCCATCATGAAACGACGGATTGGGTGGACCCGAGCACCGCCAGGACGGTCTCGCCGCCGATGGTGCGCTGTCCCGGTTCGACGAGTAACTCGGTGCCCGCCGGGAAGTAGGTGTCCACCCGGGAGCCGAAGCGGATCAGGCCGTAGGTGTCGCCGATGGTCAGCACGTCACCCACCTGGGCGTCGCACACGATGCGGCGGGCGAGCAGGCCCGCGATCTGCACCACGATCAGCTGATCGCCGGCGGGGGTTTCCAGCACCATGGTGTTGCGCTCGTTCACCGCGCTGGCCTCGGGCAGATCCGCGGACCGGAACTGGCCCGGCTGATGCTGGACCGAACGCACGACGCCAGAGACCGGCGTGCGCTGCACGTGCACATCGAGCACGGACAGGAAGATGCTCACCCGGGGCAGCGGCTGGTCGCCGAGGCCCAATTCCGCGGGGGGCGCGGCGGTGTCGACGAGGGCGATCTCGCCGTCCGCGGGCGCGACCACGGCGCCGGGCCGGTTCGGCGGCACCCGGTTCGGGTGCCGGAAGAAGGTCGCGCACGCGGCGGCGGCCAGCAGGCCCGTCCGGCGGACCCACTTGCGCTTGCCGCCGAGGACGGCGACGGCCAGGGGTGCGGCGACGAACGGAAGCCCGGCGGGGTGCAGCGGGGGGATCGCGTTGCGAACCAGATCGGCGACGTGGCCGACTCCGGTGCGGTCAGGCGTGCCGGGCGGCGTGGGACGGCGGGCCACAGGCTCCTCTTTCGTGCTAGATGCAGTCGGATCGCGCCGTCGACGAGTGGACCGGCGCAAGCGTTCACACCTTACGGGAAAGGAGCCTGTGGCAGGGTGTCGTCAGCTTCGGACCCGGCGTCCCGTCACCAGGCCGACCAGGAACAGCAGAATCACGGCGCCGGCGATGCAGGTGAAGAAGCTGAACCAGAGGCCGCCGCCTTCGACGTCGACGCCGAGCAGCTTCAGCAGGAAGCCGCCGAGCAGGCCGCCGACGATGCCGACCACGATGTTGAGCAAGATGCCCTGCTGGGCGTCCGTCTTCATGATCTTGCTGGCGATCCACCCGGCAAGACCGCCGATGACGATCCATCCGATAATCCCGAGACCGAGCATGGTGTCCTCGCAATCCGCGCCTGCTGTCCGTCGAGCCGTAAGAAAGCAGACACATAGTTGGGGCACGCTGGACTGAGCTTTCAGCATGCTAATCCGCGGATACCCGGAGTTTGTGAGAATACGCACGGCGAAACGCCGACTCTCGGGCTAATATGAGGGTGCCTCATGTCTACGGCTCCGTAGGTGGCGGCTGATGAGGGATCCATTTCGAAGCTTCGGGGACAACCCGGCGGCGGTGCCGCAGGTACATAGGAGACGCACATGGCTGCTCGAATCGCCCAGACCACCGGGGCAGAGCACACGGCGATCCTCGGACTCGGCGTATACCGCCCGGTTCGAGTCGTCACCAACGACGAGGTGGCGGGTCCGATCAACTCGAGCGACGAGTGGATCCAGACGAGGTCGGGGATCAAGACCCGGCGCTTCGCCGACGAGTCGGAGACCGTCCAGAGCATGAGCGTCGCGGCCGCCCAGGGGGCACTGGAATCAGCGGGGATCGCGGTCGACCAGGTCGACTGCGTGATCGTCGCGACGTCGACGCACCTGCTGCTCACCCCGGCCGCCGCACCGCGGATCGCCACCGAACTGGGCATGAACGGCTCGGCCGCCTTCGACGTCTCCGCCGGCTGCGCGGGCTTCTGCCACGCGCTCGCGCTGGCCTCGGACCTGGTCCGCGGCGGCACCGCGGGCCACGTGCTGGTGATCGGCGTGGAGAAGCTGACCGACACGATCAACCCGACCGACCGCTCCACCGCCTTCCTGTTCGCCGACGGCGCGGGCGCGGTGATCGTCGGCCCGTCCGACGAGCCCGGCATCGGGCCGACGGTGTGGGGCTCGGACGGCACCCAGCATCACGCGATCCGCCAGGACAAGGACTGGGTCGAGTTCTTCCGCGAGATCGAGGAGAAGGGCACCGACGCGGTCCGCCCCTACTTGGCGATGGAGGGCACGGCGGTATTCCGCTGGGCCGCACACTCGTTGGAGAAGGTGTGCCGCGACGCCATCGACCGGGCCGGGCTGTCCACCGAGGACCTGGACGCGATGATTCCGCACCAGGCCAACGGCCGGATCATCGAGATCATGGCCCGGGTGCTGAAGCTGCCGGAGAACTGCGCGCTGGCCAACGACATCGAGGAGACCGGCAACACCTCGGCCGCGTCGATCCCGCTGGCGATGGAATCGCTGCTGCGCAAGGGTGAGTCGAAGCCGGGCGATACCGCGCTGCTCATCGCGTTCGGCGCCGGGCTGTCCTACGCGGCGCAGGTCGTGACGCTGCCGAAGTTCGCGATCACGGTCTAGCCCAGGCCCCAGGTGACCTTCACGGTGAAGGTCACCGTCTGGGTGCCCGGCTCCAGCGGAACCGACTGGGCGGCCGAGTCCCGCCCGGACAGCTTGGCGCCGTCGTCGTCGCGGCTGTTCGCCTCGGTGATGGTCATGACCTTCGTCAGCCGCACCCCGGCGAGCACCGCGTACTGCTCCGCCCTGGCCTTGGCATCGGCGAACGCGCGCGCCCTGGCGTCGGCGAGCAGCTGCGAGTTGTCGTCGATCGCGAAAGACACCGAGCGCAGCCGGGTTTCGTTGCCGCCGGCCTTGATCGCGCTGTCCAGCACGCCGGAAGCCTTGCTCAGATCCCGCACGACGACGCGGACCGAGTTGCCGGCGCGGTAGCCGACGACGGTGTTGCCGCCGTCCTGGCCGCCCGCGTACTGCGGCTGGATCGAGACGTCGGTGGTGCGCACGTCCTCCCGGGTGGCGCCCGCGCCGATTATCGCGTCGGTCATCGCCTTGGCCCGGTCGTTGGCCCGGCTGATCGCGGCCGAGACGTTGTCCGCGGTGACCTCGACGCCGATGTCGGCGTTCAGGATGTCCGGGGCGCCGCGCACCTGACCGCTGCCGACCACGGTCACCTCGCGCTCGGGTCCCGCATCCGACGAGCCGCAGCCCGTCGCCAGTGCGGCGGTCGCCGCGAGTGCGGCAGCCGCCGCAGGCCAGCGCGTCATTCGCATACTCGGCAACTTACGCATCGAACGCGAACCACCGAGCCCGAACACGCCGAACTAGATGTGCGCCTCGACCTCGGTCTTGATCTTGCCGAGCGTCTCGTGCATGCCGCGGATCAGTGCCTCCTCGAACGGCGCTTCGCCGCCGAGCGCGGCATCGATGGACTTGCGGGAGAACCAGGTGGTGCCGTTGGGCATGTCGCGGCGCTCGACCAGCCGGGTGCCGGACTCGGTCGCCTCCAGCGTGTAACTCCAGATCGACCGGTTCTCGTTGATCTTGAACGCGAACGCCTGGTTCGGCTCGAACCGCACGATGCGCGCGGTGGTCGGCCAATACTTCTTGCCGTCGGTGTTCAGGTTGAGCACCCAGGTGCCCGCCTTCGGGGCGCCGAGCGGAACCATCCGCACGCACTGCGGGCTGAACTCGGGCATGCGCTTGAGATTCGAGACCACCGCCCACACTTTGTCCGGCGGCGCGGCGATATCAATGGTGGCTTCGAGATTCTTCGGCAACGCTGCCTCCGGTATTCATGTGAGCGGCAGGCAGTTTGCCCGGTCGGTCACGTTCGATAGTCAGGGCACATTTTAATCGGGAAGACAGTTGGGTCACATTCCGCATGTTGTGCATCGATCTTCGTAATGGCCAGCGCACAATGCCGGATAGAAGAAGCAAAGACACTGCCTCCAGCTTTCCCGCCAACGTGAGGTGACCGGCCGTGAACCTGCGCTCCCTCTTACCCAGACGCCATGCGGACCGAGTTCCGCTGCTGCCCGCCGACGACTCCGACAGCGGCCCGCCGGGGCGCGGCCAATCCGCGGAAAATCTCGAGCGGCTGCTCACCACCGACGAGCTCGACCTGATCCGGCAGCACATGCTGTGACGCGGTCGTGTCCGCTACGAGTGAAACACCGACGACACGGTTTGCACCGACGATTCATACTCGTTAGGTGACTTCACCCGCTGCCACGAAACCGGCCATCCTGAGTGTCGACGACGACCCCGGGGTTTCCCGGGCGGTCGTGCGCGACCTGCGGCGACGCTATGGCGCCGAATACCGGATTCTGCGCGCGGAATCGGGCGCCCAGGCGCTCGAGGCGCTGCGTGAGATGAAATTGCGCGGCCAGCCGGTCGCGGTCTTGATCGCCGACTACCGGATGCCGGGCATGGACGGCATCGAATTCCTGGAGCAGGCGATGGACCTGCACCCGTTCGCCCGCCGCGTGCTGCTGACCGCCTACGCCGACACCAGCGCCGCGATCAACGCGATCAACGTGGTCGACCTGGATCACTACCTGCTCAAGCCGTGGGACCCGCCGGAGGAGAAGCTGTACCCGGTGCTGGACGGCCTGCTCGACGCCTGGCGCAGCAGCGAACACCGGCCGGTCACCGAGACCAAGGTGGTCGGCAACCGCTGGTCGCCGCGCTCCTCGGAGGTGCGCGAGTTCCTCGCCCGCAATCAACTGCCCTACCGCTGGTACCTGGCCGACGAGCCGGAGGGCGCGCGGCTGCTCGAGGCGGCCGGCGCCGATCCCGAGCGATGTCCGGTGGTCATCACCGCGACCGGTGACGCCCTGGTGCAGCCGTCGGACAACGAGCTCGCGCAGAACGTCGGGCTCACGGTCAACGCGACGGGCGATTTCTACGACCTGATCGTGGTCGGCGGCGGGCCGGCCGGGCTCGGCGCCGCGGTGTACGGCGCCTCGGAGGGCCTGCGCACCGTGCTGGTCGAGCGCACCGCGACCGGCGGTCAAGCCGGGCAGAGCTCGCGCATCGAGAACTACCTCGGCTTCCCGGATGGCGTGTCCGGCGGTCAGCTCGCCGATCGGGCGCGGCGGCAGGCGGCGAAGTTCGGCGCCGAGGTGATCACCACCCGCGAGGTGACCTCGCTGGAGGTCAACGGTTCCGCGCGCACGGTGCGCTTCGCCGACGGAGGCCGGCTCTGCGCGCATACGGTGATCATCGCGACCGGCGTCGACTACCGCAGGCATCCGGCCCGCGGCGTCGACGACTTCACCGGGCGCGGTGTGTATTACGGCTCGGCGATGACCGAGGCCGCCGAATGCGCCGACCGCGACGTCTATATCGTCGGCGGCGCGAATTCCGCCGGACAGGCGGCGGTGTTCTTGTCCCGCAACGCGAAAACCGTCCATCTGGTCGTGCGGTCCGGCTCGCTGGACAATTCGATGTCGCACTACCTGGTCCAGCAGATCGCGCAATTGCCGAATATCAAGGTGCACACCAATACCGAGGTGATCGCCGCCGACGGCGACGAGCATCTGCAACAGATCGTGTTGCGCAACAACGAAACCGGCAACGAGGAAAAGGCCGAGGCCGAGCGCCTGTTCCTGTTCATCGGCGCCGCACCGCAAACCGATTGGCTGGACGGGGTGATCAAGCGCGACGAGGCCGGCTACGTGCTGGCCGGCCCAGACCTGCTGGTCGACGGCGCGCGCCCGGCGGGCTGGGAACTGACCCGTCCACCCCATCATCTGGAAACCAGCGTGCCCGGCGTGTTCGTGGCCGGCGACGTGCACGCCGACTCGGCCAAGCGGGTCGCCTCGGCGGTCGGCGAGGGCGCGATGGCGGTCATGCTCGTGCACCGGTATCTAGCCTGAACAGGAGGGCGGACATATGAATTCAACCGAGAACGCGGGCCGCAGCAGCCGGTTGGTCTGCGACCCAGCGGAATTGCGCACCCTGTTCCTGTTCGAGAAGCTGACCGACGAGCAGCTGGACTGGCTGTGCCGGGACGGGCGGATCGAAACCATCGAGCCGGGCCTGGTTTTCCGCGAGGGCGAGCCGGCCACCTGCTTCTATGTGCTGATGGAGGGCGAGGTGGTGCTGACCAAGCTGTCCGGCGGCACCGAGATCGAGCTGGTCCGTACCTCGCACCACGGCGCCTACTCCGGCGCGTGGATGGCCTACATCGGCGACAAGGTCGACCAGACCTACAACGGGTCGCTGAAGGTGACGGTGCCGTCGCGATTCTTCGTGCTCGACGCCGCGATCTTCGCCCAGATGGTGCAGGAATGGTTCCCGATGGCGGTGCACCTGCTGGAGGGCGTGTTCTTCGGCAACCGCAACGCCAACGCGCGGGTCGGCCAGCGTGAGCGGCTGCTCGCCCTCGGCTCGCTGTCCGCGGGCCTGACCCACGAGCTCAACAACCCGGCGGCCGCGGCGGTGCGGGCCACCTCCGGCCTGCGCGAACGGGTCGCCGGCATGCGGCACAAGCTGGCCATGATGGCCGACGGCAAGTTCGACACCGCCTCGCTCGGCGCGCTGGTGCGGCTGCAAGAAGAAGCCGCGGCGCAGGTGGCCAAGGCGCCGGAGCTGACCCCGATGGAGGCCGCCGATCGGGAGGACGTGCTCGGCGAGTGGTTCGAGGAACACGACATCATCGACGGCTGGAGCCTCGCGCCGAACTTCGTCCAGGCCGGCTTCGATGTCGACTGGCTGGAGCGGGTGTCGGCCACCCTCGAGGGCGCCACGGAAAAGGTGTTCGAAGGCGCGATCCGCTGGTTGAACTACACCATCGAGACCGAGCTGATGATGAACGAGATCGCCGACTCCACCACGCGGATCTCGTCACTGGTCAATGCTGCCAAACAGTATTCGCAGATGGACCGCGCGCCGTTCCAGGTGGTGGACATCCACGATCTGCTGGACAGCACGCTGGTGATGCTGAGCCGCAAAATCGGCGACGGCATCGAGGTGGTCAAGGAGTACGACCGCTCGCTGCCACAAGTCCCTTGCTACGCAGCGGAATTGAATCAGGTGTGGACCAACCTGATCGACAACGCGGTCTACGCGATGGGCGGGCGGGGCACCCTGAGCGTCCGCACCAGGCACGAAAACGACTGTGCCGTTATCGAAATCGGCGACACCGGTCCCGGTATCCCGGAGGACGTGCGCAGCCGGATCTTCGAGCCGTTCTTCACCACCAAGCCGATGGGCGAGGGCACCGGGCTCGGCCTGGACATCTCGTTCCGGATCGTGGTGAACAAGCACGACGGCGACATCCAGGTCGATTCCGAGCCGGGCAACACGCGATTCACCGTGTGGCTGCCGCTGAATCGCACGCCGGACGATCCGGCGGAGCAGAATCAGGCCGAACCGGAAACCACTTCAGGAGGTCAACGATGACGCAGGAGCTAGAGGGCATCGACACCGCGGTGCCGCCCAGTGGTACCGGTTGCGTGGAATGCGAAGCGGCGCAGGGCTGGTGGGTGCATCTGCGCCGGTGCGCGCAGTGCGGGCACATCGGCTGTTGCGATACCTCGCCGGCCCAGCACGCCAGCCTGCACGCGAAAGACACCGGCCACCCGTTCATTCAGAGCTTCGAACCGGGCGAGGACTGGTACTACAACTTCCAGACCGACGAAATGTACGGCGACGGACCGGAACTCGCCCCGCCGAACAGCCACCCGGCCGACCAGGGCGCGCCGGGCCCGCGCGACCGGGTGCCGGCGGACTGGCAGGCACACATCCACTGAAACCCCGCGCACCCGGTACGCTGCACCGGACGTGCCGGGTGTGCCGGTGCTGATCGACGACATATCCACCGGGGAAAGCACGGTATGAAGCGAACTTCCGCCATCGTCCTGGCCACCGGGACGGTGGCTTTGCTGCTGGCCGGCTGCGGCCAGTCCGCGAACGATTCCGCCGACGCGAACGGACTGCGCAAGGGCGACGCGACCACCAGCGCGACCGCGCCGGCCGCGAAGCCGTCGGCCCCGGCCCCCGCGCCGAGCCCCGGCACCCCGGCCAAGTCGCCGGCCGCCGAGCAGCCGGGCACGCCCGCGTCCGGCGATCCGGCGAAGACCACCTGCGGCGAGTTCAAGAAGCTGGATACCGACGCGGAGAAGGCGGTGATCGAGCAGATCCTGGCGGCCAACCCGGACAGCACGTTCACCGGCAGCCCCAACGTCGCGCTCGGCACCGCAAAGCTGGTCTGCCTGTCCGGCAGCGTGGCCGACACTCCCGTCGCGGTCGCCGCCGGGATCGTCCCCAAGAACAAGTAGCCCCGCCCACGAGCACGCCCCGGCGCGGCAGAATGGCACGGTGGCAGAACTCGCGCTCACCGCTCGCCTGAATCCTTCCGCGGCCGACGCCCGGCGGGGGGTGGTGCGACTGCATCCGGAGGCGCTGACCGCACTGGGGTTGCGCGAGTGGGACGGCATCGCGCTGGTCGGCGCGCGCCGCACCGCGGCGGTGGTCGGCGTTGCCCCGCCGGACACCCCGGCCGGGGTCGCGCTGCTGGATGACGTGACGCTGTCCAACGCCGGCCTGCGCGAGGACGCGACGGTGGTCGTCGCGCCGGTGACCGTGTACGGCGCCAAGCAGATCTCGGTGAGCGGCTCGGTGCACGCCACCCGCACCATCCCGGCGGCGACGCTGCGCCAGGCACTGCTCGGCAAGGTGGTGACGGTCGGCGACACGGTCTCCCTGCTGCCCCGCGACCTCGGGCCGGAGATCAGCTCCGCCGCTGCTTCCCAAGCACTTTCGCGCACCTTCGGCATCGCCTGGACCACCGAGCTGCTCACCGTCACCGCCACCGATCCGCGCGGCCCGGTCAGCGTGCAGCCGAACACCGCGGTCGCCTGGGGCGCCGGGGTGGTCGCGGCCAGAGACGCCGCCGACCGGGCGCTGGCCGGGACACCGATCCCACCGGGCGAGGCGTCTCGCGGCGCGACCGAGGCCGCCGCGTTCGACGGCGCGGCAGCCGCGCAGGGCGCGTCGAACGGTCGCGGCGCGGCCGTCCGGGACACCGATCCGCTGATCACCGTCAAAGACCTGGCCGGCATGCACAGCCAGGCGACGAAACTCACCGAGTGGCTCAGCCTCGCCCTGGACGAGCCCGAACTGCTCAAAACCCTCGGCGCGACACCGCGTCTCGGCGTCCTGATCACCGGCCCGGCCGGCGTCGGCAAGGCCACGCTGGCCCGCGCGGTCACCGCGCCGCGTCGCGTGGTCGAGCTGGACGGCCCGACCATCGGCGCCGCGGAGAGCGGCACCCGGCTGCGCGAGGTGGCCGAGGCGGTCGCCGATGCCTGTTCCGGACAGGGCGGTGTCCTGCTGATCACCGACATCGACGCGCTGCTGCCCGTACCGGCCGAGCCGGTGGCCACGCTCATCCTGGACCAGCTGCGCGCCGCGGTCGCCGAACCGTGCGTCGCCTTCCTCGCGACAACCGCGCACCCCGCGGGCGTCGACCCCCGGCTGCGCGCACCCGACCTATGCGACCGTGAGCTCGCCCTCGCGCTGCCCACCGCTACGGTGCGCAAGTCGCTGCTGGAGCAGTTGCTGCGCCGGGTGCCGACGGCCGAGCTGAAGCTCGATGAGATCGCCGCGCGCACACCGGGTTTCGTGGTATCCGACCTGGCCGCACTCTGCCGGGAGGCGGCCCTGCGCGCCGCGTCACGGGCCAGCAGGGAGCACTCGGATCCGCAACTGACCCAACCGGATCTGCTCGGCGCGCTGAAAGTGATTCGGCCGCTGTCGCGTTCGGGCATGGACGAGCCGGCCATCGGCAGCCTCACCCTGGACGAGGTCGGCGACATGGTGGAGACCAAGCAGGCGCTGACCGAAACGGTGTTATGGCCGCTGCGGCACCCGGATTCGTTCGCCCGGCTCGGCGTAGACCCGCCGCGCGGCGTGCTGCTCTACGGCCCGCCCGGCTGCGGCAAGACCTTCCTGGTGCGGGCGCTGGCCGGTACCGGCCAGCTCAGCGTGCACACGGTCAAGGGCGCCGAACTGATGGACAAGTGGGTCGGCTCGTCCGAGCGCGCGGTGCGCGAATTATTCCAGCGCGCACGCGATTCCGCGCCCTCGCTGATCTTCCTCGACGAGGTGGACGCGCTCGCGCCGCGGCGCGGCCAGACCGGTGATTCCGGCGTCGGCGACCGGGTGGTCGCCGCGCTGCTCACCGAACTCGACGGGGTGGAACCGCTGCGCGACGTGGTGGTGCTCGGCGCGACGAACCGCCCGGAACTGATCGACCCCGCGCTGCTGCGCCCCGGCCGGCTGGAGCGGCTGGTCTTCGTGCCGCCGCCGGACAGCGCCGCCCGGCTGGAGATTCTGCGCACCGCGGGCCGCGCGGTCCCGCTCGCCGCCGACGTCGATCTCGCCGCGCTGGCCCGCAAGCTCGACGGCTACTCCGCCGCGGACTGCGCGGCGCTGCTGCGCGAGGCCGCGCTGACCGCCATGCGCCGCGACCTGGACGCGGCCGACGTCACCGCGGCGGACGTGGCGGCGGCGCGGGCCACGGTCCGGCCGTCACTGGACGCGTTGCAGGTCGAGTCGCTGCGCCGCTACGCGGAGACCCGCGGCCAGTCCGCGAGCAACGAGGGTCGTTACCTCTGACCGCCGGCGTCCGGATGGCATACGCACCGTCAACCGCCATATTCTGACATTTCGCCCATTTCGACATGCTCGCGCCACGTGAGGGCAATCACAGATTCCCCGGTCGAGCGCAGGTATGTTCGGCACGTGCGGCGGATGGGTGATGCGTTCGACGCGGTCACGGCCTTTTTCGGGGCCGCGGTCGCGGGTGTGACGCTGTTCCTGCCGGTCACCTTCTCCTCGATCCGGCAGAGCACGCCGTACCAGATCACTAACCTGTGGGACAGCGTGCCGCGCGGCGCGGCCATCGGCGTGATCGTCGCGGTCGCGGTCGCCGTGCTGGTCGGCACCGCCTTCCGCCCGGCGACCGCGTGGCTGGTCGCGGTGCTCGGCACGCTCGCGCAGCTGATCAATCACAGTGCCGGACGCCATGTCTCGTCCGCCGACATGCTCACCACGCAGAACTACGTCGACGCGGTGTGCGCCGGCATCCTGCTCGGCGGGCTCGGCGTCGCGGCGCTGCGCAGGCCGGTGCTCGCCGGGGGCTTCGCACTCGGTGGCGCCGGATTCTTCGTGTTCAGCGACCTGGCGGACTTCCTGGACATCGACGACAACCCGCTCGACGTGCTGGAAACGCCGCCGAGCTGGTTGATCGCGCTGACGATGGTGCTGCTGGCGCTGAGTGCCTTGCGCAATCGGGCCACGGCCGACCGGCCGGAGCCCGCGCGGTCGTCGATCGAGCTGCCGATCGCACCGATCCTCGCGGCGACGGTGCTCGCCCTGGTCATCCTGGCCATCACCGAATGGCTGCAACGCCAGTACACCAACGCCCCCGCCATCGATCACGCCGTCGACATCGGGCTCACCGCCGCGGCCACCGTGTTCGCCGCGACCGCGGCGGCCATGCTGCTGCCCGGCCGCGACGGGTACGGCGTCTACCTCGCGGTCAGCCTCACCGCGGTCGCCGACGCCTTCGGCTATGCCGGCCGGCCCGGCTGGAGCGTCTGGGTGCTGCTCGCGCTGACCGCTCTCGGCCTGATCGCCGGGGCCAGGCGGCCCTCGGTGCTGGTGGCGGTCGCGCTGCTCGCGGCGATCGCCCTGTTCGCCATCCTCACCCCGCCCGAGGCGAACTGGATCCTGTTCTCCCTCGGCAGCGCGGTGCTCGCCCTCACCGCCGGTTACTGCTGCTCGTCCGCGCGGCCGCAGTTCGCGCCGAGCGGCGTGCTGGCCATCGCCGCGCTCTACCTGCCGACCGCCATCTCCGTGCTACCCGACGACAACAAGAGCTGGCATCTGCCGGACAACGCGGCGCACGACACCACCCCGGGCCGCACCGCGCTGGCGATCGTGCTCGGCAGCGCGGTCGGCCTCGCCGTGCTGCACCACTTCCGGCCGCGCGGCCGGCCGCAGGCCACCGGCCCCTCGACGGACGAAGCGTTAGCGGATATATAGCCCCATCGCCGTCATGTACCCGACGCCATAACCACGGAGGACGCGGAAATCTCCAGGCTCCACGTAGGATTGTCCCGCACCACCCCGCCGCCCCTACCCGACGGAGTGTAGTTTGCTCGCTCTCCTGCTCGCCCTCGCCGCCGCCGCGCTCGTCGCACCGCTGTGGGTACGGGCGCTGGGACGCAACGCTTTCTACGTGCTCGCGCTGGTACCGCTCGGCGGCCTCGGCTGGGTCGTCGCGAATTGGGGTAGCACACAGCGGGTTCGGCTGGAATGGGCGCCGAGCATCGAGATGAACATCGATCTGCGCTTCGACTCGCTCGCCGCGATCATGTCCGCGCTGGTGCTCGGCATCGGCGCGCTGGTGCTCTGCTATTGCGCCAGATACTTCGAGGACGACGAGCCGCGCCTCGGCCTGTTCGCGGCCGAGATGGTCGGCTTCGCCGGTGCCATGTTCGGCGTGGTGACCAGCGACAACATGCTGTTGCTCTTCGTTTTCTGGGAGGTGACGACAGTCCTGTCGTTCCTGCTCGTCGGGCACAACGCCGAGCAGGCGAACAGCCGGCGCGCGGCCATCCAGGCGCTGCTGGTGACCGCCGCGGGCGGGCTGGCGATGCTGGTCGGCCTGATCATCCTCGGCGAGACCAACCACAGCTACCTGCTCTCCGACCTGCTGGCCCGCGCGCAGCCGCCGAGCGGGCTCGCGGTGAACGTGGCGGTGGTGCTGATCCTGGTCGGCGCGCTGAGCAAGTCCGCCGTGGTGCCGCTGCACTTCTGGCTGCCCGGCGCGATGGCGGCGCCGACCCCGGTCAGCGCGTATCTGCACGCCGCGGCCATGGTGAAGGCCGGTGTGTACCTGATCGCGCGGCTGGCGCCGGTGTTCGCGGAGAATCCGGTCTGGCATCCACTCGTGCTCACCCTCGGCGTGGCGTCGATGCTGCTGGCCGGGTTGCGCGCGCTCGAGGTGGTCGATCTGAAGCTGGTGCTCGCCTTCGGCACGGTGAGCCAGCTGGGCTTTCTGGTCGTGCTGGTCGGCATCGGCACACCGGACGCGGCGCTGGCCGGGGTGGCGATGATCGTGGCGCACGCGTTGTTCAAGGCGTGCCTGTTCATGGTGGTCGGGATCGTCGATCACGGCGCGGGCACCCGGGATCTGCGGCGACTATCCGGGCTCGGCCGCCGCGCGCCGGTGCTGTGCGGCATCGCGATCCTGGCCGCGCTGAGCATGGCCGGGCTTCCGCCGCTGGTCGGGTTCCTCGGCAAGGAGAGCGCGCTCGGCGCCATCCTGGACGCGGACACCCTGAACGGGCCCGCGCGGGTGGCGCTCGCGGTCGGCGTGGTGTTCGGGTCGATGCTCACCGTCGGGTACAGCATTCGCTTCGTCTGGGGCGCGTTCGCGGACAAACCGGGCCTCGCGCGGCCGGCCGCACACGGTGCGCATCGGGTTCGCCGCGTCTCCGACTACGCCGAAAGTCCCGGCCCGGTCATGGAATTCGGCGACGAGCACGCGTCCGAGGACCGCGGCTGGCATGCGCCGGGGAGGTTGTTCCTGGCCGCGCCCGCGATCCTCGCGGTGGCCGGCCTGGCCGCGGGATTGGCGGCGCCGGGGACCGATCGCCTGCTGAGCCCTTACGCCGAAACGTTTTCCGAAGATCTGCTCTCTTCTCTTGCGCTTTGGCACGGCTTTACCGTCCCGCTGGCGCTGACGGTCCTGATCATCGCGGGCGGCATCGCGCTGTTCCAGCTGCGCGATCGCCTCCGGGATCCGGCCCGGCCGCGCCTCGGCAACGCCGACCGGGCCTACGACGCGACCCTGCGCGGCATGGACCGGCTTTCGCTGCGGATGACCGGCGCGGTGCAGCGCGGGTCGCTGCCGCTGAGCCAGGCGACCATCCTCGGCACGCTGATCATCCTGCCGACCGCGCTGCTCGCCCTCGGCACCCGCACCGGAGTCCAACTGCGCCTGTGGGATTCGCCGTTGCAGGCGGTGATCGGCGCGATCATGGTGGCGATGGCGCTCGGTGCGACGGTGCTGCGCAACCGGCTGGCCAGCGTGCTCGTCGTCGGCGTCACCGGTTACGGCTGCGGCGTGATCTTCGCGCTGCACGGCGCGCCCGACCTGGCGTTGACCCAATTCCTGGTCGAGACCCTGACGCTGGTGATCTTCGTGCTGGTGCTGCGGGCCTTCCCGGCGGAGATCGAGGCCGGCCGCGCGACCCCGTTCAAGGCCCGCCGGGCGGTGCTGGCCGCGCTGGTCGGCGCGGCCGTCACGGTACTCGGCGCGTTCGCCGTCGCCGCCCGCACCGCCGAACCGATCTGGCGCCGGATCCCCGATGCCGCTTATCAATTCGGCGGCGGCAAGAACGCGGTCAACGTGCTGCTGGTCGACGTCCGCGCCTGGGACACCCTCGGCGAGATCTCGGTGCTGGTGGTCGCCGCGACCGGCGTCGCCTCGCTGGTGTTCCGCAGCCGCCGCTTCGGCAGCGCGCCGCGCGCGGCGGATTCGCCCCACTACGATCCGGACCTGGTGAGCTGGCTGCCCGCCGGACGCCTGGTCGATCGCGCGGACCGCTCGATGGTCATGCAGATCACCACCCGGCTGGTGTTCCCGACCATCATGGTGCTGTCGGTGTATTTCTTCTTCTCCGGGCACAACGCGCCGGGCGGCGGTTTCGCCGGCGGGCTCACCGCCGGACTCGCGCTGACCCTGCGCTATCTCGCCGGCGGCCGGTACGAACTCGGCGAGGCGCTGCCGGTCGACGCGGGCCATCTGCTCGGCGCCGGGCTGGCCCTGGCCGCCGGAACCGCCGTCGGCTCACTGTTTTTCGGCGTCCCGCCGCTGTCCTCGGCCATCTTCGAGGTGACCCTGCCGCTGCTCGGCCACGTCAAGCTGGTGACCGCGCTGATCTTCGATCTCGGCGTCTATCTGATCGTCGTCGGCCTGGTGCTCGACGTCCTGCGCAGTCTCGGCGCACGCCTGGACAGCGAGCTGGCCACCAGCGAAACCGCCTCGACGACAGGAGGTTCCGCGCGATGACCGCCAACCTGACGCTGCTGATCGTGATCGGCATCCTGGTCGCGTGCGGGGTCTATCTGATCCTCGAGCGCGCGGTGTCGAAGATGCTGCTCGGCCTGATCCTGTTCGGCAACGCGGTGAACTTGCTGATCATCACCCTGGCCGGCCCGGACGGGCGCGCGCCGATCCAGGGCCAGACCGACACCACGCACCGCGACACCGCCGACCCGCTCGCCCAGGCCATGGTGCTCACCGCGATCGTGATCACCATGGGCCTCGCGGCCTTCGTGCTCGCTCTCGCCTATCGCTCCTTCACCCTCACCACCACCGACGATGTCGAGAACGACCAGGAAGACGTCGACGTCGCCCGCAGGCGCGAGCGAGAGGACCCGGAAGAGTGAACCTCTCCCCCGGCCTGCTGCCGGTCCTCATGCCGCTGCCCGTGCTGGTGCCGCTGCTCGCGGCCGCGGGCACCTTGATCTTCGGGCGCAGGCCGCGCACCCAGCGCACGTTCATGCTCGGCGCGCTCGCCGCGGTCGTCGTCATCTGCGGGCTGCTGCTGTTCCTGGCCGACCGCGACGGCACCACCGCGTTGCAGATCGGCAACTGGGAGACGCCGATCGGCATCACGCTGGTGGTGGACCGGCTGTCCGCGGCGATGCTGCTCGTCTCCTCGATCGTGCTGCTGGCCGTGGCGCTCTACGGTTCCGGGCAGAACATTCGCGACGGCGACGAACGCCAGCCGACCTCGATCTACCGGCCCACCTATCTGGTGCTGACCGGCGGCGTCGCGGCCGCGTTCCTGGCCGGTGACCTGTTCAACCTGTTCGTCGGCTTCGAGATCTTGCTCGCCGCCTCGTTCGTGTTGCTGACCGTCGGCGGCACCGAGGAGCGGATCCGCGCGGGGGTGTCGTACGTGATGGTCTCGATGCTGTCGTCGCTGATCTTCCTGACCGGCATCGGCATGACCTACGCGGCCACCGGCACGCTGAACCTGGCGCAGCTGGCCCAGCGGATCGGCGCGGTGCCGGAGGGCACCCGCACGGCCATCTACGCGGTCCTGCTGGTGGCGTTCGGCATCAAGGCCGCGGTGTTCCCGCTGTCGAACTGGCTGCCCGACTCCTACCCCACCGCGCCCGCGCCGGTGACCGCGGTGTTCGCCGGCCTGCTCACGAAAGTCGGTGTGTACGCGATCATCCGGACGCACTCGCTGCTGTTCCCCGGTGGCGAGTTCGATTCGATCCTGCTGGTCTGCGGTTTGCTCACCATGCTGGTCGGCATCTTCGGCGCGATCGCGCAGAGCGACATCCGGCGGCTGCTGTCGTTCACCCTGGTCAGCCACATCGGGTACATGATCTTCGGCGTCGGGCTGGCCAGCACCGCCGGGCTGGCCGGCGCGGTTTTCTATGTGGCACACCACATTCTGGTGCAGACCGCGTTGTTCCTGGTGGTCGGCCTGATCGAGCGGCAGGCGGGCTCGACCTCGCTGCGCCGGCTCGGTGGGCTGGCCACCGCGAGCCCGATACTGGCCGTGCTGTTCCTGATTCCCGCGCTGAATCTCGGTGGTATTCCGCCGTTTTCGGGGTTCATCGGCAAGGTCGCGCTGTTGCAGGCGGGGGTGGACGACGGCAGCGTGCTGGCCTGGACGCTGGTGGCGGGTTCGGTGCTCACCAGCCTGCTCACCCTGTACGCCGTCGCGCGGGTGTGGAGCAAGGCGTTCTGGCGGCCGCGGGTGGAGGCGCCGGAGGGGCATCTCACCGCCGCGAGAACGCCGTCGCTGATCGAGGATTCGACCGATGTGCTCTACGACGAGCGCACCCATCCGGGCCGGATGCCGGTGCTGATGGTCGGTTCTACGGCGGCGCTGGTCGCGGTCGGACTCAGCCTGACCGTGCTCGCCGGGCCGATCCTGCGCATCGCCGACCGCGCCGCCGATGACCTTCGCGATCCAGGCGTGTATATCACTGCGGTGCTGGGTGATTCGCCCGCCGAACCGGGAGCGCCACGATGAGCGGGATCAGTCGCGAGACGGCGGTGCGGGTCGGCGTGCTGAGCTGGCTCACCGTGGTGTGGATCGCGCTGTGGGGCGACCTCAGCATCGCCAATCTGCTGGCCGGACTGGCGGTCGGCGCGCTGATCATGGTGGCGCTGCCGCTGCCCCGGGTGCCGGTGAACGGGCGGCTGCATCCGCTGTCGATGCTCGAATTGGCCGTGGTGGCCTCGTATTACGCGATCGAGTCCAGCCTGCAGGTGGCCTGGTTCGCCGTCCGGCCCGCGCCGCCGCCGGTCTCCGGGGTGCTGCGCGTCTACCTGAGCACCAAGTCCGACATGGTGCTCGTGCTGTGCACCGACCTGTTGAACCTGATCCCGGGCACCATGGTGCTGGAGATCGATCGGCGGCGCTGCGTCGTCTACGTGCACGTGCTGGACGTGAGCAGCGACGCGGCGGTGGACAAGTTCTACCGGACGACCCGCCGCCTGGAGAAGCTGCTCATCTCGTCGTTCGAACGCCACTCCGAATGGCGCTCGACGCCATCGAGGCCACCGGAGGTGGAGACGTGACCGTCGTCGCCGTCATCGCCGGCGTGCTGCTGACCGCGGCCGCCGTGATCACCAGCTATCGCATCCTGGCCGGGCCGAGCACCCTGGACCGGATCGTCGGCATCGACTCGCTGATGGCCATCGCCGCCTCCGGGCTGGCCGTCTGGGCGGCCTACAGCCAGGACACCACGATCATCCCGGCGATCATCGCGCTGGCCCTGGTCGGCTTCCTGGGCTCGGCCGCCGTCACCCGGTTCCGCGTGAAGGACGAGCAGCGGTGACCCCGAACCCGCTGGGCCGACCGGCATTCCGTGACGGAGGCGACCGATGACCGTGTGGCAGTGGATCTCCGGCGCGCTCATCCTGTTCGGCGCCACCCTCGCGCTGACCGCCTCCATCGCGATCGTGCGCTTCCCCGACACCCTCACCCGCATGCACGCCGCCACCAAACCCCAGGTGATCGGCCTGATCCTGGTGCTGGACGGCGCCGGCATCGAACTACTCGGCCACGGCAACGTCTGGGCCCTCGTCCTGGTCGGCCTGTTCACCCTCCTGACCGCCCCCGTCATCGCCCACCTGATCAGCCGCACCGCCTACCGCGAACAAAGCCACCGCGACGGCCTGCTCACCGTCAACGAACTCGGCAACACCATCGACTGACGTTCAGTGCGCGGCGGTTTCGACCTCGCGCTGTGACGCCGCGGTCTGGCGGTGGCCGGCGAACCAGGTGGCGTGGAAGCCTGCGGCTAGGCCGGCGAGCAGCGCGAGTACGACCGTGCCTGCGAGGACGGGGTATTCGGCCATTTGCACCGGTAGGAAGCGGTAGGCGAGCAGTAGGACGGCGAGCACCAGCGTGCCGCAGGCGACCAGCCGGACGCGGAACCAGCCCCAGCCGCGTTCCGGGTCGCGCAGCGCCGACTCGACGGTCAGGCACAACACCGCGCCCGCGACCAGGTCGACGCCGTAGTGGTAGCCGAAGCCGAGGGTCGCGGCCACCGTGGCGAGCAGCCAGAACGCGCCGCCCCAGCGCGCCAGGCTCGGCGCGGGGCCACCGTCGGTATCGCGGCGGGTATGCAGGAACACCGACAACGCCCAAGCCGTGTGCATGGACGGCATGCAGTTGCGCGGCGTTGCGGAGTCGAACGGCATCGGCATCGGGTTGCGGTCCAGCGGTGGCACCACGCTCGGCCAATAGTTGCCCAGTTGCAGGCCGTGCCCGTCCGCGCCGAACGCGAACATCGGACCGACCACGGGGAAGATCACATAGACGATCGGGCCGACCAGCCCGAGCACCAGAAACGTGCGCACCAGATAGTGGCTCGGCCAGCGACCACTCGACACCACCCGGCGCAGCTGCCACACCGCCACCACGATCGCCGCGACCGGCAATTCGATGTAGACCCAGTGCAGCACCCCGTAGACGACCGGCCCGAGCACGTCGAGCACCCGGCCCATCACCCAGGACGGATCGCCCAGCGCGTGGTCGGCGAGCAGCACGTATTCGTCGAGCACCGTCGGCCTGCTCAGGATGGTGACATGCAGCCACACATCACCGACCTTGGTGGCGAGGATGAGCAGCGCGCCGAGCGCGGCGGCGTGCAGCGCGTTGCGGCGTTCGGTCCCGTCCCAGCGCAGCCAGGCGTAGGCCGCGAGGCCCGTGAGCACGATCACCGGACCGTTGCCGATCGCGAACGACGCACCGGCCAGCAGCCGGATCCCCGCCCAGACCACGTCGATGGCCACCGCCGCACTCAGCGCGATGATCCGCCGCCGGGTCGAAATGCCGACCAGCGCGAGGACCAGGCCGGCCCACGGCACCGACATCGACTTGGGTGTGCCCACGTAGTCCTGCCACAGACTGCCCAGCGGACCCTGGAACCCTTCGCGCATCGCCACGATCTGCAGCGCGATCAGCAGCACCGGCACCGCGGCGACGCCCGCCGCGACCCGGACCCGGGTCGGCGGCACGCGCAACCGAGGAGCGGCACTTCCTACTCTGGGTCCCGGGTCTTCGACAAGCACTCGACCATAGTAAACGGGGGGTGAACGCCATCCCACTGGCCGACTGAACACTTGGGGACGGCAGCCGGCGGGGTGGTGCGATACCGCGCGACCGCACCCGCCGAGACCGTTACTGCTCGAGCTCCTTGACCAGCGCGTCTACCACCGCGACCAGATCGCCCTGGGCCGCGGCGGCCACCTTGCGCTGCCGCTGGTATGACGCACCTCGCTCCGGTATCTCCGCGACGAAGGCCAATTCGTCCGCGCAGCCGAGCCGTTTCGCGGTCGGCTCCAACCGGTTCAGCAGATCGGTCACGTCGTCGGTGACCAGCCGCTCGTTGCTCTTGTCGTCCACGATGACGATCGCGTCCAGCCCGTAGCGGGCGGCCCGCCACTTGTTCTCCTGCACGTGCCACGGCGGCAGCGAGGGCAGCGTCTCGCCCTCCTCCAGCCTGCGGTCCAGGTCGACGATCAGGCAGTGGATCAGCGCGGCCATCGCGGCCAGCTCGGCGCGGGTGGACACCCCGTCACACACCCGGACTTCGATCGTCCCCCACTTCGGCGCCGGGCGGATGTCCCAGTGCATCCCGCCGAGCTGCTCGAACACCCCCGTCTTGAACTGGTCGTGCACGAAATGCTCGAAGCCACGCCAGTTTTCGAACTGGAACGGCAGACCGGCCGTGGGTAGCTGCTGGAACATCAGCGTCCGGTTGCTCGCGTAACCGGTATCCGAGCCGGCCCACATCGGCGAGGACGCCGATAGCGACAGCAGGTGCGGATAGTGGATCAGCAGTGCGTTCAGGATCGGAAAGACCTTGTCCCGATGCGAGACTCCGACGTGCACGTGCACGCCCCAGATCATCATCTGCCGGCCCCACCACTGGGTGCGCTCGATCAGCTCGTCGTAGTGCTCCGAGCGGGTCAGCTGCTGCGCCGACCACTGCGCGAACGGATGGGTGCCCGCGCAGAACAGGTCGACGCCGAGCGGGTCGGCGGCCCGCCGGACCGCGGTCATGGTGCCGTGCAGGTCCTCGACCGCGTCGCCGACGGTCTCGTGCACCCCCGTGACCAGCTCGACGGTATTGCGCAACAACTCCTTGGTCACCTGTGGGGTGCCGTCGTGCGCGTGTAGATCGCCCAGTGAATCGAACACCGCCGCAGCGGTATTCGATAGATCGCGGCTCACCTTGTCGACGAGTGCGATTTCCCACTCGATCCCTATGGTGGGCCGGGGCGATCCATGGAAGGGAACGTGTTCTCTGCCTGCCCCGGCCATATCGGCTCCTGCGCTACTGGATCACACCGCAGGCAACGCGGCCGCCCGCGTCGCCTGTCGCTAGCGTCGTATCGTCCGGGCCGGCAACGCCGTCGGCTCGGAGGTACCGGTTCGGGATGTTGCCGAAATTGTCGGCATCGGCGTGGATCATCAACGCCTTGTTCTTCAGATCGTCGAGGGTCACCGCGTCGGTGGTGGTGACCAGTTTGGCCGAGCCGTCCGAGCGGACCTCGAGCGAGGTCAGGTCGCCACTGGCCGGGTGCGTGTTGGCGCTGCCGACCTGCAGATGGCCACCGGCGGAAAGGAAGTCGCCGGACGGGCCGCCGGTCGGCGCGACCGAGTTGGCCTCGCACTTGCCGATCGAGTGCACGTGCAGGCCGTGGAAGCCGGGCCGCAGGCCGTGCGCCTCGACGGTGAACTGCAGGTGGTTGCCGTCCTTGACGATGTTGGCGGTGGCGACCGAGGCGCCCGCGGCGTCCTTCAGGTCGACCTTCACACCCGCGTTCGACTCCGCGCTGCCGGTCTCCTTGCCGGATTCGCTGGCCGGCGGGGCGGCCGCGCCGCTCCACACGGGCGGGGTCGTTCCCTTGACGTCACTCGACTCCTGGCTGTTGGTGCAGCCTGCGAGGCCGAGGACCGCGACCGCGAGCACCGGGGTCACAGTCCGCCAGGACGGGCGACGAGTTGTGGACGGGGCCATCGGGGAACTCCTTTATGAGTACCGAGTTTCAAAAGCTTACGAGTAAAGCTGGGTGGACAGGTTCGTTACCGGACAAGATGATGCCACGTCCGCCGTGTCGCGCCGTGACAGGCCCGTTCAGCGGCAGGTCGCCAGTTGACCCGGCCGCGGTCGCCAGTTGTCAGTTACCCGTCACGATGACGGTTACACCGGGCGAGGACTCGCCCAATCCACTCGACTTCGATTCCGCGGTGATGCCGAGCTCCTGCGCGATGGCCTGCCCGGCCTCCTTGTCGCCCGGCGAATTGCCGTAGTACACCGTCGTTTTCGGGATATTGACGCCGGGGTAGTTGCCCGTCTCCACGACATTCCAGCCTTCGGCGGTGAGCTGATTCGCGGTCTTGCCGGCCAGCCCGGCGATCATGCTGTTGTTCAGCACGCGCACCGGAACCGCCTTGGCGGCGGCCGCCGAACCGGTGGTGGTGGCCGGCGGGGTGGTGGTCGTCGTGGACGGCGCGGCGGAGCTGGACGGCACGGCGTCCGAGGTCTTCGCGACGGTGGTGCTCGCGGGCACCTGCGGCGCGGCGGTGGCGGTGGTCGAGGTGGCCGATTCCGACGGTCCGGAGCTCGACGAATCGGCATCGGACTTCGACAGCGACATCGCTCCGAGGCCACCGAATACGATGGCCAGTGCGATCAACACCATCGCCAACGCTCGCAATGGCGGCCCACCGGAGGTGGGATTCGGGTAGCTCACCTAGTCGAGCCTAGCCCGGTCATACCTGGAAACCGAGC
Organism: Nocardia sp. NPDC006044; assembly: GCF_042871115.1. Lineage (NCBI taxonomy): Bacteria > Bacillati > Actinomycetota > Actinomycetes > Mycobacteriales > Nocardiaceae > Nocardia > Nocardia sp. NPDC006044. The sequence goes on from NZ_JBIAID010000002.1 coordinate 947,858, forward strand.
CGTCGCGCGGCCCTGGCTTTTTGCCTGCTCGCCCGTAACCGGCGCAACCGCTTGACCAGCATGGGGTCGGCGGCGAGCGCCTCCTGCCGATCCACCACGGCGTTGAGCACCTGGTAGTACCGAGTGGGCGACATGCCGAACAGCTCCCGGATGGCTTCTTCCTTGGCCCCCGCGTACTTCCACCACTGGCGTTCGAAGGCCAGGATGTCGTGTTCGCGACGGCTCAATCCGTCACCGTCGCCGGTCGTTTCCGCTGCCGTGACATCGTCGCTCGCGGAAGGGTCGCCCTGGATCGCGGAAAAATTCCGTGCCGCTGCGCCGTCCATCTTGCTCCCTCGCCGAGTTACCACCAGACGAAAAATGGTGCTTGTACGTCGCGGATCATTCAACCACGAGACCGCGGGATCGCCGGGGCTACGGCGCGGCGTGTTCCCTACCTGCCGGTAGGCGTGTCGCGGGAAAGTTGCCGCCCCCGCACGGCCGGCGACCGGACGGCGCGGCAATAATTGGTCCCATGGCTATCCTCCCGATCGTGATCGTCGGCGACCCGGTTCTGCACAACCCGACCGAACAGGTCACCCAGTCACCGGAGGAATTGGCCGAGCTCATCGCGGACATGTACGACACGCTCGACGCCGCCCACGGTGTCGGCCTCGCGGCCAACCAGGTGGGAGTGCCGCTGCGGCTGTTCGTCTACGACTGCCCGGACGTCGCCCCCGACGGCACCGCCACCCGTCGCCGCGGCGCGGTGATCAACCCCGTGCTGGAGACCTCGGCCATCCCCGAGACGATGCCGGACCCGGACGACGACGAAGAGGGTTGCCTGTCGGTGCCCGGCGAGCAGTATCCGACCGGCCGGGCCGAGTGGGCCAAGGTCACCGGCACCGACGAGCACGGCAAGCCGGTGGAGCTCGAGGGCAAGGACTTCTTCGCCCGGATGTTGCAGCACGAGGTCGGGCATCTGGACGGGTTCCTCTACGTCGACGTGCTGATCGGGCGCAACGCCCGCGCGGCGAAGAAGGCGATCAAGCGCAACGGCTGGGGCACACCGGGACTCAGCTGGATCCCCGGCACGGTCGCGGACCCGTTCGGCCATGACGACTGACGGAGCCGACAGCGGCGCGTCCATTCCGCTCGGCCGCCGGGTAGTCCTGCGTTATCGACTGCCCGCGGGTTACCCCCAACCGCTCACCGACGTGATCGGCGAATTGCTCTCGCTGGACCCGCCGACCGTGCGCGGGGCTGACGGACAGGTCGTCTCGGTGACGCCGGACCGGGTGGTCGCGCTGAAAGCGGTGGGGCCCAGGCCGATTCGGACCAGGGAGATCCGGTCGCTGGAGGCGGCCGCGGCGGACGCCTGGCCCGGTATCGAGCACACCTGGATCGACGGGTGGCTGGTACGGGCCGGGCACGGGTACACCGGCCGCGCCAATTCCGCTGTGCCGCTGGGCGGTTCCGACGGGCCCGCGGTGGTGACACCGGACGCGATCCACCGCATCGGCGAGTGGTACACCGCGCGCGGGCTGCCGCTGCTGCTCGCGCTGCCCGACCGGCTGGCACCCATCCCGCCGGGCTGGGACAGCTGGCGGGAGACCGTCGTGCTGGCCATCGATATCGAGAATTTCGTGCTCCCGCAAGGACCTTCGATGGTGCGCGTCGCGGCCGCGCCGGACCGCGCCTGGCTGGAATTGAATCGCTACGAAGGGGAACCGCCTACCCCGCAACGACCTTCGTCGCGGGAACCGGATGTCGAGGTGCTGACCGCCGTGCGCTCCGGTGAGCTGGGGTTCGCCTCGCTCGGGGTGCCGACGCCGATCGCGATCGGGCGCGGCGCGGTCACCACCGCGCCGGACGGGCGGCGCTGGGTCGGTCTCACCTGCGTGGCGGTCGGCGCGGAGCATCGGCGCAAGGGGCTCGGTTCACTGGTGTGCGCGGAGTTGATCCGATGGGGTCACGGGCGCGGCGCGACACACGCGTACCTTCAGGTCGAGGCCGGAAACAGTGGCGCGCTGGCGCTGTATCGCGAACTGGGTTTCGTCGAGCACCACATGTACCGGTACGCGTCCCAGCCCCACGGGTCCGCCGGCCTCCGGTAAAACGGAGTCATAGCCCAACGAAGGAAGGCAGCTGTGCGCCTCGCCACCTGGAACGTCAATTCGATCCGCTCCCGGCTCGACCGGGTCGCGGAATTTCTGGATCGCCAGGATATCGACGTGCTGGCCTTCCAGGAGACGAAGTGCCGGGACGACCAGTTCCCGTTCGAGCGGTTCGACGAACTCGGTTACGAGGTCGCCCATCTCGGCATCAACCAGTGGAACGGGGTCGCCATCGCGTCCCGGGTCGGACTGAAGGATGTGGAGTTCGCCTTCCCCGGCCAGCCCGGCTTCGACAAGGAGGCCGGCGAGTCGCTGATCAGCGCGCCGGTCGTCGAGTCCCGCGCGCTCGGCGCGACCTGCGGCGGGGTCCGGGTCTGGAGCCTGTACGTGCCCAACGGCCGGGCGCTGGACGATCCGCACTACGCGTACAAGCTGGAATGGCTTGCCGCCCTGCGCGATAACGGCGCCCGATGGCTCGCCGAGGACCCCGCGGCGAAGATCGCCCTGGTCGGTGACTGGAACATCGCGCCCACCGACGACGACGTCTGGTCCGTCGATTTCTTCGAAAACAAAACCCACACTTCCCAACCCGAGCGCGACGCCTTCCAGTCCTTCCTCGACACCGGCTTCGCCGACGTCATGCGCCCCTTCGCCCCCGGCCCCGGCGTCTACACCTACTGGGACTACACCCAACTCCGCTTCCCCCGCAAAGAGGGCATGCGCATCGACTTCATCCTCGCCTCCCCCGCCCTGTCCACCACCGCCACCGACGCCGTAGTCGACCGCGAAGAACGAAAAGGCAAGGGCGCCAGCGACCACGCCCCGGTAATCGCCGACTTCGCCCTCTAGGCGGGCAGCGGCCGATTTCTGCATCGGACGCGGAGACGACTATCTTTGACTTTGCTCTAGCGCCTTGTTATCGTCCATTCGTGGGTCGTCCATAAAGTGCAGAGTGAAGCCAGGAGATGGCCATGGAGCATGAGCTCGTTGTCGACAATGAAGTGTTCGAAGCTCTCGTAGCAGCAAGACGAGGCTTCGAAAGCCCCAATGACGTGCTCCGACGTCTGCTTCTAGACAGCAGCCGCAGCCAGGGAGCCGCTAAAGGCGTGACGAAGCAGGGAGAGCCGCGCACCGGCCAACTGGCGGCGCTACTGGAGCGGGGTTTGATCGAAAGTGGAGATGAGCTTAGCCATGAACGAGTCCGCCGCGGCCAAGTCTTTGTAGCCGAAGTCCTCGAAGACGGACTGCTCCGGACCACCGAGGGCGTCTACGAGGCGCCGTCTCCAGCACTGAAAGCACTGGTCGGATCAGATATCAACGGTTGGAAGAACTGGATACACACCAGGTCCGGCAAGACGCTGAGCCAACTACGAGACTTGCTCTAGTCTTTTAGACTTTACCCAACGGCAGATAAGAGATAAAGAGAACCGACCGCCCCTCCCTGGTGCGGGAGCGGACGATCGGCCATGTCCATCAACCTTACCAAAGGTGCTTCGATGAGTAACCCGCAACGCGCGTGTCCTCGATCTCGCCGGGGCCACCGATGACGTCCTACGACAAGCCGTTCAAGACCCACGCGCAGCAGTTGGACCTGCTGCGCGAGCGCGGCATGCACATCGCCGACGAGGCGACAGCCCTGCGAGCGCTGCGAAATATCGGCTACTACCGGTTGAGCGGCTACTGGTACATCTACCGCGTCTCGACGAAGTTCGTGTGTGCACTCGGAGCGGAACCAGATATCGAGGTAGGTGACCAGTTCAAGCCGGGAACCACTTTTGATCGGGTCTTGGATCTCTATGACTTCGACCGACGCCTCCGATTGCATGTCCTGGACGCGATCGACCGCGTCGAAGTGGCTCTGCGGGTGCGGCTCGGCTACACGCTCGGCGCAGGCGACGCATTCGCCCACCTCGACCGTGCGGCACTGGATGAGGCGTTCACCCAGTTCGACAGCCGGAATCCCATTGCAAGCCAAGCGCTTTGGCTTTCCAGCGAGCACGCTAAATGGCTGACGAATGTCCGCCGGGACGAAGATAGATCGAAACACGAGTTCGTCAAACACTTCAAGGCGAAATACGGTATGCCGCTACCGGTCTGGGTTGTCACTGAACTTCTGACCTTCGGCAGCGCGGCAACGTTGCTGGCCGGCATGAAACAACCGCAGAAGAACATAATCGCAGCTGGGTTCGGGATTTTCGACGAGCATTGCGACGGTGACGGCGCAGCGCTGACCAAGTGGATCGCCAATCTCGTCTACTTGCGTAATACGTGCGCCCACCATGGTCGCCTGTGGAATCACAATGTCGTCGACCAACTCGGCAGACTCGAGGGAACCCCCGATCTCATCCACGCGAGTGGAGTACACCAACGATCGCGGATATATGCGTCGCTCGCTGTCCTCGCCTATCTCACCAGCCAACTCGACCCGGAGTCGACCTGGCGCACCGACACCGCCGCGATGATCGAGTCCGGTCTCGCCGCCATAGATGAGTCACCCGATCGGATAGGTTGCCCGCCGTTGTGGAACCGAGAACCCATATGGGCCGCGGACTACCGGCCTCCAGCAGATCCGTTGCCCGTCGAGCACCGCGAAATTCTGAGACGGTTCGAGTGCGTCGGCACGGCCGACGCAGGCTTGATCATTGATGCGAGTTCGAACGCCAAGCGTCGCGCCAGCGCAGTGCGGTATAGCCGGGGACGCAGTGAACTGCTCGGCTTACCGGTCGGAAACACCTACCGGTTCCCGGTCTTTCAATTCGACACTATGTGTGCACGGATAAATCCTCTCGTGGCCTACGCCAACACCGCGCTCGAGGCCAAAGACAACCCATGGGGCGCGGCGAAATGGTGGAGTACGTCGAATATCGACATGGACAGCGCCACACCGATGGATTCGCTGCAGGCCGGAACCCTTACGCGACAGATGATCGATAACTGCGTTTCCCACCGGAACTTCGAGTGATAGTCCCACCCGAGTCGACCCCTGCACCTTCCACCACCGACGCCGTAGTCGACCGCCTTTGTGGTCGAGCGCTCAGCTGGCTGAGGCGTTCGGGCGGGTGGTGCGGCCGTAGCGTTCGCGTGCTTCCTGCGGGGTGACGGTTGTCGGGTTTTGTGGGGTGCCTGCGGCCAGATGCTCGTGGTAGAGGCGAGCGGTCATGGGGCCGAGGAAGTTTCCGAGGATGGCTTGTTTGGCGTGTTCGTTGCCGAGGGCCTTGATCGCCATGCGCATCGGGGTGCGGTAGGCGCGGTCGATGAGGGCGGGGTGGTCGAAACCGCCGGTGGTGCGCATCCATCGAGGGAGGGTCGCGATGGCGGCGGGGGCTACCAGGCGGCTGCCGGACCAGAGTTTGAAGCCGCGGTCGAAAGGGGTGTGCAGGAGGTAGTGCATGCCCCGGTGGGCTCGTTCGGAGGTGCAGAGTTTGGGGCGCATGGTGGCGAAATAGTCACGGACCTCGGCGCGCGACGCGGGGACGTCCGCGGGCTTGCAGGTTTGCAGTTCGGCGGCGATCACGCACTCGGCCCAGTAGCGCTGTTCCTCGGCGGGGGTGAGCGGGCCGGGGCCGTAGACCTCGTAGCACTTGAGCACCGAGTGCCAGCCGGTGACGTGGATCCACAGTTGCGAGTCGGGATTGTTTGCGCTGTAGCGCTTTCCGCTGATCGGCTCGATGCCGGTGGCTTGCGCGTGCACCTTCATCAGGTGCTCGGACGCCTCGATCGCCATGCGGCTGTCGGCGACCGCCGCGATGAGAAAGTAGGCGAAGGTGTGGTCGAGCCGTCCGCGCGGGTCGGTATAGATGCCCTGCACGTCGGCGACCGCGGCGGTAAGCGCGGGATCGAAGTGCTCGAGCACGACCGAGCGCTGGAAGCCGATCACGGCGGTGGCGTGGGTCCATACCTTCCAGGTCGGCGAATCGGGACCGAAGAAGCCGTAGTCGACCTCACGGATGGTCCGTGCCGGTGCGTCGAATTGCGGACGCGCGGACTGCGTTGTCATCGTCTTGCTCCTTTGCACGACGGACGGTTGGGTCTACACCGACGCATTCATACATCAGTGTAGCGTTTGTAATAACCGCAGGTAAGCGATGCTTTTACGGGTTCATCTCGTAGGTGCCGGCGAGAGATCGGGCCTGGTTGAAGACCTGCTCGAAGCGGAGGCGGTCGGCGACGGGGCGGCGGATGAGGTCCAGGGCGCGGGTTTGCTGTGCCTTGGTCGCGGCGGGCTTGGTGTGCAGGGTCAGGGCGTTCTTGGCGAACTCGCGGACGAAGTTGTCGAAGATCTGGTCGAGCACAGCGGGGCTGGTGCCTTCGATCTCGGCTTGTTCGAGGACGAGTTGCGCGTAGGGCAGGGCGGTGAACAGCTCGCCGAGGGCGAAGAGGAAGTCGACGTCGCGCTGTTGCGCGGCGGTGGGCGGGGCTGCGGCGAGCAAGGTTTGGAAGGCGAGCGCCTGCTCCAGGAACACCGCGACATTCGGTACGTGGGTGAACTTTTCGAAGACCGCGCGCCAGTCGGCGAAGCGGATGCGGCCGAGGCCGCTGCTCGGCCCCTGCCGGAACAGGAACTCGTCGTCGGCGGCGTCGCGCCGGGTGGGCACCGGAGCGTATGCGGCACCGGCGAATTCGGCGCGCAGCTTCGGCACCGCCGCCCCGGCCCGCGGCGCGAGCCGGCGACTCGACCAGCTGAGCGCGCCGGAGACCGCGCGTACCGTGCCCTTCGGCGCGGAGCCCGCACCGGGCAGGAATTGCAGCGCGGCCAGCCCGGCATCGGCGGGATGGAACATGAAGTTGGCCATGAACTTCAGCGACAGCGCCATGTTCACGTGCACCGTGCCCTCGAGCCGCGGCAGCCCGAACAACCCGAGCATCGCCATCGGAAAGTACATGTCCTTCTCGAAACCCCGGGCCGCGATCACGTCCGCGAGATCCTCGATGATCCGCTGCCCCTGCCGGGTGACGGTCATCTTCTCGATCGCGTTGAACAGCAGGTAGCGCCGGTCCTGCGGGGACGCGGACCGCATGTAGTCGATGGCCCGCTCGCTGTAGAGCTTCATCGCCATCAACCGCGCGTACGAGTCGGTCATCAGCGCCTGCACCTGCGGGAACTCGGTCACCCGGTGCCCGAACAGGATTCGGTTCTCCGCGTGCGTGATGGCCTCGTAGTAGGCGTGTTCACACGCGCCGACGGCACCGAACCCGAGGTTGAACTTGCCGACATTGACGGTGTTCATCGCCGCGTGAAAGGCCGCCTCGCCGCGATGCAGGATGTCTTCCTCGGCCACCGGGTATCCGTCGAGATCGAAAGCGGCCACGTACATCTGGCCGTCGACGACATTGCCGCGCAGGTGGTAGTTCTCGTGCTTGCTGTCCGCGAGGAAGAACAGATAGCCCTCATAATCCTGTTGCGTCGGTTTGCTGTCCAACGCCTTGGCGCTGTCGATGATCGGCTTGTCCGAGCGCCGCCCGAACACCGAAACCAGCGCGGCCTGGTTGCCGTTGCCGATGTAGTGCTTGCCGCCGGTGGCCCGATAGCCGCCGCCCGGCTGCGGTTCGACCATCATGTCGGTCGAGTAGACGTCGGCGCCGTGATCCTTCTCGGACAGGCCGAAGGCGAAGATCTCGCCGGAATCCAGCAGCGCGGCCGCCCGCCGCTTGGCCGCGGCGTTGTCGCTCTGCCAGATCGGCCCGAGGCCGAGGATGCTGACCTGCCAGACATACCAGTACTGCATGGAGTAGAAGCCGAGGATCTTGCTCATCATCGCGATCCGGCCGGTGTCCCAGCGCTTGTTCGGATCACCGTCGGCCTCGGCGGCGGGGGTGAGGAAGGTCGCGAAGACGCCCTCGCGCTTCACGAAATCGAGGAACTCGGTGTACCAGACCCGATCCCGATCCTCCTGCTTGAGCACCGCCTTGCCGCGTGTCTCGAACCAGTCGACAGTCGCGCGCAGCAGCCGCCGGGTCTCGCTGTCGAACTCGGCAAACTCGCAGGTCTTCGGGTTGAACAGGGTTTCGGTCATCGCTGACTCCTCGGCCGTGACTTCGCGCTCGCGCCTGCGGACAGGTCGCTCGACAAGGGCAGTCCGCCGTTTCCGGCCGACTTCATGCACGACTGTAGCATTAACCTTCGCTAATGTAGGAAGTCGATCTACAGGCGTCGGACCAGCGAGAACCGCGCAACCCGCGCTGCTATGTTGGTGCCCATGGGTAGCGATTCGGCCGTACAGCCGCGACAACGGGCGCCGCACCTCGGCCCGGAGCGCCGCCGCCCGCAGGTGCTGGACACCGCGCTGGCCATCGCGGTCGAACACGGCATCGCGGCGGTCACCATGGCCGCCATCGCGGAGCGGATGAACGTGACCAGGCCGGTCGTCTACGCCTGCTTCGCCGATCGGGTCGAACTGATCGAGGCGCTGATCCAGCGCGAGGAGAGCTACCTGGTCGACGACCTGCTCGGAGTGATGCGCCGCCGCGACGTCGACGCGGGCGAGACCGTGTTCATCGAGGGCTTCCGGGCCCTGCTGGAGAAGGCGACCGCCCGCCCCGACGCGTGGCGCCTGCTGTACGGCAATCCCGATCCGGCCGTTGCGGATTCGTTCGGCCGCGGCCGCGCCCTGGCCATCGAACGGTGCAGCACACTGCTGCGGCCGACGCTGCGCGCCTGGGGCACCGAGGACCCCGAACGCAAGCTGCCGGTGCTCGTCGAGCTGTGGGTTTCCGCGGGTGAGGGCGCGGTGCGCACCCTGCTCGCGGACGAGGGCGACTGGACCGCGGCCGATCTCGGTGCCTTCGTCGGCGCGGCGGTGTACCGCGCGCTGCGGCACGCCTGACGCCGTCCTGACAAATAGTCGGCTACTTGCCGAACAGCTAGTCGAAATGCCTCCCGATGCCGCGATGTTCCGGCAGAATTCGCCCCGTCGGGGGTGGATTCCGCCACTGCGCCCGACCGGCCATCACTACGATGGTGACCAGTTGAACCAGGCCACAAGCCAGGCAGGAGGTGCGGTCATGGCGTTCTATCGACAGGTAGGAGCGGTGCCGCCGAAACGGCATACACAACATCGGGACGAGCAGGGACAGCTCTACTACGAGGAGCTGATGGGCGAGGAGGGCTTCTCCGGCGATTCGTCGCTGCTCTACCACCGCGGGCTGCCGCCCGCGATCGTCGACTCGACGGTGTGGGAACTGCCCGACCAGACCACTACCCCGAATCATCCACTGCGGCATCGGCATCTGCGGTTGCCCGAGCTGTTCCCGGACGACACCCCAGCCCGCACCGACGCGGTGACCGGACGACGCCTGATCCTCGGCAATGCCGATGTGCGCATCTCCTACGTCGTGGCCAAGGGCGCGTCCCCGCTGTACCGCAACGCGATCGGCGACGAGCTGGTCTACGTGGAATCCGGTGCGGCCGTGCTCGAAACGGTCTTCGGCCCGGTGCCCGCGCGCCAGGGCGACCAGGTGCTCATCCCGCGCGCGACCACCCACCGCTGGCTGCCTACCGGCCAGGAACCGTTGCGCGCGTACGTGATCGAGGCGTCCAGCCACATCACCCCGCCGAAGCGCTACCTGTCGAAGTTCGGCCAGCTGCTCGAGCACGCGCCGTACTGCGAACGCGACCTGCACGGCCCGGCCGAGACGCTGACCGCGACCGGCACCGACGTGGAGGTGCTGGTCAAGCACCGGCCCGGCGGCAAGGTCGTCGGCACCCGGTTGCTGTACGCCACACACCCGTTCGACGTGGTCGGCTGGGACGGTTGCCTGTACCCGATCACCTTCAACATCAGCGACTTCGAACCGATCACCGGCCGCATCCATCAGCCGCCGCCGGCCCATCAAGCCTTCGAGGGGACCAACTTCGTGGTCTGCAATTTCGTGCCGCGCAAGGTCGACTACCACCCGCTGTCGATCCCGGTGCCGTACTACCACTCCAACGTCGACTCCGACGAGATCATGTTCTACTGCGGCGGAAACTACGAGGCGCGCAAGGGATCCGGGATCGCGCAGGGCTCGGTGTCGGTGCACCCGGGCGGCTACGCGCACGGCCCGCAGCCGGGCGCCTACGAGCGCAGCATCGGACTCGACTACTTCGACGAGCTGGCCGTCATGGTCGACACGTTCCGCCCGCTGGAACTCGGCGAGGGCGCCCTCGCCTGCGAGGATCCGGCCTACGCATGGACCTGGTCCGGCCGGGGGCCCGCGTGAGGACTCGCATCGAAGTACCCGGCGATTCACTGTTCGGTGCGGACAACCTGCCCTACGGCGTGTTCGCTCCCGAAGGCCAGAACTACCGTGTCGGAACCCGATTGGGTGACTCCGTCATCGATCTCGCGACCGCACTGGGCGATCCGGAGTTCGGCGCATCGAGCCTGGCCGCGCTCATGGCGCAGGGCCCGCGGCGCTGGCGCGAGGTGCGCGAACGCGTCCGCGAGCTGGTCGACAGCGAGATCGACAGTGCCGCAATACATCCCCTCACCGAGGTGCGGCTCGGCCTGCCGGTGCCGATCGGCGACTACGTCGACGTCTACGCCAGCCTCGACCACGCGACGAACCTCGGCCGCCTGTTCCGCCCGGACAGCGAACCGCTGCTGCCGAATTGGCGGCACCTGCCGGTCGGGTACCACGGCCGAGCCGGCACCGTGGTGGTGTCCGGCACCGAGGTGATCCGCCCCAACGGTCAACGCCGGACCGATTCGGGCACACCGGATTTCGGTCCCTCGCGGCGACTCGACATCGAGGCCGAGCTCGGCTTCCTGGTCGGTGTCGGCTCCGAGCTCGGCGATCCGGTGGAAACCGGCGAGTTCGCCGAGCGGGTGTTCGGGGTCGCGCTGGTCAACGACTGGTCCGCCCGCGACATCCAGGCCTGGGAGTATCAGCCGCTCGGCCCGTTCCTCGGCAAGTCCTTCGCGACGTCGATCTCGCCGTGGGTCACGCCGCTGGCCGCGCTGGAATCCGCGCGGGTGCCCACCCCCGAGCAGCACCCGCAGCCGCTGCCCTATCTGCAAGAAAAGGAGCCGTGGGGGCTCGACATCGAACTGACGGTGGCCTGGAACGGCGAGGCGGTCTCATACCCGCCGTTCTCCCGGATGTACTGGTCACCGGCGCAGATGCTGGCCCATCTCACCGCGAACGGCGCGAGCACCCGCACCGGCGACCTCTACGCGTCCGGCACCATCTCCGGGCCGGACCCCGACCAGCGCGGCTCGTTCATCGAACTGTCCTGGGGCGGAAGCGAACCCATCCTGGTGAACGGTCAGAAGCGCACGTTCCTGGAGGACGGCGACGAGGTGGTCATCACCGCGTCCGCGCCCGGCCCGGACGCCCAGCGCATCGGTCTCGGCGAGGTCCGCGGCCGGATCCGCCCCGCGCGTCCGCGCGGATAACCGGACCGCACAGCGACGCGAGCCGGGTCGGATCGATCGGCCCGGCTCGCGTCGTCCGCGCTGAATCTACTGTCCCGCAACGACTCCCCGGCCGGCGTACACCACCGCGATGAACCCGGTCAGATCCTCGATGAGCGTGTCCACGCCGTCCGGCGTGCCACCGTCGTCGTGATGGTGCAGCCAGTCCGCGACCAGTTCGAACATGCCGCCGATGGTGGCCAGCGCCAAGGCCAGCCGGGCCCGCTGCACGCGCGGATCACCGTCCGGCTCCCCGGACCACTCCCGATCCAGGAATGCCGCCGACCAGCGCCGGTTGCTGCGCCGGATCCGCTCGACCGTCGGCGAAATACCGCCCGCCTCACCGAAAGTCACCTTCGCCAGGCGCGGGTCGTCGGCGATGGCGTGCACGAACGCGGCGAGCACCGGCTCGGCCCGCTCCGGCCAGGACAACTCGGCGGCCGCGACGGCGCCGGCGATCACCCGTTGCTGGATCTGCGCGGTGAGCTGCTGGAGCAGCGCGATGTAGCACGCTTCCTTGCTCTCGAAATGGTCGTAGAAACCCTTGGTTCCGACATAGGCGCGCTGACAGATCTGCTCGATCGATGTGCCCGAATAGCTGTGCTCGGCAAACAGTTCGGTGGCCGCGTCGAGCAGTTGATTACGCCGCTGTGCGCTGCGCTGCTCGGCGTCGAGTCCACGGATCCGGCGGCGGGCCTGCCCCTCGGCAGGCCGCGCGGCGGATTTGCTGCGGGTCATACCCTCGACCATAGCTCGATGACTTCTAGAAAGAGTTCTTGTTAGTAACACGGCCACGTGCTGTAATCGCTGTCACCTTGATGAGGAAGGACGCATACGTGTCAGTGATCAACGGTGATCCGGCCGCTAACCCGCGGACCGGTCTACGTTCGGTGGCCGTGTTGGTGACCATGGCGTTCGCCATGGCCACCGTCCTGCTGACCGGTGCGGTCGCCCCCGCGCCCGCCGCGGCAGTGCCACTCCCGCACGACGACTCGTTCTATCAGCCTCCCGAAGGGTTCGCCGACCAGGCGCCCGGCGCGATTCTGCGCTCGCGGGAGGTGCGCCTGGCGGTCCTGACCGTGCTGCCGCTGAATGTGCGCTCCTGGCAGCTGCTCTACCGCACCACTGATCTCAACGACCAGCCCACGGTCGCCGTCACCACGGTCATCCTGCCCGCGGGCGCCGACCCGAATCGTTCCCGTCCGCTGGTCTCACTCCAGTTCTATTACGACAGCGCCAGCAACGACTGCTCGCCGTCGTATGTGCTGCAACAGGGTTCGGGCCTGGCCGGCCTGGAGGGCATCCACTCGCAAAGCGAACTGATCGCGATCGCCGCATTGATCAGCCAAGGCTGGGCGATCTCGGTGCCGGACTACGAGGGACTCGACGGTCACCTCACGGTGCCGAAGGAACCCGGCTACATGACCCTCGACGGCATCCGCGCCGCCGAGGGCTTCCAGCCGCTCGGCCTGGACGGGGCGAATACCCCGGTCGCCATGTGGGGCTTCTCCGGTGGCGGCATGGGTTCGGGCTGGGCGGCGGAGATGCAGCCGACCTACGCGCCGGAACTCAACGTCAAGGGCATCGCCATGGGCTCGCCCACCTCGGACGTGGTGTCGCTGCTGCACGTCAACGGGTCGATGTTCTCCTCGCTGATCGGCATCGGTATTTCGTCGCTGCGCAAGGCCTATCCGAAGTTCAAGGAGGCGGCCGATCGGTATCTGACGCCCGAGGGCCGGGCGCTGATGGACCGGACCGAGCGGCAGTGCCTGCCGCGCAACGCGCTCACCCAGATGTTCGTCGATTACGGGCGAATGCTGACCATCCCGATTCCCGACTTCCTCCAGGTGCCGGAGATCAAGGAGACCTTCGAGCAAACGGTGCTCGGCCGCAATATCCCCACCGCACCGATCTTCTTGTACCAGGGCGTCTTCGACGAGGCGGTCCCGGTATGGACAAATGACCGGCTGAACCAGCAGTGGTGTGCCGGCGGCGCGTCCGTGGTCTACACCCGCGATCATCTCAGCGAGCATCTGAGCCTGCCGTCGCTCGGCATGGCCGGCACGCTCAACTGGATGAAGGGCAGGCTGGCGCCGAACGCGCCCGATCAGGTCGGCTGCCGCACCGACAATGTGGTGTCCATGCTGGCCGATTTCAACGCCTTGCTGACCCAGATCGAGATCAACCTGAACGCCACCTTCGGCGCGCTCGGGTTCCCGATCGGCCCGCGCGAGCGTTAGTTCTCACCACTGGCCTGGCCCTCGACCGGAATTCGGTCGGGGGCCAGACTTTTCGTTCGCACAGCGATGACTTCCCGGCGCCCGCCTCGTCTGCACAGGTATACCGACACCGGCCAGGAGGATCACCATGCAAAAGATCGTCACCAACCTGTGGTTCGACACCCAGGCGGAGGAAGCCGCCGAGTTCTATTGCTCGCTGTTCGCCGACTCCAAGATCACCGACGTGCAGTACCACAGCGAGGCGACCAACCGGCCGACGGATCTGGCCATCACCGTCGACTTCGAACTCAACGGCCAGAAGTTCACCGCGATCAACGGCGGCGGCGAATACCACTACACCCATGCCATGTCGCTATTGGTCAACTGTGACGGACAGGACGAGGTCGACCGGCTGTGGACCGCGTTGCTCGCCGATGGCGGACAGGAGATCGAATGCGGTTGGCTGAACGACAAATACGGCGTGCCGTGGCAGATCTGGCCGGCCGAGGCGACCGAGCTGGTCACCGGCGACGACCGGGAGGCGGTGAACCGCGCGATGCGCGCGATGTTCGGGATGAAGAAGATCGTGCTGCAACAGATGCGCGACGCCTACAACGGCAAGTGACGTCGGTCTTCCGCCGATCATGGGGCGGACTCCCAGGGAAGGCAGGTAGTCTCGGGCTGGAAAATTTCACACGCCAACGGGGGCTCGCACCAGCGGGCTGAGAGGACGGCTAGGGCCGTCGACCGTATGAACCTGACCGGGTAATGCCGGCGTAGGGAGGAACGATCATGGCTACTGCTGCGTCCACAGACGGATCCGAGATCATCGACACCGTCACCACCGGACCCATCGAGGGCAGTGTCAAGCATTACACCGAGGTAGACGGGCTGCGCATACCGGTCCGCCGGGTCAACCTGACGAACGGCGAGCATTTCGACGTCTACGACACCTCGGGCCCATACACCGACGACACCGCTCAGATCGACCTGGAGTCGGGCCTGCCGAAATTGCGTGATACCTGGGCCAAGCCCGAGGTAGAAGGCCCGCCGACCCAGCTTGCCTGGGCGCGGCAGGGCATCATCACGCCCGAGATGCGCTTCATCGCCGCGCGCGAAGGGGTGACGCCCGAGCTGGTGCGCGACGAGGTGGCCCGCGGTCGCGCGGTGATTCCCGCCAATCACAAGCATCCGGAGCTGGAGCCGACCATCATCGGCAAGAAGTTCCTGGTGAAGATCAACGCGAACATCGGCAACTCGGCCGTCTCCTCCTCGATCGCCGAGGAGGTGGAGAAGATGGTGTGGGCCACCCGCTGGGGCGCGGACACCATCATGGACCTGTCCACCGGCAAGAACATTCACGAGACCCGCGAGTGGATCCTGCGCAACTCCCCCGTCCCGGTCGGCACCGTGCCGATCTACCAGGCGCTGGAGAAGGTGAACGGCGATCCGACCAAGCTCACCTGGGAGATCTACCGCGACACGGTGATCGAGCAGTGCGAGCAGGGCGTGGACTACATGACCGTGCACGCGGGTGTGCTGCTGCGTTACGTGCCGCTGACCGCCAAGCGGGTCACCGGGATCGTCTCGCGCGGCGGATCCATCATGGCCGCTTGGTGTCTGGCACATCATCAGGAGTCGTTCCTGTACACCCACTTCGCCGAGCTGTGCGAGATCCTGGCGAAGTACGACGTGACCTTCTCCCTCGGCGACGGCCTGCGGCCGGGGTCGATCGCCGACGCCAACGACGAGGCGCAGTTCGCCGAGCTGCGCACGCTCGGCGAGCTGACGAAGATCGCCAAATCCTTTGGCGTGCAGGTGATGATCGAGGGTCCCGGGCACGTGCCGATGCACAAGATCGTGGAGAACGTGCGGCTCGAGGAGGAGCTGTGCGAAGAGGCGCCGTTCTACACCCTCGGCCCGCTCGCCACCGATATCGCGCCCGCCTACGACCACATCACCTCGGCGATCGGCGCCGCGATCATCGCGCAGGCGGGCACCGCCATGCTCTGCTACGTCACCCCGAAAGAGCACCTCGGGCTGCCCAACCGGGACGACGTCAAGGTCGGCGTGATCACCTACAAGATCGCCGCGCACGCCGCCGACCTGGCCAAGGGGCACCCGCACGCGCAGGACCGGGACAACGAATTGTCCAAGGCCCGTTTCGAATTCCGCTGGCGCGACCAGTTCGCGCTGTCGCTGGATCCGGACACAGCGCGGGAGTACCACGACGAGACCATGCCCGCCGAGCCGGCCAAGACCGCGCACTTCTGCTCGATGTGCGGGCCGAAGTTCTGCTCGATGCGCATCTCCGCGGACGTGCGCGAGTACGCGGAGCGCAACCAGCTGACCGATGTCGAGGCGATCGAGGCCGGGATGGCGGAGAAGTCCGCCGAGTTCGCCGACAGCGGCAGCGCGGTGTACCTGCCGATCGTCACGTAGTTCCGGATTCGACTGTCCGGCAACGCCTCCGGTTCCCGCACCCCCTGCGTGCGGGAACCGGCCGGCTCAGTCCCGGCGCATGATCTCGAGCAGCGACTCGAAGTGCTCGGCCGGGACGACTTCCATCGACTCGCCGCCGCCCTGAATGGTGGCGGCGATATCGATGGCGATTCGGTTGCGCCACCAGTAGATGGAGCGGCTGACCGGCCGGGACCGGAGCTCGCCCGCGACCAGGAGTTCGGCGAGCAGGCTGGTTCCCGCGAAAACCGTTGGGCCGGTGATCGGATGGACCAGCAGGTGGGTGTGCCCCGGAATGACCAGCAACGCGCCCCACGGACCGACGACCGGATAGTCATCCAGCCAGCGCACGTGCGCGGTGACGAAATCCGATGCCCCGTAGAGCATTTGAATATCCACATCGTCCATGCCGTCGATATCGGCGGTCATCAGGTCGAGCCCGCCTTCGGCCCGGGTATTGCGCTCGGCGATCGCGAACAGATCCGATTCTCTTGCGCCCCAACGTTGTGCGTTGGCGTAGGTCACCGGCGCCATGATGTCGCCGAAGTCGATCAGCACCCGCTGCAACAGTCCCGGCGCCACCAATCGGCGCACGTCGTTGATCAATCCCTTCGTGCGCGCCGAACACAACCGGGTCCGCAGCATCGACCGCACCGACTCCAGTCGCGATATGTCGAGATGCCCGGCGACCAGATCCGTGATCTGCGCATCCAGCCGATCCTCTACGATCGTCGACCACAGCTGGCGCGGCGCCCGAGCAACCCGCCGCTCCAACCGCGTACACGGCAACACCACCCGGCCACCCCCGCGCCCGGCGAACACGAACTCGCCGCCCGCCTCCTCACACCCATATCCGTGCCGCACCGCGACCTCGTTGACCAGCAACTTCAACAACCCCGAGGACGACTCCCGCATGACCCCTCGCTCCCCGTCGGCTACCTGTCGACCTCCATTCTATCGAACATACGTTCGAGAATGCGGCGGAAGTTTCGAACCCGCCCCAGCCGGCGAAGTGAGCGCTGACGCGGTCACGGCCCGGCGGGCAGGATCGGTGGGGCGTAGTCGAACGTCATGCCCAGCAAGCGGACGAGGAGCAGGACCACCGGCAGGTGAATCATGAACTGCAGGAAGGTGAATCCGATGAGGTCGCGTGCCCGTAATCGCAGGACCGCCAAGAGGGGCACCATGAAGAACGGGTTGATCAGGTTCGGCAGCGCCTCGGCCACATTGTAAATCTGTACCGTCCAACCGAGATTCATCCCGACATCGGTGGACGACTGCATGACGAACGGGGCCTCGACCAGCCATTTTCCGCCTCCCGACGGAATGAAGATGCCCAGCGCCACCGTATAGAGGGCGATCACGACGGCGAAGTTCCCGCCGCCGCCGATGGTGGTGAAGGCCGCTGCCAGGTGTTCGGAAAGCGTATGGCCGCCGCGCCCTTTCGCTTTGGCGAGCACGGCGGCTATCGCGGCGTAGAGCGGGTACTGGACGAGAATCCCGGCTGTGACGGGTACCGCGAGCGACACGGCCTGGAGGAACTTCTTCGGCGTCCCGTGCAATGCCAGTCCGAGCATCAGGGATACGAACAGATAGCAGTTGAGGCTGCTGAGAACCGTGAGCACCGGTTTGCCGGCCAATTGGGAGATCAGCCAGCCTGCGGTCAGGAGCAGGGCCAGGATCGGCAGAACGCGGCTGTACTCCAGCCATTCGCCCGGAGTGGAGCGGGGCTCGATCTCGGCCGGCTCGTCGTCCAGATCGATGCGCAGTTGCTGTGCCGTCTCGATCGCCGCTCCCTTGGGCGCGGAGAAGTAGGCGATCGCGACGGTGAGCACCATGAGGAGCGCGCACATGAACAGCGACTGCCAGGTGAAGATGGTGTGCCCGAAGTCGAGCACACCGGTGATCTTCAGCAGCGCGGGCGGCAGGGAGGTGGCCGTAGCCTGGAGCTGCGCCGCCGAGGAGGAGATGCCCAGCGCCCAGACCGAGCCTATTCCCATGAATGCCGCGGCGCCGAGCGCACGGTAGTCGACCCGAAGGCCGGACCGGCGCGCGATGGCGCGGGCCAGCAGGCCACCGAATACCAGACTCAGCGCCCAGTTCAGGATGGACACCGACATCGACAGCAGCGCGACGAAACTCACGGCACCGGCCGCGGTGCGCGGTAGGGCGGCCAGCCGGTCGATGAGCCGGGTGACCGGTGGTGAGGTGGCGAGGACGTATCCGGTCAGCACCACCATCGCCATCTGCAGCGTGAACGTCGTCAGATCCCAGAAGCCGTCACCGAACGCGTCGACCACGGCCTTCGGCGACGAACCGTTGACCAATGCCGCGGCGGCCACGAGGACCAGCCCGGCGAGCGCGACGACATAGGCGTCCGGAAACCACTTCTCCGTCCACCGGGCGAGCGCCTGCGCGACCCGCGCGAGCCCCCTCTCGGAGTCGGTTTCTACCGCTGTAGTCGCCATCCTGGTGTTCCTTCGTTCTCCACACAATCCGGGCGTCACTATGACACGCCGCCGCGCGGGAGCTACCGGATGCGCCGGAATCGGCCCTGGTCAGCGAATGAGATCGGTGGGATCGGTATTCGCCCCGCACAGCACGATCCCGATTCGTTCTCCGGGCCGAGGCCGGTAGGCGCCGGCCAGCAGGGCGGCCAGCGCGGTGGCCGAACCGTGCTCGATGGCGAGGCGATGGTGCCGCCACACCTGCAGGCGGGCGTCGATGATCGCGTCGTCGCGCACCACGACCGAGCAAGCGTCTGCGGTCTTGGCCCAGGCGAGAGCGGCGGGCGAGACCCGGTGCGCGCCGAGCGAATCGGCGGCTACGGAATCGATCTCGACGTCCCGCACGGTGTCCGCGGCGAGCGCGGCATGCAGCGCCTGGCTACCCTCCGGCTCGACCCCGACCACCCGGATGCTCAGCTTCTCCGCGACGGCGGCGATTCCGGAGAACATGCCGCCTGCGCCGACCGCGCAGACCACGGTGTCCAGGTCGGGCCGCAGTGCGGCGAGCTCCAGCAGGATCGTGCCGGCGCCGGCCGAGGTCAGCACCTCGTCGTAGACATAGGCCTCGATGGCGCCCGTGTCCTCCTGGAATCGCCGTGCCGCGTGCTGGGCTTCGGCCCTGGTCGCGCCCGTCACCCGCACCTCGGCACCCAGCTCACGCAACCGCCGCGCCGTCGCCGGAGCTGCCGACCGGCTCAGGAACGCCGTCGCGGGCACGCCGAATCGCTTAGCGGCCCAGGCGAATCCGATTGCCGCGTTGCCCTCGGTGGCCGAGACGAGGCCCGCGCGCGGCAGGCGATCGGACTCCAGCAGCGCGGCCACCAGGTTCACCGCGCCCCGTGCCTTGAACGAGCCGCTGTGCTGCAAGAATTCGAGGGCCAGGCTGATGCCGCCGCTCGGCGCGAGCTCCGCGTCGGCGTCGATCACGGTGAGAGGCCGGACGATTCCCGCTATCCGCCGGGAGGCCGCGGTGACGTCATCGAATACCGGGGTCCGCGCACCCATCACCCCGAACTCCTCCTCGCACCCCCGCGACGAAGTCTGCGGGCCGAGCGAGGATATCAGCGCTCGAAGTCGATGCCTCCGCCCCGCTCGGTGTGCCGGACCAGCGGCCAGTCGATCGGCACGCGCCCGGCCAGCGACAGGTAGGAGTCGAACACCGCGAGCGCGATCTCGGCCACAACATCGATGAACTCGGCGTCCGACAGTGCGGCGCGGGCCGCGGCCACCTCCTCGTCGGTCACCGCTCCCCGGCGGCGGACCAGGGCCGCCGCCCAGGCCAGCACCTGGGCCTGCTTCGGATCCGCCGCCGAGCCGGAGCGAGCGTCGGTCATCGCCTGCTCGCTCAATCCGCCTACCCGCGCGGCGAGGAAACTGTGTGCCGACAGCAGGTAGTCGCAGCTGTGTTCCTGCGCCAGCAGCAGGCCGAGGCGAGTCCGGGTATCGGAGTCCAGAGCGCTTTCCGTGCACAGGGAATCGGCGAGCGCGAGATAGCCACGCATCGCGGCCGGACTGTTGGCCAGCGTCTTGGCGATATTCGGCGTGATGCCGAACAGACGCTGAGCGGTGTCGAACAGCGTTCGGGTGACGCCGGTGGCGGCCTCCGGCTCGAGCAGCGGCAGCGGCGGTAGCTCGGTCATGAGGCCAGCATGATCGTGCGGGTTGATACTTTTGCGATGCGCCCGCGATGGGTGTTGTATGTGACACGACAATGGATCTACGTTTTTCGATTCTCGGGCCGGTCGAGATCAGTATCGACGGTCAGGTCGCGACCCTCGCGCCGCGCCACCGCGGGGTACTGGCGTACCTGCTGCTCAACGCCGATCGCGTCTGCGCGATCGAACGCCTCATCGAGGCGGTCTGGGGCCTCGATGAACCCGATACCGCCCGCGCCCAGATCCATGCCTCGCTCACCTCGATCCGGCGGGTGCTGCGCGCGGCCGAGGCCACCCACACCATCCAGACCCGCGCGGCCGGCTACGTCGCGCATCCGGGCTCGAATCAGTTCGATCTCACCGAATTCACCGTGCACCTCGCCGCCGCGGAACACGCGGCCGACCCCCTCGACGCGGTCGCGGAATTGCGGGCGGGACTGGCACTCTGGCGCGGTGACGCGCTGGGCGATCTGACCGCCGCCTACGTCGTCAATGCCCGTGCCCGGCTGCATGAGCAGCGGCTGGCCGCCATCGAGCGGCTGATGGACCTGGAATTGTCGCTGGGCCGGCACCGGCAATTGCTGGATGAGCTCATCGCCAAGGTCGCCGAGAATCCGTTGCGGGAGCGGCTCACCGGCCAATTGGTGCTGGCGCTGTACCGCGCCGACCGGCAACGCGACGCGTTGGCCGCGGCACGCACGCTGCGCACCGCCCTCGTCGAAGAGCACGGGCTGGATCCGGGATCGGCGTTCAGCGAGCTGGAACAGGCCGTGCTGCGTGGCGATCCCGAACTGCTGCTACCCGCGAAAACCAGGCCCCAGGAACCGCACCCAACCTTGGCGGATCCGGCTCCGCAACCGGAACCGACGCCACCACCGGACGCGCCCGCGCCCCCGCACCTGATATCGGCCTCCACTCCACCGGAGGCGCCGGCGGCCAGTGCGAACTTCCTGCCCTACGACATTCCCGATTTCACGGGTCGCGCGGCCGAGTTGGACCGGCTGGGCAAACTCGATGAGCGGGAACCGGGCGGAATCGTCGCCATCGACGGCATGGCCGGAGTGGGCAAGACCGCGTTGGCGATCCATTCCGCGCATCGCCTCGCCGCGCGTTACCCCGACGGGCAGCTGTTCATCGACCTGCAGGCCTACGCGGCCGAACGCGCCGCCGTCACCCCGGCCGCCGCGCTGGAAATACTCCTGCGGCAGCTGGGCGTACCCGCGGATCGCATCCCGCTCGACGAGGGCGATCGCAGCGCGCTGTGGCGCAGCGAACTGACCGGCCGGCGGATCGTCGCCGTCCTCGACAACGCCGCCGACGCCGACCACGTGCGCCCACTGCTGCCCGCCACCACCGGCAGCGTGTTCCTGATCACCAGCCGCCGGAGAATGATCGATCTCGATGGCGTGCACGCGGTGTCGATGCCGGTACTTCCGGCGGGCGATGCCGTCGGGCTGTTCGAACGGATCGTCGGCGCACGCGCCACCGCCGAGCCGGTGGCCGCGCTGGATGTGTTGCAGCTGTGCGGATTCCTCCCGCTGGCGGTGCGGATCGCCGCGGCGCGACTACTGCACCGTCCGCAATGGAGTGTCGGCTACATGGCGGAACGACTGCGCGACGAACGGCGGCGGCTGGTCGAGCTGGCCACCGCCGAACGCGGGGTGGCCGCGGCTTTCGCACTGTCCTACGGGCAGCTCGCCCCGGCGCATCAGCGCCTGTTCCGGCTGCTGGGCCTGCATCCCGGCCGCGACATCGACCCCGCCGCCGCAGCCGCGCTCGCCGATTTCCCGCACGCCGACCACGCCGAACTGCTGCTCGAGGAGCTGCTGGACGTGCACGTCGTCACGCAGCACGAACCCGGGCGCTACCTGCTGCACGATCTACTGCGCGCGCACGCGACCGCCATGGTGGCGGTCGACGAGTCCGATACCGCACGGGAGGCCGCACTGTCGCGGCTGTCCGACCACTACCTGCACACCGCCCGGACCGCAGTGGATCTGCTGTTCCCGCACAGCGCGACCGACCGCCGGGCGCTGCCGCCCGCCGCGGGCCCGATCACCGCTGTCGACGGTCCCGGCACCGCAGCGCGATGGTTGCACGCCGAACGGGCCAATCTCATGGCGGTGATCGGGCACGCGGCGGATCACGATCGGCCCGGATTCGTGCGCGATGCGGCGGTGACGCTGCGCCCATACCTCGACGGATACTTCCACCACACCGACGCGGCCCGGCTGCACGCGGTCGCGCTGGTGGCCGGGCGCCGGCTGGGTGATCGCTCCGGCGAGGCGCGGGCGCTGGCCGACCTCGGCTGGACGCACTGGCGGCGAGGCGAATACGCCGACGCGACAAGATATTCGGAGCATGCGCTGACGGTGGCCCGGGCGAACGGGGACCGCTTCGAAGAGGCACGCGCGCTCAACACCCTCGGCAATGTCCGCTGGCGGCAACGCGACACCGACGCGGCTCGCGAATACTTCCGCAGCGCGCTGTGGATAACCCGGGAGATCGGAAACCGCGGTGGCGAGGCACACGTTCTGGGGAATCTCGCGTTGGTCCTCGGCGAGGACCGCGGCACCGAGGCCCGCGAACATCTCGAACGCGCATTGGATCTGCATCGTCAGGTCGGCAACGCGCGCGGCGAGGCGCTGGTGCTGAACAAACTCGGCACGCTGTACCGCTGGTGTGGACGACCGGACCAGGCCCGCGAACACCACCGCCGGGCGCTCGAGCTGTATCGCTCGCTCGGCACCCATGGCGACGAGGCCGCCGCGTGGAACGGGCTCGGGCATACCGCCCGTGCCGGTGGCGATGCGGCACAGGCGATCTCCGAGCATGCCACCGCACTCGAACGCGCGGTACAGACGGGCAATCTGCCCGAAGAGGCCGACGCACACGAGGGGCTGGCCCGCGCGCATCTGCTGTGCGGACAGCTGGACCAAGCCCGCGAGCACGCCGAATCGGCATTGCGGAAGTATCAGGCGCTCGGCCTTCCGGAGGCGGAGAGCGTGCGGGATCTGCTGACCGAACTGTCCTGAGCCGAATCGCGTCACCGACCCCATCGCGAACGCATCGGCGAAGTATCGATCCGTCGCGGGACGCTTTCGCAGTGCGAATCGCGAACCGAATCCCCGCCGATCCGGCGAACCCACGGTCGCGCCACACCGGAACTCAATTCCCGGACCAGGGAATTGCGCAGCTATCAGGAGAGAAAATGCATACCGCCTACGTCATCGTCACCATTGTCGCCGCCGCCTGGGTCGGGTTCTCGGCGTTCTCGCTGCTGCGGCGAGCGAAGTTCGTGACCGATCCGCTGGTGGAATACGGTGTGCCGCAGAGCTGGTGGACCATGCTGGGCCTGCTCAAGGCCGCCGGGGCGATCGGACTGATCGTCGGCCTGTTCATCCCGCTGATCGGTGTCGCCGCCGCGATCGGACTGATCCTCTACTTCGCGGGTGCGGTGATCACCATCCTGCGCGCACGCTCGTACAAGACGCTCGCCTTCCCGCTGCTGTACCTCATCCCGGTCGCGGTGGCGCTGGGCTTGGGCGCCGCGGCCTGAACGGAATCCGACACGGCCGGGAAATGGAAAGGTAACGACATGCCGAAGGCAGTCATAGTCGGCGGCGGGATCGGCGGTCTCGCGACCGCCATCGCATTCACGCTGCGCGGCTGGGAGATCGAGGTGCTGGAGCGCTCGACTCGGATCGAGGAGGTCGGCGCCGGAATATCGCTGTGGCCCAACGCACTTCGCGCCTTGGCTGCGCTCGGTCTGGACGAGACCGTGCGCGGCCGGGCCCGGGAGGAGGATTCGGCCGGGATTCGCGACCGCAAGGGACGCTGGCTTTCCCGGACCGACACCGAGGCCATACGCGTGCACTACGGCAGTCCGGTCATGATGCATCGTGCCGATCTCCTGGATATCCTGCGCCGCGCCGTCCCGGAAGGCGCGGTGCGCACGGGTATTTCGGTGACCGCCGTGCAACCCGACGGCACCGTCGTACATTCGGCGGGAACCTCGGCCGGGGATGTGGTGGTGGGCGCGGACGGCATCCACAGCGTGGTCCGGCGCGCGGTCTGTGGCGCGATCGAGCCTCGCTACAGCGGATACACCGCGTGGCGAACGGTCATCACGCCCACCGAGCCGGTCGGTGAAATGGGCGAAAGCTGGGGCAGCGGACAGCGTTTCGGCTACAGCACGCTGCCCGACGGCCGGGTCTACTGCTTCGCCACGGCTGATATGGCGGCGGGAACTCCGGGCGGTGGACTGGACGAACTGCGTGCCCGGTTCGGCTCCTGGCACGACCCCATTCCCGCCCTGCTGGCCGCGGTGGGCGAAACGGCGATCCTGAAGCACGATCTCTATGACCTACCACCTCTGAAAACCTTTGTGGCGGGCCGGATCGCGCTGCTCGGTGATGCCGCGCACGCCATGACCCCGAACCTGGGGCAGGGTGCCTGCCAGGCGCTGGAGGACGCGGTGGTGCTGGCGCACGTCGCCACCCGGGGCGGCGACCTGACGGACTACGACAGCCAGCGCAGGCCCCGAACCCAGATGATCGTCAAACGCTCCCGGCTGATCGGCGCCGTCGGTCAGCTCTCCTCGCCCATGGCCGTACTGGCGCGCAACGCGCTACTGCGGCTGACCCCGTCCTCGACGCAGTTCAAATCATTAGCCCCGGTCCTTGACTGGGAGTCGCCTCGCGGCGGCGATCAGCGGAGTTCCTCGACCAGTCCGATGAGGACGCCCTCGGGGCCGCGGACGTAGGCGTACCGGCAATAGTCTTCGTAGCGCGCCACCTTGCCCACGAGTTCGCCGCCGTGGGCGCGCAGGCGGTCGACGACGTCATCGACGTCGTCGACGGCGAAGGTCAGGCGGGGGATGCCCGGGGTGTTCACCGCCGCCTTCGGCGCGGCGTCGGTGGTCGTCGGCGAGCGGAACGTCGAGAGCTCGATCCGGCCGAGGCCGTCCGGAGTCCGCACGACGGCCATGTCCGCCAGGACGCCGTCCAGCGCGAGGAGGTCGTCGGCCCATTGGCCACCGACCGTTGCCTCACCCTCCAGTTCCAGGCCCAGTTCGATGAAGAACGCGACAGCGGCCGCGAGGTCCTCGACCACGATGCCGACATGGTCCATCCGGCGGATCGTCATGATGTTTCTCCTCAGGTTCGTAGGGGTCCATTCCGGCCCGGTCAGTGGTTCGGCCACGCACACGTGACTGCTTGTACTCCGGGGACGGAGCCGTCCGGGCTTTCTCGACATCTGCGGTGCGGGAATTTCCAGAATTCTTTCCGGACCCGTTCGTCGCGGCAACGAATCGGTCGGCGAACAATTTCGGCAGCGTCGGCGCTTTCCGGCAGTCAGCACTGGGGAGCCATTGGGGACTCACCGCCGCGAGTAGCACCGGGACCACGAATTGTCTTATGGCACTGGGTATTACGGCCACGATGCGCAGACGGGCCGGCCGCGCGACAGGCCCGGACCGTTGCCCGCCCCCAATGCGCGACATATCGTGTTGTTCACATTCGAACTTGAAATGCATTCGCCGACAAGGTGTTTGATCTCTGAGCAGCACGTACGCCCGGCTGTTCAGGTGACGTGGCGCGACACCTATTCGTCGGCCGCGAAGGTGTTCATTACCGCCTGCGCTAGCGCATCGCGAATGCCGGATGTGAACTCCAGCCCGTTATGTTCCCACGAGGAGATCAAAAGCCATGACTACCAACGACTCCCTGGACGACGAGATCCCCCAGGCGATCACCCGCAAACGCCTGCTGCAACTCGGCTTGCTGGCCGTACCCGCCGCCGCTGCACTGACCGCCGGCGCCGCGACCAGCACCGGCAGCCCCGGCGAAGCCCAGCAGGCCGTGCCGGAAGACCTCGAGCCGACCCCGGCCTGCCACGACGGCGACGCCCCCACCATCGCCCAGACCGAAGGCCCCTACTTCAAGCCGAACTCGCCCCTGACCAGCGACCTGGTGATACCCGGCGCGCCGGGCACCCGATTGACAGTCAGCGGCTACGTGTTCACCCGTTCCTGCCGTCCGGTCGCCCAGGCCCTGCTGGACTTCTGGCAGGCAGACAACGACGGCGCCTACGACAACACCGGCTACAAGTGGCGGGGACATCAGTTCACCGACGCGAATGGGCGATTCAACCTGTCGACCATCGTGCCCGGCCTGTACCCGGGCCGCACCCGGCATATCCACGTCAAGGTGCAGGCCCCCAATCAGCGAATCCTCACCACCCAGCTGTATTTCCCCGGCGAACCACGCAACAACACCGATTCCATCTTCGACCGCCGGTTGCTGATGACCGTGCGTACCGTGCCCGCAGGAAAGGAAGGGACCTACGACTTCATCCTGAATTTCCGCTGATCGGCATCCTCGACATCGAAAGGTGCATGCCCATCTGGAATCTCGTCGGCAACGAATGCGCAGGTGTACGGCGTCACGGTCGCCCGGATCGGACACAGTGACGCACAACCCGACGAGAAGGATGACATCCATGCGGAGATTTGCCGGCGTGCTTGCCCTTTCGAGTGCCATGGCGGCATTCGTCGCGCCTGCCGCCCATGCCGCCGACGGCGACGCGAACGTCGCGGTGTTCAAGGTTCTGCACAAGGACGGTTCGGTCATCGCCGCGTATGACTGCACCGCGGGCGACAGCGCGACGATCACCGTCAAGGTGACCTACAAGGCCTCCGGTGCCACCGGCAGCGGAACCGCCGAAAATTTGGAATGCACCGGCAAGCCGACGTTCGTCACCATCAAGACAGATCTGGGCGCGGGCGACCACGGCGACAAGGTCAGCAGCGACATCAGCATCGAGGCCGAAGGGCCGCTACCCGCCATCGGCGAATCGTTCGCCGTAGTCCAGGCCGACGGATCCGCCGACTGACCGAGCGGCTCGGGTCGTTCGTCGAAGCGGGCGTCGAGTTCCCTATCTGGGTTCGACGCCCGCTTCTGCCACGCCGACGTTTCATCGCGAATCCCGGTGAATACTGTTCAGATGGGAGCACTCAGCATCTGGCACATCCTCATCCTGCTCGTTCTCCTTGCGATCATGGGAGGGATCGGCGGCGTCGTATTTCTCGCCACCAGGTCCGGTTCGCGGCCGCGGCCGGGGCAACAACCGACCGGGACCATCGCGCCGGGCTGGTACCCGGACAACGCGAACCCGGCCCTGCTGCGGTGGTTCGACGGGTATCAGTGGACCGCGCAAACCCAGCCGCGCCAATAGGTCTCGGCAGGTACGGTCGCCGGCCGACCTTCGGCGACGCCTGCGCGTCGATCGAAAACCGTTCAGTAGGACTGGAGTTCGATCAGCGTGCCGTCTGGGTCGCGGAGGTGGGCGGTGCGGAGGCCGGGGCCCCAGTCGGGACGGTCGGCCGGGGCGGCGACCGAGGTTGCGCCGTGGCGGAGGCAGAGGGTGTGGGCCGTGTCCACGTCTTCCACTCGGCAGACGAACATGACCGCGTCCTGGGCGGGGGTGGATTGGCTTGGCAGGGACGCGGTTCCGGCCACCTGGGCCATGGTGGCGCGGTCGAAGAGGGTCAGGGCTGCCTGGTCGTCCACGTCCCAGTTGGCGTAGGGGCCTTCGGGGGTGCCCTTGATCAGGTCGGCGCCGATTAGGCCGGGGAGAACGGCGGCGTAGAAGGTGAAGCATTCGGCAAAGCGGGTGACGAGCAGCCTCGGGTGCAAAGCGTCCACAGGGTCTCCAATAGTAGGTTCAGCCCTACTATAGGTCTAGTCCTACAATATAGCCATGGACTCTGGAATCGCACTGCCGCCCAGCTTGCTCGAGCTGGATATCTATCTGTTGTCGCGGGTGGGCAAGGTTGCGCGGGGTCGGTTCGCGGATCGGCTGGCCGAGCGGGGGCTTCGGCTGTGGCACATGTCGATCCTCGCGGCGTTGGCCGACTTCGGGGCGCACGCACAGCGCGAGCTCGCCGAGCGGCTCACCATTCACCCGAGCGACGTGGCGAAGATGGTCGACGAGCTGGCGGCGGCGGGGCAGGTCGAGCGCGCGCGGGACGAGGCGGATCGACGGCGGATGACCGTGCGGATCACCCGCGCCGGGCGAGCGGCGCTGACCGCCCTGGGCAAGGAGGCAGGCCAGGTCGGCGACGACATCCTCGCTCCGCTGAACGCGCGGGAACGCGCCCAGCTGTCCGGGTTGATGCGCCGCGTATTCGACCACGCGCTGCCCGCAACTTGAGCACACCTGCGCTCAGTGCGCGCCGGTAACCCGAAAACCCTTGGGCACCAACCACACCGCGACAACAGCAACCACCGCGACAATCGCCGCCGAAACATAGGCGGTAGCGGTGAGCGCTACGTCGAACGCGTGCCGGGCCGCCTCGAGCACTTGTTCACGCGGCGCATCGTCCAGGCGGCTCGCCACTTCCACGGCGCCGCCGATGGATTCCCTTGCCTCATCGAGTCTTTCGCCGCGCAATGGCAGATCGATCATGTTCTCGGTGAAGATCCGACCGTGAATGCTGCCCAGCAGCGCGACACCCAACCCCATGCCGAGTTCGTAATTGGTTTCCGACACCGCGCCGGCCTGCCCGGCCCGTTCGGGCGCAACCGCGGAAACCAGCACGGCGGCCGCCGCGGTGATCGCCAGTCCGTCGCCCAGCCCGAACGACGCAAGCACCAGTGCGACAACGGGATACGTGGTCGGCTCGGGACTCAGCGCCAGCCCGAGGAAGCCGAGGGCCAGCGCGCCGAGCCCGATGGCGAGCACGGACCGAACCCCTATGTGCTGCATCAACCACGGCGTCGTCAGCGACGCGACCAGCAGCGTCAACGCCGACGGCAAGGTGCGCAGGCCCGCCTCCGACGGCGAGTAACCGTGCACGTACTGCAACCACAGCGAGATCAGGAACAGGGCGGCGCCGATCGCGAGCATGGCGAGCAGGGTGGCGAGCGCGGCGGCAGCGAACGCGCCGTTGCGGAACAACCGCACGTCGAGCAGCGGATCGGCGGCAGCGAGCTGGCGGCGCGCGAACCAGATGAGCAGCAGCACACCGAGAATCAGGACGACCCAGTCCACCGGGCCGGGCGTGCCCTTGGCGACATGCTTGATGCCCCAAGCCAAACCGACGATACCGGCAATCGACAGCCCGGCGGCCGGCCAGTCGAGCGAACCGGATTGCGGCGCACGGTATTCCGGCAGCAACCAGGCACCGACGACCACGGTGAGCAGCACGACCGGCACATTCAACCAGAAGGCCGAAGCCCAGCCGAAGTGCTCCACCATCACCCCGCCGACGATCGGGCCGATGGTCGCGCCGGCGCCGGCCACCGCGGCCCAGATGCCGATGGCGAGCGTACGTTCCCGCGCATCGGTGAAAATGTTCCGGATCAGCGACAACGTCGACGGCATCACCATCGCGCCGCCGATGGCGAGCAGCACCCGGCCCGCAATCAACTGCCAGGCGCTCTGCGATGTCGCCGCCACCACCGAGGCCAGTCCGAACAGCACGAACCCCGTCAGGAACAGCAGTTTCCGGCCGACCCGGTCGCCCACCGCACCCGTGGTGATCAGCAAACCGCCGAGCACCAAGCCGTACACGTCGATGATCCACAGCTGTTCGAGCTGCCCCACCTGCAGATCGGCGATCAGCGACGGCAGCGCGACATTCAGGATGGTCGCATCCATCGCGACCAGCAGCAGGCTGGCGCACAGCACCGCGAGCATCACCCAGCGCACGCCGCCCACCGTCGGTACGTCGCCGTTCGTCTCCGGTCCACTCGCCGCCATGCCGCCTCCTCACTCGCCCCAGCCCAGCATCCACCGCCCTCCAGCAAACACCAAGTAACCGCGCCGCCGCTTGCCTTCCCGGCAGATCGAACCAGTCGCGGAACGACTACCGGAGGGCCTGGTCGATCAGCAGTCGGGCAGCTCGGTCGGTCCGCTCGACGTCGCCGGTGATCAGGCGATCCTGAAGGATCCCGCGCAACCCGGAAACAAGCAGTGTCGCTACGAGTTCCGGATCGTCGACGGACGGCAGGCCGCGCAGTCCGTCGGCCAGCGAGTCGACAAACGCCGCGATGGCCGTCTCGGCGTAAGCGGCGTACGGACTGTCCGCGGCACACGCGGCACCCAGCACCTGCAGCATGACCCGGACGCTGGTCCGGCCGTCGCCCGCGGTGTTCGCCCTCCAGAACCCCCACAGCCGCGCGCGCAACTCGGCGGCGTCGGAGACCTCCGAGAACAACGCGGCAAGGTCCGGCCGCTGGGTCGCCAAGGCTTGGACCAGCAACTCTTCCTTGGTGGTGAAGTAATAGATCAGCATCCGCGAGCTGGTGCCGAGCTCAGCCGCGAGCGGGCGCAGGGACAGCTCGGCGAGGCCGTGGTCGGCGATATAGCGCACCACGGCGGCGAGCAGTTCGGCACGTTTGCCGTGGTCTGAGGGGCGGGCCATGAGTTGACTGTAGCGAGTGCTACAGGTATCCATGTCATCGTGACTGTAACAATCGCTTCAGAAACTCGGGATGCCGTGGTCGTCACCGGCTACGCGGCCACCACCTGCCTGGCCGACGACATGGATACGACCTGGTCGGAGCTGCTGATCGGGCACACCGGCATCGGCGCGCTGACCGAGGACTTCGTCGCCGAATACGACCTGCCGGTGCGGATCGGCGGGAAGCTGAAGTCACCTCCGGGCCAGCAACTGACCAGGATCGAACAGCGCCGCCTGTCCTATGTCGAACAGCTGGCGCTGGTGCTCGGGCGCGCGGTCTGGCGCCACGCGGGTGCCCCGGAACTGGACGGCGAGCGGCTCGCGGTCGCCATCGGCACCGGACTCGGCGGCGGCGACGCATTGATCGACGCGGTCGACGCGATGCGGGCCGGCGGCTACCGGAAGGTGTCGCCGCTGTCGGTGCCGATGGTGATGCCGAACGGCCCCGCCGCCACCGTCGGGCTGGAAATCGGTGCCAAGGCAGGGATTTACACGCCGGTGTCGGCGTGCTCGTCCGGCTCCGAGGCGATCGCGCAGGCCTGGCGGCTGATCGGCACCGGCGAGGCCGACGTGGTGGTGGCCGGCGGCGTCGAGGGTCACATCGACGCGGTGCCCATCGCGAGTTTCGCCATGATGCGGGCGATGAGCACGCGCAACGACGAACCGGAGCGGGCGTCGCGGCCCTTCGACCGGGATCGGGACGGATTCGTGTTCGGCGAGGCGGGCGCGCTGATGGTGCTGGAATCGGAGCGGCACGCGCGGGCTCGCGGCGCCGAGATCCACGGCCGGGTGCTCGGTGCGGGGATCACCTCCGACGCCTATCACATCGTCGCCTCGGAACCGGCGGGCACCGGCGCGGCGCGAGCCATGCGCAAGGCGATACGCGCTGCGGGACTGGAAGTCTCAGACATCCAGCATGTCAACGCGCACGCGACCGCCACCTCGATCGGCGATGCGTCGGAGGCCAACGCGATCGCCGCCGTGACGCCGGACGCCTCGATCTACGCGCCCAAATCCGCACTGGGACACTCGATCGGCGCGGTAGGCGCGCTCGAATCCCTCATCACCATGCTGACCCTGCGCGACCAAACCATCCCGCCCACACTGAATCTCGACAACCGCGACCCAGAGATCGATCTCGACATCGTCAGCGGCGCACCCCGCCGGCAGCACATCGATTACGCACTGAACAACTCGTTCGGCTTCGGCGGCCACAACGTAGCCCTCGCCTTCGGCCGAGTCTGAGCTCGGTCTCGGAGTCGGCGCGCCAGGCCACCCGGTGGAAACTGTTCCGACCGAACCGGTTTGCCCCCGCCTACGCGGGTATGACGGAGGCGCGAGCCCATTGGCTGCAATTGCTCGCACCCGGTGACGACTGGGCGCTCTCACCCCCGAAGCGCGCCAGACGTACCGCAGGTCGGCGGGGCGGGACCCAAGTGCTGCCAAGCTCCCCCACCCTGCCGACCCCGCGGGTTCGCGTCCGGCGTTCACGGGCGGGTGGAGATTTGCTGGACGGACCAGCCGTTGCCGTCAGGGTCGGTGAAGAAGACGAAGCCGACGTTGTCGAGGGGGTGGGGCGTGGGGGTCGGGTTTTCGCCGAGGATTTGTACGTCGGTTACCTCTACTCCGCGAGACGCCAACTCGGCGTGGGCTTTTCGAATGTCAGGGACCACTAGTTGCAGGTCGCGGCGGGAGAACTCACCGGTCGCCGGCGGCGGCTCATTGCCGCCGCTCCCAGCGCCAGGCGAACTCGCCCGCCACGGGCGGGGGGCCGGGCAGATCACCGTCCACGGACAGGCCGTCCACCAGCATGGCCAGCACCCGGCGGCGCAGCTGTGCGGTGCGATCGGGGTCGGGCATGGCGATGGCCGCGCAGGATTCCAGGATGAGGCCGAGGTCCTCCGCGGTGACGCCGGGGCGCAGCCGCCCGCTGGCCTGCGCGCGGCGCACCAGCTCATCGTTCACCTCGGCCGAGTGCAGGACATCGGGCAGGATCGACTCGTCCGGGGTGAAAGTGCCGGCGAGGTGCACGGTCAGCGAGTGCACGTCGGCGTCGACGACCCGCTCCAGGAAGCCGACGAGCCCCTGCCAGCCGTCCGAATCTTCCAGCGCCGCATCGGCTTCGGTGTTGTAGCGACGCAGCCCTTCGTAGCAGAGCGTGCGTAACAAGACTTCCTTGCTCGGGTAGCGGCGGTACAACGCGCTGATCCCCACCCCCGCCCGCTCGGCGACGGCGGCGATCGGCGCGTTGGCGTCGGCCAGAAACACGGTGCGCGCGGCGTCCAGGATGAGCCTGTCATTGCGGGCCGCCTGCGCCTTGCGGCCGGGCAAGCCCTTCTGAGCTGGGGTATCGGGTTCTTTCGGCATGACTTCAGAATAGCACTTGAAACGGAATGATCCGTTCTGTTATTGTTCAAACAGAACGAAGCATTCCGTTTCACAAGGAGTTCAGATGAGCACGATCACCCCCTTCCGCATCGACGTCCCCCAGGCCGACCTCGACGATCTGCAGGCGCGGCTGGCCCGCACCCGCTGGGCCGATCAGATCCCCGGCTCGGGCGACACCTACGGGGTGAGCGTCGACCGGGTCCGCCACCTGGTGGATTACTGGCGCGACGGTTTCGACTGGCGCAAGGTCGAGCAGACGCTGAACACCTACCCGCAGTTCACCACCGAGATCGACGGGCAGCGGATCCACTTCCTGCACGTGCGGTCGACGCAGGACAACGCGTTCCCGCTGATCCTGACCCACGGCTGGCCGGGCACCTTCGTCGAGTTCCTCGGCGTCATCGAGCCGCTCACCGCGGCCGGATACGACCTGGTGATCCCCTCGGTGCCGGGTTACGGATTCTCCGGCCCGACAACGGAATCCGGGTGGCACGACACCAGGATCGCCAAGGCCTGGGCCGAGCTGATGCGCAGGCTCGGATACGACAAGTACGGCGCGGTCGGCAACGACGGCGGCGCGCAGATCTCCCCCGAACTCGGCCGCGTCGATCCGGAACACGTTGTCGCCGTACAGGTGTCGCAGATCTACTCGTTCCCGACCGGCGATCCGGCCGAAATGGCCGACCTCACCGAGGACGAGGCGGCGTCCCTGGCGACGCTCGATTGGTTCGTCAAGAACAAGATGGGCTTCAACATCCTGCAGTCCCAGCAGCCGCAGACGCTGGCGCACGCGCTGATGGATTCGCCGGCCGGGCTGGTCGGCTGGAACGGCCAGCTGCTCGGCCCGGATCTCGACGACGACTTCGTGCTGACCAATATCGCGATCCATTGGCTCACCGGCACAGCGGGTTCCGCGATCCGGCACTACTTCGAGAAGGCCAAGGCCGACCAGCCGACCGGCCCGATCGCGGTGCCGCTGGCGCTGTCCGGTTCGAACGGCGACTTCCACGGCATCCGCCGCTTCGCCGAGCGGGACCACAGCAACATCGTCTCCTGGCGGACCCACGACGTGTACACCCACTACCTGCACCACGTCGCCCCCGAGCTGATGTCCGGCGAGATCACCGAATTCTTCGCCCAGTACCGCTGAGCGTCCACCTTCATTCCGCGGCCCACACCCCGCCGGTGTGGGCCGCGGGTCAACCGCACAAGCATTCCGTTTCCGAGGAGAACACCATGAGCACCATCAAGCCCTTCCAGATCGACGTCCCCCAGGCCCGGCTCGACGACCTGGCCGACCGGCTGCGCCGCGCACTGTGGCCGAGCGAGCTGCCCGATGTCGGCGACTCGTACGGCGTGCCGGGCGATCGGGTCCGGACCCTCGCGCAGTACTGGCTGGAGAGCTTCGACTGGCGGGCGCTGGAGGCGAAACTGAACTCCTACCCGCAGTTCACCGCGGCGATCGACGGCGAGGAGATCCACTTCCTGCACATCACCTCGTCGCGGCCGGACGCCGTGCCGGCCATCCTTACCCACGGCTGGCCGGGCTCGATCCTGGAATACCTCGATGTCATCGCGCCGCTGACCGAACCGGACTCGGCCGACGCGCCCGCCTTCCACCTGGTCATCCCGTCGCTGCCGGGCTTCGGCTTCTCCGGCCCGACCCGCAGCACGGGCTGGAATCAAGTGCGCACCGCGAAGGCGTGGGTGGAGCTGATGGACCAGCTCGGCTACCAGCGCTATCTCAGCATCGGCAACGACGCGGGCTCGATGATCGCGCCGGAGATGGCCAAGCTCGCGCCGAACAAACTGATCGGAGTCCATGTGACGCAACTGTTCTCGTTCCCGTCCGGCGATCCGGCCGAGTTCGAGAACATGTCCGGGGAGGACATGGCGGCGCTGGGCCACCTGCAGTGGTTCCACGACAACAAGATGGCGTTCAACACCTTCCTCAGCCAGCAGCCGCAGACCCTGGCCTACGCGCTGACCGACTCACCGATCGGCCTGCTCGGCTGGAACGCGCAGCTGATGGGC
Organism: Nocardia sp. NPDC006044; assembly: GCF_042871115.1. NCBI lineage: Bacteria > Bacillati > Actinomycetota > Actinomycetes > Mycobacteriales > Nocardiaceae > Nocardia > Nocardia sp. NPDC006044. The sequence goes on from NZ_JBIAID010000002.1 coordinate 983,083, forward strand.
GAGAGCCTGGACCACGACTTCGTCATCGGCAATGTGGCGATCTACTGGCTGACCGGCACCGCGAGCTCGTCCACCCGGTTCTACTACGAGGACGCGCACGCCACCGAGCAGTTGGCCGGGCCGACCACCGTGCCTACCGCGCTGGCCATGTTCGAGGGTGACTTCCAGTCGATCCGCCGCTTCGCCGAGCGCGACCACAAGAACATCGTCCGCTGGAACTCCTACGCCGCCGGCACCGCTCAGGGCGGCCCGAACGACGCGGCGGGGCACTACGCGGCGCATGAGGCGCCGGAGATTCTGGTCGGCGATATCCGCGAGTTCGTCGCCGGGCTCGGCTGATTCGAGACAGTCGCTTATGGCATCGAGACTCACGGCGATGGTTCGTCTCATTCCGCGCTGTTGTACTTGGTTCACCACAGCACAACAGGATTCAGCAGAGGAGCCAGACACCATGAAAATCGCAGTCTTCGGAGCCACCAGCACGGTCGGTCGCCTGGTTGTCGCGCAGGCCATCGAGGAGGGCCACGAGGTCACCGCGTTCACCCGGAGCGCGGCCGGCCTCGAGCAGCGGCACGAGCGGCTACACATCGTGGAAGGCGATGTGCTGGATACGAATTCGGTCGAGCGGGCGGTCGTCGGCCAGGACGCGGTGCTCGTCTCGCTCGGCGCGGGGCGCAAGGGGGTGATCCGGGCCGAGGGGACCCGCGCGGTGCTCGCGGCGATGGAACGGACCGGGGTGAAGCGGTTGATCGTGCAGACCACCCTCGGCGTCGGCGACAGCCGGGGCAACCTCAACTTCGTGTGGAAGTACCTGATGTTCGGCATGCTGCTGCGCCAGGCCTACGCCGACCACGTGCAGCAGGAGCTGTATGTCCGAGCCAGCGAACTGGATTGGACGATCGTGCGTCCGAGCGCGTTCACCGACGGCCCGCGCACCCGCGGTTTCCGGCGCGGCTTCCCGGCCGGCGAGCGCGGCCTGTCGCTGAAGATCTCCCGCGCCGACATCGCCGACTTCATGCTCGAACAGCTCAACGACCGGACCTACGTGCACCAGGCGCCGGGCATCTCCCACTGAGGCCCCGCGCCGTGCCTCGCGTTCGAGCCGGACCTATCGTGACCCACGCCCCCAGCGTGGGTCACGACCGTTCAGGCGTGCTCGTGCAACGCGCCCCAGGCCGGGAACGGGTCCGGGTAGCCGGCCCATTCGACCGGCCCCGCGGCGAACTCGGCATCGGTGAGCAACGCGTCGTCGAGCAACGCACGCACCTTGTCCCGATCCAGCTTGATCCCGATGAAGACGATCTCTTGTCCGGCAGGCACTTCCAGCGCCGACCACCACGCGGCAGGCTCGAAGACGAGGTTGGGCCCGGCTTGCGACCAGATGGCCGCCAGCGACGCCCGGCTGGCGATCCAGCAGAAACCCTTGCTGCGCAACAACCCTCGCAGTTCGCCGAGCGCCTCGGACAGCCGCTGCGGATGAAATGGCCGGTCCGCGGTGTAGGTGAGGCTGCGGATGCCGTACTCCTCGGTCTCCGGCGTGTGCCCGCCCGCCAGTTCTTCCTCCCAGCCCGCCGCCTCGGCGGCGACCACCGGGTTGTACAGACCGGTGCCGAGCACGTCGGCCAGGTCGACGACGCCATTGGTCGTGCGCAGCACCCGAGCACGCGGATTGAGTTTGCGCACAGTCGCTTCCACCGCTCCGGCCGCCGCCGCGCCGACCAGGTCGGTCTTGTTCACCAGCAGCACATCGGCGAATTCCACCTGATCCACCAGCAAGTCGGCGATGGTGCGCGCATCCCCCTCGCCCGCTTGCAGATTCCGCTCGGCCAGCGCCTGCCCCTTGGCCACCTCGGTCAGAAAGGTGGACGCGTCGACCACCGTCACCATGGTGTCCAGCCGCGCGATATCGCCGAGCTTGAACCCGTCCTCGAACTCCCAGTCGAAGGTCGCGGCCACCGGCATCGGCTCGGAGATGCCGGTCGACTCGATGACCAGCTGATCGAAGCGCCCCGCGCGGGCGAGCCGGCCCACCGCCTCGATGAGGTCCTCGCGCAGCGTGCAGCAGATGCAGCCGTTGGTCAGCTCGACCAGCTTCTCCTCGGTCCGGTCCAGGTGCCCCTGGCCCGCGACGAGCGCCGCATCGATATTCACCTCGCTCATGTCGTTGACGATGACCGCCACCCGGCGGCCCTCCCGATTGGCGAGGATGTGGTTGAGCAGCGTGGTCTTGCCCGCCCCCAGGAAGCCGGACAGCACGGTGACGGGAAGCAGGTCGGAGGTGGTCATGTCTTAATGATAATGGTTTTCATTTACCTCCGGCAATCCGGGTCGCCGGTTGCGCGTGGCGATGCGGGCGGACGGTCGTAGGGTTTGTCTCGTGAAGCTGTTGCCATTGACCCCCGACGGGCAGACTCCGGTCCGGGTGCTCACCATTGCCGGAACCGACTCGGGCGGCGGCGCCGGAATCCAGGCCGACACCCGCACCATGGCCCTGTGCGGGGTGCACGCCTGCGTGGCGGTCGCGGCGGTGACGGTGCAGAACTCGATGGGGGTCAGCGACTTCCACGAGATCCCGCCGGCCATCGTGGCCGGCCAGGTGCGCGTCGTGGCGACCGATATCGGCGTCGGCGCGGTCAAGACCGGCATGCTGGCCTCGACCGCCATCATCGAGGCGGTCGCGGACGTCTGCGGCGAGGTCGGCATCGGCCGCGACGGGCAGATCCCGCTGGTCGTCGATCCGGTCGCCGCCTCCATGCACGGCGACCCGCTGCTGCACGAGGAGGCCTTGGACGCCGTCCGGCACACGCTGATCCCGCTGGCCACGGTGGTCACGCCGAACCTGGACGAGGTCCGGCTGATCACCGGCATCGACGTCACCGACGACGCGTCGGCCCGGCAGGCCGCGCAGGCGCTGCACAAGCTCGGCCCGCAGTGGGCGATCGTGAAGGGCGGACACTTGCGCTCCTCCGAACACAGCACCGATCTGCTGTTCGACGGCGACAAGTTCCTGGAGTTCACCGCGCCGCGGATCGGCACCACCAACGACCACGGCGGCGGCGACACCCTGGCCGCGGCGATCGCGTGCGCACTGGCCAACGGATATTCGGTACCGGAGGCGGTGGAGTTCGCCAAGGACTGGACCTACCGCTGCCTGGCCGCCTCGTACGATCTCGGCGCGGGCCACGGTCCGGTTTCCCCGCTCTGGCGTCTGCACAGCGACTGAACCCGGAACTGGTTGATTCCCCAGTTCAAAAGCCCCTAAGGGGGCCGATTCTTGTCGGTGGGTGCTGAGACAATAGGGCTGTCGCAAACGCGGTAGGCCTCGATGAAGCGGCCGCGCCAGAACACCGTCGTTCGAGCGGATGCGACAACCGTTTCAGCGCCGGCCTCGCCTTTGCCGTGGCCGGCAGAGCAAGGCGCTACTCGCCGGAAAAGGCTAGGTGCAGTGGCAGATCAGTGTCGATGACAATGCCGTTGAGCCGGGCGTTGGCCGCGACGAGCGCGGCGATGGTTTCCGCGAGATAGGCGACGAACTTCTCGATCGGCATCGGCTGCGTCTTCAATCGGTTCGCGCCGAGCCACCAATCGGTGGCCGAGCCGACCGCGCCGAAGATCGAATAAATCACCAGCTCCACGCTGTCCACGTCGACCGCCGTGTCGGCCGCCAGTTCGGCGAACAGATCGGCGGCCCGCTTCGCCGACTGCCGGGCCGATTGCAGCGCGCGTTCGGAATCGTCGGACTGCTGCGCGAAATGACTGTGCAGCATGAAGCGGAAGACGTTCGGGTGCTCCGACACCACGAGCGCGTACTCCGCGGCACCGCGCCGGACGAGTTCCCGGGCCGAGTCGTTGGTCAGGTCCACGCCGGAGATCAACTGCTCCCACAGCATGTCCCGGACCCGGTCGACGATCGCGTTGTAGAGGTCGGCCTTGTCCTCGAAATGCCGGTACAGCTTGGGTTTCGCCCCGCCGGCCTCCTTGGCGATATCGCCCATGCTGACTTCCGGGCCGAACTTGTCCAGCGCGCGGAACGCCGCGTCGACGAACTCCGCACGCACCTTCAGCCGGTGCTCCCGCCAGCGCTCCGTGCGTGCGTCGACGCGTTTGCGCGGCACCTCGTCCAGTTTTCGCCCGCTGCGCATCACAATTCCGGATGCTACCTGCTACCACCGGTACCGATGACCGGGTCGGGGCGTTGACATCGGATGAGGCGTGGGACACACTCGGGAAACTACACGGAACCGGTGGTATTGGATATTTCGCACAGAAGGCCGGTGGGGACGATGACGTCCGCGATCCACACCCGAGTCCTGATCGTCGGGAGCGGCTTCTCCGGCCTCGGCATGGGCATCGCGCTCGACAAGGCAGGCCTGAGCGACTACCTCATCGTGGAGCAGGCCGGCGAGATCGGCGGCACCTGGCGCGACAACACCTACCCGGGCTGCGCCTGCGACATCCCGAGCCACCTGTATTCGTATTCCTTTGAGCCACGCTCGAATTGGCAACGGCTGTTCTCCGGGCAGCCGGAGATCCTCGACTATCTGAAGGAAGTCACCGAGAAGTACCGGCTGCGTCCGCACATCCGCTTCCGCCAGCACATGGCGCACGGCTACTGGGACGACAACGAGCGATGCTGGCACGCGTTCAGCTCGGACGGCCAGGAGTACGTCGCGCAGTTCCTCGTGTCCGCGGTGGGGGCGCTGCATATTCCGAGCATTCCGAAGTTCCGCGGCAGCGCGGATTTCACCGGCGCGGCGTTCCACTCGGCGCGCTGGGACCACGGGGCCGACCTGGCGGGCAAGCGCGTCGCCGTGATCGGAACCGGCGCCAGCGCAATCCAATTCGTGCCGGAGATCGTCGGCGAGGTGGGCCGGCTGACCGTGTTCCAGCGCACCGCGCCGTGGGTGATGCCGCGTGCGGATGTGGAGTTCTCGACGAGGTTTCGGCATGCGTTGCGCCGCATACCGGGCCTGCGCCTCGCGTTGCGCACCGGCCTCTATTGGGGCGCCGAGGCCGGTGGCTATGCGATGAACTGGCGGCCCGCATTGCTGAAGGTGCTGGAGCGGATCGGGCGGCGGCACATCGAGCGCCAGATCGCCGATCCGGTGCTGCGCGCGCGGGTTACGCCGGACTACCGAGCGGGCTGCAAGCGGCTGCTCGGCTCCGACACCTACTATCCGGCGCTCGCCGATCCGAAGACCGAGCTGGTCACCGAACGCATCGATCGGTTCACCGCGGACGGCATTGTCACCGCGGACGGCATCGAGCGCGAGTTCGATGTGATCATCTACGGCACCGGTTTCCAGGTCATCGACTCGTTCAAGAATCTGCCGATGGCCGGGCTGCGCGGTGTCGACCTGGCCGAGCGCTGGGACCGGGAAGGGGTGCAGGCGCATCGCGGGATCACCGTCGCCGACCTGCCCAACGCGTTCTTCCTGGTCGGCCCGAACACCGGCCTCGGGCACAACTCGATGATCTTCATGATCGAGGCGCAGATCCACTATGTGCTGCAAGCCATTCGGCAGGTGCGCGAGCAGGGCGCGCTCGCGCTGGTCCCGCGGCGGGCCGCGCAGGATCGATTCAACGCCCGGCTACAACGCGGACTGGCGCACTCGGTGTGGAACACCGGCGGCTGCCGGAGCTGGTACCTGGATGAGCACGGGAACAATCGCACGCTGTGGTCCGGGTTCACCTGGCAGTACTGGTTGCAGACCCGGCGGGTCGACCCCGCGGAGTACGAATTCTTCGGTCCCGCACCGAGTTCGCCGACTCGCCGCACCACCGTGCCGGAAGACCTTCCGGCCCAGACTTTTCCCACCGCCCTGACCAACGGCCGACCGAAGCCAGCCCGTAACCCCGAGGATGTTCAATGAAGAACTTCGATGACAAAGTCGCCGTGATCACCGGCGCGGGCTCCGGCATCGGCCGGGGACTGGCCCTGGAGCTCGCCAGACGCGGCGCCAAGCTGGCGCTGTCCGACATCAACACCGAGGCGGTCGCCGACACCGCGGGCCGCTGCGAAAAGCTCGGCGCGACAGCCATTCCGTACGAGCTGGACGTCGCGCACCGCGCGGCGGTGTACGCCCATGCCGCCGACGTGCGCGGCGAGTTCGGTCGAGTGAACCTGGTCTTCAACAACGCGGGCGTCGCGCTCGGGGCCGACGTCGAGGACATGGAGTGGGACGACTTCGACTGGCTGATGAACATCAACTTCTGGGGCGTCGCGCACGGCACCAAGGCGTTCCTGCCCGACCTCATCGCCTCCGGCGACGGGCACATCGTCAACATCTCCTCGGTGTTCGGCCTGGTCGGCGTGCCCTCCCAAAGCGCTTACAACGCGGCCAAATTCGCGGTGCGCGGGTTCACCGAGGCGCTGCGGCAGGAGATGCGGATCGCCCGGCATCCGGTCGGGGTCACCTGCGTGCATCCCGGCGGAGTGACCACGAATATCGCGGTGAGCGCCCGCGGCCTGCCCGACGACGTGGACCTGGAGACGTTGCGCCGTGGCTGGGACGCGCTCACCCTGACCAGTCCGGACGCGGCGGCGAAGATCATTCTGCACGGCGTGCAGAAGAACCGGGCGCGGGTGCTGATCGGTCCCGACGCCAGGGTCTTCGACCTGATCCCGCGCCTGCTCGGCCCGGCCTACGAGGATCTCGGCGTCCCGCTCTATCGGGCCGGGCGGCAGGCGGCGGCGCGGTTCGGTATCGCGCTGTAGGACTATCGCCGCCGGGCCGCGCGCGGCGGCACCGGCGGCGGTGGGTTCAGCCGGCCCGCGGTGGTGCGCGAACCGGCCTGCTTGAGTCGCTCGAGCACCGGGGTCAGCTCGAAGCTGTGCACACCGTCCAGGGTGGCCATCTTGGTGGTCACGTAGCGGTACAGGTCGTCGGCGGTGTCCGCGGTCAGCACGGCGAAGATGTTGAACGGCCCGGTAACCGCTGCGGCATAGGCGGTTTCGGCGTGCTCGGCGATCGCGCGGCCGACCGCGTCCAGCTGCGCCGGGGCGACGCGGAGCCAGAGGAAGGCGGTGAGGCCGGGTCCCAGTGCGGCGGGGGCGATGTCGAGGTCGAAGTAGAGGATGCCCGCCGCCTGCAGCGCGGCGATCCGGCGCGCCACCCGGCCGACGCTCATGCCGGTGGCGCGGGCCAGGACCGAGAACCCGGCGCGTCCGTCCCGGGCCAGCAGCTCGAGCAGCAGGTCGTCCTCGTCCCGCAGCTCCAGCTCGGCTTCGACGTAATCCGTTGTGGCCGTGCCGCTCTCGGCACCCCGGCGAGCCGCCTGCCGGCCTCGCCAGTCCACCGCGCCGGGTCCGACGAAGCGGTGCAGGATCATCGCGGCCGCGATGTCGTGTACCGGCGCGGTGCGTTGCAGCCGCTGCACCAGCAGGTCGTCGCGGTCCTGCGGGGTGCGCGGGTGCAGCGAGAAGTTCACCTCGGCGCCGGCCGCCGCGATGCTGACCCACGCGGCGTCGTCGCGGCGGGCCAGGGCCTCGGCCACCTGCCGCGCGCCGTCCGGGCGGCAGTGCACCCGGATGATCCAGTCGTTCTCGCCGAGCGCGCGGGAGTCGACCGCGCCGATCACCCGGACCACGCCGTCGCGGCGTAACCGCCGGTAGCGACGGGCGACGGTCTGTTCCGCGACACCCAGTTCGGCGGCAACCCGGTTGAACGCAACCCGTGGGTCCAGTTGCAGTGCCTGCACGATCTGCGTATCGATGCCGTCCAGGATGGAGTTTTTGCCTATACCAGTGGCGCTCACAAGGAGGAAATCTACGCCCGATGAGCAACCGGGCGACCTTACCGGTCGCGGCTCCGGATACTCGACGCCGTCTCCCGTCCACGAATTTCCAGAGAGGACAACGGCTTTGCGTAAATGGCTGCCGCTGCTGACGGTGTGTCTCGGCACCTTCATGCTGCTGATCGACGTCACCATCGTGAACGTCGCACTACCCGATATGCGCAACGACCTGGACGCGTCGTTCAGCTCGCTGCAATGGGTGGTCGACGGATATGCCTTGGCCATGGCCGCGCTCATGCTCGGGGCCGGCTCGATCGCCGACCTGGCCGGGCACCGGCGGACCTATCTGGCCGGTTTGGCCCTGTTCGCGGTGTCCTCGCTGGTCTGCGGGATCGCGCCGAACCCGACCGTGCTCATCGCGGCCAGGGTGGTGCAGGGCATCGGCGCGACGACCATGGCGTGCACCACCTTCGCGCTGCTGAACAACTCCTACAGCGGGCGGGATCAGGGCGCGGCGTACGGCGTCTGGGGTGCGGTCGCGGGCGCGTCCAGCGCGATCGGGCCGATCATCGGCGGTGTGCTCACCGATCTCGCGTCGTGGCGCTGGATCTTCTTCGTCAATCTGCCGGTCAGCGCGGTGGCGATAGCCCTGTGCGGGTGGGTGCTCGCCGAGGGGGAACGGCCGCACCGCGGGCGCGTCGACGTGGCGGGCATGGTGGCGTTCACCGTGAGCGCCGCCGCGGCGACCTACGCCCTGATCCGGGCGAACGAACACGGGTGGTCGAATGCGCTCACCTGGTGGTTGCTGCTGGTCGCCGCGGTGGCGCTGCTGGTGTTCCTGCTGGTCGAACGCACCTCGGCGCAGCCGATGCTCGATCTGGCGCTGCTGCGGGACCGCTCGTTCGCCGGCGTGCTCGTCGCGGCGGGGACGTTGTTCTTCGCCGCGTTCGGCGCGCTGATGTACACCCAGATCTGGATGCAGTCGGTGCTCGGGCTCACCGCGATCCAAGCCGGGGCGGTGGGACTTCCGTTGTCCGTCATGGCTTTCCTGGTGTCGGGCAGCATCGGGCGGTTCCTGCACGGCGAGCACCGCGGGCCGATCATCGCGGGCGGGCTGTTCGCGACCGGCGTCGGCGGCCTGGCCGGTGCGCTGCTCGTGCACGACGAAGCCGGTTGGGCCGCACTGATTCCCGGCTTTCTGGCGGTCGGGCTCGGCGTCGGACTGGCCACCGCGACACTGAGTTCGGCGGCGATGGCGGCGGTTCCGTGGCAGCGGGCCGGAATGGCCACGGGCGCGGTCAATACCGCGCAGCAGCTGAGCTTTGCGCTCGGAATCGCCACTCTGGGTTCGGTTTTCACCGCACGAGCGGCGGATGTGCTCGACCAGCGCGCGGTACCGGACGCGCAAGCCACGGCACGGGCGGTCGGCGGTGGTCAGTCCGCGATGCTGGTGCAGCAGGTTCCGGCCGAGGCGCGGTCCGCGCTGGCGGCGGCGGTGCGTGCGGCTGCCGCGGCGGGCGTCCAGGGCACGCTCGCGGTGAGCGGTGTCGTCGGTCTACTCGGTGGCGCGATCGTGCTGTCGCTGATGCGGCGGTCCAAGCCGGTGGCGGCTGTAGTCGATGCGGAGACGCAGGTACACGCCTGATTTGCCCGAATTCCGGTGCGGCCAAAGGAGTCGCTACGGCGGCACCCGCCGGGACCGATCGTCCCTGGTCGGGTGCCCCCAGGAACCTCACAGCTGAGGCCCAGCTCCGTAACAACCGGACCGTCGAGGGTGGTCTTCATGACCGAGACTGTGACCGTCGCGGCGGCGGAATTAGCCGAGACACCGGGTACGCCCGTGCTGGACGTGGTGATACCCGTCTACAACGAAGAGACCGACCTCGGCGTGTGCGTGCGCAGGTTGCACGCCTACCTGCGCCAGGGGTTCCCGTTTCCGGCGCGGATCACGGTAGCCGACAATGCCAGCACCGACGCCACCCTGCAGGTGGCCGAGCTGCTCGCGCAGGAGTTGGACGGCGTGCGGGTAGTGCACCTGGATGCCAAGGGGCGCGGGCGGGCGCTGCGGGCGGCATGGGAACGCTCCGACGCGCAGGTGGTCGCCTACATGGACGTGGACCTGTCCACCGACCTGAACGCGCTGCTCCCGCTGGTGGCGCCGCTGATCACCGGGCACTCCGATCTGGCGATCGGGACCCGGCTCAGCTCGTCGTCGCGGGTGGTGCGCGGACCGAAGCGCGAGATCATCTCCCGCTGCTACAACCTGCTGCTGAAAGCCTCGCTGCAAGCGCGCTTTTCGGATGCCCAGTGCGGATTCAAGGCCATGCGCAGCGAGGTGGCGCGGGAGCTGCTGCCGCTGGTGCGCGACGGTGAGTGGTTCTTCGACACCGAGCTGCTGGTGCTCGCCGAGCGGGCCGGGCTGCGTATCCACGAGGTGCCGGTGGACTGGATCGACGATCCGGACAGCCGGGTCGACATCGTCGACACCGCGCGCAAGGATCTGCTCGGCATCGGCCGGCTGACCCGCGCGCTGGCCACCGGGGCGTTGCCGCTGGAGGAACTGCGCCGGGCGGTCGGGCGCGAGCCGCTGGTGCCCGGGGTGCCGCTCGGGATGGTCGGGCAGCTGGTCCGGTTCGCCATCGTCGGCGTGCTGAGCACACTGGCTTATCTGCTGCTTTACGTGGTGCTGCAATCGTTTACGGACGCGCAGGTGGCCAACTTCCTGGCGCTGCTGGTGACCGCGGTGGCCAATACGGCGGCCAACCGGGCCTTCACCTTCGGCGTGCGCGGAACGACCGGCGCGGTGTCGCATCAGTTCCAAGGACTGGTGATCTTCGGCATCGGGCTGGCCTTGACCAGCGGCTCGCTGTTCACGTTGCATCACTGGGCGCCGGACGCGCCGGTGCATCTGGAGTTGCTGGTGCTGGTGCTGGCCAATCTGCTGGCGACGATTCTGCGGTTCGTCGGGTTGCGCTGGGTTTTCCGCAACACCCCGAATCCGGCCCGGCGCACGGCGATCTCCGTACAGTCCGATTCGACGGAAACAGCGGCGCCGGCGGCGCTCGATACCGAGGGAGCCGCTCGATGACCGCGACCCTGGCGCCGCCCACCGCGGCACCGGCGACACCCGAACCCGAACGCAAAAACCGTTGGGAATACCCGGCATTGGCGGTGCTGCTGCTCGGCACCGGCATCGCGTATCTGTGCAACCTCAGCTCGAACGGCTGGGCCAACGCGTTCTATTCCGCTGCGGTGCAAGCGGGTTCGGTGTCCTGGAAGGCCTTCTTCTTCGGCTCCTCGGACGCGGCGAACTCGATCACCGTGGACAAGCCGCCAGCCTCCCTGTGGCTGATGGAACTCTCGGTGCGGGCATTCGGGCTGAACAGCTGGAGCATCCTGGTGCCGGAGGTACTGCTCGGCGTGGCGAGCGTGGCCCTGCTGTGGGCGACGGTGCGCAGGTCGTTCGGGCCGGCCGCCGGATTACTCGCCGGGCTGGCACTCGCGGTGACTCCGGTCGCGGTGCTGATGTTCCGGTTCAACAACCCGGACGCGCTGCTGGTGTTCCTGATGATCGCCGCGGTGTGGGCGATGACGCGGGCGATCGAGGACGGTCGCTGGCGGTGGCTGGTGCTCACCGGCGTGCTCGTCGGATTCGGCTTTCTCACCAAGCAATTACAGGTGCTGCTGGTCGTTCCGCCGCTGGCCCTGGCCTACTTGATCGCGGGACCGCCGAAGCTCGGCACTCGGGTCCTGCAGCTGCTCGCCGCCGGCGCCGCCATGGTGGTGGCCGCGGGCTGGTGGCTGCTGGCGGTGGAGCTGTGGCCCGCCTCGTCGCGGCCGTGGATCGGTGGGTCGCAGAACAATTCGATCCTCGAACTCACCCTCGGCTACAACGGGTTCGGCCGGCTCACCGGTGACGAGAGCGGCAGCGTCGGGCCCGGTGGCGGTGATCTGCCCGCCGGTGGCAACGGCATGTGGGGCAGCACCGGCATCACCCGGATGTTCGAAGCGGCGCAGGGCGGCCAGATCGCCTGGTTGATCCCGGCCGCGCTGGTCGGCCTGGTCGCCGGAATTCTGCTGCGCGGCAAGGCCGCTCGCACCGATCGGCAGCGCGCGTCGCTGATCGTCTGGGGCGGTTGGCTGTTGGTGACCGGACTGACGTTCAGTTTCATGGCGGGGATCTTCCACCAGTACTACACCGTGGCGCTGGCCCCGGCGGTCGCCGCACTGGCCGGGATCGGTGCGGTGCAGATGTGGCGGGAGCGGCAGCGCCTGTGGGTCCGGCTGCTGCTCGCGCTCGCCGTGGGGCTGACTACGGCGACCGCGTGGATGTTGTTGTCCCGCAGCGCGCATTGGGTGCCGTGGTTGCGGTGGACCATTCTGGTCGCCGGCATTCTCGCCACGATCGCCGCGCTCGTTCCGGCACCGCGGAAACTGGCGATCGTCTCCGCGCTGGCCATCGCGTTCACCGGGCTGGCCGGTCCGACCGCGTATGCCGTCGACACGCTCGCGACCTCGCACGCGGGCGCGATCCCGTCGGCGGGACCGAATGTCGGCCGGTTCGGCATGTTCGGTCAGCGGCCGCCGTGGGCCGAAGGAATGAACGGCATGCCGGGCGGCCCCGGCGCGCCGCACCCGGATGGTCGCACACCGAACGGCGGACCCGGCCGGCCAGGCATGCCACCGCCAGGCGCGATGCCCGGCACTCCGACCGCAGGCACCGGCGGCGAAATGATGATCGGCGCGGGCGGTTTGCTCGGTGCGAGCAAGCCGAGCGACCGAGTGGTCGCCCTGCTGGAGCAGAACGGCTCCGCCTACACCTGGGTCGCCGCCGCGACCGGCTCCAACAGCGCCGCGGGTTTCCAGCTGGCCACCGAACTCCCGGTGATGCCGGTCGGCGGCTTCAACGGCAGCGACCCCTCCCCCACCCTCGCTCAGTTCAAAGACTATGTGGCCCAAGGCAAGATCCACTACTTCATCGGCGGCGAACGCGGTGGCCGGGGCGGCGGCAACCGAGACTCCGCCCCCTCCAACAGTTCTCAGATCGCCCAATGGGTCCAGGAGAACTTCACCGCTACCGAGGTGGACGGCGTCACCCTCTACGACCTCACCACCCGCTGACCCGGAAGATCCGCCGGGTACGTGGCCTCGACCCACTCGGCGAAGGTGGGGCCGGCGAGCGTCGCGTGCGGGCCGGCCAGGAGGGTGCCGTCCTCGAAGGCCTCGCGGTCCGGGTTGGCGGGATCGCTGGATTCGACGATCCGGACGGGGCTGCCCCGGTGGGCGGCCAGCAGGGTCGCGGCACCGGCCATGGTTTCCGGCTGCGGACCGGCGATTTCCGGGAAGGGCGCGCCGGTGGCTTCGGGGGCCGGGTCGACGGCGAGGTCGACCAGGGCCTCGGCGACGGTGCGGGCGGCCACCAGCTGGGTACGCATGTTCGCGACATAGGCGACATCGCCCTGGGTGCCCCACTGGGTCATCACCTCGACCAATTCGTGGAACTGGGCGGCGCGCAGGATCTGGACCGGCAGCGGGCCCTCGAGCAGCCGCCGCTCGTGCGCCAGCTTGGCGGCGTTGTAACCGGCGGTGGAATTGTCGATGCCGATGATGGAGACCACGACCAGGCGCTCGACGCCGGCCTTCCGGCCCGCCTCGTGCAGGTTGCGGGCGGCGGCGGTGAAGAACTCGGTCGCGATGGCCTGGTCGGCGGACGGGGTGCTGGAGGCGTCGATCACGACCTGCACGCCGTCCAGTGCCTCGACCAGCCCCGCGCCGGTCTCGATGTCCACGCCGTTCTTGCGGGAGAACGCCACCACCTCGTGTCCTCGCTCGATCAGCACATCCACCACGTGCTTGCCCAGCCGCCCGGTCGCCCCGGCTACCGCGATCTTCTTCGTCGTCATGGTCCCTGCTCCTCCGTGTCGGTGCGGTGTTCCGCGTTCACTGAGAGGACGACCCAGCGATCCCGAGTGTGACATCCGGACGAAAGCCGACCGAAAGCAGTCGGTTCGGGGGGTGTGATCAGGCGAGGGTGGCGAGGAGGCGGTCGTGTACCACGGTGCGGATCGCGGGGGTGAGATCGGGTTTTTCGGTGAGGAGTTCGAGCATGCGCAGGATTTGTAAGGTTTTGATGCGGGGTGCGAGGTTCGGGTCGGCGGGGTCGAAACCCGCGGCCTGGAGGAAGTCGGGCCAGGCCGGGGTGGCGGGATCGATGACGCTGACCGACCAGGCCCACCAGGCCGGGTCGAACAGCGGGTCGGCGAGGCGGACGGATTCGAAATCGAGCAGGCCGGTGATGATTTCGCCGTCGGTGAGGATGTTGACCGGGGCGAAGTCGCCGTGCGCGAGGACCGCCGGGCGATCGGCGAAGAGGGCGGGCAGCGACCGCAGGGTCCGGTCCAGGGTGGCGCGATGCGCGGCGGCGAGGTCCAGTCGGCCGGCCCAGGCGGTGGCGCTCTCCACCAGGCGGGTGGGGCTGGCCCAGAGGTCGTCGAGTTGCAGGCCCGCGGTGGGCAGGCGGCGGAACGCGGCGAGCAGCGTGCCCATTTCGCGCGCGATGATCGGGAATTGCGGACTGGCCAAGCCGATTTCGGCGCTGGCCGGAATCGGGACGCCGGGCAGCGCGTCGAACACGATCCAGGCGGGGTCGGCGTCGAGGTCGAAGCGGCGGATGCGCGGAATGGCGATGCCCCGCTTGGCGGCGGGTTCCAGCAGGGTGTGCATGACCCGCAGGCGGCGTTCGGCGTCGTCCGGATTGCGGTAGCGCTGTAGCACCATCCGGTCGCCGTCGGCGAGCGTGAGCAGGTCGGTGCGGTTCTGGAAACCCCATTCGGCCGGCGCGCTACCGGCAATCGGCTGGCCGAGAGTCTGCTCGAGCCCGCCGTACTCCGCATGGTCCATACGGCAGACCCTAAGGCACGCACGGACTGTTGCGCGCCGATCGGCGGTGCCGCGCGAAACAAGGACGTAGGGGCATACTTCGGGCGCGCTCGTTCGTCCCGGTCGGCGGCCTGATCAGGGACATCGTCCGGCCGTGAACCCGCCGCACGCACCCCCACGCGGAGCCGGCCGCGCGACGGAAATCACTCCGCGCGCGGCGCGCTGAGCGCGGCGTGCAGGGTGGCCGCCCACTGCTGGACGATCTGTTTGCGCCGCGCCGAATCGTCGGTGAGCACGTCGGCCAGGCCGAGCCCGCGTGCCATGTCGAGGGTGGCCTGCACCAGGTGGTGGGTGACCGGGTCGGCGTCGTCGACGCCGAGCGCCTCCACCGCGCGCCGGTGCGAGATCCGGCCGAACTTGGCCTCCAGCGGGACAATTCGTTCCCGCAGCGCCGGATCGGCGGCCGCGTGCGTCCACACCTGCAGCGCCGCCTTGAACAGCGGGCTGGTGTAGGACTCGACCAGGCCGGCCACCACGGCCTCGGTCCGGCCGACCCCGTCGGCCAAGGCGGCGACCGCGATCGCCTCGTCCTTGGCCTGCTGGGTCCGGCTGTCGAACATGTACTCCAGCGCGGCGGTGATCAGCTCCTCCCTGGTCGGGAAGTGATGCTGCGCCGCGCCCCTGGACACCCCGGCCCGTTCGGCGACGACCGCGACCGTCGCTGCCGCCCAGCCGGTTTCGGCCAGGCAATCGATGGTCGCCTCCAGCAGGCGCTGCCGGGTGGCTCGGCTGCGGTCCTGCTTGGGTTCGTGGGGTGTGGCCATGCGGCTATTCTGCCCAGCTCGCCGGACGACGCTGCAGGAAGGCCGTCATGCCCTCGCGCACCTCATCGGTGCCGAAGAAGCTCGCCGAGCGGGTGGCGAGTTCCTCGGCCGAGACGTCGAACTCCGCGAGCATGGCCGCGTTGACCAGCCGCTTGCTCTCGGCCAGCCCCTGCGGCGAGCCCTTGCGCAGCTCGGCGCGCAACCGCGCCACCTCGGCCGCCGGATCGGCGGCGGCGGTGGTGATCAGCCCGATCTGCTCGGCGATGTCCGCACCGAACTTCTCCCCCGTCAGGTAGTATCGGCTCGCCGCGCGCGAGGTGAGACGCGGCAGCAGGGTCAGCGAGATCATGAACGGGGCCAATCCGATTCGCACCTCGGTGAGGGCGAAGCTGCTGGTCGGCCCGGCCACCGCGATATCGCAGGCCGCGACGATGCCCATGCCGCCTGCGCGCACGTTGCCGTCGATCCGCGCGATCACCGGCTTCGGGGCGGCGATGAGGCGGCGCAGGACGCCGATCATCACCCGGGTGCGGTCGTCGGCGGCCACCGCCGGATCGGCATTGCTCGCCTCGGACAGGTCCGCGCCCGCGCAGAAGGTGTTGCCGGTGTGCGCGAGCACGATGCCGCGCACCGCGTCGTCGGCGGCCGCGTCGTCGAGCCCCTGGAGGAGTTCGGCAACGAGCTTGGACGACAACGCGTTCCGGTTGTGCGGCGAGTCGAGGGTGAGCGTCGCGAAGCCGTCCGCCACCTCGTAGCGGACGAACGGCCCGGTCACAGTGTCGGTCATGGACAGCCTCTCAGTAGGACTTCGGCAGGCCGAGCGAGTACTGGGCGACGAAGTTCAGCACCATCTCGCGGCTGACCGGCGCGATGCGGCCGATGCGCGCGGCCGCCAGCATCGCGGCCAGGCCGTACTCCTTGGTCAGGCCCGCGCCGCCGTGCGTCTGGATGGCCTGATCGAGCGCCTTGATGCTCGCCTCCGCCGCCGCGTATTTCGCCATGTTGGCGGCCTCGGCGGCGCCCATCTCGTCGCCCGTGTCGTAGAGCGTCGCGGCCTTGCGCATCATCAGCTTGGCCAGCTCCAGCTCGATCTTCACCTGGGCCAGCGGATGCGAAATGCCCTGGTGCGCACCGATCGGCGTCTTCCACACGGTGCGTTCCTTGGCGTATTGGACCGCGCGGTCGATGGCGTAGCGGCCGAGGCCGATGGCCATCGCGGCGCCCATGACCCGTTCCGGGTTGAGCCCGGCGAACAGCTGCATCAGCGCCGCGTCCTCCTTGCCGACCAGGGCGGTCGACGGCAGGCGCACGTCATCGAGGAACAGCGTGAACTGGTGGTCCGGCTCGATGATGTCCATTTCCTGGGGCGTCTTGTGGAAGCCCTCGGCATCGGTCGGCACGATGAACAGGGCGGGCTTGAGCTTGCCGGTCTTGTGGTCCTCGGTGCGGGACACGATGAGCACCGCCTCGGCCTGGTCCACGCCGGAGATGTAGATCTTGCGCCCGTTGAGGATCCAGTCGTCGCCGTCGCGGCGCGCGGTGGTGGTGATCTGGTGGGAGTTGGAGCCCGCGTCCGGCTCGGTGATGCCGAAGACCATCTTGGCCGAGCCGTCGCCGAGCTTGGGCAGCCACTGCTGCTTCTGCTCGTCGGTGCCGTACTTGGTGATGATGGTGCCGCAGATGGCCGGGGACACGACCATGAGCAGCAGGCCGGCGCCCTGTGCGGAGAGCTCCTCCATGACCAGCGCCAGCTCGTACAGGCCGGCTCCGCCGCCGCCGTACTCCTCCGGCAGGTTCACCCCGAGGAAGCCGAGTTTGCCCGCCTCGTCCCACAGTTCGGTGAGCGGCTCGTTGGCCCGTGCCTTCGGCAGCACGTAGTCGCGGTAGTTGTACTTCGCCGCCAGCGCGGCGACCGCGGACCGGAGCGCGGTCTGCTCTTCGGTTTCGACAAAACTCATTTGCTCTCCTGGGTTTCCGTGCCTTCGGCAGGGTCGACGACGGCGAGGACGGCACCGACTTCGACCTGCTGGCCGACGGTGACATTGACGGCGCTGAGCACACCGGCGGCGGGCGCGGCGATGGTGTGCTCCATCTTCATCGCCTCCAACCACAGAATCGGCTGGCCCTGTTCGACCCGGCTGCCGACCTCGGCGCCGAGCCGGATCACGCTGCCGGGCATGGGCGCGAGCAGCGAACCGGTGGCCACCTGGTCGGCCGGATCGCTGAAGCGGGGCAATTTGCGCACGCTGACCGGCCCGAGCGGGGAGTCGACGCACACCAGATCGGCGTAGCGGGCAACGGCGAAATGCCTGCGGACCGAGCCGCGTTCGCCGGGGACGGCGAGCACCACGCGGTCGGGGGCCGCTTCGACGAGTTCGAGTCCGTCGTGGCCGTCCACCGAGACGACGCCACGGGTGAAGCGGTAACCGATGTCGTGGATCCCGCTGGTGCGGCTTTCGAACAGCTTGTGCGTCGACTGGGACGGCAGGTTGCGCCATCCGCTCGGCAGTCCGCCGCCGACCCGGGCGGCGCCCCGATTCGCCGCCGCGTCGGCCAGTGCCGCGGCCACGATGGACAACGCCTCATCGGCTTCGGACACCAAAGGCGCTGCCAGCGTGTCCAATCCGTGGGTGGCGAAGAACGCGGTGTCGGTGTCGCCGGCCAGGAACGCGGGGTGCCGCAGCACCCGGACCAGCAGGTCGCGGTTGGTCACCAGACCGTGGATCTTGGCCCGGTGCAGCGCGTTGGCGAGCAATCGAGCTGCCTCGCCGCGGGTTTCGGCGTACGAGATGACCTTGGCCAGCATCGGGTCGTAGTGCACGCCGACCACCGAGCCGTCCACCACGCCGGTGTCCAGGCGCACGCCCGGACGGTCCAGCAGATCGAATTCGGTGACTACCGACGGGATGTCGAGACGATGGACGGTGCCGCTCTGCGGCTGCCAGTCGTGCGCCGGGTCCTCGGCGTAGAGCCGGACCTCGATCGAATGCCCGTACAGCCCTGGGGATTCGGCGGGCAGCTTCGCCTCCGCGGCCACCTCCAGTTGCAGGCGAACCAGATCCAGGCCGGTGGTGCACTCGGTGACCGGATGTTCCACCTGGAGCCGGGTATTCATCTCCAGGAAGAAGAACTCCCCGCGCTCGTCGGCGAGGAACTCCACGGTGCCCGCGCCGGTATAGCCGATCGCCCCCGTGGCCAGCCGGGCCGCCTCGAACAGGCGCTCGCGCATGCCCTCGGTGCGCTCGACCAGCGGCGAGGGGGCCTCCTCGAGCACCTTCTGATGCCGGCGCTGGATGGAGCATTCGCGCTCACCGACCGCCCAGATGGTGCCGTGCGTATCGGCCATCACCTGAACCTCGATGTGGCGGCCGGTTTCCAGGTACCGCTCGCAGAACACCGTCGGATCGCCGAACGCGGACGCGGCCTCCCGGCGCGCGGCCTCGATCTGCGCTTCGAGCTCGCCCAGCTCGCGCACCACCCGCATGCCGCGACCACCGCCGCCGGCCGACGCCTTGATCAGCACCGGCAGGTGCGCCTCGGTGACCTCGGCCGGATCGAGCTCGGCGAGCACGGGGACGCCGGCCGCGTCCATCATCTTCTTCGAGGCGACCTTGGAACCCATCTGCTCGATGGCCTCGACCGGCGGGCCGATCCACACCAGACCGGCGGCCAGCACCGCCTTGGCGAAATCGGCGTTCTCGGAGAGGAATCCGTAGCCGGGGTGGATCGCGTCCGCACCGGCGGCCAGCGCGGCCTCGATGATCAATTCGCCGCGCAGGTAGGTTTCCGCCGGCGTATTGCCCGGAAGCAGCACTGCCGCATCGGCTTCCGCGACGTGCGGGGCGGCGGCGTCCGCGTCGGAGTAGACCGCGACGGTACCGATGCCCATTCGCCGGCAGGTGGCGAACACCCGGCGCGCGATCTCTCCGCGATTGGCGACCAAGACGTTCGTGATCTGCCCTCCCGCCGCCCGGCCACCACCCCTCACCGAATCGCTACGCGATGCTGTCATGACTGGCCTCACATTCGGAAGACGCCGAAGCCATCGGCGCCCTTGATCGGAGCATTGTGAATGGCCGACAAGGACATTCCCAACACGGTGCGGGTATCGCGCGGATCGATGACGCCGTCGTCGAACAGGCGCCCGGACATGAACATGGCCAGCGACTCGGCCTCGATCTGCGCCTCGATCATGGCGCGCATCCCAGCGTCGGCCTCCTCGTTGAACGGCATGCCCTTGGCCTCCGCCGCCGCCCGGCCGACGATCGAGATGACGCCGGCCAGCTGCGCGCCGCCCATGACGGCGGACTTCGCACTGGGCCAGGCGTAGACGAAGCGCGGGTCGAAGGCGCGGCCGCACATGCCGTAATGCCCGGCGCCGTACGAAGCGCCCATCAGCACCGAGATGTGCGGCACCTTCGAGTTGGACACCGCGTTGATCATCATCGCGCCGTGCTTGATGATGCCGCGCTGCTCGTACTCCTTACCGACCATGTAGCCGGTGGTGTTGTGCAGGAACAGCAATGGCGTGTTCGACTTGTTCGCCAGCTGGATGAACTGGGTGGCCTTCTGCGACTCCTCGGAGAACAGCACGCCGCGCGCGTTGGCCAGGATGCCGATCGGATACCCGTGCAGCTCAGCCCATCCGGTGACCAGGCTGCCGCCGTAGAGCGGCTTGAACTCGTCGAAGTCGGAGCCGTCGACGATGCGCGCGATCACCTCGCGCGGGTCGAACGGAATCTTCAGGTCGTTCGGGACGATGCCGAGCAGGTCCTCGGGGTCGTAGAGTGGCTCGATCACCTCGGCGCGCGGCGCGGGGCCCTGCTTGCGCCAGTTGAGCCTGCGCACGATGGAGCGACCGATGCGGATCGCGTCCTGCTCGTCGAGCGCGTAATAGTCGGCCAGGCCGGAGACCCGGGCGTGCATGTCCGCGCCGCCGAGCGATTCGTCGTCGGACTCCTCGCCGGTGGCCATCTTGACCAGCGGCGGGCCGCCGAGGAACACCTTGGAGCGTTCCTTGATCATCACCACGTGATCGGACATGCCGGGGATGTAGGCGCCGCCCGCGGTCGAGTTGCCGAAGACCAGCGCGATGGTCGGGATGCCCGCGGCCGAGGCCTGGGTGAGGTCGCGGAACATGCGGCCGCCGGGGACGAAGACTTCCTTCTGCGTCGGCAGATCCGCGCCGCCGGACTCCACCAGGGAAATCACCGGCAGCCGGTTTTCCCGGACGATGTCGTTGATGCGCAACGTCTTTCGCAGCGTCCACGGGTTCGAGGTGCCGCCGCGCACGGTCGGATCCGGCGCGACGATCATGCACTCGACGCCCTCCACCACGCCGATGCCCGCGATAGTGCTTGCGCCCACGTGGAATTCGCTGCCCCAGCCGGCCAGCGGGCAGAGCTCCAGGAACGGCGAGTCCTCGTCGATCAGCAGCTCGACCCGCTCCCGCGCGGTCAGCTTGCCGCGCTTGCGATGCCGGGCCAGCTTGTCCGGCCCGCCGCCGGCGATGGCCTTGGCGAACTCGCCCTCGACCTCGGTGAGCTTGGCCGCCATGGCCTCGGCGGCGGCGGTGTACTCCGCGGACGCGGTGTCCAGGGTGCTGCGTAGTGTCGTCAAGACTGGTACCCCAATCGTTTGGCGGCGAGGCCGGTGAGGATCTCGGTGGTGCCTCCGCCGATGCCGAGGATGCGCATGTCGCGGTACTGGCGTTCGATCTCGGATTCGCGCATGTAGCCGAGTCCACCGAACAGCTGCACGGCCTGATTGGCTACCCATTCGCCGGCTTCGACGGCGGTGTTCTTGGCGAAGCAGACCTCGGCGATCAGGTCGGTCTCGCCGTTCGCGCTGCGCTGCGCCACGTCCCGGGTGTAGACGCGGGCGACATCGATGCGGCGGGCCATCTCGGTGACCGTATTCTGCACGGCCTGCCTGCTGATCAGCGGGCGGCCGAAGGTCTCCCGGCCGCGCACCCAGTCGAGGGTGAGGTCCAGGCAGCGCTGCGCGCTCGAATACGCCTGCACGGCAAGGCCGACCCGCTCGCTGACGAACGCGCCCGCGATCTGGAAGAAGCCGGAGTTCTCCGGGCCGACCAGGTTTTCCGCGGGCACCCGCACGTCGACGTAGGACAGTTCGGCGGTGTCGGAGGCGCGCCAGCCCATCTTGTCCAGCTTGCGGCTGACCGTGAAGCCCGGCGTGCCCTTCTCCACCACGAGCAGCGAGATCCCGCCGGAGCCGGGGCCGCCCGTGCGCACCGCGGTGACCACGTAGTCGGCCCGGCAGGCGGAGGTGATGTAGGTCTTGGCGCCGTTGACGATGTAGTGGTCGCCGTCGCGGCGGGCGGTGGTGGTCAGGTGGCCGACGTCGGAGCCGCCGCCGGGTTCGGTGATGGCCAGCGAGCCGATCTTCTCGCCCGCCAACGTCGGTCGCACCCAACGCTCGATGTGATCGGGGTTGCCCGAGGCGATCATATGCGGCACCGCGATGCCGCAGGTGAACAGCGACGCGAACAGGCCGCCGGAAGCACCCGCCTGGTGCAGTTCCTCGCACACGACCATCGCGTCGATGCCGTCGCCGCCGGAACCGCCTACGGCTTCGGGGAATTGGATGCCGAGCAGGCCGAGCGCACCGGCCTTCTTGTGCAGCTCGCGCGGGATCTCCCCGTCGCGCTCCCACTCGTCCAGGTAGGGCAGGACGTCCCGCTCTGCGAAACCCCGTACGGTGGCACGCAATTCGCGCCGTTCAGGGGAATTCCAAGGACTCGGACTCATGGCAACAGCTCCAATGGGATGTCGAGATGACGGGACCGCAGCCATTCGCCGAGCCCCTTGGCCTGCGGATCGAAGCGCGCCTGATAGGCGACGCCCTGACCGAGCAGGCCTTCGATGATGAAGTTCACCGCCCGCAGGTTGGGCAGCACATGCCGGGTGACCGTCAGCGGGGCGGTCTCGGGCAGTAGCTCTTTGACCCGCTCGACGGTGAGTGTGTGGGCCAGCCAACGCCATTGCGCGTCGGTGCGCACCCAGACACCGATATTGGCGTTGCCGCCCTTGTCTCCGCTGCGGGCCAACGCGATGGCGCCGAGCGGGGCGCGACGGGTTTCGGTGGCGGGCAACGGCTCCGGCAACTCGGGCTCGCCGACCTCGGCCAGCGGCAGGGTGTCCGTGGCCGGCGCGATGTCGACGCGGGAGCCGTCCGGCAGCACCGCGACGTGCGGCACCTCGGTGGCATCGACGAACCCCGGCGAGTACACGCCGTAGGGAGAACCGTTGCCGGGCATGGTGGTAAAGCTGCATCCGGGGTAGCTGGCCAAGGCCAGTTCGACGGCGACGCTGGAGAACGCGCGGCCGACCTTGTTCGGGTCCGGGTCGCGCACCACGCAGCGCAGCAGCGCGCTGGCCTGCTCCTCGGTGCCTGCGTCCGGGCGGTCCAGCCGCGCGAGCGTCCAGTCCAGCTCGGCGGGTCGCACCGGCAGCCAGGACTCCAGCTGCCGTTGCGCCAGTGCGGCTTTCGCCTCGATGTCGAGCCCGGTGAGGATGAACTCCATCTCGTTGCGGAAGCCGCCGAGGGTGTTCAGCGACACCTTCAGCCGGGCAGGCGGCGCCTCCCCGACGACGCCGCCGATCAGCACCCGGTCCGGGCCCTCCGCGCTGAGCGCGATGGAGTCCAGGCGCGCGGTGACATCGGGGCCGGCGTACCTGGCGCCCTGGATCTCGTACATGAGCTGCGCTTCGACCGTGTCGACCGTGACCGCGCCACCGGTGCCCGGGTGCTTGGTGATGACACTGCTTCCGTCCCTGCGGATTTCGGCGATCGGGAAGCCCGGCCGGCCCAGATCGGGCAGCTCGGTGAAGAACGCGTAGTTGCCGCCGGTCGCCTGGGTGCTGCATTCGATCACGTGCCCGGCCACCACCGCACCGGCGAGTGCGTCGTAATCGGTTCGGCCCCAGCCGAAGTGGGCTGCTGCCGGGCCGACGATCACCGAGGCGTCGGTGACCCGGCCGGTGACCACGATGTCCGCGCCCGCGTTCAGGCATTCGACGATGCCCCACGCACCCAGGTAGGCGTTCGCGGTGAGCGGTGCGCCGAGGCCGAGTTCGCTTGCGCGCGCGACCAGGTCGTCGCCTTCGACGTGCGCGATCTTCGCGTCCAGGCCGAGGTCGGCGGCCACCTTGCGCAGGCGCTCGGCCAGCCCGGCGGGGTTGAGACCGCCCGCGTTCGTGACGATCTGCACGTTGCGTTCCAGGGCGAGGCCGAGGCAGTCCTCGATCTGCTTCACGAAGGTCTTGGCGTAGCCGAGGCTCGGATCCTTCATCCGGTCGCGGCCGAGGATCAGCATGGTGAGCTCGGCGAGGTAGTCGCCGGTGAGCACGTCGAGCTGCCCGCCCTCGAGCATCTCGCGCATGGCGCTCAATCGATCACCGTAGAAACCGGAACAGTTGCCGATCCGGAGCACGTCCGGGTTGGCGGCCAGCACACTCATCAGCGGGGATGCCTCCTGTAACGGCGAACCGTCAGGGCACAGCCGCGTGCCGCACCCGTGAAGTCCGCGTTCCGAGGACCAGCATCACACCCGGGTCAGAAAAAAGCAAGCACGCGTGCTTGTTAATTATCAGCGCGACACCGGGGCCGCGAACACTCAGTGCCGCGGGCGCTGCACAATAGGCACAGTGTCCACCGACGTCACTGTGATCATCCTGCTCGCGCTGGCCGGCTTCTTGCTCGGCGGCGTCTACTCGACCTGGAAAACCGCGCGCAAGTTCGCGATCCTGCTGGCGGTGCTGGCCGTGCTCGCCATCGCCGGCGCGGCGGCCTGGGGACTCGGCTGACTCAGAGCTCGGAGAGCTTGAAGATGCGCAAGTCCTCGGGGACTCCGCTGAGCGGCGCGGCGAAGAAGCTGCGCCGGTAGGGCTTCACCGCATGGCCCAGCTCGGCGAGGGTCTCGGGCTTCAACGACCGCAACGTCGCCTCGGACAGCATGGTGTTGCCGTTGCCGCCCGCCTCCATCACCCTGGCCGCGATCGTGACGTCGACGCCGAGCCAGTCGCCGCCGATCTCGCGGGGCGAGCCGGTGTGCAGCCCGATCCGCATCGCCGGGCGATAATCGCGCACCTTGACCTCGGCCAGGTTGCGCTTGGCGTTGATCGCGGCGCGCACGGCCCGCTCGGCCGACGGGAACACGGCCATCACGCCATCGCCCATCCGCTTCACCACCTGACCGCCACGCTCGGCGATCGGCGGCTCGATGGCCTTGGCCACCCGGCGCAGCAGCTCCAGCGTCGCCTCGTCGCCCGCGGAGAGCGACCAGCCGGAGAAGGCCACCAGATCGGTGAACATCACAGTTACTTCTGCGTTACCTTTACCGCGGCCGACTCGCTCCAGCATCGCCTGCCAGACCTGGAGCGCGCCGAAGCCGATCTCCCTGGCCGCGCTCGGGGTATCGCCGACGAGCTTGTCCGCCGCGCGGGCCACCGCGCGCGCACCGCCCGGCCCGGTGACCGAGAGCGGGTCGCCGAACGAGGGATCGCCGGGCAGCTGCTCCCGCGCCTTACGCAGCACGCCGATGAAGTCCGTGCGATTGTTCGCCGCGTTCATCAACGCGGACAGCTGGCCCTTGCGCAGGCCTGCCCCGGGGCGACGGATCGGTCCGTCGCCGTCCGCGGGCACCAGCGGGATCACGACCTCGGGCGGGAGGCCGTTTCGGTCTTCCGGCTCCGACCCGGGCGCAGCACCGCCGGAAGGTGTTTCGCTCACGCCCAGAGGGTATCTCAGCCGACCTGTCGTCGGCGGATCACTGATCATCGCCACCTGCTACCTCCCGACGGACGGAGCGGGCACAACATTGGGGCCGCCGATGGATAACGAGCTGGTTGCTGAGTCGAACTGTACTCGCGGATCCAGCACCGATGAAGCGACCTGTTTCACAGTTTCCGGGATATTCACATAGCCCATCGACCGGTAATAATGCGGCCTCGCGCAGCCCGGGAAACGCCCATCGGCCCGGCGCGAAGGGGATCGCACCGGGCCGATGGTGACACCGTCCGCCGGGCAGTGGCGGGGCGGTGACGGGGCGCGCGGACCTCCCGACAAGGTCGGCGCGCCGAACCCGAGTGGCGAGGGAAGCGACTCGGGTCGCTGGGGGTCGCTACGCGTCGCGCTGGTTGATCATGATCAGCGCGGCGCCGTAGACGATCGCGGTGAAGCCGAGGAAGTAGAGCAGGCTGCCCCACGGACCCCAGTGCCAGTTGGCCCCGGACTCCGAGACGGCGAGGAAGTGGCTCGCGTTCTGGAAGGGCAGGAACGGCCCCACGTTGCGGCCGAAGCTGCCGAACGCGCCGAGCAGCGGCTCGATCAGCAAGGACCACAACACGATCAGCGAGATCGCGGCCGCGGACTGGCGGACCAGCACACCGACGCCGATCGCGACGGCGATCATCAGGAAGGCGTAGATCGGGATGCCGTAGACCGCCCGCCACTGCCCGTCCAGGGTCAGGTTCGCCGCGGGGGCGGACCCGCCGATGGCCTTGGCCACCCCGATGGCGAGGAAGGCGAGGATCGTGGTGAGC
Source organism: Nocardia sp. NPDC006044 (assembly GCF_042871115.1). Taxonomy (NCBI): domain Bacteria; kingdom Bacillati; phylum Actinomycetota; class Actinomycetes; order Mycobacteriales; family Nocardiaceae; genus Nocardia; species Nocardia sp. NPDC006044. The sequence goes on from NZ_JBIAID010000002.1 coordinate 1,009,088, forward strand.
ACGGCGCTGAAGACACCGACCAGCAGGGTCTTGGTGATCAGCACCTTGCTGCGATTGGGCACCGCCTGGAACGTCGTGCGGATGACACCGAAGCGGTATTCGCTGGTCACGGTCAACGCGGCCATGATCATCAGGACCATCACGCCGAAGCCGACGACGCCCGCGGTCGCGGTGCTCACGTCCAGCGTCGGGGTGCCCTCCGCGGGGTTGTCCCCCGCGGACTTGGTGACCAGCGCGAACAGCGCGGCCAGCCCGAGGGCGAGCGCGACCACGATGGCCGAGCACCACCAGGGCGACCTGGTCGAGGTGAGCTTGATTCGTTCTGCTGCCAGCACGCCCATCAGAGCGCACCTCCCATCGCCTGATCAACGCCTTCGCCGTGGTACTGGACCGCGCCGCCGGTCATCCGCATGAACGCCTCTTCCAGCGAAGCACGTTGCGGCGCAAGCTCGAACAGGGTGATCTCGTTCGCGCCGGCCAACTTGCCGACCGCGTCGCTCGGCACGCCGGCCACGACCAGCGCGGGGCCGTCGGTGCCGGTGCCGTCCTCGCGGACGGTCATCCCGTTCGAGGTGAGCACGCTGCGCAACTGGTCGAGCTGCGGGCTGCGCACGCGCACCGACTGTTCGGAGGCGCGCTCGATGAATTCCTGTGTGGTGGTATCGGAGATGAGCTGGCCGCGCCCGATCACCACGAGGTGCTCGGCGGTTTGCGCCATCTCGGAGAGCAGGTGGCTGGAGACCAGCACGGTGCGGCCCTCGGCGGCCAGTCGCTGCATGAACCGGCGGATCCACAGGATGCCCTCCGGGTCCAGGCCGTTGACCGGCTCGTCGAACAGCAGCACCTGCGGGTCGCCGAGCAGCGCGCCGGCCAGGCCGAGCCGCTGGGACATGCCGAGCGAGAAGCCGCCCGCGGTCTTGCCCGCCACCTCGGACAGGCCGACCAGCCGCAACACCTCCTCCACCCGGGACTTGGCGATGTCGTTGGAGGCGGCCATCCACTCGAGGTGGGCGCGCGCCGAACGGTTCGGATGCACCCACTTGGCGTCGAGCAACGCACCGACGGTGCGCAGCGGATGGTCCAGTTCGCGGTATGGCTTGCCCTGGATGAGCGCGGTCCCCGAGGTCGGCTTGTCCAGCCCCAGGATCATGCGCATCGTCGTCGACTTACCGGCTCCGTTCGGGCCCAGGAACCCCGTCACCTGTCCGGGTCGAACGGTGAAGGATAGATCCTGAACGGCGACGGTCTGCCCGTAGTGCTTGGTCAGCCCTCTCAGCTCGATCATGGTGACCAGCCTGCCCGAAAATGCCGCGACGCGCGTCACTACAAAGTGTCGTGTTGGATCATCCTCAGGGATGAGGGCCACCCCTACTACCGACGACGCCACCCTGATAGACGTCCTGAGCGGGGGTTTCGGCCCGCGACCCGGTCAGAGCGCGGGTGAGGAAGCCTGCGCCCAGAATCGTTTCGGAATGCGACCCGCCTGGCGCGCCAGATAGCCGGCGCGCACCGCGGACGCCATGGCCTCGGCCATCAACTCCGGTTGACGAGCCCTGGTCACCGCCGTCGCCAGCAGGACCGCCGAGCAGCCGAGTTCCATGGCCAGCGCGGCGTCGCTCGCGGTGCCGATGCCCGCGTCCAGGATCACCGGGACCCCGGCCTCGGCGACGATCATCTCGATATTGTGCGGATTGCCGATGCCCAGGCCGGTGCCGATCGGCGAACCCAGCGGCATCACCGCGACGCAGCCCGCGTCCTCCAGCCTGCGCGCGAGGATCGGGTCGTCGGTGGTGTAGGGCAGCACGACGAAGCCGTCGTCGACGAGTTGCTCTGCGGCGGTGATCAATTCGATCGGGTCGGGCAGCAGTGTGCGCTCGTCGGCGACCACCTCTAGCTTGACCCAGTTGGTGTCGAGCGCCTCGCGGGCCAGTTGCGCGGTGAGCACCGCCTCGGCCGCGGTGCGACAGCCGGCCGTATTGGGCAGCGGGGCGATGTTCAAGCGCTTCAGCAGATCCAGCACGCCGGTGCCGCCCGCGGCGTCCACCCGGCGCATGGCGACGGTGGTGAGTTCGGTGCCCGAGGCGACCAGCGCCTCCTCCAGCACGGCCAGGTTGTCCGCACCGCCGGTGCCCATGATCAGGCGAGAACCGAACTCGCGGTCCGCGATCCGCAGCGGTGCCTCAGCCACCCTGGACCGCCGTCAGCACCTCGATCTGCCAGCCGCGACCGACCGGCTCGTCCCAGCGGGACTTGGGGAACACCGCGCCGTCCACCGCGAGCGCGATGCCCTGCGTCGGCAGCTCCAGGCGGCCGAGCAGCTCTCGGACGGTGAGGGTTTCGGCGAATTCGTGATCTGTGCCGTTCACGCTGACGCCGATGGGGACGGATGTCGAAGTCATCGAACTCCTCCTGCGGATGACGAAGGGGACGGCCGGTGAGCCGTCGTGAAGCGTTGCGGGTCGGCGGGTTCCGCCTCGGGCAACGGTGTTCCGGCGAGCTGGGCCAGGACCGCGTCGACGGTGAGCGGCAGGGTCAGCATGCCGTTGCGGCCGTTGCCGGTGGCCGCGACGACCCGGTCGCTGAGCCTGCCGAGCAACGGCAGGTTGTCCGGGGTACCCGGGCGCGAACCCGCGCTCGCCTCGGCCAGCTCGTATTCGCCGATGCCGGGGAAGACGGCCTCGGCGTCGGCGATCAGGTCCCGGACGCCCGCGACGGTGACCGCGGTATCGAAACCCGCCTCGTATTGGGTTGCGCCGACCACGATTCCGTCGGCGCGCGGGACCAGGTACATAGCCCGGCCGTGCACCCTGGCCCGGACCACGTGCCGCGGCGCGGGGGTGACGCCGGGACGGTGGCGCAGGCGCAGGATCTCGCCCTTGACCGGCCGGACCGGCAGGTCGGGCCACAGCCGGGCAGACGCCGCGCCGGCCGACAGGACGATCTGATCGTGGGTGAGCGCGTCCAGCGCGTCCACGGATTCGGCCCGGATCTGCACTCCCGCCGCCGTCGCGGCCTTCCGCAGCGCGGCGACCAGGCGCCGATTGTCGATCGCGGGTTCGGCGGGCGCGTGCAGTCCGGCGCGGACCGTGCGCGCCAGATTCGGTTCCAGCGCACGGACGCCCGCGCGATCGAGGACCTGGAGTTCGTGACCGCGGCCACCCACCCACTCCGCGACAGTGCGCAGGTCGGCGACGTCGGCGGCGTCCAGCGCGACGGTCAGTGTCGCGTCGGCCACGAACACCGATTGGCCGGTGGCGGTCTCGACCCGGGCGGCGAACTCCGGCCAGCGGGCCAGCGCGGCCGCCCCGAACGCGAGCACCCGGTCTTCACCCGGCCAGCCCTCGGACAGCGGAGCGAGCATGCCACCGGCCACCCACGAGGCGCCGGAGCCGACCGCCGGGTCGAACAGCGTGACCGACCAGCCTGCCTCGGCGGCCTGCCAGGCCACCCCGAGCCCGATGACGCCGCCACCCACGACGGCCAGCGTCCGCATCCTGTTCCACCTGCCTCTGTCTCCGCTGCGCGGCGTTCGCGTGGCGCCGCCGTTCGCTTCCCCACGGTAGCGCGGCTACGGTCGAAGACGTGCAACCCTCCCACCCTGCCCGACCCGCATCGCCCCGGGAGCGCCTGGCCTCCGCTCGCCTCTATCTCTGTACCGACGCCAGACGGGACCGGGGCGATCTGGCCAAGTTCGCCGAGGCGGCCTTCGCGGGCGGGGTCGACATCATCCAGCTCCGGGACAAGGGTTCGCCCGGCGAGGCGAAGTTCGGCCCGCTCGAGGCGCGCGCCGAGCTCGGCGCGCTGGCCGAGCTGAAGGCGGCCGCCCGCAGGCACGGCGCGCTGGTCGCGGTGAACGACCGCGCGGATATCGCGCTGGCCGCGGGCGCCGACGTGCTGCACCTCGGCCAGGGCGATCTGCCGCCCTGGTACGCGCGGCGCATCCTCGGCCAGGACGTGGTGATCGGACGCTCCACGCACAATCGCGCGCAGGCCGGGCTGGCCGCGATCGACGAACACATCGATTACTTCTGCACCGGTCCGGTCTACGCGACCCCGACCAAGCCGGGACGGCAGGCGGCCGGCCTCGAGCTGGTGCGTTCCACCTTCGACGCGCACCCGACCCGCCCGTGGTTCGCGATCGGCGGGATCGACGCGGACAACCTGCCCGACGTGCTCGCGGCCGGCGCCGACCGCATCGTCGTGGTGCGGGCGATCACCGAGGCGCGGGACCCGGAAGCCGCGGCGCGGCAACTCAAGACGGCGCTGCTCGCCAACGGTTAGCCGATGGCCGGGCATCCGATCAGGCGGATACCGCGGTCAGGACAGGACTTGGCCGCGGGTGAGCGAGACGACCGCCGCGCCGTTGTCCGACGCGGGTCCGGGTTGCGGGGCACTCGCCTCCGGTCCGACGATTCGCGCGTAGCCACCGGGCCCGTCGGGGTCGGTGTGCAGCCAGAAGAAGCCCTGATCCGCCAGATCGATGGTGCGCGGCAGCGCGGCGGCGACGGCACGATCCTCCGCGAGTTCGCCGAGACAGACCCGGGCGGGGGCGGCCCGCAACGCGGGCCAGGCGGCGGCGAAGCCCGGATGCAACAGCCTGGCGTCGACCTCGGTCTCCGGGATCCACGCGACCTCGGAGCTTTCCCGGTTCCGGATGGTCGGCAAGGTCAGCACGGCGTCGGCGATCACGGTGGTGTAGGTCCAGCCGCTCGGCGCGGACGCGGTCACCCGCTCGCCGCGCACCCGGACCTCGGCGGGATCGATCCCCGCCTCCTCCCACGCCTCGCGCACCGCGGCATGCACCGGGGTCTCGTGGCTGTCCCGGGCTCCGCCGGGCAGCGCCCAGGTGCCGCCCTGATGACTCCAGGGCGCGCGATGCTGCATCAGGACGGCCGAGCCGCCGCCGGCCAGCGGGGCGCGCAGCAGCAATCCGGCGGCGCCGAACCGGCCCCAACGCCGCAACCCGCCGGGGTCGCGCGACCATCCGTCACCGTCACCACGCATCTGCTACCCATCCTCGATCTGCCGCCGCCGGGCCGCGTTCCGCTGCCAAGCAGGGGTATTTCACACGCCGCGGCACCGCTACGACCACAATAAACTCCGCAACGACAGACACGGGGTGACCGTTTATCCGGTCGGTCCGTCGAGAAATCCGCGAATGCGGCCCAGACTGGGGAGGTGGACATGGCTCGGATCGAGCAGGCGACGGCGGTTCTGCGGCCCTCGCCCACCGCCGAGCTCGCCGCGCGGGACAGTCCAGGCGCGCTGCGAGCCGCCTTCGTGCGCGAGCAGTTCGACCCGGCGCGGCTGCGCCTGTTCGCCGCCTCCTCGCCCGGCCGGCTGATCGCGATCGGGCTGCTGCTCATCACGGTCTGCGTGGCCGCGGGCTGGGTGACCGGCGCGACCGTCGGCGACCGGCAGCAGACGCTGAACGTGCTGCTCGACGACACCGAGCCGGACGCGTACTCCGCGCACCGCCTCTACACCTCGCTGTCCATCGCGGACGCCGCGGCGAGCACCGCGTTCATCTCCGGCGGCCTGGAGCCGCAGGCGGTGCGCGATCGCTACAGCCAGGCGATCGGCGAGGCCGCCGCGGAACTGGTCGCGGAGACCGGCCGGGCCTCGGGCACCGCGCCCAGCCGGATCGACAACACCGATACCCAGTTGCGCACCGGGATCGCGACCAGCCTGCCGGTGTACACCGGGGTGGTGGAGACGGCGCGGGCGAACAATCGCAGCGGATATCCGGTCGGCGCGGCCTATTTGAGCGAAGCGTCCAACCAGATGCAGACCGCCGTGCTGCCGATGGCCGAGGAACTACAGAACCGGCGGCAGGCGGCGGTGACCGAGGCGCAGCGCAATCACGTCCGGCCGCCGTGGACCGCCATCGTGCTGGTGGTCCTGGCGCTGGTCGCGCTGGTGTGGGCCCAGTTCGATCTGGCCAAGCGGTGGCGCCGGGTGCTCAATCCGGGGCTGCTGCTCGCCTCGGCGGCGGTGCTGATCCTGTTGACCTGGACCGTGATCGCGGGCGCGGTGTCGGCCACCTCGATGATCCACGGCCGCGACGACGGCGCGGTGCCCGCCTCCCGGCTCACCGAGAGCCGGATCCTGGCCCAGCAGGCCCGTTCGGCGGAAACGCTGAAGCTGGTCAGCCGGGACGCGACCGGCGACTTCGACCGGACCTACGACGCGAATATCGCCCGCCTCGCCGACCTGCTCGGCGGCTACCCGAGTTCCGCGCCCGCCGCCGACGACGTGCGCAATGCCATTCCGGCACTGGGCCGTTGGCGGGTCGCACACCAGCGCATGAACGACACGCTGGCCCGCGGCGACTTCAACGGCGCGGCGGCGGTGGCCACCGGTCCGGGGGCCGCCGATGTCGCGGCGCAGGTGGAGGCACTGGACAAGGCACTGGAGCAGGGCATCGACAAGACACGGAATACATTGCGCGACAAAATTTCCCAGGCGGCCCAGGTGCTCGCCTTCATGGGCCCCGGCGCGCTGGTGCTCGGCATCGTCGCGGCGGCCTGCGTCGGGCTGGGCCTGTGGCCGCGACTGCGGGAGTACCGATGAGGGCCGGGCACGGCCTGGTCGCCGTCGCACTCGCCACCGTCGCGCTGGTCGGCGGCTGTAGCACCGGCGCGCCGACCTCGCTGCCGAGCAGCACGGCCAAGTACACCGAACCGCCGCTGCCCGCGAAAGTCATTCCGGTGCTGACGGATTCGCCCACGCCCGCGGCCGCGCCCGCGCAGTGCGGCGATCCGACGGCGAGCCTGCGCCCGAGCACCGCGGGCGGACCGACCATCGACGCCATCCGGGCCCGCGGCCGGCTGGTGGTCGGGCTGGACGCGGGCAGCAACCTGTTCAGCTTCCGGGATCCGACCTCCGGGGCCATCGTCGGCTTCGACCCGGACATCGCCAGGGAGGTCGCCCGCGACCTGCTCGGCAGCCCGGACCTGATCGAATATCGCACCCTCGGCTCGGCCGACCGGGAACGCGCGCTGCAGAACCGCGAGGTGGACATCGTGGTGAAGACGATGACGATCAATTGCGAACGGCGCCAGAAGGTTACCTTCTCCACCGTCTATCTGCGCTCCAACCAGCGGGTGCTCGCGATGAAGAACTCCGGGATCAACGGCATCGCCGATCTCGCGGGCAAGCGGGTGTGCATCGTGCGCGGCACTACCTCGCTGGACCACATGCGCCACGACCAGCCCGCCGCCACCATCCTGACCGTGCCGACCTGGGCCGATTGCCTGGTCGTGTTGCAGCAGCGCCAGGTCGACGCGGCGAGCACCGACGACTCCATCCTGGCCGGGCTGGCCGCGCAGGACCCGTACACGCAGGTTGTCGGCGACAGCATCAGCGTCGAGCCGTACGGCATCGGCATCCCCAAGGGCGACGACGATCTGGTGCGCTTCGTGAACAGCACCCTGGAGCGGATTCGCAACGACGGCACCTGGGATCGCATCTATCGCCAGTGGCTGACCGTGCTCGGCCCGTCCCCCGGCCCGCCCGCCCCGAGTTACGTGGACTGACGGCCGATGAACACAGCAGACGACGCCACTCCCGACGCGGACGAAGCCACCGCCGCTCCGCCCGCGGCCGGGGACGAGCCGCTCCCCACCGAACTGTCCCGGGGTCGTCGGCCTGCGCTGAGCGAGGCAGGCGGCGAACCCGTCGAACCGGTCCGCACCGAACTGACCCGAGGTCGCAGGCACGCCCCCAGCCGGACCGCCGACGAATCCGTGGAACCGGTACGCACCGAGCTGACGCAAGGCCGCAGGCACGCCCCGAGCAAGACAGGTGACGGAACCGAAGAACCGGCTCGCACCGAACTGACCCCTGGCCGTCCCGCACCCAGCAAGACAGGCGACGAAACCGACGAGCCGGTGCACACGGAGCTGGCGGTGGGTAGCCGGCCGACGCCCAGTCAGGCGGCCGCGGCCGAAACCATCATCGGCGCTTGGCGAACCGACTCCGAACCGGACTCCGCGGCGACGATGCGGACCTCGGGCCGCAGCGTGCGCACGGCCCGGTCCCGGCCCACGATGCGCAAGCTCGGCGGCGGGCTGGTGCCGATCCCGACGGTCGAACCGGCCGATCCGCGCGCCGCCGTGCTGACCGATCCCGTTGTCTCCGAAGGCAAGCGGTTCTGCTGGCGCTGCGGCAACCCGGTCGGACGGGCCACCGCCATCCGGCCCGCGGTAACCACCGGCACCTGCGATACCTGCGGCGCCCCTTACGATTTCCGGCCGTCGCTGCACGAGGGCGACGTCGTGTCCGGCCAGTACGAGGTGCAGGGCTGCATCGCGCACGGCGGGCTCGGCTGGATCTACCTGGCGATCGACCGCAATGTCAGCGACCGCTGGGTGGTGCTCAAGGGCCTGCTGCACACCGGCGACGCCGAGGCGCAGGCGGTCGCCGTCGCCGAGCGCCAGTTCCTCGCCGAGGTCGCGCACGCCAGCATCGTCAAGATCCACAACTTCGTCGAGCACACCGATCCGGACGGTGCGCCGATCGGCTACATCGTGATGGAGTACGTGGGCGGGCGGTCGCTGCGCGACATCCTCAACTCCTATCCGCGGCCGTACCGGATGCCGGTCGCCGAGGCGATCGCCTATCTGCTGGAGATCCTGCCCGCACTGGAGTATCTGCACTCGATCGGGCTGACCTACAACGATCTGAAGCCGGACAACATCATGGTCACCGAGGATCAGGTGAAGCTGATCGATCTCGGCGCGGTCGCGACCATCGAGTCATACGGAAATCTATACGGCACCAGGGGTTTTCAAGCACCCGAGATCGCGAAGACCGGCCCCACCGTCGCGTCGGACATCTATACCGTCGGGCGCACACTGGCCGTGCTCACGCTCGAGATGCCGATGGAACAGGGCCGCTACCTCGACGGCATCCCCGACCCCGCGGATCATCCCGTGCTGGCGCGCTACGAGTTCTTCCATCGGCTGCTGCTGTGCGCGACCGATCCGGATCCGGATCGCCGATTCCCCTCTGCCCGAGCCATGTCCGCGCAGCTGTCCGGCGTGCTGCGGGAGATCCTCGCGCTGGAGACCGCCACCGAGCATCCGCAGTTGTCGACGGTGTTCAGCCCGCCGCGAGCCAGCTTCGGCACCGAGGAACTGATCCGCCAGACCGACGCCTACGCCGACGGACGGGCCCGCAGCAAGCAGCTGGAGGCCCGGGATGTGGTTGCCGCACTGCCTATTCCGTTGCTCGACTCGGCCGATCCGTCGGCGCCGCTGCTCGCGACCACGGTGCACGCCGAACCCGCCGAGTCGCTGGCGGCGTTACAGGCGGCCGAGGAACGAGCCAAGGCGGATCCGGAGAACGCGCCGGAGACCCTGGATCTGGAGCTCCGGCTGGCCGAGGCGCGGGTCCGGCTCGACCTCGGCGAGTCGTCCTCGGTGCTGCGTCTGCTCACCCGATTACCCGAAAACGATTGGCGGGTCAGCTGGTATCGCGGCCTGGCCCTGCTGCTCGATGTGGAGTACGAGCAGGCCTTCGCCAGCTTCGACGACGTGCTGCGGGTGCTGCCCGGCGAGATCGGGCCCAAGCTCGCGCTGGCCGCGACCGCGGAACTGGTACTGCAACAGTGGGATTCGACCGATCCCGAGCAGTGGCGAGCCTACGCGGAGAAGTTCTACGACACCGTCTGGCGCACCGATCGCGCGGTGGTGAACGCGGCCTTCGGGCTCGCGCGGCAGCTGGCCGCGGTCGATCGGGTAGCGGACGCGGTACACGCACTGGACGAAGTACCGGCCGCGTCAAGGCATTTCACCACCGCCAGGATGACCGCGGTGCTGCTGCTGCTCACCGCCGCTCCGGTGGCCGAACTCGAGGAATCCACTCTGCATGTCGCCGCGTCCCGGGTGTCGAGCCTGCCGACCGGCGAGGGGCGGACCGTCCAGATGCGCGTCCTGGTGCTCGGCGCCGCGCTGGCCTGGTTGCAGGCGGGCAATACGCCGAAGCGTTCCGACGCGACGCTGTTCGGCGCGCCCTTCACCGAACGCTGCCTGCGGGAGGGGACCGAGGCGGGCCTGCGCGCCCTCGCGCGCAGCGCCCCCGGCCGCAATCATCGCTATGCCCTGGTCGACCTGGCCAATTCGATCCGCGCCAAGACCTGGGTGTAGACCACTCACGAAATCCTCACGATGGGTTCGGCAGCATCTGCGTCGGATCAGGTTCGCGCAGTCACACCGAGACCCGCACCGGACCACCGCATGCCACCGGGACCGCGATGCCCTCGCCGCTCCCGGGGCAGGTCACCGGACTGCCCTCCGGGGACCGCGCGGCGAGCGGGAACATCCCGATGTGCCTGCCTCAGCGGCAGATCCGGCCCGGTCGGCCTTCCCTCCCGACCGGGCTTTGCCGCTCTCGGGGTCAGCCGGCTTCGGCGACGCGGTGCGCGGCGCGGGCGATGGCCAGTTCTTCGTTCGTCGGGACGACCAGCACCGCCACCTCCGTGTCCGGCGGCGAAATACGGCGGGCAGCACGAGATTTCGCGGTGTTGGCGGCGGGGTCGACCTCGATGCCGAAGCGGGACAACCCGGCCAGGGCATCGGCGCGAACCCGCGGGCTGTTCTCGCCGACGCCCGCGGTGAAGGTGATGGCGTCGACTCCGCCCAGGTCGATCAGGTAGGCGCCGAGGTAGCGGCGCAGGCGGTGGATGTAGACGTCGTAGGCGAGTTTCGCTGCGGCGTCACCCTTTTCGATGAGTCTCTGGAGTTCGCGGAAGTCGTTGACGCCGGACAGGCCCTTGATACCGGAGTCCCGGTTGAGCAACGTGTCGATCTGGTCGATGTCGAGGTGGGCCGAGCGCACCAGGTGCGCGATGATGCCGGGGTCGAGGTCGCCGGACCGGGTGCCCATCACCAAACCCTCCAAGGGGGTCAGGCCCATGGTGGTGTCGATCGGGTGGCCGCCGCGGATCGCCGAGGCCGAGGCGCCGTTACCCAGGTGGAAGACGATCTGATTCAGGTCGGCCGGGTCGCGGCCGAGGAGCTCGGCGACCTGGCCGGACACGTACTCGTGCGAGGTGCCGTGGAACCCGTACTTCCGAATGCCATGCGCGGCAGCGACCTTCGCATCGATGGCATAGGTCTTGGCGGCGTCGGGCAGCCCGTGGAAGAACGCGGTGTCGAACACCGCCACCTGCGGAACCTCCGGCAGCAGCTCGCGCGCGCTCTCGATGCCCGCGACATTCGCCGGATTGTGCAGCGGGGCAAGCGAAGACAGTTCGGTGATGGCCGCGACGACGTCGTCGTCGATCAGCGTCGGCCGATAGAACACCTCACCGCCGTGCACCACCCGGTGCCCGACCGCGCGGACCCCGGCATCGGCCAGATCGTGCCCGGTCTCGGCGAACATGTCGAAGATCAGCCGCAGCCCGGCGGTGTGATCGGCGACGGCGCCGCGTCGCTCGGTGGTCGAGCCGTCGGCCTGATGCTCGATCCCGGCGTTGTGCTCACCGATTCGATCGACCATGCCGGACGCCGTCACCGCGCCCGACTCCGGGTCCAGGAGTTGGTACTTGATCGACGACGAGCCGGAATTGATCACCAGCACCAGATCGTCGGCAGCCTCAGTCATCACGCCTCCCGTGTTCGGCGGTGTTCCCGCACTCCCCCAGCAACCACGCGCGCGAACCACCTGTTCCGCGGCGCGAACCGGCTGTGTCGCGACAGACACCGTCACTCACCCTGCGCCTGGATCGCGGTGATCGCCACGGTGTTGACGATGTCGGCGACCAGCGCGCCGCGGGACAGATCGTTGACCGGTTTGCGCAGACCCTGCAGCACCGGGCCGATGGCGATCGCGCCCGCGCTGCGCTGCACCGCCTTGTAGGTGTTGTTGCCGGTATTGAGATCGGGAAACACGAATACCGTTGCCTTACCGGCCACTTCGGAATCGGGCAGCTTGGTGGTCGCGACGGTCGGCTCGATCGCCGCGTCGTACTGGATCGGGCCCTCCACCGGCAGCTGCGGCGCCCGTTCCCGGACCAGCTTGGTCGCCACCCGCACCTTGTCCACGTCCGCGCCGCTGCCGGACTCGCCGGTCGAGTAGGACAGCATGGCGATCCGCGGCTCGATGCCGAACCGGGCCGCGGTGGCCGCCGAGGAGATCGCGATGTCGGCCAGCTGCTCCGACGTCGGATCGGGCACCACCGCGCAGTCGCCGTAGGCGAGCACCCGATCGGCCAGGCACATCAGGAACACACTGGACACGGTGGAGACGCCGGGCACCGTCTTGATGATCTCGAACGACGGCCGGATGGTGTGCGCCGTGGTGTGCGCGGCGCCCGACACCATGCCGTCGGCGATCCCCTTGTAGACCATCATGGTGCCGAAATACGAGATGTCGGACATGGTTTCGCGGGCGCGCTCGACCGTCATCCCCTTGTGCTTGCGCAGCTCCGCGTACTCCTCGGCGAATTCGTCCAGGTGACCGGAGGTTTGGGGATCGAGCACCTGCGCGGCGGAGATATCGACGCCGAGTTCGGCGGCGCGGGCGCGAATCGAGGACTCGTCGCCGAGGATGACCAGGTCGGCGATCTTGCGTTGCAGCACCCGTCCGGCCGCGCGCAGGACGCGGTCGTCGTCGCCCTCGGGCAGCACGATGCGCTTGCGGTCGCCCCTGGCGCGTTCGATGAGCTGGTACTCGAACATCTGCGGCGTGACCACGCTGGTCAGCGGAACCTCGATGCGGCGCAACAATTCCGCCGCGTCGACGTGCTCCTCCATCAGCGCGAGGGCGGTGTCCACCTTGCGCGGGCTGCCCGCCGACATGCGGCCGCGGGTGCGGTAGGCGGCGCTGGCGGTGTCGTAGGTGCCGAGTTCGGTGGTGAGGATCGGCAGCTTCGGCTTCAGGCCGCTCATCAGCCGCGCCACCGCCGGATGGGGCAGCATGCCGCCGTTCATGATGATGCCGGACAGCGACGGAAAGCCTTCGGCCTCATGCGCGTTCACCACGCTGAGCAGCACGTCGGAGCGGTCGCCCGGGGCGATCACCACGACGCCGTCGACCAGCCGCTCCAGAATGTGTTCGGCGGTCATGCCGCCGACCATGATCTTCAGCGCCTCGCGCTGCAGCAATTCCTGGTCGCCGCTGTACATTTCGCCGTCGATGGCGCTACAGAGTTCGGCCATGGTCGGCGAGATCAGCAGCGGCACCTCGGGCAGCGTCCAGGTGGGCACCGGAAGGTTCCGCAACGTGGCGGCGACATCATCGATGTGGTCCGGGTCGCAGCGGTTGGCGATGATCGCGACCAGCTGCGCGTGTTCCAGGACGAGCTCGCTCTGGCACAGCTCGGCCAGCTGCTTCACCTCGGCGGGGGTGCGGCCGGAGCCGCGCACCACTAGCAGCACGGGCGCGCCGAGATTCACCGCGATCCGGGCATTGAAGCGCAGCTCGCTGGGGCTGGCGACATCGGTGTAATCGCTGCCGACCACCACCACCGCGTCGCACACCTTCGCGACCTCGTGGAATCGCATGACGATCTCGCTGATCGCGGCGTCCGGGTCGGCGTGTACCTGCTCGTAGGTGACGCCGGTGGCCTGCGCGTAGTCGATATCGGCGGTGCTGTGCTCGAGCAGCAGCTCGAGGATGTAGTCGGGCTCGGTGGTAGACCGGGTGATCGGCCGGAACACCCCGACCCGCGCGGTGGTCGCGCACAGCATCTGCAACACCCCGAGGGCCACCGTCGACTTCCCGGTGTCGCCTTCGGGCGAGGCGATGTAGACGGTGGACGGAGCGTGATCGGCCATGCCGCAAAGCTTAGTGAATAAGCGGCTAACCGGGCTGCACGGCGAGACGGTCGTCACCAGCTGTTCGGAAACGATCGGCCGCTATAGTCCGGGCATGGCTGAGCAGTTTCCGAACCGGCAGTGGGGTTCGCGCACCAACGCACTGTCCCGGCTGGCGAACAAGTTCGCGGCGACCAAGCCCGGTTCCTGGTTCGTCCGCAAGATCACGCCGCTGGATCGCGCGGTGCTCGAGCGCACCGACGCCAAGTACACCGTGCTCGGCCCGATCGGCGCCCCGGTGATCCTGCTGACCACCATCGGGCGCAAGTCCGGCCAGCCGCGCACCCAGCCGCTGCTCTACGTGCACGACGGCGACGTACTGTACGTGATCGGCAGCAACTTCGGCCAGGAACGCCACCCCGCCTGGACCGCCAACCTGCTCGCCGACCCGGCCGCGACGGTCGCCATCGCGGGCCAGCGCCTCCCGGTGCGGGCCGCCCTGGTCGAGGCCGACGCCAAGGACGCGATCTTCGCCCGCTTCGTCGAGCTCACCGGCGCCTACGCCGCCTACAAGAACCGCACCAGCCGCGACCTGCGCATCTTCGCGCTGCACCGGGCGTAATTCACGACTCGTCGGCGCGTTCGATCGCCGACAGGTGCGCGATGTTGGCCTGGTCGCCGGCCTCGGCGCTCGGCCGGCCGGCGAACCAGGCGTCCAGGATTTCCTGGAGCTCCGCGCTGGAGGTCGAACGCAGGCTCAGCGCAAGGACATTCGCGTCGTTCCACTGACGCGCGCCCTGCGCCGTCGCGGCGTCGCCGCAGAGCGCCGCGCGGATGCCGTCGACCTTGTTCGCGGCGATCGACGCGCCGGTTCCGGTCCAGCAGCAGACGATCGCCTGTTCGGCGCGGCCCTGCGCGACGTCGCGGGCCGCGGCCGCGCTCGCCCAGGCCCAGTCGTCGCGCTCGCCGTCCGCGAGCGCGCCGTGCGGGACCGTCTCGTGTCCGCGCCGGGCCAGCTCCTCGATCAGTTCCTGTGCCACACCGACGCGTTCGTCCACAGCCACCGAGATCCGCATACCCCCAGCTTAATCGCGCATCGCTCAACTATTGACAGCATGCTGTCAAACATGACAGGATGCTGTCATGATCGAGAAAACAGTTCACGTTGCCGTTTACGACACCTTCGCCGACTGGGAGATCGGCGCCACCACGGCGCACATCAACCGGACGACCTGGCAACGGGAGCCGGGCACGTGGCAGACGAAAACGGTTGGGCTGACCACAGATCCGATCACCACGCTGGGCGGGATGCGGATCGTGCCGGATATGACGCTGGCCGAGCTCAGGCCGGCCGACAGCGCGATGCTGATCCTGGCCGGCGCGGACACCTGGGCAGGCGAGGAGCTGATGCCCTTCGCGGCCGCGGCGCGCGAGTTCCTCGCCGCGGGCGTTCCGGTCGCGGCGATCTGCGGCGCGACGCTCGGGCTCGCGAAGGAAGGTCTGCTCGATACCCGCAAGCACACGAGCAATGTGCGGGAGTTCTTGCTCTACAGCGGATACGCGGGTGCCGGGAACTACGTGGAAGAGGCCGCGGTGACCGACGGCGACCTGATCACGGCGGGCGGCACATCGCCGTTCGAATTCGCACGCGCGGCACTCGGCAGGCTCGGCGTGTACGAGCCGCACGTGCTCGACGGGTGGTACCGGCTGTACGGGCACTCGGATCCGGCGGGCTGGATGGTGCTCGCCGAGTACGAGGAGCAACGGTCCGTGGCGCACGCCGGATGAGGAAGAATCGGGCGGCGATCCGGTCGACCGGCCGGATCGCCGGGAGGTGCACGTGACAAGGAACGAACAGGAGCTGTTCGCGACGGCCGCCATCACATCGTTCCGGCTGAACGGGCAGTTCCTCGCGATCGCTGAGGAACTGGCCGCCCCGGCCGGACTCACCGCGGCCTGGTGGCAGGTGCTCGGCGCGGTGCTCACCGAACCGCTGCCGGTGGCGGGCATCGCCAGGGACATGGGCATCACCAGGCAGAGCGTGCAGCGCATCGCGGACCTGTTGGTGGACAAGGGCCTTGCCGAATACCGGCCGAACCCGGCGCACCGGCGCGCCAAGCTGGTCGCGGTCACCGACGCGGGGCTCGCGGCCGTGCGGCGGATCAATCCGCAGCACGCCATCATGGCCGAGCGGCTGGCCTGCGAACTCGGCTACGAACAGCTCGCGGCGGCGGTGGAGCTGCTCGCCATGCTGTCCACCGCGCTGGACGCGATCGCCACGGAAAAGTAGATCAGCCGGCGAACGGCTCCTTGGTGCGCCCGACCAGATCGGCGACGGAGTCCAGCACCAGCGTCGGCCGGTACGGATACGCCTCGACCGAGGCGCGGGTGGAGATGCCGGTGGTGACCAGGATGGTGCGCATGCCGGCCTCCAGGCCGGAGATGACGTCGGTGTCCATCCGGTCGCCGATCATCACCGTCGACTGCGAGTGCGCGCCGATCCGGCGCAGCGCCGAGCGCATCATCAGCGGGTTCGGCTTGCCGATGTAGTACGGGTCGCGGCCGGTGGCGCGGGTGATCAGCGCGGCCACCGAACCGGTCGCGGGCAGCGAGCCGTCGCGGGACGGGCCGGTCGGGTCGGGGTTGGTCGCGATGAAGCTCGCGCCGCGCTCGATCAAGCGGATCGCGGTGGTGATCGCCTCGAACGAGTAGTTGCGCGTCTCGCCGAGCACCACGTAGTCGGGGTTGCTGTCGGTGAGTACGTAGCCGATCTCGTGCAGCGCCGTGGTGAGGCCGGATTCGCCGACCACGTAGGCGGTTCCGTTCGGGCGCTGCTCGTCCAGGAAGGTGGCGGTGGCCAGGGCGGAGGTCCAGATCGCCTCCTCCGGGATGTCGAGTCCGGTGTGGCGCAGCCGGGCCTGCAGGTCGCGCGGGGTGCGGATGGAGTTGTTGGTCAGCACCAGGAACGGGGTCTCGTTGGCGCGCAGCTCGGCGAGGAACTCGTCGGCGCCGGGCACCAGTTGGTCCTCGTGCACCAGGACACCGTCCATATCGGTCAGATAGGACAGGATCGGTTCATCAGTCACCAGACAATTGTCCCACTAGGGACACTGCCGGACGGAGTCCGTCCTCGGACCGCGCATGTTCGGAGTGAATGCGGAGGGTATGCCTATCAGGCACAGTTCCGCGGGTAAGCCGGGCGCGGCGCGACCCTGCGCAGACCTGGGACTACAGCTGACTATGGTCGAAGACGGCCGTATGACGTATGTGCGGAATGCGCCGGACAGTGCTGAAATGGCCGAGGTGCGGGAACGCCAGCCGTCCCGCACCGGTTGAAGCCAAGCAGGACCGCAGCGCGTCTGCGGCCGACCAACGGTGTGCGGGAATGCCCGCACAGGTGTGCAGCGAAGCGACAGGAGTGGCGCACATGGGTGAGCTCAAGCTCGGATACAAGGCGTCGGCGGAACAGTTCGGCCCGCGCGAACTGGTGGAGATCGCGGTGCTGGCCGAGGAACACGGCCTCGACAGCGCAACGGTCAGCGATCACTTCCAGCCGTGGCGGCACAAGGGCGGGCACGCGCCGTTCTCCCTGGCCTGGATGGCCGCGGTCGGCGAGCGGACGAAGCGGATCCAGCTCGGCACCTCGGTGCTCACCCCCACCTTCCGCTACAACCCGGCGGTGATCGCGCAGGCCTTCGCCACCATGGGTTGTCTGTACCCCGACCGGATCATGCTCGGCGTCGGCTCCGGCGAGGCGCTGAACGAGATCGCCACCGGCTACAAGGGCGAGTGGCCGGAGTTCAAGGAGCGCTTCGCCCGGCTGCGCGAGTCGGTCGAGCTGATGCGCGCGCTGTGGACCGGCGACCGCGTCGACTTCGCGGGCGAGTACTACAACACCGTCGGCGCGTCCATCTACGACGTGCCCAAGGGCGGCATCCCGATCTATGTCGCCGCCGGCGGACCGCTGGTCGCGCGCTACGCGGGCCGCGCGGGTGACGGCTTCATCTGCACCTCCGGCAAGGGCATGGAGCTCTACACCGACAAGCTGATGCCCGCCGTCGCCGAGGGCGCCGCCAAGGCCGGACGCACCGTCGACGACATCGACCGGATGATCGAGATCAAGATCTCCTACGACACCGATCCCGAACTGGCACTGGAGAACACCCGCTTCTGGGCCCCGCTGAGCCTGACCCCGGAACAGAAGCACAGCATCACCGACCCGATCGAGATGGAGGCCGCCGCCGACGCCCTCCCGATCGAGCAGATCGCCAAGCGCTGGATCGTCGCCAGCGACCCCGACCAGGCCGTCGACCTGATCAAGCCCTACCTCGACGCCGGCCTCAACCACCTGGTCTTCCACGCCCCCGGCCACGACCAGCGCCGCTTCCTCGACCTGTTCCAGCGCGACCTCGCGCCGCGCCTGCGCGCACTGGGCTGATCCCACGAGAAAGGCTCCGCCCGTTCCGGATACGAACGGGCGGAGCCTTTTTCGTGGCTAGCTCAGGGCGTGGTCGAGGTCGGCGAGAAGGTCCTCGACGTCCTCGAGGCCGACGGAGATGCGGACCACGCCGTCGGAGAGGCCGATGGTGGCTCGGCCTTCCGGGCCCATCGCGCGATGAGTTGTGGTGGCGGGGTGGGTGATCAGCGACTTGGCGTCGCCGAGGTTGTTCGAGATATCGATGATGCGCAGGCGGTTGAGCACTTCGAAGGCGCGCTTCTTCGCCTCGTGCGCAGGCGCGTTCAGCTCGAAGGTGACCACGGTACCGCCGGCGCTCATCTGGCCGGTGGCCAGGTCGTGTTGCGGATGTGATTCCAGGAACGGGTATTTCACCCAGCTGACCGAGGTGCTGGTCTCCAGGAAGCGGGCTATGCGCAACGCGGACTCGGTCGAATGCCGCACGCGCAACGGCATCGTCTCCAAACCCTTGAGCAGCGTCCACGCGTTGAACGGGCTCAGCGCCGGACCGGTATGGCGCATCAGCGTTTTCACCGGGCCGTCGATGTAATCCTTCGCGCCGAGGATCGCGCCGCCGAGCACCCGGCCCTGGCCATCGATGTGCTTGGTGCCGGAATAGACGACCACGTCGGCGCCCAGCTCGAAACCGCGTTGCAGCAATGGGGTGGCAAAGACGTTGTCCAGCACCACCTTCGCGCCCGCGGCATGCGCGAGCTCGGTGACCCGGCGCACGTCGACGAGGGTCTGCATGGGGTTGGCCGGCGTCTCGAAGAACACGGCCTGGGTGGGCACCGACAGCGCCTGCTCCCATTGATCCAGATCCTCGCCGTCGACGAAGACGGTCTCCACGCCCCAGCGCGGCAGGATCTCGTTGCACACCACGAAGCAGGACCCGAACAGGCTGCGCGCGGCCACAAGTCGATCACCGGCGCCGAGCAGCGCGCCCAGCGCGGTGAAGACCGCGGACATTCCGCTCGCGGTCGCGAAGCACGCCTCGGCGCCGTCGAGCAGCCGCATCCGCTCCTCGAACATGGCGACCGTCGGGTTGCCGTAGCGGGAGTAGACGAAATGCTCCACGTCCCCGGTGAACGCGGCCTCGGCGGCCTCCGCGCTCTCGTAGACGAAACCGGAGGTCAGGTACAGCGCCTCCGAGGTTTCCTCGAAACCGGAGCGGCGCAACCCCCCTCGCACGCCGAGGGTCGCCGCGCCGACACCCTCGGGCAGCGGCTTGTCGAACGCACCACCTGTGATCACGACTGCCTCCCGACGACAGAGCTCCGCGACAACGCGTCCACCGAACAGCAGCTACTCATGACTGCCGCCAGGGCAGGCCGAGGGCGCGCCAGCCGGCGCCGCCGCGATGTCCGTCCGCGTCGAGCGGGCCCTCGAAGCCCTCGAGCACGTTGTACGAGGTGCCGAACCCGGCCTGGGTCGAGGCGATCGCCGCGCCGATCGAGCGCTGGCCGGAGCGACAGAGGAAGATCACCGGCGCCTCCGGGTTGTGCCCGTCGAGCGCCGTGACCAGCTGCTCGGTGAACTCGCCGTTGCGCGACCCGGTCGAATCGACCCACTCGATCAGTACGGTCGGGCGCTCGATCGAGCTGGTGTCGGGCACGCCGACGAACTTCCACTCGGCCTCGGTGCGCACGTCGACCAGGACGGCTTCGGGATTGTCGCGCAACAGATCCCAAGCCTGCTGCGGGGTGATGTCACCGGCATAACTCATCTGGACCCTCCTAGAATCCGCACTTGCCGCGCTCGGGTTTGACGCGCGGCCAGGTCGTCACCCGGAGCACCCCACCGCGGAGGAGGGTTGCCGACCAGTATTGCCGGGGCTTGACACTGGTTCTCATGACCTTCCGCTGAGATTGCCTGGACGAGGGTCACCCTGTCAAATGGCTGCTCACGGTATGAGAATGCTCAATTACAGACCAGCCATTTGTCGCCGGAGCGAGTCAGATTCCAGGTGGAAGTCTGCTCGTCGCCGTCGACCTTGGTGGTGACCGTGGCCTTCGCCCGGTCGCCGTCGCGCTGCGGATCGACGAGTTCGATGAATTCCACGGTCTTTCCGCCGCCGGAGCGCCCGGCGAGCGGGGAGCGTTTCGGATCGAAGCCCGGGCAGCCCGCACCAGGTGGGGGCACCAGGTCGGTGTTGTTGGACCCGTCGACGAAGTTGCGCACCGCGGCGGCGATCCGGTCGGAATCTGTGACATTTTTCTCAGCGGGCGACACGACCCCGCCGATGATGATCGCGCCGAGCACGATGACCGCGAGGACGGCCGCGGCGACGAACGGTGCCACGGAACGCTTGTCGGTCTGATCGACCGTGATGACCTCGTCTTCGGCGGGTGACTCCTGATCGCTCATGCCACGATGATCCCTGGTCGGCAGGGCTATCCGACGCTCGACCCCACCGGGGGCGCCACACCCGGCGAAGGCCGGTGTCCCGCGCGGGAGTCGACGCCGCGAGATCGGGTAGCCCGGACAGAACGCCTAGGGTGGCATCCATTCAGTTCTCGCACCGCCGAGGGCGGCCGTGGCCGCCACCGATAGAATCGCGAGACTGCGGCCTGCTGTCATAGCCGCGACTGAGGTGGCCACGAGCCGACAACCGCAGTGTCCGCGCCGTCAGGTGCAACCAGCCAGCGCGTAACTTAGCCTAGGCTAAGCAAGACGCCGTTAATTTGTTCTCGACCATAAGGGTGCGCGTAAAGATGACCGACCAGAGTGCAGCTGACCGCCCGCTCCGCATCGCCATCGTCGGCGCCGGGCCCGCGGGAATCTATGCCGCCGACGCCCTGATGAAGTCGGATGCCGAGGTGAGCATCGACCTGTTCGAGCGCATGCCCGCGCCGTTCGGGCTGATCCGCTACGGCGTCGCGCCGGACCACCCGCGGATCAAGGGCATCATCACCGCCCTGCACAAGGTGCTGGACAAGCCGCAGGTCCGCCTGCTCGGCAATATCGATTACGGCACCGACATCACCCTCGATGACCTGCGCACCTTCTACGACGCGGTGATCTTCTCCACCGGCGCCAATGCCGACCGCGCGCTGGGCATCCCGGGCATCGGCCTGGACGGCTCCTACGGCGCCGCGGACTTCGTCTCCTGGTACGACGGTCACCCGGACGTGCCGCGCACCTGGCCGCTGGACGCGGAGAAGGTCGCCGTGCTCGGCGTCGGCAACGTCGCGCTCGACGTGGCCCGCGTGCTGGCCAAGACCGGCGACGAGCTGCTGCCGACCGAGATCCCGCCGAACGTCTACGCCGGCCTCAAGGCCAACAAGGCGCTCGAGGTGCACGTGTTCGGCCGCCGCGGCCCGGCGCAGGCCAAGTTCACCCCGCTGGAACTGCGCGAGCTGGATCATTCGCCGACCATCGAGGTCATCGTCGATCCGGAGGACATCGACTACGACGAGGGCTCCGAGGCCGCGCGCAGGCACTCCAAGCAGGTCGACATGATCGCGAACACGCTCGAGCAGTGGGCGATTCGCGACGTCGGCAACCGCCCGCACAAGCTGTTCCTGCACTTCTTCGAGTCGCCCGCGGAGATCCTCGGCGAGGACGGCAAGGTCGTCGGCCTGCGCACCGAGCGCACCCAGCTCGACGGCACCGGCAACGTCAAGGGCACCGGCACGTTCAAGGAATGGGACGTGCAGGCGGTCTACCGCGCCGTCGGCTACCTGTCGCAGAACCTGACCAACCTGCCGTTCGACGACCAGGCCGGCACCGTGCCCAACGAGGCGGGCCGGGTGATCGCCGACGAGAACGCCGACGGCGCCGACCGTTACGTCCCGGCCACCTACGTCACCGGCTGGATCAAGCGCGGCCCGGTCGGCCTCATCGGCCACACCAAGGGCGACGCCAACGAGACCGTGGCCTGCCTGCTCGACGACAGCGCGAACTTCACCCCGGCCACGCGGCCGGAGCTGGACGCGGTCACCGAGTTCCTGGAGAGCAAGGGCATTCCGTTCACCACCTGGCAGGGGTGGTACCGCCTGGACGCGCACGAGCGCTCGCTCGGCGAGCCCGAGGGCCGCGAGCGGGTGAAGGTCGTCGAGCGCGAGGACATGCTGCGCGCCAGCGAGCCGCACAAGGTCTAGCCCGACCGGGTTTGTTACCTCCGCGACAGCGGAAAGACTCGCACTGAGGCATTCTGTACAGGTGTTCGATGCCCATCTCCACATCTTCGATCCGCGGTTCCCGCGGTTCGAGAACGAGGGCTACCTGCCCGGCCCGTTCACCATCGCCGATTATCGAAAGCGGATGTCCCGCTTCGACATCGGCGGCGGAGCCGTGGTCAGCGGGTCATTCCAGGGCACCGATCAGACCTATCTGCGGGCAGCCCTCGCCGAGCTCGGCGAGGGCTGGGTCGGGGTGACCCGGCTGGACCTGGACGCCACCGACGACGAGATCGTCGAGCTGGATCGGATCGGCGTGCGCGGCCTGCGGTTCAACCTCAAGCGGGCCGCCGCCGACATCACCGGCATGACCTTGCAGGCGCTGCGGGCGCACGAGCTGGTCGGCTGGCACGTCGAGGTCTACATCGACGGGCAGATGCTCGCGTCGTTGCAGCCGGTGATCTCGAAACTGCCGGTGTTCTGCATCGACCACCTCGGCATGTCCGACGAGGGCCTGCCCTACCTGCTGGATCTGGTGGACCGCGGCGCGCGCGTGAAGGCGACCGGGTTCGGCCGGGTCGCGATGAGCGTCCCGGACACCCTGCGGCGCATTCACGCGGTCAACCCCGAAGCCTTGATGTTCGGCACCGACCTCCCCGGCACCCGCGCCGGCCGTCCGTTCCAGGACTCCGACGTCGACCTCATCTGCGACGTGGTCGGCACCGACATGTTCGCCGTCCTGGAAGACAACGCCCGCGCCTTCTATCGCCTCCCCGCCCGCCTCCGCCCCCTGCCGGCCGACCCCGCCCCCACCCTCCCCCTGCTGCACCCCGACCAGCCGACGCTCCCCATCCGCCGCGACAGCCTGCCCAAACCCGAAGTGGCGGACACGATCCCGTTCCCGGTCATCGAGTAGCTAGGCGGCGATCGCGCCGATCACCCAGACGCCGGTGGCGAGCAGGGCGCCGAGGAGTTCGATGAGCATGGACAGGCCGACGCCTTTGAGCGCGTGCACCGTTGACTGCCAGGCCTGCCGGCCGACGCGCAGGCGGTGGAGTTCGGAGAGGTAGACGCCGAGCACGAAGCCGGCGAACAGGCCGACCACGGGGATGACGAAGAATCCGACGATGCCGAGGACCGCGCCGAGCACGAGTGAGCGGTTGGCCACGCCCGCGTCCTTCATCTTCCGGCCGGGCCAGGTGTATTTGATGACCCCGGACAGCACCAGCAGAGCGGTACTGATGCCGAAGACGATCCAGGCGGTCGCGCCGCCGGTCATGAAGGCCCACACCGCGATCGCGCCGAAGATCAGGATGACGCCCGGCAGGATCGGGACGATGATGCCGAGCAGGCCGACCAGAATGACCAGGCCGACGAGGACCTCACCTCCGCTACTCACGACTCCGCCTCGCCGGTCTCTCGCATGACTCCGCCTCACCGCGCGGGCTCGCCGGACGTTCCCGCGAATGGTGCGCTGGTGAGATTGTGTCGTACCGGGTGCGTCCGCGCACGACCCCGGAGCAAGGTGCCCCGGGCGACCGAGACGATGGCTGAGGCAGCGTTATTGTCATACTGTCAATACACCGGCCGGTCCGCTTCCCGAAGTGCCGCCGCAGTGCCGGTGTGCTGGATCAACGACGAACCGAGGTAGGGCGTGAGCACTCCATCCACCGCCGCTAAAGGCCCGCTGGCGGGCATCAAGGTCATCGAGCTGGCCGGTATCGGCCCGGGACCGCACGCCGCACTGCTGCTCGCCGATCTGGGCGCCGACGTGGTGCGGATCCAGCGCGCGGGGCAGATCCCCGGCGGGTTCGACCGGCCGCAGCAGCGCGGGCGGACCATCGTCGAGGCCAACCTCAAGGATCCGGCCGACATCGAGAAGGTGCTCGGGCTGGTCGAGAAGGCCGACGTGCTCATCGAGGGCTTCCGGCCGGGCGTGACCGAGCGGATGGGGCTCGGCCCGGAGGACGCGCTCGCCCGCAACCCGCGCCTGGTCTACGGACGGATGACCGGGTGGGGCCAGGAGGGTCCGCTGGCAGATCGCGCCGGGCACGACATCAACTACATCTCCATCACCGGCGTGCTGCACGCCATCGGCCGCAAGGGCGAGCGCCCGGTGCCGCCGCTGAACATGGTCGGCGACTTCGGCGGCGGCTCGATGTTCCTGGTGTTCGGCCTGCTGGCCGCGCTGGTCGAGCGGCAGACCTCGGGCAAGGGCCAGGTCGTCGACGCGGCGATGGTCGATGGCGCGCTTGCCCTTTCGCACATGATCTGGGGCATGCGCGGGTACGGCGCGTGGTCCGATGAGCGTGGCGTGAACCTGCTCGACACCGGAATGGCTTTCTACGACACCTACGAAACCGCCGACGGCAAGTACATGGCGGTCGGCTCGATCGAGCCGCAGTTCTACGCGCAGTTGCTCGCCGGCCTCGGCATCGACCCGGAGGGCCTGCCCTTCCAGCTCGATCCGGCCGGCCAGGAAACGCTGAAAAAGCTGTTCACCGAACGCTTCCTGACCAAGACCAGGGACGAGTGGGCGGAGATCTTCGTCGGCACCGACGCCTGCGTCTCCCCCGTGCTCACCTTCGAGGAAGCCACGAAGAACGAGCACATCACCGCCCGCGGCTCGTTGATCGAGGTGGACAACATCACCCAACACGCGCCGGCGCCGCGCTTCTCCCGTACCCCGAACGGCATTCCGACCCCGCCGCCCGACGCGGCGACGCCGATCGAATCCGTGTGGGCCGACTGAGTTCTCGATCCGAAGGCCCCGGGCGCGCACCGGGGCCTTTCGGGTGTCCATAGTCGCCCGGGGTCAGGCAGCGGCAGGCTCGACCTGGATCGGACGGCCGCCGTCGGCCAGCCCACGGGTGACGAGCTTGGCGACGCGCGCCACCATGGTGCGCGGGCGGCGGGGCAGCAGATGCGCGCTGGCGAAGTTCTGCACGCCGGGCACAACATAGCCCCTGTTGCGTTCCAGCGCGCGCAGCGTGGACCGCACAACCTGAGTGGCACTGCCCATTTGGCCCAGCGCGGCATCCCGGGTGCCGACGGTGTCGAAGAACGCC
This sequence comes from Nocardia sp. NPDC006044, assembly GCF_042871115.1. NCBI lineage: Bacteria > Bacillati > Actinomycetota > Actinomycetes > Mycobacteriales > Nocardiaceae > Nocardia > Nocardia sp. NPDC006044. The sequence continues at coordinate 1,034,496 of NZ_JBIAID010000002.1, forward strand.
GTCTCGGTCGGGCCGGGGCACACGGCGAGGACCTTGATGCCGCGGCCGCGGTATTCGCTCCACAGCGACAGGCTGAAGTTCAGCACGAACGCCTTGCCGGAGGAGTACGTCGCGAAGTACGGCGACGGCTGGAAGGCCGCGGTCGAGGCGACATTCACGATTTCCCCGCTGCCCCGCGCCACCATGGCCGGGATCAGGCGGCGGGTGAGCCCGGCCAGCGCCACGACATTGACCATCAGCTGCTCGTGTTCGCGGTCCGCGCCGAGGTCCTCGAACCGGCCCGCGCTGCCGAAGCCGGCGTTGTTGATCAGTAAGTCGACCGAAAGCTGCCGTGCCGCAAGTTCTTCCGCCACTCGCGCGGCGGCGTCCGGCTCGGCGAGATCCTGCCCGATGACCTCGACACGCACGCCGTGCTGTTGATTCAGCTGCGCGGCAATCGATTCCAGGCGCGGTAGCGATCGGGCGACCAAGACGAGGTCATCGCCGCGAGCGGCCAGCGCGGCCGCGAATTCGGCGCCGATCCCGGACGAGGCGCCGGTGACGAGTGCGGTCTTTCCAGTGCGGGTCATGTCGTATCTCCTTCGATCTGATGCAACATAAGAGTAGCGCTATTTATATTAACTGCAACTTAAATGTCGCAGTTTATAGGTAAATCGCTGCTCAGATGTAGTGTGTAGGGAGTTCTACAGAACGGAGCACCCATGTCGCCCACGTCCGCACGTCCGCTGCGCGCCGACGCCGAGCGCACCGTCCGCACCATCCTGGACGCGGCCGAACGGGTGCTCAGCGAGCACCCGAACGCCACCCTCGAGCAGATCGCCGAGGCGGCCGGGGTCGCGCGGACGACCGTGCACCGGCGCTTCGCCAATCGGGACGATCTGGTGCGCACCATGGCGGTCGCCGCCTGGCGGCGCATCGCGGCCGCGGTCGACGCCGCCCGCCCGCTGACCGCCCCGCCGCTGGTCGCGCTGCACCAGGCCACCGCCAACGTCATCGAGATCAAGTACGGGGCCTCGTACGCGCTCGACCGGGTGGACAGCACCGACCCCGAGGTGGCCGAGCTGCAGGCGGACGTCTACGCGAAATGCGATGCGGCGCTGGGCCGCGCGCGCACCGACGGGTTCATCGCGGCCGACGCCGACCTCACCTGGGTCCGGCGGGTGTACCTCGCGCTGATCACCGAAACCGTACACGGCAGTAACGAATTGGACGGAACCACCGACCCGGACATCCTCGCGGGACGCGTCATCGACACATTGCTGCGGGGCGTCGGCGCACGGTCGTAGTCATCCCTTGCGGGGCAACGACTTCAGTAGCAGGTGAGCGGCTGCAGCGGATCCGCGGCCCGCGGGGTCAGCGCCTCGTACGCGGCGGCGATCGCCTTGACCGCCAAGCGAAGTTCGGGTTCCTGATGGGTGAACGGCAGCCGGATGAAGCGCTCGAAGGCGCCCTGGACGCCGAATCGCGGTCCGGCAGCAAGCAATACGCCGTGGTTGGGCGCGGTGGCGGCCAGCGCGGTGGAGACCGGAGCCGGCAGTTGCGCCCACACCGACATGCCGCCCGCGCCGTAACCGAGCCGCCAATCCGGCAGCTCCTCGGCCACGGCCTCCACCAACGCGGCCCGCTGGGCACGCAATTGGTCGCGACGGCGGTCGAGGATGGTGTCGGCATTGGCCAGCAGGTGGCAGGTGGCCAGCTGGTCCATCACCGGGGTGCCGAGGTCGACCGTGGAGCGGATGCCGAGCAGCTTGGTGATCAGCGGCTGGTTCGTCCGGATCCAGCCGACCCGCAGGCCACCCCAGAACGACTTCGAGGCCGAGCCGATGGTGACGATCTCGTTGCCCTTGGCGAACGCGGCAACCGGCGGCTGCTGCGGCTCACCGGTCAGGTGCAGATCGGCCATCGACTCGTCGATCACCACGGTCATCCTGGTTTCCCTGGCGATGGCGGCCAGTTCCGCCCGGCCGTCCGCGTCCAGCAGCAGGCCGGTGGGGTTGTTGAAGTCGGGCACCAGGTAGGCCAGGGTGGCCGCGGTTTGCCGTGCGGCACTGCGGATTCCGTCGAGATCCCAGCCCTTGTCCGGGGACTCGGGGCGCAGCGGCACCGGCACCGGGCGGGCGCCGACGTCGCGGATCGCCTCGATGGCATTCGGGTAGGTCGGGTGGTCGATGAGCACCCGGGCCGCGGGCGCGGTGAGCACGTTCAGCAACAGGCGCAGACCGTGCTGGGCGCCGAGGGTGACCAGGATCTGGTCCGGTTCGGTGGGCAGGCCGCGCTCGGTGAACCGGCGGGCGATCGCCTCGCGCAGCGCGAGCACGCCGACCGGATCCATGCCGTGCGTGCCGAGATAGGCCGGAAGACCCTCCAGCGCAACCGAATACGCCTCCTGCATCTCCAGCGGCGCGGCCATCGCGGCATAGGTCATGTCGATGGTCGGCAGCTCGGAGGCGGCCATCATGGCGAGGATGCTCCTGGCCGGCTTGCTGCCGTCGTGCTGCACGTCCCTGGGCAGGGCGACGGTGCTGCGCGAGCCCTGGCGGCTGATCAGGTAGCCGTTCTCGCGCAGCAGGGAGTAGGTCGAGGTGATCGTCGTGCGGCTGACCCCGAGGGTGCCGGCCAGGTCGCGTTCGCTGGGCAGCGCGACGCCGAGCGGGGCCCGGCCGTCGTGGATCAGCAGCCGGATGCCCTCGGCGAGAGCGAGATACGCCGGGCGTGCGGATCGCCGGCTCGGCTCGGTCTCGCCGTCGGAATCCACGTTCCGCCACCGGCCCAGGTCGCGAGCCAAGGTGCCCGCTCCGATAACTCTCGTCGCCATAAGGTCCAGTATCGAGGGAGTGGATATTTAAAGCAAGGCCAGTCGAGGCGCAAGCTGGCCTCATGACCACACTTGCCACCCTGATCATCGTCGCCGCCCTCGGCTATCTGGTCTATCGCGCCATCCCGCGGGGTGCCGAGCGGGCGTTCCGGCTGGAGCGGTTCCATCCGCACAGCCCGATGTCCGACTGGACCTCTTCCTACTACGACGAGCAGCGCCGTTACGCGGATCTGGCCGCGATCTACGGACGCGGCGACGTGCCGGAAGCGGAACCTGCCGTGATCCGGGAGCCGGAAACCGCGCAGCCCGAGGCGATTCCGGCCGCGCCGGCGCTCGCCGAACCGACCGGGCAGCCCGCCGGAACACCCGACCATTACGCATGGCGGTCCCGGCGAACCGTCGCCCCTGGTCGCACTGCGCCGCGGCGGCCCGCCCGCGGAGTCCGGCGGCTCGTCACCGATCCGAGCACCCTCGACAGCAAGGCCAGTTGAGCAAAACTGGACTGGAATATCGAAACTTGTCGGTCCCGCCGTGCACACTGAGCACATGAACGCCCCTCGTTGCCTGTCCGCCGAGGCAACACTCTTCGACACCGCGATCGGCGTCTGCGCGATCGCGTGGAGCGGAGCGACCGTGATCCGGTTCCAGCTCCCCGAGGCCAGCCCGGCCGCGACCCGTGCGCGTATCACGCGCCGCCGCACCGGCCTGCCGGACGACGAGGTCCGCGAAGAGACCCCCACCGGCGCGATCGCCGAGGCCATCACGGGCATCCGCGCCCACCTGGCCGGCGAACTCGACGACCTGCGCTGGATCCCCTTGGACACCAGCGGAATTCCGGAATTCCACCGCGCGGTCTACGCGGTGACCCGCGCCATCGACCCGGGGCACACCCTCACCTACGGCCAGGTGGCCGATCGCATCGGCCAGCCCGGTGCCGCGCAGGCGGTCGGACAGGCCTTGGGCCGCAATCCGATTCCGCTCATCATCCCGTGCCACCGGGTGCTCGCCGCGGACAACGCGCTCACCGGTTTCTCCGCGCCCGGCGGTGTCACCACCAAGCAGAACCTGCTGGAAATCGAACGCACGCCGGGGTTCGGCGAACCAACCCTGTTCTGAGTGAACGGTTCTCGCACGCCGGTCGTCGCGCGTGCGTCACCGGCCGGGCAACGCGCCGTCGCCAGGGGAATCGATCGCCGCTCCTGGACGGTTGTCTGTAAATAACGTTCACCGACGTACCGGGCCGTACCCCGCACGAAAACGGCATAGTGAGCAGCATCACAGACTTCCGGGCGCTGATCCGGCCGCCACGGCCGCCGATGAATCCACGCACCCGGCACCGTCTGAACAAGCACAGGCACCAACGACCGTTGGGCGAGACCCCGCTTCGAAAGTGAGACTGTTGTGGAGACCGTGACCTCCGCCGACGGAACGGTGATCGCGTACGACCGCCACGAGGGCCATGCCGGAACGGTGATCCTGATCGGCGGCGCCTTCGGCTACCGCAAGTTCCCCAAGATGGTCGAGCTGGCCACGGCGCTCAACGAGCATTACGGCCTCACCGTGCTCAATTACGACCGGCGCGGCCGCGGCGACAGCACCGAGGCGACCGGCGGCTACGACGTCGAACGCGAGATCGACGACCTGGCCGCCCTGATCGAGGCGGCGGGCGGGTCGGCGATGCTGTTCGGCTGGTCGTCCGGCGCGGCGCTCGCCCTGCGGGCCGCCGGGTCCGGGCGCATCCTCGGCATCACCAAGGTGGTCGCGTTCGAGCCGCCGTTCGTGGTCGATCACGAAGGCTTCGTCCCGGCCGCCGACCTGGAGCGGACGCTGCACGACCTGGTCGCCGCCGATCGGCGCGCCGAAACCGTCCGCTTCTATATGACCAAGGCGATGGGCGTCCCGCGCGTCTTCGTCTCCGTCATGCGCTTCACCCCGTTCTGGAAGAACCTGCTCGCCACCGCGAACTCGACCCCGCACGACTGGGCCGTCATGCGCGAGTTCATGCGCGGCGAACCGCTGCGGCCGGAGGACTGGACCGCCGTCAAAGCCCAAACCCTGGTCATCGCGGGCGCCAAGAGCGAAACCCTGCTGCGCAAGGGCGCCAAGGCCATCGCCGCCGTCCTGCCCGACGCCGAATTCCAGGAAATCGCCAAACTCAGCCACAACCCGAACGTCGGCCTGCTCGCCCCGCCGGCCGGTGAATTCCTCACCGGCGCAGCGGAAACCACGGGCTAGCCACCGGACGAAGTTTCGGGTTCCACAGAGCGTGCATACGGTTCACAAGGGTTAGACACCCTGTGAACCGTACGGGCGGTCTGTGGTTAGCGCGATGGCTCGGCGGGGTGGGGGTTAGGCGGTTGCGCCGAAGGTTGCGCCTGCGCTGCCGCCGAGGAGGCCGCCGGCGACACCGCCGGCCACGGCGGCGGGGAGGCCGAGAACGGCGGCTCCGGCCACGGCTCCGACGCCCGCGCCGATGGCGGCGCCGGCTCCGGTGGTTGCCGCGGCGATCGGCCAGGCGGCGACGAAGGCCGCGCCGATCGCCGGAAGCGCGCCTGCGCCGGCGGTCGGGATGCCTGCGGCGGCGGCCGCGATCGCGCCACCGGCGGCGGTGCCCGCGACACCGACCGCGAAGCCGATGCCCGCGCCTACGCCGGCACCGAGAGCGGCTCCACCGACGCCGCCGATCACGGCCGCCGGGATGCCCGCGATCGCGGCGCCGGCCACCGCACCACCGACCGCACCGGCCGCGGTGGCGGCGGCGATCTTGTCGGAGCGGGTCGGGTTGATGCCGATCGAGCGACCGCCGGTGGCGATGGCCGCCTCGACGCCCGCGGCGGTGTCGTTGACGCCGGCGAGCAGTTCGTCGGGCACCTCGTTCGGGGCCGGGGTGCTGAAGTCACCTATACGGAGCGTGCGCGGAGGCGGGGCGATCGGGGCGACGGGCTCGACCGGCTGCGGCGCGTGCAGTTGCTGCGGCTGGATCGGCGGGGCCGGTTCCGGCGTCGGCACCGGGCGGGCGTAGTTGAGGCTCTGCGTGTCCGCGGGGTCGGCCGGAGCGGGCTTCGGGCCGGTGACGCCCTGCTGGTTCGGGCTGGTGACGCCGGGTTGGCTCGGCGTATGCCGCGGTGCGGCCGGGGTACTCGGCGCACTCGGGGTGGTCACGCCGGGTTGGGTCGGGGTGCCCGGGTCGGCGGCGGCCACGCCCGCGCAGGCGACCGCGATGGCCAGCGGGAGGGCGCCGACGAGGGGGCGCATGCCGCGCCGGGTCGTCGGATTGTTCAGTTCTAGAGACCGACGAGCCACGTCGAAGCACCACCATCAGGTTTGGGTCAGCCAGCACGTCCCCGCGTACTGCGCGCTCGCACCCTATCTTTAGCTGATCGGATGCTGTCAAGTCGAGAATTCGACTTCACATTTCCTCAGATCATCGGTTTGCGCCAAATAAACGTCCTATTTTCTGCAAATACTGTTGGAGCGCATTTAACCGATTGAAAGTAGCTGACAGATCACTGATATTGGCGATCCGAGCCGGACAGCGTTGCTAACCCGCTCGGCCAGAACGAGATTCGGTCGCTGTTTCCCCGGCTGGAGCGTCGCTCCGACAGTGCCGGTGAAAGAACCGCCGGGCGGGCGGTGCACGCGCTGATGTCGTACCTGCGGCGGGTGCCGGTAGTCCTTTCGCCGGAGTCCGGGCGCGACCTGCGGTGGATTCGCCGAGGTGCGGGCCGGTTGCAGAATCGATCTGCCCGCACTCGCGGTCGAACTCGGCAAGCTATGAGGGAGGGTGGACATGACCACTGCGACGGCGGGTTCGTCAGGTGTCGCGGATCCGGCGGTCGCCGAGCCCGGCTCGGCCCTGCCGCGGATCGCCTGGCGGCCGGTGCTCACGGTCGCGGGCATGGTCGGGCTGGTCTTGCTGATCGCCAGCCGGAACTACGGCTACTTCTTCGACGAGGCGTATTTCGTGGTCGCCGGCCGAGATCACCTCGCGTGGGGGTATTTCGACCAACCCGCCCTGGTACCCGCGCTGGCTGCGGCGATGAGTCACCTCGCGCCGGACTCGCTGATCGTGTTGCGGCTGCCCGCCACGCTCGCCGCGGTCGCCGGGACGGTGCTCACCGCCGTGCTCGCGCGGGAACTGGGCGGTGCTCGCGGCGCGCAGGTGCTGGCATCGATCGGGTACGCGTTGTCCTCGGCGGTGATCCTGTGTCATTGGCTCGCAACGTATTCGCTGGATCCGGCCTTCTGGACCGCGATCGTCTGGCTGGTCGTCCGCTGGGCCCGATTGAACGCCGAAGGGCGGCCCGACGATCGGTTGCTGTTCTATGCGGGCCTGGTAACGGTGTTTTCGTTGCAGACGAAGTTCCTGGTGCCCGCGCTGTGGGTGGCACTCGTGCTGTGTGCGTTGGTGTTCGGGCCTCGGCGCTTGGCCGGGCGGCCCGCGCTGTGGGTGGGCGGGGCGGTGGCCGCCGTGGCCACGATTCCGAATCTGCTGTGGCAGAACCGGAATCGGTGGCCGTACACGCATATGTCCGAGGTCGTGGCGGCGGAGTTCCCCGGGGTGGGCAGGTTCCTGTGGGACAGCGCTTCCGGAGCAGGTCTGGCGGTCGGGTTGCCGCTGCTACTGATCGGTCTGCCGATGTTGTTGATCAGCAAGCGGTTTCGGATCTATCGGTTCGCCGGTGCCGCGCTGACCCTGGTTTTCCTTGCTTACCTGGCGAGTTCGGGTCGCTCCTACTACGCGTGCGGTTTGTACGCACTGCCGATCGCCGCGGGCGCGGTGGTCGTGGCGTCGCTCGGCAGACGGGTCGTGATCCGCGGGCTGGTGGCGGTGGCGCTGGTCATCGGCCTCGCGATGGGGGCGGCGGCGGTTCCGGTGTATCCGCGCTCCTGGGCGGAACGCATCCCGGACACCACGCTCATGCTCACCGCGAAGGCATTCGCCCAGTCCGACACCATGATCGGCGATCTCTCCGACGCCGTCGCCGCGGCCTACCACGAACTCCCCGCCGAGATCCGGCCGCACACGGCCATCGTCGCCGAGAGCTACCCGTTCGCCGCCGCCGTCGACCTGCACCGCGATTCGACCGGCCTGCCCCGCGCCTACAGCCCGCACCGCGCCTACTACTACTTCGGCGCACCACCCGAATCCGCCACGGCGGTCCTGTATATCGGCACCCCGGCCCCACTCCTGTCCGCCGCGTTCACCAGCTCCCAGCCGATAATCCCGGACCTGGCAACACTTTTGGTGGACCGAACCGTCCCGTGGGACACCCTCTGGCCCCAGCTACGCGAACAATAGCCGGCGCCGCACCACTTCTGATTTCCCGCACCGAGAATCGCATGCAATTTTCGGTGCGGGAAATCAGAGGTGGTGCGGGAACGACTCAGCCGGCGGACTCGCCGCGCATGAGTGCGCCGAGGGATTCGCGATCGGTGACGTCCATTTTGATGCAGGCGCGGTAGAGGTGGCCCTCCACCGTGCGTACCGAGACGGTGAGGCGGTCGGCGATCTGCCGGTTGGAGAGTCCGGCGGCGACGAGGTTGGCGATCTCCCGCTCGCGGGCGGTCAGCGGCAGCGGCTGGGCGGCCTGCCGCAGCGCGGGGGTACTGGCACCGCCGCAGGCCGCGGCGAGACGATTGGCCGAGGCGGCGGACTCCAGCAGACGCCGACGGTCACCCGCGCGCTCGTGTGCGGACGCCGCCTGCGCGGCCGCGTCGGCCGCGGACAACAACGCCCCGATCCGCTCGAATTCGGCTGCGGCGGCATCGAGTCCGGGCCCGTCGTGCGCGGCCAGCGCGACCGCGTGCTTGGCCTGCGCCTGCACCAGCCTGCCGTCCACCCTGGCCGCGAGATCGGCGAGCCTGCCCGCCACGGACTGCTCGCCGAAGCGGGCGGCGGCATGCAGCGCCATGGCCTCGATCGCGTGCTGGTTCGACCGGGCGGCCGCGTCGGCCGCGCTCATCGCGAGCCGGATGGCCGGGGTGACGGTGCCCTCCGCGGCGGCATGCCAGGCCCGCGCGATCTCGAGCTGCGGTTCGTAGACCGCGCTGTGCCGACCGCCGCGCGCGGTCGCCTCCGCGATCGCCTCGGCCGCCTCGGTGGACCGGCCGAGCGCCGAATACGCCTCGGCCAAGCGGATTCTCGCGGGGAACATCCACGCGGCCGCCCCCTCGGCGGCGAGCGCGGCCAACGCCTGTTCCAGATTCTCGATGGCGTCCGGAAAATGCCCCTGGGCCACGTCGACGGTGCCCTGCAGGATCTTCGACATGCCCCAGGCCAGGTACTGGCCGGGCGCCGAGTAACCGAAATAGGCTGTGGCACAATGCCGTGCGGCTTCGAGGTCGCCGGTCAGCAACAGCGCGAGCACCTCGGCGTGCGTCGACATGAACCGGTTGAGCCCATCGATCTCGCTCTCCACCGCGTGCCCGCGGGCCGCGTACTCCAGCGCGGCCGCGCCCTTGCCCATCAGGGTCAGCGCGAGCCCACCACCGAACGACGCCCACCAGATCGCCCAGGCCGGTGCGCCGTTGAGCGCCATCACCTTTTCCGCCTCGGTGATCGCGATGTCGATCTGGTTCTCGTTGACGGCGCAGGCGGAGGCCAGCCCGTCGAGAATGGCCGCGATCTTCGGGTGCTCGACCTTGCTGCGCACCAGTTTCAGCACCTGGTCGGCCTGATCGGCATCGCCCATGGCCCACAGCAGATTCGCCACCCTGGTGCTACCCCAGCGAGCCAGTTGGACCTCGGTGAGCTGATCCGGGTCGAAGCTGGCCAGCGTGCGCTCGGCCTCGATCCGATGGCCTTGCCACAGCAGCGCCCTGGCGAGCAGATCGGCCGATTCCACCCCGCCGCGACGTTCCACCGCAGCCCGCGCGAAACGTTCGCCGAGCGGCAGGTTCGCCAGGCCGATGGCATCCGCGGCGGCCGCCTCGAACAGCTCGAGATCGGCGGATTTGTCGCTGTCCAAAGCCAATTCGGCCAGCCGGATCCGGTCGGCGGCGGAATTGATCGGCCGCTCCTTGAGCGAGGAGTACAGCCGGCCACGCAACCGGCGGGCCGACGCGATCCCCAGCCTGCGCCGGATCACCTCGCCGAACAGCGGATGGTTGTAGCGCACGGACAGCTGGTGCCCATTCTCGACAACCCTGATGACGCCACGGGTTTCGGCCGATTCCACCGCCTCCTCGCCGGACAGTTCGGACAGCACGTCGAGGTCGATCGGCTCGCAGAAGGTGAGCAGCTCCAGCACATGCAGCACGTCGTCGGGTAGCTGCTCGACCCGATCTTCCAGCAGCGCAGCCAGTTCCGAGGTCACCGCCGCGCGCCCGCGCAGCTGCCAGACACCGTTCACCTGGCGCAGCGAGCCCGCCTCCAGCGCGCCCTCCACCAAATGCCTGAGGAACAGCGCGTTTCCGCCGGACGACTCCCACATCAGGTTGGCCGTGAACCCCTCGAGCTGCCCGCCGAGCATCGACTCGACCAGGTCGACGCTCTGCCGCTGGGTGAACGGATTCAGGTCGATGCGCAGCAGGTGACCGTCTTTCCACAGCGAAGTCACCGCGTCGGGCACCGGCACCCCGCTGCGCACGGTGGCCACGATGTGCGCCGCCTTGTCGATGGCCAGCTGCAAGAGCAGCGTCGCGGACAACTGATCGAGCAGATGCGCGTCGTCGACCCCGATGATGGTGTGCCCGTCCGCGAGCAGCGCCTCCCTGGCCGCGGACATGAACGTCACCGGATCGTGCGCCGTATAGACGCCGACCATGTGGGCGAACACCCCCAGCGGAATGCTGCGCGCCGATTCGGTGCCCGCCACCCAGCGAATATTGCCGCCGACCGCGGCGGTCGCCTGCCTGGCCAGCGTCGTCTTGCCGACACCGGCGTCGCCGGTGAGGACCGTGCCGACGTGTTCCGTGCCGGTGAGGGCCGCGCGGATCGCCTCGAACTCGGTCACGCGCTCGACCATCGGCCAGTTCCGAGCCATGACTCTTACTCTAGATGTAACCGATCATGTAACCCACCCATCGAACGACGAACGGCCACAATCATTCAGCGGGGCTATAACTTTCCGGTCTCAGCCGAGCACGTCGTGGCGCACGATGGTCTGATCGCGACCCGGACCGACGCCGATGCAGGAGATCCGCGCACCCGACAGCTCCTCCAGCCGCAGCACGTACGCCTGCGCATTGGCGGGCAGTTCCTCGAAGGTGCGCGCCCCGGAGATGTCCTCCCACCAGCCCGGCATCTCCTCGTAGATCGGCTTGGCGTGATGGAACCCGGTCTGCGTGGTCGGCATCTGCTCGACCCGCTCGCCGTCTACGTCGTAGGCGACGCAGATCGGCACCGTCTCCAGGCTGGAGAGCACGTCGAGCTTGGTGAGGAAGTAGTCGGTGATGCCGTTGACCCGGGTCGCGTAGCGGGCGATGACCGCGTCGAACCAGCCGCAGCGCCGGGCCCGGCCGGTGGTGACGCCGACCTCGCCGCCGGTCTTGGCCAGGTAGGTGCCGAACTCGTCGAACAGCTCGGTCGGGAACGGACCCGAGCCGACCCGGGTGGTGTAGCACTTCAGGATGCCGAGCACCGCGTTGATCTTGTTCGGCCCGACACCCGCGCCGACCGCCGCGCCGCCCGAGGTCGGGTTGGACGAGGTGACGTACGGATAGGTGCCGTGGTCGACGTCCAGCAGGGTGCCCTGCGAACCCTCCAGCAGCACGGTCTCGCCGTTCTCCAAAGCGACGTTCAGCTTCAGCCTGGTGTCGGCGATGCGGTGCTTGAAGCCCTCGGCCTGGGCCAGTACCTCGTCGACCACCTGCTGCGGGTCGAGCGCGCGCCGGTTGTAGATCTTCACCAGCACCTGGTTCTTGAACTCCAGGGCGGCCTCGACCTTCTGGGTGAGGATCTTCTCGTCCAGCACGTCGGCCACCCGGACGCCGACCCGGGCGACCTTGTCCTGGTAGCAGGGGCCGATGCCGCGACCGGTGGTGCCGATCTTGTTGTTGCCGAGGAAGCGCTCGGTGACCTTATCGATGGCCACGTGGTACGGCATGATCAGGTGCGCGTCGGCGGACAGCAGCAGACCCGAGGTGTCGACGCCGCGATCCTCCAGCCCGGCCAGTTCTTCGAGCAGCACGCCGGGATCGATCACGACGCCGTTGCCGATGACGTTCGTCACGCCGGGGGTGAGGATGCCGGACGGGATGAGGTGCAGAGCGAAGTTGTCGCCGTTGGGCAGCACCACGGTGTGGCCCGCGTTGTTGCCACCCTGGTATCGGACCACCCATTGCACCCGGCCACCGAGCAGATCGGTAGCTTTGCCCTTACCCTCGTCGCCCCACTGGGCGCCGATCAGGACGATTGCCGGCATGGTTGTATCTCCTACGGTTCGACGTGCAACACCCTGAGCGATGGCAGCCGGAAACAGACCGGCGGGGCGCGATGAGCACCCGTGTTGCAGCTACTGCCGTGTCGAGGCGGTGGCCGGGAGCACAGTCTAGTAGACGCGTCGCCGACGGCATGGGACCGCATCTCTGCGTAGGCTGATTGACGGCTCGACACCCTGTGGCCGAGGCCGTGCGGGGCTAGGGTTGCAGCCGTCGGGACCGGGCAGGGTTCGGCGGAACTGGCGAAGGGCCCGACGGAGTGTCGGCTCGAACCGAGGAGGGTGTACGGCAGTTTGAGTACCCACGTTCTCCGTTGCGACGGCGCACCGGTACCTATCGCCCTCGCGGCGCTGCCGACCAGTTCGACGGCCGCCGTCCCCGATACCACCGAGATCGACGAATTGCTGCCCGTGCTGGCTGCCGACAGCCTCCCCCGGCTCATCGTGCTCGGCGACGACGCGGCGTTGGCCACCGTGCTCACCCACCTGATGCGCACCGAACGGCTGCACGTGGAGATCGGCTATGTGCCGGTCGAGAAGACCTATGGCTCCCGCGCCTATCAGACGGGCACCGGCAATGCCGCGGCCAAGCGGGCCATCGACGGCAAGGCCACCGCGGTGCCGCTGATCCGCGACGACACCGGCCAGGTGCTGGTCGGCCGGGCCAGGATCACCGGCGTGGGCGAGGAGAAGCTGGAGGGCGAGGCCTATGTGGACGACGTGCAGCTGTTCTCCGGCAAGGTCGCCGCGATGCTGATCTCGCCGACGCTGCACCAGCCCGGCGTGCGCGCCGCCGCACCGAAGGGCATGCGCAAGCGCCGCTGGGTCGAGGGCCGGGCCGCCCAGCTCGGCACGCCGGGCGCGGTGGTGACCAGGGACGGCATCCGCACCGAGCGGACGGTGCCCCGGTCGAGTTTCTACCGGCATCACGAGCCCTGGTTGCTGGTCCGATGACCGACCGCTTCTCCGCCGAACGCCGCTCGCGCGCGATCCGGCCGAGCCCGATCTTCTTGCTGGTGGTCGTCCTCACCGCGGTCGGCGGCGGACTGGCCTGGGACGCCGAGGTGGACTCCACCCGGGCCAAGGTCGGCGTGTTCGTGCTCGTGGTGTTCGGCTGGGTCATCACGCTGTGCCTGCACGAATTCGCGCACGCGTTCACGGCCTGGCGAGCGGGCGATCGCGAGGTGGAGTTGCGCGGGTATCTCACGCTGAATCCGCTGAAGTACAGCCATCCGCTGCTGTCCATCGTGCTGCCGATGGTGTTCATCGCGCTGGGCGGCATTGGGTTGCCCGGCGGCGCGGTTTACGTTCATACGCACAACTTTTCACCGCGCACGCAGCGGATCATCAGCGGCGCGGGCCCGGCGGTGAACGCGCTGTGCGCGGTGCTGCTGCTGGTGATCGTGCGGGTATTCGGCAGTGCGAGTTCGCATCCCGCGCTCTGGTTCGGACTGAGCTTCCTGGCCTTCCTGCAGATCACGGCGACTTTCCTGAACCTGATCCCGTTGCCGGGACTCGATGGTTACGGGATCCTCGAGCCGTCGCTGAGCTATCAGACGCGCCGCGCGCTCGATCAGTTCAAGCCGTTCGGCATGTTGATCCTGTTCGCGCTGTTGTTCACTCCGGCGATCAACGGGGTCTTCTTCGACGCGGTGTACGCGTTGTTCGAAGTATCCGGGGTGCCATCCAATTGGTCACGTTACGGCAGTTTCCTGACCCGCTTCTGGACGTAAGGCCAGGCGCGTTCGATCGAGTTGCGCACCGAGGGGATCATTTCGGGCGGAATGGGGTATCTCCCCGTACGACCGCACCGCCACCGCGCCGATCAGCGCACTCGGCAGCGAAAACCGGCCGCACAACGGGGTTTTCACTGCCCATGAAGTAGATGTTGGAGCAGGATCTCTATGACCAGCACATCGCCCGCGCCGGTTCTGTCCGTCGTGATTCCCGCACTCAACGAAGCGAAGTGCATCGTGCGCACCCTGGACCGCCTCGTCGTCCAGGACGCGATCGACGAGATCATCGTCGTGGACAACGGCAGCGAGGACGGCACCCGGCAGATCGTCCGTGACTACGCGCTCGACCATCCGGAAGTCGCTCTCATCGAGGAGCCGACACCCGGCATTCCCGCGGCCCGCAACGCCGGATTCGACCGGGCGCGTGGCGATTTCCTCGCCCGCACCGACGCCGACACCCTGGTCGGCCCGGACTGGGGCGCGGTCATCCGGGACACGCTGACCGAGCAGCCGGACACCGCCGCCGTCACCGGTATCACCACCTATCACGACTCGCCGATCGGCTTCTTCCTGAAATTCGGCCTGTACCTGCAGGATCGGCGCGGCAAGCTGGGCGGTCCGGTGGGCAACATGCACGGACCCAACATGGCCATCCGCCGGTCCGCGTGGCACGCGGTGCGCGACGAGACCACCACCCGCTCGGACGTCGCCGAGGATCTGGATCTGGCGTTGTGCCTGACCAAGCGCGGGTTGCGGATCGACCAGCTGAAGCACATGCGTGCCGAGACCTCGGCCCGGCGACGCCGGACCGGCCCGCGCGATTGGTGGCGCTTCCAGCTGACCGGGTTGCGCACCATCACCGAGCAGGGCTACCAGGTGCAACCGTTCCACCGCGCGGTCATCGTCGGCGCCTGGCTGACCCACACCGTGCAGTGGCCGATCTATCGATTCTGGGACTTCGACCGCCGCCGGTTCACGCTGCGGCCCGCGCCCGCCCGGGTCTCCGCGGTCGGCGAGATCGACGCCACCTGACAGTTGGTGCCCCCAAGCATTGGGGATTCTGTCTGCGTACCAAGACAACTAGGGTCGAGACAGTGATCGGCGCGGGCCGGGCCCGTTCGTGCCGAGCGTCGTTTCCGGACTCAGGGCTGAGTCCACTCACCCCCTCTTGTCAGCCGCGCGTCTGTTCAGGGCAGGAACAGACCCTCCCGGCGGTACTCAGGCATGCCCGAACCAGATTTGGAGCAGCACCCACTCATGCACACCCCCGATGGGGCGACGGTGTTATCCATCGTCATCCCCGTGTTGAACGAGGCCGCCTGCATCACGCAGACCCTCGACCGTCTCGTCGCGCAGGACTCGATCGACGAGGTCATCGTGGTCGACAACGGCAGCGACGACGGCACCCGCGAACTGGTCAGCGACTACGCCCTCACCCACCCGAAGGTCGAACTAGTCGACGAACCGCAGCGCGGCGTCGCCCGCGCCCGCAACACCGGATTCGACAAGGCGCGTGGCGATTTCATCGGCCGCACCGACGCCGACTGCCTGGTCGCCGCCGACTGGGGCGCGACCATCCGCCGGCACCTCACCGAACAACCCGAGGTCGCCGCGGTCACCGGCATCACCACCTACTACGACTCACCGGTCGGCTTCCTGCTGAAATTCGGCTACTACCTTCAGGATCGGCGCGGCAAGCTCGGCGGCCGGGTCGGCAACATGCACGGCCCGAACATGGCCATCCGCCGCACCGCCTGGCTGGAGGTGCGCGACGACACGGTCACCCGGCCGGATGTGATCGACGATCTCGACCTGGCGCTGTGCCTGACCAAGCGCGGCCTGCCGATCGATCAGCTGATCGACATGCGGGTGCAGACCTCCGCGCGGCGCCGCCGGACCAGCCCGCGGCGCTGGTGGCAGTTCCAGCTGAGCGGCCTGCGCACCATCACCAACCAGGGCTACCTGGTGCTGCCGTTCCACCGAGTTGTCATCGTCGGCGCCTGGCTGGCGCACACCGTGCAGTGGCCGATCTATCGATTCTGGGACTTCGACCGGCGGCGCTTCACGCTGCGCCCGGGTCAGGCCAGGATGTTCCCGCTGAGCAAGGAAGAAAGCGGGGCCTGACGAACGTAGAGCCGCCCGACCGGACCCCGGATCAGGCGGCTCCACTCCTCGCAGCGGGCGAACCGCCCTTGACCCGACGGCCACCACACCTATGGCCGAGCAGGCAGTTCGCTTGTGTGCGAAGTGGTCGACCGCGACACCCCTCGTTCGATCGCGGTCACCTGTTCAAGGTATGGGCACGCGGCCGCCGGAACACGAGTAGCGGACTACCCAAAGATGGACGAGATCGGCCGCACGCCGGCGCGAGTAGTCAGTCCTCGGGCGTGACGAACGGCTTGGGCACCGTCGGCGGCAGCAGCGCGATCGCGGAGATCCGCTTCACCCCGCAGACCTGCATCAGGTCGACCACGATGGAGCGCACCTGGGCGAACACGACGTGGGCCGAAAGCCCCGCGCCCTCAACCAGTTCCGGCCGGGCCTCCTTGGCGACGGTGCGCAGCACGCGGGCGGCCTCGGCCTGGTCGGGCTGCTCGCCCGGGTCGGCGAGCATCATCCGGCGCACCACTTCGGCGGCCTGGCCGAGCCGTTCGACCTCGTCGATCAGGCGCGGGTCGAGTATCTCGTCGTCCTGCACCAGGGTGAGCGAGCGGCGCAGCAGCACCCTGGTGTTGCGCACCGCGTTGTCCAGCGGGTCCGCGGTGGCCTTGATCCGTTCCAGGCGGGCGCGAGAGTTCCAGTACAGCGGGGAGATTCGGCTGATCTCCTTACCGCCCTCCAGGGTGGCGCGCAGCGAGTCCAGTTGCGGTTGCGTCGCGCGGACCGCCGCGAGCGCGGCCCGCAGCTTGTCCGGATCCTGCTCGAGCAGGCCGTCGCCGCACTCGGTGAGCGACTTGCTCATCACCGCAAGGATTTCCGCCGCCTGTTCGCGGGCCCGCCGCACCGGGTGCAGCGGAATCGACGCCACCACAACGACTCCCACCAGGCCGCCGACCAGCGCGTCGATCATCCGGGAGAAGCCGCCGCCGGCCGAGGGCGGCAGCAGCGTCGCGACCAGCACGGCCGAACCGGCGGCCTGCATGGTGATGATCGATCCGCCGTCCAGGAACACCGCCGCCGCCATGGCGACCGCGACCACCAGCGCGATCTGCCACACGCCGGTGCCGGCGCGGGTGATGAACAGATCGCCGATGCCGATGCCCACCGCCACGCCGACCACCAGCTCCACCGAACGCCGCAGCCGCGCGCCGAACGAGATGCCGATCGACACCACGGCCGCCGTGGGCGCGAAGAACGGCTGCGGATGGCCGACCAGTTCGCGCGCGATGAACCAGGCCAGGGCCGCGCCGACCGCGCATTGCAGGATCGGCAACGCGGACAGCCGCAGCCGCGCCCAGGAGGAGCGCAGCCGATCCATGCTGCTCGCCCGGGCGAGCCCTACCCGCGGCCGGATGTTGAGGTCGAGCCCACCCGTCACCCGACCGCCACCCGCCACGGAATCGGTTCGCGATACTGGTTCACTACGTCTCAGTCGAGACCGAGTTCGGCCGCTGCCCGCGGGTCGCAGTCTTCGAGCAGATCGAGGCAGCGCGCGTATTCCTCGGTCTCACCGATCGCCTTGGCCGCCCGGGCCAGCGCGCCGACGCTGCGCAGGAAGCCCTGATTGGGTTCATGGCTCCACGGCACCGGACCGAAGCCCTTCCACCCGTTGCGCCGCAACAGGTCGAGGCCGCGGTGGTATCCGGTGCGGGCGAACGCGTACGCGGCGACAATGTCGTGATTCACCGGTTCGTCCTGGGCTTCACCCCTGGTCAGCGCCGCCTCGGCCAGATAGGCCCAGGCGATCGACGCCGACGGATGGTCGGCCGCGACGCGCACCGGATCGGTCTTGTCGAGCAACGCTTCTTCCGCGTCGGGGATTTCGGGGAGGAGTACCGGCTGCGGGCCGAGGAGATCACCGAACGAGGTCATGGGCTTCATTGTGCACCGATGTCCGATTACCTCCGCATTCACTCCGGGCAACGGCCGGACAATCGTCGCGGCCATGCGCGCTCTGATGTCGGGCTTCGTCCGGGTGTGCCCGTTAAGCTGGCCGTCGAGTTCAACTGTTCCGCCTGAGCGAGGGGTAGTGCGTGTCCGACCCGAACGACGACAAGAACCCGGTGCGGGAGAGCGCCGATCCGGCAACCCCGGCCGGTGCCGACGCACGCCCCGATGCCACCACGGAACGCAACCCGGTCGCGGACGCGGCCGCGCCTGCCGCACCTACCCGCCCTATTCCGGCCGGGAGCGAGTCGTCACGAAGCGGCACGGCGGCCGTCAAGGGTTCAGCAGGCCAGGGCTCGGCCGCACCGGACGCGGGCAAGTCCGGCTCGGCTCCCGGCGGCGCCGGTACGGCGGGAAGCACCGCGGCGCAATCCGCGAAGCCGGCCAGTACGGACTCGGCCGCTGCGAAGTCCACGGACTCGAGCCAGGCCACCGGACAGACCGCGCGTACCGCGCCGGTGGCAGGCAAAGCCGCGGCGCAAAGGCCGAATGCTGTTGCAGCGTCCGCGAATACCCCGGCCGCACCCCCCTCCGCGCCGGGAACCGCCGAGTCGGTCGGGTCACCCGCCGGGCAGACCGCGGGACGGCAGCAGGGCTCGGCAGATCCCAATGCCATTCCCAAGGTCAGCGCACCGGCCCAGGCCGCGAACCCGTCCGGCGCACGGCCCGGGTCGGCAGAGGTGACGGTGAAGCAGGCGGCTCCCGGCGCGGACGCGAAACCAGGCGCGGCGCAAAAGGACAGCCCTGCGGCCGCCGCCGAGACCGAAGTGATCGAGCGCGGCGCGCAGAACAAGTCCGGCACCGAGGCCGCTGCGGCCGAGTCCGTCGCACCCGAGTCGAAACCCGCCGCACCGCAAACAGGTAAGCCCGTCAACGTGGTGGCCGACATCGCCAAGGGCGGTGCGGCGACCGCGGAAACCGTGGCGATCGAACGCGACGCCAAGGACCGGCCCGGCGCGGCGGGCGCGAAACCGCCGACCCCGAGCGCGGCCGCCCCGCCCGCGGCGCAGTCGAAAGCAACTCCAGCACAACCGACCCCCGCGCCGGGCAATGCCGCGAAAACCGAGCCCGATCTCGCGCGCCCGGGCACAGCCGCCGACAAACCCGCCGCCGCTCCGGCCGCCGACGCCGCACAAGCAGTCGGTGCCGCTCCGGCCGCCGGTGGCGCCGAAGGCGGAACTTCCAGCGGCACAGCCGCGGCCGACGCCCGCACCGAGGCGATCAAACGCGGCCTGCGAGATCATCAGGCCGCCAAGGCATCCGGCAAGAACGCACCGGCGGCGACGCCGGTCGCGAAGGCAGGCGCGGAACCGGCTGCGCCGCAGAAAGACAACACCGGCGAAGAAAGTGCCACCGGAGCGCCGGGCGGCGCGGCGGCGAAATCCGCCTGGTTCGGCGGAACGAAACCCGGTGCGGCCCAGGACAGCGCGCCCGAGCAGTCCGCCACCGAGCAGTCCGCCGAGCCGGCGGCGAAGGACGACCTCCCCGACGGCGACGCACCGACCACGGTGATGCGGGTGCAGCAGCGTCCCGCCCCGCCGGCCGAGGACGCGGCGCCCGAGGCCGACACCGTCAAGATGCAGACCCCGGCCCAGAGCAAACCGGCCCCACCCGGATCCGAAGACGTAACCATGGCCATGCCGGTGATCAAGCCGGACGACGCGCAGACCGTCGCGCTGCCGATCCAGCGCCCCGCCGACGCGCCGAAGCCGTCCGGCACAGACCGGGTCACGCCGGGCGCGGGCCGGGTGCCGATCACCAAGCCGCCGGCCACGCCGCGCCCGGCCGCCGGTCCGAAACAGCCTGGCCCGCAAGCGCCTTCGTCGCCGCCGCAGAGCGGACCGGCCGAGGATGCCCGGCCCGTCCCGCCGCCCCCCGGCCTGCCCCGGCCGGGAACCGCGCCCTCGCCCGCGGACACCCAGCTGACGATGCCCGCGCAGCAACTCGGCGGACCGCGCCCGCCGCAGCCGCGCCCGATCGCCCCGCCGCAGCGGATCACCCCCGCCGCGCAGGCCCCGGTCGACGCGGTCGAGCCGGCGTCCGCGCCGGGCCGCTCCAAGCGGTGGCTGCTCGCGCTGGCCGGCGCCGCCGTGGTCGTGGTCATCCTGATCGGCGTGACCGTGGCGGTCATGGTGAACTCGACGGACAATTCGCCGGAGACCAAGGTCCGCGCCGCCATCACCGATTACACCCAGGCCTTGAAGACCGGTGACCTGAACACCCTGCGCAGCACCACCTGCGGTCCGCTGCACGACTTCTACCAGGGCATTGCGGCGGACCAGTTCGCCGGAGTGCACCAGCTGTCGATGGACCGGCGCACCATCCCGGTGGTGGACGAGGTCGACGCCGTCCGGATCACCGACAAGACCGCGATCGCACAGGCCACCGTCTACACCGAGGCGGATCCGAACAAGCGCTCGGCGCGCACCTTCGATCTTCAGCAGACCGACAACGGCTGGAAGGTGTGCGACCCGCCGACCAGCGGCCAGTAATACAAAGTCGAACGTGAAATAGGCTGCCCGCGCACCGGGCGGCCTATTTTTGTTTCATAGCCGATGCGCATCACCGATATCGGGCGATAAAAGTGCATTTCGGGCCCGCACATGAAGCGGAAGCAAACTCGATAGCAATTCCATATCGATCGACGGTAGCGGTGGTCACACTCGGCTGGTCAATGGTCCGGTTCATTAGTAGCGTGGCCGCATCATGGGCAGGGAACAGACGATGGCGCTCGACATTGATGATGTGCAACAAACGGCGACGCTGGCCGGGCAGCGGTTCCGCGTCCGCGACCATTACGAGGTCGGCCGGGAAAAGATCCGGGAATTCGCCCGGGCGGTGCAGAATCACCACGGCGCGCACCACCAGGAATCCGATGCGCACAAGCTCGGCCACGCCGGCGTCCTCGCGCCGCCGACCTTCGCCTCGGTCATCGGCTCGTCCGGCACCCGCTCGCTGCTCGAGTCGGTTCTCACCGAATACGACCTTTCCCAGATCCTGCAGACCGATCAGGTCTTCCAGGCCTACCGGCCGATCCTCGCCGGTGACCGGCTGACCAGCGAGATCCTGATCGAGTCGATCCGCCAGTTCGGCGACAACGATTTCGTCGTGGTCCGCTCCGCCCTGGTCAACCAGCACGGCGAGCTCGCGCTGATCGGCTCCACCACCATCGTGGCGCGCCGCGGCGCCGAGGTGGACCCCGGTCTCACCGACGTGGTCGACAACATCATGATGCACGGCCAGGTGGTCGAATTCCCCACGGCCGAACAAGGATTGGACGACAGTTCGGCGCTGATCCCGCTCGGCCCCGGCGACCTGCCCGCCCCGGCCGCGGATCGGGTGATCGCGCCGGTGCACACGCTGCCCGACTTCGATCAGCTGTCGGCCGGCGATCAGCTGCCCGCCGGTTCGTTCCGGCTGGCCCGCGGCGACCTGGCCAATTACGCCGGGGTATCCGGCGACGCCAACCCCATTCACTTCAGCGACCACGCCGCGCAGCTGGTCGGCCTGCCGACCGTGGTCGCGCACGGCATGCTGACCATGGGGCTGGCCGGCGGCTATCTGACCGACTGGCTCGGCGATCCGACCGCGATCGAGAAGTTCAGCGTGCGGTTCTCCGGCTTCGTGCCGGTGGCGGCGAACGCGGCGAGCACGGTCGACTTCACCGGCCGAATCAAATCGCTCGACCCGGCCACCCGCACCGCGACCGTCGTGCTCGGCGGCACCTCGGAGGGCCGAAAGTTGTTCGGCCGGGCCATCGCCGAGGTCCGGCTGGCCTGAGTCTGCGGTTTCACAGGTAATCCACACCCCACGGCGCCACGATTCCGGCGCAGGATGGATACCGTGAGCAACTCAGTACTGCGCCGCGTGTCCCCTGCGATCGGCGCCGCGTGTCTCGTGGTCGGCGCCCTCGCTCTGGTGCCGCCGACCGCCACCGCCGATGCCCCCGCCACCCTCATCAGCAGTCCCAACGATTCGTGGCCGACGCCGGACCGCGACGGCAAGGGCGACGATGATCGGAAGAAGCGATCGAACAGGATCTACACCGACTGCGATCAAGTGCGCGCCGAGGGCGCCGGGACGATCTACCGCGGCGATCCCCGCTTCAACTCGTTCCTCGACCAGGACGGCGACGGCATCGCCTGCAACGGCTGACCGCTACTGCACGGCCAGGAAGATCAACATCGTTGCCCCGATCCGGATCTGGTCGCCGTCGGCGAGCAGCGCGCCGTTCTCGATCGGGTCGTCGTTGACGTAGACGCCGTTGGCCGAGTGCAGGTCCTTGATCAGCAGACCGGCCCGGCTCGGCATGATGTGCGCGTGGTACCGGCTGGCCTTCGGGTCGTCGAGCACCAGGTCGTTGTCGGTCATCCGGCCGATCCGCAAGCCGCCCTGCGCGATCGGGACCACCCGGCCGTCCGGCATGCGCAGCTTGCCGCTGCGCACCGTGCTCGGCGCCTCGGTGACCGTCTCGGTCATCGCCGCGGCCATCCGTTCCACCTGCCGGTGTTCGGCCGCGCCGAGCGGTTCCTGGCGCAGCACCCGATGTTCGAGCTCGATCAGCGCAGGCCCCGGATCGATGCCGAGCTCGTCGGCGAGCACGGCCCGCACCCGGCGGCACGCGTCCAGCGCGTCGGCCTGCCGGCCGGAAAGGTAGAGCGCGGTGATCAATTGGCCCCACAGCGGTTCGCGCAGCGGATGCTCGCCGGTCATCGCGACCAGCTCGCCGATCACCGACGCGGCCCGGCCCAGCGCGATTTCGGCGTCGATCCGGGCGGAGGCGACGGCGAGCCGTTCCTCGTCCATCGCGGTGGCGAAACCGTCGGCGAACTGCAGCCCGCTCAGATCGGCCAGCGCGCGGCCGCTCCATTCGCGCAGCGCGGCGCCGAAAAGCTGTGCGGCACCGGCGTGGTCGCCGAGCGCGGCGGCCCGGCTACCGGCCTCCCTGGTCGCCTCGAACCGGCCGAGATCGCAGGCGGTCTCGGCCACTTCGAGGCGATAGCCAGAGGATTCGGTGCGCAGCACCGTCGCCGGATCCACACCCGAATTACGCAGCGCCTTACGGATATTCGAGACGAATACCTGCAGGCTGGCGGCGTAGGAGTCGGGCGGGTCCTCGTTCCACACCATGTCGGCCAGCGCGGCCGACGATACGGCGCGCCGCCGATTCACGGTGAGCGCGGCCAACAGAGCCCGCGGCTTGGGCCCGCCGACCGCCACCGGCTCACCGCCGACGAGCAACCGGACAGGCCCGAGCACGCGCACATCCAGACACATGAGCTGTCGAGCCCCCGGTGGGTTGATGAGTGGGTCAGGCGCTGATCGACCTTCCCGCGGACTTCAGATCATTGCATGCCTCGGTGACACGTGCCGCCATCGAGGTTTCGGCCTTCTTCAGGTAGCTGCGCGGGTCGTAGACCTTCTTGTTGCCGACCTCGCCGTCGATCTTCAGCACACCGTCGTAGTTGGTGAACATGTGCCCGCTGATCGGCCGGGTGAACGCGTACTGGGTGTCGGTGTCGACGTTCATCTTCACCACGCCGTAGCGCAGCGAATCCTCGATCTCCGACTTCAGCGAGCCGGAACCACCGTGGAAGACGAAGTCGAACGGCTGCGCGTCCTGGCTCAGGCCGAGCTTGGCCGCGGCCACCCGCTGCCCCTCGGCCAGCACCTCGGGCCTGAGCTTCACGTTGCCCGGCTTGTAGACGCCGTGCACGTTGCCGAAGGTCGCGGCGAGCAGGTACTTGCCGTTCTCGCCCGCGCCGAGCGCGTCGATGGTCTTCTGGAAGTCCTCCGGTGAGGTGTAGAGCTTGTCGTTGATCTCCGCCTCGACGCCGTCCTCCTCACCGCCGACGACACCGATCTCGACCTCGAGGATGATGTTCGCCTGGGCGCACGCCTTCAGCAGTTCCTTGGCGATTTCCAGGTTCTCGTCGATCGGGATCGCGGAACCGTCCCACATGTGCGACTGGAACAACGGCGCCTGCCCCTTGGTCACCCGCTCCTGCGAAATGGCGATCAGCGGCCGGACGAATCCGTCCAGCTTGTCCTTCGGGCAGTGGTCGGTGTGCAGCGCGATGGTGATGTCGTATTTCGCGGCGACCACGTGCGCGAACTCGGCCAGCGCGACCGAACCGGTCACCATGTCCTTCACGCCCAGGCCGGAGCCGAATTCCGCACCGCCGGTGGAGAACTGGATGATGCCGTCGCTGCCCGCGTCGGCAAAGCCCTTGATGGCCGCGTTGATCGTCTCCGAGGACGTGCAGTTGATCGCGGGAAAGGCGAAGGAGTGCGCTTTGGCCCGACCGAGCATCTCGGCGTAGACCTCCGGAGTCGCGATGGGCACAGTAAGACCTCCGTGATTGTTGCGGCAAAGACCTATTTTGTCAGCCACCACACTAGGACAGCGGTGTTTCGCCTGGTATCCAGGGAGGGCGGTGCCGGGGCGACCGGAGTGACCAGCCGGTTGTCCGCGCGGAACCAGCAGGTGACCGTCGGGTAGTTTCGCGCACAGCAGGGGGTTTCTCAGCTGAACCCGGTACTGTGGGGCCGGTAATTACGCTGGCAGCTTCCCGATGCGACGGCAAGCGATCAGGCCGGCCGTATCCAGAACAGGAGACCGCGTGATTCTGCTGGCAGCGACAGAATCGGTGACGAGCAATCTCGCTCTCAAAGAGTTGCTCGACCCGATGCACCTGCTCACGGAGACGTGGCTCAAGAACGCGGTGCTTCCGGCAATCCTGGTGATCGTCTTCATCGAGACCGGTCTGCTGTTCCCGATCCTGCCCGGCGATTCGCTGCTGTTCACCGGTGGCCTGCTCGCCGCGCAGACGAATCCGCCGGTGTCGATCTGGCTGCTGCTGCCCGCCGTGATCGCGATCGCCTTCGCCGGCGACCAGAGCGGATATTGGATCGGCCGGGCGATCGGGCCCGCGTTGTTCCACAAGGAAGACACCCGGTTCTTCAAGAAGCACTACGTGACCGAGACGCACGAGTTCTTCGAGAAGCACGGGCCGAAGACCATCATCCTGGCCCGGTTCGTGCCGATCGTGCGCACCTTCATGCCGGTGCTCGCCGGGGTGTCCAAGATGGACTACCGCAAGTTCGTGGCGTTCGACATCGTCGGCGCCATCCTGTGGGGCGGCGGCGTGACGGTGCTCGGCTACTTCCTCGGCAATGTCGCGTTCATCCGCGATCACGTCGAGGCGATCTTCCTGCTCATCGTGCTGATCTCGATCCTGCCCGGCATCTTCGCGGTGGCGAAGAAGCTGCTCAATCGTGGCGCGGAGCCGGCGGCCCGGCAAGAAGCCGAGCTGACCGTCTCGACGAACGAGCCGATCCGCTGAACTCGTGATCGCGGCGTCCTCGCCCCTAGCAGTGGGCAATTTCGATCCGTTGATGTCAGCGGGGCCCGCGCTCGTCTGGACAGTGGTGCTTGCCTTTGTCTTCATCGAGTGCGCGGTCATTCTCGGGCTCTTCCTGCCCGGCGACTCCATGTTGATCACCGCGGGCATCGTGATGGCGTCCAACGCCTCCGGCGAGGCACAGGTGTGGGCGTTGTCGGTGGGCACCATGCTCGCCGCCATCGCGGGTAACCAGGTGGGTTACGTGATCGGGGCGCGGACCGGGCACCGCCTGGTGGCGCGCAAGAACGGCCGCTATATCAACACGAAGAATCTGCAACGGGTCACCGAGTTGCTGGAGCGGCACGGGTTCGTCGCGGTGCTGGTCGCCCGCTGGATTCCCTGGGTGCGCACGCTGTGCCCGACGGTCGCGGGCGCGGCGGGCATGGACCATCGAAAGTTCACCATCGCCAGCACGATCGGCGCGATCATCTGGGCGCCGGTGCTGTTGCTCATCGGGTATTACGCGGGCGGTTTCCTCGACCGGGTGCCGTGGCTGATGCCCATCGTGATCGGCACGCTGGTGCTCGGCCTGATCGTCGGGACGGTGCTCGGCGTCCGGCACTACCGGCAGGAGATGGCCAAGCCCGCCGAGGAGTTCGAGCTGGAGACCTCGCCCAGCGGGATCGTCGACCCGGAGAACTGAGCCGAAGGCCGGTCTTGCGTTTACAGGCCCGCCGCGCTGACCAGGTAGGCGGCTTCCATCAGCATCCAGCCCGACAGCTGCACGGACAGGTCGCGTTCGGGCACCCGGGACGAGGTCACCGAGCCGCCCGGGGTGAACCGGCCGGCCCCGGCGATGCCGCCGGGCAGCGTCGCCGGTTTGCTCCAGTCGTGCCCGAACAGCGGCTCGCCCTCGACCTCGAGCCGGTTGGCCCAGGCGGCCGTCGCGGAGGCCCGGACGATCTCGGCCGCGACGCGTCGGTCGTTTTCCTGTTCTTTGCCCTCGCCGGGCAGCATCAGCGCGACCACCGCGAGGTAGCGGGCCAGGATGCCGTTGAACAGTCCGCCGTCGCCGCCGCCACCGCCGCTGACGATGCCCTTGACGGTCAGGTGTTCTTCGACGGCCGCGAGTAATCGGTGCACCCGCTCGCCGTGCCGCGGCTCACCGGTGTGCACGGCCAATTCGGTTTCCACACCGAGCACCACACCCTGGCAGTAACTGAACACCGGGCGCTCGATCTCGCCGGCGGGCAGATGGATTCCGTCGAGGATCAGCCCGGTCTCGGGATCGCGCAGCGTCTTGTCCAGCCAGTCGGCGATCTCCTGGGCACGCCCGGGCCGGCCGAGCCGCAACAGCGCGATGGCGGCCGGGCCGTTGGCGGGTGCGTTGTAGTAGTCCGAGCCGATGCGCCAGGGCAGGGCACCGACCGCCGGCTCGAAGCCCTCGTAGAGCGGCTTCTCCAACGCGATCAGTCCGCTGCGCGCCTCGGTGACGCCCGCGGTCCGCTCGGCCCGCTCCAACGCGATGGCCAGCCAGGCCATGTCGTCGTAGTACCGGTTCGTCCAGCCGGTGAGGTTGCGCAGCCGATGCGAGCGGGCGATCGCGGCGATCCGCTTGCGCCGCACCGGAGTCGGCACCCGGTTGGCCGCGTCGACCGCACAGTCGATCAGGTGCGCCTGCCACCAGTAGTGCCAGGACCCGAAGGCCCGCTCCCGCTTGGTGGCCGGCCAGCCGACCACACCCAGCTGAGTCCCTGGCAACGCCCACAATGCCCGCAGGTGCCGGGACACGATCGCCGATTCGGCCATGTCCGCACGCTCGGACCACAGTGCGGGCGTCGCGACGGCGCTCTCCGAGCGCTCACCCAGCGACCGCGGCGTCGAATGCCGCGGATCCTGTGCCCTCCGCGTGGTCATGCGTCAATGGTGCCAGCCGAGCCCGGATTTCCGCGCCCGATTTGTTACACAAGCGATGTGTATTTGTACTCGCAGCTCGACGCGCTACGCCGGAGCGACCGATCCTTCAGCCGGCCCGGCTACTGGTCAGGGCGCGCAGATCGAGTTCGACCGACGTTCCGGCGATATCGACGGTCGCCCGACCTGAATGCTCCCCGACCAACTCGTAGTCTCCGTCGATCAGGTGGTAGGCGGTCAGACTTGTCGGCTCGTCGAGATCGATGAGCCAGTAGTACGCGATGCCGGCCTCGGCATACTCGACGAATTTGGTGACTCGGTCGGTCCGTTTGGAACCAACCGAGAGGATCTCCACAGCCAAGAGAACATCAGCGGCGTCCCAGCGTGGAAGGTTCAGGTCGATACCCTCAGCGGGCACAGCGAGGACATCAGGAACGCGAATCGTTGGGGGTGGGCCTGATTCGATCACGACCTCGGTCTCGGTCAGAACACCATGGGTGACGGGTAGTTGCGGCTCGAGTTGTGCCGCGAGCCGCCAGTTCACCCGCTGATGCTTCGACAGCGGCCTCGGTGACACGACCAGAACCCCCTCGACAAGCTCGTAGCTACGGCTGTTGTCCTCCGGCAACGCGATCCAGTCCGCCAAGGTCAGCAGATGATCAGGCCAGTGCATATCGACAGTCATCGCTTCCTCCTCCCACGAGGTATCGCCCGCTGACAGTGTCGCACAGCAGTAGCTTGCTACCCCTTCAGCCGCAGCACCGCGAGTACGCGGCGGTGGTGGGTGTCCGAGGGTGGCAGGTCGAGCTTGGTGAAGATGTTGCCGATGTGCTTTTCCACCGCGCGTTCGGTGACCGTGAGCGAGGTGGCGATGGCGTTGTTGGACAGGCCCTGCGCCATCAGTTCCAGCACCTCGCGTTCGCGCGGGGTGAGGCGGGTCAGGGAATCCTGCTGGCGGGATGCGCCCATCAATTGGCTCACCACCTCCGGGTCTAGGGCGGTGCCGCCGGTGGCGACCCGATGGAGGGCGTCGACGAAATCGCGGACGTCGGCCACCCGGTCCTTGAGCAGGTAGCCGACGCCGCTCGCGCCGCCGGCCAGAAGCTCGGTGGCATAGCGGGTTTCGACCCACTGGGAGAAGACGAGCACACCGGTCATCGGGTATTTGCGGCGCAGTTCGATGGCGGCCAGCAGGCCCTCGTCGGTGAAGCTCGGCGGCATTCGCACGTCCACCACCGCCACGTCTGGGTTGTGCAGGCCGACCACGTCGCTCAGCGTGCTCGCGTCGCCGATCATGGCGACCACCTCGTGCCCGCGTTCGGTCAGCAGACCGGCGAGCCCGTCCCGCAGGATCGCGCTGTCCTCGGCGATCACGATGCGCAGCGACTCGGTCACCGCGAGCCGTCCTTCGGCAGCAGGATGGTGACCACGGTGGGTCCGCCGGTCGGGCTCTGCACGGTGAGGCTGCCGTCGACAGTGCGCGCACGGGCGGCCAGGCCGGACAGTCCGCTGCCCGCGGCGAGTTCGCCCGGCGCGGGTTGGAGTACGCCGCCGATCCCGTTGTCCCGCACGGTGACCGCGATGGTCCGCGAGTCCGTCGGCACCACCGAGATCCACGCCCGGGTGGCGTTGGCGTGCTTCACCACGTTGGTGAGCAGCTCGGCGACCGAGAAGTAAGCGATCGCCTCGACCGCCGGATTCGGCCGTTCCGGCAGGTGCACGCGCAGTTCCACCGGCACCGAGCAGCGCGCGGACAGCGTCTCCAGCGCCGGGCCGAGCCCGAGTTCCAGTGCGGGCGGGTGGATTCCGCGGACCAGCTCGCGCAGTTCGGTCAGCGCCTCCTTGGAACTGGCGTGCGCGTCCGCGATCAGGTCGCGCGGGTCGCCGCCCGAGGACAGCCGATCCTCGGCCCGGCCCAGCGCCATCGCGATGGTGACCAGCCGGGCCTGGGTGCCGTCGTGCAGATCGCGCTCCAGCCGGCGCAGGGTGGCCGTCGAGTCGTCGACCGCGGCCTGCCTGCCCTGCTGCAGCTCGATGATCCGCCGATCGCCCGCGGTCGCGGTCAGCAGGGCCATCGCCAGCAGCCGGTGGATCCAGCAGACCGCGCGCAGCAGCCAGGGCAGCACGAAACAGCCGAGCACGCCGAGCGCGCCGAAGCCGAGCACCCGCGGCCAGCTGTCGATGTAGAAGTCGCCGAACTGGGCCATCGAATGATGTTCCACGCCTTGGGCATCGACGTTGATCGGATCGAACAGCCACCAGGCCAGCGGGGACAGCGCGACGAACACCGTCATCGCGATGCCGAGCAGCACGAACCAGCCGACCGCGACACCGAGCACGGCCTGGGCGAGCAGGTACAGCGCGGCCCGCCAGCTGGCCCGGTCGGCGAACGCGCCCTTGACGAAGCCGATCAAGCCCGGCTCCGGCCGGAACGGCGGCGGCGCGGTCAGCTGCGCGCCGAGCAGGTCCTTGGCCAGCGCACGATAGATCCGGGCCCAGATCCGGCCGCCGAGCAGGATCACCGCCAGGATCGGCAGTCCCACGATGGTGAGGGAGATCGCCAGGCCGCCGCCCCAGCCGACGTACATGTACGCGAGGGCGAGGCAGCCGAGGGCGAACACGGTGAAGACATAGACGAGTTCTTTCCAGGCCCGGGCCTGGAACGGGGCGCGCAGCACGGCGCGGGCCACCCGGTCGGCGGAACGCCCGGCCGGTGCGGGCGCCGGGTCGAGCACCAGGGTGGGTTCGACGTGTGTCTCGGTCATGGCTTCCATGGTTGTCGGCGCGGGGATCGGTGGTCGATGGAGCTGTCCGCCGAATACGTGGTGTAGCCAGCTACACCCACTACCATCCTGCTGATGAGCTACCCGCCGCAGCAGCCACCGTACGGTTATCCAGCCTACGGACCGCCGCAGGAACACCCGCAGGCCACCATGATCCTGATCCTCGGCATCCTCAGCCTGGTGTTCTGTCAGATCATCGGTCCGGTCGCCTGGGTGATGGGCAAGCGGGCGCTCAACGAGATCGATGCCTCCGGCGGCGCGCTGGGCGGGCGCTCGAACGTCATGGTCGGCTACGTCTGCGGGATCATCGCCTCGGCGCTGATCATCATCAGCATCCTGTTCATCGTGCTGTTCGTCGTGCTCGGCGTGGTCGGCGTCTGGAGCAGCTCCAGCACCTACTGACCCCGCCGGTCCGGCCGCGTGACCGCGCGGCGGCGGGCGGAATTAGCATCGTCGGAGTGAATCACCCAGTGCCGGACGCGGCGGAGCAGGACCCGGCCGGGCCCACCGAGTGGGGCGAGCACCCGCACGGCGTCGGCCCGTGGGCCACCGAGCACGCCGAGCCGCCGCCGGACGATCCCCGGCTCGACCCCGAACTGCTCGACGCCGGTGACCGCCGCAATGTGGTCGACGCCTACCGGTATTGGACGCGCGAATCGATCGTCGCCGACATCGACCGGCGCAGGCACCCGTTCCACGTCGCCATCGAGAACTTCGGCCACGACGCCAACATCGGCACGGTGGTCCGCACCGCCAACGCCTTCGCCGCCGCGGCCGTGCACATCGTGGGCCGGAAGCGCTGGAATCGCCGCGGCGCCATGGTCACCGACCGCTATCAGCACATCGAGCACCACGCGAGCATTGCCGAACTGCTGGAATTCGCCGCGGGCGCGGGCCTCACGGTAGTCGCCGTGGACAACGTGCCCGGCTCGGTGCCGCTGGAAACCGCGGACCTTCCACGAGACTGCCTGCTGCTTTTCGGCCAAGAGGGCCCCGGGGTTACCGAGCACGCGAAAGACGCTGCGGCGATGACGGTTTCGATCGCTCAATTCGGGTCGACCCGCAGCATCAACGCGGGCGTCGCGGCCGGAATCGCCATGCACGCCTGGGTCCGCCAGCACGCGGACCTCGCCGCTGCCTGGTGACGGATATCCCCACTTCAGCGCCGCAACGAGCCTATCCTGGAGGCCTGACAGTCGGGGGTGGAGGCTGGGATGGATCACGGGCGTATCTTGCGTACGGTGCTCGCGGTGACCGCCGGGTACCTGGTTGTGCTCGGGGTGTGGCTGGGGTGGGTGGTTCAGCACACGCCGCCGGGAACGGTGCCGTATCAGATCGTGGCGTTGGTCGGGCTGTTCGGCACGTGCGTGGGAATCGGGATGATGCTGGCGGGCCGGCCGTCGAAGGCGGACCGGCGGTTGTGGCGCGACGGGCTGGAGGGATGGGCGACGGTGCACGGGGTGCATCCGTTGCGGCGGACCGATCATCACACCGAGTTGACCGAACTCGATCTGGAGCTGACCATCCCCGGAGCGGAAAGCTACCGGGGGACCATCGTTTTCGACGTCACGCCGGCGGACAAGCCGCGCCTGGCGGTCGGCGAGACCATCTCGATCCGGGTCGATCCGGCGAACCGCGATCGGATCATTGTGGTGCTGTGACAGTGGCTTTCGACCCCGCGCGGTAGATGTCGGCCAGTCCGGCGGCGGTTACGGCCATCCGGTCGCGCAGCTCAGCGGGCGCGAGCACCTCCGCGTCCACGCCCAGCCGAAGCAACAGACCGGCGGTGTGCTCGATCGTTTCCATCGGCATCGTCACGATGACCCGTCCGGTGCTGTCGGCCGGCTCGGCGCTGTCCCGCGCGGCACGGACCAGCGCGGGCTCGAGCAGGTGCGGCAGACGCTCGAGCGCACGCTTCGTCAGCCGGACCCGGGCGGTGCCCCGATAGCGGCGGGCATCGAAATCGGCGAGGTAGCCGGCCCAGCAGGTCGCCAGATCGAACCCGGCAGGGCGCTCGAACGTGCTGTCCAGCAGTTGGATTCGGAGAATCTCCGCTACCCGATAGGTGCGGATACTGTCCGACTGGGCGACCAGATACCACCGACCGGATTTGAGCACGAGCCCATAGGGCGCGACCTCACGATCCACCTCCCGTGGCTGCGCCCACCGCCGGTAGCGGATCCGAATGCGGCGCTGGGTCCAGGTCGCGTCGACCACCGCCGCCAGCTGCGCGATGCTGTCCGGATCCGCGTACCACTCCGAGGTGTCCAGATGGAACCGCTGCTGGACCCAGCCGACGCCCTCGCTCAATTCGTCCGGTAGCGCCGCCTTCAGCTTGAGCTGCGCGGTGGCCAGCACGGCACCGAGCCCTAGGTCCGCGGCCGGACCCGGCAGGCCCGCCAGGAACAGCGCCTCCGCTTCGTCGGCGGTCAAGCCGGTCAACCGGGTGCGATAACCATCGACGAGCCGGTAACCGCCGGCGTGACCCGCCTCGCCGTACAGCGGGATCCCGGCCAGGCTCAGCGATTCGACGTCTCGATAGACCGTGCGCACCGAGACCTCCAGTTCCCGCGCCAGTTGCTCCGCCGTCATCCGCCCCCGCGCCTGCAGCAACAGCATGATCGACAACAGTCTGCTCGCCCGCATACGAACCAGTTTTCCACTGACAGAAGATGGCAGTGAAACCCGGTTAGCCTCGCCGAGCCCGATTCGAACGAGAGAGGCAACAATGATCCCGAGCGATGAAACCTTCGACGGCACCTGGCCTTTCCAGGCCCGTTACACCGAAGCCGCCGGATTCCGGCAGCACTACATCGACGAGGGCCCGGCCGATGCCGACGAAACCCTCGTCCTGCTGCACGGCCAGCCGACCTGGGGATACCTGTGGCGTCACCTGATCGGCCCACTGGGCCGAGCCCGGCGCGTCGTCGTGCCGGACCATATGGGCTTCGGGAAAAGCGCTACGCCGGCCGATTCCGACTACCTCGCGTGCGACCACGTCGACAATCTGGAAGCCATCCTGGTCGAGGTGCTCGACCTGCACCGGATCACGCTGGTGCTGCACGATTGGGGCGGGCCGATCGGCGCCGCCTTCGCCCTGCGCCACCCCGACCGGATCGATCGCATCGTCGCGATCAACACCGTGCTGCCGCTCGGGCAGCCCGGGTACCGCGAGCTGATGGCAGGCAATCACGCCGACAGCGCCTGGTTCCGCTGGGCGGCCGCGGCCGAGGCGGACGGCACGCTGACGGAAGTCCTTGGTAACGCGGGCAATACGGTGATTCACGCGATGCTGGCGTTGCAGACCGTCACCCGGCCGGAGATCGTGACACCGACGTGGATCCGGGCCTACGCGAGCCACTTCACCGATCGCGCCGAATGCCTCGGCGCGATCCGCTTTCCCCAGCAGGTCGTCGCTCCCGGCCCGAAACCGTCACTGCCCGAACCCGATCCGGCAGCAGCGGCAGCCGTGCGGGCCAAACCAGCGATACTGCTGGAAGGAATGCAGGACACCGCCCTCCTACCGCGCTACATCATTCCGGCATTCCGCGCGGCCTTCCCGGACGCTCCGGTGATCGAACTGCCGAACGCGGGCCACTTTCCCCAGGAGGACACACCGGACGCGGTGCTGGCCGCCCTGGAACTGTTCCTCCAGACAACCCCCATCCACGCCGCAGCCGAGCACTAGTTCGGTGCAGACGCACCAGTTCTGATGTGCCGCACCGGGAATCGCATGCGAATTTCGGTGCGGGAAATCAGGAGTGGTGCGGCTGTGGGGGTTTCGCGTGGGCGGCCGGGTCGGCGAGCAGGAACTGGGCGGCGGCGTAGGTGGCGAGGATGACGCCCTCGGTCAGCCGGCGGCTGCGGTCGGTGCGCGCGAACAGGCGGCGTAGCACGATCAGGCCGTCGGAGACGGTGAACAGCAGGGCGCCGAGGCCCAATCGGCTGCGCGGATCGGTGTTGGGAAGGTTAACGCCCGCAATGGATTTCGCCGCGGGTGCCAACGCGGGATCGGAGGCCAGCACACCCGCGGTGCCCAGCGTCGCACCGTACGCGGTCAGCGGCACGGCCACGCCAGGCGCCTTCGCGCGCAGCAGCGCGGCCGCGCCGAGCCAGGCGGCCAGCCGCGGCACCGCCACCTCGGCGTGCGGCCGCGCGCCCTTACGCAACCACAACGCCGAGTACCCGGCCTGCATCACCGCGAACGACGACGCTCCGGCGATCAACCGGCGATCGTTGTCCGGATCGATGAGCAGGATGTCACCGAGCGTCGCGGCGCCGAGCGAACCGAGCAGCACCGCACGATCGGTGCGGTCGATATCGGTCCCCTCGGTCACCACATCCGCCGCCAGCAGCGGCATCATCAGGGGTTTCGAAACCCACTGCACCTTTTCCCTGCCGGTGGCCCCGGCATAGACGGTCGCAGCGGCCGCGGCGAGAAACCCGGCCCGGAACCACCTCATCGCGCGCGGCGTTCGTGCGGGCGCCGCCGATCAGACACTGAAGCTCGGTTCGGCCGGCTTGGGCGGCAGCGTGACGACCTGACCGGCGTAGCTGAGCCCGGCGCCGAACCCGAGCAGCAGCGCCAGCTGACCGCCCTTGGCCTTGCCGGTCACCAGCATCTCCTCCATCGCCAGCGGAATCGACGCGGCGGAGGTGTTGCCGGTCTGCACGATGTCGTTGGCCATCGGGATGTCGTCGGCCAGGCCGAGGTTCTTCTTCATCAGCTCGTTGATCCTGGCGTTGGCCTGGTGCGGGATGAAGACCTCGATGTCTTCCTTCGCCACCCCCGACACCTCCAGCGCGGTGGACAGCGCGCGCGGCAAAGTGACCGCGGCCCAACGGAAGACGCGCGGGCCCTCCATCCGCAGCGACATCCGCCCGATCGGCTCGACCGCCGGGTCGGTGCCCTGCATGGCCTGCGCCTTCTCCATGTAGTCGAGGAAGTTCACGTCCTGCGCGATCGCGGAGGCGTTCTCGCCGTCGCTGCCCCACACCGTCGGCGAGATGCCGTTCTCCTCGGCCGGCCCGATCACCACCGCGCCCGCCCCGTCACCGAAGATCATCGCGGTGCCGCGGTCGGTCGGGTCCAGGCCGACGGTCATCGTCTCCGCGCCGATCAACAGCACGTACTCCGCCGAACCGGCCCGGATCAGGTCCGCGGCCACGCCGAGACCGTAGCCGAAGCCGCCGCAGCCCGAGGTCAGGTCGAACGCCGGGATCCCGTTGATACCCAGGTCGTGCGCGACCGACGGGGCGCCGTGCGGGGTCAGCATCAGCCAGCTCGACGTGGCCAGGATCAGCGCGCCGATCTTCGACCGATCGATGCCGCTGTTGACGATCGCCCGCTCACCGGCCGCGGCCGCGATCGACTGGAGGGTCTCGTCGCCGCTGATCCAGCGCCGGGTCTGGATACCGGTGCGCTCGAAGATCCACTGCGGGGTGGAGTCGAGGACTTCGCACACTTCTTCGTTGCTGACGATTCGCTGCGGTCGATAGGCACCGATACCGAGCATCGCAACGTTGTCGCGATTTTTGTTGATTGCAATGCTCACCACTGGAGATGACCCTTCACCTTTGAAGAACTTGACCGCTGTCCAGGCTAGCTGAGGGCCAAATCCTTCAGTCCGAGGATGGATCGATACTCCAGTCCCTCGGCCGCGATCACCTGGTCGGCCCCGGTTTCCCGGTCCACCACGGTGGCCACGCCGACCACGGTCGCGCCCGCGTCGCGCAGCGCGCGCACGGCCGTGAGCGGGGAGTTTCCGGTGGTCGTGGTGTCCTCGACGACCAGCACCCGCTTGCCGACGATGTCGGGTCCCTCGATCTGGCGCTGCATGCCGTGCGCCTTCGCCGCCTTGCGCACCACGAAGGCGTCGATCGGCCGGCCCGGCGCGTGCATGACCGCGAACGCGACCGGATCCGCGCCCATGGTGAGCCCGCCGACCGCGTCGAAGTCCCAGTCCGCGACCAGTTCGCGCAGCAGCTTGCCGATCAGCGGTCCCGCGCCGTGGTGCAGCGTCGCGCGCCGCAGGTCGACGTAGTAGTCGGCCTCTTTCCCCGAGGACAGGGTGACCCTGCCGTGCACGACGGCGAGCTCGCGCACGAGCGCCGCCAATCTGTCCCGGTCCGAACCGGCCGCAGTACCCAGCGCCGACTCGTTGGTGGTTGCCTCGTCGATCATTCCTAAGTCCTTCCGCGTGCGTCGAACAAGCCGCGATTCAGTCGGGCCGCCAGGGTTCGCGGGATCATCCCGGCGACGGTTCTCAGCGTTGTGTACTGCAGGCTTCGGCAGCGACGACGTGTCGATACCGGCTCGCTCATGGGATTCGGTGTGCACGAATCCCGGGCGCAGGGCCTGGACCTGTTCGGCCAGTCCAGCTGCCAACCCTTCCGTGAAGGATACGACCTGGATCGGGGACGCCGGACACGTCGAACCGCGCCCGCAGATCACCCCGGCCACGCTGTCGAGGTTGACGACCGATCCGTCGGCCGCGGCGATCATAGACGGACGCGGGACACGTCGGTTACTGCGGCACAGGTCCCTGGTACGGACGGAAGCCCGGATGGAACGGGCCGCCGGGCGGTTCGGCCGCCGCGTCGTCCGCGCGGGCGGCCGGGCGACGGTCGGGCTCCTCGGCCCAGTCGTCGTCGGCGGGGAGCTCGTCGCGCTGGGCGGGCATCCACTTGTCGCGCGGCTCCGGGGTCTGCTCGCGCGGTTCCGGCGACCGTTCCTCGCGTCGTTCCGGAGTCCACTCGTCGGTGGTCCTGCGTTCCTCGCGAACCCGCGCGCGGGCGTCCGGCACCACGGCCAGCGACGGGCGGCGCGGCGGTTCCGGTTCGTCCGGCGCGGACAGCGGGGCGCGGTCCTCGGCGTAACTCTGCTCGGCGAACGGGGCCTCGTCTAAATCCTCGTCCTTACGCAGCCGCGGCGGCTGCACCCTGGCGCCGCCGAGAGGTTCGTCCAGCTCTTCGCCCTCGGACTCGTCCGGGCGCTGCCTGCCGCGCGGCCGCGGGCGGCCGGGGTCGTGCCCGCCGTTGTCGAAGCGTGGCTCGCTCACCGGCGGCAGCACATGCAGCAGGCCGGACAGGCGCAGCACCGCGTCGATCGAGGTCTCCCACTCACGCGAGGAGGTGCCGACCGACAGCATGCCCAGCGTCCAGTTGCCCTCACTCCAGAGCATCTGCACGGTGTCGGGCAGCGTCTCGATGAACGCCACCATCCGCTGATCGACGGCGTGCCTGGCGATTTCCGGGTTGGTCGCGAACACCACCCGGTCGCCGATCGCGCCGAGCAGCTCCAGGTCGGCGTCCTTCGGCGGCGACGCGGTCTTGAGCCGCATGTCGACATCGATGTCCGAGCCGATCTGCCTGCGCACCGCGATCAGCGTCGCGGAGTCCTCCAGATCGAAGAGCACGAACTTCTCGCCCTTGCGGATACCGGACACCACATCGACCGCGGAGAGGTAGCCGAGCTTGGCCAGCGCGCCGCGACGCCAGGTCGATGGCAGCGCAGGCTCCACCGACACATAGGTGTAGCCCTGGGATTTCGCCCAGACCTGCCGCGCGTGACCGGTCCGCTGTCGCTGGATCCGATCGAAATACAGCAGCACGATCGCACCCACGAGTGCGATCGCCGCCAAGCCGAACCACATTGCCGTCATCGGTGTCTAGCCTATCCAGCTCGGGGGGCGAATGCCCGTCGCCACCCGGCGTCGGTGCTGCGGGTCGTTCATCGTCCGCCGCCGGGCAGCGCGGTACTGATGATCACCTTGGCCTGAATCGATCCGTCCGCACCCTTGTCACCCTGGATCAACACGATGTCGCCCGCGGGCAGATCGGACACTTTGGTGCCGGACATCGAGATCACCTGGGTGTTCGCGTCGGTGCGCACGGTGACCGTGGCGCCGAGCAGGGTGCTGATGGTGAGCGTGCCGCCGTCGTTGGTGTTGATGGTGCCCATGGTCGCACCGAGATTCTCGATGCCACCGCCGAGGCCGGGCACGCTCGGAATCCCGCTCGGCGTGGGCCGCGGTGAACCGGGCAGCGGACGCGCGGTCGGAAACGCCGAGGTGCTCGCGGCGCTGGTGGACGACGAATCCTTGTTGGCGAGCAGCACTCCCGCGATGACGCCGACCACGGCGATCAGCGCGACGACCCCGAGGCCGAGTGCGATCCACAGCCCGGTGTTGCGCCGCCGCGGTGGTTCCGGCGGCGGCATGCCCGGCCCGGGCGGGACGCCGTCGACCGGCGGCGCGCCCTGCCACTGATTGCCGTAGGTGCTTTCGTAGGCACCCCATTGGTTGTCGTGCGGCGGGAACTCGCGCGTGGCGTTCGGCGGGGGCGGTGACCACGGCTCGAACTGCTCGGTCGCCGGGTACGCCGAGGGCGCGCCGGACCCGTACGCCTCGGAGTACTCCGTGGTGTGCAGCGGCTGCTCGAACCCGGACTTGCCCGCCAGGTGCTCGGTCGGAGCATCCTCCGGCCGCTGCCCCCACGGATCGTTCGGGTTGGTCATGGCTTCCAGGTTAAGCGTTCCGATGAGTCGGCGGTCGATACCCGAGGCATCGACCGCCGACTCGCCAGTACCTAGCTGCCGACGATGAGTCCGTCACCGTCCGGCGAGACCGTCACCTTCACCGTGTCGCCGTCGGTGATCTCGCCGCCGAGAAGCGCTTTGGCGAGGGTGTCCCCGATCGACTGCTGGACCAGCCTGCGCAGCGGACGCGCACCGTAGACCGGGTCGTACCCGCGCACGGCCAGCCAGAACCGGGCCGAGTCGCTCACGTCCAGCTTCAGCCTGCGCTGGGACAGCCGCTTCTGCAGCTGGTCGAGCTGGATGTCCACGATGTGCTCGAGCTGCTCCTCGTTCAGCGCGTGGAACATCACCACGTCGTCGAGCCGGTTGAGGAACTCCGGCTTGAACGCCGAGCGCACCGCGTTCAGCACGAACTCCCGATCGCCGCCCGCACCGAGATTGGAGGTCAGGATGAGGATGGTGTTGCGGAAGTCCACCGTGCGGCCCTGGCCGTCGGTGAGCCGTCCCTCGTCGAGCACGGCCAGCAGGATGTCGAACACATCCGGATGCGCCTTCTCGATCTCGTCGAACAACACCACCGTGTACGGCCTGCGCCGCACCGCCTCGGTCAGCTGACCGCCTTGGTCGTAGCCGACGTATCCGGGCGGGGCGCCGACCAGGCGGGCCACCGAGTGCTTCTCGCTGTACTCGCTCATGTCGATCCGGACCATGGCGCGTTCGTCGTCGAACAGGAAGTCCGCCAACGCCTTTGCCAGCTCCGTCTTACCGACACCGGTCGGGCCGACGAACATGAACGAGCCGGTCGGCCGGTTCGGGTCGGCAACCCCGGCGCGCGCCCGGCGCACCGCGTCCGACACCGCCTGTACCGCCTCGGTCTGGCCGACCACGCGGCGGCCGAGTTCCTCCTCCATCCGCAGCAGCTTCTGGCTCTCGCCCTCGAGCAGCCTGCCGACCTGGATGCCGGTCCACGCCGAGACCACCTCGGCGATGTCGTCGGGCCCGACCTCCTCCTTGAGCATCACCTCGCCGTCCGCCGCGGTGCCGGAGGCCTTTTCGGCCTCGGCGAGTTGCTTCTCCAGCGCCGGGATCTTGCCGTAGCGCAGCTCGGCGGCCTTGCCCAGATCGCCGTCGCGCTCGGCCCGTTCGGACTCCCCGCGCAGCGACTCCAGCTCCTCCTTGAGCACGCGGACCTGGTCGATGGCGCTCTTCTCGTTCTGCCAGCGGGTCATCAGCTGGTTCAGCTTCTCCCGGTCGTCCGCGAGTTCCGAACGCAGCTTCTCCAGCCGCTGCTTGGAGGCCTCGTCGGTCTCCTTGCTCAGCGCGACCTCTTCGATCTCCAGCCGGCGCACCGCGCGCTCGACCTCGTCGATTTCCACCGGGCGCGAGTCGATTTCCATCCGCAGCCGCGAGGCCGACTCGTCCACCAGGTCGATCGCCTTGTCCGGCAGGAACCGGGAGGTGATGTAGCGGTCGCTGAGCGTGGCGGCGGCGACCAGCGCGGAGTCGGTGATGCGCACGCCGTGGTGCACCTCGTAGCGCTCCTTGATGCCGCGCAGGATGCCGACGGTGTCCTCCACCGACGGCTCGCCGACCAGCACCTGCTGGAACCGGCGCTCCAGGGCGGCGTCCTTCTCGATGTGCTTGCGGTATTCCTCCAGCGTGGTCGCGCCGACCAGGCGCAGCTCGCCGCGGGCCAGCATGGGCTTGATCATGTTGCCCGCGTCCATCGCGGATTCGCCGGTCGCGCCGGCGCCGACGATGGTGTGCAGCTCATCGATGAACGTGATGATCTGTCCCGCACTGTTTTTGATGTCTTCCAGCACGGCCTTGAGCCGTTCCTCGAACTCGCCGCGGTACTTCGCGCCCGCGACCATCGCGCCGAGGTCGAGCGAGACCACGGACTTGCCGCGCAGCGACTCCGGCACGTCACCGGCCACGATGCGCTGGGCCAGGCCCTCGACGATGGCGGTCTTGCCGACGCCGGGCTCGCCGATCAGCACCGGGTTGTTCTTGGTGCGCCGGCTCAGAACCTGGACCACGCGCCGGATTTCGGTGTCGCGCCCGATCACCGGATCGAGCTTGCCCGCGCGGGCGGCCTCGGTGAGGTCGGTGGAGTACTTCTCCAGCGCCTGGTAGCTGCCCTCGGGGTCGGGGCTGGTCACCCTGGCGCTGCCGCGCACGGCGGTGAACGCCTCGCGCAGCGCGTCGGCGCTCGCCCCGTACTTCTTCAGCAGCATGGTCACATCCGAGTCGCCGGCGGCCAGGCCGACCATGACGTGCTCGGTGGAGACATACTCGTCGCCCAGCTCGGTGGCCAGTCGCTGGGCCGCCGTGATCGCGGCCAGCGCCTCGCGGCCGAGCTGCGGAGTGGTCGTGGCGCCGGTCGCGCTGGGCAGCCGGTCCACAATGTCCTGGGCCTCGCGCCGGACCGTCGCCGGATCGACGCCGACCGCCTTGAGCAGCGGGGCGGCGATGCCGTCGGTTTGATCCAGCAACGCCACCAGCAAGTGGGCCGGACGAATCTCCGGGTTGCCCGCAGCTGAGGCCGCCTGCAATGCGGCGGTCAGGGCCGCCTGAGTCTTGGTGGTGGGATTGAACGAGTCCACAGTTACCTTCCTACTAGTCGATTCCCGCGGCACCGAGAGCATTTGGTCAGTGGTGTGACGACCTTGGTCGACTCGTCCGCCCGACGCGCTCGCACGCGCCTCGTTGCCGTTCTGTACCGTCCAACGCACGAAAGGTTGAGTCTGTTCCGCTCAAGTTTGATTTTCTCGCCGATTCCGGGTCGCCCGCTCCCGCGAGGCGCACGTGCAGGTAGAACGCTACGCCCGACACCGCGCCAATGCCGTGAATCACAGCGTCGATGGGGTATGGATGCATACGATGACGTTTGCCGTTAGTTGATGCATCAAAGAGCGCTTGCCCGGCACGCAGGTGCGAGGCCGCACTCTTCAGCCCGATTCAAGGAGCGAATAGATGCGCGCGATTGTCGTACGGAAGTTCGGAGCCACGCCGGAGTTGACCGACATGCCGGTCCCCGAACCCGGGCCGGGAGCGGTGCGGGTGCAGCTGGAGGCCGCCGGGGTCAACCCGTTCGACGCGAAGATGGCCGACGGAATCCTGGACGGCAAACTGCCCCACGACTTTCCGATGATCCTCGGGGTGGACGGCGCGGGCGTCGTCGCCGCGGTCGGCCCCGGCGCCAGCCACTTCGCCGTCGGCGATCGAGTGGTCGGCAAGTTTCTCACCCCACCGGCCGGTCACGGCAGCTTCGCCGAGTACGCGGTCCTCCCGGAGGCGGCCACCCTGGTGCGGATCCCCGAGGGTGTCCCGACCGCGGCCGCCGCGGCCCTGCCCACCGCGGGTGTCACCGCGCAGGACCTGGTCGACGCCACCAAGATCGAGCCCGGACAGACCGTGCTGATCGTCGGCGCCACCGGCGGCGTCGGCTCGTTCCTCGTGCAATTGGCCAACATGGCGGGCGCGAACGTCATCGCCACCGCCCGCGCCGCGGTCGCCGACCAGATGACCCGGCTCGGCGCGGCCGAGACCGTCGACTACACCGCTGGCTCGATCCGCGACCAGGTCGGCGCCGCCCATCCCGACGGCATCGACGTCCTCTACGACCTGGTCAGCCCGCCCGAGGCGCTCGCCGAACTGACCACCCTGGTGCGCGACGGCGGCACCGTCTACTCCACCGTCTTCGCCGCCGACGAGGACGCCCTGCGGGCCCGCGGCATTCGCGGCGGCAACATCGAATCGAGCGGCCGCGCACCGGAATTGACCCGACTACTGGACCGGGTAGCCGAGGGCGACGTGGTCGTCCCGATCGACGCCACCCTGCCGCTGGCCGACGGCGTCGCCGCCCTGGGCGCCACCGGCGCCCGCGGCAAAACGGTGCTCACTATCTGAGCAAACTCCCTCGTCGTGCATAAATCGCCTTCAGCAAACATGTGCCCGCACCAAGAGCTACCATCTGGCCAGGCAACCTGCCCAGCACGATCCGACCCCCGGGAGCCGAAGCGCAGCGAGGCCGAACTGCCGCCCTGGTTTTCAGGGATACTGGTCAGGGGAGGACCGTGGGTTACGGATACGTTCCCGGGCAGAACTGAGGGAAAGGAAGCTTCGCGTCGTGGATGCGCGTTCGGCTGCGCTGGTCCGCGCCAACTTCCGTGCGGTGATCGAGTCCCCGCACGGACCCGAGCGGTTGGTCAGCGCGTTCTACGGCCATTTGTTCGCCGAGAACCCGCAACTGCGTGAACTCTTCCCGCCTGCGATGGAAATGCAGGCCAAGCGGATCGTCACCGCCATCCAGTACGTGCTCGATCACCTCGAGGACTGGGGGCGGGCGCAGAAGTTCCTGGAGCAGTTGGCCCGCGATCATCGCAAATACGGGGTCGACGCGGCGCACTACGACGCCGCGGGCCGGGCCCTGCTCTCGGCGTTCCGCGCGTACAACGGCATCGGGACCTGGCATCGCGGGCTGGAGGAGGGCTGGCGCGACATCACCATCCTGATCTCCGCGTCCATGGCCATCGGCGCGAACTCGGACAAATCCCAGCCGTATTGGGAGGCGACCGTGGTCGGGCACCGCCGGGTGCTCGAGGACCTGGCCATCGTGCGGCTGCAATCCGAGAGCCCGATCCCGTATCAGGCCGGACAGTACGTGCCGCTCACCGTGCCGCAGCGGCCGAAGATGTGGCGCTACTTCTCCCCCGCCATCCCGGCGAACCCGTACGGCGAGATCGAGTTCCACGTCCGCAAGATCCGCGGCGGCTGGGTCAGCCCGGCCATCGTGAACGAGACCAGGGTCGGTGACCGCTGGCAGATCGCCGGACCGCTCGGCGGCCTGCACGTCGACCGGGACAGCGGTCGCGACGTGCTGCTGATCGGCGCGGGCACCGGGATCGCCCCGCTGCGCGCGCAGCTGATCGAGATGGGCCAGCGCGGCATCAACCCGCGGGTGCACTTCTTCATCGGCGGCCGCTACCCCTGCGACCTCTACGACGTGGAGAACATGTGGCAGCTCTCGCAGAGCAATCCGTGGCTCACCATCGTCCCGGTCTGTGAACAGAAGACCAATCCGTGGTGGTACCCCCATCCGCCGCAGGAAGAGCCATACGGCATGCACCGGCGGCTGATCGGTAATCTGGGCGCGGTGGTCGCGAGCTTCGGCGCGTGGGCGGACCGGCAGATCCAGATCGCCGGATCGGCGAAGATGATCGCGGACACCCGGCGCGCGTTGATCGCGGTCGGCACTCCGGAGCACATCATCAGCTCCGATCCGGTTTGACGAAGGAGGTCCCCATGGGGGACGGCAGCGGACGGAGTCCGCGGGGTGGGTAGTACATCGGGGGACCCGGCTGCGCGGGGCAATGGCGCACACCACCCGACGGAGTGGACCTCCACGGTCGTCGGGCACCATCGAATCCGCCACGACCTGGCGGTGATTCGGCTGATCGGCGAGTTCGTCCCGTTTCTCGCGGGGCAGTCCGTCGAGGTCACCGTGCCGCAGCAACCCAGCATGCGGCGCAGGCTCTCCCCGGCGCTGCCGCCGTCGCTGGACGGCAAGCTGGAGTTCCACGTGCGCACGGTGCCCGGCGGCTGGTGCAGCGGCTCCATCGTGGCCGACACCCGGCCCGGCGACGAATGGCAGATCCGTGCCCCGTTCGGCAGTTTCGCGGTCGACCCCGCGGGCGAGGAAATCGTGATGATCGCGGGCGGCACCGGGCTGGCCCCGCTGCGCGCGCAGATCCTGGACCTGGCGCGCGAGCCGGAGCCGCCGCCCACCTACCTCTTCTTCGGCGGCCACACCCCGCGCGACCTGTACGCCTCGGACATGCTGTTCCTGCTGGCCGGTGAATTGCCTTGGCTCACCGTGATTCCCGTGGTCGAGAGCCCGGACGATCCCAGCTGGGCCGACGAGTGGTACGAGCGCAGCCGGGTGAACATCGGCTTCCCGCCGGACGAGATGCTCTTCGGCACGCTCGCGGAGGTGGTCGGTTCGCACGGCGCGTTCGACCATCATCAGGTGCTGGTGTGCGGCTC
Organism: Nocardia sp. NPDC006044; assembly: GCF_042871115.1. Taxonomy (NCBI): domain Bacteria; kingdom Bacillati; phylum Actinomycetota; class Actinomycetes; order Mycobacteriales; family Nocardiaceae; genus Nocardia; species Nocardia sp. NPDC006044. The sequence continues at coordinate 1,079,167 of NZ_JBIAID010000002.1, forward strand.
CCCCGCCATGGTCAACGCGACGGTGGACCGGTTGCTCGCCACCGGAACTCCGCCGGAGCGCATCCAATTCGAAGGTCTATAGCCGGAATCCGGTCGCGGTACTGGGCGCGACCGGATTCCGACTGGGTCCGGGATTACGGGAGGGGTCGAAATCCCGGACGGCCGGTCAGAACAGGGGGTCGTGGCGGATGTTCTTGGTGAGCGTCCCCGCGGCCATCATGCGGAACTTGGTGGTCTGCACCATCGACGGCGAGCCGACGATCTGCACGTCCCGGTCGGCCCAGGCGCCGAAGCTGGCGACCACCTTGCCGATCTGGCCGGTCAACCGCGGCTCCAGCCCCGCGTACGCGGGCGCCAGTTCGCCGGGATCGGTGTACCACCAAGGGTTTTCGTCGTGTTCGGTGACCGGGGTGACGGTCAGCCAGCGGTTGGCCACGGCCAGGCTGTTCAACGTGTCCAGATCGTAGAGGTCACAGGGGTGGTGACCGCCGACGAACAGATGCACCTTCGGGTTGGTCCGCCGCTGCGCCATCGCCATCAGCTGGGCGCGCAGCGGCGCGATGCCGGTGCCGCAGCCGACCATCAGCATCTTGCGCTTGGTGTTGCGCGGGATGCCGAGGCCGCCGAGCGGTGAGCCGAGCAGCCACTGGTCACCGATCGCGGTCTGGCCGACGATGGCCGAGCTGACCCAGCCGCCGAGCACGCCGCGGACGTGGAACTCGATCTCCCCGTTGGCATTCGCGGGCACGGCGGGCGACATATAGCGCCACATCCGCGGCCGGGACGGGATCTGCACGCTGAGGTACTGGCCGGCGGCGTATTGCATCGGCTGATCCAGCTGCAACCGCAGCACGGCCAGGTTGCGCAGCACGTCGCGGCGTTCGACCACGGTGCCGGTCCAGACCGGCGGCGTGGTTTCCTTCTCCGCGGCGCCGATCATGGTGTCGCCGATGATCTTCAGGCCTTCGTCCCAGGCCTGGTCGACCTCGTCGGTCCACATCTCGGTGCCCGCGTACACCCGCATCGCGGTCTTCAGCGAGACGGCGACCGCGGTGTAATGCGCGGGCTGCGCACCGTATTTGCGATGGTCGCGCCCGAGCTGAGCGAGGAACGGCAGGAGTTTGTTCGGCTCCTCCAACCGGTCCAGGACGTAGGCGATGGCCTTGACAAGGCGATCACGCTGTGCGTCCATGGCGGCTGGAAAGAAATCGCGGACTTGGGGGTAGTCGGTGAATAGGATCGCGTAGAACGATCTCGCTAATTTCTCCGGCCCCCCTTCCTCCGCAGCAACCGCCTTGAACGTCGTTCTGATCAAAGCGACAGTCCGCGAATCCATTTGTGTCACAACCCCATTTCGCACTCGAACACAAACTGTGCCGGCGAGTGAGGTGCTGCGGGACACTCGTCAGCAGCCGTTGCCAAGGAGTGTAGGCGAGGTTTGCCAGCAGCGGAATCCTCCGTTTAAACAACAAGCATGTAATTCCCCGGAAACGAGGAGGGGCAGCGCAAAACACTCACGAAACCGACTGGCAGACCGTAAAAAACGAGTGAAATCAGTCACGGATACACTGAATTTGCATGACTCGTTCTGCAATCCTCGTACCGGTAGCGATCCCAGAGCGACCGCACGGCAACACCACTGGGCGATCGACCGACTGAGTCGGTCCACGCCGCACGCCACGCCACGGGGGCCTGCGATGAAACTGACCAGTCGGCTATCGCCCCGAAGCCGAGGCGCTGATGCCCTGGCGCACACCACGTCTCGGCTTACCGTTGGCTATCCTTCGAAATCCCCGGTTGAATCCGACTTCGGGCCGCTGACCTCGGAGCACGATCAATTCTCCGAGGCCGGCGACCCGATAGTTAGCCAGCCGTATTCAGTATTGTTGCGGGACTGTCATTCGCTCAAATACCACGGCGATTTCGCGGTTGCCAGACCACGAGTGCGGTACTGCGTTGCGGCGGCGAAAGATCCGGCCGATAGCCGGCCCGCAGCCGATCCAGCTCGGCCGCCAGTTCGGCGACCCGCTGCTGCAATTCCTCGACCTGGTTGGTCAGTTCGATGATGCGTTTGATGCCCGCCAGGTTGACGCCCTCGTCCTGAGACAGCCGCTGCACCTCGCGCAACAGCTCGACGTCCCTGGCCGAGTAGCGTCGCCCGCCGCCCGAAGTGCGTTGTGGCGTAACCAGTCCCAGACGGTCATAGGTGCGCAGGGTCTGCGCGTGCATGCCCGCCAGCTGGGCCGCCACCGAGATCATGAAGAACTCGGCCCGCGACCCGCTGGACGCCTGCTTCGGATCATGGGACATCAAGCACCTGCCCATCCAGCCCGTGGATCGAATCCGCTTGCCTTCTCCGCCTCCGCATAGCGCCGGAGCGCCTCGGCTGCGTTGTCGTCCAACTTCTGTGGCACCGCGACCTTGACGGTGACCAGCAGGTCACCGGCGCCGCCGCCGCGCTTGGGCACGCCACGACCGCGCACCCGGAGGATGCGGCCGTCCGCGGTGCCGGGCGGCACCTTGACGCCTACGCGCCCTTCCAGCGTCGGCACGGAAACCGTGGTCCCGAGCACCAATTCGCTGTAGCTGACCGGCAGCACCAGGGTCAGGTCGTCGCCGTTGCGGCCGAAGACCTTGTCCTGGCTGACGTGCACGCTGACGAACAGATCGCCCGACGGCGCGCCCCGCAGGCCCGCCTCGCCCTGTCCGGCCAGCCGAATCCGTTGCCCGTCACTGACTCCCGGGGGAATCCGCACCGTGATGGTGCGTGTGCGGTTCTGGATGCCGCTGCCGTGGCAGTCGACGCACGGGTCGTCGATGATCGAGCCGGTGCCCCGGCAGTCGTCGCACGGCTCGCTGAAGCCGAACGCGCCCTGGTTGCGGCTGATCACGCCGGTCCCGTTGCAGTGCGGGCAGACTCGCGGGCTGGTGCCCGGCTTGGCGCCGCTGCCGTGACAGGTGGTACATGGCGACGGACTGGTCATCCGCAACGGAACCGTGACGCCCTGGGCGGCCTCGCGGAACCCGAGGGTGGTCTCGGTCTCCACGTCCGCCCCGCGACGCGGCCGGCTCGTGGTGCGGGTGCCGCCGCGGTTGAACAGACCGCCCAGCAGGTCACCGAGGCCACCGTCGCCCGCGTTCGCGGTACCGAAGATGTCGCCGATGTTGAAGTCCTGCGAAAAGCCGCCGCCCGCACCGGGAGTGAAGCCGCCGCGTGGATAACCGCCACCCGCGAACAGCTTGCGGGTCTCGTCGTACTCCTTGCGCTTGGCCGGATCCGACAGCACCGCGTGCGCTTCGCTGACGGTCTTGAACCGCTCCTCGGCCTTGGTGTCACCGGGATTGGCGTCCGGATGCAGGTCTCGCGCGAGCTTGCGGTACGCCTTCTTGATCTCGTCCTGCGAGGCGCCGGAGGAGACACCCAGTTCCTTATAGAAGTCCTTTTCGATCCACTCCCGTTGACTCACCGGATATCTCCTCCTCTCGCAGTATTCGATTCGCGGCACTCGCGGGGCCCTGCGTGGTTACGCTCCGCTACCGCCTCCGTGCCCGACGCTCGAGCCGCGGAGTTACTGTTTGTTCGCGCCGGCATCAGCGTCCGATGCCTTGGTCGAATCGGCTGTGGCCGCGTCGGCCACCCCATCGGTTACCCCGACCAGCGCGTGCCGAAGCACCCGTTCGCCGAACCGATAGCCCTTGCGCATGACCAGCCCGATCACCGGGTCGTGCCCGGAGCCCTCGTGCTGCACGGCCTCGTGCAGGGTCGGGTCGAAAGGCTCACCCTCCGAACCGAATTCCTCCAGGCCCTGCTTGTGCAGCGCGGTGGCCAGCTTGTCCGCCACCGACTTGAGCGGTCCGTTGTCCAGGTCGCCGTGCGCCCTGGCCCGATCGAGATCGTCGAGCACGCCGAGCAATTCGGTGACCACGGCGGCCTTGGCGGTGTCGATCGCGGTCTTGCGATCGCGTTCGACGCGGCGCCGGTAGTTGGCGTACTCCGCGGTCAGCCGCTGCAGGTCGGCGGTGCGCTCGGCGAGTTCCTTGCTGATGGCGTCGGCCAGCAGCTCGGCGCCCTGCGCGGTGCCGATGATCGAGTCGGTGCCGTTCCCGGCGTCCGGGCCGGGGCCGGCGGCGGACTCCGCCGCCGGCTCCCGTACGTCACCGGTCTCCGGGTCGATCTTGCGGTTGTCGACGAAGGTGACCGGCTCTTGCTCGGAGTTGCGCTGCTCCGAATCGTTGCCGTTGGTCACTTCTTCTCCGTGTCTACCGGCTCGTCCACGACCTCGGCGTCGACGACCTCGTCATCGGCGTCGGTGGCCGAGGATCCGTTGCTGGACGCGGCCGACTCGTTGGCCGAGGACTCGTAGATCGCCTGGCCGAGTGCCTGCGACTCGGTCGCCAGCTTCTCCACGGCCGCCTTGACCGCGGCGATGTCGGTGCCCTTGAGCGCCTCGTTCGCCTCGGCGATGGCCGCCTCCACCTTGGACTTGATCTCCGCGGGGACCTTGTCCTCGTTCTCCTTGATGAACTTCTCGGTCTGGTGCACCAGCGACTCGGCCTGGTTGCGGGTCTCGGCCTCCTCGCGGCGGGCCTTGTCCTCGGACGCGTGCTGCTCGGCGTCCTTCACCATCCGGTCGATCTCCTCCTTGGACAGGCCGGAGCCGTCCTGGATCTTGATCGTGTTCTCCTTGCCGGTGCCCTTGTCCTTCGCGGTCACGTGCACGATGCCGTTGGCGTCGATGTCGAAGGTGACCTCGATCTGCGGCACGCCGCGCGGGGCCGGCGGGATGCCGGTCAGCTCGAACGAGCCCAGCAGCTTGTTGTGCGAGGCGATCTCGCGCTCACCCTGGAATACCTGGATCTGCACCGAGGGCTGGTTGTCGTCGGCCGTGGTGAAGGTCTCCGAGCGCTTGGTCGGAATGGTGGTGTTGCGCTCGATGAGCTTGGTCATCACGCCGCCCTTGGTCTCGATGCCCAGCGACAGTGGGGTCACATCGAGCAGCAGGACGTCCTTGACCTCGCCCTTGAGCACACCGGCCTGCAGCGCGGCGCCGACGGCGACGACCTCGTCCGGGTTCACGCCCTTGTTCGGCTCACGGCCGCCGGTCAGTTCCTTGACCAGCTCGGAGACGGCGGGCATACGGGTGGAGCCACCGACGAGCACGACGTGGTCGATGTCGGCGACGTTGATGCCCGCGTCCTTGATCACGGACTGGAACGGCGCGCGGGTGCGGTCGAGCAGGTCCGAGGTGATCTTCTGGAACTCGGCGCGGGTCAGCTGCTCGTCGAGGAACAGCGGGTTCTTGTCCGCGTCGACGGTGATGTAGGGCAGGTTGATCGAGGTGCTCTGCGAGGAGCTGAGCTCGATCTTCGCCTTCTCGGCGGCCTCACGCAGCCGCTGCAGCGCCATCTTGTCCTTGGTCAGGTCGATGCCCGCGCTGGCCTTGAACTTGTCCACCAGCCAGGTGACCACGCGCTCGTCCCAGTCGTCACCACCGAGGTGGTTGTCGCCGGAGGTGGCGCGGACCTCGACGACGCCCTCGCCGATTTCCAGCAGCGAGACGTCGAAGGTGCCGCCACCGAGGTCGAAGACCAGGATGGTCTGTTCCTTGTCGCCCTTGTCCAGGCCGTACGCCAGCGCGGCCGCGGTGGGCTCGTTGACGATGCGCAGCACGTTCAGGCCGGCGATCTGGCCGGCTTCCTTGGTGGCCTGACGCTGGGCGTCCTCGAAGTACGCCGGCACGGTGATGACCGCGTCGGTGATCTCCTCACCGAGGTAGGCCTCCGCGTCGCGCTTCAGCTTCATGAGCGTGCGCGCGCTGATTTCCTGCGGGGTGTACTTCTTGCCATCGATCTCGACGGTCCAGTCGGTGCCGATGTGGCGCTTGACCGAGCGAATGGTGCGGTCGACGTTGGTGACGGCCTGGTTCTTGGCCGGCTGGCCGACCAGCACCTCGCCGTTCTTCGCGAAGGCGACGATCGACGGGGTGGTACGCGATCCTTCCGAGTTGGCCACGACCACCGGTTCTCCGCCTTCGAGTACGGCGACGACCGAGTTCGTGGTCCCGAGGTCGATTCCGACCGCACGAGCCATTGTTGTTCCTCCTATTTGACGTACTTACTGGTGTCGGGTGCTGGGCGGGTGCCGCCCTGCGGCCAGGTCACCCTGTGCCGCGAGACCTAGCCCCCAAACACCTGGCGGAGCACGGTCCCAGCAACGCTGAGCGTGGTCGGCTCAATCCTGCACCCAATTATCATCGGGAGTCAACTCAAACTTGAGCCCGACACACTCAACGTTGTCGAATAGCTCAACGGACGACCGCCGAGGATCATTCCCGAATCCCGGCATCGATTTCGGCCGTTCCCGATTCTCGTCCCGCGAACCCGGCGTGGCTACCCGTGGTGCGATAGCCTGCGCGGCGGGCGCGAGCCCGGCGGAAAGGAGTCCCGGTGTCGGCGAAGACGCGGTCGTGGTGGGGTTGGGGCAACGTCGAGGACGCGGTCGGCGGGGCGGAGCGGGCGGCGCTGACCGAGCGGGTCGCGGCGATCCTGCCGGGCGCCGACCTGACCGTGCACGAGCCGCCGGCGGTCGAGTCGCTCGCGCTGCCCGCGCCGCGGGTCGCCGCGCCAGACGCGCTGGCCGAGCTGGTTTCCGTCGATCCCGCCGATCGCGCGGCGCACGCGCACGGGCAGGCGTTCCGCGATGTGGTGCGAAATCTGCTCGGCGAGGTGGGAACTCCGCCCGACCTGGTGATCCGCCCACGCACCGAGGCGGACATCGTCGACGTGCTGGACTGGGCGAGCCGGGCGAACATCGCCGTAATCCCTTTCGGCGGCGGCACTTCCGTGGTCGGCGGCGTGGAGCCGCGGCTCGACGGGGACTTCGCCGGTGCGGTGAGCCTGGACCTCGGGGCGCTCGACCGTGTGCTCGAGCTCGATCCCACCAGCCGGGCCGCGCGGATTCAGGCCGGGGTGTTCGGGCCCGCGCTGGAAGGTCAACTGCGCGAAGCGAATCTGACGCTGCGGCATTTTCCGCAGTCGTTCGAGTTCTCCACCCTCGGCGGGTGGCTGGCCACCCGGGCGGGCGGGCACTTCGCGACGCTGTACACCCACATCGATGACCTGGTGGAGTCGATGCGCGTGGTGACGCCCGCGGGCGTCGGCGAATCCCGCAGGCTGCCCGGTTCCGGAGCGGGGCCCGCGCCCGATCGGATGTTCCTGGGCTCCGAGGGCACGCTCGGCGTGATCACCGAGGCCTGGATGCGTCTACAGGACCGGCCGCGTTGGCGGGCAACGACTTCCGTGCACTTCGAGGACCACGGCCGGGCGGTCGCCGCCACCCGCGCCGTCGCGCAATCCGGTCTGTACCCGGCCAACTGCCGGCTGCTCGATCCCGCCGAGGCCTTCCTCAATGCCGGCGCGGCGACCGCGGGCGGGGTGCTGGTACTCGGCTTCGAGTCCGCGGACCACCCGATCCGGCCGTGGATGGAACGCGCCGTCGAGATCGCCGAGGACCACGGCGGCACACTGCCCGAACCGGTGCGCTATTCGGACTCGGACGCGACCACCCACGGCGGCGGCACCGCCGATACCTGGCGCTCGTCGTTCCTGCGCATGCCCTATCAGCGCGACGCGCTCGCGGCCCAGTCGATGATCACCGAGACCTTCGAAACCGCCTGCACCTGGGAGAGATTCGACGAGTTGAAGGCCGCCGTCACCACTGCGGCGAACGAGGCGATCCGCGCGGTGGGCGCGACCGGCGTGGTCACCTGCCGATTCACCCATGTCTATCCGGACGGGCCCGCACCGTACTTCGGCGTCTACGCCGCGGGTCGCTGGGGTAGCACGGTCGCCCAGTGGGACGAGATCAAAGCCGCTGTCTCCGAGGCGCTCTCGGCCGCGGGCGGCACCATCACCCATCACCACGCGGTCGGCCGGGATCACCGGCCCTGGTACGACCGGCAACGCCCGGAACCGTTCGCGCTCGCGTTGCGCGCGGCCAAGTCCGCGCTCGATCCGGCGGGCATCCTGAATCCCGGTGTGCTCCTGTGAATTACGTCAGCAGGGGCGCACTCGCTCGTGGGTGAGTCCGGGATGAATCCCCGGACGTAACCCGTTGCTCGCGGCGGTGCGCTGCAACAACCCGAGCAACGTCGCCCGCTCCTCGGCGTCGAGCCCGGCGAACAGCTCGCCGTCGAGGGCGGTCACCGCCGCCTGCGCGCGACCGAGCACGTCATCGGCGGCCGGCAGCAGATACACGGCGTGGGCCCGGCGATCCGTCGGGTGTCTGCGCCGTTCGACCAGCCGTCGCTTCGCCAATTCGTCGACCAGCCCGACCATCACATTGCGATGGATGCCGAGCGTCTCGCACAACTGCTGCTGCGTCTGCCCGTCGTGTTCGCGCAGTACCCGCAGCATGCCGAAATGCCGGGGACCGATGCCGAGCGGAGCGAGCAGCTCGCCGAATCGGCCGCCGGTGTAGGCCCCCAGCTGGCCGAGCAGGAACGCCGGCTGGTCGGCCAGCGGCACGAACGTCGAATCGGCTTCGGTCACCCGCCCAGCATACCGTTAACGCACATGAAATGATTGCCATATTGCGTGATCATCACTTCAGGTGCATAGTTTGACACGTCGCCACGCCCATCGAGTCGAAGAGAGCCGCCGTGGACCACGACCCGCACCCCACCGACACCCCACCCCCACCGAATCTCGACCCGCGCCGCTGGATCGCCTTCGCGGTCGTGCTCGCCGCGGGCTTCATGGATCTGCTCGACGTCACGATCGTCAATGTCGCCGTCCCGAGCATCCAGTCCGATCTCGAAGCCCAGTACGCCCAGATCGAATGGATCGTCGCGGCCTACGTGCTCGCGTTCGCCGCGGTGCTGATCACCGGCGGCCGGCTCGGCGATCTGTACGGGCGCAAACGCGTATTCCTCGTCGGCATGGCCGGATTCACCCTCGCGTCCGCCGCCTGCGGGCTCAGCACGGACCCGGCCATGCTCATCGCGTCACGCTTCGTACAGGGCGCGATGGCGGGGCTGATGGTGCCGCAAATTCTGGCCATCATCCGGGCCACCTTCCCGGAACACGAACGGGCCAAGGCGATTGCGCTCTACAGCGGGGTCGGCGGATCCGCGTCTGCGGTCGGGCTTTCGCTCGGCGGGCTGCTCGTGCAGTGGGATCTGTTCGACCTCACTTGGCGGCCCATCTTCCTGGTAAACATCCCGGTGGGCATCGCCGCGCTGATCGCCGCGACGGTCGTGATGCGGGATTCGCGTTCGCCCGCGCCACCGCGGCTGGATGTGACCGGCATGGTGCTGGCCGTCGGCGCGGTGCTGCTGCTCGTCTATCCGATCACCGAGGGGCGCCGGCTGGGCTGGCCTGCTTGGACTTTCGCGCTCATCGTGGCCGCGTTGCTGACCTTCGGCGCGTTCGTCGCCTACGAGCGGCGGCGGATGCGCACCGTCGGTTCGCCGCTGATCGACCTCGGCCTGTTCCGCTCCCGGCCGTTCGCGATCGGGCTCGGCAGCTGGCTGCTGTTCTGGATCGGGCTCGGCGGGTTCTTCCTGGTGTGGACGCTGTTCATGCAGTCCGGACTCGGCTGGTCGCCGATGCGGGCCGGGCTGACGGCGGCGTTCTTCGCTGTGGGAGCCGGTGTGGGGGCGGGCATTTCGGTCGGGGCGCTGGCGCCGCGGTTCGGCAGGCGGGTGTTGATCGCCGGCGGAGTGGTGAACGCGATCGGGTTCGGTTCCTACGGCTGGCTCGCTACGCACTACGGGGCCGAGATCGCCTCGTGGCAGATGGTTTTCCCGCTGCTGGTGACCGGCACCGGGTTCGGCATGGTGGTCGCGCCGACCATCGACCTGCTGCTCGGTCAGGTGCCGGCGAGCGCGGCGGGCGCGGCGTCCGGGTTGCTCAATACCGGGCAGCAACTCGGCACCGCGCTCGGGGTGGCACTGGTCGGCGTCGTGTTCTTCACGCAGCTGGACCATGATTCAGCACGCGGGGTGGACGCGGTGACCCCGCAGATCCGGTCCGAGCTCGCCGAGGCCGGAGTGCCGGCACCCGCACAAGACGAGATTCTCGCCAATTTCCGGGCCTGCGTACGGGATCGATCCGCGCAGATCGACCCGACCGTGGTGCCGGACAGTTGCGCCTCGCCGACCGGCGGCGCGGAGGTCGGCGAGGCGCTGACCGCGGCCGGCGCGGACGCCAACGCGGTGAACTTCGCCAATACCTTCGAGTACACGCTCTGGTACGGCATCGGCATGCTGGCGCTGATGTGCCTCGGATTCCTCGCACTGCCGAAGGACGCGAGGCTGGCGGAGCACGAAAACACGACCACCACAGCGGATTTGACACCGATAGGGGTATGAGGACAATGGATATCTTGGTCATCGGCCGCGGCCGGAACGTTGTGGACTCGGCGATTCCGCAGATCCAGGCGCAGGGGTTCACCGCGCACGGGGTGATCGCCGACGCGGACGCACTCGCGGTGCTCGACCGCGACCCGGTCGGCATACTGCTCATCGGCGGTGGGGTGGAACGGGATTCGCGGGAGCTGCTGATCCAGCGGGCCGAGCAGCACGGCGTCGCGGTGCTCGAGGCCCAGCGCAAGGGACGTGATCTCGACACCTACCTCCAGGAGGAGGTGTTCCCGGCACTACGCGCACGGCGGTGAAATCCGAACGGGCCGGAGTGGATTCACCACTCCGGCCCGTCGTCCCGATTCAGGCGTGCGCCGGCTCCGGCAGATCGACGGTCTCGGCGATCGCGCCGCGCCGCAATCCGGTCGCCGCGATCACGCCCGCCAGCACCGCGGCCACCACCGGAACGACCAGCGCGGTCCGCAACCCGTCCATCCCGGCCTGGCCCGCGTCGACCGCCGCGACGTTCACCGCGGTAACCACCGAGATCCCCAGCGCCGCCCCGAATTGAATTCCGGTGTAGAGCAATCCACCGGCCAGGCCGTGCTCTTCCGCCGCGATGTCGTCGGTGCCCGCGATGGTCAGCGGCCCGTACACGAGCGCGAAGGCGACGGCGAGCAGCACCATCGTCGGCAGCATGGCGAGGTAGGCCCGATCGAGATCGGTCGGCAGGAACAGCGCGTAGGCCAGCGCCGCGAGCACCACGCCGCCGAAAACCACTCGGACATTGCCGAATCGACGCACCAGCCACGGCGTCAGCAGCGGCGCGAGCAGCGCGTCCAGACCCATCACCGCCATCGCCAGGCCGGTCTGCACCGTGCTCCAGCCACGGAGCTCCTGGAAATACAGCGTCGCGAGGAACTGGAAACCCATGAACGAGCCGATGAACAACACTGCGACCAGGTTGGTGCGGACCAGCGGGGCTGAGCGCAGGATGCCGAGCCGGACCAGCGGCGTGGCGGTGCGCCGTTCGTTCACGACGAACAACCCGAGCAACGCCACCCCCGCGGCGAAGGTCGCGGCGGTCAGCGCCGGTCCGTCGCCCGGGTGCTCCAGCCGGACCACGCCGTAGACCAGCAGCAGCATCGCACCCGTCACGGTCAGCGCGCCGAGCAGATCGAAGCCGCCCCGAACCCGTTCCGGCACACCGGCATCCCGGACCAGGACGATCGCGGCCAGCAGCAGCCCGGCCGAGACGAGTACCGGTACGAAGAACACCCAGCGCCAGCCGAACGCGGTCAGCAACCCGCCGACCACCATGCCGAGCGAGAACCCGCCCGCCGCGACGCCCGCGTAAAACAGCAGCGCCTTGTCGCGCACCCGCCCCTCGGCGAAGTTCGTGGTGATCAACGACAGTCCGGCCGGGGCGAGGAACGCCGCGGCCACCCCGGTCACGAAGCGTGCGGTCAGCAGCATCCAGCCGGTCGTGGCGAAACCGCCCAGGCCGGAGAAGACCAGGAACACGGTGAGCCAGCACAGGAACATCCGCCGGCGGCCGAGCAGGTCGGCGGCGCGGCCGCCGAGCAGCACGAACCCGCCGTAGCCGAGCACATACGCGGACACCACACCACTGAGCATCCCGGTGGACAGGCCGAGCTCGGCCCGGATCGAGGGCAGCGCCACATTGAGCATCGCGACATCGATGCCCTCCAGGAAGATCGCGCCGCACAGCACCGCGAGCACACCCCAGGCGCGGCCGGACATCGCCGTGAAGACCTCGACCGCTCTGACTTTCACCATCACGACTCCCCAAACAGACTCGGTTCCCGACAGTGGGGTCGGTTACCTCTTGATACCGAGGGAAAGTCTGGGGCAGAATCGGCAACCATGGAAGACGGCACATCAAGGTCACCGGGGCACTGCGGGGATACCGCCGCCGACTACGACGTTCTCCAGTGGGACACCCGCGTCGACTGCGAGGTACGCCAGATTCTCGACCGGGTCGCGGACAAATGGTCGCTGCTGGCGATCGCGCTGCTCGATCAGCGGAGCCTGCGATTCACCGAGTTGAAGCGCAAGATCGACGGCGTGAGCCAGCGCATGCTCACCCGCACACTGCGCCAGCTCGAACGCGACGGGCTGGTCTCGCGCACCGTCTTCCCGACCGTCCCGCCGCGGGTCGACTACGCGCTCACCCCGCTCGGCGCGAGCCTGCACACCACGATCAAGGCCCTCGTCACCTGGACCGAAGGGCACCAGAACGAAATCGCCGCGGCCCGCGACGACTACGACCGCCGCGCCGCCGCCGAGGCGCTCGTCACCGCCGGATCGCCGTAGCCGGCGACTGCGCGCAGTAGCGTGGACGGACTACCGATTCGAGGAGTTCACCATGCGGGCCGCCGTCGTCACCAACTCGAAGTTCGAGGTCCTCGACCTGCCGACCCCGGTACCAGGGCGCGGGCAACTACTGATCGAGGTGATCCGCTGCGGCATCTGCGGTTCCGACCTGCATGCGCGCAGCCATGCCGACGAGATGGCCGAGCTGGCCGTGACCACCGGCTACGACGCGTTCATGCGCTCGGATCAGAGCGTGGTGCTCGGCCACGAATTCAGCGGTGCGGTAGTCGATTACGGGCCGGGGTGTCGTAAGCGGTGGGCGACGGGCACACCGGTGGTGGCGCTGCCGATCGTGCGGCACGGTTCGAAGCCGCAGCTCACCGGGCTTTCGGTCGAGGCGCCGGGCGCGTACGCCGAACAGGTGGTGGTCCAGGAATCGATGACCATGCCGGTGCCCAACGGGTTGTCCGCCGAACACGCGGCGCTCACCGAACCGATGGCGGTGGCCTGGCACGCGGTGCGCAAAGGGCGAGTGGGCAAGGGACAGAACGCCTTCGTGATCGGCTGCGGGCCCATCGGCCTCGCGGTGATCAGCATGCTGAAGGCGGCGGGCGTACGCACCGTGGTGGCCAGCGACTTCTCCCCGCGCCGTAGGGAACTCGCGACCGCCTGCGGCGCGGACATCGTCGTCGACCCCGCCACCGACTCGCCCTGGACGGCAGGCCCCAAGCGCGGCCGGATCAACGGCGTCACCGACATTCTCAGCCTCGGCTTCGACACCATGGACCGCCTGCACCGCGTCCCGAAACTGCCCTGGTGGTACGTCTTCCGCCTCGCACACACCCTGAACGCCGGTCCGTCCGGTCCGGTCATCTTCGAATGTGTCGGCGTCCCAGGCATTCTCGACCAGATCATCACCGCCGCACCCCCGCTGTCCCGCGTGGTCGTCGTCGGCGTCTGCATGGAATCCGACCGCATCCAGCCCGCCATGGCCATCAACAAGGAACTCGAACTCCACTTCGCCTTCGGCTACGACCCCGGCGAATTCCGCGACACCCTCCACCTGCTCGCCGACGGCAAAGTAGACCCCGCCCCCATGATCACCGGCACCGTAGGCTTGGCCGGCATCGATTCCACCTTCACCACCCTCGCCTCCCCCGACCACCACGCCAAAATCCTGATCGACCCGGCAAGTTCCGCCACTGCGCCCTAGGACTTGGTAGCGGAGGTTTCGTAGGGGCGGTAGTCCTTGATTTTGATTGTGCGGGCGATCTTTTGGGGGGCGCCGCCGATGAGGCCGCGCCAGGGGAGGTAGGGCAGGAGGCGGACGTTGAGGTTGCGGAGGCGGATCATCCACTTGGTCGGAGGTGCATACCATTTGCCTACGCCCTCGGCGAAGGCCTGGCAGGCATTGACCAGCGGGAGCAGTTCTTTGCGGTAGCGCGGGAAGGCGACGGTGTGGTCGCCGCGGGCTGCGGCCAGTTCACCGGCCAGGACGTAGGCGCCGACGAGGGCGAGATTGGTGCCCTGGCCGGATAGCGGGGCGGCGCAGTAGCCCGCGTCGCCGACCAGTGCCACGCGGCCCTTCGACCAGTCGTCCATGTGGATCTGCGCCATGGCGTCGAAGTAGAAGTCGTCGGCGGCGGTGAGGTGTTCGAGCAGGCGGGGCACCTGCCAGCCCGCGCCGGCGAAGGTGTCGGCGACGATTCGCTTCTGCTGCTCGACGTTTCGGTAGTCGTAGTCGATCGGCTCCGACTCGAACGCGAAAACGGCTTTGGCCCGGTTGTTTTCGCGGGCGCTGTAGCTACCGGCGATCTTGCCGGGGAGGTTGTAGTCCTGCTCCCAGTGATCCAGCGCGAGCAGGTTGGGGGTGGTGTAGATGCTGATGTAGTAGCCCATGTGCCGGAGGTAGTCGGACTCCGGGCCGAAAACCAGCCTGCGCGTGTGGGAGTGCACGCCGTCGGCGCCGATGACCAGGTCGAAGGTGCGCGGCTCGGCGTGCGAAAACGTGACGTGCACACCCTTTTCGTCCTCGGTGAGGCCGATGATGCTGTCGCCGAAGAGGTATCCGGCATCGTCGCGAGTCGCTTCGTACAGCACCCTGGCCAGGTCGCCGCGCTGGATCTCGCAGTCCCCGCCCGCGCCGACACCGTTGAACACCTCGCTGCTCATGCTCGCCCGCGCCTTGCCGGTCGCGTCGACGTAGGAGGTGCCGCGCTTGCCGGTGCTGAACTCGTGCACCTGCCTGAGCAGGCCCATCTTTCGAATCACCTCGGTGCCGGCGCCGAGCACGTCGATCGCCTGACCGCCGTCACGCAGCGCGGGGGCGCGCTCGACGATGGTCACCGCGAAGCCGTAGCGGTTCAGCCAGAAGGCCAGCGTGGGCCCGGCGATGCTGGCGCCGGAGATGAGGACGGTCATCGGTCGGTTGCTCATGCGAAAAACTGTACATTTGTCTTAGGCAAGCGCGCAAGACAAATGACTGAGGCAGTCGCCTACCATGTTGAGCATGGGAAACCGGGAAGATCTGCTCGCGGGCGCACGGCAATGCCTGTTCGAGAAGGGCTACGCCCGCACCACCGTGCGCGATATCGCCACCGCGGCGGGCGGGGTCAGCATGGCCGCGATCGGCTACCACTTCGGGTCGAAGGAGGCGCTGCTGGGCGAGGCGCTCGCCGAGGCGAATCGGGAATGGGGCGTAGAACTCGAGCGCGCGTTGAGCGATGCGGCACAACCGGATTCGACGCCGCTGGAGCGTTTCGCGGCGCAGTGGACGGCGGTGATCGAGTCGCTGCGCCGTCATCGCGGGCTCTGGGCGGCCACCTTCGACACCATCGCGCAGGGCGGCCACGACCCCGCCATCAGGGAGGGGCTGGCGGCCGGCCTGGCCGAGGCACGCGCCGGATTGGCCCGGCTCTTCGAGCACATCGACGAGGACGACACGGAACAGGGCCGAATGATCGGCACCTTCTACCAGGCCCTGCTGACCGGCCTGGCCGCGCAGTATCTGCTCGACCCCGAGCACGCGCCGTCCGGCGCGGATCTGGCCGAGGCGGTGCGCCGGATCACCGCGTAGCCGGCCTACTCCGGCAGCAGACCGAGGGCGCCTTCCGCGCTGCGGGCGGCGGTGAGGCACGCGGTGGTGGTGAACTGGTCGGCGAGCGGGTGGCGGGCGCGGGATCGCCATTTGCGCACCGCGGCCACCGCCTGGTCACGCTGAACCGAAGGCGCGGCGTCGACCGGCAGCCCGAGGCGCAGGTGCGGGGCGATGCCGGAACCGCCGATGAGCCGGTGCAGTTCGGCGAGATCGGTTGGCGGCAAGGCCAATTCATCGGTGCGAAGGCGGCCGAGCAGGCGGAGTTCGGCGAAGCCGTGCACGTCGGCGAGCAGGGTGCGCACGCGGGGCAGCAGGGCGTCGGCCTCGCTGCCCGGGTAGGCAGTCAGCACGCGGGCGAGGGCGGTGAGGGCGGAGTGCGCCTTGAGCTGGTCGGCGCGCTGGCCGAATTGGACGTCGAGCACCGAGCGCAGCTCGTCTACGCCGCTGCGCGCGGTCAATTCCGCTGCCAGCGTGGCGGAGTCGCGCACGCCGAGCCGGATCAGGGTGACGGCCATCCGAATGCCGAACAGGCCGAACCGTTCCGCGAGCTGCGCCCGCAGCTCCGGTGCCACCGGCAACGCGACATCGGGACGCGCGAAGCGGTCCGCGGACAGCAGCGCCGTGCTCAGTTCGTCGACCGGAACTCCGGCCAGCGCCTCGAACGCCGCGTACTCCTGCTGCCGCAACGTGGCAGCGGCGAAGGCGAGCAGCCCGGCGACCGGAATCACGGCCTGGCACAGGCCCGTTCGCTCCAGCTCCCCGGCAAACCGGGTCGCGACATCCCGCGCGGAATGCAGGGCGTCGATCCGGCCCGCCCCGATCTCGTCGGCCCTGGACACCACCCCGACGACACCTAGCGGGCCGGAAACACCGTGCGCCGCACCGGTTCCGGCACCGACCCGTTCGAGGAACCGGACGTCGGCGGCGTCGAGCCTGCGCAGCAGATACACCACCGCGTCGGCGCCCGGAACCGCGATGCTCTGCTCGGCCTGCTCCGCGCCCGGCGTCAGCAGCCGGGCCGTGCGCCGCGACACCTCGCGCGACAGCGACGACGTGCCCGGCGTGTCGATGATTGTGGTGTGGGCCAGTGCCGCCGCGGGCCATTCGACCTCGAGGTGATCGACCTCGCGTGGGGCGGGCGCGTTCCAGTTCAATCGCTCCAAATCGAAGGTCAGTCCGTGCGTTCCGCCGCCCCGGCGCACCACCACGTTCGCGCGAGCGCCGTCGCCCGCGTGCGCGGTCACGCTGGGCGTGGATCCGTAGCGATACCAGGTGACCACCCGGGTGCACTCGGTCGCGTCGGTCGGCGCGATGTCCTGCCCGACAAGCGAATTGAGCAGCGTGGACTTGCCCGCCTTCAACGATCCGGCGAGCGCGATGCGCAACGGCTGATCCAACCGGCCCGCACAGTCCGCCAGCAATGCCCGCGGCCGCGGCTCGCTCGCCAGCGCCGCCCGCGCCGCCCCCACCAGCCGATGTGCCTCGGCCACAATCCCCGGCGCCGCGCCGACCTCTCGATTCACGGGGCAACCGTACCGGCGGGCACGCTCGGCAGCGCGGCCTGCATGGCTTCGGCATATCGGCCCAGCTCGGCGACCACGTGCAGCTGCCGCTCCAGCACCGCGCCCCGCTCGGCGCGGCGCGCGCCGGCCATGGTCGCGGCCTCCTGCGCGGCCCGCAGCGAGTCGTCGATCGAACGCAGACTCCGCTCCGCCACCCCGGCGTAGTGATCGCGCAGCGCCCGGTGGATGCGATGCAGCCGGTCCTTGGATTCCTTGCCGGTCTGGAACGCCACATCGTCGACGAACCGGCGGACCGCGGCCTTCGCCTCGGTGCGCCGCCGCGCCAGCCTGGCCTGCTTGTCGTCCCGGAAAGCCTTGCCACCCACCACGAGTCCGGCGCCGATCGAGATCGGATTGAGCAGGGCGAGCCCGGCGAAGGTGCTGGCCAGGCCGATCATCAGCACGCCACCGTAGGAGCCGCGCATGCCGACGAGCAACTTGCTGCCGAAGCCGATGTCCGGCTCCAGGTCGGCCAAGGTGCCCGCCCCGGCGTGACTGCCTCCGGCGGCGGCATCGGACCGCACGTCCGGCAGATCGGCGGTGCCGACCTCGGTGAAATGCTCGGCGACCCGCTGCGCGAGTTGCAGTGCGCGCGAATGGGTCCACAGCAGGTTGTCGCCGATCGCGGTATCGATGGTGCCGGTGAGGTATTCGGCGATGCTGTCCCAATGCCGGCCCGGATCGTGCTCGTCGATCCACTCCTCGGTGGTTCTGGCAATGCCGCGCAACCGATCTCGCAGATCGTGGTCGACGTCGCCGGCCAGGTCGGTGATGCCGTCGGCGAGGGTCTGCTGCCAGGCGGCGGTGCGGCGATGCAGTTCTTCGGCCGAGGTCCGCGCGGCCTGGAGTTCACGAACCGCGGCCGCGCCCCGGGCCGGATCGCGCACCGCGACCAGTTCGCTGCCCAGCGCGAGCGCCAGATGTTCGGCGACGGAGCGGATGTCACGGGCCACCGCACTGCGCGTAGCGAGCTGATCGCGAGCGACCACCTGATCGCGCAGGAATTGATAGAGCACCCCGAAGCCCGACTCGAGGCCGAGTTGCTGGTCTTGCAGGCGCAAGGCGTGGCTGCGCAGCAACGCGGAGACCGCGATCATCGGCACGTCCATGCCCGCCTCGGCCAGGTGGCGCTGATCGGCCTCGAATACCTGACGCCAATGCGGGTACAGGTCGGTCTTGGTGATGAGAAGCGCTACGGTGGGGCACAATTCGCGCACCTGGCGCAGGAACGCGAGCTCCGGCTCGGTGATTTCGGTGGACGCGTCGGAGAGCACCAGCACCGCGTCGGCGGCCGGCACCATGGTCAGCACGCTTGCCGCGTATGAACTTCCGTGCCCGCCGACGCCGGGGGTGTCGACCAGCACGATGCCGTCGGCCAGCAGGGCGTTGGGCACCTGGATTTCCAGCCGCAGAATCCGCCGTCCCTGCGCCAGCGGGGAACGCGCGGTGATCGAGCCGATCTCGTCGATCGGCACCGGGACCCGGGCCTCCGGACCGCCCTGGTCACCGCCGGGCGCGGTCAGCACCAGTTCCGCCTTCGGCTCGGGACCGTAGGCGAGCAGCGTGGTGACCGTGGTGGTCACGTCGTCGCCCACCGGGCAGAGCTCGAGATTCAGCAGCGCGTTGATGAACCGGCTCTTGCCCTGATCCAGTTGTCCCGCAATGACAATGCGCCGCCGCGGATCCCGCACCCGATCGGCGGCCACCTCGAGCCGGCCGACCAGATCGTTGCGGCCCGCGGCGCGCGCCGCCGCGATGGTTTCGCCGAGTACCGACAGCAGCGGTACCGCCGGTGGTGTGGCGTTCGGTGCGGGCGTCCCCATCGCGGTGTCGACCTCTTCCAGTGGAGCGGGCATTGTCAGTGCGGCGGCGGTGCGATCAGTGCAGCATCGCGTCGCCGGTGAGATCCGCACCGGCGCTGCCGGCCAGATCCGCGCCCGCGTGGGTATCGCCGAACAGGCCCGAATCGCCGTGCACCCCGGCGGTGCTGTCCAGCCCCGACCCGAACGCGCTCGAAACATCCAGCGACGACCAGGCATTCGCGGTCGAACCGACATCGCCGCTCAGCCCGGCCCCGGTGTCCACCGCGCCGTGCGTGGTGCCACCCACCGAGCCACCAAGTCCCGCGGCGGTATCGACCGCGCCATGCGTCGTACCACCCAGCGAACCACCAAGTCCCGCAGCGGTATCGACCGCACCATGCGTCGTACCACCCAGCGAACCACCGAGACCAGCACCGGTATCGACCGCACCATGCGTCGTACCACCCAGCGAACCACCGAGACCAGCAGCGGTATCGACCGCACCATGCGTCGTACCACCCAGCGAACCACCGAGACCGGTGGACAGATCGCCACCGAGACCCGCGGCCGAATTGATCCCGGTCGACAACCCGGTCTCCAGGCCGGTGGCCGCATGACCACCAACGTCGAGGCCACCGCCGAGTCCGGTCGCCAGACCGGTCCCGACCTGCGCCCCGGCCCCGGCCGAACCGTCGAGCCCGGCGGAAAGTCCGCCACCGAGACCGGCGCCGGCATCCGCCGCCGCCCCGATCCCGGTGGACAAGCCCGTCTCCAGCCCGGTCGCCGCGTGCGCGCCGGCATCGAGAGCACCGCCGAGGCCCGTGGACAACCCGGTCTCCAAGCCCGAACCCACTTGCGCCCCAGCGTTGATCGAACTATCCACCGTCGAACCGAGCCCGGCGCCGAGATCGGCGCCCACCTGCGCACCCGCGCCGAGGGCAGCACCCGCGGTACTCGACAGCCCGGTCTCCAGACCCGACCCGACCTGCACGCCCGTATTCACCGCACCATCCAGCGTCGAGGACAACCCGCCGCCGACGCCGGTGCCCGCGCCGATCGCCGCACCGAGCCCGGTCTCCAGACCCGCAGTGGCCTGCGCCGCCGAATTGCCCACGGCGCCAATGGTTGTGGACAGTCCGGCGTTCAGATCGGCCCCGCCCTGTGCGACACCATTGAGCCCGGCGGACAAGCCACCCGCCAGCTGTGCCCCGGTGGCGTTCAGACCGGCGGTCAAACCGGCGCCGAGATCGGCGCCCGCGCCCACTGCCGCGTCGAGGCCGGTCGTCGCCCCGGTCACCGCGTGCAACGCACCCTGCAATCCGGTGGAGACGTCGGCGCCTACCTGAGTGCCCGCATTGAGCGCGGCATCGAGCCCGGTGGAGATCCCGGCCGTGGCCGACCCGACCGTGCCGAGGGCGCCGCCGATACTCGTCTCGAGCCCCGTCCCGACCTGCGCTCCAGCATCCACGGCACCCTGCACACCGGCGCCGATGCCGGTGACCGCCTGCCCCGCCACACCGAGCGCGCCGCCGACCGCCGCCGACAGATTCGCGCCGATGTCGGCGATCGTCCCGAGCCCGGCGGAGAGCCCGGCACCGATATCCGCGCCGACCTGAAGCCCGGCATCGATCGCGGTGTTCAACCCCGCGTTGAGGTCGAGACCGGTTCCGACCTGACCACCGAGGTCGACCCCCAGGTCAGCGCCGATATTCAGCCCGGCATCCGCCGCCGCGGCGGCGCCGACGGTCCCGGCCGCACCGATCACCGCGGCCGCACCGGTCTGTGCCCCGGCCGCGACGATCGCCGACAGCTGCGAGCCGCCCGCGACCAGCGCGGACTCGGCGACCATCGGGGCGACGGCCGCGATGTCCTCCGGGGTGACCGCGGGCAAACCCGCCGCCGCCAGCGCCTGCGTCGGATTCGCGCAGTAGCCGACCGCCGCTTCGTGATCGCGCAGCAGGTTGAGGATGAACTCGAGAATCGCGTTGGGTGTCATCGGAAACTCCTGAGAGCCGGCGGACCTCCGCGATCCGCATCGTTGGAATGCATTTCACGCTAGGGGCGCCACTCGTTACGCGTAACGGGGCCGACCCCCACAACTCACCCGATCGCGCCCTTAGGGGCATCCGGCGCATTAGGGGAATTTCCCCGGAACTTCCCCGGCGGCGGTAACGGCGGACGGCCAGCAACCGAAACAACGAGTGCGTCGGCGTGCTCCTACCGCCGTCCACACTCGGACTACACAGCAGCGACATCGGACCACAGAGTTTTTCGAACGGGGTTCTCGAATGACAGAGCGTCTGGCGCTCGGCATCACTGTCGGGTCGTCGAATTCGGTTGCCGTGGCGGCAGCGGGGAACGGCGGCGACCACGTGGTCACGCATCCCAGCGTGTTGCGCCTCGCGGCCGGCGCGCCACCCGCCCTCGGCGCCACCGCCCGGGCCGGCGGACGGCACTCCAGCGACGTAGTGCTGGAGGGATTCCTGGCCAGGGTCGGCGATCCGGTGGACATGCTCGCCGAGGACGGCACCGCACACTCCGCCGCCGACCTCGTTTCCGCGGCCATCGCCTGCCTGATGGACGAGACCGGCACGCAGGCCGGAGAATCCGGTTCGACGGTCGCCTGCCATCCGGCGTGGTGGTCCCGGCACACGGTCGATATCCAGCGCGCGGCACTCGATCGCGCGGGCCTGCGCGAGGTGACCCTGGTGCCCGAGCCGACCGCCGCGGTCCGCTGGCTCGAATCCGCGCACGGCCCGCTCGGCGACGGCGCGGTGATCGTCTACGACCTCGGCGCCACCGGCCTCACCGTCTCGGTGGTGCGCACCGGCGATCACGCGGGCGTGCTCGGCACACCGCTGCGGACCACGGACATCGCCGGCGCCGAATTCGATCTGCTGACCATGCGCTACGTGCTGGCAAACGCTGCCCTGGCAAATGATTTCGATCCGTTCGACCCGGTTGTCGAGCGGAAATTGTCGGTATTGCGCGAGCAGTGCCGAACCGCAAAAGAAGAGCTCTCGATAAATACGGCCACGGTCGTCCCGGTGCGGTTGAATCCGGCGGACGCGCAGGGCGGCAACGTCCGGCTGGTCCGGGGCGAACTGGAAGACCTGCTGCGCGGGCCGCTGCTGACCTCGATCGAGCTGGTCCGCGACGCCGTGCACCGGGCCGGACTCGACATCGGCGATATCGGCCGGGTGCTGCTCACCGGTGGCGGCGGCGCGATTCCACTGGTCGCCGAGCTGATCTCGACCGAATTCGGGCTGCCGGTGGTCGCGGCTCCCGACCCGGCCGATACCAGTGCCCGCGGCGCCGCCGTGCTGGCCGCGGACCTGGCCTCGGTGCGGACGCCGATCGCGCCGCCCGCGCCGCTCGAGCCGGCGACCAAGGAGCTTCCCTCGGTGCCGATCTCGGCGCTGCCGAGCGCTGACACCGCACGCAAGCCGCGGTTCAGCGGCAGGCAGCGCGCCGCCATCGTCGCGAGCGCCGCCGTCGTGCTCGGATTGCTGGCCACCGGCACCGTGGCGATCGGCACCGGCGCCCAGTCCAGCCCGAACCCGGCCTCGACCGAGCACTCGTCTCCGGCCCGCGCGGCGGAGATCGCCGCGACCACCGGCGGGCAAACCGGCGACCCCAATCTGCCCGCCGCCGCGGCAGATCCGACCACCTCGGCCGCCGGCCGCCCGAAAACCGAAGCAGGACAACCCGGTTCCCCCGCCGCGACGACGGTGGCCGTGGTGAACAGCCAGCCCGCCGGCAACCAGCCCGCCGCGCCGCCCGCGGAACCCGGTGCGCCGCAACCGGCCCCGCAGCCCGCACCGGCGCCCGGACCTACCCCGGCCCCGGCTCCGCCCCCGGCACCGGGTAACTACCCCGCACCTCCGACGCCGCCGCAGGCCCCGAGCCTGCCGACCGGCACCTTGAAGGACCCGATCGATACCGTCGGCAACACCGTCGGCACCGTGCTGCGCGCGCCCGGCCAGATCCTCGGAGGAAACGGTGGCTGACATCGCGTTCGACACCCTGCCGTCGGCCCGCGAGCTCCTCCGGGAACTGGAGTCCGCCGACCAGGAACCGGTCGCGTATCTGATCCGCGGCCGCTCGCAGACCGGTAAATCCACCCTGCTCAACGAGATTCGCAATCGCCTGCGCGCCAGGGGCATCCCACTGCAGGACGCCTTGGCCGTGGAGACCGCGCACACCGGCAACGGCGCCCACGCCACGAACGGATTCGGCACCCGCATCGCGCCATCCACCGACCTTCCCGCGCTGATCGTGGACAACGCCCACACGCTGAATCCGGCCGAGCTCGAATACCTCTGCGCCACCGTCGAATCCGGGCAGCGCACGGTTGTGATCGCGGCCCAGCCGCGCCCGCACGACCACCGGCTGCGCACCCTGGCCGACACGGTCGCGCGGCGCGGCCGGGTGGTCGAGCTGCGCGCCCTCGGCGTGGCCGACATCGCCCCGTTCGCCAGGGAACTCGGCATGATGGTGCCGCGCCAGGTGTCCCAGCACATTCACCGGCAGACCGACGGCATCCGCGGCGGCGTGGTCGCCGCGCTGACCGCCGCCTGCTCGGCCCGGCTCGACGCGGGCATCGGCGCGGTCGACGCGGCCGTCGCCGGCTGGGCCCGTTCGCTGCTCGACGACCTCGCCCCGGACCTGCTGGAAACCCTCGTCGTCGCCACCACCGGCGCGGGCCTGGACGCCAGCGAGCTCACCGAGGTGCTCGGTGTGGAATCCGTTGCCGCACAGCACCTCATCGATCGGGCTCGGGCCAGCGCCCTGGTCACCGATGCCGACCTGCTGCTCACCCCGGCGGTCGGGCCGCTGCGCACGCTGCTCGGCGACCGCCGGTTCGTCGCGGTTCAGCGCAAACTGCTCGGCGCGCGACTGGACGCGGGACTGCTGCGCGATCACACCGCGCTGCTGCTCGCCGAATCCGGCGTCCGTGATCCGCGGCTGGCCGAATTCCTTTCCGCCGCCGCGGAAAAGGCCGGCCGCGAGGCAGTGCGCTATTACGCGGCCGCCGCGGCGACCGGCGCCGACCCCGATCTGATCGCATTGCGCTGGGCCGAGGCGGCCGGACGCAACGGCGACGGCGAAACCGCGATGCGGCTGGCCGAGCCGGTACTGGCCCGCTCGGGTGTGTCGAGCGCCGAACTCGCCGACGCGGTGCGGATCTGCGCCGCGGCACTGACCCGCCGCGGCCTGGTTGCCCGTGCGGCCCAACTGTATTCGTGGCTGGGCGCGCAACGCGTCGGCGCCGATTGGGCCATCGGCGCGACCGTGCTCGCGCTGGCCGGCGACCTGCCCGGGGCCACGGAGATGTCCGAATCGGCCACGCAATGGCCGCCGACCGAGGCCAACGCGCACGCCCGGCTGATCGCCACCGCACTGGCCGGCTCGCTCAACGGTCGCGAGTCCACGCACGGAAACCACACCCCGCCAACGCTGTCCACGCACGGCACCGCCTCGTCGGTCTCCGCGCTCGTGCAGGCAGCGCACGCCGACTCCGGCGTCGACCGCTTCCTCCCCTGCACCGCGGTATCCATCGCAACCCTGCTCTGCCTCGGCACCGGCGAACCCCGCCGGGCCGGCGACGCGCTGCGCCGGGCCACCGCCAGCGGCCTGCGCTGCCATCAGCTCCAGGTGCTCGCTGCCTGGGCCGCCATGCTCGGCGGCGACGAACGCGCCGCCGCCGCGACGGTCGCCGCGCTCGACCATGACTCGCTCGACGTCCGCGACCGGCTACTCGCCCACGGCGTCGCGGTCGGCTTGGCCAGGCGCACCGGCGACCACGCCGCGCTGTCCAAGGCCTGGCATGCGGCCTACCTGATGTTCGACGACGTCGAGGCCGACCTGCTCGCGCTGCTCCCGATCGGCGAATTGTG
Source organism: Nocardia sp. NPDC006044 (assembly GCF_042871115.1). NCBI lineage: Bacteria > Bacillati > Actinomycetota > Actinomycetes > Mycobacteriales > Nocardiaceae > Nocardia > Nocardia sp. NPDC006044. Next base: position 1,104,229 of record NZ_JBIAID010000002.1, read on the forward strand.
GCTGGCCGGAATCAGATTGCGGGACGAGGGCCGGATCGCACCGCTCGTCGAGGCGGCCCAGGCGATGCTGCGCCGGCTGAACGAGCCGCCCGCCTGGGCGAACGCCTTCCACTGGTACGGCGTGCAGGCCGCGATCCTGCACGAGAGCCCGGCGGAACTGATCCCGCACGCCCGCCCGCTCAAGGCCGCGGCCGAGGCGGGCGATCGGCACGCCGCCGTGCTCGCCGACGCGGGCCGGACCTGGGTGCTGGTGCTGCGCGGCGAGGTGTCGGTCGCGCCGGTCGAGGCGGCCGTGGCCGGCCTGAGCGAGATCGGCATGACCTGGGACGCCGCCCGGCTGGCCAGCGAGGCCGCCCTCGCCGCGGCCGACTCGGCGACCGCGACCGCGCTGCTCAAACTGGCCCGCACGGTCCGCGCGGACGCCAAGCCGCAGGATCCGATCCTGCCGCCGGCCACGGCAACGCCGCAGCCGGGCACCCGCCCCGCCCCCGATCCGGCGGTCGGCGAGCCGGCGGCGATCCTCAGCGAGCGCGAACGCGAGGTCGCCGAGCTGGTGCTACTCGGGCTGACGTACCGGGAGATCGGCGCTCGCCTGTACATTTCCGCCAAGACGGTGGAGCATCATGTCGCCCGGATCAGGCGGCGGATCGGTGCCCGGTCCCGGTCGGAGTTATTGTCGATGCTTCGCGCCATGGGACACGGCTCTCTGCTGGTGTGACAGAGTGCGGATTCGTACGCCGGGAAGCCGAAGCGAGGTACTGAGGATGGCCACAGGGGTGGGCCTACGCATCGCCGAGGACGAGTGCACGGCGGCGATCGTCACCGACGGCGACGAAGAACCGTTGTTCATCGTCCGCGAGTCGCTGCTCTACATGTCCGACGACGGTGACGCCACGCTCGGCGGACCGCCGCCGGACGAGAACGCGCACGCCATCACCGGCTTCGCGCTGGCGGTCGGCGATCCGGCCGGCATCTCGGTCGACGACGGTGAGGCCTACCGGGCCGAAGACCTGGTCGCGACGGCACTGTTCTGCCTGATCAACCTGACCGCGGACCACCTCAACGGCCCGGCCGAGTTCTACGCGACCCACCCCGGCGATTGGCCGCGCGAATACATCCAGGCCCTGCGCGACGCGCTGGACTACCTGGGGCTGCGGTCGGTGCTGCTGGTCAGCGAGGCCGACCTGCCGAGTGCCGAGACCGGCGAACCGGGCAGCACGTTCGCCTACGACGCCGCCCGCGCGGCCCTGGCCGCGGTGCTCTCCACCCCTGCGGGCAGCACCCCGCCGGACCCGACGCATGCCGAGAACTCGACGGTGGACACCGTCATCATTCCGGCCGTGCCCGCGTCCGAGCCGACACCGCAGGCGTATTCGGCGGCCATCCCGATGGCCGAGCCGGTACCGACGGAAGCGACCGCGGTTCCGGAAACACCCGCGCGCAAAGCCGAACCGGCCAAGGACCGCAAGCAGCTCCCGCTGCTGATCGGCGCCGCCGCGCTGATCGGACTCGTGCTCGGCGGCTTCGCGGTGGCCGTGCTGTTCCGCGACGACGGCCAGACACCGGTGCCGCCGCTGCGCGACGCCAAGTCCGACCAGGTCACGGTGAGCCCGACCCCGCCCGCGCCGCCGATCAACTTCCCGACGGTCCCATCGACGCCGCCGACCACCGAGGCGCCGGAAACCACGACGACGCCGCCACCACCGCCGCCCACCACCGAGCCGCCCCCGCCGCCGCCACCGACCACCGAGGCGCCGACGACGCCGCCGAGCACCACGCGCCCGCGGCCCACCACGACGACGCCGTACAACCCGCTGCCGCAGATTCCGACGATCCCTGGCCTGCAGATACCGGGCAGTCGGTGATTAGTAGAGACCTTCCCCGGTTTGTGCCTTAAAGTGATGCGCTGACCGGTGTTGTCGGATGAATTGCAGGCGCCCGGTCTGTTGCTGGAGGACGACTGTGAGCCAACGGATTCCAGGCCCGTTGCCGCGGATTGAGCTGGCACGTGCGTGCCAACGAAGGGATTTCATGCGCAAGTTGGTGGCGCGCAGCGCCACGGTCAAAGCTGTCGCCCTCGCTTCGACCGTTTTCCTCGCACCCTTGCTCTGCACGTCCACCGCCGCGGCGGCACCGGCGACACCCATCCAGTTGAACGCCGACGCCCTGCCGCAGGAACTGGTGCAGGCGATCGCGCGTGACCTGAAGATGACCCCGACGGAGTACCTGGACCGTGCGGCCCGCGCCCAGCAACTGCGCGACTACGCCCGCGACTTCCGCTCGGAGCGCCCGGAGGCCTTCGCCGGCGCGTGGATCGGCACCGATGGCAAGCCCGTCGTCGCGGTCACCTCGCTCGACGCCGCCAAGATCGCCGCGTCCGACGGCTACCAGACCCGGCTCGCCCCGGTGTCCGCGGACGGCCTGGAGGGCTCGCTGATGCAGCTGAATCAGTGGATCACCAGCCTGCCCAAGGAGATCTCCACCGCGATCAACTCGGTCGCCATCGACTTCCTCAACAGCCAGCTGGTGCTCAGCGTCGCCAACACCCCCGCGGGACACCTGCTGAACCTGCCGACCCTGATCGCCAACATCAAGGTCATCCTGTCCCCCGGCAGCGGCGGCGCGATCGAGCGCAGGCCGATGGGCGGCGACACCTACATCAGCGCCCCGATCCCGCTGCACGACGCCGCGCTCAAGGGCGTCGACGTCTGCTCGTTCGGCTTCAACAGCGTCGACGCGGCGGGCAACGCGCTGAATATCAGTGCGGGCCACTGCGATCCGAACATCGACAAGAGCAACCAGGACGCCACCGTCTACTTCCCCAACGTCAAGGACATCCCGAACAGCCCGGAGCTCGGCTCGTTCGTCCAGGCCAAGCTCGGCGGCCAGAGCGCGCTGGACTACTCGGTTATCAAGCTGAACGAGCGCGCGGTGCGCGCGGGCATGGATCAGCCGACGGTGCGCGGCGCCAACGGCACCACGATCGCTATCACCGGCACCGCCGACCCGATCACCGGTGCGCCGGTGTGCAAGTCGGGGCAGTCGTCCACCTTCACCTGTGGCTTCGTGGTGGCCGACCGGGTCGAGACCCAGCTCTACACCGCGGAGGGCGTCAGCAAGACCGTGCGCGGCTTCGCCAGCTCGGCCTGCACCCTCGGCGGCGACAGCGGCGGCGCGATCGTGTCCGGCACCCTCGCGCTCGGCATCACCAGCGGTTCCAACGCGGCCGAGGCGCCGGATTGCAACGAGGCGAACATCGCGCTGGCGCAGTACGGCGGCACGGCCAGCCTGGGCATTCCGATCCGGCCGATCCTGGCCGATATCGACGCCTCCGCCGGTGGCGGAGTCGGCAGCGGCATCGCGGTGCGCACCCGGCCCAACGCCGGGTGAGGCGCGCTGAACAGTGCCGTCAAATTAGCGCTCGTTATAAGTAGGCATCCCGCGTTCTAGCCCATATAGTCTGGGCATGCTCCTGCCACGTATAGGTCCTCTCCGATCAGCTGCGCGACAGACCCTGGTCCGAAAATCAGCGATCGCCGCTTCGGCGGCGATACTGCTGTTCGGACCTACAGCGGCAGTAGCGACAGCACAACCCGATCCGGCCCCGAGCCTGCCCGCCGAACTGGTGACCGCGCTCGCCCGCGATCTGAAGATCTCCCCGGAGGAGTACCTGCACCGCGCCGACGTGGCCCAGCAGGTGGCCGCGTTCGCCACCACCGCGCAGCGGCAGTTCCCGGCGGTGTTCGGCGGCTCGTGGCTCGACGACAACGGCAAGGCGGTTGTCGCCCTGGCTCAGGGGCCCGGCGCCGACGAGGCCAAGAAGGCCGCGGAGTCGGCCGGTTTCGAGGTCCGCAACGTGGCCAAGAGCGAGTCCGCGCTGCGCGGGGAGAAGACCGCGTTCCAGCGCTGGCTCGACGGGCAGCCCGAGGCGGTGTCGGCCCTGGTGCGCGGCGTGGTGATCGATACGGTCAACAACAGCATCGCGGTCCGGGTGGACAAGGCCGGCCTGCCGATGCCGAACTTCATCGACCCGGCCAGGGTCATCGTGATGGCCCCGCCGGTGGCCGGTGAGCAGGGCACGCTGCAGGCCACCGAGATCGCCGGCGCCGCCAACGGCGTGCTCGCGGGCGGCGACGGCTACGCCTCGGTCGCCGGCCGCATGTCGCTGCGCTGCTCGCTCGGCTTCAACGGCACCGACCGCAACGGCAACATCATCAATGTCACTGCGGGCCACTGCAACCCGGACATCCCGTCGGCGGGCAACGACAACGCCGCGCGGATCCACGAGCTCAACGGCGACCGGCTCGGCAACGAGCTCGGCCGGTTCGAGAAGTCGGTGCTCGGCGCGCAGGACTACTCGGTCGTGCGGATCGCCGACCAGGCGCGGGATCGGTTCAGCAACAACGAGGTCCGGGTGCCCGGCGCCGCGTCGGTGCGCATCGAGGGCGTGGCGACTCCGGTCGTCGGCGCGCCGGTCTGCAAGTCCGGTTCGCGGACCGGCTTCAGCTGCGGCGTGGTGAACGCCGTCGACCAGACCGTGCAGGTCGGCGAGCGCGAGCTCACCCAGGCGTTCTCGGCCAACATCTGCGCGCTGCCCGGCGACAGCGGCGGCCCGATCGTGACCGGCCGGCTCGCCCTCGGCATCTCCAGCGCCTCGTCGGTGGCCGACTACCCGATCTGCGAGATCCCCAACCTGATCGGCGCCCTGACCGGCAACGCCCCGCAGCTGTTCGCGCAGCCGGTGAGCGTGGTGCTCTCGGATAACCCGGGGCTGAAGATTCGCACCAACTAGCTCCACCCAGTCGAAAGGCCGGCCGCACCGCGCGGTCGGCCTTTTCGCTGTCCCGGGGAGGTTTCCACTGGCCTTGCGCGGCCCATCACCCGGCCGATGCGGTGCGGTGGCGGGCCATGTTCGGGCATTCTGAACCGATGTGTTTGGTGTTGATCGGCTGGCGGGCGCATCCGGAGTACCGGTTGATCCTCGCGGCCAACCGCGACGAGTTCTACGCCCGGCCGACCGAATCCCTGCGCTGGTGGCCGGAGGTGGCGGGCCTGCTCGCCGGGCGAGATCTCGGCGCGAAGAACACGGCCCCGGGCGACCCGCCGGGCACCTGGCTCGGGCTGCGCCGAGAAGACAAGGGCCGCAATCGTTTCGCGACGGTGACCAATGTGCGGGCGCCGAAGGACGAACGCGGTGACGCCCGTTCCCGCGGCGCGCTGCTGATGGACTTCCTGCGCGGCGTCTCGGATCGGCACCCGGGCATAGATTTCCCCGGCCCGGAGAAGTACGTGCTCGATGTCGCGGCCGCCCCGGACGACTACAACGGCTACAACCTGGTGGTGTCGGACCTGGAATCGCTGTGGTGGCATTCAAATCGCAGCGCGGCACCGCCGCGCGAACTGGCTCCGGGCTTTCACGGCCTCTCCAACGGCACGTTCGTCAGTTCGGCAGGGGTGAACCCGGATAACCCGGATTTAACCGCCCCACAGCCCATCTGGCCCAAAGTACGGACCGGTCTGACCGAGCTGCGGGCGGTGGCCGAGTCGGATCCTGGCGCCGTGGAACGTTATTTCGCGGTGCTGGCCGATCGCACCAAGGCTCCGGACGCGGAATTGCCGAGCACCGGGGTGCCGAAGCTGATGGAGCGCAGGCTGTCGTCCCGGTTCATCGCGGACGCGGCGCACGGCACCAGGGTGAGCACCGTGCTGCTGGTGCGCGCGGACGGCTCGTTCGAGATGGCGGAGCGCTCGTTCGGGCGGTTCGGGCGGCGCAAGCACACCGTCTCGTTCGACGGAACCCTGGATTTGCCCGCCTGAAAACGACGACTGGCCCGACTCTCCGAGGAGAGCGGGCCAGTGGCCGGAACTCGGGTGCTTACTTCGCCGGGAGCGGCTTGTCGGCCCACTTGGTGGTGCCGTCCGCTGCCTGGAAGGTGTTCATCAGCTCGATGCCCGCGGCGATCAGGGCCGGGCCACCGACGGCGATGGTGCCGAGGATGCCACCGATGCCGGCGCCGGCCACCAGGCCGGGGAGGCAGAACGCGGGGATCGTGATGATGCAACCGATGGTCGCGCCGATCGCGGTGCCGACGAAGCCACCGATCGCGGTCGCGATGCCGAAGTTGCTCGCGAACTCGTTCTGCGCGCGCTGGTTCTCCATCGGGGACGCGATGTCCTGCGCGACGGACGGCTTGGCGACGACCGGCTTGTCCGTAACGACCAGATCCGCGGGCTTCTGCGGGGTGACCTCGAGGACGGTGCCGTCCTTCTTCACCTCGGTCTTGACCGGCACCAGGCGACCGTCGACATCGACGTCGAGCGGGAAGGAGACGAGGGTGTTGCCCTGGCCGTCCTTCACGTTGGCGACGGAGATCTTCGGATCGGTGGCGGTGGCGCCGTCCTTCTCGGTGACCGAGAAGGTTCCCCCCTTGAGCGACGCGACAACCGTCTTGTCGACCAGCTTGACGGAGTAGTTGAGATCAGCCGGGGCCGCGACAGGCTCGGCATGCGCGGTCCCGAGGCCGATGGTCATCGCGCCGATGACCAACGCGGCACCCGCGGTGGTTCTGCGGAGGTTCATTCAGTTTCCAATCCATCATCAGGTTGCCTGCCCGCCGGTCCCCAGCACGCGAGAGCGCTCTTCATCAAATCCGGGCGGTCGCCCCGGATCCTCCCCGAGCAGTGTGAAGACAGGCACAGCAGACAGAACGTCGTGAGCGTAATCCACCGACGAGCCATAAGCGAGAAGCATTACGCGCCTTGAGGACTAAGCCTGTCCTTACCGATTAGGCCGGATGCCTCGGCGTTTACGGTGTATTGAGCTGAACACGCGCTCGGATGGGCAAACCGAGTGTGACGTTCATCACAGGTGAAATTTGCGTCAAGCCCCAGCAAGAGGGGGCATAGCTCAGCTGCAAATGGTACGACGGATAGCATATGTTACCGGTGGGTAACTTACTGCCGGTTAGGATACGAGCCAATCGGGGCGGCCGAATCGCCCCCGCTCGTGTTGCCTCTAGAGAAAGGTCGCGACATGAATGCCCTGACAGTGACGCTGGGCACGATTGGGGCGACGCTCAGCCTCCTGTGTTGGGCGTCGTTCTTCGGCGGCGTCCGCAGCATCGTCCGCGCCATCATGGTCGGACAGCCCGCACCGGACCGCTGGCGACCGTTCTTCCCGCGTTTCAAGCAGATGGTCATCGAGTTCCTCGCGCACACCCGGATGGCCAAGTTCCGCACCGTCGGCTGGGCGCACTGGCTGGTGATGATCGGCTTCATGGGTGGCGCCATCCTGTGGTTCGAGGCCTACGGCCAGACCTTCGACCCGTCGTTCCACTGGCCGATCATCGGCAACTGGGCGATCTACCACCTGTGGGACGAGATCCTCGGCATCGGCACCGTGGTCGGCATCGGCACGCTGATCGTCATCCGCCAGCTGAACCATCCGCGTCTGCCCGAGCGGCTGTCCCGGTTCAGCGGCTCGAAGTTCGGTCCCGCGTACGTGATCGAGCTCATCGTGCTGATCGAGGGTCTCGGCATGATCTTCGTGAAGGCGGGCAAGATCGCCGCCTACGGGCATTCCGATCCGTACACCGACTTCTTCACCATGCAGGTGGCCAAGCTGCTGCCCGCGAGCACCACCATGGTCGCGCTGTTCGCGTTCGTGAAGCTGATGTCCGGCATGGCCTTCCTCTACCTGGTCGGCCGCAACATCACCTGGGGCGTGGCCTGGCACCGGTTCTCCGCGTTCTTCAACATCTACTTCAAGCGTGAGGACGACGGCGGCGTCGCGCTGGGTGCGGCCAAGCCGATGATGTCCAAGGGCCTGCCGGTCGACATGGAGACCGCCGACCCGGACACCGACACGTTCGGCGCGGGGCGAATCGAGGACTTCTCCTGGAAGGGCTGGCTCGACTTCACCACCTGCACCGAGTGCGGCCGGTGCCAGTCGCAGTGCCCGGCTTGGAACACCGGAAAGCCGTTGTCGCCCAAGCTGCTCATCATGTCGCTGCGCGACCACGGCAACGCGAAGGCGCCCTACCTGCTGGCCGGCGGCCGCAAGGACATGGGCGGCGACGAGATCGGCCTGGTCGACGCCGAGGGCAAGCCGGACGAGGCGGCGCTGGCGAAGATCTCCGACGCGGCCAAGGCCGAGGCGGAGCGTCCGCTGGTCGGCGGCGAGGATGTCAGCGGCATCATCGATCCCGAGGTGCTGTGGTCGTGCACGACCTGTGGCGCCTGCGTGGAGCAGTGCCCGGTCGATATCGAGCACGTCGACCACATCATCGACATGCGCCGCTACCAGGTGCTCATCGAATCGGAGTTCCCGTCCGAGCTCGCGGGCCTGTTCAAGAACCTGGAGAACAAGGGCAACCCGTGGGGGCAGAACGCCAAGGACCGGCTCAACTGGATCAACGAGGTCGAGTTCACCGTTCCGGTCTTCGGGCAGGACGCCGACAGCTTCGACGGCTACGACTACCTGTTCTGGGTGGGTTGCGCCGGCGCCTACGAGGACCGGGCGAAGAAGACCACCAAGGCGGTCGCGGAGCTGCTCGCCACCGCGGGCGTGAAGTTCATGGTGCTCGGCCAGGAGGAGACCTGCACCGGCGACTCGGCCCGGCGCGCGGGCAACGAGTTCCTGTTCCAGCAGCTCGCCGCGCAGAACATCGAGACGCTGAACTCGGTGTTCGAGGGGGTCGAGGACAAGAAAAAGAAGATTGTCGTCACCTGTGCGCACTGCTTCAACGCGCTCAACAACGAGTACCCGCAGGTCGGTGGCAGCTACGAGGTGGTGCACCACACCCAGCTGCTCAACCGCCTGGTGCGGCAGAAGCAGCTGATCCCGGTCGCCTCGGTGTCGCAGAACGTCACCTATCACGATCCCTGCTACCTGGGCCGGCACAACAAGGTCTACAACGCACCGCGTGAGCTGATGGAGGCCTCGGGCTCGACCCTGATCGAAATGCCCCGGCACGGTGAGCGTTCCATGTGCTGTGGCGCCGGCGGCGCGCGCATGTGGATGGAGGAGCAGCTCGGCAAGCGGATCAATATCGACCGGGTCGACGAGGGATTGAACACGCTCGCGGCGAACCCGGGTGCCACGCCCGGCAAGATCGCGACCGGTTGCCCGTTCTGCCGGGTCATGCTCAACGACGGTGTCACCGCTCGCCAGGAGAAGGGCGAGGGCGAAGGGGTCGAGGTCGTCGACGTCGCGCAGTTGATGCTCGATGCCATCGATCGGGTGGACGCGGCGCGGCTCACCGAGAACCTCACCGTGGTTCAGGAGCCGAAAGCTCCTGCGGTCGAAGAGGTTTCCGAGCCGGAACCGGAGCCGGAGACCGCCGCGCCCGCGGCCAAGGCGGCGCCGGCCGGCGGTGGGCTCGCGATGAAGGGTCCGGGCAAGAAGCCGGGCGGCGGCCTCGGCATGAAGGGTGCCGCCAAGGCGCCCGGGGCCAAGGCCGAAACGCCTGCGGCCGAAGCCGAATCGGCGGCCGAGACGCCTGCCGCGCCGGTCAAGGGTCTGGCCATGAAGGGTCCGGGCAAGAAGCCGGGCGGTGGATTGGGCATGAAGGGTGCCGCCAAGGCACCCGGGGCCAAGGCCGAAACGCCTGAGACCGAAGCCGAATCGGCGGCCGAGACGCCTGTCGCGCCGGTCAAGGGTCTCGCGATGAAGGGTCCGGGCAAGAAGCCGGGCGGGCTCGGCATGAAGGGCGCCGCCAAGGCACCGGGAGCCAAGGCGACTCCGGCTCCGGAGGCCGAATCCGCGCCTGCGGCAGAAGCGGCCGAGGCGCCGGCGCCCAAGCCCGTCAAGGGCTTGGGGATGAAGGGGGCGGCCAAGGCGCCGGGTGCCAAAGCGCCAGCCGCGAAGGCGCCCGCTGCTCCCGCGACTCCAGCGGCGAGCGACTCCGACGCGGAAACCGCGACCGCCGAACCGGTTTCGGAGCCCACCGAGACCAAGCCCACGGTTCCGGCCAAGGGATTGGCGATGAAGTCCGGGTTCAAGCGTCCCGGCGCGAAGGCGCCGGGCGGCTCCGCGCCCGCGGCTCCGGCCGAACCCACTGCGGAACCCGCTGCGGATTCCGCTCCGGCGGAGTCCACGTCGGCGCAGGAATCCACCGCCGACTCGGCTGCCGCAGAACCGGTTTCGGATCAGCCGGCGAACGGCAACGGTGCCGCAGAGGTGACTCCCCCGGCAGCCAAGCCGGGTGGCCTCGGATTCAAGTCCGGCGCGAAGGCTCCCGGCCGCAAGAACTGATCGCCACAACTCCACAGTTATCCAGTTCGACCCGGATCCGCACGATGGATCCGGGTCGAACTGTTTCCGTCGATCGTCTGGGCGTGCGGATTCCGCGAGTCTGGGGATACCCGCAAGCCGGTGTTCTGATCAGCGAATCCGAGCACCACCGCACCGCTGTATTCGGCGAAACACGTGTGGGGAGGCACTGGGGAATGCCTTGCATATAGCGCAATAGCCACCAGTTCCCTTACGCCACTGTCGATCCCGGCCACGAATAGCCGCAATATGCGACACGCCCGCAGTCGCGCTCCCTCGGCGCCTTGCCCTGATTCCGGCCCGCGCCCTATCGTTTTTGGCACATTAGAGCTCGAAATGTTCTCTCTGCCAAAAAGTTTGATACTGATCAGTAAGCCGGCCACTGCTGCTCAGGCTATTAGGAGCGCAATGATCAACAAACGAAAGCTGACAGTTCTCGGGGCCGCAATTGGAATCGCACCCATCCTCGCGGTTCTGGTCCCGGCAGGCACGGCCAGCGCGCACGGGTACATCTCGTCACCGGCGAGCAGGCAGGCCCAATGCGCGGCAGGCACCGTGTCCTGCGGACCGATCAAGTACGAGCCGCAGAGCGTCGAAGGACCGAAAGGTTTGCGCAACTGCCACGGCAACCTTTCGCAATTCGCCGAACTCAGCGACGACAGCAAGCCGTGGAAGGTGCACACCGTCGGCAATTCCGCGTCGTTCACGTGGACCAACACCGCTCGGCACAGCACTTCCAACTGGGAGTACTACATCGGTAACACTCGCGTCGGCGTCGTTCCGGGCAATAACCAGCAGCCCGGCCAAACCGTCACGCACACCGTGAATTTCGGTAGCTTCACCGGACGCCAGAAACTCCTGGCCATCTGGAACATCGCCGACACGTCCAATGCCTTCTACGCCTGCGTAGACCTCAACATCGGCGGCACGCCGCCCACCACCACTCCGACCCCCACCACCACGGTGCCGCCCACCACGACGGTGCCCCCGACAACCACCAACCCACCGACCACCACCCCACCCACCTCACGCCCCTGGGCCGCGGGCACCGCCTACACCGCCGGCAACGAGGTCTCCTACGACGGCCTGCGCTACCTCTGCCGCCAAGCACACACCGCCGCCACCGGCTGGGAACCCCCGAACACCCCCGCCCTCTGGCAAAAGCTCTAACCCCACCCGTCCCGGACCCCGACCCCCGTCGAGGCCCGGGACGCTTGCGTGCGATGCCGTCGACCCGATGCCGACAACAAGTGCTGGCACCTGACATCAGTTTTGATACAGTGCGAGAGACATGACTTGGTTCTGTCTCGCTTCGGCCGCCTGCCGGACGCGATGCAATGGCACGCACTCTCCGGGAGGGCAGATGGATTACGACTGGTCAGCGCTGGATCTAGCGTTCCGGGACGAGGTGCGGGAGTTTCTCGAGGCGAAGCTGACGCCGGAGTTACGGCGGGCGGGGCGGCTGGCGACCAGCGTGTACCCGGACCACGAGGCGAGCATGGCGTGGCAGGGAATTCTGCATGAGCGCGGGTGGGCGGCGCCGGCCTGGCCGGTGGAGTTCGGCGGGTGTGATTGGAGTTTGACCCAGCACTACATCTTCAATCGGGAATCGACGTTGGCGGGGGCGCCCGCGCTGTCGCCGATGGGGATCAAGATGGTGGCGCACGCGATCATCGCGTACGGGACGCCGGAGCAGAAGGCGTTCTACCTGCCGCGGATTCTGACCGGGGAAATCTTTTTCTGTCAGGGATATTCGGAGCCGGAGGCCGGGTCGGACCTGGCATCGCTGACGATGGCCGCCGACGAGGACGGCGACGACCTCGTGTGCACCGGCAGCAAGATCTGGACAACCCATGCCACGGAAGCGAATTGGATCTTCTGCCTGGTGCGCACGTCGCGGGCCGGGAAGAAGCAGCAGGGCATCACGTTCCTGCTGATCGATATGAACACACCGGGCATCGAGATCCGGCCGCTGGTGATGACCTCGGGCGAGCAGGTGCAGAACCAGGTCTTCTTCGACCACGTCCGCGTGCCGAAGCGCAACGTGCTCGGACAGATCGACGAGGGGTGGACTGTCGCGAAGTACCTGCTCGTGCACGAGCGCGGCGGCGCGATGGCGCCGTTCCTCCAGGCGATGGCACAGGAGATCGCTGTCGAGGCAGCGAAACAGCCCGGACCAGATGGCAATTCGCTGATCGACGACCCGGCGTTCGCGGCGCGGCTGGCCGAGGCGCGGATTCGCACCGAGGTGCTGGAAATCCTGGAATACCGCACGATTTCGGCGATGTCGCGGGGACACAACCCGGGTCCGGCCTCGTCGATGCTGAAGATTCTGGCGACCGAGCTGAGCCAGAAACTGACCGAACTCGCCTTGGCCGCCGCCGGTCCGCGCGGACGCGTGTATCAGCCGCACGCCACGAAACCGGGTGGGCCGATCGCGGAGTTCATCCCGCCGGCCGACAACTACCGCAGCGGTGCGCCGTGGCAGGCCGTCGCGCCGCTGCGCTACTTCAACGACCGAGCGGGCTCGATCTACGCGGGCAGCAACGAGATTCAGCGAAACATCCTCGCCAAAGCAGCATTGGGGCTCTGATGGACTTCACCCTTACCGACGAGCAGGAACTGCTCCGCACCGCGATCGCCGGATTCCTCGGCGCCCGATACGAATTGGCGAAGAGCCGCACCGCGGCCAAGACCGGCGCCGGTTGGCAGCCCGCGGTGTGGCGCGGATTCGCCGACGAACTCGGCATTCTGGGCGCGACGCTGCCCGAGCGGGTGGACGGGATGGGCGGCGGGCCGGTCGAATTGATGGTGATCGCCGAGGAACTCGGACGGGCGCTCGTGGTCGAGCCGTTCGTGGACACGGTGGTGGTCGGCGCCGGACTGCTCGACCGGTCCGGGGGTGAGCGCGCCGATGCGCTGCTGCGCCAGATCGTGTCCGGCGACGTGCGCACCGCTTTCGCCGCGCTGGAACCGACTTCGGGCCAGACGCTGCACGACGTGTCGGCCACCGCACGGCGCGACGGCGATTCGTGGATCATCGACGGCACCAAGACCGTCGTGACCAGCGCGCCGCTGGCGACCCACCTGCTGATCACCGCCCGCACCTCCGGCAATCGCCGGGACGAGCACGGTATCTCGTTGTTCTGCACCGACTTCGACGCGGACCGCCCGCCGGCCGGTGTCGAGGTGCACTCGTACCGGACCATCGATGATCGCGTCGCCGCCGACCTGGTCTTCACCGAATTCCGCCTGCCCACCGACACATTGCTCGGTATCGAAGGCACCGCGTGGGTCGCCATCGAGCCGACCATTGACGAAGCCATCGCGGCCATCGCCGCCGAGGCAGTCGGCTGCATGCGCAAGGTCCTCGCCGACACCCTCGAATACGTCAAGCAACGCAAGCAATTCGGCCAGCCCATCGGCAGTTTCCAGGTCCTGCAGCACCGCATGGTCGACATGTACATGGAACTGGAACAGGCCATCGCCGCCGTCTACCTGGCGATCCACTCCCTCGAAGCCGACCCCGCGACCCGCGCCCGCGCCGTCTCCGCGGCGAAGGTCACCATCACCCGAGCCGCTCGATTCCTCGGCCAGAACGCCGTCCAGCTACACGGCGCCATGGGCATGACCGAGGAACTGGCCATCGGCCACTACTTCAAGCGCCTCACCGCCATCGAATACGAATTCGGCTCCGACGACCACCACCTCACCCGCTACGCAGCCCTGACCCGTCCCTAATTGTCCCAGCTGACCTGCGAAAAAGTGCCCGCAGCTCGACATCAGAACTAGTTCTGACATACTGACCCTATGAGCGCAACAGCCACCTGGTCGGAGTTCCTACGCGATCCGAACCGGGTCATCGAGGCGATGGAGGAGAGCGGGGACGTGATCCTCGTTCGCCGCGCCGCCCCGCCTGTGCGGCTCTCCGACGCGGCCGAGTCGGCGGCCACCGAGGAGACCCTCGGTGCGCTGACCCAACTCCTGGCGATCGCGCTCGACGACGAAATCCTCGAACGACTCGTGGGCCGGCTGACCATCACATTCCCCTGGATCGAACTGCTGCCCGAGTCGGAACGAACCGAGTTCGTCGCGGACTTCCTCAACCACGCACGGGGCGGACTGGCCGTCGGCCGTCTCGCGGGCCTGACCGCAACCTTGGCCGCTTGGCGGGATACCGCTGCGGCACATGCCGATCCGCGGATCCGCATCGACGGCACCGACCTCAACTTCCTCGACAAGCCGGTGACGGTGCGCGACCCAAGGGGCGGTGAGTGAGCAAGCGGCAAGATGTGCCCCGACCGCTCAAACGATGCGAATACGAACTCGCCTTCGTCACCAGCGAGGCCCAGAAGGGCTGGATAGATTGTCTCGCCGCCGCCCGCAACGCGATGGTCGACGCCTGGGACACCCTTACTCGCGCACCAGAGGTCCAGTCCCCACGTCTCTATTCACTCAAGGGCGAATTGCGATACGGCACCTATCAGGGCCGGACTTATGAGCGGTACCAGTACAAGTTCACCGACGGCGGCCGACTCTGGTACTTCGTAGAACACGCGCCGAAGGGAAGCAAGACTGCCGGCCGAGTGCTGCTCGAACGATGTCTGCCGGGCCATCCGAAGGAAACCGAGTAGCACATCGGGTACGGGTCCGTGCGGCGGCCGAACCACCCGCAAGCGATGTCCATCGATTGCTCGGCACAGAGCGAAGAGCATGAAAATTCGGCCCGTCTACCTGCAGCTATTTACACATATAGTCGCGTAAGAGACCTATTCTGCACAACACGGCCACACCCATATACGGGGTCGAACGACCGCCGAAATTCGGTGTGGCGGCGGGGGTTCGGGGGGTCTAGATTGGGTCGGTTCTGGACTGAGAGGGAATTGATGGGGACCGACGGTGTCGTGATGAGTGTGGTGGGGTTCGTGGTTCGGGGGGTGGATGAGCCTGTGGTTGCCGAGGTTCCGGCGACGGACGAGGAGGGGGTGATGCGGGCTTGGGGGCAGGTGTTTCGGCGGCGGCGGGTGCCTGCGGAGCATGTGCTGGCGATCCATGCGGAGTGGGAGCCGTCGGCGGCGGATCGGGAGTTCATGACGCGGAATTTTCCCAATCTCGCCTCGGTGACGTTCGGGTTCGAGCGCCCGGCGCCCGACGGGTGGCCCGCGGCGTTCGAACGGGCCGCGGCGGAAGTGGCGCTGCGCGAGGCGGCCGCGCAGGATCTGCACGCGACGTTCGATTCGGCGAGCGGCGACCCGGAAGCCGCTGCGCCGGTGCTGCTTCCGCTGCTGCGGATGGTTCAGCTGCCGCCGCCGCTGTCCGCGTCGCGGGAGCTGATCCCGAATCAGCTGTACCTGCTGGCGGCGCGGGTCGCGCCGACCCCGCGCGGGACCTTGGGCATGAGCTGGGTGATGCGCAATCAGGTCGACAGCGGCGAGATCGATTTCGACGAGGTGCTGGCGGAGGCGTTCTCGAATCTGTTCGACGGCATGCGGATCGGCGTCGGCGAATCCACAGACCGGACCGAGCGGCTGCTCTCCTTCGAGGGACAGTCCCCGACCTACATGCCTGCCGCCGCGATCGCCGCGCCGGATTTCCACGACCGGCTGGTCGAGCTCCTCGGCGGTGATCGTTTCGTGGCCGGAATCTCCTGCCACGACAAGTTGCATGTGGTGCGCGCGGATTCGGGCTGGCTGGGCGACCTCGAGCGGATGGTGTTCGCGGCCGATCACCTCGAGGAGGACCTGGTCCCGACACTGCTGGCGATCGAGCCCGGGAGTATCCGCATCCTCGAGCAGAACGGCACACCACTGATGTGAGCCGCTAACACCCCTCGAAGACGGCCTTGATATAGCCGGCGGATTGGTAGAAGTAGTCGTAAGCCCATCGCGCGACGGACAGGCGCGGTTCTGGATCGACGAAGAGAAGCTCTCCGCCCCAGCACTTTCCGAGAATGTAGCGCGCCCGGGAAATGTGCGGCGTGAAGGTGACGACGATGACCCGGCGCCAGCCGCCGGCACGCGCCATGCGGGCGAGGGCACGCCCCTCACCCCGGGTGGTGCGCGGCGACGGATCGAAGCACACCACCTCGAAGCTGTAGCCGCCGTGGCAGATTCGATTGATCAGCGCGCTGTGCTCGTACGGATCGGAGACGAGGACGCGCGGAGCGAGACCGTCGTGGGCCAGCCGAAGGGCTAACCGCTCGCGCCCGTCATGGGCCCCGCCGAGCACGAGGATGGCGTCGGCGGCGACCGGAGTGTCGGTGCGCGGACGGACGTAGACGGGCCACAACGCGGTCACCGCCACGGCCACCACGAGGACGAGCACGAACCCGGCCCAACCCCATCGGCGACATCGCATCCGATCGATGCTAGCCGGATCAGCGCAGGTCAGGGCCTCCGGCTCGATATATGTCGCCACATGTACACCTACCGTTGCCGTGACCCTTGCCTCGGTGACGCGGGGTGGCCACCGGCGGGGCTTATCAATCGATCATGCGATGCACAGTCTTCGGAACCGGGTACCTCGGGGCCACGCACGCGGCGTGCATGGCCGAGCTCGGGCACGACGTCATCGGGGTGGACGTCGACCCGGGCAAGGTCGCGAAGCTGTCCGATGGCGTGGTGCCGTTCTACGAACCCGGACTCGAGGATGTGCTGCGGCGCAATCTCGACTCCGGCAGGCTGCGCTTCACCACCTCCTACGCCGAGGCGGCGGACCACGCCGACGTGCATTTCCTCGGCGTGGGCACGCCGCAGAAGAAGGGCGAGTACGCCGCCGACCTGAAATACGTACACGCCGTGGTGGACACGCTCGCGCCGATGCTGGAGCGGCCGTCGGTGATCATCGGCAAGTCGACGGTGCCGGTGGGCACGGCCGCCGCGCTCGGCGTCCGGGCTCGGCAGCTGACGTCGGCGGACGTCGAGGTCGCCTGGAACCCGGAGTTCCTGCGCGAGGGCTTCGCGGTGAAGGACACGCTGCGCCCGGATCGCCTTGTGCTGGGCGTGGATCGGGAACGCGCGGCGGCGGGCTGGGTCGAGGACATGGTGCGTGCGGTCTACGCGGACCTGATCGCCGACGAGGTGCCGTTCCTCCTGACCGATTTGGCCACCGCCGAATTGGTGAAAGTCTCGGCGAACGCCTTTCTGGCAACGAAGATTTCATTCATCAACGCGGTATCGGAAGTCTGCGAGGCGACCGGCGCCGACGTGACGATGCTGGCCGACGCACTCGGCTACGACGCGCGCATCGGCCGCCGATTCCTCAATGCCGGACTGGGTTTCGGCGGCGGTTGCCTGCCGAAGGATATTCGGGCGTTCATGGCGCGCTCCGGTGAACTCGGCGCCGACCACGCGGTGGCATTCCTGCGCGAGGTCGACAACATCAACATGCGGCGCCGCACCAAGGTGGTGGACATGGCCGCGCGCGCCTGTGGCGGTTCGCTGCTCGGTGCGAATGTCGCGGTGCTCGGCGCGGCGTTCAAACCGGAATCCGACGATGTTCGCGATTCGCCCGCGCTGAATGTGGCAGGCATGATCCAGTTGCACGGCGCAGTGGTGACGGTGTATGACCCTAAGGCGCTGGAGAATTCACGCCGGGTGTTCCCGACGCTGAACTACGCGACCTCGGTCGCGGAGGCATGTGAGCGAGCCGACGTTGTGCTGGTACTCACCGAATGGGACGAGTTCACCGCACTGCGACCGGAGGATTTGAATCGGGTAGTTCGGACAAAGTCGATCATCGACGGACGGAATTGTCTCAATCGTGCCAACTGGCGAGCGGCCGGATGGGTGTACGCGGGACTCGGTACGCCGTAGAGTTGCGTCGCGAAGGGCGGGTCTACGTCGGGATGAATAGTCCTGCCGTATGCACAGACGCTCGTCGACGGTATGGTCCGGAGAGCGGGCCTTCGCGCTGGCTCGCATGTCGTGAAGTGTGAACGAGATGGGCAGCTGATGAGTTCGGTATTGGGAGTTTCGGTGGGGGCCGGCGCTGTCCGTATGGCGCGACCACACACCGCGAACCCCCACGGGCACGTCGAGGCGCATTCGTTCGATCTGCAGACCATTCCGGTGGGCGAGCAGTCCGTCGAGGAACTGGCCGCCGAGGCCATCGGCGTCACGCTGGAGACCACGCCCGGCATCACCGCGACCGCCATCGCCTACCGCAGCGAGCAGCACGCGCGCGCGCTCCGCGCGGCCATGGCCCGCCAGCAGCTGACCAACTACGAACTGGTCCCCGAGGTCGTCGCCGCGCTCGAATTCGCCCAGTCCACCGGCGATATCCGCGGCATCTCCTCGCTCGTCGTGTACGACCTCGGCAGCTCCGGGCTCACCGTGAGCGTGGTCGACACCCAGTCCCGCGAGGTGCGCCACAGCGAACGCACCAGCGATATCAGCGGCGACTACCTGGACTCGCTGATCCGCGAACAGCAGATCGCCTCCGGCCGGATCGCACATCCGCCGGACGCGGCAGGCCTGGCCGTGCTGGACGGACTGTGCCGCGAGGCCAAGGAGCAACTGTCCTCGAACACCGCGGTCGCGCTGCCCAGTGAGCAGGGCCTGGTGCTGCTGGCCCAGGAGAACTTCGAGTCGCTGATCATGCTGGCGATCGAGTCGTCGGCGCGGATGGCGCGCGACGTGATCACCCGCTCCGATCGCCCGGTGCACGGCGTGCTCGCGATCGGCGGCTGCGCCCGGATTCCGCTGGTGGCCAGGGTTCTCGAACGGTGGATGGGCGTTCCGGTGATCGTGCCGGAGAGCCCGGAGACGGTCGTCGCCCGCGGCGCCGCGCTGCTGGCCCGGCCGGTGCTGCCGGAGCCGGTGGCCGCTCCCACGACGCTCGACCCCGAGCTGTCGCCCGCGTGGCTGTCCGCTCCGCCGAAGCGCCGCAAGCGCGAGATCAGCGGCGCGGTGCTGACCGTCAGCGCCCTGGCGGTGGTCGCCGCGATCGGGCTCGGCCTCGGGTACGGTCCGCAGGTGCTGCAACGGGATTCGCACAGCGAGGGTTCCCCCTCGGCGCCGACCACCACCGTGCCCCGCACCACCAGCCTCGCCCCCCAGATCGCCGTCGCCCCCGCGACACCCACCGAGTCCGCCGCCGAATCGGTCGCCGCGCCCCCGCCGCGCCGCCAGACCACCACCGAGGCGCCGCCACCCCCGCCCGGCCCGAACACCATTGTCGTGCCCGGCCTTCCGCCGATCGTGGTACCGACCATCCCGCCCGAGGTGTTCCCCTTCCCACCGCCACGCTGAACGTCAGATGAACAGTCGCGAACCCGGCTGTGCCCTCCGCCACACTGAGTACGTCGCAATAAGCTGCGCGTTCCCGCGCGCCTTCTGATGTTCCGCACCGGAAATCGCATGCGATTCTCGGTGCGGGAAATCAGAAGGCATGCGGCGAAAGACGGGACTCGAATCAGCCGCGCGCGTGCCGGGCTCGACGCTGAGGCTCGACGTGCTCACGCTTGCCGAACGGCTTGGCGAGGACGACCGCGATGGCGGTGGTCAGCGGGACCGACAGGGCGAGCGCGATACCGCCGACCGACGAACGAGCGATCTCGATAGCCACCGCGTCTCCGGTCAGCACATCGCGAATGGACCGCCCGGCGACGCTGAACAACATCAGCAGCGGCAACGCGCCACCGGCGTAGGCCAGCACCAGGGTGTACACGGTGCTCGCGATGTGGTCCCGCCCGACGCGCATGGCCGCGGTGAAAACCTCACGCCGAGTGGCCGACTCGTCGATCGCCGCCAGCTCGAACGCGGCCGACGCCTGAGTGATGGTGACGTCGTTGAGCACACCGAGCGAGCCGATGATGAACCCGGCCAGCAGCAACCCGGTGATGCTGACGTGCTCGATATAGGTGGCGACGTTGGTGTTCTGCTCCTCGGACAGCCCGGTCAGATGGGTCATCTTGATGGCCACCCAGGACAGCACCGCCGCGACGATCATCGAGGTCAAGGTGCCGAGCAACGCCGAACTCGTGCGCAGATTCACCCCGTGCGCGAGGTACAGCACGGCATAGAGGATCAGCGCGCCCGAGACCAGCGCGACCGGAATCGCCGGCTTGCCGTCCAGCAGCGCGGGCAGCAGGAACATCACCAGCACCGCGAAGGCGAACACCAGCCCGAGTAGCGCGCGCAGTCCGCGCCAGCGCGCCACCACCACGATCACCACGACGAACACCGCCACGATCAGCAGCAGCGGCAGGCCGCGCGAATAATCTTCGAACGAGTACATCGGGGTGCCGCTCGGATCGGCCTGCCGCACCAGCCGGAGCTTGTCACCCGCGTGCAGATCGGGTTGGCCTGGGCCGGGCGGGATTTCGAGCAGCGTCCGGTTGCCCTGGTGCGGCCCGGACTCGATGTCGATCACGCTGCGCTGGCAGGTGTAGGCGTTGACCGGCGGCGCGGTCGGCTTGTCCGCGAACACCTTGCCGATCGAGGGGCTGCCGCACGGGCCGATGTCTTGCAGGACCACGGTGCCCGCCTCGGTCTGCACGGCGCCGCCGCCGGCGTTCTGCATCGGCAGCGGAATGTCGATGTGCTGTTTGCTCGGCCACAGCAGGACCGCGCCGACCAGCACGATGACGCCGATGACGGTGAGCAACCCGACGACGACGCGGGCGGCGTTGTCACCGATCGCGATCGGACCGGAGTGATCGTGGTGATGGTGATGCTCGGTCATGGCTGCGCGGGGCTCCTACCCTGTCCGTGGAAAATCGCTGGGTGGTTCCCAGCGGGCAGGAACGGCGCTGTTCAGCCCGAGTCGGCTGCCCGCAGCAGAGCTTAAAGGATTTCATTTTCAAAAGCGGGGTGGCGACCGGAAAGGCAGGCCGGAGTCGGCTCGGAGGCCGGAAAAGGGTTCGGAGGGGGCGGCGGAGAGCAGGGGGATGTCTCCGCCGCCCACAGGCCGGCGGCCCAGGGGGGTAGGCGGCCGAACCCGAGACCGGGTTAACCCAGGGGGGTAGGCAACCCGGCCGGGCACTCGAAAGTGCCGAGTCCTACTGTACACAAAAGTACTTCTAATGCGCTAGCTAGTCTCCAAACTTCGCGTATATCCATACATTCGGTCGGTTTAAGAGCTATAAGCGGGGCGACTCAGACGGTAGGACCGTTCTACAGACTATTGCCGATAGCTCGACAGGAAGTTGCCGAAACGCTCGATGGCCACCGCGAGGTCCCTGGCCCACGGCAGCGTGACGATCCGCAGATGATCATGGTCGGGCCAGTTGAAGCCGGTCCCCTGCACCATCAAGATCTTCTCCTGCAACAGCAGATCCAGGATCAGCTTCGAATCGTCATGGATCTCATGGACATTCGGATCCAGCCGGGGGAACGCGTAGAGCGCACCCTTCGGCTTCACACACGACACACCGGGAATCATGTTCAGCCGCTCCCACGCGACGTCGCGCTGCTCCAGCAACCGCCCGCCGGGCAGGATCAGATCCTCGATGCTCTGATGGCCGCCGAGCGCGACCTGAATCGCATGCTGCGCAGGCACATTCGGGCACAGCCTGGACGAGGCGAGCAGGTCGATACCCTCCAGCAGACCGGATGCGTGATCCTTCGGGCCGGTGATGGCCAGCCACCCCGCGCGATACCCCGCCACCCGGTACGCCTTGGACAGCCCGTTGAACGTGAGGCACAACAGATCTGGCGCCACCGAGGCCAGCGAAATGTGCTTCGCGTCGTCGTAGAGGATCTTGTCGTAGATCTCGTCGGCGAGCAGCAGCAGCTGGTGCTTACGCGCGATATCGGCGAGTTGCTGGAGAATTTCCGCAGAATATACGGCGCCGGTCGGATTATTCGGATTGATCACCAAAAGCGCCTTGGTTTTGTCGGTGATCTTCGATTCGATATCGGCGATGTCGGGCTGCCAGTCGCTGGACTCGTCGCACAGATAGTGCACCGGCGTGCCGCCGGCCAAACTCGTCATCGCGGTCCACAGCGGATAGTCCGGCGCCGGGATCAGCACCTCGTCACCATTGTCGAGCAGGGCCTGCATGGTGATGGTGATCAGCTCGGAGACGCCGTTGCCGAGGTACACGCTGTCCACGTCGAGTTCCGGGAAGCCGGGTACCAGTTCGTAGCGGGTGACGATGGCCCGCCGGGCGGACAGGATGCCCTTGGATTCGGAGTAGCCCTGCGCATACGGAAGCGCCGCGATGATGTCGCGCATGATCACGTCGGGGGCCTCGAACCCGAACGGCGCGGGGTTGCCGATGTTGAGCTTGAGGATCCGGTGACCCTCTGCCTCCAGCCGTGCCGCCTGCGCGTGTACCGGTCCACGAATCTCGTAGACGACATTCTGCAGCTTCGTGGACTGCTCCAGAACGCGCGGCGGGCGATGCGGTAGATGACTTGGGCTCACCCGTCCTATGGTGCCACTCGCCGCAACCGGATATAGCCCCGCTCGGTACCAATTGCCCGCATTTCACTGGCACAACGCAAGCGTGTCGGCCCGCTTATCGGCCATTGTGACGAGGACCTCAGGAAGCGGGGTTGCCAGGCGGTATCCCTTTCGCGGCCGTCGCGCCGCAGAATTCCTCGATTCGCTCGTCCAGGGAGCGCGCCTCGATCACGTCCCGGAAGTCCGGACCGGCGATCCGCCTGCGCACCCCGGTCAGTCGCTCCTCCAGCGGGGCGATGCGCTTGTCCTCGGCAAGCCCGAGCACGGGGCTCAGCGCTTCGGCGGCGCCCTCCAAGCTGCCGTTGATCAGGTGCGCGGCCGCGCAATCCACGCGCGCCAGCGACTCGGCGCCGTACGACCGCTGCTCGGACGGGCCGCTCGAGTACAGCTCGATGGCCCGCTGCGTGGCGGCGAGCGCGGGCGCCGCCAGCCCGAGGTGAATGTAGGTCGCACCGGCGTAGTACTGGGCCTTCGCCGCGTTGAAGCCGAACACGCCGCCCACTTCGTCGTGCAGCGTGTCGGTCCCGGCCACCTCGCGGGCATCGTCGGCGGCGCGGATGCAGCGGTCCGCTTCGGCCGAACTGCCGAGCTTCGACCAGATCCTGGCCTCGATATTGAGCAACCGCACCTTCGCCGTCGCCGATTCCGCGAACTCCTGGCCGCTCTGCGCCAGCAGCACCCCGCGCCGCGGTCGCTCCGACCAGTATTCGATGAGCGCGTGCATGCCCCGGGTCCATGCCCGTAACCCGTTGTGCTCGCACAATTCCGAGTAGGCCCACGCCGCTCTGATCTGTTCACCCGCCGCGTCGTAGTAGCCGAGGTCGGTACTGGCATTGGCGAGCAGACCCGACAGGGTGCCCGCCACCAGGTACAGGTGGCTGGTATCCGCCGGGCGCTGATGTCCCTCCAGCAGCCGGTAGACCCGG
Source organism: Nocardia sp. NPDC006044 (assembly GCF_042871115.1). NCBI lineage: Bacteria > Bacillati > Actinomycetota > Actinomycetes > Mycobacteriales > Nocardiaceae > Nocardia > Nocardia sp. NPDC006044. Next base: position 1,127,839 of record NZ_JBIAID010000002.1, read on the forward strand.
CGTCGCACCCGCAACATCTCGACCATCATGGGCACCGGGGGGACATGCACATAGTCGTTCGCGATGCGGGTCACATCGGCGTCGAGCTGTTCCAAGGTGGTCGCACCCACATTCGTGCTCTCCGCCTGGCCGGCGTGCTCGCTGGCCTCATGGGCAGCCGCCATGATCAGATCCCTCTCCGAAATCTCTGCTAACGCATCACCTCTCATCGCACCGGCGTCTATGAGAGCCAAAAGGTCCGCGTCGCTCGAATATTGGGCGCGCGCCGAGGAATCGGCGGGCGCGTCGAACTCCGGTGCGGTCGGCCGATCAGCCGGCGGCTGATCGACCATTGCCGCAAACCGTGCTCGCACAACGTCGTCCGACCTGGCCAGGGAGGTATCGAGAGCGGCTTGGTTGATCGGACGTGGATGGACCCGGACGCCGCCGGCCTCCCACTTCGACACCAGGCGTTCGTGCACCCCGAGGTGGGCCGCGAACTGCCGGATGCTCATGCGTTTGGCATCGCGAAGGGCACGGGCCTCTTTACCTGACCATTGCCGGACCACGATGTCATCCCTTCCGAACGAACTCTTTCCCAGGGTACGAGGGGTTTGTGAGCACGGCCACATACGAAATAGAGCTGGTATCAGAGTCATCCGAAACGACACCGCTTCCCAGAGGCAGCGGAAGGGCAGCAGAAGGCGGGCGTGCGGGCAATACCGCATCGGGCCCGAGCCCTGGACCCTTGAGGGCGGGAGGCAAGGAGTTCGCCGTGAATGTGGAGAAACTCAGGACTGTCGACGATTGGGTGGCGTTCTACCGGCATGAGTTCGGGCTACCGGTAGCGGAGCGTGGCGGGTTCGTCATGCTGCCGATCACCAGCCGCGTCTGCGTCGTCCACTTGCCGACCGCCCGTGCCGAAAAGGTGCGGGGCGCACTGGATCAGCAAGGGACCAGGGGGCCCATGCTGGCCAGGCAGATCCGGTGGAGCTTTCTCGCCGAACCGGACAGTCGGCCGGGAACGCAGGTATTGGAGGTGCTCAATCGCCTCGATATCGGCATTCCCGCCATCGGCAGTGCCGTGATGTTGCCGACCGGCCTCGGACGGTGGACCCGGGAAGGGTGCTTCTGGGTATCCCCGCCGAGACGCGGCGACACGCTGCCACCGCTATCCGTCATCATCACGACGGCGCTGGCGGTGGGAGCGGGTGGCGGGGACTGATCACGCGCCGCGATCGGTTCCCGTTGCCGCCCGGTGCCGGACCGGGCCGAGTCCGCCCCTATTTTCGGCAGTCGACGGGGCGGACTCGGACCGGTGTCACTCGGCCGGTCCGGTCAGCTATCGCACGCTGGAGCGAGTCAAGGCGAGGAAGCCGCTCTAGTGTGGAGCGATGGGGAGCGATCGGCTGAGCGACCTGCGTGGGACGTACCAGGTGCGTGCGCACCAGGTCGTTCCCGCGTCGGCCGCCGCTTTCGCGGGCCTGGATGTGGTGCGCTGCTTCGGGTTCGATGTGCTGGAGCCGGAACCGGTGCGGCGCAGGAAGATTCCCGGCGGGACGGTGAAGATCGTGTTCGCGCTGGAAGGCACGTTCGAGGGGCGCAGTCTGGACCCCACCGCGCTGGTCGTCGGGTTACACGACCGGGCGGGGACGGCCGGGCACGCCGGGCGGATGCGCAGCGTGCAGGTGCAACTCGATCCACTGGCCGCGCGGCGGCTGCTCGGGGTGCCGATGGACGAATTGCGCAACGGGGCGGTGGAACTCACACAGTTGCACGGCCAGGCGGTGCGACGACTGGCCGAACGGCTCGCCGAGACACCCACGTGGAGTGAACGATTCACGCTGGTGGCCGACTATCTCCGGACGCGATCCGCGGACGACAACGCGGACCGGGCGATCACGCACGCCGTCCGGGAACTGCGGCGGTCGGAAGGGATGCTGCCGATCGCTCGGCTCGCGGCCGAAAGCGGTTGGAGTGCGCGACATTTCCGGCGACGGTTCGCCGAACAGGTCGGGCTCCCACCGAAGGACTACGGTTCGCTGCTGCGCTTCTCGGCGGCACTCACCGCGTTGACGCAGGATCCCCGGCACGACATGTGCCGTCTCGCTGACGATTTCGGCTACTACGACCAATCGCATCTGATCCGGGACTTCCGGCGCTTCGCCGGGACGTCACCGGGCCGGCTGCTCGGCTGAGCATGTCCTATTCGTCCAATACCGCGGCGATCGGCGCGCCGTAGCGTTCCTCGCACCCGACCGCGAAGGAACCTCCACGATGTCCGCTGCACCGATCACCGTGCGGATGGCCGCCCTCGGCATTGCCATTCACGCGATCAACCATGTTCTCGTCCTGGTGCTCTCGCCGTTCAGCTGGAACGTCGGCACCGTTTTCCATCTCATCCACGCGCCGCTCTATGCCGCGCTGGTGTGGCCGGTCCTGCGCGGCAAGAACTGGGCGCGGATCCTCATCACCGTGTTGCTGGGCGGTCAATTCATCGGGCGGTTCGTCGTGTGGGTGATGTTTCCCAGTGCCGGAGCGCATCTGGCCTTGATCGGCGGGTGGGCGCTGTCGATCGTCGTGCTGACCTTGCTGTGGGCACCAGGTACGAGTCGGCGGTACTTCCGGCGGACGCGCACGCGTGCGGGGACCACGGAGGCCGCAGAAGTGACTGGTTAGCAGTCACTCTCGGCAAATGACCTACCGCGATTCCGCGGCGTCGACCACTTCGGCGGGCAACGGGAAGTTCAGGTACGACTTCGACGGCGTCGGACCGCGTTGGCCCTGGTACTTCGAGCCCGCGATGGCGCTGCCGTACGGGTGCTCGGCCGGGCTGGTCAGCCGGAGCAGGCACAGCTGGCCGATCTTCATGCCGGGCCACAGGGTGATCGGCAGGTTCGCCACGTTCGACAGCTCGAGCGTGATGTGCCCGCTGAAGCCGGGATCGATGAAACCGGCGGTCGAGTGGGTCAGCAGGCCGAGCCGGCCGAGACTCGACTTGCCCTCCAGGCGGCCGGCCAGATCGTCCGGCAGCGAGCACACCTCGAGCGTGGAGCCCAGCACGAACTCGCCGGGGTGCAGCACGAACGGCTCGCCGGGCGCGGGCTCGACCAGGCTGGTCAGCTCGTCCTGGCGTTGCGCGGGATCGATGTGGGTGTAGCGGGAGTTGTCGAACACCCGGAACATCCCGTCCAGCCGCACGTCGATGCTCGACGGCTGGATCAGGCTCTCCAGGAGCGGCTCGACGCCGAGACGCCCAGCGGCGATCTCCGCACGGATGTCACGATCGGAAAGCAGCACGCCGAGCAGCGTAGCGCCTGCTCGTGCGCGCTCGGCAGGCGCTACGCGGGTGCGCGCCTTTTCGGCGCGCGACGAGTCAGCGAGGCCGATACTCTCGCATTCGTTCGGGCGATGCGGCCCGCGACCGAAGGGATCAGCACATGACCGAGGCATCACTGTTCGATCTGACCGGCCACGTGTCCGTCGTCACCGGCGGCAACTCCGGCATCGGCCTCGGCTTCGCCCGCGGACTCGCGCGGGCAGGCGCCGACGTCTGCATCGTCGGTCGCAACCCCGAACGCAATGCCGATGCCGCCGACATCCTGCGGGCCTACGGCGGCCGGGTGCTCGCGCTGTCCTGCGATGTCGGCGACGAGCAGCAGGTGATCGACACCATCGCCCGGACCGCCGACGAGCTCGGCCGCATCGATTCGTGTTTCGTCAATGCCGGCGTGCCCCAGGGGGTCACGCCGTTCCTGGAGATGGACCTCGCCGAGTTCCGCAGGATCACCTCGATCAACCTCGACGCCGCGTTCGTCACGCTGCGCGAGGCCGCAAAGGTGATGGTGGCGCAGGGCGACGGCGGCAGCCTCGTCGGCACCGCCAGTCTCGCTGCCCGCCAGGGCGTTCCGCGTGGACAGGGGTACGCGGCGAGCAAGGCCGGGTTGATCGCCGTCATGAACTCCATCGCCGTCGAACTCGGCAAGCACGGCATCCGGGCCAACTCGGTGCTGCCCGGATGGGTCGAAACCCCCATGACCGACGGCGTTTTCGGGTGGGACCGGTTCCGCGATCGGGTGCAGCCGCGCATCCCGGCGAAGCGGTGGGGACGGCCGACCGACTTCGAATCGGTCGCGGTGTACCTGGCGAGCCCGGCCAGTTCGTACCACACCGGCGACACTTTGCTGATCGACGGCGGCTACAGCATGTTCTGACGCGCGGCGCAGTCCTCAGCCAATCCTCAGCATCGGGATGGGATCGTGGGATGGGTGACCATGAATTCCCCACCGGGCCGGAGCTGGAACCTGGTCCACGTCCTGGCCGTGCCGGCCGCCCTCCTCGCCGTTTTCGCCGTCGGACTGACCGGCAACGTCGTCGGGAAGGACGGACTCACCGCGATCGACACCCCGGTCGCGGACTGGGCCGTCGCGCATCGCAACGGCACGCTGACGCCCCTCGCGAAAATAATCAGCAACCTCGGCGGCACCGTCGCGATGACCATAGTGGCGGTGGTCGCCGTCGTCGCCTTCGCCCTGCGCGGATATCGCCGGGAGGCCGTACTGATGACCGTCGCCGGCCTCGGCGCCTGGGTGCTGGTGGACGGCGGCAAGAACCTGATCGCCCGGCCGCGGCCGCCGATTGCCGATCATCTGGTCGTCAAAACGAATTTCGCCTATCCGTCCGGGCACAGCCTCGGTTCGATCGTCGTGATCGGCGTCCTCGCCGTTCTGCTGATCCCCCGGCTGCGGCGCCCGGCGGCCCGCTGGATCGCGGCCGTCGCCGCCGTCGTATTCGTTGCCGCAGTGGGTCTTTCCCGCATCTACCTCGGGGTTCACTGGTCGACGGATGTGCTCGGCGGCTGGTCGCTCGGCGCGCTCTGGGTGATTCTCTGCTTCGGCGCCTACCGATACCTCGCTGAGCGACCGGATCGGGTCGCCAAGCGGTAGCTAGCCGTACGAGATCCAGCCGGTGCGCCGCGGCGCCCGCACCGTTAGCCTTCACCCTCGTGCCTGCACCCAACCCATGCCCCGAACACCTCTGCGCGGTCGTCTTCGACTGGCGGGGCACCCTCGTCTCGGAACTGACGCCGCACGGCTGGGCCCGCGAGGCGCTCCGCCGGATCGACCGCGACCACAGCGACGCGGCGGTCAGCACGCTCCTGCGCGATATCCGGACGGCCGCGGGCGAACCGAACCGGCTGCAGTCCCCGCACGGCAATACCAGCTACGAACGGCACAAAGAGACCTTCGACACCGTGTTCGCGGACGCTGGACTCGACACGTGCCTCGCCGAAGAACTGTTCGCGGTGGATTCCGATCCGGCGTACAACGCGTTCGCCGCCGACGCGGCGGACACCATCGCCGCGCTGCGCGATCACGGTTGCAAGATCGGCATTCTGAGCAATATCCACTTCGATATTCGCCCGGAGTTCGCCGCAGCGGGGTTGCTCGCATCGATCGACGCCTTCGTGCTGTCGGGTGAGCGTGGAATCCAGAAGCCCGACCCAGCCATCTTCGAACTGATGCTCAAGGAGCTCGACGCCCCCGCGGAGCAAACCCTCATGGTCGGCGACCGTTTCACCCGCGACGGGGCCGCCGCCGTCATCGGAATGCCGACCCTGCTCGTCCCCGCACTGACCGACCCTGAAAGACGCCAACTCCATCTGGTGACGAACACAGTCGGGATCCGGCCGAGCCGGTCCGTCCGAGCCGTCGGCTGATTCATCTAATAATGTCTTGGCGTAGAGGGGGTTTCGCAGGTTTCGAGGTGCCCCGCCGGAGTTGGTCGAGGAGGCATGGTCGTGGTGGACGGGTTGATCGAGCGCGGGTTCGAAGGGGTTTGTGCGGCGTTCGCGCAGGCGCAGAGCGGCGACGAGGGAGCGGCGCAGCTCTGTGTCTATCGGCATGGGCGCGCCGTCGTCGATCTCTGGACCGGGCAGGATCCGGAGTCCGGGATGGCGTGGGACGGGGAATCGCTGTCGGTGCTGATGTCGGTGTCGAAGGGGGTGACCGCGACCTGCGTGCACATGTTGATCGAGCGGGGACAGCTCGAGCTGTCGGCGCCGGTACGCGAGTACTGGCCGGAGTTCGCGGCGGGCGGTAAAGCCGACGTCACCGTCGCCGACCTGCTGGCGCACCGGGCGGGACTGCCCGGCTTCGACCCGGCGGCAGGCATCGGGGCTCGCGAGCTGACGGACTGGGCGATGTGCACGGAGACGCTCGCGGCGATGACGCCGCTGTGGCAGCCCGGCACCGCGTTCTACTACCACTCCATCACCTGGGGTTATTTGGCCGGCGAGCTGATCCGGCGGGTCAGTGGCAAGGGCGTCGGCGACTTCCTCGCCGCCGAAATCGCCGAGCCGCTCGGATTGAGCCTGTGGATCGGGCTGCCGGAAACCGAGGAGCATCGCGTCGTTCCGCAGTTCAGCCGCAAGGTACAGCCGAGCGCCGCGCAAGTGGCATCGGTCCTGGCCAACATCGGAATCGACACCGAAGCACCGGTGATCCGCACACTCCTCGCGACCGTCGAGACCAGGGAAGACGGGGTCGCGCTGCTCAACACCCGCGAAGGGCATGCCGCCGAGGTCCCGGCAGGCAACGCGATCGGCAACGCCCGCGCACTGGCCCGCCTATACGCCGCGACAATCGGCGAGGTCGACGGCATCCGCCTGCTCTCCCCCGACTCCGTCAATCGGGCCCGCCAACCACAAACCGACGGCCTCCGCGGCCCCGCGCCCCTGGACATCCTGCCGATAACCCACCGTTTCGCCAACGGCTACGAAATCAACGGCCCCGCCCATGCCATGCTCGGCGACGGCTCCTTCGGCCACATCGGCACCGGCGGCCGCCTCAGCTTCGCCCACCCCGAATCCGGCACCGCCGTCGGCTACACCTGCACCAACATGATCTGGGAAGACGCAGCCGGCCCCGACCCCCGCTGGTTGCCGTGGATGGCAGCACTTCAGGAGGCACTCGCCTGATCAGGAAAGTTTCACTCGGTCGAGGATTGACTTGATCAAGGGTTGCTGAGCATCGCAACTGACGGTCGAAGTGTCGTCCAACGCGGTTGTCCGCTTGGACGTGGCGGGCGCGATCGTCACGCTCAGACGGGCATCGTTATAGAAAACGGAGGCATTGCAGATGCCCCCTTTTTCCTCGGTGACCACTGCCGACTTTCCGGCAACATCCATCGTGCGCACGGACGGCAACATGCCGGGCTCCATCCGCGGCACCGGCGAACCCGACCCGTAGTTGCGATCGATCAGACTCACCGTCACGTAATCGCCCCAGCGGCAACCGATGCTGTCGACGTCCGCCGCCGCCGTCTTGGCCCGATCGACACGCTGCGGAGCAGTCACATCACCGCCCGAGTTGTAGGACAACGCCTCCACCTGCGCCGCATCGACCAGCGAACACGGATCGACATCCCGCCAACCCTGCTCCGCCGCAACATCTTTGCCGCACCCCGGCAACACTAGGCCGACCATCAAGATGCCCATGCCCGAGACAATCCGCTTCATCGTCTACACCAACCAACTCTTCGGTGGGCCGAGTTCCTCTTCGTCGTCGTACGGCTCGTCATAGCCCGTTCGATCATCCTGAATCACCGCACCACTGCTCGGATTGCCGGCGGTTGCGAAGCCGAACGGAATGCCCTGTTCGATCAGGCGGGCGACTTCCGGGGGTCGAGGCCTGCTTCCCTCCACCACATCGCGCCAGGTGTACTCACCACGAGCGATTGCGACCTCACAAGCGGCCAATTGCGGCGACGCGCCAGGTTTCCTGGCCATGGAGTTGAGCTGGGTTTCGGTAATGCCGGCGAACGGTTCCATATCCTCCTCGGCGAGTCGCTGCAAACGATTTCGCTGAGTCTCCAGATCCGCTAGCGAATTCTGAAACCGCCGCACTGCGGCTTCCGCGCCGGGTGGTATGTCGCTCTTGTCGATTCGCATGATTCAGTCCTCCCAAGCTTGCATTCCGGTCGGCGCGGCATATTTATCCTTCGGCGCGTTCGTGACCTTACTTACGTCAGCGGCGTTGATAATATCGATGCCGAGCTCTAGTTGCCGCTTCCGCTCGTCTACCTTATATTTATCCTTTAGCTTATCGATTCTACCTTGAAGTTCTTTGGCTGCCGCGTCTTGAGGATTCTGCAGTGCCTCGATGACCGCTTTCGCATCGGCGATGACTTGCTTCATCTTATCGAGGGTTTCAGTCGCATGCTGATAGATTTCCCAGATTGCTTTACCGAGGTCGTAGAGGTCCTTGGCGCGGAACAGCCAGCCCACACCGGGGATGAGCGAGGTGGACACCTTCGCGAAGACATCCTTCAGGCCTTTGTCGATCAGCTCTTCTTTGACTTTCTTATTTACATAATCGAGGAGCGTCTTGGTGGCGTCCTTGATTTCTTGAGAAGTTGCATCGAGAACTGCCTTCGCGATCCGGCCGATCGACCCCTCCCATGCCATGGCGTTGGCCAACCGCAACCCGTGGTCCTGGTAGGCATCCGCCGCCTTGCCGGTCCAACTCGAGGCAAGCTGGCTGTTACCTGCTTTCAGCGTCGAAGCCAGAGTCTCGGCAGCAGCGCCTGCCTTGCTGAAACATTCACCCGCTCGCTCCAACTCAGCCCAGTTGCCGGCCAGTGGACCAATAAGCTGCTCCAGCGGACTCCAGCCGCCGGCCGGACCTAGGCCAACGTTGTCATGCAGCCAAGCTGTGACCTCTTTGATATTCTTATCGATATCGGTCAGGATCCCTTTACTGGAATCGATGATCGACCTTATATCGCTTTCCCGATGCGCCGGAAGATCGACGTCCGGGTTATCACCCGCCGAGAACGTGGTCGCATCGGTAACCGGATCGACGTTGTATCCGGTATAGCCACCGTAATTTTCTATTTTTGAGTGCGAATCCGCGAGCTTGTCAGCCGAATTTCTATCTGTGGAGCTGTAGCGCCAAGACGCTCGCTTCAGCTCGTACCCCACCGCGTCCAGATCAACCGACCGACTGGTGAGGCGAGACGCCATCATGGAGCCGAAGATCGCCACCGCGTCATCGATGCCGACAACATCGATCAAGCCAGCATTGTCGAACGCCCCATCTCCTTTATAGGAAAAGTCAACCGGCGCTTTGGCAAGGATAGTGGCATTACGCACCGTCTGCGCCAAGGTTGCAGAAAGATCACCCATCCCATAAATATCACCCGGCCGAGCCGAAAAGGTCATGATATCCCTCCCCAATAGCGCTTCATGTCTGTAAACCTAGGACGGCGTGCGACGATGCGGCTAACTCCCTCCCGCCGCGGAGCATACGACTGGCCGCGATGGGGCGCAAGGGGGCCTACCGTCGGCCGATGCACGGCCAACGCAACCTTCGTCGCGTGGCGAGCGGCAGTTGCAGACCGCCGACGCCGCCGACCACAACAGCCGATCATCGGCGCAGGTCAAGGGAATTTGCCAGGACCTTTCCCGGTTCGTGGATGGTTCTGCTAAAGTCTCCCGAGTACCTTTACCGGTCTGCCGATGTAGTTCAATGGTAGAACTTCTGCTTCCCAAGCAGACAGCGCGGGTTCGATTCCCGTCATCGGCTCTTGTAGTGAAAGCCCTGGCCAGAGACTCTGGTGCAGGGCTTTTTCTTGTCTTAGCCCGGTGGGCAGTACCGGAGGGGGAGGTGGGGTGGCTCGGTGGGGTGATGTGGGGGTGGGGGAGGTGGGCCGACGATCTGGGGCATGTTTCGTCGCACTGTATTGGTTGTGGGGTTGGCCGCCGGGCTCGGTTCGGGAGTGTTGGCCGGATGTACGTCGGAAGGAACGCCTGGCGCTTCGCTGAGTTGGCGGCCTTGCCCGGAGAAGGCCGAATTCGATTGTGGGACAGTCACTGTGCCGGTGGATTGGGAGCGGCCGGAGGGGGAGACGATCGAGGTGGCGGTGGTGCGGGATCGGGCCGGCGATCCGGCGAGGAGGGTGGGGACGTTGGTTTCGCTGCCGGGCGGGCCGGGGTCGTCGGGGGTGGACGAGATTCTGAAAGGGGGGAAGTTTTCCGCGGAGCTGCGGGGGCGGTTCGATATTGTCAGTATCGATCCGCGTGGGGTGAAGCGGAGTCATCCGGTGCAGTGCGATGCGGGGCTGGTCAAGTACCGGCCCAACGTTATTCCGGAGCTGGGTGGGTGGATCGATGAAGTGCATTCGTATGCAAGGGATCTCGCGGCGAGCTGCCGGCAGTACACGGGGGCGCTGCTGGATCACCTCGATGCGGTGAGTATCGCGCGCGATGTCGAAGCTGTGCGGTCGGCGCTCGGGGTGGACCGAATCAGTACGTACAGCCGGTCTTACGGCACGATGCCCGCGCAGGCGTACGCCGAGCTGTTCCCGAAACACTTGCGCGCCATGCTGTTGGACAGCGTGGACGACCACAGCTTGGACGGCCGGGCCTTCCTCGCCAGCGAAGCACGAGCGGGCAAGGACACTTTCGGCGGGTTCACGCAGTGGTGTGCGCGGGATGAGCAGTGCGCGCTGCATGGGACGGACGTCGACCAGATCTTCGACGATTTATATGCCAAGGCTTCGCGTGGCGAACTGCGCGACCCCGCCGATGCCACCAAACCAGTCGGCGCGTTCGACCTGAACGCCCAGATCGTTCAGCGCCTCTACCGTCCCGAATGGTCGCGCCTGGCAACGGATCTGCGCGTACTGGCGGACCAGCCCGCCGGTAGCCCGCTGCCGCCTGCCACGGCACAGCCGCAAGGCAAACCCGCGCCGATGCCGGAGATCACCGTCTGCTCGGACTGGAACTTCGACATCGCGGACCAGGACCAGTGGATTCGACTGTGGCGCGAGCAGAACACCAACTCCGCACCGCTACGCGCCCACTTCGCTTGGGGCGCAGGCTCTTTGTGCTCCGGCTGGCCGATCCCGCCGGCGAACCCGCCGCATCGCCCGCAGATCGTGGACGGGCCACCGGTGCTCATCATCAACTCGCGGCACGACCCGGCGACGCCGCACGAATGGGCGGAGGGCGTCGCGAAGAACACACCGGATGCGACCCTGCTGACCTACGAAGGCTGGGGCCACGGCGTCTACGACCGCTCCCCGTGCACGACAAACGCCGCCGACCAATACCTGATCAACCTGACCATCCCGCAAACCAGCTGTCCCGCAGCCTGATCCAGCGGCACCGAGAGGCGACACGGGCCGACCAAGCGGCCACCCGTCGTTACGGCGAGACGACCAGCCGCCAGAGCGAGGTGACCTCCGCCGCACGAGCGGCATGCAGCGGGTCGGAGGCGTCCCGGGCACGCGGGTGCCGCGGCGTCGTATCGCTCTTGCCGATCACGTGCAGCCCGGCCGAGTCGATCATGGCGAGCAGGTCGTCCCGGGTCCGCAGTCCGAGATGTTCGGCCAGATCGGACAGGACGAGCCAGCCTTCACCATTCGGTTCGAGGTGCTCGGCGAGACCGGCGAGGAAACCGCGAAGCATGCCGCTGTCCTGGTCGTACACGCCGTGCTCGATCGCGGAGGTCGGCCGGGCCGGTAGCCACGGCGGGTTGCACACGATCAGGTCGGCGCGGCCTTCCGGGAAAAGGGCAGGACCGACGATGTCTACGGTTCCGGCGAGGCCCAGCCGATCGATGTTCTCGCGGGCGCAGACCAGGGCGCGCGGACTGTCATCGGTGCCGACGACGTGACCGGCACCGCGACGGGCGAGCACCGCGGCCAGCACTCCGGTCCCGGTACCGAGGTCGAAAGCGGTGCGATGCGTACGCGGAAGGGGCGTGCCCGCGACCAGATCGACGTACTCACCACGAATCGGCGAGAACACGCCGTAGTGCGGATAGATATGGGCGTCCAGCGCCGGAATCCGCACACCCTTTTCCCGCCACTGGGCCGCGCCGAGCACACCGAGCAACTCGGTGAGCGCGATCAGCATGGGCTCACCGGATGGTCCGTACACGTCGTCACACACTTGACGCACGTCCGGCGCGCGACGCAGCGCAAGCGTGTGATCGCCCTCGAGCTGAACGAGCAGCTTCCCGAGCACCCGCGCGCGATGATTGCGCGCCTGGCGCTGCAAACGGAACGTCTCGGCCGGACTATCACCAGACCCGGGCGCTTTCCGATCGACGCGCCGAGTCATTGCCTGGAGCAGCTGACGAGCATTGTGATAGTCGCCGCGCCACAGCAGCGCCGTGCCCTCACAGGCCAGGCGGTATGCGTTCTCGGCGGTCATCCGGTCGTCGGCGACCACGATCCGGGTCGGCGCGGGCGTGGCGCTCTCGGAGTGCCAGCGGGCAGATCGGACGGTATCGGCCTCGGTCCAGGTCATCGCGGGCATCGGTGGCTCCTCGGGTCAACGCAGTGTGCCACACCCGCCGGCCACCGCCTCGACCAGGGCTGATCGATCGCGCAGGCCGGCTATCGCGATCGGGCCCGGTGCACCGGACTCACCCGGCGAGTCCCCTGACCTCCGCGTCCAGCCGACGAAATCGACTGCCGTGGAACACGAGTGGATCGACATCGGTGCGGGTGGCGATGCGATGGATCCGCAGGATGACGACCGCGTGGTCACCCGCGGGCACCTCCGCCTCCGGCACGCCCTCGATCCACGCGGACGCACCGTCGATGAAGACCGCCTCACCGGTCCCCCGGTGCAGCGTGGTGCCGCGGAACCGGTCACCGTTGCGCGCACCGAGCGTCCGCGCGGCCTCCTGCTGATCGGTGCCGAGCAGGCTCAGGCCGAGGTGACCGGCGGCGGCCAGCTTGGGCCAGGTGGAAGACGAATTCTGCACGCAGAACGACACCAGCGGCGGATCCAGCGACACCGGCACGAACGTGCTCACCGCAAGACCCTCTGGCGTGCCGTCGATTTCGGCGCACACCGCGACCACTCCGCTGGGGAAATTGGCGAACGCGCTGCGTAGTCCGCTGCCGTCCGCGGGAAATTCGAAGAGCTCATGCATGGTTCGGCACCCCCGCGGTGACGGCGAGCGCCTGCGCGACGGAGCGCCAGCGGTCGCTGTAGCGCTCGATCACACCGTCTTCCTGAAAGGTGCGATCGGACAGGTACAGACCGGGCAGCGCCGCGGTGGCGCCCAACTCGACCAGGACCGGCTTGAGCAGCAGGTCCGGCGCCAGCGCGTGGACCGGTCCAGCGCCGAGCATCACCGGAACACCGAGCACGCCCGCCAGTCCGGTACCTCCATCGAATTGCTCGAGGAACAGCTTCAGCAACCCGGTGTAGGTAGCTTTGAAGGTCGGGCTCGCGAAAACGACCAGCTCCGAATCAGATACGGTGCGCACCGCCGCCGCGACCGCCGGATCACCCCAGCCGAGCAGCGCGGCACCGAAGTCGACCAGGTCGATCACGGTGGGCTCCACCTCGGGCCGCAGCCCCTTCGCGACCAGTGTGGCCGCCGTCAAGGTGCGGGAGGCGGGCTTCGGATTGCCTACTACGACCGTCACAGTCACTGTTCGTATCCTTTTCGATCACTTGCTGTTTCGACCGGCAACCCGGTCAGATCACGCCGTGCAACGGTGGCGCGGTACCGTGCAACAGCGCACGGCCGAGATGCTGGTACTTCCATCGGATCGGATCGTGCAGGGTATGTGTCCTCGCGTTGCGCCAGAAGTGATGCAGGTTGAGCTCCGCTGCGGCACTGCGTGTTCCGCCCACTTCGAACAGCGCACTTGACACCTCGATGGCCGCTCGGTCGGCAAGCACCTTCGCCGCGGCAACCGCCAGCGATGCCCGACCGGCGGCATTCTCCTGTTCGCTGTCTTCCACTGTGCCACGCGATTCGAATCCGGCAAGCCCCTGTTCGGGGGGTTGCGCAACGCCCACGGTGGCCGCGTCGACGGCGATACCGGCGGCGGCGAGGGTCGCCTCGGCGGCGGTCACCGCGACGGACAGCTCGCCGAACCGCTGGATCACCAGGGGGTCGTCCGCGGCGTGCGCGACCCCCGCCTCGAACCACGGCCGACTCGACGTGCGCACGAACTCCGTCGCGGCGCCGAGCGCGCCCCTGGCGATCCCCGCATCGATGGCCGCGTGCAGCAGTTGCGCGAACGCGCCGTAACCGGTGGGCGCCTGCACGGCGGCCGAACGACGGATCAACTGATCCCGCTCGACCAGCACCTCCTCGAAGGTGACAGTGCCGCTACCGGTGGTGCGCTGGCCGACGCCGTTCCAGTCATCGATGATCCGCACGCCCGCGGAATCGGCTGGCAGATAAGCGATGTACTCCCCAGGCTCCAGCCCGCTGCTCCCGTCGGGATCATCCAGTCTGGTCAGCACGGCGAGCAGATTCGCGAACAGCGAACCGGTGCAATAGAACTTGCGCCCGTCGACGCGGAACCGATTCCCGGCGGGGCGGACCGTGGTGGCGATATCGGCGATCGTCGCGCCGCCACGCTCGGACTGCGCGTTGGCGATCCGCCCGCCGTCGAGCACCTGCGCGAAGTAGCGCTTGCGCTGCTCGGCGGTTCCGGCCAGCCGCACCAGATTCACGTAAACGAAGTGGCTGTGCGGAATCTGGGCGATATTCGGATCGGCGGTCGCGAGGATGCGCACCACCTCCGCGACCGCGCTCGGCGGCAGGTCCGCGCCGCCGTACTCGGCGGGCACGGTGATGGCGAGCAGCCCGCCGGCCGCGAGCCGGTGCACCTGCTCGTGCGGCAGTATCCGGTCACGGTCGCGGGCGGCCGCACCCGATGCGAACTCGGCCGCCAGCTGCTCCGCAACCGAAAACGCCTGTGCTGCCGAGGTGATCCGATCGGCGGCGAACGCGACGGCCCCGGAGGGTGACCACGCTGAAGCCAGGGAGCGCCGACCATCGGCGACGGTCATCAGCCAACCGCCGCGACCGGCCGTCGCGCGGCCTCCAGCTCCCGAACCAGCGGAAGCACTTTCGCACCGAAGTACTCGACCTCCTCCTGAAAGTGCAGGAAGCCACCGAGAATCAGGTCGACGCCCAGCTCCCGGTAGGCGACGATGCGCTCGGCGACCTGTTCCGGCGTGCCGATCAGCTTGGTGCGGAACCCGTCGTTGTACTGCACGAGATCCTCGAACGACGAGTCGGCCCACATGCCCTTGCGGTCCTTGGTGGACGCGCCGGCTTGCTGCACCGCGTCCCGGAAGCCCTCCACCGCAGGCTTGTTCGCCTTTTCGACGATCTCGCGCAGGGTGTCCTGTGCTTCCTTCTCGGTATCGCGAGCGATGATGAAACCGTTCAGGCCGAACTTCACCTCGCGCTTGTTCGCCCTGGCGACCTCGCGCAGGTCGTCGAGCTGTTCGGTGACGCCGTCGAAGTCCTTGCCGTTGGAGAAGTACCAGTCGGCGTAGCGGCCGCCATTGCGCCGGGCCGCGGACGAGTTACCGCCCTGGAACAGTTCGGGATTCGGGCGCTCAGGGGTGTTGAGCGGCTTCGGCTTCAGCGTGAAGTCCCGGATCCGGTAGAAGTCGCCGCCGTAGTTGACGTCGTCCTCGGTCCAGATCTTGCGGATCACCTCGAGGAATTCGGCGCTGCGCCGGTACCGTTCGTCGTGCTCGAGCCACGGCTCGCCGAGCGCGGTGAATTCACCGGCGAACCAACCGGATACGACATTGATGGCGAAGCGGCCGTTGGACAGATGGTCGGCGGTGGCGCCGAACTTCGCCAGCACCGCCGGGTGCCAGAGGCCGGGGTGGATGGCCGCGATCACCTTCAGCCGCTCGGTCGCGCCGAGCAGCGCGAGGCTGAACGAGGTCGACTCGTGCTGGAATTCGGCGCCATAGGAGGCGGTGTAGCGTACCTGGGACAACGCGTAGTCGAAGCCGTTGTTCTCCGCGGTCTGGGCCAGCTTCTTGTTGTACTCGAAATCCCAGCCGGTGCGCTGTTCGATATCGCTGGTGACCAGTCCCCCGCTGACATTGGGCACCCAGTAGGCGAATTTGATCTCGTCGGCGATCTGCTCCGTGGTCATTGTTTGCTCCATGGGGTCGGGGGTAGCCGTCGATCTCCTCCCACTCCAGCACCGCGACCCGACCGGCACGAGGGTTTGAATCTGTGCGATCGGATCGCGGTACCGGGAATGTTCGGGTCTCAGGCGTGGGTGAGGGTGTTCGCGAAGGTGGATCGGTCGAACTTTCCGGCAGGCGCGAAGCGGCCGAGCAGTGCCTCCGCGTCTTCGCCGGTGACGCTGGTGATGAAGGCGTGTGCCGCGGCCACCGAGTCGACCGCGAGGAACGGCTGCGGGTGATGCAGCAGGCCGACCAGGGCGGCGGCGAACTGGGGCTCGACGGCCGCGGCCGCGAACAACGTGTTGCCGATGTCGGCCAGCTCGGGGTCGCCGAGGAACAGCCGGGTGACCTTGTTGGCGGCGTCGCCGCGCACCGCGAGGAAGCCCGCGTACTGCTCGCCGAGCCACGCCTCGTCGAACGGGCCGTCGTGCACCGCGGCCGCCGCGACGAGCCGCTGCGCCTGGATCAAACCGCTCTGCGCGCCCTGACCCGCGATCGGGTCATAGGCGGCCGAGGTGTCTCCGAGCGAGGCGACCACATGACCGCCCGCCGTCCGGCCGACGCCGGCCCGGACCACCGGCCGCACCGCGCCCTTCAACCAGGAGTGCGGGTCGTCGGCGATCACCTCGGTGGCCAGCACCTCGGGCAGATCCCAATCGATGAAGTCGCGATAGAGGTCCTGCACGATCCGGTGTGCGGACTCGGCGGAATCCGCTGCGGCGAAGCGGGTTTCCCATTCGCTGCCCGGCCTGGCCCAGCCGAGGAACGCCCAGCTCGGTCCCGCGTCCTTGTGCAGGTACGGGCCCCACCACGCCTCGCCCTGCTCGGCGAGGATGGAGAAGCCGCTGTGCCCGCCGCCCGCCGGGCTGCGATGCGCGAACACGTCTTTGCCGTAACCGATTCCGGTCACCGTGACGGTGAGCAGCGACCGTTGCGGCGCGTCGTACGGGGTGCGCGTCTGGTCGATCGGGAACAGGTCGGACAGTCCGCCGCGGCCGGTGGCGACCAGGGTGAGGTCGTTGGCGGCGGCGATCGGGTCGAGGGATTCCGGGGTCACCGGCTCGACAACGAACCGTCCGCCGCGCTCCAGGAACGCGGTGAGCCGTTCGTCGGCCTTCAGTCGGGTATCGACGGCGATACCGGCATAGCCGTCGAAATTGCCGTCGAATTGGATCAATTCGGCGCGGTCCGGTCCGGCGATCCGGACGCTGAGCCCGGAGTGCCGCGGCGCCCGCGCGGTGTAGGTGTCCAGTCCGAGCGCGGATTCGGCCTGCTGGGTGATGCCGAATTCGAGGGCGGTGCCGGTGGCCGGTACGTCGTCGCGCAGCGCGCGTTGATCGCGCTCGCTGTAGAGGGTTACGTCGAATCCGGCGTCGAGCAAGCCTAACGCCGCAGTGACGCCGGTTTGGCCGGCACCGATTACCGCGGCCGAACGGGGGGAACGGGGAACGGAATTCTGCGTTGTCATGTTCGGATCATCCGGGCTGTGACGTGGCCCTCGTGAGTGTTGCGATCAGCGAGAATCAATGAGCAGACAGGGGTTTTCCCTGGCGTACCATTCGGGCCATGTCGTTCACCGTTGCCGATCTGACCGGAGACCGGACCGAGCAGTACCAGCAGCTCGTCGCGCAGGCGGAAGCGCTGGTCGCGGGCGAGCACGACCGCGTCGCCAACGCCGCCAACCTGTCGTCGCTGGTATTCCACGCGCTGCCCGGACTGAATTGGGTCGGGTTCTATTTCTATGATGGAAACGAGCTCGTTGTCGGGCCGTTCCAGGGTCAGCCCGCGTGCGTTCGTATCGCCCTCGGTAAGGGCGTGTGCGGAACTGCGGCCCAGACCCGGGAAACCCAATTGGTGCCCGATGTGCACGCGTTTCCCGGGCATATCGCGTGTGACGCGCAGACGCGTTCGGAGGTCGTTATTCCGCTGGTGCACAATGACGAACTCGTCGGTGTCTTCGATCTCGACAGCCCGAAGCCGGATCGGTTCGACGAAATCGACCAGGCGGGACTGGAATCCGTCGCGCGGGCTTTCCTCTCGGCGCTCCCTTCCTGATGTTCCGGCGAGCACCTGAGTGCTCGCCGGACGCGGTCAGGCACTCGGCGTAGCGACCCGCGCCCCTGGGCGTGAGACCTCGTCGGGCAATGCGGTGGATCCGGGTGCACCGAGGCGGTAGCGGGCGCCGCGATGCTCGTCGGGTAACCGGTCGCCCGCTTCGAACAGCGCGTTGCGGAGCGTGCCGGGGACGTAGTCGGCGGCGTAGGCGCCACGTTCGGTCAACACCGGAACAACATGCCGCACAACATCTTCGAACGATCCCGGGGTGATGGCGTAGGCCAGATTGAACCCGTCCAGATCGGTGTCCTCGACCCATTCCTGGAGCCGGTCCGCGACGGTGGCGCCGGATCCGACGAACACCGGGCCCATCCCGCCGATGCCCGCCCACCGGCCGATATCGCGCACCGTCCACTCACGGCCGTCGTCGTCGAACTCCTGGAAGGCGGCGACGGCGGACTGGATGGCGTTGCTCTGCACCTGTCCGATCGGATCGTCCAGGTCATAGCCGGACAGGTCGATCCCCATCCAGCCGGACATGAAGACCAGGCCGCCCTCGATGCTGGCGTAGGACAGGTATTCCTCGTGTTTGCGGTGCGCCGCTTCGTCGGTGGCGTCGGTGATGATGGTCGCCAGCGCGTAGATCCGCGCGGAGTACGGATCGCGACCGGCCTCCCGAAGCGAGGCGCGGATGCGGGAAACCGTCTGGGCGAGCAGTCGTTTCGACGGCGCGGCGATGAAGATGGCCTCGGCGTTCTCCGCGGCGAACCGCACGCCACGGGTCGAGGCGCCCGCCTGATAGATCACCGGCGTGCGCTGCGGCGACGGCTCCGAAAGGTGGATGCCGGGCACGGTGAAATGCTTGCCCCGATGGCCGATGTGGTGCACCTTCGCCGGGTCGACGTAGACGCCGGCGGCGGCGTCGCGGACCACCGCGTCGTCCTCCCACGAGCCTTCCCACAGCTTGTACAGGACCTCCAGGTATTCATCGGCCTGGTTGTAGCGCTCGTCGTGGTCGAGCTGGTCGTCCGCGCCGAAATTCCGTGCCGCCGAGGGCAAGTAGCCGGTGACCACGTTCCAGCCGATGCGGCCGTTGGTCAGGTGGTCGAGGGTGGAGAGCCGGCGCGCGAACGGAAACGGATGCTCGAAACCGGTGCCGGTGGTGATGCCGAACCCGAGGTGCTCGGTGACCGCGGCCATGGCCGAGACGAGCAGCAGCGGATCGGCCACCGGGATCTGCGCGCCCTGGCGCAGCGCGGCGATGTCGGTGCCGCCGTAGACGTCGTAGGTGCCCAGCACGTCGGCGATGAAGATGCCGTCGAACCGCCCCTGCTCCAACAGCTTCGCCAATTCGGTCCAGTAGCTCAGTTCCTTGTACCGGTGCGACTGATCGTCCGGATGCCGCCACAGGCCCGGCGATTGGTGGGCGACGCAGTTCATGTCGAAGGCGTTGAACCGAATTCGGCGGGTCACTGCTGGGCCTCCGCCGCCGGTTTGCGTTCGCCCGCGCTCCAGGCGAACGGCAGCTCGGCGCCGTTGAGCAGGTGATCGCCGATGGCCCTTGCCTTTTGGATGGCCGGGTTGTGCACCGAGATGGTGCGGGCGTTGCGCCAGTGCCGGTCCAGCCGTTGGCGTTCGGAAACGACCGACGCGCCGCCGACCTCGAAGAGCAGCGTGGTGGCGGGCAGCACCAGATCGATCACCGCCAGTTGCGCCTGCGCGGCAGCGAGTTCGGCGGCCACCAAGGACTTTTCGTCCTTCGCACCGTCGGCGAGGACCTCGTCGAGAACGTCGGCGACGGCCAGCACACTCGACTCGGCGGCAAAAGCGGCGGCCGAGAGCCGGCCGATCACCTGCTGTACCAACGGATCCTCGCGCGGCACCCCCGCGGCGGAGTGCGAGTAGCTGCGCGTACGACCCGCCACCCAATCCCGTGCGTCCAGTTCCGCGCGCCGCGCGATGCCGGCCAGCACGGCGAGCTGGACCAATTGGAGATACGAGGTCGCGTAGGTCGGGCCGGGCGCGCCGTAGCCCGGGCCGAGGATGCGCTCTTCGGCGACCACGACATCGGTGAATTCTGTTGTGCCGCTAGCGGTCAGGCGCTGACCGAAGCCGTCCCAGTCGTCGTGCTGGCGCACGCCCTCGGCGTTCGCGTCGACCAGCACGCCGACCCGCTCACCGTCGCGGTCCGCCGCGGCCAGGATGTAGTCGGCGTACTGCGAGCCGGTGCTGTAGTACTTCACCCCGTTGAGCAGCCAGCGGTCACCGTCCCTGGTCAGCCGGGTGCGGTAGCGGTCCACCGCGCCCACCCCCGGCTCGGTGATCGCGTTGCCGACCAGCGTGCTCGTCACCGTCCGCAGCCACTGCTCGCGGCTCGGCCCTGGCTCGGCCAGCAGCTGATCCTCGACGAAGGAGAAGTGCACGCGCAGCGCCTGCGGCAGGTTCGATTCGGCCGCCGCGAGCTCGATCAGCTGCCGGAACAGCTGGCGAACGGTGGCCCCGTACCCGCCGAACTCGACCGGCACCCGCAGCGCGCCGAACTTCGCCTCGCGCAGCCAGCCCACCTCCTCGAACGGCAGGCGGCGGTCGGTTTCGCGCGCCACCGCCCCCTGCGCGATGCGGTCGAAGATCGGTCCGAAGACCGCATCCAGTTCGGCGTCGGTGGCGGATTTGGCCTCGAGGGATGTCATCACCCCACGATCGCGCAGCACCGTGCCCGGCTCACGGGTTGCGCGCACCGCGATCGAAATGACGGTCCGCCGGAGTTGTCGGTGGGTCCCGATACAGTCGCGGCGTGGCTGGATCGCAGTACTCGTTCACGGCGGAGGTGTGGGAACACTCCGGCATGGGGTCGTGGCATTTCATCTCACTGCCCGAGGAGATCGCCGACGAGATCGAGGAGCGCTACGCCCAGCTCGCGGGCGGGTTCGGCGCCGTTCGGGTGCATGTCACGATCGGGTCCAGCCGCTGGTCCACGTCGCTGTTTCCGGACAAGTCCCGGGCTACCTACGTGCTGCCGGTGAAGAAGGCGGTCCGTACCGCCGAGGATCTCGGCGCCGGCTCGCAAGCGCGGATCGAGCTGGTCGTCGCCATCTGACGGTCAGTACTCGCGCGGACCGTACTGCCACGAGCCGGGCGGATCACCGCCGCCTGCTTGCGCCGCTCTGCGCTTACTGCCGCTGCGCTTGACCGCGACGACGATGATCACCACGAGGCCGAGGATCAATCCGCCGCCGCCGATGCCGAGCGCCGCGAACAATTGGAAGACGAACGAATCACCGAGGCCGGGGCCGATGGCGGCGGTGCCGCCGTAATCACCCTTCGTCGTCACGTGATAGGTGCCCGGCTGCTTCGCCTCGAACGAAAAGGCCGCTTCGCCATTGTGTTTACCGAACGAGTAGGTGACCGACGCGTCGTACTTCGTCAGCGGCACAGCCGAACCGCCGGGATCGGTGATCACGATATTCACCCGGCCCGGAAGACCTTCGAAATAGACGGTGTAGCCGCCGGTTTCGGCCAGTTGCACCTCACCGGAGCCGGGCACCGCGACCCGCTGGAAGTCATCGATCTTGCCCGCGGTCTGGGTGATGCCGACAATGCCGAGACCGAGGCCGCCGAACACGCCGATCGCGATGAGCAGGCCACCGAACGCGAACCACCAGCCGGATGGCGTGATCCGTTGCGGGACGGGCGGATACGGCGAATTCTGGTTGTGCGGTTGCATGCCGGCCTCATCTCCCCCGCCGAACTACATCGACGCGACCTCAGCATAAAACGAATGCCGCGGTCGCGTCGATGAAGAAGCGGCGTGGGTCAGCGCGGGGCGGTCATGCATTCGGTGGCGATGCGGGTGCTCGCGGTGCGCGCCTTTTCCGCATCGTCCTTGCTCATGCCGAGGGTCTCCTGGTCGGCGGCCTTGGTGTCGTATTCGTTGCTGACCATGACCCGCAGGCCGTCCTGGGAGATGCCCTGGTCGATGAAGAGCTTCGCGGCGCAGTCGGCGAGCTGCTGGCTCTTGAGCCCCTTGTCCTGCAGGGACTTGGCGAGGTCCGCCTGCGTCACCGTGGGCGCTGCCGCCGCTTTGTCGTTGCCGCATGCCGCGAGCACCGGCAGCGCGATGAGCGCCGCGGCGATCAGGGAAATCCGCACCTGAATCCCTATCTGTCGAATGGACACTGTCGTCGAATGGACGCTGTGGGACGTCGGCCACGATGGTACCGATCAGGGCAGAAACCTTCGTACGAAGGAGATTTTCACAAATCCATGGCGGCGCGTAAGGCGGTATCCAAGCGTTCCAGCGTCTCGGTTTCCATGTCGTCGACGCGTTCGACAAGCCAGCCGCGGAAGATGCGGCCGATGTTGCCGGCGTGCACCCAGCCGTACCGTTCCACCGGGACCGCGAGGATGTCCCTGGGATCGTCCTCGACCACCTCGGCGGCGATCAGCCAGGGCCTCGGTGACTCGTTGATGCCGTCACTGCTGATGAGCACGACTGTGCGCCGTCGCGGCGAACCATGCGGGTTGTAGATCCACAGTTCACCCCGCCGCACGCATCGCCTCCTCGGCGGCGGCCATCTCGGCCGCGTCCGCGGCGGCCTGAGCCGTCACGTCGGGCGCCGGGCCGCAGCCGGTGCGCACGGCTTCGCGCCGCGCGGCCTTCGATATCCACGCCGAGGGTGACATGCCCGCGCGGGCCGCGGCCTGCTCGGCGAAGGACCAGGCGGCCTCGTCCAGCGAAAGGGTGACCTTACGCGTTGCCATACCTTTTACCTTACCGGCGTTTTCGGGCCACTGCCAGCGGAAATTGTCCGGTTTCGGCAGAAGATCACCAACTGATGGCTGGCGACTGCTGTTACTGTGGGCGCACGGCCGGGCGAGAGTTGGGATGACCATGTTGAACCATCATCGGGTCGGTCAGGGCGAACCATTGGTTCTGGTGCACGGCATCGGGAGCCGGTGGCAGGTGTGGGAGCCGATCATCGACACGCTCGCCGAGTCCTATGACGTGATCGCCGTCGATCTTCCAGGCTTCGCGGGATCCGCACCCCTGGCCACCACGACCGTCGACACGCTCACCGATGCGCTCGCCGATTTCCTTGCCGCACAAGGGATCGAGCGGCCGCACCTGGCGGGGAACTCGATGGGCGGGCTGATCACCTTGAACCTCGGTGCCCGCGGCCTGGCCCGCTCGGTCACCGCATTCTCACCGATCGCGTTCTGGGACAAGGCCGGTCGTGTCTGGTGCCAGCAGTCGCTCGGCAAGTCACGAATGCTCGCCGGCCCGATGAAACGTGCGCTGCCGACCATTCTCGGGACCGCGGCGGGCCGGACGGCGTTCCTCGGCCTGGTTTTCGGCAAACCGTGGGCCGTGAGCACTCAGATCGCGGTCGATACCGCGAACGGAGCGGCCGACGCACCCGGGTTCGAGGCCGCCCTGGCTTCGTTCGACGAAGCGCAGCTGCACGAAATCGGCGCTCTGGCAGACATTCCGGTCACCATTGCCTGGGGCAACCGCGACATCTTGCTCACCTACCGCACCCAGAGCCGTCGCGCCCGCGCGGCACTGCCGAACGCAGAGCACGTCACCCTGCACGGCAGCGGCCACACGCCGTTCTACGACGATCCCGCGGCGTGCGCGCGGGCAGTGCTGGACACCGCCGGCCGCTAGCTAGCGCGGCGGACGCGGCTCGGTCAGCGTGTCCGGATGCGCCGTCCCCAGCAGGATGCGCACCGCATTGCGCCAGCGGTGCTGGATGATTCGGTTCCGATCCAGCTCACCGGTCAACAACACCCGCAGCGCCATACCGGTCATGATCTCGATGGTGAACTCGGTGATCGTCGGCACCCGCGGGTCGTCCGGAAACTCGGCGCGGAAGACGTCGCGAATGCTGTTGTGCATCAACTCGAACAGTCGATGCTCCAGCGGCAGGAACGCGGCGAGCAGCTCCGGGTCAGTGCGCGCGCCGACCCACATCTCCAGCGCGGCCCAGAACGACGGTCCGCTGAGCATCCGCATGGTCAGCTCGACGGCGGCCTCCAGCCGGTCCGCCGCCTCGGGCAGCTCGGCGAATTCCCTGGTCAGCTGGTCGAATCGACGCGCGGCCAGATGTTCGACCGCGCCGGCGAGCAGGTCGGCCTTGGTCGGGAAGTGATGCTGGAGCGTGCCGCGCGGCACCCCGGCCCGCTTCTGCACCGCGAGCGTGGTGGTGCCCGCGTAACCGTCCTCGATCAGGCTCTCCACCGCCGCGTCGAGCAGCCGGGCGCGCATCCGCGCCCGGCGTTGCGCCTGGGTGTCCCTGACGCCTTCACCCGCGGCGGTCAGCGGCCCTGCCACTGGGGTTCGCGCTTCTGCGCGAAGGCGAGCGCGCCTTCCGCGGCGTCCTTGGAAAACAGTGCGGGCAAGGCGATTTCGCCCTGCTTGGCGAACGCCTCGGTCACCGTCCAGTCCGGCGACTCGTCGATGATCCGCTTGCTCGCGGCGACGGCCAGCGGTGCGGCGGAGGCGATTTCGGCGGCCAGCTCCAGCGCCGCGGCGAGTGCGGCACCGGGTTCGGTGACCCGATTGACCAGGCCGAGCTGGTAGAGCCGATCGGCGCCGATGCGCCCGCCGGTGAGCGCGAGCTCGGCGGCGATGCTGCGGGGCAGGCGTTGGGTCAGGCGGAGCACGCCGCCGCCGGCCGCGACCAGGCCGCGCCGCACCTCCGGGATGCCGAACTGCGCGTCGGCGGCGGCGACGATGAGGTCACCGGAGAGCGCCAATTCGAAGCCGCCGGCCAGCGCGAACCCCTCGACCGCCGAAATCATCGGCTTCGCCGGAGGTTTCGCGGCGATCCCGAGCGGCCCGCGGCGCTGGGTCATCGGCATTTCCCCCTTCGACGCGGCGACGAGATCCATTCCGGCGCTGAAGGTTCCACCCGCGCCGGTCAGCACGAGCACCCGCGCGGTGGCGTCGGCCTCGAACTCGTCGACGGCGGTTTCGATGGCCTGCGCGGTCGCGAGGTTGATGGCGTTGCGCGCCTCGGGGCGGTTGACGGTCAGCACGGTGATGGCATCGCGCCGGTCGACCAAGATCAGTTCGGTCATTTGACGGTCCTCTCGAGCAGGGTGAGCTTGTCGGCAGCGGCGATGTCGGCGGTGGCGCCGAGCGGGTCACCGTCATCGAAGGCGGCGACCGTCTCGGCGTCGGACGCCCGGACAAGTATGCGGGCACCGGTCGGAGTCAGAGCGCTGACCACGACGGCCTCGGGCTCATCGGCATGGTCGGGCGCGGGCCCCTTGCGATAGGCGACGGTGTACGACTCGACGGTGGCCGGCCCGGTGTAGCCGGGGGCGGCGTCGCGCCTGGCGGCGGGAACCTCCGCTTCGATCGAATGGAACAGTCGCGCAGGCGGTTTCGCGGAGTACACGCCCACGCCGTGCTTGGTGATGTACCAGCCGAGCGCGGTCGCCAGGCCGTAGGCCTCTGGATCCTCGCGCAACAAGCCGACCAGGGTCGCGATCGAATGAGTCGTGTAGTTGTTGCCGGGGCCACCACCGAAGGTGAGCCCGCCGGTGACCGACAGCGGCCGCGCCGGATCGTCGATCGGCAGGCCGAGCGCCTCGGCCGCGACCTGCACCGCCACCGGGAAGCAGGAGTAGAGGTCGATGTGCGCGACGTCATCGATGCCGATGCCGGCCGCACCGAGAGCGGCCCGCCCGGCGGCCGCGATGGCCGGCGAGGCAGCCAGGTCCGCGCGTTCGGAGACGAACCACTCGTCGGTCGCGGTGGCGCCGCCGTGCGGGAACACCCAGCGATCCCGCGGCACCCCGGCCGCGGTCGCCGCGGACGCGCTGCACAGGATCAGCCCGGCCCCCTGATTCACCGAGAGATTCGCGACGAGCAGCTTGGGATACGGCGTAGAGACCATCCGATTCGCGGGCGTCGGCGTCACCAGATCGGCGGGCGACTGCGAGGTGGGCTGCCACGCATAGGGATTGTTCGCCGCCACCGCGGACAGTCTCGACCACAGGCCACCGATGCGCGCTCGATGCTGGTCCTCGGTCAGTCCGAGCCGGCCGCGCAGCGCGGTCTCCATCAGCGCGTAGAAGTAGACCGGGCCCCACAGTCCGGCCGCGGTTTCCATGTCCGAGTTGGGTGCGCGATCCGAGCCGACGAGCTGGGTCGGCCGCGCGTCCTCCGGCTGCTCCGGCCAATCCAGCGCGGCGCCCGTGCGGGTGGCGGCATTCCACGCGGCGACCGCCTCGGCGCCGGTGATCAGCGCGATGTCCGAGCGGCCGTCGGCGATCTCCTGAGCGACCGTGTTGAGCAAGCGCTGCGGTGCGTCGCCACCGAAGCGCACGGACTGGAACGTGCGCTTCGGACTCGCGCCCAGCTCGCCGGCCACCAGCGCGCCGAGGTCCGCGTACGGCCTGCTGACCGGGGCCGCGGCGGCGATCAGATCGGCGGAGCGGAGCAGCCGGTCGCCGGTGCCGCTGTCGGCGCCCGCCCGGCGCAGGGCCTCGGCGGCGAGTTCGACCGGCCCGGGCAGACCCGGCTCGCCGCTGCGGTGCACGGCCTGTCCGGCACCGACCAGCACCGGCGTTCGGGGATCCATTCCCGCTGGCAGCATTGTTCCTCCGAAATGATCTCGCGGGCCGTCGACGCAGCTTTCGCACGGCCGCCGACGCAGTTACCGTCAGCATTGACGGTAACTTGAGTTCGATTAGAACAGAGTCCCGACGACCGGGCAATGGCCCACTGTCCAATAACTGACTCGCGGGTAAGATCCGTACATGGGCACCAACATCGCGCTGCGCTTCGACGGCGACCGCGCCTACGTCACCCTCGACCGGCCGGACAAGCACAACGGCCTCACCATCGACATGCTCGGCGACCTGATCGACACCGCGCACGCCATCGCGGGCCGCGACGACGTGCGCGCGGTCATCCTGTCCGGCAACGGCCCGAGTTTCAGCAGCGGCCTGGACATCGCGAAGGCCACCGGCGACCCGCTGTCCATCGTGCGCAGCTTCATTCCGCTGCCGTGGCGCGGCACCAACACCTTTCAGGAGGCCTGCTGGGCCTGGCGCAGGCTGCGGGTTCCGGTGATCGCCGCGGTGCACGGCCGCTGCTTCGGCGGCGGGCTGCAGCTCGCGCTGGCCGCCGATTTCCGTTTCGCCACGCCGGATTCGGAGTTCTCGGTGATGGAGGCCAAACACGGCCTGGTGCCCGACATGACCGGCGCGGCCACGCTCTCCCGGCTGATCGGCGTCGACAAGGCGCTGCTGCTGGCGATGACCGCGGACACCGTCGACGCCGCGTACGCCGAACGGATCGGCCTGGTCACCGAGGTCACCGCGGACCCGCTGGCCGCCGCGGAGAAGCTCGCCGACCGCATCGCGACCCGCTCGCCGCACGCCGTCGCAGGGGTCAAGCGGCTGTTCGACCGGGCCTGGGAGGCTTCGACACGCCGCACCTTCGCAGTGGAACGGGCGACGCAGCTGCCGTTGATCATTAGGCTGGCCACGACGCGGGGTAAGCCCACCGAGAGTTAGCGGTCAGCAGCCCCTTTTGCCCCACGCACCACATTTTCGACGAGTTCACTGCTAGCATTTCCCACAGATTTGCCAGCCAGTCGAATGTGGTGCGTTGCACACCGCGAATGGTCTGTGTATCGCGGGAATTCTGTGTTTCGTATCGCTCTCGGCGCGGACACGGAGGGCTCACAGACCTTGACCAAGACGGCATCCATCTTGCTTTCGGCGTTGGCGGGTGCTTCGGCCTTGCTTATCAGTGCATCCACCCCCGCCTGCGCAAACCCGAACACCATCAACCCCATTCCGGTGCTCAATGGCAGCAACGGCCTGCCCAACCTGGTCGGGCGGACCAAGGCCGTGTTCCAGATGACCGGCATGGCCAGCCCGAACAACACCCAGGCCTACAACGTGCTCGGCACCGACCTCGGCATCATGTGGGACAACGGCAACGGCGAGTTGCTGACCGCATTCGGCGATACCGCGGGCATCGGTTTTCCGAACCTTCTGGCCGGAAGCATGTGGTCGTGGCGGTCGAATATCCTCACTCGAAGTCATACCCAGAACCCGTCCGGCGGCATCTATTTCGACAGCGTCGTCCGGGACGTTTTCGGTCAGGCGCGGGATCTCATCCCCAGCCCAAAAATACCTTTTCTGGAGATTAGCCGCATTCCTACTGCGGGCATCTCGGTCGGCGGCGTCCAATTCATGAGCCTCATGTCCGTGCGCAGCTGGGACGAGGTCGGACAGTGGACCACGAACTATTCCGGGCTCGCCGCGTCCGGCGACAACGGCGAAACCTGGGGCGAGCTGCCGGCCACCCGGCGCCCGGACGAGGGCGGCAACAGCAACTTCCAGATGAACGCCTTCCTCAAGGACGGCGGATTCGTCTACGAGTACGGCACGCCGTCCGGGCGCAACCAGTCCGCGTACGTCGCGCGGGTACCGGAAGCCCAGATCACCGATCTCGGCGCGTACGAGTACTGGGACGGCGGGGCGTGGAAACGCGGCGACGTCAATGCCG
Source organism: Nocardia sp. NPDC006044 (assembly GCF_042871115.1). NCBI lineage: Bacteria > Bacillati > Actinomycetota > Actinomycetes > Mycobacteriales > Nocardiaceae > Nocardia > Nocardia sp. NPDC006044. The sequence goes on from NZ_JBIAID010000002.1 coordinate 1,156,401, forward strand.
CGGCGCCGATCATGTGGGGCGTCGGCGAGCTGTCGGTGATGTACAACGCCTATCTGGGGCAATACATCTCACTCACCACCGACCCGTTCAACTCGGTGGTCATGCGGCGCGCCCCGGCGCCGACCGGTCCGTGGAGCGATCCCGAGGTGCTGATCGACACCAGGGAGCTGCCGAGCGCGTACGCGCCGTCGATCTTCCCGTATCAGACCGGGCGCGATCTGTACTACCTCACGACCGTGCACAGTCAGTACAACGTGCTGCTCATGCGCACGCCGCTGTAACGGGGTCCCAGCTCCGAGTTCCGCGCGATCCAGCACAGCCTTGACCTCAACAGTGCTTGATGTATGAGGCTCGGCGGTGCTGGATCGTCGTCGTTCAGGAGGAACCATGGGAACCGTCGCACCCGAGATCGCCACCGTGCGTGCGTGGCTCAGCGCCAATGCCCGTCCGATCTCCGATACCGATCCCGGCCACACCGGGCCCGATCTCGACCCGCTGATCCATCGACTCGCAACGGCGACGGTGGTCGGGCTCGGCGAGTCGACGCGGTTCTCCCGGCAGATCTACGGGATGCAGGAACGCGTCTTCCGCGCGCTCGTCGAGCGGCATGGGTTCCGCGGGTTGGCGATTCAGGACAGTGCCGGCTCCGGCGAGCGGTGGGATCGCTACGTACGCACCGGAACAGGCGATCCCGAGTCGGTGCTCGCCGGGTCATGGCGACCGTGGCGGACGACGGAAACCATTGCGGCACTCAACTGGATCCGCGCGTTCAACCAGGCGCATCCCGACGATCAGGTCCGAGTGTTCGGGGTGCAGCCGCCGAACGCGGAGCCCGCGGACTACGACCTGGTACTCGACTATGTGCGGCGAATCGCACCGGATCGGCTGGCCGCCATCGAAACTCACCTGACGCCGATCCGCACCGCGCATCAACTGGACGAGCATGTCCAGCGCCATCAGGGAATTCATCCGGGACGCCCGTTCGCTGAGGACGCACGCGACGCGCTCGCCTTGCTCGAAAGCCTGCCGGCTACACCGGAATACGCTCAGGTCCGCACCCATATGGAGCGGATTCTCGACTTCCACGAGAACAGCGTCGCCGGGCAGGGCGGATTCGCCCGCGACGAGCGGCTCTCCGGACTGCGGGTCATCGACCGGCAACGCGAGACCGGCGCGAAGATCGTCTACTGGGACGGCATCGCCCACACCACGAACCTCCGATTGGACATGGGTGCGGCGGAATTCCGCGGCGTCGGCGCCTATCTGCACGAGGAGTACGGCACCGGCTACGTCTCGGTCGCCCTCGGCTTCCACCACGGCGACCTCGGGCGGACCATCGCGCCCGATCCGCTGCCCGATCTGGTGGACGCGCTCCTCGGCTCGGTCGACCTGCCCGCCTACTACGTAGACCTGCGCGCCGAGGCGCCCGAAGCGGTGCGAGCATGGCGCAGCGGCCCGGCCAAGGCGCGCGTCATCAGCGGCATCTATGACCCCGCCGAGGACGCCGGCGCCAACATCACCGTCGCGTCGCTGGCCGGCGCGTTCGACGTGCTGGTGCACATCCGGGAAACCTCGCCGGTCCATTGGCTACACGTCGGCGATCAATAGACTCGCGAGCATGGATGCGACCGAATGGGACGAGCGCTACGCGCAAACGGAATTGGTCTGGGGCGCACCGCCGAACAACACCATGGTGGAACACGTCTTCGGGCTGGACCGGAGCACGCCGCTGCGTCCGGACACGCCCGGCGGCGAACCGCCCGAACTCCCGCGCGCCCTCGACCTGGCCTGCGGCGAAGGCCGCAACGCGCTGTGGCTGGCGACGCACGGCTGGCAGGTGCACGCCGTCGACTATTCGCAGGTCGGCGTCGACAAGGGCCGCACCATCGCCACCCGCCTTTCGCGGTCCGTGCGCAGCCGGATCACCTGGCAGTGCGCCGACGTCACCGATTTCGACGCCGCCGAGATCACCGGCCCGTACGAGCTGGTCCTGATGGTCTTCCTGCATCTGCCCGCCGACCAGCGTGCCGAGGTGGTCCGCCGGGCCGCCGACGTGCTCGTCCCCGACGGCACTTTGCTCGTCCTCGGCCACGACACCACCAACCTCACCGACGGTTACGGCGGTCCCAAGGACCCCTCCGTCCTCTTCACGCCCGACGATATCGTCGCCGACCTGCAAAAGTCCGTCGCGGACAACCGCATCCGCATCCGCCTGGCCGAACGCGTCCACCGCCCGACCGAGGGCCGTGACGCCATCGACGCCTTGGTCATCGCCACCCGGCTCGAGCCGGAATCGGACGAGATCGAACCGGCTTCGTGAGGTCACGGCAGGAGTAGCCGCCAGTACAGGGCCCAGGGAACGAACGCGAGTCCCGCAAGGACCAGCAGGGCGAGCCGGACCCGGACTGCCCCGGCCAGCTGGTCCCGCGCCCGCCAATAGGTGACCGCGGTAGTGGCGGTGGCGAGCAATACCGCGACGCCGCAGATCTGTAGCGATAGCCACGGCCAGGTACGGCCGGCGACGAAGGCCGCGGCACCTCGGCCGCCGGTGGCGAATATCCATATCAGGTAGGCCGTAGTCCCGGCGACAGCCAGGAATCCCGTCGCCGACAACCACCGGGCGGGCCACCGCACCGGATTTCGACCCGACGACTCGCGCCGCCCGATCCAGGCGGTGAGCGGGTATCCGGCGAATCCGATCAGCAGCAGCGCCAGGAGCGCGTATCGCACCGCCGCAGCCTCGTACCATGCTCCGCTCGACGGCGACAGGCTCGAATGCTCCTGCGCTGGAACAGGTTCCGTGCTGGATAACGGCGCGCGACCGGCGGCGACCGACTGGACCCAGGAGGTCATAGTGCCGGCGTATACGGGTGCGAGCGCGCCGAGCGTCTTACCGTCGACAACCGGACCACCGACCTTGTCGAAGCCATCAGTGGTTACGTGCCCGGTATGCCCCGCTCTCGGTACGAACCGGATGGTGGCGTGCTGGTTACCCGCGCGGTCGAGCGCCTGCTGGAACACCGCGGCACTCTCGGCGGGCGGGGTGATGGTGTCGTGCTCGCCCCACAGCAGCAGCATCGGCAGGCGGAGCCGCTCCAGCACGGGCACCGGATCGTGTCCGGCCTCGGGAAAAAGCCCGGTGTCCGACATCAGCAATGCCCCCGGCCGCGCGACCGCGTCGGGGAAGGCACCGGAAATACCACGGTGGCGCAGTTGATTACCCAGGTTCCAGGTCTGCGTGCGCAACGGGTCGAATCCGGAGGCGCCGATCGTGATCAGAAACGCGACCTCCGGCGATTTCGCGGCGGCCAGCGGCGCCACCCAGCCGCCTTCGCTCAACGCCCACAACCCGGTCTTCGCCGGATCGACGTCCGGCCGGCCCCGCAGGGTGGCCAGGGCGGCGAGGGCGTCGTCGGCCAGCAGGTCGAAATCCCGGTTCATGAAGGAGTAGCCGTCCGTGCGTTTGTCGAAGGCCAGGGCGACAATGCCCGCGCGAGCGAAAGTCTTGGCCTCGGGGACATATTCGGCGCGCGGTCCCGGTCCCGCGCCATGGACGAGGACGATGCCGGGCCGTCTCGCATCGGCGGCCGCCCGCGGTATGAACACGGTGCCGTGCAACGTCAGCCCATGGCTCTGGAACGAGACCTCCTCCCGGATCGGATCATCGTCGGCGGGAGCCGCACCGGCCGGGCCGACGCTCGCGCCGAGACCCGCCACCACGGCGATCGCGACAAGTACCGGGCGAAGGGACATTCGACGGATCGCCGGTCTACGCTTCAGCCAGGCGATCAGGGCAATCTGCATGCTCTGCACGCTAACTACGGAAACCTCGACCGACATCGGGCTGCGGTCCTAGATCCCCAGTCCTACAAGCACTTTCGACCTACCGCCGCCGAGGGATGCGGTAGCGGCAGGCGCCGAGGTAGCGCCGCCGAAGACGCGGCCAACGATATTGGGGGCGTGTCGATGACGAGCGGCGTGGCTAGCGTTGCCGGTGATCCAACCGCAACCGTAGGAGCTACCCATGAGCCGTGCCGTCCTAAAAGTCATTGTCGCCGTGGGCATCACGCTGACCGCAGGCGCGGGGGCGGCACACGCGGCAGCCGGGATTCCGCTGGAACCCGCGCCGAGCAGCCAGGTCGCCCCGGTCGGCACCGAGGCGACGCCCATCGGCGTATCGCCCGGGTCCAGCAGCGCCGCGGCCCTGGCCTGCCTCGTGCAGTCGATCTCCTCCGGCGCCAAATACTGCATGTAGCCGCTAGCTACTCCAGCGCTCCAACCAGGGCGCGACCGTCTCGGCGATGACATCGAATCCGGTGCGGAACGAGTGCGGCTGACCCGGGATCACCCGCACCTCCGCGGCGTCGGCGGCATCCGGGATGCCGAACGGATCGCTGCCACCGTTGATCACGACCACCTCGATGTCCCCCGCGTCGAGCAACTCCGCGCGCCGCGTCTTCTCCGGCTTTCCCGGTGGATGCAGCGGGAACGACAGCGCGATCACCCCGCGCGCCCGCACCGCGATCGCCGTGCGGCAGGCCACCCGCGCCCCGTTGCTACGCCCGCCCTGGATCAGCGGGACCTGCTTGATCCGCTTGCGCAGGTCGGCCACGATCTCCAGCCACGCCTCGTCCTGCTTCACCGCCGACCCGGGCGCGCGTCGCCCAGCCACCCGGTAGGGCTGGGTCACCCTGGCCACCGCGCCGCCCAGGTCCAGCGCGGTGTCGCGCACGGTCAGGATGTCCTTGGCGTCGACGCCACCGCCTGAGCCGTGGGTCAATACCAGCAGGAAGGCGGGTTTGCGCGGCCGGTCGAGCTCGATTTCGGCCGGTCCGGCACTCGTCTCGATTCGCACGCTTCACCGTAACCCGGGTCGGCGTGTCGGCCGGCGATCCCGCGCGCGGCGCTGTTTTTCGCGTCACATTCCCGCTCGAGCCTTTGCCAGTCCATTACCGACCGGTAATATAGGTCGTAAGTTACCCGCGAGTAGCATGCGGAAAACCGGCTAACCGGTAGACGAGAAACGGGCGGGAACGGTCAACCAACCGACCGCACCAACTCAACGGAGAGTGAGTACTGACATGGGTCACTACAAGAGCAACGTCCGCGACCTGGAGTTCAACCTCTTCGAGGTCCTCGGTCTCGGGTCCATCATCGACGGTGACGCCTACGGCGACCTCGACACGGACACCGTGAAGGAGATGCTCGCCGAGGTACGTCGCCTCGCCGAGGGCCCCCTCGCCGAGTCGTTCGCCGACGCCGACCGCAACCCGCCGGTCTTCGATCCGGAGACGCACACCGTCGCCATCCCCGAATCGTTCAAGAAGTCCTTCCGCGCGCTGCAAGAAGGCGGCTGGGAGAAGCTCGGCATTCCGGAGGAGCTCGGCGGACTCGGCGTCCCGCGCACCGTGCACTGGGCGATCAGCGAGCTGATCCTCGGCGCACAGCCCGCCGCGTACATGTACGCCGCAGGCCCCGGCTTCAACACCATCTTCCACAACAACGGCACCGACGAGCAGAAGAAGTGGGCCCAGATCGCGATCGACCGCGACTGGGGCGCCACCATGGTGCTCACCGAGCCCGACGCGGGCTCCGACGTCGGCGCCGGCCGCACCAAGGCCATCAAGCAGGAAGACGGCACCTGGCACATCGAGGGTGTGAAGCGCTTCATCACCTCCGCCGATGCCGACGACATGTTCGAGAACACCATCCACCTGGTGCTGGCCCGCCCCGAGGGCGCAGGCCCCGGCACCAAGGGCCTGTCGCTGTTCTTCGTGCCGAAGTTCCACTTCGACCACGAGACCGGTGAACTCGGCGACCGCAACGGCGTCTTCGTCACCGGCGTCGAGCACAAGATGGGCCTGAAGGTTTCGGCCACCTGTGAGGTCACCTTCGGCGGCAACGGCATTCCGGCCAAGGGCTGGCTCGTCGGCGAGGTGCACAACGGCATCGCGCAGATGTTCGACGTCATCGAGAACGCGCGCATGATGGTCGGCACCAAGGCCATCGCCACCCTGTCGACCGGTTACCTGAACGCACTGGAATACGCCAAGGAGCGCGTCCAGGGTGCGGACCTGACCAAGATGACCGACAAGGCCGCGCCCCGCGTCACCATCACCCATCACCCCGACGTGCGTCGCTCGCTGGCCAGCCAGAAGGCCTACGCCGAGGGCCTGCGCGCGATCTACCTCTACACCGCCGCACACCAGGATCCCGATGTCGCCCTTCAGGTTTCGGGCGCCGACGCCGATCTCGCGGACCGGGTCAACGACCTGCTGCTGCCGATCGTCAAGGGTGTCGGTTCCGAGCGGGCCTACCAGTACCTGACCGAATCGCTGCAGACCCTGGGCGGCTCCGGCTTCCTCCAGGACTACCCGATCGAGCAGTACATCCGCGACGCGAAGATCGACTCGCTCTACGAGGGCACCACCGCCATCCAGGCGCAGGACTTCTTCTTCCGCAAGATCGCCCGTGACCGCGGCGTCGCGCTGGCCCACGTGGCCGGCCAGGTGCAGAAGTTCATCGACACCGAGGCGGGCAACGGCCGGCTCAAGGGCGAGCGCAAGCTGCTCGCCACCGCGCTCGAGGACGTGCAGGGCATGGCCGCCACCCTCACCGGGCACCTGATGGGCGCCCAGGAGAACCCGACCGAGCTGTACAAGGTCGGCCTCGGTTCGGTGCGCTTCCTGCTCGCCGTCGGCGACCTGCTCATCGGCTGGCAGTTGCTGCGTCAGGCCGAGATCGCCATCAAGGCGCTCGACAACGGCGCGACCGGTGCCGACGCGTCCTTCTACCAGGGCAAGGTCGCGGTCGCGCAGTTCTTCGCCCGCAACATGCTGCCGGAGCTGACCGCGGTCCGCACCATCCTGTCCAACCTGGACAACGACATCATGGAGCTGGACGAAGCCGCGTTCTGATCCGCTGATACGACGAAAACGGCCCGGATCGCTCCGGGCCGTTTTCGCGTTTCTAGGTCACCGTGGACGCGACCGGTTCGTCGACGACCACCATGTTCCCGCCGAGTTGTTTGGCCTCGTACATCGCCTCATCGGCCCGCCCGAGCATCGAGTACGGCAGCGGCAGCTCGCACGGTCCGTCGAACACCACCACCCCGATACTCGCGGTCACCGAGATCGTCTCCGCCGGCTCGTTCGCGTCCCGCCGCACCACCTGCGGCTCCGACACCGCCAGCCGCGCCTGCTCGGCCACCGCCCGCGCCGTCCGATCCCCCACCGGCCCGAGCATCACGAACTCCTCACCGCCCGTGCGCGCGACCACCATTCGCGAGCCACGCACCGCGAGCAGCCGCTGCGCCGTGCGCAACAGCACCTCGTCACCCACCGCGTGACCGAAGCGATCGTTGATCGCCTTGAACCGATCGAGATCGACCGCGATCGCGCACATCGCCCTGCGGCACCCCGAGCCAGCCATCGTCGCCAAGTGCAGCTCCATCCCACGCCGATTCAGCAACGTGGTCAACGGATCCCGGACCGCGTCCTGCCGCAGCACCCAGAAGCAGAACTGCATCGCCGGCATCATGACCACCCCACACACCGCCGTCATCAGCACGATCACCGCGCCGAGCATCGGATCACCGCCGCCGGCCACCATCAGCCCGGTCAGTAAAACCACCGAGAACACCGTCCACGCCGCATGCAACGCAAGCACTTTCGCGTTGTGCATCACCGCCAGGTATCCCCCGGTGATCACCAGCAGCGTCAGCCCGAGCGCGCCGTACAGCCGATTCGATTCCTGCAGATTCGCCACCGTGATCGCCACATCCGCGGCCCCGAACAGCACCAGCGATTCGACCCTGGACGGCCACGGCAGCAACCACCAGCGCAACGCCCAGTACACCGCGAACCCAGCGATGACCCAGTCGATCGCCGAGCCGATCCCCTGCGGCGGACCACCGTCCGAGGACGCCGCCAGCATGGCGATGCCCGCCAGGAAGACACCGCCCATCCCGACGACCACCTTCAACCAGCGCACCGCCGTATAGGAGTCGAGCGCGCGGGCGAGCCACGCGTAGTCCGCCGGATCCCGCCACCAAGCTCTCAACATCGCGCCGCCTTTGGCCACGGTCACCCACCTAGTGCAGAGGATCCTCACCTTGCTGACGACAGGCGCGGGATTGCGTCATCGGAATCCCACCAGCTACTTGGTCGAGTGTATGACTGGGATCGCGCGGATGCACGGAACCGAGTGGCGGACGAGGTGCAGTTCGCTGCGCCGACTGTCATCTGTCATACCTGCTCAACGCATGTTTTATGCTTTCGACCAAGGCGATACCCGGAGCACATCCGCTGTCACCGCCCACAGGTCCACTACTTCGAACATTCCTCACATAACCGGCATCGTGAACCTTCGGCAAACATCGTGAGGCGTCTCTTCTCTCCAGCTGTGACCGAGTCACGAAAACGACAAAGCGACCCGGATGCCTCCGGGCCGCTTCGCGAAATTCAGGACACCCCGCCGTCCATCCCCCGCAGTACGCGGGCGGCATCACTTCAGCGAGCTACTTGGCACCCGCCGACCCGGTTGTCAGCGCCTTGATCAGATCGACCAGCGCCGAGCTCGACCCGGTCCCATTCGGATCCGGCTCACCGACGCCGATCACCGGCTGCACCGAAATCCCCGGCTGCACAGTCACACTCGGAGCCGCACCGGCGGTAGCCAGACCCGATCCGGCGATAACCACACCGGCCGCCGCCGCCAGCACAACCCCGAACACACGCATTTTGCTCATTCAGCTGTTTCCTTTACAGAATCTTTCCTGGTCGAAAACCCCATTGGTATCGACCGAGGCAGTTCTATCACGCAGATTCAGCCTCCAGCGACTGTTCAGCCATCGCAGATTCTCACGGTTGATTGCCCATCGATTGCATGCTTAGGGCCGTGCAACTTTCAAACTGTAAGCTGACCTATAGCAGGCCACGCCCCCATTTCCACCGGCAGAACTTCCAACGGCAAGGGCTACGACCGGCAGTGACCGCACATTATTCGATACAATAGGCACTGTGCATGACCAAATCAGACGCGAAGCCAGTCGAACTGGCAAATATTTGGCATACGATCTCCGCCGGAGTAATTCGCCAACCGCATGAAATATATAGAATCAGCAATCCAGCGGCTAAGCTGTGATTCATCACATACGCTATGTATGTAACATTCCTTACTGATTCGCCGAATGCCACGCGACGCCGATAAGCCCCGGTAGACCTTACTGCCGCGGTTTCATTTCAGAGCGCGAGCTTCTGCACACCGTATTCATCGGCCACCAGAACGGCATTATCGGTCACCGCGATGCCGCGCGGGTTGCGCAGCACGCCCGGCCCCGATGGGAGCACCGACTGCACACCGTCGGGCGTCATCTTCACCACGCGCGGAGTCGAGCTCCGATACCCGGCCTGCGCGACATAGATGTTTCCGGCTCCGTCAATATCCAGACCCATCGACCGATCGAGCCCGGTGAAGGGCAGCGTGGTCTGATTGCCTGCGGCATCGAGCCGCACGATACCGATCCGGTCCTCACTGTTCGAGACGGTGATCGTCCCCGCAGTATCGACAAAGATGCCGAACGGGAAAGCCAGATTCCCGGGCGGGATCGTTTCCTGAGTGCCGTTCGGCCGCACTCGAACAATTCGATCGTTCCAGCTGTCGACCACATACAAGTTGCCGGCAGTGTCGACATGAACGTCCGTGGGGTTCCGCAGCTCAGGAATCACTATAGTCGTTTCCACCCCGGCGGTGGTCAGCCGATATACAAAGCCGCGCTGATACTTACTGTCATACTTGTAGTCAGTGACATAAACGGTGCCTGCCGCATCCACGGTCACGCCGTACGGAATCTGCAGATACCGGAACGAAAGCCTGGACTCCCGCCCCTCCGGATCCTGCTTGAAGACATAGTTGCTGACCGAACTATTCGCGATATATATATTACCGGCGTCGTCGACCGCTACACCGGCAGGGCCGTACACGGCCATTATTCACTCCTTGATAGATGTACTATTCGAAGTTCCGCCTACCCAGGCAGCACGCATGGATTCACGCTGTTTGCCGGCCACTGCAACATGTCCGCCGCTATCGGCCACCTCGTACACCGATCGCGCGTACTTCGCGACTCGGATCGTTCCGAGTCACTTTCGCCGATGAGGGTGTTGGCATCACACCGGCTCTGCACGATCGGTTCGTATGAGCACTCCGGTCACAGAGTCGTCGTACTCCTCCCGCTCGGTACGCGGAAGGGATACCTCAACCAGTTTTCCGTCATAGATCATCCACAACCCGAAGCAATCATCTTCTTAATCGCGAACCAGAACCTGCACAGAATCAGGGCGCGGCCACTCGAGCGACTCCAGATACGGAAGAAGCCCCCGCCAAGTATTACGCCCGAACTGAATCACCCACGCGTAACACTGACCGGACCCGCCATAAGTACCCGCAAACACCGAATCATCTACCCGCGTGAAACTCTGATACCACGCCCGATTGTCATCAGGCTCCGTCAAGTGCTCCATAACACCTTCAGCATCACGGGCAAGAACGACGACCTCAGCAAACCTACTCAATATTCGTGCCTCTCCTGAAATCGAGCATGAACGTAGTTCAAATTCTCGCAGCATCGAGGATGCGTTCTCGCATCTCAGGCTCGAGCCAGAACACGCCTCAGCTGAAATCAATATATTCCGACCACGCCGGATCGATCCAATGACCCAGCTCATGCATTATTTCCAGCCGTTCGCGATCCTCGGCAACGTTAGGGGAAATGTCGTCGAACCAGCCCGTAACCGACGACCATCCTTCCTCCGCCGGTTCGCCCTCAGTGATCACCCACACAGGGGGATCCGGGCGTAACAGGTCGGCCCCATCAATGACATAAAAGGAGTAGGACTGATGATCGACCAACACCAACATTCCCGCGGAGTCGACGAGGGTGTCGCCGACTTGGCGCAGCGTCGCCAGAGCAAATCGCTTGCTGTCGCTGCCCACCATCTCGACGCCGAACGAACTGCCCGCCAGCCATCGACTACGTCGTACACCGATCAACCGCAAAATCTCACGAACAGCCTGTGGGATCGCCGAGACGCCTTGCTGAACCGCCCACGCATCAATCTGTTGATCAGATGCCCCCGTCATCGACTCGCGCCTCAGCCCGTCAGCGACAACCCGCTCCACAGTCATCCGAACCGCTTCGGCAGCGTACTCGTTATTCATCAGGCCAACCTATCCTGTGCAAGACTACGGATTTCCAAACGGATACCGGGAAATATCGCCCGATAAGTCGAAACCACATCTTTACATGAGTCACATATCTGTTCAAATGCAGGAAAGCTCCGACCGGGAGGTATATCCATCACGAGTCGGACATCGCCAGTAATTTCGTCGATCGAAAACGGCGTATACTCACCTCCCGACTTCGCAGCATTTCGTGAGCCGATCTCATTGAGGTATCTAATGGATTCCTCAACCCTATCCTTTGCACGCTGTATCTGACCGCGTTTACCAGAAGGATATTCGACTCGCCCATTTTCTATATCTCTCGCAACCTTCTTCACAGCATTCTGAATTGCGGCCTCGACGTCTTTTCGAGAGAAATCCCGCACGGTCTCCAGATGTGTGCGTACGAGCTCCTCAAAAGTATTGATCTCTGAATCATTGGCCCGATCCGTAAGCCTCGCCGACCGCAGCGTTGGAGAATTAGGATCATAACTTGCAGCCTTTCGATCCTCGAATATCCGCTTATTAGGGGCGGGTCGATAAACACTCCGATCAGCGGGCGACCATGACTCTTGAGGCTTCTTTCCGCTATATCCGAAAAAGTCGCCACTCTTGCCATTATCCATCCGATACCGCGTCGTGGTAAGCGCTCGACTGCCTGGCCGGCGGACCTCGTCCAACTCCGGGTCACGCCCGGTCCTTGTGCGAACGTCGTCCAAACCGTCAGACCGCAGCTGCTTGTTCGAGCGGGTGAGATCACTGAAATCTCGGCCGGAATCGGAATCACCAGTTCCACCACGACCACCACCACCGCCACCACCACCACGACCACCGCCACCACCGGAACTTCCGCTTCCGCCGCCGGCGTTACTCCCGAGGCTCCCGCCCCGAGAACTCCCTGCGCCCCGAGCTGGCGGGATCGTACCGCCTGAACGGCCGGCCTGGTTGACGATCCGGGTCTGGGAGGAGCCGGTGACTCCGATCAGTTCTTTCGTCTCGAGTTCGACGATGGTGTCGGACTGGTGGATTACGTAGCGCAGTTGTCCGGCGATGCCTGCGTCGGTTTGGATGAGGGTGTTGGCGTAGGGGTCGGCGGGGGCGAACGGCAGTTGCTTCGCTGGGATGGGTGCGTTCTGGTTGGGGAATGTGGTGTGCGGGTTGGCTGCCGGGGCTTCGTAGCGGGTTGGTGAGCCGACGCGGGCGGGGGCCTCCGTCGGCGGCGGGGTGATCTTCGGCGCTGACGGCGACCCCGCCGAGCCGCCCCAGGAGACCGGCGGCTGCTCGGTGGGCAAGGCGGCTTTCGGCACTGAGGGCGACCCCGCTGATCCGCCCCAGGCGGCCGGCGGCTGTTCGGCGGGCAAGCCGGCCTTCGGGACCGATTTCGGTGCCGCTGAACCACCCCAGGAGAACGGGGCGGTGGAATCTGCGATACCGGCGCGGGCGGTGTTCGCCGCGATACCGGGTGCGGCCTTCGCCGCCGCGGCGGCCGCGGCGGCTTCACGAGCCAGGGCTGCGGCTTCGCGTGCTTTGAAGGCAGCGATAACTTTGGCACCGGCGCGGAAGGCGACGCGACCCGCGCCATCGAGAACAGCCAACGTCGCCAATTCGAATGCCAGATCTTCGAACTGTTCCGCGACACTCGGCCCGTGCCCAGGGTCTGTTGCCCAATGGAAACCACTGCCGTCTTTGAACAATACACCGCCGCCCGCAACTTTATAGATCTTGTCGGCGGAAACACCTGGCGGTATGAGAACTTCGGTGATTTCAGCATTGACTCCCGTGTCAGGGCGCTGCACAAATCGACGATTGCTTGTATTTTCGAATGCCTTCGGCTCTACCTCGAAGTCATACTTGCCGCCGACCGCAATACTGTATTTGACGATGGAAGGGTTCCGGGCTTCACTGCTGTTCGGAATTACCGGCTTGCCATCTGGACCATAGCGGATGATCGAGTCACCGACTTGCACCAGATGATTTCCGTTGGCGTCGGTCATCGAGCCGTCAGGATGGCGATCGAACTGCAAGAACCTGTTCGGGTCCGACGCCTTGCCCGGTTTTTCACCAATCGAAACGACATGGTCTATGCCATTTTTGCCAGCAATACTGACCTGAACGAGTAGGCCGTCTTTCCAGACAGTCTTGATTAACGCATCGCGGTCGCCATGTAGCTGGCCGAGCATGTCGGACAATTGCCGGGCAGCAATGTAGTCTTTGCTCGAAGTATCGACAGTCTTGCGATCACGGCTCAGTGCCATCGCCGCCATGACCGCACGGTTCATCTGGTCGTCGGCCTGCTTTCGCACATCGATCGCCCGGCCGGTGATTATCTGCACGCCATCTTTGAGCGTCGAGCCGGAAATCAATGATCCAGTCGGGTCATATAGCTGGCTACTGACCAGGTGTCCGTACTTGTCGAAGATCTTTTCCCGGAAGTTGTCGCCTTCCTTCTCTTGTACATGCAACTCGAGAGCTTTGTGATCGAAGCCTTCCCTGGAGGTCGGCGTCACATCCCAACGAATTCCGTTGTCATCAGTGTCGTAGCCATAACCATTGGCATCGATATCGCTGATGAGCGTGGTGTTTATGGCACCGTTTGCGCCGGGTGTGGCGACCGTGCTGCTGGTCGAGCCATTCGGATTGATGTGATCGGTTCTGATCGTGCCGTCGTCACGCACCTTGGAATCAGCTTTCGATACCGTCCCGTCGGGGTTCACCGATTCGGTATGCGTGTTCTTTCCATCGGCACTGATATCGGTCGAGATCGGGGCCGGGCCGGATGGGTCCTGGCCGGCCGGGACCGTGTAGATCTTCGCCTGGTTAGGTGGTGCTCCGTTGGTCCCGTCGGGGTACCGCACAGACAACGAACCGTCGGCGTTGGCCGTCCAGGTCGTCACTCCGCCGTTTCCGTCGGAGACCGAACGCACCTGGGTGATCGTGCCGTCGGCATTGCGGATCGTGGTGTCGATCGTTTGTCCGCCGGTACCGGGAACGATCACACTCGTCGCGACAGCTCCGTTATCCGACCTGGTCTCCCATGGCACACCCTCGGCCGGCAGCGTGGGGGCCGGCACCGTCGAATCGGCAGGGTTGGGCTGCGCCGGTGCCGGGGCGTCGACCGGTTTAGCGGCACCCGGGGTGGTGGTTGCGGGAACCTGTTGCGGCTGCTGGTTCTGGACCGACTGTGGATTCTGATTCGGTTGGGCAGGCTGGGTATTCGAACCCGGCGACGGCCGATTACCACCCGGCACCGGCGAAAACTGCTGCTGCTCATCACGTCTCGCTTGATTTGCCGCCGCCTGTTCTTCCGGCGTCATCGACCGATCACCAGGACCGGTCTGGAAACTCACCGGCTTGATCACTGACGGCGACACCACGGGCACGTCCGCGGCCGGAGCCGAATCCGCTGCTACCGACTGCGAATTCGCGGTCGGCCACGCCGCCTCGACCAGATCCTTACCCGCGAAGATCCGGGCGAGCTTCTGCCCAGAAGAGGTCGCGGTCATTCCATGGAAGTCATAGACACGGCCGTCGCCAGACCCTGCTCGGGTCGAATCATCCGACGCCCCACCGGCCGACAACGAGGCCAGGTGGGCGGTGCGCGCCGACGCCCACGGCGCCACCTCGGTTTGTGCCGGCCAAGCCGAATCAATCGCCACAACAGACCTCGATCACAATCAGAATTTGGGAATCCGAGAACGCACCGCGGTGTCAACTCGCGGAGCACACGGCAATACGACAAAGCGGCCCGGAGAATCCGGACCGCTTGTTATTTCAGTTGGCAGCTAAGTTTGATTTATGCCTGAATCCGACTCACACGTTGTGGGTCGATATGGCATCTGGAAAGAGACTCGATCAGAGCAGCCATTCGATAGAGGGCCTGTAATCGGGCAACATTTACGAATCTTCGATATCCGCTGCCCAGCTCGGAACCGGTCGACCGATTTCCCGCTTCAACTGCAGCATCTCGTACAATTCCGGAATGTTCGGTGCAGAGGCGGCAAACCATGCCGAAACACTGCTCCATGCCTGACGGGCCTCCTCGCCCTCGCTGACATCCCACACCGGCGGATCATCCTGATCGAGCACTGCCCCGTCGATCATCTGGTACGCGTATCCCTGATGAGCGCTGAGCACCAGCATCCCGGGAATATCGCGAATGTCGTGCGGTACATTGTCGACGGTTGCGGTCGCGGCGCGCTTCGTGCCGGCGTCAACGACATGCACACCGAAATGTGTACCAGCGAACCATAATCCCGGTTGGCCGCCGATGATCCGCAGGACCTCCCGTACTGCTGCCGGAACCCGGACCACGCCCTGCTCCGCAGCGAAACGATCGATCTCCCCATCTGAGGCACCGACAACCGACCCACGACGCAACCCAGCACTGACGACCCCGTCAAAGATTGCTCGTACTCGTCCACTTGCCCCGTTCAGCTGGTTGGTCATAGTGGACACACTCTTTCGCCCTCGAGATTGATGGCCTCTATCCGCACACTACGGAATACCGCCTGATACACGTGCATAAACTGCTCACAAGACCTACGGCTGACCGGACGAAACCGCGGTCATGCCCGCGGGAACGACAAAGCGACCCGGATAGCTCCGGGCCGCTTGTCATGTCGGGATGTTCAGATGTGTTCGCCGACAGCTTGTTCGGCTTCACACCGGCTATGTGACCGGCGCGTCGACCGCGATCCAGGCACCGTTGCGGAAGACGTGGTGCTCGTAGTACATGATCTGCCTGCCGTCGCGCATCTTCTGCACGCCCAGCTCCCAGTAGCCGTTGAACTGTTCCCCACCCGCTCCGACCCGGAGCCGGTGGACCTCGACGCTGTCCATTTCATATCGAATGATCAGCCGGGCCGTGTTGGACCGTTCATCGCATTCGACCGCCTGGATTCGCTTGAACCCGGGGATGTGGATGGTGTCGCCGTTCAGCGTCGGCTGTACCTCGACGACCATAAAACTCTCATACATTGCTACTTCACTCTCTGTGCTTCCCGCGGTGAACGGCTTGTCCTGCTTCAGATTTCCTCTTGCAGAGAGGACGGGATCTTGTAGCGGGCCTTGGGGGGCTCTTGACCAGGAACGTGCAAGCGCAGGAACCCACGCAGCTCGTCGATGTGTTGCTGGAGCGCGCGGATCAGGCGGATCGCTTCGCGGAAACGCTTCTTGTCGTCTGCCGCTTGGGTTTCCAGCACGTCGACGCGGGTGCGGAGTTTGCCTACCTCACGCGCCTGCCAGGCGGTGATCGCCCCGATGACGGTGGCGACCGCGATCCCGAAGGCCTGCACCAGTTCGGGATTCATCCAGTGCTGAGTCATTCATAGCCTGCCTTCCTGCCGGTCGACCGGGGTCACCGCCGGTCGAATGAGCAGGCCGGCGAGCACCGGGGTGAGCAGGCCGTACACGGCGAGAACTGCCTCGATCCACGCGGTATCGATCTGATGCCCGACGGTGAAGGCGATGACTCCGGTAACGGCGACTAGCACCGACCGGATCAACGCGGGCTCGGGAATCCGTTGTAGTGGCATCAGATTCGCCTTTCCGCGGCGGCGAGCAATCGGTCGAGTTTGAGTTCGAGGGCTTTGAGCCGCTGCTCGGTGCGGTAGTCGGCGGCGTCGGAGTTGAGCACGTAGCCTGCCACCGTGTCTCGGTACTCCGAGTCCGCGACCCGGGACTGGAAGCCGTAGGTGAGCTCGAAGTGCACCCGGCGCAGCTTGTCGAGCAGCTCGCGCTGCTCGGAATCCGAAAGTGCCATCAGTGCACTGCCTTTCAATCGTTCCGCGATATCAACGCGGAATTGGTCCATGTCCATGCAGCCGGGATCCCATTTGCCTTGCTTGGGCCCGGCCCATTCCTTGTGGCCGATCACCCGATCGGCCCCGTGGCCGAGCTTGCGCAAGATCGCCGCGCAACAGCCGACGTAGGCGTCGTACTGCGCGTCCGACCACCCCTCGGTGCCGTTGTTGGCGGCCTCGATACCGATGGTGTGGAAGTTGGCGTTGTCCTCCGGCAGCCCTGGCCACGAACCGGCGCCGGCGTGCCAGGCCACACCGACCGCGACCACGGTGACTGTGCCGTCCTGCGCGAGGTGAATCTGCGACAGCGGACCAGCCAAAGAAGTTATGCCGTATGCGATTTCGGTCGGCGGTGCCTGCGAGCTGCCGGTGTGATGCGCAACGATGCCCCAGATCTCACCGAAATCCCCGTGGCCGCGCTCACGCCACCCCGGGAATTCGACGACCCGCAGCCCTTCGTCGCGAAGCACATCCGCGAGCCATACCGGATCACCGGTCCACGACATAGTTGTCCTACTTTCCGAATGAGATTCGGCCGCGACGGCGTCCGGGTGTGTCAGGTGATCCGCACGTAGCCGCCGGCCGAGATGGTGCCTTCCACACCGCCCGGCGACACGGAGGCGAGCGCCTCTACGGTGACTACGTCACCGGCAGCGATATCGACGGTCGCGCTGACCGACAATGTTCCGGACGGCCCCTCGACGGGCGGGTCGATGGTCGCGACGATCTTCGAGTTGACCCGCAACCGGGCCTGCAACTGGGTGGCGCCCCCGAAGCCGGTGGTCGCGTCGGTGAACGGAATGGCCGCGAGCACCTTGGCAGATGTCTTGTCGGCCAACGCCTTCAGGCCGTTCTTGGTGGTGCCGACGACTACGGAGCCCGGATATCCGGCGGTGTCGGCGACCCAGCCGGTGATTTGCCCCCAGTCACCAGTCGGCATCGACTGGGTACCGCTCTTTTTCATGCCGGATGGCAGAAATACCACCGCGACGCCGGCAACGATGACGAACGACATCAGGTCCTCCGAAAGAGATGAGTGATTCGCTAGTTGAGGTCGAAGGAGAGGTAACTGTTCACACCGGCCGCGACCGTGGTGGCGAACGAGCCGAACGACGAACCGGTCATGCGCACCCACACCCGGTCGCCGCGCGCCAGGGTCACCGCCTTGGCCGGAATGTTCACCGACCCGGCCGTACTGGCGAAGGTCTGGATCGGGCTGTCGTTGAGCATCACGTCGAAACTGCGTTGCTCAGTGGCGGTCAGGTTGCCGGATACCTCCAGCCGGCACCGCACCGTCGCCGTCGCCGCACCGCTGGAAATCAGTTCGTGGTTCGCGCTGATAACGGTGTCCGCGTATCCATTGCGGACGGTCCACCCGGTCAGTTTGACGTTCGAGGTGCCACCGGGGACGGATTGCACGCCGTTCTTGTTCATACCCATCGGCGCCGCGGCCGCGGCGGTCCCGGCCGCAACGATGAATGCCATTACTGCGCACCCACCGAAACCGAAGTGTCCGCGCCACTTCCGGGTTCGGTCGGCGCCGGTTCCGGCGTGGGCGGGTCCGGCGGCTTGGGGACCGTGCCGGATCCGGTGCCGACCGGCAACTCGTTGACTTCCTGCTTCGTGGCGGATAGTGGCCAACCGAGATACATCAGACGGTCACCCCTTTGAGGCTGGCCTGCAGCCCCTTGCCGGTGCCGGCGTCCAGCGTGGTGATCGAGACGGTCAGCCGGTCACCCGGATTGAAGGTGTATGTCAACGGAATAGTGGTGTCACCAGCCTGATTCGCGGGCGTGATGGTTGCCGACGAGCCGGTGACGGTCGTGGTGCCGTTGACCTTCAGTTCGACGACCAGGTTGCCAGTGCCGGCGGTCTCGCCCCGATACGTCACCGAACTGACGGTGACCTTGCGCTCGATCCGCAGCCCCTCGGGCATCACATTGCCGACACCGGCGGCCCGGGTTCCGCTGTGCGACTTGAACGCGATGTCGTAGATCTGCCCGGCCGGGGTGGGCGTGCGGGCATCCGACAGCCGGGGGTCCGTGCTGACGATGGTGTCGATGGCGGTACGGACGTCCGCCGCGCCGGCCGCGGTGAGCATTGTCCGGCCCAACGCGGTCGAATCGGTGATCTGATTCGCCGGATGGGTGTGCGCGATCGGCGCGCGAGGATTGGTCAGGCGCGGGTCGTCGCCGGCCACTGCCGTGGTCGCAGTACTGCCGATGACCGGCGGGAACGTCGCGGGCTTACCGGTGATGCCTGCCCAATCGGTGGTGCCTGCCTGACCACGGATGACCACGCCCTGGCCGTTCGGCAACCAGCCGCCGGTCGCCGCGTGATAGACGTACAACAACCCATCTGCCTTGACCACATACTGGGCGCCCTCGGCGGGCGCGGCGGGCAGCTGCGCGTAGGTGCCGACCTGCCCATCGATCTTGATGCCTTCACCACGCGGTCCCATGACGATCGCGTTGCCCGCGGAGGCGGGCACCGGCGAAGCCAGCGTCAGGTCGACCAGGCCGGTCGAGCCGACGTCCGGATTCTGCGGATCCGCGCCCGGAACATACTCGGGCACAGTGAAACTGAACGATTCCAGCGGCACCCGCTCACCGTCATAGGACAGGTCGAACGACACCCGCCAGGTCCACTGGGATGGATTCGTGGCGGCGCTCGGCGCGACGAGCCGCACACCGCGGCGGCCTCGCCAGGTGACGAAACCCCACTCGTCCAACTGGCATTCGTAATGACTCGGCAGTTGTACGTACGTTGCCGGCCCCAACTGCGCACCTGGGACAAGCACCTTCGGCGCGTCTGCGGCGAAGGTGATCGAGCCGGTCAGCGGCGGGAACTCAGGGGTGTCCCCGACGTCACCGTCGTCGATGACGTTCGCGAGGAAGCGCCCGACGACTTTGCCGTACTTCAACGGGGGCAGATCGGCCATGGATCAATGCCTTTCGGACAGCAGGCAGCCGGAAACGGCATACCGTTTTGCGGAAAATGAGAGCGGCCGTTTGATCAGCCGTAAGAATCGCGGTCCCGGCTACACAGGAAGCGCGCGCACGTTGACATGCGAATAGCTGGAGTAGATGTTGTAGCTTCCGGTGCCCTCGACTCGATGCGCGAGGACGTACAGGGTAACCGTCTGATTGGCGGGTACCACGCCGAATGTCGCGTCGGGCTTCATCGGATACTGGAAGCCCGGCGAGATGAGCACATACGCGATGCGCGAAACTCGATGGCTCCAGCCGAGTCCGACGAGATCACCCTTGGGGCTGCCGATGCGAACCTCGATATTGCAGCGGGTCGGCTGTTCCGTCTGTACCTGGACACCACCCTCGACGATCGGCCGCCATGCCGTGGGCTGCGCCGGAATCGTAATAGCGGCAAATGTTTTCGTGTCTTCGGTGACATTCTGCGCGGCCGAGATCTGCTTCTCCCCGATCACCCACGGCCCGTTCGGCCGCGGGCTGGGCGCCGGACGGAACTTCTGCGCTGCGGCATCCCAGGCGAGCACATGATCCTGACCGAGCGGGCGCTCGTCATTGATCAGGACATCGGAGGCATCCTGGATCCGGCCACTCGCCCCCGGATCGCCGGCGTCGCCGGTCACGCCGCGGGGAAAGGTGATCTCCAACTGCTGGGCCGGCGCGGTCCCGGTGATCCGGGCCGCCGCGGCCGAGCCGGGGACGCCTGCGACGGCCGCACCGGTCAGCTGGTTCGGCGCGCCTCGACGACCGCTTGCGCGGAACGCGTCGCTGAACGCGACAAACCCCATCCCGGTCCAGTAGTAGATGCTGTTGTCCGACACGACCCGCCATGCTTTGCGTGCGTCGGCGGTGGTGAGCGGGAGCCGGCCCAGCGCGGCCGCGTCGGCGATGTCGCCCTGCCACGACCACGGCCATGCCGCGTCGCCTTCCGGACCGACCGCACCCTGGCTACCTTCCCGGAGCTCGATCAGCGCTTCCCGATCGACCACCTCGAAGGGGTTCACCGTGTAGGGCAGTCCGATCGAGTCGGCAACGCCACGCATGGTGATCATGATGTCGTCGTCGTAGACGACGGCTGTTTCGCTGGTCACAGCGTTATCGTCGGTCACAGCGCCCCCACGGGTCGGGCCATGCACACGATCTGCGCGTCGGCCATGGAGTATTCGTAGCTGGCGGTGCCGATCGCGCGACGGAGCAGCACATACAGCGTCACCGGCTGTCCGGCAGGTACCACACCGACGGTGCTGGCCGGGGTCATCCCGCGCACGCCGTAGAAGGGTTGGAATCGGGCCCGGGTACTGACACCGGTCACCAGGCCGCTGCCCAGTGCGACGATCTGGCCGGTCGCCGAGCCGATGCGTACTTCCGCCTCGATGCGGGTGGTGAATTGGTTCCAATTCTCGTCGGGACGCACGACGACGCCACCGGTGATCATCGGACGCCAATCGGTGTCCTGTGCCGGGATATTCAGCTGGGCAATGTTTTTGGTGGCGGCCGTGATGCCGGCCTCCGAGCCGGCGAAGCCCGGGCCGCCGTCCCAGGAACGGCCCTCGAGGATGGTCCACGGGCCGCGCAGGCCCGGGTACGGCCGCGGCTTCCATTTCCCGGTGGCCGAATCCCATGCCGGTACAGCTCGATCGATATGCGGACCGTCGGCGTAATCGGACGCGTTGCGGATCGGCCCAGGGCCACCGGCCTCGCCCTTGCGCCCCTTCTTGCCGCGCGGCACCGTCAGGTTCAGCACGAGGTTCGGCGCGGTGCCGGTCACCGTCGCCTGGAGCTCGGACCCGACGGGGCCGGTGTCCACCGTACCGATGGTGAGCGTGCACGGTTGCCCGTCGGGGCCCGCGGCACCGAATGCGGCAGCGAACTCGTCGAATCCGGTGCCGTTCCAATAGACGAGCGTGCCGGTCGACAGGATTCGCCAAGCCTTGCCCGCATGGGCCAGCGTCAACTTGGGGGTCAGCGCCGCGAGCGCGGCCTGGTCGGCAATGTCGCCTTCCCATCGGAACGGGCGTGCGGGCTCACCGGGCAATCCGCGCACGCCCGGGGTACCGGTCATCAGCTCGAGCGAACCGTTCCGGGGCGTGCCGTGCATGGACTGCACCACACCGGGCACACCGATCCCCTCGTCGATGCCACGGATCTGGGTGGATTCGAAATACTCTCTTACAGTAGACATCTCACCTCACTCGATAGGTTCTGCGAAGAGGACGATCGACGCGCGGTCGGGCGAGAGCCCGATCTTGCCGCCGGCGGAACCGACCTTCTCGGCCGCGACCACCAGATTCGCGGGCTGCCCCGCGGGAACCGTGGCGAAGTCCGAGGTCGGCGACAGCACCTTCGACGTGGTGCCGTCGCGATAGCACGGTGTGACCGGCAGGTACATCCAATCGCCGCTGGCGGCGATCGATGTCGCGACGATCTCACCTTGCGAATGATGCAGCCGCACAGTCGCTTCCGCGGAGGTGCCGGGTTCCGCGCGGGTGTAGATGTGCCCGTAGACGATGGGCCGCCAGCGGAAGGGCAGCGGCGGGATGGCGAACGTGGCGCCCTCGATCCGGCCGGTGTCCTCCTGCCGTTCGGCGGCGAAGTCCTCTTGGAACCACGCCCATGGGCCGAGTCCTAGCGGCGTGGCAACCGAGCGAAACTTCCGGGTGGACCGGTCGTAGGCCAGGATGCCGCCGGCGCCCGGGGCCCGAACCTTGTCGTAGTCCGGCGACTCGGTGATCTGCCCGGAGGCGCCCGGCGGCCCCTTCGGACCACGCAGCCCCGAGGGGACAGTCACCTTCAATTTCTGGTTCGCCCCCGGACCGGCGAACTCGACGGCGGGCTCGGTCAGGTTCTCCAGGCTCACCGTGTCCGTGACGGTGATCGTGGTCGGTTCCGCGACCGCCCCCTGCGGTCCGACCGCATCCGGTGAATGCCGCCACTCGGTGCCGGTCCAGACGTCCATGCCGTTGTCATCGATCCGATGCCACCAGCAGCCGCGATCGTCCGGCCCGAGCCCGGTCGGCCGCGCCGCCGCGTCGGCGATCTCGCCCATCTTCCGGAACGTAGTGCGGGGCCGGCCCCGGCCGCCGGGCGCACCGCGCGGGCCGGGCGGCAGGTCCAGCATCGCGAAGCCGTCGGAGATGGTCGCCTGCGCGGTCAGGATGGGTAACCCGTCCACGTCGGGCGCCCGCGTGATGGTGATGTGGGCGGGAAAAGATATGTCCGCCATGGTTTCTCCTCTTCGAAAGGCTCAGAAGATGAGCAGGTCGAGATCGGCGCCGACGTCGGTAGCCAGATCCTTGATCGCGGCGGCCACACGGCCGAGCCGCTGCCATGCCTTGACGATCGAGTCCTCTTCATCGGATCCGTCGCCGACCACGATGTGCCACTTCGCGGCGGTCTCGCGGTCATCGGTGAAGGTCAGCTCGGTCACGTAGTCGGTGAAGATCTGACCGTCCAGGGCGAAGCCGATCTGGTCGCCGAGCCCGTAGTCCTTGCCCAGGATGTAAGGGGCGTTGTCCTCGACGGTCACCCGCTTGCTGGTGTAACCGCGGGTCAGATGCATGCCCTGGCGCGCGGCAACCAGGCCGTCCAGGTTGAATGCCTTGTCACTGCCCGAGATATACAGCTCGCGGAAGGCGTAGGGCCCGGCCCGGTGCACCCGCTCCATGTTGCGGTAGACGTTCCAGGCGAGGAATACGTCGTTGAGCTGACCGCGATACAACCAGCCGAGCCCGATCAGCGACAGCAAACCCTTGATCACGAACTCGATGCCCGCGTTCACCCAGCCGGGCGACCGGCCGCCGACGATGATGTCGGTGGCGGTGGGCTTGTGCAGTGCGATCTCGGACTTTCCGATCCCGGAGTACTCGCCTTCGAAGTACCACACCCAGGGGAAGTTCCGGAAGGTGCCCGCGCTGAGGCGCTCGCCGTACACCGCCTCGTATTCGGTGGTGGAGTCCAGGTTCGGGTAGCGCATGGGCGTGGTGCCGTCGCCGTTGAATTCCTCGATCCAGGAACGGATTCCGTCGAGCAGCGTGCCGGTCGCGCCGGTCACGCCGGACTTGTCCACCGTCTCCAGGACGACCGTCGGCCGATCCAGGTAGAACCATTCCGGCGCGGGCTGTTCGTCCTCACCGGGCAGATAGAACCGAGCGGTCAGCATCACGCCGGAGTCTTCGAGCATGGGAGCGAACAGCTTGTCGGCCATGTCGAAGCGCGCCGACGCCGCACTCCATTTGCTGGTGTCGTGCAACGGATCCACGGGGACGACGGCGATCGGGAAGAGCATGTTGCCGGTGCCGCCCCACTCCGGCTTATCCGCATCCTGCTTCGGCACCCAGCCCGGCGCCTGCAAGCGCATCAGGTTCGCCGTCAGGTAGTTGGTGATGATGGTGCGAACCGGGCCGAACTGGATCATATGCCGCGGGAACTGCGCGAGGATCGGCGCGAAAGGGCTTGCCCAGCAACAGATCGTCGCGATGTGGTTCCAGCAGTGGATGGCCTCGATGTCGACGGTCTCGACGCCGAACTCATCTCGGACGATCGACGCCTTGGTGATATAGCCGTCCCAGCGGAACCCCTTGGTGTTCACCGTAATCGGGATGGTGGCGTCTTCGTGATCGGCATTGTTGAAGAGGTGGTCGAAATGGACCATGTCGCGCGGGCAGATCATCTTGAGGCCACCCGGCGCATTGCGCGGATAGGTGAACTCCAGCGAGAGGTAGTTGTGCTCTTCGCCGACCTCCTGCATCCATTTGTCCCAATAGCGCACCAGGACTTCGGGATCGCGTAGCTGGTCCTGTTCGTCCTTGTACGCCTTGTCCATGCGCAGGGCTTCGCTCTGCGGGTCCCAGGCAGGCATGCTCATCAGAACGGCCTCGACGATCGCGGCGTGACCGAGACGACCAGGCTCGATTGCAGGTTGCCGCCGTCGACCTGGACGACGATGTCGGTGGCGCTCCATGGAGGCAGCGCGGCGAGCCAACGCCGGCCGGCCAGCTGTCCCCAGACATTCTGGGCGATCGCGGAGTTCCCCGAGTACAGGCGAGCGGTCCGGTGCCGCGGATGCGTATCGATCCGTAGCGTCTGCCCCGCGGTGAGCCTGGGTGTCTGCACCATCCGCGGGATCTCGCTACCGGTCGGATCCAGGATCGCCCAGCGTCCGGGACCATTCATCGTGTACCGCGGCCAGGCCGGCTGGTCGGCGGCGTTGCGGGCCCGCACCTTGCCCTCGTTGAGCGCCGAGGTGTTCGTCCAGACAGCGGTTTCGTCGAAGTGTCGCTCCAGCGGATCCATCGCGGTCGCCGACATCTTGTACAGCGCAAGCGCATTACGTGCCGGATCGATCTCGCCGACGGCTTCCGGGGCGGCATCCAGCTGCACCTGCTGAAACCGCCAGCCCTGATGCCGGGTGAAAAACCCGATGGTAGAGGGCTTGTCGGTGGACCAGCCGCGGAACCAGGCGTCGTGCACCGCGTAGAAATCTCGGACCGGGTCCGTACCAGATCGTTTCGCGGACTGGGAGATCACGGCGATGAAGTCCCATTCCTTCTTCGCCCGGATCGAACGCTGGAAGGTCGCGCCGTCCTGGCGGGCACCCTCGTTGACGAGCAGTTGCACCGGAGCGAACATGTAGCCGGTCTGGTTGGACAACCGGACGCCTTCCCGACCGGCATTCGAGCCGGACAGGTGCCACACCCTGCCGTTGACGTCCCACAGGACGACCTTTGTGTTCTGGCTGTCCAATAGCTGGTGGGTCATCGACCGAGCCCTCCTCCGCGTTGTTGCGCCACCGTGCGGCGCCGGCGAACCCGCTCCACCGCGATCGCGGCGCTCTTGGGGTCCATGCCGTTGAAGTTGTAGATGTCTCCCCGGGCGGTGCGACCGCCCGGACCTTTGGCGAGGTTGGTCAGGCCGAAACCGGATCCGAGCTCCTCTTTCACCCCGCTGGCCACGAGCTCGATCGGCTTGGTGACGAACTCGGCGGCGGTGCCGGCGACCATCGAACCGATCATTGATCCGACCGCGGGGGCCAGCGCACCCAACGGGCCCAGGAACGGGGCGACCAGAGTCCCGGCAGCGGTACCTAGCGTGCTGCCGATCGTCGACGCCGCACCTTTGATCGCACCGGTGACTCCACCGACCAAGCCGTGCTGTTGCAGACCGCTCAGACCACCTTGCAGGGCGGCGAGCCCGGCCTGCTGATCACGGGTCATCTGCGGAGTCGGGCTCTGGGTGCCCGTCGGGCTCCAGTCGATGCCGGTGTACTCCTTGACGACGGCGGCGATGCTCGATGACCACTTGCCCTCGGGGTCGACGCTCTTGTAAAGGTCACCTAGGGCGTCGCCCTGCGCTGCCCCGAATTGCGCTCCGGCTTCGATGATCTGGTTGCCGTTGGTGCCGAGCAGCGGCGCGAGCACGGAGGCCGCGTCCCCGCCGAGCTTGCCGCCCGCGACGTTGAGGAAGTCCTTGAAGCTGGCGGTTTTCGGGTCATAGATCTCGTCGTAGAGTGCGAGCGACTGCGCGCCGAATCCCGCCGCACCGACCGACGGCGTTCCGTCGACGGGTGAATCACCTTGGGGGGTGATGTCATTCGCTCCCGGCGCGACGGAGGCGGCGCCCGGAGTCACGGCCCCGCCGCCTTGCTCCCCTTGCGGCTCGTTCCTTCTCGGACGGTTGCGAACCAGGTACGAACCCGCCGGCGATTGCTGCGCCGCCGAGGGGCTGGCGCCATAGGTGTAGCCCGACCCCGCGCCGCCTGAATACGAGGCACCGGAGCCCGTGGCGTCAGCGCCTGAATCCGTAAGCGGCGCAGGTGAACTTCCCTCAGCGCCGCTCCCCGGGTCCCCGGCACCGAGGCTGGTCGGCCCGCTGGCGCCAAGGCCGGATTCGCCGGTCAAGGTCATCGACGCCGACAGGCTTCCGCCGAACTTCGAGCCGATCAGACTGCCGAGCTGCGCACCGATCACCGGAGCCAGCGATCCGTCGGGACCGAGAGCCGGCGCGAGTACCGTACCCAACGCGGCACCGACCCGGCTGCCCGCTACGGTTGCCGCACCGACGATTCCGTGCGCCAGGGCGGTGGACAACGAACCCATCGGATTGATGCCAGCGGTGCGCACCGTCTCCGACCCGACGGCCGCGCCGCCGGTCGGCACCGTTCCGATCGGCGCCTGATACGCGCGACCGAAGCCGAGTCCACCCGGCGTGCCCTCGGTCCGCACCCGCAGGGCGGCACCCAACGGATTGGGCTCGCCCAGGTCAGGCGCATCCGAGCCGGTCGTCGAGGCCGGGGTCGGCGCACCTGCTGGATCACCGGAACCGATCGCCGAGCTCAGCGCGCCGCCCGGCCCGAAGGCCGGGGCGACTATCGAACCCAGTGCGGCGCCTGCCGCACCGCCCGCGTTGATGGCGGCATTTCCGATGCCGCCCAGGACATCTGCCACCAACCCGAACAGGCCGAAATCCTGCGGCCGGAAGGGTGCGTCCGCGTCCGCCGGGGCGATCGGGCTACGCAGCAGGTCCCGCCAGGACTGTGCCGCCGAGCCCGCGCCGCCGACCAGACCACCGTCGGCGAAGCCCTGCACCATCGCGCCCAGATAGGACGGAGAGGGTACCCAGCCGCCGTTGATCGCGGCCAGCAGGGGCAATGCCTTCGCCGTTGCCGCGGCGTTGACCACGAACTCGCCGTGCGACAACCGGGCCGGGATGAGGTCTTGGCGCGATCCACCGGGTCCCTGCACCATCCCGCCGGCCGCGAAGCGCTGTGGCGTCCGGCTCTCGATCCCGGCGTCGGGCACGCCCGACTCCTCGACTACCTCGTCGCCGGCGGCGTTGCCGCCCTTGCGCGGTGCCGGATCGGACAGGGTCGTCTTCGAGCTGACCCGGACGATCCGGGTCCGAGTCCTGACCCCGCTCGCATCCGGGTCATAGCGGTTGAGTGCGCCGATCGTGACCCAATTGGCGAAGAATCGCGGCACCGCGCCGAGAATCTCTTGGAAAGCCATTGCCAGCGAGCCGATTTGAACAGAATCACCGGTGATCCCGTTCGCCGACCCGGATGAATCGCCGGCGACCAGGATCGGATCATCACCGGGCAAGGTAATGATCGAGGTGCCGGTGACCTTCCCGCCCTCCCAGACCGCCCCGCTCGGCAACGAAACCTTCTGCCCCGGGGCTGGCTGACCGCTGTTGGCCATGGCCAGGATATCCGGCATCGCCATAACCGGCGGACGTGTGGCCGAAGGGCGCCTCGAGTCCGGCGGAGTCCGCACATCGGAGCTCATTTGTTTCTCCACATTCGCATCTACTTTCTCGGCCACTGCGCAGATCAACGCCCGCGAGCTATTCCTCCCAATTGAGGAACTCGTTCATCTCGCCGATCCCGGTCGCCGTGCCGATTCGTTCGCGGCTCGACTTCACGCCGGGCCTCGGCACGAGTTCCGGACGGTTGCGCCCGTTTCTGGCATCGTCGGTTTTCGCCCAGACGAGCCAGCGCAGGGAATCGGTGATGTCGGCGAGCAGGAATTGGTCGAGTTGCCAGCGGTAGGAGTCCGGGTTCATCGCGCGGAACAGCGCGGATTCGGCGGGCAGCCATCGGATGATCGCCTTCAGCTCGCGCCAGCCGAGCACCTCCGTGCCGAGCTGACGCAGTCGCAAGCCGAGCGTGATCAGGTCGTATTCGATAGCCTCGCAATGCTCTTCGAGAAGAGCATCGAGGCTTAGGATTCCCCCAGGTTGACTCCCGAGTGGGTGCGCCAGGCATCCAGCAACTCGTGGTAGGCGTCCGGATCCATCTCGTCCAGCACGGCGAGCGACTCGGCGGACAAGGTCAGCTCCAGCAGCGTGTACATCGCGTCGACATCGCCGAGGCGGCGGATTCGGCGGATCAGGCCCGGCTTGAGGTAGGACAGGGACGGCAGGTGTAGTTCGACCTCGCCCACCTTGTAGACGAAGTCGTCCTTGACCTGGAGCGGGCGGTTGAGGGTGATCGGTGCTTTCGGGGAAGTCATTGGTTCGCAGACCCTTTCATGACATATGTGTGCGCAGGCAGAGAAAAGAATTGGTGAAAAAGTTGCTGGAATAGGGCCCAACGGTGGCGGGCGGGCCTGCGCATAGGTGTGAAACCCGCCACCGCTGGGGGCTTTATCAGGCGGCCTTGATGATGCCGTCGTCGAGGTAGCGGTACGCCTTGTTGGCGGCGTCGTCCTTGAAGGCTTCGATGGTGATGTTGAAGCCGGCGAGTTCCTTCGACACGAACTTGCGCTCCTGAACCTGCGAGATCGACGCGTTCGGCAGCACGATGCGCATCTTCTTCTTTTCGCTCAGCATGTCGAACACGAACAGACGACGCTCCAGCACCGAGCCGGTCTCCTTGACCGTGTACAGCTTGCCGCTGGTGGCCGTGGCCGCGGTCACGGTGACATTTGCCTTACCGAACACCTCGTTGAGGACGTCCTCGTCCCACACCGCGTACAGGGTGAGGCCGAAGCGGACCGAATGCTCGGTCTGCAGGTTGGCGATGATATCGGCGCTCCAGTCCTTGATCTGCTCGATCTTGCGCTCGCCCTTGGACTCGATGCCGTCCTCGGAGACGTAGCCGAGGGGCTTGAAGATCGCGGGGTCGAGCGCCTCCGACGCCGAGGCCGGCAGCTTGGTGCCGAGGTTGGCGACCAGCACACCGCCGGAGACGGAGACCGGGGTACCGGCGCCGATGTACTTGCTAGAGGGCAAAGCCATGGTGATTCTCCCTTGGGATTGTTGCGCAGGCCCATGGGATGTGGTTATTCAGTTGTGGCTCCCATGAGGGGGAGTCAGGCGAGGACTACGCCTCGCACGCTTTCGGGTTGTGGCGTTCCGAGTCAGTAGATTTGAATAGCGGGCCGATCGTCGGAAACGGCGAAGCCGCCCCAATCGACTATCTCGTAGCCGCCGTCATAGTCGGCGAGCATCGAGACCAATAGCTGTTTCACGGTCTTCTGGCCCCAAGTGTCTCGATAGAAAACTTGGCTGCCGCGCACGTTGTCACCGGTGTTGTAACTGACCACACAGTTGGGAAAGTAGAATCTGGCCTCGACCTGGGTGAACTGGTCGCTGCCCGATTGCTTGACCGGATGGATATCGAAAACATAGGTGGAGGGGCCGGGATTGGCCGGTACGCGAACCAACCTCGCGTACCGGAATGGCTCCGCAATCCACCGCACGAGCAGGGTCTCGTCCTTCAGCAGGCCGATTTCTCGCTGAGTCACTGCAACTCTCCTTATTCAATCGATCAGTTGTCCTGCCACGCAAGACGTTTCAGGCGACTTTCCCGCGGACGATCAGGTCGGCGATGACGGCGTGCCGGGGGGCGGCCGTCGCCGGGTCGGTGTCGTTCTGGAGGCCGACATCCTCGATGTATTCGCACCACACCGTGCCGAGGTAACCCGGCGCCGCGGCCGAAAGGATGCCGCGGATCAGCGCGGCCAAATCGGCCGCCGCACCGGAATCGTCGGTGCATTCGACAACGACGCGTGGTCGATCCAGGATCAGATCCGGGCCGCGGCGCCCCTCCCGGTCTTCGACGTCCTGGCGCAGTATTCGGTCGTTGCGTACGACTCGGACCATGCGCGGCGGGCGAGGATCCGGAATCCGGGTCACCACCTTCGCGGTGTCGGACACTCCGGCGAGTTGCGCGGTCAGGTAATCGACCAGAGTCTTTTCGATGTCGGGGTACACGATCCGTTCGGTCATCGCGCTACCACCCTTTCGTGGCTATGGCTCTTGCCGGGCTTGTTCGATCCGTTGACGCAATTGATCGACGACTCCCGCATAGGCTTCGGTCTTTGTCGCGGCCTCGAAGGAGAGGCCGCGGGGATGGACGGCGTACCAGCGGCCGTCGTCGGTCTGGTTGACCTGGATGTCATCGAGGTCGTAGAACGACTCGGGATCCAGCACCGGCCATTCGCCGTTTTCGTCCTTGGTGACATGCAGGCCGGTGTCGAACGCACCAGGCGAACCACCCGGCGTCGCCGCCCAGCGGATCTCTTCCAGCTCGGGATGTACTCGCACACCGCGCTTTACGAGATATTCCGCGACCCGAGTCGCCTGCTTCATCCCGGTGACGGTCGGTTCGGCGATCTTGGGCGACCGCTTGCTCTGCCATTGCGGCAGATGGATTACCGACAATTCTTCCGCCAGTGCCTTCACCTGCGGATCCAGCTCCGCGGTGTCCGCGGATTCGGCAAGCTTCCCACTCAGCGCCTGCTGGATGAATGCGAGAAACTCCGGCGTGACCAGTTGCCCGGTATCAGTTTTCAGGTACTCCGGCGGAGGCTGATGATTGGCGAATTGAATGGATTCGACGACTTCTTTGTCAGGCACGATGTTCTCTCGCGATCATGTATTGCCTTCGAGTATGGGTAGGAAAAGCCCACTCCTGCAGTAGGATCGGGCCCGGCTGACACGCGTGACTCAGCTCGCGGTGCACTCCAGACGTTGCACCGAACCCTGCCAATCGGCGACCGTGACGCTGCCCGAGGCTTCGACTACGACACCGACCGGGCGGAGGATGCTCAGGAACCGGAAGGGCAGGACGGATTGCCCGCCGGCCGGGGTCAGCTTCAAAACGCGAGCGCCGTTGGAGGTTTGACCCGAGTTGGCCACATAGGTGTTGCCCGCGGAGTCGACGTCGACACCGGCGGGGGCGTCGAGGCCGGTGAAGGGCAGTTTGGTCTGCACACCCTGCGGGCTCAGCCGGACGATGCCGCGCCATTCGATCTGGTTCGACACGGTGACGTTGCCGGTACCGTCCACCGCGATACCGAAGGGACGATCCAAATCTTGGAACGGCAAAGTGGTTTCGGTACCGTCGCGGCCGAGGCGGACCACCCTGTTGTTTCCGCCGTCGACGACGTAAATGTTCCCGGCCGCATCGATGTCGACGCCGGTGGGGAATCTCAGCCCGGCGAACGGCACCGTGGTCTGCACCCCGTCGTTACCGAGTCTGACGACGCGGTGATTTCCGTAGTCGACGGCGAACACATTGCCTGCCGCATCGACCTTCACCGCATATACCGCACCGAGCCCGTTGAACGGCAGGGTGGTTTGCACACCTGCGGCACTCAGCTCGAGGATGCGGTTGTGATCGGCGACGTAGGTGTTGCGGTCGGCATCGACGTCGACACCTCGCGGGCCCGCGAGGCCGGTGAATGGCAGGTTCACTTGGGTGTAGGTCACGCGTTCGCGCTCCGATCAGGATTCGATATCGACGAGGGACACACCGACGCGACGGTCGGCAACCGATCGTGTTCACAGGCCGAGCAGGGGCAGGATCACCGGGAGGACAAGGGGGGCTAGGTGGCAGGCCAGCTTGATGAAATCGAGGGCGATGGTGAGCATGGTTCACCTCCTCTCGGTCGGGTCAGTGCTGCCGGGACGAGTCGGGCACGATGCGGCCTGCGGCGATCAAGGTGTTGAAGGCCAGGGCTTTTCGGCGGCAGTGGTCGGTGGAGCAGGCGCGGTGGACGCGCATCGACTCGTGGGCCTTGGCGATGGTGAGGGGGGCTGCGGGGGTGGCGTGGTCGGCCATGTCGAGCAGTTCCAAGACGGTGTTGTCCATGTCGGACCTCGGGTGTCGAAAGATGCTTGGCGCCAACGGGTTTGCGATGCCGCGCGGGGAAGGTGTGCCCCACCCCCGACCAGGGGGTGGATCGGGGGTGGGGCGAAACGCCCCGGTCGCTTCTTCCATCTACGACCGCGAGCGAGAGGGTCGGCGGGAGACGGGAGCGGAAACCGGGGCGGGTATGTGGCAGGCTCGTGCCCGCTTGTCGTCGATCTCGAAGAGGTTTCGGGGGCATGCCACACGTGTGGGGCGGAGCGGGATGCGCTCTGCGGCTGGACTGTTCGCGGCCCCGCCCACCGAAGTGGACGGGGCCGCGCGGAAGCCGAGTATGAAAGTAATGGGTAATGCGGAGGTTCCGGCGAGTTCCGGAAGAGGGCGCAGCTCTGGCGCTGCACAAAGCTTCACCTAAAGCGCGCCGGATGTCAACCCCCGGATACGGATTCGGGTCGAAATCGCAGGCAGATAGCTACTTTTGGGCAGACGCGAGGGAGCCGGGAAACGACGATTGCCCCACCTCTGGACGAGGTGGGGCAATCATGTCTGGTCCTCCGAGCGGATATGTCTCCCGATGAGGGTCAGGACATATCGACGCTTCGGGATTACTCGGCCGAGCCCGTGGCCAGCAGCTTGAGCAGGTCGACGAGCAGCGTGGCCGAACCGCTGTCCGCCTCGCCGGAGGTGCCGGTCTTGGCGGAGCCGGTGCCCGAACCCTCGCCCGCGGTGGCGCTGGGCTTGGCGGAGCCGGTACCCGAGCCGTCACCGGCGCCCGCGGAGGCCAGGCCCGAACCGGCCAGAACAATGCCGGCGGTAGCCGCGAACACAACGCCGAAGACGCGAATCTTGCTCATTATCGGAATCTTCCCCTTGAAGAATTGGTCCCTCCATCGGCGACCTGCTGGTCGTCGAGCAGAATTTTTCTATCACAGGGTTTCGCCGGGCAGCGACCTTTTAGCCACACCCACTAGAGCGGGATGTATTGCTCATCGATAACGGGCCATGCACGGCGAGGGTTTCGGAACAATATTCGCGGATCCACTGTCCTACCGAGACTTCTACGGTCAGGCGCCTGGCGTAGCGACGATGTCGGCATACGAGCACGTTGACGCCTCGCCAGCAATGCGAAGCCGGGCAAGCGATTTCAACCAGCCACCCTCGCGCCAGCAACCCCGGAGCGTGAATCCTCGAACAGCCGACATCGATCTGGAGTATCCAGCAATTCAGGGGTTATACTGTGATTCATTTCATATGAAACATCTGTAACTTTCGGACGCGATCTCCGATTGTTCTCCGGAATTCGTTTCGAGACACGTCAATTCGAGTCTGTCACGTCGGCCCGCGCGCGGCGCCGCGACGGATAGGCCAGATGCTCGTCCAATACCGCACCGACCGTGTACAACTCCGGCCAGCCCGGCGCCCACGGCCCGGGCTGCGGGGTGATTCTCCCTGCGTTCCTGAGTGTTTGAATCCGTCGCACAGTGAGACCTCGATACTGCTCGCCGAGTTCCCCTGCCAGGGAGGCGATCCCGGACGCGTTGAGTCGGTGCCGCCGCGCCTGCTCCACCATGCCCACGTCCAGCACTACCGGCGCGACGGGCGGGCAGACGATCCACAGCGCGGCCTGCACGACCGTGCGGATGTCCTCGGGTGCACCTTCCGCGCCCTCGGTCATGGCCAGCGCGATCAGATTTCGATCGAGCCAGCGGGCCAGGCCCGGCGTGGACGGGGACCCGGTGTAGTCGAGGCCACGCTGCTCGCAGACCAGCCGCACCCAGGACCCGAGCACCGCGTGCAAGTCGTCGGCGGCACGGGAGGCGGCGGGGTTGTAAGGCAGCGGCTGTTCGCTCGGACGGCGGTTCATCCGGTAGTCACCGCGGGTACCGAGCCGGGACTGCCGGGTCAGCGAAACGGCGAGATCCTCGGCGAGGTCAGGGATCTCGCGCAGCAGCTCGGCGAGCGCCCGGAGTTCTACGCGGTCGAGGTAGAGGTGGTTCGGGTGCTCGGTGGTCATGGGGTGGCTTCCTCTTCGGTGGAGTGCCAGTGATCGAGCGAGGTCACCGTGTGGTGGTCGCAGCGGAGCACGGGCGGATCGGGATTGACGGCGAGCAACTCGGCGGGCGGATGCCGCCAGCCGGCGTCGTCGCACATCACGCAGTGCCGGGCGGCCGCGCGGCGCTGCGCCGCGTCGGCGCGCAGGTCGTCGCCGTGCGCGGCGTCCCAGCGCTGCCTGGCTCGCCGGGCATCGCCACAGGCACCGCACGGTGGCGGCGCCGGATGCGTGCGATGGGTGGCGCATTGCCGGTCGGGTGGTGCGGATCGTGCTCCCCTGGAAGCATTTCCAAGGCCATGGACAGGGACAGGGGTTGCGATCCGCTCGGGCACTTGTTCCGCGTTCGGCCGAGCTTCGGCTGAAGTTGTTGGCGCAGTGAATGTTCGAGCATGTGGCGCAGCATTTGCTTGCGCGCGTAGCTGTCGGGCCTGCCCGGAAACCTGGCCGCCTTTGCGGCCGGCGTCGGCTCGCTTGCGGCGTCGGTCCTCGATCTCGGCTTTGGACATCTGCCGCTCGCCCCAGTCATGGAACCGGTAGCCTCCGTCTGCGGCGGTCCAAAGCCCGGCTTCGACAAGCTTTTTCGCCTGCGCCGCCGAACCGAGCCCGCGCACGATCGCGGCCGGGATGAAACCCTCGGTGAGTTGCTGCATCGACCAGGAGCCGGCCCGCACCCACAGCCCCATCGCGGCATTGCCTGCCGCGACCGCCTTGGGATGGAATCCGAGCTGGTCGTCGACCTGGAACCAGGGCATCGCAGCGGGCTCAGCTCGGGTGCGGGCCGCGGTGGCGCGCACCCACCTCACGGTTGATCGCCTCGGCGAGCAGCCGGGCGTGACCGTGCCGGATGTAGTCCTCGGTGTGCCGCCCGTCGAACAGGTAGCCGCGGGCGTAGGCGACGGCGCCGCCCCAGGAACGCCAATGCTCCGGTGACCACCAGCGTTGCAGCTGACGGCCGGTGGCCATGTCGATGATGCTCTGGCCCCAGCGCACCATGGCCTCGGGACTGGACAGGCTGAAATACGCGCTCAGGTCGGCGATCAACCGCAGCGGGTTACCGGCAGGCAGCGCCGTGATCGGATCACCCTCCGCCGCAACCCAATACGTCGGAATCCCGGTGATGTTTCGCTGCCCGACCACGCCGTAACCGCCGGGATCCTTGCCGAGGCACCGGCCGGCCGGGCGCAGCGGGTCCGCGATCAACGCACAGGCAACCACTTCCAGATGCGGGAACAGCCCCTGCCCGATATCGGCGGCGAGATCGCCCGCGATGCCCGCGCCCTGCGAATAGCCGGCCAGCAGAACACGATTGGGGGTCGCCTCGATCGCTTTGAGAAGTGCGCGCCGACCGGCGGCAACACTGTCGGCGAACGCTACGTGCCGGCCATAATCCGCTGGATAGGGCACCATGCGCAGGACAAAACGCTGCGGATCGAGCGCTTCGGCGAACGCGGCGGTGACCCGATCACCGTTCGGATTCCAGGTCCCTCCGACCATCAGCACATCGATGACCTCGCCCGGAGCTAGCAACTTGCCGAATAAACGGCGGCCGAAAATGGCCACGAGGCCGTTCCTTTCGTCGACGACGAGACCGGGTGCGCCCACGCCGGGGCCGCACCCGATCGGGTCGGAAATGAGAATCGAGAAGCGCCGGTTCAGCGCGACGCGCGAAATGCCGGGCCTGGGCGTTCCGCCGCGGTACCGCAGTGATCGCAGGAGTCCGGCGCGGCGACAATGGTTTCCAGTCGAAGATTCGCCGGGTGGGTGGCGATGGCATTGCCGAGTTCGGCGTTGATCGGATTGGGGTAGCCGTAATCGACGTACACCATCCGATGGTCGACGTCGACGATGACGCCGTGTTCGACGCCGCCGCGTTCGGCGGTTGTCCCGGTGAAGGTGACGCGCGCGCCGATATGACGCCGGAAGAGTTCGAGGGCGGGGTTCGCGCGACGGATTCGCGCCGGCTTTGTCACCGGGGCCGTGATTCGTCGTCGGCGGCGGGCTGCGGGGTCGCGATGAGCGTCGCACTGCGCACCCGGGCATCGCGCGGATCATGGATGAGAATCACCGCGACGGCATGCGGTTCGTCGCCGCCGAGGTACGGAATGCCGGAGATGCCCGGACTCCAGGCACCGAATCCGGTGAGCCGGGGCACATTGCGCGCAACCTGATCGAGTGCCATCGCCGCGGTAGCTGATCGATCGCTCACCACCGCTCGGCCGCCTTGTCGCACAGAGTGATTCGCGTCACAAAATGTTTGATGCGACACGCCGAATCCGCGAAACGAGACGCACCGGGCGAACGGAATCCGTCAGTGACGGTCATCGCAGATCCCCCGTCGGGCAGCAGGTCGACAACGCGGCAGTCCAGCGCCGCGGCAATCCGAGCGAGCTCGTCCACCGTGAACGAGCCGTGCGCGGCGAGCAGGCTGCGCAGGTCGGATGCAGGCAGCCCGGAACATGCGGCCAAGTCCTCGGGACAGAGTCCCGCGTCGGACATGGCGCGCCGCACCTTCCCGGCAACCATGAGGTCTAAGTGTTCCATACGGAGCACATTAAGGTCCGTTCGGACCTGTTGCAACTCTCGCCAGACCTTTTTGGGCGAAATGCCCGGTAGCTGCGGTGACCCTCGGCGTTTTTCCGGCATGTCGTTTGCCAGGTAGCCATTCGGACCTCAGAATGGTCCGTATGGGTGTGGAAAAGGTACCTTCGGACATCAACCGTGCGGTCGGGGCAGAACTCAGGGCGGCCCGGGCCCGGCGGGCGCTGACGCGCCCGCAACTCGCCGCGCTGACCGGACTGGGGGTCAGCACGATCCAGCGCTTCGAGAACGGCGATCGATCGCCGGACATGCAGCAGCTGCACGCGCTGTGCACCGCACTGGACATCCCGATGCGTGAATTCGTCGCCGCCGCACTGCGCGACGTCGAACGCCCGGAGGAATAGCGCGGCCCAACCGAGACCGCCGGAGTTACGACGGTTCGAAACCTATTGCGCGGGACAGCGAGCCGAAACCACTATCGGCGACCTGTTGCGGCGCAACACTTCACGCCCGAAATCGGCGCGACGCGCCGTGAAAAGAGCCGTGCCGGCACCCTACTGCCGACCCGGGAAACGCCTACGCGCAGCGCGGATCTGCGCCGTCCACCACCACCACGTCGTCGACGATCACTCCGGTGGCGGCCTCGGCGTATTGCAGCACCGCCTCGACCGGATCGACACCCATCGCCCACGCGGCGACCACGACGTCGCACAACGTGCCATTGCCCTGCACAACGCGCAGGGCTACTTCGTCTCCGATGGCCGTACCCAGCGTGACTGCGGCGTTGTTTCCCCGCCCCGCCGCATACGGTC
This sequence comes from Nocardia sp. NPDC006044, assembly GCF_042871115.1. Lineage (NCBI taxonomy): Bacteria > Bacillati > Actinomycetota > Actinomycetes > Mycobacteriales > Nocardiaceae > Nocardia > Nocardia sp. NPDC006044. The sequence goes on from NZ_JBIAID010000002.1 coordinate 1,194,407, forward strand.
TGACTGAGTCGATCTGGTCCACGACGGTATCCCCTTCACACTTCGCTCAACCTTGAGCCCCACTCCGAGACGGAACCGGACTGGCGTCCCGGAATCTGGCGTAGTTATATCCCATTCGCCGGGGGGTCGCTCACCAAAGTCGCCCTGCCGCAGAATGATTCGCCGCGCCCCGGACTAACCAGCGACGCGTTGCGGGTTAGCCAGGAGTTGGCTCCGATCTCCGGAGTCGTTGCGCTCACTCACATTTCACGACGGGAATCGGGTCGTACTTGACCGTGCGGGTGTGCCGGGAGATCTCGCGGCCCGAGCGCTTGTCGGTGATGATGCGGGTGTCGGAGGTGGTGAAGCCGGGCGCACCCTCGGAGGCGATGCAGTCCTTGCCCTTCGGCAGCTTGATCGTGGTCGGCTCGGTGGGCTTGCTCCGGTCGCCGGTCACCGATTCCACCTCGACCGTCTTGGTTCCCCAAAGCCGTACGGTCACTTCGGAATCCGTGGTGACGGCCTCGATGTAGACCCCGGTGGGCGCGTTGTTGCGGAAGCGCAGATCGATCGCGCCGTCGAAGACCGTCGCCTCGCGCGCGGCCGGGTAGCGGGAGATGTAATAGCTGTGCTCGGTGTGGCCCTCGTCCACCATGCCGGCGAAGTACGCGGCGTTGTAGAGGGTGGTGGCGAACTGGCTGATGCCGCCGCCGACGGCGGTGCCGGGCCGGCCGTGGTCGATGATGCCGGACTCGACATAGCCCTCGGCGGTGCCGCGCGGACCGGTGAAGTCGTTGAGCGAGAAGGTATCTCCCGGCTTCACCACCGCGCCGTTCACCTTCCTGGCGACCACCTTGATGTTCACTCCGGACGGACCGCTGAAGCCGTTGGTGGTGAACGAGCCCATGGGTTCGACGACGCCGAGCCCCTGCGCCGCCTCGGTGGTCAGCTTCGGCTCGACCTTCTCGTAGACCGCCTGGCCGGTGCGCTCCTGCGGCGCGGCGAGCAGCGCGGCGAGCTGCTCGAAGGTCTTCGGCCAGTTGATCTTGTCGCCGACCACGGCGGGCACCACCGTCGGCTTGCCGCCGCTCACCGCGAACGTCGCGTCCTTCGGCTCGATCTCGGTGGCCACCAGCTGCGGTCCCAGCAAACCGACCGCGACGTTCTGATCGATGGACAGACCGAGGCCGCCCTGACCGTCGGGCACGAACGACAGCACGCCGGCGATCTGCTCGGGGTCCAGCCTGGCGGAGGCACCCTTGCCCGCGAAGGTGATCGGCGCGCGCACCGCGGGCTCGGCCACCGTGCGCAGCGCCTGGTCGACCGCCTCCGGGCGGACGGTGAGGGGCGCGGGGTGTACCGGGAGGTCGAGCGTGATGCCGGTGATCCAGTTGTCGATCAGCTCGGCCCGGGCGGCGGAGAGGTCGAGCACCCGGCCCGGAACCGGGGCGACGGCGACCGGTCTGGCCTTGTCGAAGGCGATGGTGCCCTCGACCGACGGCCGGTCGTGCACGCGCAACGCGGTCAGCTGACGCTCGAGCGCGACGTCGTCGACGACGCTGGCCACCTTGACGTCGCGGGCGCTGAAGAACGAGGTGAACCGGGTGAGCGGATTGAGCGGCTGGGTGCCGATCCGGTCCCAGGTGCCGTCCCAGTCCACGGACAACCCCGCGGTCGCGGGAACGACCCTGGTCTGTACGTCACCGATGCGCAGCGGTAGCTCGCGGTCGGCGCGCGGCGCGAGTTCCGCGCGCAATCGCGCGTCCGCGGTGGCCCTGTCCAGGCCGCCGACCTCGATGCCGGAAACGACCGTGCCGCGCGGGACCTCTCCCGCGGACAGCACCCAGTCGACCGCGTAGCCGAGGCCGGCCACGGCGAGCACGGCGCCTACGGTGATGCCCGCCCGCTTCAGCACGGTGCGATTCAGCCGCTGCGGCGGCGGACCGGAGATCGGCCGACGCACCGGGCGCTCGCCGGGCTTGGCCCGATGGCTCGCCCGCGGTGCCGGAGTGACCTGGATCGGAACGGTGGGTGCCGAGTCGTCGCCCCACTCCGGCGCCGGTGGGGTCCTCGGCGCCTGAGGCGGGTTCGTCCCTTGGGCCTGGGCCGATTCGAGCAGCTGGCGTAAACCGACCTCGCCCGCCGGTTGGTGGCCACGACGTCCGGTGCTCGGCTGGCTCGTCACGAACCGTCCTCCCCGTTCGGTTGAGTTGGGGCTCACACGACGCGAGCCTCCGCCAACGATAGTGCGCGATGCCGACAACGTCCGGTGAGCACCGTTCTGCAGCAAATTCCGTGCAAAGGACCCGGTCGGACACGCAAAGGGCCCCGCGCAGTTGCCGGGTCGGGGGTCTGGCAACTACGCGGAGCCGATCTGATTATCGGTGCGGCGCACCGTGCGTTACACAGCCGAACAGACCAGTATCGGACCGAAGCGGGACAATCGTGGACGAACGAGTGTCCGGCCACCGCACACACGAGGGAGATGGATGGCATGCAGCTGGGAATGATCGGCCTCGGGCGGATGGGCGCCAACATCGTGCGCCGCATCGTCAGGGACGGGCACACCGCCGTCGGCTACGAACGTCGCCCGCACCAGATCGACATCTTGCGCGAGGAGCTGGGCGACGATTTCCAGGGCAGCACCGACCTCGCGGAATTCGTACAGACGCTCGAGATTCCGCGGGTGGTCTGGGTGATGATCCCGGCGGGCGCGACCGGCGCCGTCATCGACCAGGTGGCCGAGCTGCTCGAGCCCGGCGACATCATCATCGACGGCGGCAACAGCCGCTACCACGAGGACATCAAGCGCGCCGAACAGTTGCGCCCCAAGGGCATTCACTACGTGGATATCGGCACCTCGGGCGGCGTCTTCGGGCTCGATCGCGGCTTCTGCCTGATGATCGGCGGCGAGGCCGAGCAGGTGAAATATCTGGATCCGCTGCTGAAGTCCATCGCGCCCGGCGTCGAGGCGGCCGAGCGGACGCCGGGCCGCACCGGCGAGCCGTCGGCGGCCGAGCAGGGCTACCTGCACTGCGGTCCGGCCGGCGCGGGGCACTTCGTCAAGATGGTGCACAACGGCATCGAGTACGGCGCGATGGCCGCCTACGCCGAGGGCCTGAACATCCTGCACAAGGCCAACTACGGCGCCGAACACGACGGCGAGTTCTCCGCCGAGGAGACGCCGCTCGAACATCCCGAGTACTACCGGTACGAGATCGACGTGCCCGAGGTGACCGAGGTGTGGCGCCGCGGCTCGGTGGTCGCCTCCTGGTTGCTGGACCTCACCGCGAGCGCGCTGTACGCCGACCCGAACCTGGATTCCTACAGCGGCCGGGTCTCCGATTCCGGCGAGGGCCGGTGGACGCTCGACGCCGCGATCGACACCGGGGTGCCCGCCCCGGTGCTGGCTTCGGCACTGTTCCAACGGTTTTCCTCGCGCGGCGAGTCGCTCTACGCGGACAAGATGCTGTCGGCGATGCGCAAGGCGTTCGGCGGGCACAACGAGCTTCCCGGCGCGTAGCGAAAAGACCGTGGCTCCCGCGAGACACGGGGAGCCACGGTCCTCAGCGGCCGGTCAGAAGCCGGCGGCCTGTGCCATCAACTTCGCGACCGCCAGCGGGCCGTACCAGAACAGATAATTGATGCCGTAGAGAAATGCCATGGCGGGTAATCCTTTTCACTCGAAATTGCGGTCGATCCAGTCGATCGTCTGCATGCCGAACAGATCCGTGCCCCAGCCGTAGATGTCGGTGAGCATGCGGACCATGCCGCAGTCGGTGGGCTGGTAGGTCACCTCGGCGCCGCCTGCCCGATAGATGTCGGCGAGTTCCCGCGAGTCCTTGGCGGGCACCAGCGACATCGGTGAGTCGTCGGCGACGCAGGAGGTGATGGCCACCTTGGCCTTCGGTGTGCCGGAGCGGCCCAGGGTGTTCTCCTCGAACGCGCGCTGGAACGCGGGCTCGTCGGCCGGGCTCAGGCCCGAGTTGAACAGGGTGTTGAGCGGCAGAAAGGGCAGCCCGAAGTAGGCCGGCGTCTGGCACTGGGTACGGAAGGCGTTGGCCAACCCGACGCCCGCCGGGTTCAGCTTGGCGTTCACCTCCATCTCCGGGTACGCGGGCTCCAGGCCGAGCAGCGTGGCCAGCGCGAAACCGGAGCCGACCGAGCCGTCGGCGACCCGCATGAAGTTGCGCGGGTTGACCACCATTCCTTCCAGCACAGCGGATTTCACGTCGAGTTCCGGCGCGTAGGTGGGCTGGAGTTCGGCGGAGAAGGCCGCGCCGACCCCGCCGCCGGCGATGCCGAACAGGCCGATCTGCGCCTTCGGATCGAGCCCGGCCTCGCGATGCGCCAATGCCGCGCGGACACCGTCGAGCTGGGCGTGCGCGGCGAACTTGCCCGCGAATACGCCGTGCGGCTTGCGATCTCCGTCGTTGCCGACGTCGGAGATCATCACGGCGTAGCCCTTGTCGAACATCAGCGCCAGCGGGCCGAGCGCCGACCACGACGAACCGTCGAGCGGGTCGCCGCCGGTCCACTGCGTGCTCGGGTGGCAGGACCAGCCGACGCTGTCGTTGGCCTCCTGGTAGGAGATGACCTTCTTCTCCCCTACGGGCGCACCGTGATTCGGGATCATCAGGATGCCGGTGCTGATCACCGGGGTGACCCCGTCGATGCCGGTGGTGACGTACATCAGCTTGTAGGCCTCGACGTCGGGCGGGGTGATGCCCAGGAACATCACGTCGACCTTCTTCGCCTTCAACAGCGTGCCCGGCTGTTCGGCGCCGGTCAGCGGCGGCTCCTGATAGAACGGGTCATCGGCGAGCAGCGCCTGGAACGCCTGATCCGGCGGAACCGGTTGCGCACCTTGGATCTGGCCGACGACGAAACCGTTGAACACCCGGTCCAGTCCGGGCGTCGGCATCTCCCCCTGCGCCGCGGCGGTTCCCGCGCACAGCATCAGCGCGGTGGCCGTCGCGACGGCCGCGGTGAACAGTTTCATCTAGCGCACCGCCATCGTGTCGATCGGAGTTACCTGGATCTGCCGGGCGGCCGAATCCAGCAGCTGCGGAATGTTGAACAACGGGCGGTGCGATTCCATCTGGATCTCGTACGGTGTGCGCATCACGGCTTCCAATGCGGGCCAGTTGTTTTCGACCTGGAACTTGTATTTCGGCAGCAGCTCCGTGGTGATGTAGTCCCAGCGCGAGTCGAATTCCGACCAATTCCATTCCGGCAGTGGCAAAGTCATCAGCGCAGGACGTCCGTCGGCCAGCGTGACCCGCATGCGCACCGGATTGAATTCCCGGGGCGGCGCGACCCCGGCCACCGACGGCGAGCCCGCGGCGCCGCTGACGTAGGTGATGGCCTCGCCGACGCTGCCCTTGTAACCGCGCACCGAATCCCACTGGTCGCGAATCACCCATTCCTGTTCCCGGCGCAGCAGAGTGCCGTTGCCCGAGGCGATCCGGTCGTACTCACCGGAGGCGACCCCGCGCCAGGCCGCCATGATGTCCGCGCCGAACAACCCCGCGGCCTGGAATTCTTCCAGCGCCGGAAGGCCTTCGGTGACGTAGGCATCGTGCATCGGCATCAGATCGGAGAAGATGTTCTTCTGCATCACCAGGATCATCCCGATGATGTAGCGCAGGTCCTCCGGGGCAATCTGCGAACCGGCCTCGGCCAGCGCCATCAGGCCGCGCGGAAGCTGGGCCACCGCCTGCGGTCCGGCGGCCTGGTCGACCGCGGCGATGACGCCGCGCGCGGATTCGGAAAGCCCGGGCAGGCCGTAGATGTTGCCCATCATCTCGAAATCGATGAGGCCGCCGCCGAAGTCGGCGCCGACCTGACCGCCCATGCCCGCCCATTGCAGCTCACGGTGGTTCAGTTGCAGGTCTTCGTAGTAGCGGTAGGACCTGGTGAGATTGGTGCGGTTGGCCTCGACGCCCGCGCGCGGATCCCACGAGCGCAGGTCGATGCCCGCCTTGTTCGTCGCGTCGACCAGCCAGTACTGGTAGAGCAGCGCGGCGTAGCGGGTCGGCGCGACCCCTTGGGCACGCGCCTCGTCCAGCAGCCCGCGCAGCTCGGCCGCGTCGTAGGGCAGTTCCGGGTTGACGCCGCCGGGACTGCTCGCGGCGTCCCGGTTCACCAGCGGTAGATCCAGGTAGCGGTCTACCTCGCCGGCCGCTCCGGCGGGGGCCGCCGCCGCGAGTCCGAGACCGACCGCCGCCGCGAGGGCCAAGGCGGTGGCGCGCAGCGCTATACCGATTCGCATCAGCTGTTCAGCCTTCCTCTCTGCTAGCTCGATTCGAGTAATTCGTTAAGCCGAAGAGATGCCCTGCCGGTAGCTGCAAGTCGATTAATCAGCGCTTTAACACCTCATCGATTGCCGATCCCCGGTAGCACAGTAGGTGACGTGCAGGTAAACACACAGATCAAGCCCGCTGCAAGAAACGATATGACGAGCTCACGGCAAGCGGAGAAAACTTGTAACACACAAGTTGCCTGCTAGTAGCTGCTAAATAGCCTCTGCTACGTAGCGAAATGCTTCGCGGATGTGAGTCGATATTCATGAGAAAGCTCACAGCAGTCCCGGGCGGGTCATCACCGCGGTTAGGACTACCCGAATCTCACCGTCTCAGACAGAATGGGGCGGACAGCTACGTCCACGGACCGCGACCGCCGCGGCCCGGATAGTGGGGTGAATCCATGGCCGAGAAGCACGTGGTCCGCAACGGCGAGGTCGACCTCGCCGTCTATGAGCAAGGCAATCCGGATGGGCCGACGATCCTGCTGCTGCACGGCTGGCCGGACTCCCATCACCTGTGGGACAACGTCGTGCCGGAGCTGACCGAGCGCTTCCGGGTACTGAGCGTGGACAACCGCGGGCACGGCGAATCATCCAACCCGCCCGGCACCGCGGCCATCTCGACCACGACGCTGGCCGCGGACTACGTCGCGGTGATCGAGGCGCTCGGCGGGGGCGCACCCGTGCACGTGCTCGCCCACGATTGGGGCAGCGTCGCCACCTGGGAGGTCGTCTGCCGGCCCGACTCGGCCCGGCTGATCGCGTCGTTCACCTCGGTCTCCGGGCCGAGCATCGCGCATGTGGGCAAGTGGGCGCGCTCGCGCCTGTCCCGGCCGACGCCGCGCAATATCGCGCTGCCGCTGGCCCAGCTGGGTTCGTTCGCCTACTCGACCTTTCTCGCGCTTCCCGCACTGCCGAAGGCCGCGATCAAGGTGGGGATGAGCGAACAGCTCTGGCGCTCCGCGCTGTCCGCGGCCGAGGGAGCGGCGCCGGAGAACATTCATCTGGCACCGACGTTCAAGCAGGACATGGCGAACGGGCTGCGGATCTATCGCTCCACCTGGGCAGCGAATCCGCTGCGCGCCCGGGACGAATTCACCACGGTGCCAACCCAGATCATCATCGGCACCCGCGATCCCGCAGTGCGGCAGTCGAGTTACGCCGACGAGGACCGGTGGGCCGACCAGGTCTGGCTGCGCGTGGTGAAAGGCGGTCACTGGCTGCCGTTCTCGCATCCGCAACTGCTCGCCGCGGCCACCATCGAATTGATCGACTCGGTGACCGGAACGCCGCCGGCCCGGGCATTACGCCGTGCGCGAATGGGTGTGCCGCGCAGGCCGTTCGAGGATCAGCTCGTCGTGATCACCGGCGGCGGAAGCGGTATCGGCCGGGCCACCGCACTGGCGTTCGCCCAGGAGGGTGCGGAGGTGGTGGTGTCCGACGTCAACGGCGTCGCGGCCGAGGTCACCGTGGCGTTGATCGCGCAGGCCGGGGGCACCGCGCACGCCTATGAGCTGGACGTGTCCGACGAGTCCGCGATGGGTAAGCACGCCGACGGGGTGATCCGCGAACACGGCGTGCCCGACGTGCTGATCAACAACGCGGGCATCGGCCAGGCCGGGCGGTTCCTGGACACCTCGGCCGAGGATTTCGACCGAGTGCTCGCGGTGAACCTGCACGGCGTGGTCAACGGCTGCCGTGCGTTCGCCGGCGCGATGGCCGATCGCGGGCTCGGCGGGCACATCGTCAACTTGTCCAGCATGGCGGCCTACACACCGCAGCAGGCGTTCAGCGCGTACTCGACCAGTAAGGCCGCGGTGTTCATGTTCTCCGACTGCCTGCGGGCCGAATTGGCCGGCCGCGGAATAGGTGTCAGCACCATCTGCCCCGGCATCGTGCACACGAATATCGTCGCGAACACGCGGATGTCGGGCGTCTCCGCCGAGGAGGAGCGGCGCAGGCAACAGCTCTACGACCGGCTCTACCGCCTGCGCGGCTACGGGCCGGAGAAGGTCGCCGAGCAGATCGTGCGCGCGGTGCGGAAGAACAAGGATGTCGTGCCGGTGACCCCAGAGGCCAGGCTCCAGTACGTCTTCGGCCGATTCGCACCGGGCGTGGTCCGATTCGCCGCTGCCCGGGGCAGTCTGGTGCGCTGAACGACGAAAGGTGGCATCCGGGAACACCGGATGCCACCTTTCGGGAGTGCTTAGCGCTCGACGATCGCGACGACGCCCTGCCCGCCGGCGGCACAGATGGAGATCAGCGCGCGGCCGGATCCCTTCTCCGCCAGCAGCTTCGCGGTCGAGGCGACGATGCGGCCGCCGGTCGCGGCGAAGGGGTGGCCTGCGGCCAGCGAGGAGCCGTTGACGTTGAGCTTGCTGCGATCGATCGAGCCGAGCGCGCCGTCCAGGCCGAGCCGCTCCTTGCAGTACGCGTCGGACTCCCACGCGGACAGCGTGGCGAGCACCACGGAGGCGAACGCCTCGTGGATCTCGTAGTAGTCGAAGTCCTGCAGGGTCAGGCCGTTTCGGGCGAGCAGGCGCGGCACCGCGTAGGTCGGCGCCATCAGCAGGCCGTCCGGGCCGTGGATGTAATCGACCGCCGCGACCTCGCTGTCGACCAGGTTGGCCAGCACCGGCAGGTTGCGCTCGGCGGCCCACTCCTCGCTGGACAGCAGCACCGCGGAGGCGCCGTCGGTCAGCGGGGTGGAGTTACCCGCGGTCATGGTGGCGTCGCCCGCCTTGACGCCGAACACCGGCTTGAGCGTGGCCAGCTTCTCGATGGTGGAGCCGGGACGCAGGTTGTCGTCGCGGGTCAGCCCGAGGAACGGGGTGATCAGGTCATCGAAGAAGCCGCGGTCGTAGGCGGCGGCCATGTTCTTGTGCGAGAGGTAGGCCAGCTCGTCCTGCGCCTCGCGCGGCACACCGAATTCCTTGGCGGTGATCGCGGCGTGCTCACCCATGGACAGACCGGTGCGCGGCTCCGCGTTGCGCGGGATCTCGATGCCGAGCATGCTCGGGCGCAGCTGGCCGACCAGCTTGAGCCGGTCCTTGTTGGACTTGGCCCGGTTCGCGTCCAGCATCCACTCGCGCATGCCCTCGCTGACACCGATCGGGGCGTCGGAGGTGGTGTCGGTGCCGCCGCCGATGCCGGCCTCGAAGCGGCCCTGGGCGATTCCGTCGCCGACGGTGACGATGGCCTGGAGACCGGTGCCGCAGGCCAGCTGCAGATCGTGGGCCGGGGTGTACGGGCTGAGCTTGCTGCCGAGCACGCTCTCGCGGATCATGCCGTGCTCGCCGACCCGCTTGAGCACGGCGCCGCCGACCACCATGCCGAGCCGCTCGCCCTGCAGGCCGAACCGGCTGACCAGGCCGTCCAGTGCGGCGGTGAACATGTCCTGGTTCGAGGCGTGCGCATACGCCTTGTCGGAGCGAGCGAACGGAATCCGGTTGCCGCCCACGATCGCGACCGGGCGGGTGGTCTTACCGGTCTTGGCGGTGCTCTTCGCCGAACGGGATTTGGTTGTCACTCGAGTCTCCAGGTCTCGTTGGGGATGTCCGGCGCTCCGGAGTCCGCGTGGAAGTCTCCACTGATCGGCGCCCCGTCGCGGTTTGGTTTACATTAAACTTACTCTGGAGTAAGTTTGTTGTCGACACCGTACCCCGCAAATGTGCGTGAGCAGACCGAATGCGGGGGTAAACGGCAGACCCGAGAACACAATCGCGGCGTGAGCGACAGTCCCGGCGGCGGTAGCTTGGCAGGGACCGTGCACGCCGCCGACCACACAGAAAAGGCAGGGACCGTGGCAGCCAGCAAGAGCAAGGGTGCGCCCAACCTCTACGGATCGTTCGTACACTCCTCCCCGGGTCAGTTCCTGGCGAGCAAGCTCGGGCTGCCGCAGCCGGAGAATCTGCGTCGCTACAAGGCGGGCGAAGCGCCGCTGCCCGGGCCGGTGCTGCTCGGCGGCAAGGGCCGGGTCGCCGAGCCGCTGCGCACGCTGCTGACCGACTACACGTTCGCCGATTCGGCCAGTGCCGGAACCAAGTTCGGCGCGCTGGTGTTCGACGCGACCGGCATCGGTTCGATCGAGGATCTGTCGCAGCTCTACGAGTTCTTCCAGCCCGCCATGCGCAGCATCGCCGCGTCCGGCCGCATCGTGGTGATCGGCACGACCCCCGAGCTCGCCTCGACGGTGGACGAGCAGATCGCCCAGCGCGCGCTCGAGGGCTTCACCCGCTCGGTGGCCAAGGAGCTGCTGCGCGGCGCCACCGCACAGCTGGTCTACCTGCACCCGGAGGCCTCCACCGGCGCGACCGGACTGGAATCGACGCTGCGCTTCCTGCTTTCGGCCAAGTCCGCGTTCGTCGACGGCCAGGTCATCCGGGTCGGCAAGGACGACGCCACCGCCCCGGCCAGCTGGGACCGCCCGCTGGACGGCAAGGTCGCCGTGGTCACCGGCGCCGCGCGCGGCATCGGCGCGACCATCGCCGAGGTGTTCGCCCGCGACGGCGCGACCGTGATCGTCGCCGACATCCCGGCCGCCGGTGAGGCGCTCTCGCAGACCGCGAACAAGGTCGGCGGCACCGCGCTCGCGCTGGACGTCACCGCGCCCGACGCCGCGGAGAAGCTGGCCGAGTTCGCCACCGAGCGCTTCGGCGGCATCGACATCGTGGTGCACAACGCGGGCATCACCCGGGACAAGCTGCTCGCCAACATGGACGAGGGCCGCTGGAACTCGGTGCTCAACGTGAATCTCGCCGCGCCGCACCGGATCACCGAGGGCCTGGTGGCCAGGGGTGCGCTGAAGGACGGCGGGCGGGTCATCGACGTCTCCTCCATCGCCGGCATCGCGGGCAACCGCGGCCAGACCAACTACGGCGCGTCCAAGGCCGGGGTCATCGGCATGGTCAACGCCGAGGCGCCGAAGCTGGCGGAGAAGGGCATCACCATCAACGCGGTGGCGCCCGGCTTCATCGAGACCGCGATGACCGCCGCCATCCCGCTGACCACCCGCGAGGCGGGCCGGCTGATGAGCTCGCTGCTGCAGGGCGGGCAGACGGTCGACGTCGCCGAGACCATCGCCTACTTCGCCAGCCCGGCGTCGAACGCGGTGACCGGCAACATCGTTCGCGTCTGCGGGCAGAGCCTGATCGGAGCATGATGTCGCAAGTGATCTCCCTGAAAGAGACACCGAAGAACGGCCCGCTGTACCTGAAGGCGGCGCTGGGCGCGATCCCGCTGCCGCTGGTCTCGGGGCGCAAGTCGACGCTGCCGGATCGGTCGAGCCGGCTCGAGGGCCTGCGCGTGGATCCGGATCATCTGGCCGCCTACTGCCGGGCGACCGGACTGCGGTTCGGCGACGCGCTGCCGCTGACCTATCCGTTCATCCTCACCTTCCCGATCGTCATGCAACTCGTTGTGCAGCGTGACTTTCCGTTCGTCGCGGTCGGCGCGGTGCACGCGGAGAACGTGATCGAGCGGACCCGCGAGATCTCGGTGAGCGAGCCGCTGGACATCAAGTCGCACATCGAGAATCTGCGCGAGCACCCGAAGGGGCTGCTGGTCGACGCGATCAGCGAGATCAGCGTCGGCCGGGAGCTGGTCTGGCGGCAGGTCACCACGTTCCTGCACCAGCAGCGCACCTCGCTGTCCGGCGGCCCGAAGCCGGAACCCAAGCCGGAGGAGGCCGCGCCGCCGCCGCTGCGCACCTGGCGGATCGATCAGAAGACGATCAACCAGTACGCCGCCGCGTCGGGCGACCACAACCCGATCCACATCTCGTCGCTGGGCGCCAAGGCTCTGGGCTTCCCCAAGCCGATCGCGCACGGCATGTGGTCGGCCGCGCACATCCTCGGCACGATCGAGGGCCGGGTGCCGGCCAAGACCACCTACTCGGTGAAGTTCGGCAAGCCGATCTTCCTGCCGTCGACGGTGAACGTGTACGCGGATCAGGTGGCCGGCGGCTGGGATCTGGCCGTGCTGAACCCGAAGAAGGGGTTCCCGCACCTCACCGCGTCGCTGCGCTGACGCACCGAACGATCAGGAGCCGCACTCGAATCGGGTGCGGCTCCCGTCGTTTTCCGAGAATCGTTGCGCGGCAAGTGGTTCAGCAGCTGCAGTCGCAGCAGCCACAGCAGTCGCCGCAGCCGCAGTCACAGTCGCCACAGCCGCAATCGCAGCCGCCGCAATCGCAGTTGTTGATCCACGGCTGCTTGCGTTCGCCGGTGCACGGCTGGGTGTGTTCGGCGCAGCAGGCATAGCCGGTGCAGTACGAGCCGAGGATGAGCGTGAGGGATTCCCCGAGGCCGGGGCGCTGACCCGTACGCCGCGAGTCCATGTGCACGTCGCCGTGGGACATTCCGCAGGCGTGACCGGCCACTGCGCCGATGCCATGGCCGAGTTTGCGGAGCACGGACGTCAGCGGGTCGAGCAGCATCCAGCGGACGGTCGGGACCGCGTCCAGCTCGGCCTGCGCGACCGCGTCGCGCAGTCGCGAATCCGATTCCCGCAGTAGGTCGTACGCCTGCGGCATGGAGGTCCCGGTGGCGGCGAGCGGATTGAACCGGCCGCGGGCCATATCCTGGTCGTAGTCCTGCACCGCATCGGCCAGGTGTGCGATCCGGCCGAATTGCCAACCCGCCGTGCGCATTGCGTCGACGTTATCCGGGCGTTCGGCCAATATCGCTGTGTGCGCGAAGAACTCGGCGGCACAGAGCTGGGTCGGCGCGGTCAGGCGCGCGAGCGCATCCGCCCCGCTGCCCGCGGACTGCTCCAGCCGCGTTTGCGTATTCAGCGCGGCGACCAGCGGTTCTACATCCAAACCGATCCCTTGGGCGCTCACCTGCGCCTGACCGGCCCAACGGCTCGCGGCCTTCGCCATCGGTGTACGCGCCAGGACGGCCGTGTCGCCGTCGTCCACATGGTCACGGACCTTGGCCGACGCCAGCAACAGTGACGCCGTCGCGGCCAGCCGCACGCCGGGCGACTTCGCCGAGGCGACCGACGCGCGCTGCATCCCCCGGAGCGCACACCGCCCCGCCTGCGTGCGCTCGACCGCGCTCGCGGACTGCGCCTCGGTGAGCACGCTCAACACGATCGCGTCGACATTCGTTGTCGCCCGGGCCAATTGACCATGCCCGTCGCGTAGCCCGAGGCACAGCCCGCACATGTGCGTGCGCCACTCTGCCGCATCGATTCCATACTTCGCCGCGCCGTGCGAACACGGCCTGAGCAACCCGAACAATTCCGCCCCGTTCTCCCGGCTCGCCGTGGTCGGAGCCGGTCTGTGCTTGGTGATCTCCGCACTCTGGCAGGCCGTCAACCGCTATACCGGAATTACTCCGTCACGGCGCGCCGAATCCCCCTCCGGCTACTCCGCCTTCTTGCGTCCCGCCAGACCTCGCCACGCCAGATCATCGAGCAGGTCGACCGCCTCGGCCACCTCGATGCGGCCGCTGGCCACCCGGTCCGCGATCGCCTCGCCCGCGCCGATCACCGCGGCCGCGACGATGTCGAAGTTGGTGCCGGGCTCGGGGTGCTTGGCGCTGGATTCCAGCAGCTTGGCGGTCAGTTCGATGACGCGCTCGCGGGCGTTCTCGATCTCCGAGGCGAACGCCTGCTGGCCGATGGCCTGGCGATAGAGCACCTGCCAGGAACGCCGGTTGCGGTCGACGAAGCCGAGGAAGCCCTCCAGCGCGACCCGTACCTGTTCGTGCGGGGAGAGCTGCGGGTTGCCCGCGGGCACCACCGATTCGATGAAGCGCAGGCCCTCGCGCTGGATGCAGGCACGGAACAGTTCATCCTTGGAGCCGTAGTACAGATAGAGCATCGGCTTGGATATCTTCGCCTCGGCGGCAATGGCATCCATCGATGTATCGTGGAAGCCCTTGCGCGAGAACACCTCGACCGCGGCATCGAGCATCTGCTGCTCACGAACCGCCCGAGGAAGTCGCTTCGTTCCGCCCGCCATCCACTCTCCTACCGCATGGTGAAGTTCATATATTACTCCAAGGTAAGTTCCGTGGGTCGCATTTGCTCACCAGTCGCGGAAACAGTGCCTCAGCAGCGCGGAAGCGCGCCCTTGAAGGTCGCCATGCGCAGCACGGACGCGTCCACCCTGGCGGCGGGCAGCCGACCGGCCGCCACCGCCTGCTCCAGCTGGTCGAGCACGCTGGACACGGCGTTGGTGCTGATCCACAGCGCGTTGTCGGCGCCGGCGACCAACGCGGCCTCCACCGCGTCCGCGATGGACAACCGGCTGGTGATCGCGGCCATGCCGCTGAGATCGTCGGTGAAGATCGGACCCTCGAACGGCGCGGCGCCGTACCCGCTGCCCCCGCGCAGCAGGGCCATGACCTGCGGACTGATGCTGGCCGGCACGTCCGGGGTGGTGAGGCCGGGGACGTCGAGGTGGCCGACCATCACGCCCGCGCCGGAGGTGATCAGGTTGCGGAACGGGACCAGGTCGACATTCTGCAGATCCGCCAGCGGCGGGGTGCGCACCGCGCCGCGATGCGAATCGCCCGAGCCGGAGCCGTGACCGGGGAAGTGCTTCAGCACGGTGCCGACGCCGACCTCACGCATGGCCTTGATGTAGGCGTCGGCGTATTTGGTGACCACCGCCGGGTCATCGGAGAAGGAGCGGTCGCCGATGACGGAATCGTCGGGCTGGCTGCTCACGTCGCTGTCCGGCGCGAAGTCCACCGTCACCCCCAGGTCCTTCAGCGCGCGGCCCCTGGTCAGCGTGGCGTCGTGGAACTGTTCGGCGGTCATGGTCTCCGCCGTCGCCCTGGCCGACGGCGCCTTACCGATCAGGTTCCCCACCCGGGAGACGCGGCCGCCCTCCTCGTCGATGGTCACCATCAGCGGCACCTTGGCCGACTGCTTGACCTGGTCGAGCTGGCCGGAGGTGAGCAGCGTGAGATCGGTCCAGCTGCCGACGAAGATGCCGCCGACCTGTTCGGTGCTCACCACGTTCGCGGCATCGGCGGCGCCGGTGATGCCGACGGTCAGCAACTGTGCCAGCTTCTGCCGCAGGGTGAACTGCGCGAGATAGCCGGTCTTGCAATCCGGTTTCGCGGATGTCGTTGCCTGCGTGGACGATCCGGCCGTCGAGGCGGGACCCGCCGCCGACGGCGGCGCGGCGTCGCCGCCACCGCCGCTCGAGCAGGCGGTCGCGACGGCGGCCAGCACGGCGAGCATGAGCAGGGGCGTCTTCCGCATGGACGTCAACCGTACAGAGCGCTCGCGATTCCGCGCGCCAGCAGGTGGGCGGGGCCCGGTCAAGGTAGCCTTGATTAACAGCCGTGAGTCTCCCACCAGGAGGTCATCGTGCCCTGCGATCTGATGCTCATCGCCTACGACGGGTCCGAGAACGCCAAGCGGGCCATCGAATACGCCGGGCGGTTCCTCAGTGCGGACAGAGCGATCGTGCTGACCGCGTGGGAGCCGATGGTGCGTCAGGCCGCCCGCCTGTCCGGCCTGTCCGGGGTGATGCAGCCGGAGTGGGTTCCCGACGAGGAGATCGAGGACGTCGCCTACGTCGACGCGCGCACGATCAATACCGAGGGCGTCCGGCTGGCCAAACTCGCCGGGCTCAATGCCGAGGCGCGCACCGCCGAATGCACCACGACCATCTGGAACGCCATCGTCGAATGCGCCGACGACCTGGACGTCGACATCATCGTCGCGGGCACCCGCGGCGCCACCGGCATCCGTGCGCTCCTGCACAGCAGCGTCGCCGACGCGGTGCTCAAGCACTGCCACCGCCCGGTCCTCATGGTCCCGCCCGGTAAGGAGCCCGCCGCCAAAACCGGCTAGCGGTGAGCGAGTGACCCGATGACACAGCGGCGCGTGCTCTCCACGGTGGAATCGAGCGCTGGGGAGTCGTGAGTGCGCTCACGGGCCGGGCACGGCGGGCGGGCGCGGGGTTAGGGTCGAGAGACTATGGATGGATTCCTGCTTGCTCAGCCGGACGGGGTGGTCCGGGCGTTCGGCAGCCGGGTCGCCTTCGACCGGGCCGATCGGGCG
Source organism: Nocardia sp. NPDC006044 (assembly GCF_042871115.1). Classification (NCBI taxonomy): domain Bacteria; kingdom Bacillati; phylum Actinomycetota; class Actinomycetes; order Mycobacteriales; family Nocardiaceae; genus Nocardia; species Nocardia sp. NPDC006044. The sequence continues at coordinate 1,210,722 of NZ_JBIAID010000002.1, forward strand.
GTAGCCGCGCTGCGGGACGGCGATGCGGAGATGATCGTCGGTGCGCTGCCGTTCGATCCGCGCAAGCCGGCCGCGTTGAGCGTGCCCGAGCGGGTCGAGCGCACCGCGGGACCGTGGCGGCCCGCCGCGCTGCCCGAGCTGCCCGCCGTGCGGTTCGTCACCGAGATCCCCAGTGCCGCAGAACATATCGCGCGGGTGACGAAACTCGTCGAACAGCTGAACGATCCGGCACAGCCGCTGCGCAAGGTGGTCGCCGCGCGGTCGGTGGTGGCCGATGCGGCCGACGCGCTGGCGCCCGAACTCGTCGCGGCCCACCTGCTGATCCGGCATCCACACGCGAATGTGTTCGCGGTCGACCTGACCCCGGCCGGACGCACCGGCGCGACGCTGGTCGGCGCCACCCCCGAGGTGCTCATCGCCCGGCACGGCGACACCGTCACGCTGCGCCCGCTGGCCGGCACCGCACCGCGGCGCGCCGATCCGGACGCCGACGCGGCACAGGCGCGAGAGTTGTTGGCCAGCACCAAGAATCGCGACGAGCACGCGTTCGTCATCGAATGGATCCGGGACCGGCTCGGCCCGGTCTGCGCCGAACTGTCCATTCCCGGCGGCCCGGAACTGATCAGCACCCACGAGGTCTGGCATCTCGCCACGCCGATCACCGGACGACTGCGCGACGCGTCGACCACCGCCCTCGACCTGGCGTTGCTGCTGCACCCCACGCCCGCCGTCTGCGGCACTCCGACCGGCCTGGCGCTCGACACCATCGCCGACCTGGAGGAGGACCGCGGCTTCTACGGCGGCGCGGTCGGCTGGTGCGACGCCGACGGCGACGGCGCGTGGGTGGTCGCGATCCGCTGCGCGGAATTGTCCGCCGACCGGCGCACCGTGCACGCCTACGCGGGCGGCGGCATCGTCGCCGCGTCCGATCCCAAGGCCGAGCTCGACGAGACCACCGCCAAACTCCGCACCCTGCTCGGCAGCCTGCACTGCGCCATTCCGGCGCACTGACGGGCCATCCCGGTGCACTGACGGCCCGGACCGCCGATAGCGCCGTCGACCCGCTGTGATCGCCGCCCCAGCGCATTACCTGCCCGGAATCGGCGGGCTGAACGCACCGGATACCGGAGCGGGCTGCTAGGTTGACCGGGAATGTGCCTGCATCGATGTATTGGAGTGCCGCAATGAAGTTTGCTGTTCCTGGTGTTGCGAGTGCTGTCGGCGGCGCCGTGCTCGGCGTGATCGCGGTGCTCCTCGTCACGGTTGCGGTGCAGCAGAACTCGCGGCCGGACATCGACCGCAGCGGAGACAAGGACTCCTCGTTGCTGAACAACGTCGAGTACGGCAGTCGCTGAGCTGACCCCCGCTTCACCTGCCGACTCGCTCGAACCGGCGGCGCGGCGGCACTCGATCGCGCCGCTGGGTAGACGCTGGTTCGCCGGGACGGTGCTCGCGGCGTTCCTGCTGACCTTCCTGCAGACGCCGGGGCGCACGGTCGCCGACACCAAATACGACCTGGCGCAGAATCCGCTGGGTTTTCTCGCGCGCGCCGGCCACCTGTGGAGCAGCCAGGCCCCGATGGGCCAGGTGCAGAATCAGGCCTACGGCTACTTCTTCCCGCACGGCTCGTTCTTCTCTCTCGGACACATCCTCGGCCTGCCCGCCTGGGTCACCCAGCGGATCTGGTGGGCGCTGCTGCTGCTCGCCGGATTCTGGGGCATCATCCGGCTCTGCGAAACCCTCGGCATAGGCACCCGTGGTTCGCGCGTCATCGCCGCGGTGACGTTCGCGCTGTCGCCGCGGGTACTCACCACCCTCGGCTCGATCTCCTCGGAGACGCTGCCGATGATGCTGGCACCGTGGGTGTTGCTGGCGCCGGCGGCGCTCGGCGTGCGTTATCGACGGCACAGCCGACGGGCAGCGGACACCGGCCGGCCGGCGGAACGCGAGCGGCGCGGCGGCGCCGAATCCGCGGCAGGCAGCGCGCTGGCACTCGCGCTCATGGGATCGGTCAACGCGGTGGCCACGGTCGCCGCGTTCCTGCCCGCGCTGCTGTGGTGGGCCGCGTATCGGCCGAATCGGGAGTGGTGGCGGTTCACCAGGGCCTGGGTGCCGCTGCTGGTGCTGGCCACATTCTGGTGGGCGGTGCCGCTGCTGCTGCTCGGCAAGGTGAGCCCGCCGTTCCTGGACTACATCGAATCGTCCGGGGTGACCACGCAGTGGGCCTCGCTCGCCGAGGTGCTGCGCGGCACGGACAGCTGGACACCGTTCGTCTCACCGGAGCGGATCGCGGGCGCGGTGCTGGTCACCCAGCCCGCCGCGGTGCTTGCCACCGGTTTGCTCGCAGCGGCGGGCATGGCCGGACTGGCGATGCGATCCATGCCGTATCGCGGGCGGCTGACACTGATCCTGTGCGTCGGTCTGGTCGGCATCTGCGCCGGATACGTCGGTGAACTGGGCGGCCCGTTCGCCGAGTCGGTGCGGGTGTTCCTGGATTCCGGCGGCGCGCCGCTGCGCAATGTGCACAAGCTGGAGCCGCTGATCCGAATCCCGTTGGTACTCGGCCTGGCTCAGCTGCTGGCCAGGGTGCCGCTGCCCGCCTCGGTGCCGATGCCGGTGTGGCGCAGCGCGTTCGCACACCCGGAGCGGGACCGTTCCGTCGCGGTTGCCGCGTTGATCCTCACCGCGCTCGCCCTGTCCACCTCGCTGGCCTGGACCGGCAAGCTGGCCCCGCGCGGCGCCTACGACGCGGTACCCGCGTATTGGCAGCAGACCGCGGACTGGTTGCGGCACAATGCCGCCGAGACCCGGGCGCTGGTCGTGCCCGGCGCGCCGTTCGGCAGTCAGGTGTGGGGGCTGACCCGCGACGAGCCGTTGCAGGCGCTGGCCGGCACGCCCTGGGCGATCCGCGACTCGGTGCCGCTGAACCCGCCGGGCACCATCCGCGCGATGGACTCGGTCCAGCGGCTGATCGCCGACGGCAGACCGTCGGCCGGGCTCGCGGCGACCCTGGCCGGGCAGGGCATCGGCATTCTGGTGTTGCGCAACGATCTCGACCCGGAGACCTCGCGGTCGACCCGGCCGATGCTGGCGCACAGCGCGATCGACGGGTCGCCCGGCCTGACCAAGGTGGCGGAGTTCGGCGATCCGATCGAAGCCAAGGTCATCGCCGAGGATTTGGTCGCGGACGGCGATCTGCGGCCCGCGTACCCCGCGATCGAGATCTACCGGGTACAGACGCCGACGCCGGGTACACCGGCCGAGGTGCGCAGCGGAACCGGTGCGCCGCAATCGTTCCCGGGCGCGTACACGGTTCCGCTCGACTCGGTGCCCGTGGTGCAGGGCGGTCCCGAGGTGCTCGAACGTCTGCATCGCGATCCGGGGACCACCGAGGCGCCGACCCTGCTCGCCGCCGACGCGGCCCGCGCCGGACTGCCGCCCGGACCGTTGACCGTCACCGATACCCCGATGGATCGGGAGTCCGACTTCGGCCGGGTGGACAACCACAATTCCGCCCTCCGCGCGCCCGACGACGCGCGCCGCACGCACAACCTGGTGCCCGACTATCCGGTGGACGGCGCCGGCCTGGTGCGCGGGGAATGGTCCGGCGCGACCATCACCGCGTCCAGCTCGGCCGCCGACGCCACCCAGCTGGGCGGGGCCGCACCGGGCAGCTCGACCGCGGCGGTGGTCGACGGCGATCCCGCGACATCCTGGATCAGCAACGGCTCCGAATACGCCCTCGGCCAATGGCTTCGGCTCGACCTGGACCAGCCGATCCGGGTCGGGCAACTGACCTTCAGCACCAGCGCGGCCGCCATCGGCGATCCGGTGAAGTGGGTGGAGGTCCGCACCGCCAACGGCACCGTGACCTCGCGCATCCCCGAACCCGGTAAACCCGTGTCGGTTTCGCTGCCCGCGGGCAAGACACAGTGGGTCACCATCACCGCGATCCGCACCGAAACCGGCAAGCGCGGTGGGCAGTTCGGTATCAGCGAACTCAGCCTGGACGACTACTCGGTCCGCGATCAGCCGGTCCACGTCGACATCCGGCACCGGACCGTCCTGCCGCCGGCCCGCACCGGCGCGCAGCTCGCGGGCTGGGACCTCGGACAGGAATTCCCCGGGCGCAGCGCGTGTTTCGAGTCGCCGAATCGGGTGCGTTGCAGCAAGGGTCTCGGCCTCGCGCCGGAGGAGCCGGGCACCTTCCAACGCACGCTGACGGTGCCCGAACCCATGTCCGTGACGCCTCGGCTGACCGTTCGGACCAGGCAGGGCCCGGCGCTGGAGGCCTTGCTCACCGACCGCGACCAGCCGATCGCCCGGGGCAAGGCCGACGTCGGTGACGTGCGCGGCGCCGCGTTCGCCGCGACCGACGGCGATCCGCGCACCAGCTGGACCGCGCCGGAGGACTCGGTTCGGTCGCTGACCGGCGCCAAACCGACCCTCACGATCGAACTGCCCGAACCCGCGCTGGTGAGCGGACTGGAGCTGACCCCGTCGCTCGGCGGCCTGCCCGCCGCTCCCACCTCGGTCGTGGTCAATCTCGGAGACGGTCCGCAGGTGCGCGAACCGGACCACAGCGAGCCCGGCGGGCCGGTCCGAATTTCCCTGCACCCCACCGTGACCGATCGCATCGAACTCAGCATCCGGACCTGGAAACCGGTGCTGGACATGACGGCGCTCGGCTTCGTGCAGTCCCAGCCACCGGGCCTGGCCGAGGTGCGGGTGCTCGGCCCGGACTACCCCGCGCCCGCGGCGTTGGATCGGGAAATCACGGTCCCGTGCGAAATCGGGCCCACGATCAATATCGACGGACAGCTCCGGCGCACGTCGGTCACCGCCACCGCCGGCCAACTGCGTTCCGGCGCACCGGTTCCGGCACAGCTCTGCGCGGACGACGCGCTCCAGGCCGAGGACCTCGCGCTGCCCCAGGGCAGAGCCGATGTCACGGTCGGCCCGACCGACCTGTTCTTCGTCGACCGGCTCCGCCTCGACCGCACCGGATTCACGGCGCCACCGCCATCGACGTCCGGCACCCGCCTGCTGGTGCTGCCGCTGAGCACGAATGTCGGCTGGCGCGCAACGACTTCCGACGGGCGCACGCTCGATCCCGTGGTGGTCGATGGCTGGCAACAGGCCTGGCTGCTCCCGCCCGGCGCGGACGGACCCGTCACCGTCTCCTTCCCCGCCGATCGCTGGTATCGGCTCGGCATCTTCGGCGGCCTCCTACTGCTCCTGCCTTTGATCGCGCTGGCCATCCCGCGGCGCGCTCGTCCGGTGAAACCGGTTGACGCCAAGCCGAATACCGATCCCGACCAGGCGGAGAGCACGGCCGTCGAGCCGAACGACGTTGATGCCGTGACGGATTCCGAACCACTGACTTGGGGACCCCGCTGGCTCGGCGCGATCGGCCTCGTCACCGCCGCGACCATCATCGCAGGCCCGGTCGGAACACTAGCCGCCGCAGCCACACTCGCCGCGGTCCGATTCGTCCCCGGGTTTCCCCCACGCGCGCTGGTCATCGTCGCCGGACTCGGCACCGCCCTCTCGGCGGCAGTCCTGTCGACCGGCCCGTGGCGCGCCGCCGGCGGCTACATGGGCGGGTCACTGTGGGCCCAATTGCCCGCCGTGCTCGCGGTGATCGCGGTCGGCGTCGCCGCGCTGCCTGCCCATCGGCCATTCGGGCTGCGCCGCAACGGACCTCGTTGATAATGTGACCCTGCGTGAGTACCTGTGCGGAATGCGGTTTCGTTTACGACCTGACCCGCGCGACCGAGGTCGCGCCGCTGGCCAAAGAGCACGCGGTGGAATACGCGGATCTGCTCCTCACCGACTCACCGAAGTTACGGCAGCGACCCGCCCCCGACACCTGGTCTCCGCTCGAATACGCCTGCCACATGCGCGATGTGCTGCTCATGCAGCGTGAGCGGGTGCTGGCCGCCCGCCGCTCGGATACCCCCGAGACCACGCCGATGGGTCGCGACGAGCGGGTCGAGCACGACGGCTACGCGGACCAGAAGCCCTCCGACGTCGGGCGCCAACTCCGCGACGCCGCGCTGCTGTTCGCCAATGTGCTCGACCGGCTGGACGCGAGCGACTGGGAACGGACGCTGATCTTCAGTTATCCGGAGCCGGAAAAGCGTTCGCTGCGCTGGCTCGCGCTGCACACCCTGCACGAACTCCGCCATCACCTGCTCGACATGCACCGGCAGCTGGACACCTGAACCGTCAGGGCGCCGCGAGCCGGTCCTCTTCCTCGACTTCCGGCTTCGGCGTCGCCCGGTCCCGGCCGCGCGCCCACCGCCGCATCGGTTCCTCGATCAGCGCATAGCTCGCGGCCGCGACGGGCAGGGTCAGCGCGACCGTGAGCACCAGGACGTAGCCGAAGTCTCCGCTGAACGGCACGATCCCGAACACCGGGAACACCACCCACAGCACCGCGAGATGCCAGAGGAAGATGCCGTAGGACCAGCGTCCGATGGTCGCGGCGACCCGCGACCGCAGCCAGCGATGCGGCCGGCCGGGGTCGCCGAGCACCAGCGGCGCGAGCAGCCCGAAACCGATGATCGCGCCGAGTGCCATCTTCGCCGCGTACTGCCACGGCTGGGCATGCGTCAGTCCGCCGGGGCCGCCGACATCGGTGGACGAGAGCAGGAACGCGGCCAGCGCGATAGCCCACATCACCCATTGATTCCCGGCCGGCCGACGCCATCGCGATAGCGGTCCGCTATCGAAAGACAGTTCGGCGAGCACCATTCCCATCGCGAACCACGGCAGATATCCGGGCAGCCAATTGTCGGAATGAATCGCGTCGGGCGTCGGCACCGGAATGAAGTTCCAACTCAGCGACACCGCGGCCACGCCGAGGAGCACCGGCACCCGCCACCGAGCGGCGTTGCCACGCAACCACATCGCCGCGAACGCCAGCAGGGGCAGCACGAGATAGAAGGCCACCTCGACCGAAAGACTCCACATCTGCGTCAATCCGTCGGTCAACGTCAGCGGCACGAACACTTGCAGCAGCGCCAGATTCGACACCCACACGCGCAACCCGGCGGTGCCCGCCGCACTCGGCAGCAAAACCAGGACCGCGCACACCACGGCCCAATACGCGGGCAGAATCCGCGCGGCGCGGTGGCGCAGGTAGTACCCGAGCGACGGAGCACGGCCGAGGCCCCGCGCCGCGGCGGCATGCGGGCGCCAGAGCAGGAACCCGGAGAGCGCGAAGAACACCGCGACGGCCATGTCGAACCGGCCGAGCACCCGCCCGATCACCGGCGTGCCCGCGGCCCCGGTCTGAAACGCGACGTGGGTCAACAACACTCCGAGCGCGGCCATTCCGCGCATCCCCTCGAGCGCGGGCAGGAAGGCGCGGGTCCCATCGCTGCGCGATGCTTTCACTCGTTGGGCTCCAGTCCGGCTTGCCAATTCTCAGGTGATAACTCGACGTTTCACATTCCACGCTAAACTCGGGCGATTTCTCGGCCGTTTCCGGCCTCGGCACCGCATGGTACGACACCGGACTGTTAGTGTCGGGGCTCACGAGTGCCGCGGGAGGCCCGCCGTACTCGCCGGAACGACCCTGTTCTACGACGAGGAGAGTTTGCATGGCACTGAGTGCCGGAACCAGAAGGACGGTGGCCTGCCTGCTCGTGGGTCTCGGCGCGTTGCTGATCGTCGCCGCGCTGCTGATCCCGACCTACACCGTCGGCAAACTGGCGAAGACTCCCCTCGATCTCGAGATCACCACCATCGCGACCAACGCGCCGGGCGAGGACAGCCTGGTGCTGGATTCCAAGTCGCTCAGCGCGCCGGAGGGTGCCGCGAAGATCGACTCGAACGTGCCCCTGGTCTCCCAGCGCTTCGTCACCGTCGAGGAACCCTCCGACGCCGACGAGATGACGGTGCAGGCCGGTCAGACGTTGCGGCGCATCGACAAGCAGGGCGACACCGGCCTGCTCACCGCGACCATCGACCGGGTCACCATCGACCGCAAGACCGGTGAGCCGGTCGCGAAGGAGCCCAACGGCTCCATCGCGGTCACCGTGGACAAGGAAATGAAGTCGGTCGCGGATCCGGTGCAGCACACCGGGTTGCAGTACCGCTTCCCGATCGGCACCGAGAAGAAGGACTACCCGTACTTCGATCTCAACGCGCGTAAGACCTCCGACGCCAAGTTCGTCGAGGAGACCGAGATCAACAACATGAAGGTCTACCACTTCCAGCAGTCGATCCCCGCCACCAACCTGAACGACGTGGTGAAGGCGCCGACCAACAAGCTGACCTTCCCCGCCGCGAAGTGGGGCGTGCCCGGCGAGGGCGACGTCACCATGTCGCGCTGGTACACCAACACCCGTGACCTGTGGGTCGAGCCGAAGACCGGCACCGTGATCAAGGGTGGCGAGCAGATCCACCTGTACTACGGCCGCGATTCCAAGCCCGAGGTCACCGCGCTGAAGTCGCACATCGTGTTCGACGAGAACACCATCGAGTCGCAGATCTCGGTGGCCAAGGAGAACATCGACAAGCTGTCGCTGTACGGGCGGATCATGCCGATCGTCCTCGGTGTGGTCGGTGTGATCGCGCTGATCGTCGGTGTGGTGCTCGGCATTCGCGGTGGCGGTTCGACGCCTGCCGCGGCGGGCACCGGTGGGCCGCTGAGCCAGGGCCGGGGTGCGCGCCGGGTGGACACCGATCCGCCGACCGAGCAGATCAAGATCACCAAGCAGCCTTGAGTCAGCACTGAGTTCCGGCCCCCGGTCATCGACCGGGGGCCGAATTCGTTTTTCCGCCCTTATGTTTCGAGCGAATAGGCGACCGGGTGCCTAGGCTGATAAAGCAGCATCGTGCCCGCGCCGGGGACGCGCAGGTCGATGCACCGGCCGAAACCACGGTCGACGATGTCGCCGGCGAATTGCGCTCCGCGCTCGCGCAATTCGGCGACGGTCTGCTCGAGGTCATCGCACATCAGCGAGATCTCGTGGCGCGGCGCGCCGTCGGCGGGATGCACGCCGAGTTCGCTCGGGCCGGTGCCGAAGATGAGCCAGCCCTCGTGCGCGTCGACATTCGGCCAGCGCAGGACGTCCCGGAAGAACGCGCGCGCGGCGTCCGAATCCGCTGCGTAGACCAGCGTGTGCACAGCAGTGATCATGCGCCCGATCGTAGGCCCGCCGGCCTCCTGCCAGGGGTGATAGCCGCGTATCGCGGGCAGGCTTCCGTCCGCTGCGCAGAATTCTCCGGCGAGATCGCGTCGGATGATTCTGTGCGCGTCTCGATGTCGGCGCTGCGTTGATGATGCCCCCGAATCTGTGCACAGACGCGCCGCGCGGCCACGGGTCCGACGAAGATCGAGGGGTATCTACGGCAATCGCTCGGGCTGGCGGGCGTGCAGGTCGCTGTCGCGATCCGCGGTGCGTAGGACGATCACCGCGACGACGAGGGTGGTGACGGCCGCGACGGAGGCGACGATGGTGATGAGCGCGGGAATCGAGCGGGCGAACGAAACCATCAGTGTCACTTCGACGGCGAGGCCGAGCCAGGTCAGTGCGGCGAGGGCGGTCCGGTCGACCGCGATCGCGGAGAGCATCGCCCCTTGCAGCACCGCGAGGATCGCCCCGTGCAGGGCGAACAGCCACAGCAAGCCTTGGATGGGCGCGTAGTCCTGGCCGGCCAGCAACGGAGCCAGCGGCGCGGCGAGCGCGGCGCAGATCACCGCCGCGATGCCGATGCCGGACAGTACCGCGAGCGCGGACCTGATCGCCCGGGCCGAATGCGTGGGCTGGGCCATCCGGGGATAGAGCACGACACCGACCGCCTGCGGCAGCCAGAACGCGATCTTCGCGGCGATGGTGCCGAGCGCGTAGCGGCTGGCGTCGGCGTCGTCGAGGACCATGCGAACCACGATCAGATCGGTGGACGACAACGCCATCAGCGCCGCCTGCACCTGCGCGGCGCGCAGCACCGGCAGCACCCCGATGGCGTGGACTACCTCGTCTTCATCGGTTCCGGTACGGGTCCGCGCGGGTGGCGAGCCGGCGACGAAGCGCGCCAAGACCGCGGCGACCGCGATGCCCAGCGCGGCCGCACCCAGGGCCGGCGCCGCGCCGCCACCGACGGCGAGCACCACCAGGGCGGGCGCCACGCGAAGAATTCCAGCGGCGCCGAGCACGACGCCCAACGCCCGGAACCGCCTGCCGCCCTGCAGAACTCCCTGCTCTCCGGACAGCAGCACCAGTGCGGGCGCCGCGCAGAGCGCCGCCGCGCACGCCGCGATACCGACGTTCAACGCGCTGGTCACCACCGGCACCAGCACCGCGACGACGACCGCGACGATCACCGCGCACCGCCACTGCAAACCGCGCAGCGCGGTGACGCTCGCTCCCCGGACCAGCTCCCGGGCCACCACGTTCTGTAGGGCCAGCGCGGGCACGGCACACAGCAATTGCACCGCCAGCAGGCTCGCGAACTCGCTGTACCCAGAGACCCCCAGCCACCGTCCGGCCAGCAATTGCAGCAGGTATCCCGCCACATTGGCGGTCATCGCGCCCGCCGTGACCAACGTCAGATCCGCCACCACAGGAAACCGACGGACAGCAGACACGTCCGCCATCGTCCCACCTGCGCGCCGGCCGCTACGGCCCGCCCCGCCGCGACCGGCTGCCGCACAGATCTCGCAGCGCGCGTACCCGCGCTGCGGAATGCGGCGGGAATTGCGTTACCGGGCCGATCGTCGGCCGAGCTTCCAGCGGACGTACTCGCCGAGCGGAACATCCGGCTGTTTCTTGAACCTCTTGGGCCGGCGACCGCGCAGCCGGACCTCGGCCGCGCCGGAAGCCTCCTGATCGACCGGCCCGGCGGAATGCGGCCGGGTTTGCGTGTTCGGCCGGGCTCACTCGGCCGATCGTCGGCCGAGCTTCCAGCGGACGTACTCGCCGAGCGGAACATCCGGCTGTTTCTTGAACCTCTTGGGCCGGAGACCGCGCAGCCGGGTTTCGGCCGCGTCCGAGGCCTCGACATCGAGCGGCCCGGTCGCGCCGTGCAGTTCCGCGTGCGCCCGGTGCCGGTTGGCGCGGTGCACGCGTGCGCGTTTGCGCGGCAGGTTCTTGCGCGACGCCTTGTCGTTCTCGCCGTAGTCGTTTCGGCGGTCCTTGGCGTAGCTGAGCTGCTTCTTCTCCTGCGGGGATCTCCGGGCCACCAGATCAGGGTAGGGATGCGCCGCTTCGGTGCCGAGTTGTTTTCCGGGCGTCGCGGCACGGTGCGCGGGTAGGTGACGCGGGCGGGCGGACCGTAGGGTGCACAAGCGTGACGGAGAGCTGGCGGCGACGCGACTGGTGGGTGAGGTGTGTCCCGGCCGGGTACAGCGCGGTGCTCGCGCTGCTCATCCTGGGTCCGCTGCTCGGGTCCGGGTATCTGCTGCTGCGCGACGCGGTGAGTACGCCGCGCTCCTATCTGACCGATTCGGCACTCGGGCTCGGTGATGCCGCGCCGCGGGCGGTGCCGCAGGATGCGGTGCTGGCGGTGTTGTCGCCGGTCATCGATGGCGGCCTGATCGTGAAGGCGATTCTGCTCGTCGCGCTGTGGGCGGCCGGCTACGGGGCGGCGGTGCTGGCGCGCGAACTGCTGGGCGCGCCGATCGGTGCGCAGCTCGTCGCCACGACGGTGGCGCTGTGGAATCCGTATGTCGCCGAACGCCTTGTGCAGGGGCACTGGAGTTTGCTCGCCGGGTATGCCGCGCTGCCGTGGGTTGCGTTGGCCGCGTACCGGATTCGGACCGACGGTGCGGCCGGCACCTGGGCGGGCCTGGCGGGATGCCTTGCCGCGGCAGGGCTCACGCCGACCGGCGCTCTGCTCGCCGGTGTCACCGCGCTGTCGCTGGCCGGGCGCCGGTATGTCGCCGGTGTGCTGGCCTTGCTGGTCGCCGCGTCCGTGCCGTGGTTGACCGCCACCGCGTTGTCCGGGGCGGCCGGGGAGCCGTCCGACCCGGCCGGGATCGCCGCGTTCGCCGCCCGTGCCGAGCCCGGTCTCGGCACGCTGGGCAGTCTGGCGGGGCTGGGCGGCATCTGGAATGGCGATGCGGTACCTGATTCGCGCACAACGCTTCTCGCGTTGATCGGCACCTTGCTGCTGCTCGCGGTGGTCGCGACGGGGGTCCGCTCGGTGATCTCCGACGGCGGCGATCGATACGTTCGCCGCGCACTCGTCGTACTCGCGGCGCTCGCCATTCTGCTGCCCGCACTCGGTGCGACGCCGTGGGGCACGCATGTGCTGGAATGGCTCGTCGCCCATGTTCCCGGCGCGGGTCTGCTCCGGGATACGCAGAAGTACGTGGCGCTGGCGATGCCCGCTTACGCGCTGTGCGCCGCCGCGGGTTGCGGGGTTCTCGCCAGACGATTCTCGACTGCCCCGGCGAGCGCGGCAACTGATAATGCACAGCGCACCGACGACCCGTCATTGCCGAGCTCGGGTTTCGACCGGGTGCCGAAGTTATCCACAACTGTGACGGGCACGGTCGCAACGATTCTCATCGCCCTGCTGGTGCTGCCATTACTCGATCTCGCCTGGGGTGCCGGCGGTGCCTTGCGGCCTGTGCACTACCCCGCCGGATGGCAGCAGGTCGCTGACCGGATGGACGATTCCGGCGATGTCGCGGTATTGCCCGGCGGGATGTTCCGGAAGTTCCGGTACAGCGGGACGGCGCCGGTCCTGGATCCGGCACCCCGCCTGCTGCCCCGCGACGTCCTGCAAACCGGCGAACTCCCGGTCCGCGGCCGCACCGTATCCGGCGAAGGCACCCGCGCCCGCACGGTGGAAACCCTACTGCTGCACGGCGGTTCCGCCCGGGAACTGGCCGACCAGGGCGTCGGCTGGATTCTGCTCGAACGCGGCACGCCCGGCCCGCTCGGCGAATCGAAAACCACCCTCGCGCAACTCGATCCGGTATTCGGCGACGCCGACCTCGCCCTGTATCGAGTCCCCGGCCCGATCCGGCAGCACGCCGGCTCGGCAACGGATCGCGGCATTGCCATTGCGGCCCACGCAGTATGGGCAGCGCTCCTCCTTGGCGGCCTGCTCCTCGCGACACGCATCCGGCGCACGCGCTGACCGCAGCACTCGAGTCGATACGAAACGCGCCACGGGACTTGGCCGAGACATTTTCCGAGTGACGACTGGATGATGCCCCATCGGCGACGTACGCGGCGGGCCGTCACCTTCTGCTGGAGCTCGCAGATTTACGAGCCCGGGTTCAGTGGGTGGGGCGTGGGGCGGGGGGCGATCAGTCCGGCGGAGTGCTCACCGCGGGCAACTGCCGCCAGCACTTCGTACACACCGTTTCCCGTTTGCTCCCAGGAGAATTCACGTGCCCGCGAGCGCGCCTTCTCGCCCATGACCGTGCGCGCGGCACGATCGTCGAGCAATTCGCCTACCGCGTCGGACAATTGGGCGACGTCATCGACCAGCACACCGGTGACCCCGTCGACGATGGAATCGGTGAGTCCGCGCGAACTGCGGTAACCGATCGTCGGCACGCCGTGCTGCGCGGCCTCGATGACCGCCAGACCCCAGCCTTCCTTCCGCGAGGGCAGCACGTGTACCCAAGCGCGGGAAAGCAATTCGTGCTTACGCCGTTCCCCGACGTGCCCGTGGAAGGTGACGGCGTCGGCGATGCCGAGCCGGTGCGCGTCGGCCTTCAGGTTGCCGGCCCACCATCCGTCGCCGATCACGTCGAGGTGCAGGCCGGGAACGCGGGTGCGTAGTCGCGCGACCACGGCGAGCGCGTCCTCGATCTGCTTGTGCGGCACCAGCCGCGACAGCACCACGATGCGCGGGTTCTCGGTGCGGGTTTCGGCGGCCCCGGTCGGCGCGTCGGCGGGCACCGGTTCGGCGCCGTTGCGGACCACCGCGATCCGGGACTGGTCGACGCCGAGCGTGGCCAGTTCCTCGGCCGAGGGCAGCGAGACGGTCAGGTATTGGTTGCGCCGATGCACCCGCGGCGACACCCGCGACTCGATCCACCAGCCGATCCGGCCGACCAACCGGCCCGCCACCGGCCACTGTTCCCGGTGCCCGTGGTGCACCAGCACGACCGCGGGCGCCTTGGTGGCGGCCGTGGCGAAGAACGGGATGCCGTTTTGAGTGTCGATCACCGCGTCGGGCCGCAGGCCGCGCAACGGTCCGAGGCCGAGCCGGCCGAGCGCCATCGCGCCCAGCGCCCGCGGGTAGACGGAGAAGCGCCCGCCCGCCCGGCTGATGTCGATGCCGTCGAGGCGTTCGCGTTTCGGCGCCCCCGGGTAGCGGGCGGTGCGCAGGGTGACTTTGACCCCGCGTGCGGCGAGCTGCGCGCCGACCTGTTCGAGGTATCGTTCGCTGCCGCCGCCCTGCGGGTGCCCGGTGTCTCGCCAGCACAGCAGGAGGACTTCGCGCACGGTCGAGCTTCTCTCGGTCAGGTGGTCCCGGTCGGGATCGTCGGATATCGCGCTACACCCTAACCCGAGCATCGGCGCGCAAGCCGGGCACCGACCGGTGCGCATCGCGATCCCCCGCCGTTATGCGAGACTCGGCGCCGTGTTGAAAGCCGAAGAAACGCCCGCCCATGGTTCGCGCGCGCCCCGGTTCGCGCGCCGGGCGACGCTGCGCCGGTCGCTGCGGCTGCTCGGTAGTTTCCGGTTCGAGCAGACCGATCCGGCGGTGTTCTACGGCGGCCTGGCCGAGGACAGCGCGGCGATGATCGGCGATTTCTACACCGACGTCACGGGCACGAGCCTGGCCGGAGCGACAATCCTGGATGTCGGCGGCGGTCCGGGGTATTTCGCGGACGAGTTCGCGCGGACGGGTGCGCGATACATTCCGGTCGAACCCGATCCGTCGGAGATGCACGCGGCGGGGTTGTCGGTGGCGGGCGCGGTGCGCGGCTCGGGGATGGCGTTGCCGTTCCGCGACGACGCGGTGGACATCTGCTTCTCGTCGAATGTGGCCGAGCACGTGGCCGAGCCGTGGCGGATGGCGGACGAGATGGTGCGGGTGACCAGGCCGGGTGGGCTGATCGTGTTGTCCTACACGGTGTGGCACGGGCCGTTCGGCGGGCACGAGACCGGGCCGTGGCATTACCTCGGTGGCGAGTACGCCGCGCGCCGGTACCGGCGCAAGCTGGGGAAGGAACCGAAGAATCGGTTCGGCACGTCGTTGTTCGCGGTGCGTGCGTCGGACGGGTTGCGCTGGGCGGCGGGCACTTCCGCCGACGTGCGGACGGTCTTCCCGCGGTATCACCCGCGCTGGGCCTGGTGGCTGGTCCGGGTCCCGTTCGTGCGGGAGCTACTGGTGAGCAATCTAGTCGTGGTGGCTACCAAGAAGTAGCTCTACCGTTCCAGCCAGCCTCGGCGCCAGGTACGCCTGCCGCACGGTTCGTGCGGCGGACGGGACCACGGGGACTCCTGAATGGCCAGTCCGACGGTTTCCAGCGTGGTCAACCCGACTTGATCGGCCAGCGCCCCGACGGCGGCGACGGCCTCGGCGGCCTGCATGGCCGCGGTGGCTTGCTCGATGGTCAGCGTGCGGCCGGGTAGGAAGGAGACCACCCATCCGCCCGCACCAACGCTCTTCGCTTGATGCTCGGTTTGATCGCTGGTCATCAACGATCGGTCGACCACTTGCACCGCCATGACTCGGGCTCCCCAATGGTGGAATCGGTTCAGGAATCGAGCGAGCTGATCAGTAGCTACAGCATCCTCTTTCCAGCAACAGAACGCAATAGTGCGTTCTACGAAAAGCGAACCGACAGGTTGGGATTCGTCCTGATCAGCGGGACGGCTCGGAGGTAAAACTGAAACATGTTACAGACAACCCGACGGCAAAACTGTAACGTGTTCTCATGCATTACGACAGCTTGTTCATCGGCGGCCGCTGGACCGCGCCAGCCACCGCCGAGCGCGTTCAGGTCATCTCGCCGGCCACGGTCGAGCCGGTGGGCAGCGTCCCCGCGGTCACTCGCGCCGACGTCGACGCGGCGGTAGCCGCGGCCCGCCACGCCTTCGACCAGGGTCCCTGGCCGTCCACCCCGCCGGAGGAGCGGGCCCAGGTGCTCACCAGGGCGGCCCGGCTGATCGAGGAACGCTCGGCCGATCTGGTCGCCGCGCTCACCGCGGAAATGGGTGCTCCGCAGATGATCGCGATGACGCTCAATCAGATCCCCGCCGTGGCCGCGCTCGACGCGTGCGCCGGGCTGGCGAAGTCGTTCCCCTGGAGCGAAACTCGCACCGGACTGTTCGGCACCTCGCGGGTCACCCGGGAACCGCGAGGCGTCGTCGCGGCGGTCACCGCCTGGAACGTGCCGCTGTTCCTCGCGGCCAACAAGCTCGCCCCCTCGTTGCTGGCGGGCTGCACCGTGGTGCTCAAACCCGCTCCGCTGACCCCGATCACGGCCAACATGCTCGCCGACATCTTCACCGAGGCCGGCCTGCCCGAGGGCGTGCTCTCGGTACTGCCCGCCGAAGCCGAGGCCGCCGAATACCTGGTCTCGCATCCCGGCGTGGACAAGGTCACCTTCACCGGCAGCACCGCCGTCGGCAAGAAGATCGGCGCGATCGCCACCGGACAGCTCAAGAGCGTCTCGCTCGAACTCGGCGGCAAGTCCGCGGCAATCCTGTTGCCGGACATGGATATCGCGAGCATCCCGGTGCTCGCGTTCGCCGGTTTGATGAACAGCGGGCAGGGTTGCGTCGCGCAGACCCGCATCCTCGCGCCGCGCGGCCGGTACGACGAAATCCTGGACGCGCTGGTCGACCACGTGCAGACGATGAAGGTCGGCGACCCCAACGATCCGGCCGTGCAACTGGGCCCGCTGATCTCGGAGCGCCAGCGCGATCGGGTCGAGGGGTACATCGCCAAGGGCAAGGCGGAGGGCGCGCGGGTCGCGCTGGGCGGCGGCCGTCCCGAGGGACTGGATCGCGGCTGGTACGTCGAGCCGACGATCTTCGCCGATGTGGACAACAAGTCGACCATCGCGCAGGAGGAGATCTTCGGCCCGGTGCTGTCGGTGATTCCGTACGACACCGAGGACGAGGCCGTGGCGATCGCCAACGATTCGGTGTACGGCCTGGCCGGCTCGGTGTGGACCGCGGATGTCGAGCACGGCGCGGAGATCGCCGCGCGCGTGCGGACCGGGACGTACGCGATCAACTGGTACGCGTTCGATCCGAGCTCACCGTTCGGCGGCTACAAGAATTCCGGACTCGGCCGCGAAAACGGCCCGGAGGGCCTCGACTCCTTCTGCGAGCAGAAGTCGCTGCTCATGCCCATGGGCTGGGCAGGCTGATCAGTCGGTCGGCATAACCACCCGCAGGACGGGCTCGCTGTCGCGGCCCGTGAGGCTCGGCGCGTCGACGATCTCGACGCGCCAGCCCGGGGGCAGGACGGCCTGCAAACGCCCGGCAGCGCGGCGCAGCGGCGTGCTAGCGGTCGCCAGTTCGAAGCCGGCAACCAGGGGCGTGATGGACGCCCCGGTCTCCAGATCGGTCATGCTCCAACCACCTCTCGCGCGTCGATGCCATCGTTCGCCGCGAGCATCGCGGAAACCCGATGTCGATAGGGAAGTAGTTCAGTCGATCAGTTAACAGTTAGCAATCGGACTGGTAGGTCATGAGACCAAGAACACGGCAAGCATAAGCCACTTGTGCGCAAATCTCGCACACTGGGCAACTACCCCATATCGAACTTCGGCAAACCTAGGGTGCTCGCGACCTGTGCACACCGACCATTACCAATAGCACCACAACAGTGGGTTCGCGCGGCGGGAAACACGCCATAACGGTGAAGAATGATCCGTCATGAAATGCGGTATCGGCGTGGTCGCGACTGGTTGGTATACACCGGAATTGGCGACCGGCGTAATGAAAGCCTGTGCGCCGCCGCGTTCTCCTGACGCAAGTGCCGCACCGACCCATCAGTGGCGCAATGCTCGGCGATAGTCCGCCGGGGTCGAACCGGTCGCCGCCCGCAGATGCGTGCGCAGCGCGGTCACGCTACCGAAGCCGGACCGGGTCGCCACCACTTCGATTGGCAGGTCGGTGGTTTCGAGCAGTTCGCGGGCCCGCACCGTGTGCTGCGCGTCCAGCCAGCGACGCGGGGTGCTGCCGACCTCCGCTTTGAACCGGCGGATGAAAGTGCGCTCGCTCATGTGCGCGTGCGCGGCCAATGCCGAAACGTCCGGTGCCGCAGCGGGGTTCTCGACCGCCCAGGCCATGGTCGCGGCCAGCGCGCCGTGGAAGCCGCTGCCGGCCAACGCATCCGGAATGTATTGCGCCTGGCCACCGGCCCTGTGCGGTGGGGTGACGTTCCAGCGCGCCAATTCCGCCGCCGGGCCGGCGCCCAGTTCCCGGCGGGCGATGTGCAGGCACAGATCCAGCCCGGCCGACAGGCCGGCGGAGGTCAGGACGTCGCCGTCGTCCACATAGAGAGCGGTCGGATCGAGCTTGACGGCGGGGAACAGATCGGCGAATTCGTCGCAGTACGCCCAGTGTGTCGTGGCGGGCCGGTCGTCCAGCAATCCCGCCCGCGCCAGAATGAACGCGCCGACGCAAATGCTCACCATGGTCGCGCCCCGGGCCGCCGCGGCACGCAGTGCCGCAAGTGCCTCCTCCGCCGGAGGCAACGTCGGCAATCCGATTCCGGGCACCACCACGATGTCGGCGGACGCCAACGCCTCCAACCCGTGTTCGACCTCGAGACCGAACCCGTTCGGCGTCCACACCGGACCGGGCCGCACCCCACAGGTCTCCATCTGAAATCCCACCGGCGCACCGAACTTCCCCGGGCCATGCCGGAACACCTGAACAGCGCAGGCGAGGTCATAGGCCATGACGCCATCCAAGGCGAGCGCGACGACCTGCTGCATGCCGTCAGTTTGGCATAAATCCGAGGGTTACTGTCATGCCTGCCACTTACCTTCCGAGGCCGGCACGCGTTTGACTGGACTCGAGTCATGAGCGAGCGAGAGGACTGCCGATGACCGCCGGTATGGATGGGGACTGGGCGACCAGGACACGTGGGGCGCTTTCGGGCAGACAACGCCGGGGGCTCATGGTTACCGTGACCCGCTCGCTGCCGGCGCTGCTCGCCGACCGCGCCCGCCTCGCCGCCGGCCGCCGCGGGGCGGGACGCCTCGAATTCGCCGGCCTCCGGCTACCCGACTCCGCCCTCGCCCGGGCAGCGGAAACCGAAGCGCGCGAGTCACTTTCGATACACGTCCGCGCCCACTCCTACCGCACCTACTTCTTCGGCCGGGTCCTCGCCGATCTGGACGGTGCACGCTACGACGACGAACTCGTCTACGTCTCCTGCCTACTGCACGATCTACAACTCGAACACCCCACGCCCGGAAGCTGTTTCGCCGTCACCGGCGCCGAACGCGCCGCTCGCTTCGTCGCCGACGCCGGAGCCACCCCTGAGCAAGCCCGGACCATAGGCACCGCCATCACCACCCACATAACCCCCGGCAACGGCAACGACGACCTGAGCATCCCCGGCCGCTTCATCTACGCCGGCGCCTCCGCCGACGTAATCGGCGCCCGCATAAGCGAACTCGACCCAGCCTGGGTCACCGAACTTCTCCAACTCCACCCCCGCCACAACTTCAGCAAACACATGATCAATGCCCTCACCACCGAGGCCAAGGCCATGCCCCAAGGCCGAACCCGCTGGCTGAACACCCACACCGGCCTACTCCACCTGATCCGCCTCGCCCCATTCCCCGAATAATCCGCTTGCTTGCCAGCACGCCCCGAATAACCCGCTCAACGAATTCGCGATTCTCCACAAGCTCACTCGCGGCAGGTAACTCAGTCTCGAGCGCATCGAGATGCATGGCAGATATGCAACTCCGAATCCCTAGGGATTCGCTATGCGCGCGATCGCCTTGGATTCGTTGAGCCAGCTTCGCAGTTGGACGTCAGTATTGAGGCCGACGAGTGGAGTGTGCAACGAGTGGCACATGGATGCAACAAAGGTCACAGGAGCCCACTCCGCCATGTGCCACTCGCTGGTGCCTAAAGTTGGCCGTAGGCACATGATTTGTGTATCCGGCGGCCCGCGATTCAAACGGTGCGCGCGCCATTCAGTGGAAAGTGTTGGGGCACAAAAGGAACCGCCCGCAGCGTCGGGTGACGGTGCGGGCGGTCGGGGGTTCCGGGGGTCAGCCGAGGCGTTCTTTCAGGGCCTCGAACTCGTCGCGGACGCCGGAGGGGAGTTTGTCGCCGACGAATTCGAACCATTCCTCGATGAGCGGGATCTCCTTGCGCCATTCGGCGGCGTCGACCTTGAGCGCCTCGTCGACGTCGTCGGGGTCGACCTTCAGCCCGTCGAGGTCGAGGTTGGCGGCGACGGGGACGTTGCCGACCGCGGTGGCGGTGGCCTCGGCCGAACCCTCGACGCGGCCGACGATCCACTCCAGCACGCGGGAGTTCTCGCCGAATCCGGGCCACAGGAAGCGGCCGTCGGCGCCGCGCCGGAACCAGTTGACGTAGAAGATCTTCGGCAGCTTGTTCGCGTCGGCGTTCTTGCCGAGGGTGATCCAGTGGTTCAGGTAGTCACCGACGTGGTAGCCCATGAACGGGATCATGGCCATCGGGTCGCGGCGCACGGTGCCGACCTTGCCCTCGGCCGCGGCGGTCTGCTCCGACGAGAGCGTGGCGCCCATGAACACGCCGTGCTGCCAGTCGAAGGACTCGGTGACCAGCGGAATGGTGGTCTTGCGGCGACCGCCGAACAGGATGGCCGAGATCGGCACACCCTGCGGGTCGTCCCACTCGGGAGCCAGCGTGGGGCACTGCGACATCGGCGTGCAGTAACGCGAGTTCGGGTGGGCGGCAAGGGTTTCGGTCTCCCGCAGGAACCAGTCGTTGCCCTTCCAGTCGATCAGGTGATCGGGCTCGCCCTCCAGGCCCTCCCACCACACGTCGTTGTTGTCGGTCTGCGCGACGTTGGTGTAGACGGTGTTGCCCGCCTCCATGGTGGCCATGGCGTTCGGATTGGAGCTGTGGTTGGTGCCGGGCGCGACGCCGAAGAAGCCGTACTCCGGGTTCACCGCGTAGAGCCGGCCGTCCTTGCCGAAACGCATCCAGGCGATATCGTCACCGAGGGTCTCGGCCCGCCAGCCGGGGACGGTCGGCTGGATCATCGCGAGGTTGGTCTTGCCGCAGGCGCTGGGGAACGCGGCGGCGATGTAGTAGGCCTTGTTCTCCGGCGAGATCAGCTTGAGGATCAGCATGTGCTCGGCCAGCCAGCCCTCGTCGTGCGCCATGGCCGAGGCGATGCGCAGCGAATAGCACTTCTTGCCGAGCAGCGCGTTGCCGCCGTAGCCGGAGCCGTAGCTCCAGATCTCGCGGTCCTCCGGGAAGTGGGTGATGTACTTGGTGTCGTTGCACGGCCACGGCACATCGGCCTCGCCCTCGGCCAGCGGCGCGCCGACCGAGTGCAGGGCCTTCACGAACGGGCGGTCGGTGCCGAGCTTCTCCAGCGCGGCCTTACCCATCCGGGTCATCACGCGCATCGAGACGACGACGTATTCCGAGTCGGTGATCTCCACGCCGAGCTTGGGGTCCTCGGCGCCGAGCGGGCCCATGCAGAACGGCACCACGTACAGCGTGCGGCCCTTCATCGAGCCCCGGTAGAGCTCGGTCATGGTGGCGCGCATCTCGGCGGGGTCGACCCAGTTGTTGGTCGGGCCCGCGTCGGCCTCGCTCTTGGAACAGATGTAGGTGCGCGACTCCACCCGGGCCACATCGGAGGGATCGGAGAGCGCGAGGAAGGAATTGGGCTTCTTCTTCGGATCGAGCTGCTTGAAGGTGCCCGCCTCGACCAGCTGCGCGGTCAGGCGGTCCCATTCTTCGTCGGACCCGTCGGCCCAGACCACTCGCTCCGGCTGAGTGAGTTCGGCGACTTCCTGTACCCAGGCGAGTAGTTCGCTGTGTTCGGTCGGCTGTTTACCGTCGGATCCACGAAGACCAGGAATGGTCGCTGAAGTCATGAAAACTCTCCTGAGATGGGCGGTCCCTACGATGCGTCGCCGCCTGGCCCCAAGGCCCGTTGACCAGCGCGAACACACCGAGCGCCACCATTGGCGGGAAGGCACCCGCTACGACCAGTCGAAAGCGCGCCCCGGCTGGACGGCGGACGAGGACTTAGCGGACGCCCAAGTTCCTGATTAGAGGTTAACGCGATGTGACGACCGGTACTGAATCGGGTTCGTCACTATGTACCCATTCTTATGAGTTAATCAACCCGTGATCCAACGGTCGAGGATCGCGATATCCCGTTCGCATGCCGCCAGCTGCCCCGGTTGTTCGGCGACCATCCGCCGTAAACGGGCTTCGAGTTCGGCTACTCGGCGATCGGTTTCCACCATGCGGGTGGTGCTCACCTGCACGACCCGGTCGGCCAGCACCGTCTCAGTTTCCACCAGCGCGGTCGCCACTCGCTGCTCGAGCTGGGCTTTTACATTGATCAGCGCGTCGGACACCCACTGGCGCACGTGCGCGCGATCGGCCAGCTGCCCACGCGCCCGCACCACCCAGCCGGCCGCGCCGGCGCCGAGCAGCAGGGTCACCGGGACGCTCGCGAAATCCAGCGCGGGCACCAGCGAAAGTGGCGAAACCAACAGTCGGCCGAGGCCGACACCCGCCGACGCGCCGAGCGCGATCATGAGGTGATCTTCGACACCACGGTGCCGCGGATCGGGGTCGGGTCCGACCCGCGGCGCGGGGTCGCGGCGGCGCAGCGGCTGGCTGCTTCCGGGTTCGAGGACGCCGTCGATGTGCGCGGTGAGTTCGGCCAGGCGCTGGTCGATGGCGAGGTCGACGGCGCCGGTCAGTTCGGTGGCGGCGTGCTGCAACCGCTCGGGGTAGGTGCCGAGCTCGCGGCGGCGCATCCGGTCGAGGTCGGCGCGGGTCGCCGTGTGCAGCGCCCGGATCCGGGCGCCGACCTCGGTCATCAGGTCGACCCGGGCCAGGTGCAGCTGGCCGCGCAGGGTGGACATGGCGGTGGCCCGGCCGCCGTCGCGGCCGGCCAGCAGCACGGCGCGCTCCTCGCGCAGCCTGGCCGTCTCGGCGCCGGAGTGCAGCGCGCTCACCTGTTCGGTGACCCGCTGCCTGGTGTCGGCGAGCACCCGCGCGGTGACCGCCGCGAGCCGCCCGCCGCCCTCGGCCTCCGCGCCGGCGGCGGCCGCGGCCAAGGCCGCGTGCAGCGCGCCGAGCCCGGACCGGTCCAGCAGACCCGCGTCGCCCGCGGTGCGCGCCGCCGCCGCGAGCCGCGCGGACACCGGCAGGATGTCCAGCTCGACCGCGCCCTGCGCGGCCAGCAGTTCCAGGTTGCGCGCCCGCACCGAGCGCCAATCCTGATAGGCGTGAATGCCGTTCATGGCGAGCAGGATCCGGGTCCCGTCCGAGCGCAGGCGGTGCACGACGCGCAGGGTGTCGGCGCCGATGGTGGTGCCCGCGTCCAACAGGATCAGCGCGACCGGTGACGGCGCGGTGCCCGACGGTGCGGTGGTCTCCACCGCGGCGTTCGCGTCGGCCACCGGGTCCGCGAGACCGATGCGCGGCTCGAACCGGGCCAGCTCGGTGCGCAGCAACGTGGTGTTGGCGTCGGCGGGCCCGATCAACGTGACCGCACCGGCGGCGCCCGCTCCCTCGACCGCGCGCAGCAGCGCGATTCCTTGCGGATTCCACCGTGCCACAACGGCTTCCACCTCGGGCGGTGGGCGGACGGATCGATCCGCGGGGTCGGACGGGATCGCGTCGGCGGGCAGTTCGAGCGGCCGGTCCGCCCCGGGCGGGGAGTCAGAGCCCGGCACTGCTCATCCGTTCCCATAGTCGGATGTAGCCGTTGTGCACGCGCAACGCGGCACGGCGGGCGGCGGGCGGCATGTCGCTGGAGACGACGGCCCGCCAGCGGGCGGCCCGGGCCATCGCGTCATCGGCGTCGGCCGGCGCGGGAGCCGGATAACCGGCCGCGAGATGAGCGACGGCGGGATGCGCCAGGCCCGCGCACAAACCGAGCCAGCGAGCGTCGTCGCCGAATAGATACGCCTCCAAGGCGTCTCGGGCCGTGCTGCCCTCCGCCGGAACCGCGCGCGCCGCGAGCCGGGTGAGTTCGTCGAGGAGTTCGCCGCCGCGCAGCGCGGAGACCTGCTCGTAACGGCGGTGCAGCAGCTGGTGCACCGCGTCGATTCCGCTGGCGGCGTGCAGGATTTGCAGCAGCGTCTGCGGCGCGAGCTCCGGATCGCAGGCGAGCGCGGCCAGCGCGCAGCTTACCCCGTACAGGTCCCAGCGCCGCAGCAGCTGTTCGCGACCGGCCAGGTCCGGTCCGGGTCCGACGAACAGGTCCGGCGAAAGCATCAGCGCGGCATCGGTATTCGCGGCCAGCCTGCGCAGCGAGGCCAGATCCGCGTCGGTCATCGCGCCCGCGCGGGTGCGCAGGGCGAGCGAGGCGACCACCGGAAGCACGGCGGCGCCGACCTCGCGGGCGTACTGGTCGGCGGCGGCGACCGCGTCGGCCCAACGCGCGCCGATCGCGTCCGCCTTGTTCAGCACCACTATGGTGCGCTCCGGCGGCAGCGTGGCGAGCACCCGGCGATCCGCGGGCGAGGGTGCGGCGGACAGCACGTAGATGACGATGTCCGCGTCGAACTCCGGATCGGGCATGCCCGGTTCGTCGACCGGACCGGTCTCCACCGCCGACATCAGCGCGAGCGCCTGCGACACCGTCGTGCGGCCCGCGCGCGCACGGCCCATCACCTGGATCCGCGGCGGTGTGCGCCAAGCGCTGACGGCGTTACCCGCGGCGTAGCCGATCTGCTTGTCCCGCCCCGTCCCGAACCGCAGGTCGGCGAGCAGCCGGTCGAGCTGGTCGTGTTCGCGCGCGGGTACCCCACGTTCGCGCAGCGGCCCGTCGGACTCGGTGCCTGTCGGCATGTTGCACCCCCTTTACGGTGCGCAATTCTTGCAGAAGACGCGCCGCGGGAGGTGGCGACCGGTCAGGTACCGCTGAAGTATTTGTTGACGGTGCGCACGGCCCAGTTCGGCGCGTACTTGGCGGCGGCCGCCAGGACCTTTGCCTGGGCGCCGATCTCGTAGTGCACCCGCGGCAGCCGGCCGCGCTTGCGCGTCGCGTCCCAGATGCCCGCGGCGACGTCCTCGGCGGTGAGCCGCACGCCGAGCGACTTGGTCGTCCCGGTCTGCACGCCGTCGACCATCGCGGTGTCGACGAACAGCGGCCAGATGGCGATCACCCGGATGTCGTGCCGTTCCCATTCGAGATCCAGTGCCTCCGTGAGGCTTTTGACCGCGGCCTTGCTCGCGCCATAGCTGGCGAGCTCGGGCTGGCCGTAGATCGCCGACGCCGAGCACAGGTTCACCACCTGGGCGCCGGGGGTGTCGCGCAGATAGCCGAACGCGGCGTGCGTGCCGGTGAGCACACCGCCCAGGTTGACCTCGATGATCGCCTGATGGGCGGGCAGTGTGATGGCTTCGAACGGGCCCGCGCGCAGGATGCCCGCGTTGTTGACCAGGATGTCCAGCCGCCCGGCGGCGGCGTGGAATTCGGCGAGCCGCTCGGCCCACTGGGTGGCGTTCGTCACATCGAGGACAGCGGTGTGCACGCTGCCCCCCGCGCCGGCGATCTCGGCCGCGAGCCTGGTCAGCCCGACCTCATCGATGTCGAAGGCGCCGACGTGATAGCCCTGCGCAGCGAAAAGCAGGGCCGTCGCCTGGCCGATTCCGGCCGCGGCGCCGGTGATGAACACTGACGGTCTGCCCATACCGCGCAGTCTAGTGCGGCGGGCCCGGAACGAGCGGGCTTCCCAGACCCGCTACCGGTCATTTACCCTGCATTCAAGTGGTCGGCGCCATAGTTGGTGCGCAACTTTGCTTTTCGAATACGGCAACCGACCTCACAGAGCGCTTGCGAGCCGCGGATGCGCGAGGCCGCACTGATGAGGAGGTCGCGATGACTACTGATGTCATCGGCACTGCCGATACGGAGCCCGCCCTAGCGGACGGGAAACCGCTGCTGCCGAGCAACGACCCGTTCCATCGCCCGCCCAAGGGTTTCGCCGCCAAGCCGCCCGGCACCGTCCTGCGCAGCCGCAAGATCGAGCTCGCACTGTTCGGCGTTGTGCCCCAGCAGGTCTCGGCCTGGCAGCTGCTCTACCGCAGCTGCGACATGCACGGGACGCCGGAGGCGGCGATCACCACGGTGCTGCTGCCGCTGGACGCCGATCCACGAGAAGACCGGCCGCTGTTGGCCTTTCAGACCGCGATGGACGCGGTCACCGAGAAATGCTTTCCTTCTTATGCTTTGCGCTACGGCGCCCGCGCGCTCGGCTCGGTCACCCAGTTCGAGTGGCTGCTCGTCGCGAACGCACTGCGCCGCGGCTGGGCGGTCAGCATCGCCGATCACGAGGGTCCGCGCGGAAACTTCGGTGCGCCACGCGAACCCGGCTATCGCGCGCTCGACGGCGTGCGGGCGGCGCAGCGGTTCACACCGCTCGGCCTCGGCCCGCAGACGCGGGTCGCGGTGTGGGGGTACTCCGGCGGCGGCATGGCCAGCGCCTGGATGGTGGAGATGGCGCCGGCCTACGCGCCGGAACTCGACATCGTCGGCGCCGTGCTCGGCGCGCCGGTCGGCGATCCCGGCCAGGTCTTCGCCCGGTTGAACGGCACCAGCTACGCGGGCCTGCCCGCCATCGTGATCGCGGCGCTGCGCAGGCTCTATCCGGTGCTCGGCGCGATGCTGCAGAACGAACTCACCATGGACGGCCGCCGGTTCGTCGCCCGAGCCGAGACCGCGACGCCGTTCGGCGCCATCTTCGGCCTGGCAGGCAAGCGGATGGACGACTTCCTGAGCCGCCCGCTCGACGAGGTGATCGCGACGCCGGAGTTCCAGGCCATGTTCGACGATCTGCGCCTCGGCAATTCGACGCCGACCTGCCCGCTGCTGGTGGTGCAGCCGGTGCACGACCAGGTCATCCACATGGACGGCATCGACGGTCAGGTCGAGCGCTACCGGCGCGGTGGCGCACACGTGACCTACGTCCGCGACCGGCTGAGCGAGCATTTCTCGTTGTTGCCGCTGGCCACTCCGATCAGCCTGGAGTGGCTGGCCGACCGGCTGGGCGGGCAACCGGTGAGCGACGCGGGCGACCGCACCGTGTGGTCGGTCGCCGCGTCCCTGACCGGCGCGCGCGGGCTCTACGCGATGATGGTGACCGCGGCCAAGGTCGCCCTCGGCCGCCCGCTCCGGCAGGAGAGCGCGCCGGTGGCCAGGATCGACCGCGCACGCGCCGCCTGACCTCCCGTTGGACGGCAAGCAACAGTCGATTGCCGCACCACTGCGCCGATGCTGGACAATGGACGCCGTGAACGACGCCGCGAACAATACTGCCGAGTCAGTTCCGGGCCCGCCGTCCACAGGTTCGGCCCGGACCGAGCGTGAGCCCAGGAGCAAAACCGGCTCTCGCCTCTACCCACGTGTAACCAGCTTCCGGTCGCGCCGGGGTGCGCTGACCGCGACCCAGCAGCAATCGTGGGCCCGCATGTGGCCGGCGATCGGCCGCGAGGTCGCCGACGAACCGCTGGACGCCGCCGCCTGGTTCGGCCGGGAAGCACCCCTGGTCGTCGAAATCGGCTGTGGCACCGGCACGGCCACCGCCGCGATGGCGCAGGCCGAACCGCACCTGAACCTGATCGGCATCGAGGTGTACCGGCCCGGCCTCGCCCAGCTGGTGCAGCGCATCGAGCGCGAGCAGATCGACAACATCCGGCTGCTGCGCGGCGACGCCGTCGACGTGCTGGAAAACATGGTTGCTGCCGAATCGCTGACTGGCGTCCGAGTCTTCTTTCCTGATCCATGGCCGAAGGCGCGCCATCACAAACGACGCCTGTTGCAGCCCGCGACTTTTGCGTTGATCGCCAATCGACTAAAACCGGGCGGTGTGTTGCATGTCGCGACGGACCACGCGGACTACGCGGAACACATTGCCGCGGTAGGCGCGGAAGAACCGCTGCTCAAAGGCCTGAATGAGGCCGCGGGCGGGGTCAGCGCGGACCATCGGGACAACGCACCGATCGGTTTCGAAAGGCCCGTCACGAAATTCGAAGGTAAGGCACATCGTGCCGGTAGCGCCATTACTGAGCTCATATGGGGGAAGATCGAATTATGAGTGTCAGTGAGATGGCCCACGAGGTGGTCGATGTTGCCGGGGAGGTGCAGGGCACCGGAGCCGAAGGTCTGGGTGGCGCTACGCCGGACGTGCGCCGGGTCCTGCTGGTGTGGGACGCCCCGAACCTCGACATGGGCCTCGGGGCGATTCTCGGCGGCCGGCCGACGGCGGCCTACCGTCCCCGGTTCGACGCGCTAGGGCGTTGGCTGCTGGCTCGCACGGCCGAACTGTCGGTCGGCAGCGTGCACCGGGTCGAACCGGAAGCGACCGTGTTCACCAACATCGCGCCCGGCACGGCCGATGTGGTGCGCCCGTGGGTCGAGGCGCTGCGCAACGTCGGCTACGCCGTCTTCGCCAAGCCGAAGATCGACGAGGACTCCGATGTCGACGCGGACATGCTCGCGCACATCGAACTGCGCAGTCGCGGTGCCGGACTGGCGGGCATCATGGTCGCCTCGGCCGACGGCCAGGCCTTCCGTGAGCCGTTGGAGGAACTCGCCGCGAGCGGAATACCTTGTCAGGTACTCGGCTTCCGCGAGCATGCCAGTTGGGCCGTCACATCCGATACCCTCGAGTTCATCGATCTCGAGGACATCCCGGGCGTGTTCCGCGAACCGCTGCCCAGGGTCAGCCTCGACTCGCTGCCCGACGAGGGCGCCTGGCTGCAGCCGTTCCGGCCGCTCACGGCGCTGCTCACCTCTCGCCCAGCGCAAGGAGTCGCTTAAGTGTTCACACGCTGGGGCGATCTGGTCTACAAGCTGCGCTTCGGCGTCATCGGCATCGTCGCGGCCGCGCTCTTAGCGCTGGGCGGGTACGGCCTCGGTTTGGGCGACCACCTCAGCTCCAGCGGGTGGGACGATCCGACGTCGGAATCGTCGCAGGGTGCGCGGATCGCGGACGCCTCCTTCGGGCGCGACCACAACAGCGATGTCATCGTGCTGTACACCGCGCCGGACGGTAAGACGATCGATGATCCCGATTTCCGGGACAAGGTGGTCGGCAGCCTGAACCGGCTGCCGCGCGAGTACCCGGAGATCTCCCAGGTCAACGGCGCCTACTGGAAAACCGAAACCGGCCAGGCCGTGCCGCAGACGTTCGGCTCCAAGGACAAGAAGTACACGTTCGCCTCGATCGCCATCAAGGGCAACAACGACACCGAGATGCTGAACAACTTCCGGAAAGTGAAGGACGTCTTCACCATTCCGGGAGTGGACGTGCAGGTGGCCGGCCTGCAGGCAGTGGCGGGCACGCTGAACGACACCATGGCCGAGGACCAGCACCGGATGGAGATCCTGGCCATCCCCGCCGTCGCGGTGTTGCTGTTCTTCATCTTCGGCGGCCTGGTCGCGGCCGGGCTGCCGCTGATCGTCGGCGGCCTCACGGTGATCGGCGCCCAGGGCATCGTGCTGTTCATCACCAGGTTCACCGAGGTGAACTCGTTCGTCGCGCCGGTGGTCTCGATGATCGGCCTCGGCCTGGCCATCGACTACGGCCTGTTCATCGTGAGCCGATTCCGCGAGGAACTCGCCGAGGGGTACAGCACCCCCGCCGCGGTGCGCCGATCGGTGATGACCGCGGGCCGCACCGTCGTGTTCTCCGCGACCATGATCATCGCCAGCCTCGGCGGCATGCTGCTGTTCCCGCAGGGCTTCCTGAAATCGATCGCCTACGGCTCCATCGCCACGGTCTCCCTCGCGGCGATCACCTCGATCACCATTCTGCCCGCGATGCTCGGCGTGCTCGGCCCGCGCGTGGACATGTTCGGACTCAAGCGGTTCCGCAAGACCAAGACCGCCGACGAGGTGGAGAACGGTTTCTGGGGTAAGTCCACCCGATGGGTGATGCAGCATCCGCTCAAGATCGCGATCCCGATCTGCATCCTGTTGCTGCTGTTGATCATTCCGGTCAAGAACCTGGCGTTCGGCGGCATCAACGAGCGCTATCTGCCGCCGGACAACTCGACCCGGCTCGCGCAGGCGAAGTTCGACTCGATCTTCCCGCTGCGCAAATCCGATCCGATCCAGCTGGTGTTCGTCTCGGACAGCAGCACCGACGTCGGCAAGGCGTGGGCCGAGGCCAAGCAGGCCCCCGGCCTCAACGGCACCTTCGAAGTGCCGTCCCGCTCCAATACCAACAATCAGGTCTATCGCACCAGCGCCACCCTCGCCGACTCCGAGGACGCCGATCC
Organism: Nocardia sp. NPDC006044; assembly: GCF_042871115.1. Classification (NCBI taxonomy): domain Bacteria; kingdom Bacillati; phylum Actinomycetota; class Actinomycetes; order Mycobacteriales; family Nocardiaceae; genus Nocardia; species Nocardia sp. NPDC006044. Next base: position 1,241,120 of record NZ_JBIAID010000002.1, read on the forward strand.
GACCATCGACTATCTGCGCTCGATCAATGTGCCCGACGGCGTGACCATGTACGTCGGCGGGCAGCCGGTGATCCAGAAGGACAGCATCGACGCGCTGCTGCACCGGATGCCGTTGATGATCGGGCTCGTCCTGCTGGTCACCACGCTGCTGATGTTCCTGACCTTCGGCTCGCTGGTGCTGCCGATCAAGGCCGCGCTGATGAGTGCGCTCGGATTGGGTTCCACGCTCGGCATTTTGACCTGGATCTTCGTCGACGGGCACGGCGCCGGACTGCTGAACTTCACCCCGCAGCCGATCATGTCGCCGGTGCTGGTGCTGATCATCGCGGTGATCTACGGTCTGTCCACCGACTACGAGGTATTCCTGCTGTCCCGGATGGTGGAGGCGCGCACGCAAGGCGCCTCGACCACCGAGGCCGTCCGCATCGGCACCGCGCAGACCGGCCGGATCATCACCGCGGCCGCGCTCATCCTGCTCGTGGTCACCGGCGCGTTCGCGTTCTCGGATCTGGTGATGATGCAGTACCTGGCCTACGGCATGATCGCCGCGCTGTTCATCGACGCCACCATCCTGCGCATGCTGCTGGTGCCGGCCACGATGAAGCTGCTCGGCGACGACTGCTGGTGGGCGCCCGCCTGGATGAAGAAGATCCAGCAGAAGATCGGGCTCGGCGAGCCCATCCTCGATGACGAACGCCCCGGCGGCGGCGAGGTGGTCGACCTGGTCAAGACCACGCCGATCACCGACCCGGTCACCATGCAGATCCCTGCCATCGACAACGGCAATCGGCCGCGTAAGCCGCGGCGCCCGCGCACGGTGGAGGAGATCGAGGCCGAGGCGCCCACGAAGCATCTCGACAAGGTGCCGCCCGCCGCGCCGAAGCCGCCCCGGACGCAGGCGCCCGCGCCGCTCGATCCGACGCGGCAGCGGCCGACGCCGCCATCGGGTTTCGGGTCGGAGCTCAACCTGCCGCGACAGACCGGACCCTCGGGCACCGGGACGCCGAATGCGCAACCGCCCGCGGTCTTCCCGGCGACCCCGCATGATCCCACCGGGCCGCGGCCTACTCCGCCCTCGTTGCCGTTCGACATCAGTACCGCGCGGCCCGAACCGGGGTCGTCGTTCTCGGCGTTCGAGTCCCCTGCGGTGAGGCCTTTCGAGCGGCCGGCCCCGCCCGCCTTCGAACCGCCCGCGGCTCCGGCGCCTCGATCGGCTCCGGCCGACGGCACCCGGCGACCCGAGGCCAAGTTCGAGCCGACCCAGCCCACTCCGGCGCTGGCCCCATTGGATCCGCCCGCGTACACCGAATTCATCGCGCCGCGACAGGAAAACCCACCCCCGGCCGAACAAACCGCTCACCATGCCGCACCGGAACCGGCACCCGCCGAACCGGCCGACACCGATCCCGGCGACCCGAACCGCAACAGCATCGAGGACTGGATGGCCGGACTCCGCTCGTCCCGCCGCCCCGGCAAGCCGGACGAAGGCAGGCACTCCAGCGCGGACGGCCGCACCGTCAGCGTCAACGAGTTGCTCCGCCGGCGCGATCGGGAGTAGTTCGGCGCGGGTCCGGGACAACGTTTCGACCGGCCCTAGGCAAACGGAATCCGTTACCCGTTGCGCTGCAATGGGTAACGGATCCGAGTCGCCTCGGTCAGGAAGTCGGCGCTTCGCCTGATTCCTTGGAGTTCGCACCTGCCTCGGCGAACGCACGGGCGTATCGAGTGCCCACGACGAGGAGTAGGACGCCGACGGCGAGGAAGGCGGCGACGCGGACCAGGCCGTCGAGGGTGGCCAGGTCGAACAGGAACAGTTTGGCCAAAGCCGCTGCGGTGACCAGCAATCCGGAGCCGAGGGCGAGTTTGGCGACACCGGTGGCTTTGCCGATATTGCGGAGTCCGTAGAACAGGGCGGCGGTGGCGGCGGCCATCCACAGGATGGTCGCGGCGCTGTGGCCGATGACGAAGCCGTCGGACGCGCCGGTGGCGACGCCGATCGAGACGGTGGCGGCGGTCACCGCATACAGTCCGGCGATGCTGGCCACGATCCATTGCAACTCGGCGGTCCCCTGCCAGCCCGGCAGCCTGCGCGCGCTCCACATCGCCACCGCGACGACGGCGAGCGCGAGGACCGCGCCGAGCATCGTCGAGACGCTCAGGTCTTCCACCGAACGGTGTTGGGAAGCAAGGACATCCGGACCGGCCACGTTCAGGAAGGCGAAGACGCCGAGGGTCGCGAAAGCGGCGCCGATACCGGCCGCGACGCCGGAGCGGCGTTGCCCCGCCACGCCGAGATAGCCCAGGGCGACCAGGAACCACGCGATCGGCAAGCTGCGCGGATCGGTCACCGCGACACAGACTTCGAGCAGCGCGATCGAGCCGGCGACGGCGGCGACCACTGCGGTGTGCGCCGGAATCTTAACCAGTGCAGCCAGTTTCGGAATCAACGCGGTCGCGGCCACGGTGAGCAGGACGAGCGCGAAGAGGCCCGCGATCGTCGAGGCGATGGGCCGGTCAACCTTGTACATCCCCGGCGCGGCCAGCAACGGCACGGTCGCCAGGGCGAACATCAGGGAGGCGGTGAGGTCGGCGGGCCTGCGGCGGACTACCAGCACGGTTCCGGCCAGCCCGACTACCGCGACCGCCACGGCGGCGAGCAACAGCAGCGGCCGCTGCGACCCACCGCCGACGATCCCACCCGTGACGAGCAGGAACGTGGCCAGCACCGCCGGCAACGTGCGCACCACATGCAGATACGGCCAGTCGCGCGACAATTGCACCGGCACACAGGCCAACTGCAACACGATCAGGAAGGCCAGCAGCGCCAGCTCAGTGGTCAGAACCGGCGACAACACCGCCGCGCCGCTCACCACCAGCACGGCCAGCGGCTGCGACTGCCACCGCATCGCCAACGCGACGCCGATGGCCGCGACGCCGAACGCCACCGCGAACCCGATCACCGGATGCAACCAGTGGTAAATCGAGTTCACCGCAACGACATCCAGATACGCGCCCGCAATGCCAGTGGCCGCCAACGCGATCCCGCCGACCCGGCCCCCGGCCCGATCGAACACCCGCATCCCAGCCGCCACCAGCACCGCCGAGAACGCCGCGCCCGCAACCACCCTCGGCACCGGACCGAAGAAGCCCGCCTGCGCGGCAAGCACCAGCAGCATCACTACGCCGATCAAGGTCACCGCCACCCCGGCCACCGCGAGCAGCCGGCTGATCACCCCGTCCCGCTGCCACCATGGCGTATGCGGAACCGGCGGCTTCCGCCGCGGCGGAACCGGCGGCCGCATCCCGGGCTGCGGCATCGGCATCCCCATCGGCGGCACCGGCATTCCCATCGGCGGCACCGGCCCATGCGGCCGCATCGACCCGGCCTGCGCCGCAAGCGGAGGCGGCGTCGGCGCGCCCTGCGGCACACCCCAGCCGGACATCGGCGGAGCCGACGCGAACCCCGGCACGGGCACCGGAGCCTGCGGCACTGTCGAGCCCGGCGGCACTGTCGAACCCTGCGGCACTGCAGAACCTGGCCAACCCGGCGACACCGGAGCCTGCGGCTCGGCCGACGGCGCCTGTGCCACCGGTCCCGCCGCTCTATCGGTCGAAACCGCCTGCGCCCCAGCCGAATCCCCAGCCACGTGATTCCGCAACAATGCCAAATCCCGCCCGAGCGCGCCCATCTGCGCCCCGAGCGCAGAGAACTCCCCCGAGATACGCGAAATCAACGCCGGATCGATAGATGTGGTCATAACCCAATGCTGTCCGCCCCACCTCTCCACAGCATGAGTAATTCCCCCCGGTAGACACCAAATATCTACCCGACTTTCAGCGGTCGACCACTAGTGACGGCGCAGTCGGCGGACCTACATCGACGGCCGCTCTACCGGAACAACCCGCAACAACTTCTCCAGGCCTCGATAGTCGTCTGGATTGGTCGTGAACAGTGGCAAATCTTCGACAACCGCGGTGGAAGCGATCATCAGGTCCGCGAGACGTCTTCGAGGCTTGCGACCGACGGCGACGACCGCCGCCGAGACCCGCCCGTACACTCGCGCAGCCTCTACATCGAACGGAATCGGATCGAATTCACTTTCGGCCCGCTGCAGGACATCGAGGCGCCGCGCACGTTCCTCATGCTCGTCGTACTCACCCTGCTCATCGTTGCGCCGCACCTCATGGGGACCCGATGACAACTCGGCCAGGGTGATCGCGCTGATCGCCATGCTCGCGGGAAGGCGAGCAGGATCGATGTGTCGGCGCAGGATCAAAATATTGGTATCGAGCAGCCCGAACTCAGGAACCTCATCGGTCATAGGGGCCACTCGCTTCCGTCTCCACCGCGGCCTCCTGATCGGTCCGGAACGCTTCGAGGTCAATGTCTGGAGCGTTTCGCGACATCGCTGCGAAGTCTTCGCGACTGACGAACCTCCGCTTGCGCCGCAGTGGGATCAACTCACCGATCTGGTGACCGTCTCGCGTGACCGTAAACGACCGGCCATGCTCGACGGCATCCATAATTTCCTTGGACTTGTTTCGCAGGTCCCGCTGCGTAATCTCAGGTTGAAGGGACATAGCTCCAGGCTATACCGCGTATGGCACCTGGTGCTACCTGGTGACACCGGCACTGTCAGAAGCTCGGTGACCGGCAAGGAAACCGCAGAGGTCCACTTACATCCACAGCCGACCGCGAAGGCCGACGCAGCGACCCCCACCCCGGTGTGGAGGGGTGGGAGTCGGGCTCGGCGGGGTCAGGGGGTGGTGGTTTGGAGGGTGGTTACTTTGTGCACGGCGTTGATCACGGCTTGGCGCGGCGGCATGGCCAGGACGCCGGGGGCCGGTTCGCCGGCCCAGTGCCAGCCGAGGGTGGAGTCGGTGGTGGGCAGCATGATGTGGTGGCCGCCGGGGACGATGGTCACCTGGTGGGCGGCGAGGGAACGGCGGACGGGGACCTCTACCGGGCGGGCCGGAGTCGGCGGGGTGACGAGGAAGGTCCAGTTGCGTTCGCCGGGGTCGGCGATCACCGGGGCGGTGTGCGTGCGGTCCAGTGTGGCCAGGACCTTGCGGCCCAGGTCGGGCGGCATAACGATGGCGCCGAGGATGGAGCCGGTGGTGACCATCGGACGGCCGGCCAGCAATTGGACCGGCAGGCCGTACAGGTCGCGGAGCAGATGGGCGATATCGAGGGGAGAGTGACAGCGCTCGAACATGGTTTTACCCTTCGGCGAGAACAGCGGATCGGATCGCGGAGGTTCTCGTTCGGCGGAGCGGGCCGTGCTGCTCGTGTACGCGCCGCAGGTGGCGTGTGGTGACGCCGCGGTAGATGTTCGGCATGGTGTTCATTTGCCGCCGCCCTTTGCTATGAAAGTTGCAGAAAGGCAACGGTATTCCATCCAGCGGTAAACGAGTCGTACGCAATGTCCCACTTCGGTCGAATGCGATGACTTAGCGTCGTACCCTGAAACCCAGATTTAACAAAAGGAATTGGGTACATGGACGATTCGTCGATCGGCGTTCGGATCCGCACGTTCCGCGGCAAGGCGCTCACCCAGCGTCAACTCGCGGATCAGGCCGGGGTCAGCGTCGACTTGGTGCGCAAGCTCGAGCAGGGCGGCCGGCAGACCGCCTCGATCGCCAGCCTGCAGAAACTGGCCCGTGCACTGGATGTGGACATCGCCGACCTCATCGGTAAACGCGCGGGCGTACCGTCCACCGACCCGGATTCCGGCATCGTCGCCATCCGCCGCGCGCTGACCCCGGTCGACGATCTGCTCGGCGAGACGAACGAAGAGGCGGCGATCAGCCTCGACGAAGGCAGGCGCGCGGTCGATTACGCGTGGGGCGCGTACTGGGTCGGCCGCTACGAACTGCTCACCGCGATCCTGCCGTCGGGGCTCACGCAGCTGCGGTCCACGGTGCACGCCGCGCGCAACGGCTCGGTCGCGGTGGCGAACGAACTGCTGGCGCGGATGTACTGGGTGACCGGCTGCACGCTGGTACACCTCGGCCAGACCGATCCGGCGTTCCTGGCCATCCGGCAGGCGCTGGCCGCGGCGGAGGACGGCAACGACCCGTTGCTGCTCGGCACCATTCGCGGCTCGGTCGCGTGGCAGCTGCTCGTGCAGGGCCGCTACGACGAATCGCGGCGGGTGGCGCTGCGGGCGGCGGCGAGCTTGGAACCGGCCGGCGAGGTCACCCCGGCGCACCTGTCCTCGTACGGCTCACTGATGCTGCTCGGCGCGACGGCGGCGGGCCGGGCGCAGAACGTGCCGGAGGCGTTGTCGCTGGTCGAAGCCGCGGGCGAGGTCGCGTTGCGGATCGGCGGCGACCGTCGCGATTACGAAACTTATTTCGGCCCTTCCCAAGTCGTCATGCAGACGGTGGACGTCAACGTGTCCTCCGAGCGGTACCCCGAGGCGTTGGCGGCGGCGAAGGCCATGCCGGTGAACGGCGGTCTCCCGCAATCCTCGCGCGCCCGCCACCTCACCGACACCGCCGTCGCGCTGACCCGCACCGGCCAGCACCAGCGCGCGCTCGACACCCTGCTCACCGCCGAACGCGTCGGTGGCCAGGACTGGCTCAAATATCAGTCCCTGCCCCGGCACATCGTCTCCGAGCTGCTCGATCACGACCGCCGAGTCCCGTTGCGCGCCTTCGCCCGACGGATCGGCGTCAATACCTGACGGACCTATCCGGTCGCCCCGAATGGCGCCGCGGCGCGGTCGATCACGTCGTCGAGGACCTGACGCGAGCGGACGAGGTCGTCGATGGTGCGGTCGATCCGGCGGCGCTCGATCGTCAACTGGGCGACCAATTCCGGCGTCGCCGACTCGTTCGGCCCGCCGTCCACATCACGCATACACGGCAGGATCCGGCCGATGGTCTTGCTGTTGAGCCCCGCGGCTAACAGCTCCTGAATGTGAATCACCCGATCCACTGCCCGCTCCGAGTATTCTCGATGCCCGCCCGGCGTCCGCTCCGACGCCAGCAGCAGCTGCTCCTCGTAATACCGCAGCGACCGCTCACTCACCCCGGTGCGCTTGGCCAGCTCCCCGATGCGCATCCGCCACCTCGCATTTCACCGCTCGACTTGAATCTCACATCAATGTGAGGTTTTACCGTACTCACATGACGAACACGACAGCAACCGCAGACCTCTTCGCCCCCAACACACTCGGCGCGCTGGAGCTACCGAACCGCCTGGTGATGGCACCGATGACGCGCAACCGGGCGCACGCCGACGGCACGCCGTCCGCGCTCATGGCCGCCTACTACGCGCAGCGCGCCGAAGCGGGATTGATCATCGCGGAAGCGACGACGCCGAACCGGGTAGGCCAGACCTACGCGAATATTCCGGGCATCTACACCGACGCGCATGTCGCCGGGTGGCGGACCGTCACCGACTCGGTACGCGCCGCGGGCGGGCGGATGTTCCTGCAGTTGCAGCACGGCGGCCGGGTCGGCCATCCGGACAACAGCGGCTCGATTCCGGTTGCGCCGTCGCCGATTCCGCTGCCCGGCACCATCCACACGCCGTCGGGGCATCAGGACGCGGTCGTTCCGCGGGAGCTGACCGTCGACGAGATCCGGGCCACCATCGCGGATTTCGCGACCGCCGCGCGTAACGCCATCGACGCCGGGTTCGCCGGGGTCGAGGTGCACAGCGCCAATGGTTATCTGCTGCACCAGTTCCTGTCGCAGAACACCAATCACCGCACCGACGCCTACGGCGGATCGGTGACCAACCGCATCCGGTTCACCCTCGAGGTGGTCGAGGCGGTGGCCGCGGCGATCGGCCCCGAACGAGTCGGCGTGCGGATCTCACCCGCGGTGGGCGCCAACGGCATCGAGGAAGGCGACACCGACGCCATCTACCCGCCGCTGGTCGCCGCACTGGCCGCGCACGGCCTCGCCTATCTCCACGTGGTGTTCGCGGAACCGCAACAGCCGCTCTTCCAGCGCATTCGGCAGAGCTGGCCGGGCACGCTGATCGCCAACCCGAACCTCGGCTGGGGCCGGCCGCTCCCCGCGGACGGCGGCAAGGACGCGGCCGAAACGCTGCTGGCCGCGGGTGCGGACCTGATCTCGCTCGGGCGTTCCTTCCTGGCCAACCCGGATCTGGTCACTCGCCTGCGCGCCGGCGCCCCGATCAATCAGGTCCGTGACGCGCACCTGATGTACGTCGGCGGGGCCGAGGGCTACCTCGATTACCCGACCCACGCGGCGCTTACCGCAGCAGCCTGACGCGGATCAGTGGCCCACCATCCGGCGCCAGTGCGCCATGAAGGTGTGCTTCGCGGTGATGGAGCCGAACCGGACGCGGCCGCGAACCACCAGGTGCAGCGGGCCGATCGGCGGTCCGGTGCGGACCTTGTTGTTGACGCTGGAGCCGATCAGCTCGACGTCGTTGAGGTCGACGGTCGCCTCGGCGGGCACGATCAGGGTGAGCGAGCTGCAGTAGTCGTCCACGGTCAGCTCGACCACCTGGGTCGACATGATCGCCTCGGTGAAATCCAGCGTCACCCCGGAGAGCAGGCTGTTGAGTTGCAGCGACGGCGCGACATGCCATGGCCCGCGCCGATTCACCCCGGACAGGCGGGAGCGGATCACGCCGCCGGGCGCGGGCTGCGCGCCGAGCGGGGACGGAGCCGGGCGGTGCTTGACGAACGAGGGCGCGGTGTTCACGAAGGTCGTCGGCGGCGCGGCGGGCTGACCCACCAGACGGACACCGGGCAGATCGATGAGCACGGCGTTCAGCTCGCCGCGGGTCTTCGCGGCCAGCGCCGTGTCCATCCGCTCGGTGAACTCGCCGAGCGAGAGCATGCCGAGTCCGACGGCACGCTGGAGCAGCTGGCCGACGTGCTCGCGTTCGACGTCGGATACGCGTAGATCCCGGTCGCCGACCGCGTCCCCGGAGCCGACGCCTTTGGATTCCGATTCGGGTCCGCCCATGTTTCGAGATTACCGATCCGCGGGCGGATGCGTATCAGGGCAATCCCGGATAGTGGCGTACGACTTTGCGGTGGTGATCATTCGTCGAGGCCCTGCTCGATCGCGTAGCGGGTGAGTTCGACCCGGTTGGCCAGCTGCAGTTTGCGCAGCGTCGCCTGGACGTGGTTCTCCACGGTCCGGTGGCTCAGCCCGAGGCGCGACGCGATCTGCTTGGCGGACAGGCCTTTTGCGACCATCCGCAGCACCTCGGTCTCGCGCTCGGTCAGCGCCGGACGGTGCGGTTCGTCGGGTTCGGCCGGCGTCGTGGCCATCCGCCGGTATTCGCCGAGGACCAGCCCGGCCAGGCCGGGGGTGAACACCGGTTGCCCGGCCGCGGTGGCACGCACCGCCTCGATCAGTTCCGCGACCGACGCGCTTTTCACCAGGTAACCCGAGGCACCGGCCTTGATCGCGTCGAGCACGTCGTCGCGTTCCGCGGACGCCGAGAGCACCAGCACCCGGCTCTCCGGCGAGACGCGCAGCACCTCCGCGGTCGCCTGCGCGCCGTTCCCGTCGGGCAGTTGCATATCCATCAACACCACCGCGGGCCGCACCGCCGCCGCCCGCCTGGTGGCGGCGCCGACCCCGTCCGCGGTGGCGGCGACGTGGAAGCCCGCCTCGGTGAGATCGCGCGAGACGCCGTCGCGCCACATCGGATGGTCGTCCACCACCATTACCGAAACACCCTCGGCCGCAGCGTTATCGGTCACGGCGCACCTCCTTGGTCCTGGATCGGTTTCATGTTCGCGGCACCCGGAATTCCCACTCGGTGCCGAAGCCGACGCCACCGTCGGCCTCGGCGAGCACCGCGGCGGTGCCGCCGAGGGCTTCGATCCGCCCGATGATGGAGCGGGAAACCCCGAGCCGCCCTTCGGCTTCCGCCTCGGCCAGCCGTCCCGGCGGGATGCCGACTCCGTCGTCGCGCACGCTGATCACCAGCTCCTCCCCGGTGTCCTCCAGCAGCACATAGGCTTTCGCGTCGGTTCCGGCGTGCAGCTCCACGTTGGACAACGCCGTCGCCACCGCCGCGGCGATCTCCGTACCCGCCCAGCGGCCGATCGGTATCGGATTGCCCGGCGTGGACACGAATACCGACGGCGTCGCGTGCACCGTGAGCAACGGACGCAGATCGACCTCGGCCCCACCGGAATCCCCGCGATCGGCGGTTTCGGTGATCAGTACCCGCAGCGCCACCTCCTGTTCCCCGGCTCGCTGCGCCAATTCCTCCGTGGGACCGCCGATCTCGGTGCCGCGCCGCTTGATGTAGCTGAGCACTTGCAGTACCCCGTCGTGCACCTCGCGCGAAAGTCGTTCCCGCTCTTCGGTCGCCGCGGTCAGCCGCACCGCGCGTTCGAGTTGGTCCTGGGCGCGGCGCGCGGTATTCGCCGCCAACCCCAGGGCCAGGCCGACCGAAACCAGAACCGGCACAGTGGCATCGGTCCACACGTCCTGCCCCCACTGATCCCGCACGGTCAACGCGACCGACGCGATCAGCACACCGGAGAGCACCCCGGCGACCGGCCCGCGCAGCACCCCCGCCCCGATCACCGCATTGGCGGCCCACAGCGTCGTCGGCAACGTCTGATGCCCGTGATACCAGTCGTAATCGGCGACCAGCCGGGTCGCCGCCATCAACGCGATCACCACGACGTGGTCACCGAGCACCACCCACACGCGCACCCGGCGCACGTCGGGAAAACGCCACTGCGACAACATGATCGCCGACGCGCCGGACCAGACCGCCATCAACGCGATGAGCACCCAGCTCAACCGCTGATTCTGGTAGTAGGGCGCGGACGCGAACTGTTGCAGCACCGCGTACAGCAGCGTCACCAACCGCAGTGCCTGCGCGGCCCGCCACAGCGGCGTGGTCGCCACATCGGCCGAATCCGGCTCAGCCCCGCGCGCCATCGAGCCCCCTCCCCCGCGGCTCAGCCCTTCGGCGCGCCGTCATCGGATTCCGGTCCGGCGATCCGGGTTTCGCGCGACTTGCGTTTGGCCAGCGTCGCCGCCACATCGAACCGGCCGGGTTCCGGATCATCCGGTTCGACCTCGCCGGTCTGTAGTTCCTCGAATATCTCTTCCGGAGGGCCGTCCGCGAGCAACGATCGGATGGCGGTGTTCATCACCGCGACGAACGGCACCGCGAGCAGGCCGCCGGCGATCCCGCCGAGCACCACGCCCGCGGTGATCGCCAGCACCACCGCCAGCGGATGGATGCTCACCGCGCGGCCGAGCAGCAGCGGTTGCAGCACATGCCCTTCCAGCTGCATCACCGCGATGATGATGCCGAGCACGATCAGCGAGGTGATCAGTCCCTTGGTGACCAGCGCGATGAACACCGCGACGAACCCGGCCACGAACGCGCCGATGATCGGGATGAACGCGCCGATGAACACCAGCGAGGCCAGCGGAAGCGCCAGCGGCACACCGAGAATGCCGAGCCCGGTGCCGATGCCGATGGCGTCCACCGCCGCGACGGCCACGGTGGCGCGGACGAAGCCGACCAGGGTGCCGAACCCGAGCTGTCCGGCGGTGCGCACCTTCTCACGCTGCTCGGTCGGGATGATCCGGGTGACGAAGCGCCAGATCTGATCGCCGCCGTAGAGGAAGAAGATGAGGATGAACAAGGTCAGGAAGGTGCCGGTGAGCAGCTCGGCGATGACCGTCGCGGTGGTCAGTGCCCCGCTGGTCAGCCGGTCCTGGTTGGACTGGATGGTCTTGATGATCTGGTCGCCGACATTGCGGATCTGATCGTTGCTCAGATGCGGCGGACCGGTGATCAGCCAATCCTGGATCTTGTGAATGCTGTTGGTGAATTCGTCGGACAGCTGCGGCACGCCGGCGATGAACTGCTCGACGACGAACGTCATCACCCCCGCGACCAGGCCGAGCGACCCGACCAACGCGACGAACACGCCGACCGACCGCGGCACGCCCAGGCGTTGCAGCCAGTCGACCAGCGGTGCCAGCAGCGCGGCCGCGAGCAGCGCGATGGCCAGCGGAATGACCACCGTGGCCAGCTTCTGCACGATCGCGGCCAGCGCGATCGTCACCGCGAACAGGATCAGCAGGCGCCAGCCCCACTCGGCCGACACCCGGACGATCGGATGTACCGAGTCAGCGGCCGGCCGGGATAGGGAGGCTTTCCGCTTCGAGCTTGGCTTGGGGTCCGTCACCTGGCCGAGCATAACGAGCGTAAGGCTCTGTTGTCCGTCTCCGGCCTGCGCCGGGCCGGGCGAATGCCAGGGGGCTGAACAGCGCCGCGGGGCGGCGCACATGATCGAAACGCTAGATTGTTGGTTGTGTCAGCGCCCTTGGAAGCGGTCAAACAGACCATGCGAACGCGCTGGCCGCTGTACCTGACCTCGATGTTGCTGGCCAACGCGTTCGGAGCGGTGCTGGTCTGGGCCTTCATCCAGTACGGCCTGCCGGTGCCCGAGGGCGCGAACGACGGCACCCGCAGCACCGGCCTGCTCATCCCGGCGCTGGTCTTCCTGACCGGCGGCCTGCTCAGCATGGCCGCGTCCGCGCTGATGCTGCGCCCGGTGATGCGCTGGCAGATGCGCGGCGGCCCACCGAGCCGCCAAGAGCAGATGGCCGCGCTGCACGCCCCGCTGCGCCAGGCCATCCTGCATCTGGCGCTGTGGCTGATCGGCGGCGCCATTCTCGCGTTGCTGATCATCACCGACGAGCCCAAGCTGGCGGGCGCGGTCATCGTCACCCTGTGCATGGCCGCCACCATCGTGTTCGGCTTCACCTACATGCTCGGCGAACGCATCCTGCGCCCGGTCGCAGCGGCCGCGTTGACCGCGGGCACCTTCGATCACACCCTGACGCCCGGTGTCGGCACCCGGATGGCGATGACCTGGGGCATGGGCACTTTCGCCCCCACCATCGCCATCGTGCTGCTGTGTATCACGCAGATCTCCTCGGACGTGAAGTTCTCCGCCCAGTCGCTGGCCATCTCCATCCTGCTGCTCTGCGGCGTGGTGATCCTGCAGGCGCTGGCGCTGTCCATGCTCACCGGATCGAGCATCTCCGACCCGGTGCGCCAGCTCAGCCAGGCCATCGACCGGGTGCAGGAGGGCGCGCGCGACGTTCAGGTCGAGGTGTTCGACGGCAGCGAGATCGGGCTGCTGCAGGTCGGTTTCAACCGGATGATGGAGGAGGCGGCCAAACGCCGCCAGCTGCAGGAACTGTTCGGTCAGCACGTCGGCGAGGAGGTCGCGCAGCGCGCACTCGACTACGGCACCGAGCTCGGCGGCGAAACTCGGTTCGTCGCGGTGCTGTTCGTCGACATGGTCGGTTCCACCGCGACCGCGGCCGAGCGCCCGCCGACCGAGGTGGTCAGCCTGCTCAACGAGTTCTTCCGGATCGTGGTCGACGTGATCGACCGGCACAACGGCTTCGTCAACAAGTTCGTCGGCGACGCGGCGCTGGCCATCTTCGGCGCGCCGCTGGACCGGCCGGACGCGCCGACCGCGGCGCTGGCCGCGGCCCGCGAACTGCGCGAGGTGCTGCGCGAAGTACCCGGGCTGGATATCGGTATCGGCGTCTCGGCGGGGCTTGCCGTCGCCGGAAATATCGGTGCGGCAAATCGTTTCGAATATACGGTGATCGGCGATCCGGTCAATGAGGCTTCCCGGTTGACCGAACTGGCCAAAGACCAGCCCCGGCGCACGTTGGCTTCAGGCAGCGCGCTGTATTTCGCCGATGAAAGCGAGCAGGACAAGTGGGAGACCGGCGACGAGGTACAGCTGCGTGGACGGCGCCGAAAAACGCTGCTCGCCTATCCGAAAGACAGCGTCGACCTGCCGGACGCTACAGACAGCGAAACGGTGCGTTCGTTAGGCTGACCTGGTGACGGCCGACGGGGAACTGGTAGGAGAACCAGCGTCGCCACCCACCAGCCGAAGCAAATTCTGGTGGGTCAAATGGCTGCTCGGCGTCGCTCTGCTGGCATTACTCATCGCCGAGGGTATCTATCTGTGGCCACGGCTGCACGAATCGTGGCGAAAACTCAGCGACATTCACTGGGGATGGGTCGCCGCCTGTATTTGGCTACAGGCATTGTCGATGAGCGGATTCGGGCGGGTGCAGAAACAACTGCTCAACGCCGGGGGTGTCGAGGTAAGTCAGCGGAAATCCGTCGCGGTGGTCTACGGGGCGACCGCCATGTCCGTCACCTTGCCCGCGGGCCAGGTATTTTCCACCGCTTTCACCTATCGGCAGACCCGGCGCTTCGGCGCGAGCCCGATCGTCGCGTCCTGGCAGCTGGTGTTCTCCGGCGTGGTGGCCGCGGCGGGGCTGGCGCTGCTCGGGGTGGGCGGCACGCTGCTGTCCGGCGGGACCATCGGCCCGTTCAAGTTGATCCTGTCGCTGGCCGCGGTGGTCGCGGTGGTGTGGGGCGGCAACTACGTCTCGCGCAATCCGGGGACGCTGGAAGCGCTGTTGCGCAAGGCACTCGCCCTGATCAACCGATTACGCAAGCGGCCGGCCGATCAGGGGGCAGGCAAGATCGCCGACGTGCTCGGGCAATTGGAGTCGGTGGATCTCGGCAAACGCGACGGCGCCCTGGTCGCGCTGTGGGCGCTGCTGCACCGGTTCGCCGACGTGGCCTGCCTCGGCGCCGCCTGCTACGCGGTCGGCGCGGAGCCGCGGCTGGCCGGGCTGCTGCTGGCGTTCGCCATCGGCAAGGCGGTCGGCTCGATTCCGTTCGCGCCCGGCGGGATCGTCTACGTCGACGCGACGCTCATCTACGGTCTCACCGCGGCCGCCGGGCTGCCCGCGGCGCAGGCGGTCGCCGCCGCGTTCGTCTACCGGCTGGTGAGCTTCATCCTGGTCGCGATCGTCGGCTGGATCGTGTTCCTGTTCCTGTTCCGCACCCCGCAGGACGACGACGCCGAGTTCGAAAAGGAATTCTCCCAGCGCCGGTTCTGAATCATCGGCCGCGTGGCCGCGGCGTGTTCGTGGCGCTCGCAGAACTCGCGCTGTGGTGGTCGTTATCGGAATAACACGCGGCGCAGGTGCTTCACATATCGGGGTTGGGGCCCAACTACGCTGGCGCGGGTGAAGAAACTGGTGCCGTTGGTGGTAGATGCGCTGCTGGTGATTCTGTTCTGCGCGATCGGCAGGCGCAGTCACGACGAGGCGGTGCTCACCGGACTACTTCGCACGCTGTGGCCGTTCGCGATCGGCCTGGCGATCGGCTGGACCGTCGCGGTGGCCGCGGCGAGCCGGATGTTCGGCGACGCCGGGCGCGACGCCCGGTTCGACGGAACCGCCCTGTGGCCCACCGGAATTCTGGTCTGGCTCGGCACCCTGTGCGGCGGCATGCTGCTGCGCGCGGTCAGCGGTCAGGGCACCGCGTTCAGTTTCATCGTGGTCGCGACCGTGGTGCTCGCGCTGTTCCTGCTCGGCTGGCGCGCGGCCATCAAGGCGTTGAACTGAGCAGGCCGGCTTACGTCTCCGGCGCGGCCAGCGACTGAAGCATCCGCACCGCCATCCGCGCGGTGGCGTCGCCGCTGTCCACGTCGTTGATGTGGATGGCGAAGGCCAGGTCGCCCATGATCGCGATCAGCCAGCCGTCGCGGCCTGCGGTCGCGCCGAATCCGTTGACGTCACGGTAGCCGCGCAGGCTGGCCAACTCCGGCGCGTTGGTGGAATCGCGCAGCATGCCGTGCAGCCGATCGGCGATCTCGGGGGACAGCGGGGCGAGCTGGGCGTCGGTGGTGCTCGGCCGCGCGACCTCGATCATCGGCGGCGGCACCTCGCCGCGGGCGATCGCGGCGGCGGCGATCGCCATGCCGAACGGGCTGGCCAGCACGGCATCCGAGCCGCCGCCCTGCTTGACCTGCTCGGCGCTGCGGCCGGCCACGGCCAGCCGTCCGGTCACCTCGTCGAGCCCCGGCACCTTGAAGTCGACGCCCACGCCGAGCGTGGTCGCGGCCTCGGCCGCCTCCTGGGCCGAAATCTCGTGCGGCGCCTTGCCTTTGCTGACCGCCGCGATATTGCGGAACAGCTCGATATTGCCGCCGACCGGGTAGAGGCCGGTGAAGGCGACCGGACCGTGCTCGCTGGCCTGGGTGTTCTGCGCGACCGCGACCACCGCGCCGCTGGATGGCTGGATCGCCACGATCGAGGCCGGGGTCGCCGCGCTGACCACCGCGTCCTCAGCCGCCCGTTGCAGCCGCTGATCCATGGTGCCCGCGATGTCCGGGCCGGGTGGGCCCTGCACGCCGGCCAGCTGACCGACGAAGCGGCCGTCCTGCTCGAAAATCTGCACGCCCCAGCCGGAGTGCTGCTGCTGGCTTTCCTGCTGCACCTTGCTCAGCGCGTCGAGCATGGGCGACCAGACCCGGCGGTCGGCGGAGATCAGCCGGGGCTGCTTCTCCATGACCACGCCGGGGATCGGCGCCATGTCCTTTTCCAGGATGGCGAAATCGGGCTCGCGCAGGTTCACCGCGACCACCGGCTTGCCCTGCGAGGTGGCCACCTGCTGCATCAGCGACGGACCGGTGATCAGCGGGGCGACCGGTTCGATCGCCTTCGCCAGCGCGTTGGTCGAGCCGACCGGGTCGGGCATCTTGGCCGGGTCGAGCTTGATCACGTTGATGGTCTGCTCGGTCATCAGCGGTTGGCCCGCGATGTCGTTCACCCGCGGGGCGGGCGCCGGTTCGGTACGCACCAGGCGCACGGTGCGGTTGTGGTCGAGCTGCGGCATCACGACGGCCGGGTCCCAGGAGATGCGCCAGCCGATGGCCAGCTTGCGCACGTTGCCCTGCACGCTGTAGGTCCAGTTTTTGCCGTCGCCGAAGTTCCAATCGGCGTCCATGCTGAAGATCGCCGCCTCGGAGTCGAGGCCGATGTATTGCGTCTTCTTGTAGTCCGCCTTGCCGGGCTGCAGGCCGGCAAACATTTGCTTCAGCGTTGCCGAAGCCGCCGAAGGGTAGGACGTGAGCTCCGAAGCATGGACGTAGTCCTGCTTGTCCAACAGCTCGGTGAAGCGCTCGACTACGGCTTCGGCCTCATTCTTTCCCTCGTGTACGCCGCACGATCCCATCGCGATCGCGAGCGCCGCCACCCCCGCGAGTGCCATAGCGCCCCGGACGCGAAAGCGGCGGGATCCCCAGACATCCATGTCGCCCACTCTTCACTCTTGTCACTCCAGTAACAAGACCACCGTACCTGAAAAAGACCTGTCTGCGGTGCCTACGCCGCAAGGACGTTACCCATGCTCAGCATCTCACTTTTGCCCGAAATCTCCCGTCTCGGGGGACCCGTCATGATCGTTGTCCAGTGCTACGGCGACAACCGGCGCCGCTACCGTACCGGGGCCCTGCGCAAAGTTGTGCACTTACTGCCCTACTCGGCGTTTCGGATCAATGAGTACCCAGAGCGAGGGTCTACGAACCGCGAATCACCCCCGTTAACCGGTGGCGAACTCTGTTCGCACAGAGCGGAACCATTGGCATTAATTGCGACGTAATCTTGTAATCAATGTAAGCAACACTGAAAAGTGAGTAGGTGATCCCCTCATGAGACACGAACACCGGGGACGGGGTTTCGGACGACCGGGCGGCTGGCAGCAGGCCGACCTGCCGGATCCAGCGGACGCGCCGGACTGGTTCGCGGGCAGGTTGCCCGCGGACTGGTTCGCCGGTCCACCTGTCATCGAGATCGACCGAGACGAGATCGTGGTCGTCGGCGAACTGCCGATCGGCCGGCCGGAGCAGACTCCGGTCGACGCCCCTGCGGAAGCCGACGCGGAGGCGCCGGCCGAGGAAGTTCCGCAGGCGACGAAGGAGGGCGCCATCTCGCGCTTCCGCGAGTCGACCCGGTCGGCGCGCATGCAGATCGCGGACGAGGCGCAGCGTCGCTACGGGCGCAGCGTCGCGTGGGGCGTGTCGGTGGGCGACGAGCGGGTGCTGTTCACCCACTTGGCCGTTCCGGTGATGACCCGGCTGCGGCAGCCCGAGCGAAAAGTTCTGGACACGCTCGTCGACTCGGGCGTGGCGCGGTCGCGGGCGGACGCGCTGGCCTGGACGGTGAAGCTGGCGGGCAAGCACGCGGAATCCTGGCTGGAGGAGCTGCGCGGCGCCATGCGCAAGGTCGACGACCTGCGCTCCGAAGGGCCGCAGGGACTCTAGCGGCCCGAGCGGCGCACCCGGAGGCGGGAGCTTGGCGCGGGGAATGCCGCGAACTCGATACGGACTAAGGTTGCGGGCATGTCCGCACCCGGTCCGATACTGGTTCTCAACGGCCCGAACCTGAACATGCTCGGCACCCGTCAACCGGAGGTCTACGGATCGGCGACGCTCGACGACGTGGTCGAACTGTGCAGGCAGACCGCGCACCGCTACGGCCGCGAGGTCGCTGCCTTCCAGTCCAATTCCGAAGGCGCGCTGATCGACCGGATCCACGCGGCGCGCGGCGTGGAATCGGGCATCGTGATCAATCCCGGCGGGCTCACCCACACCTCGGTGGCTTTGCGGGACGCGCTGGTGATCCCGGAACTCCCCATCGTGGAGGTGCACATCAGCAATGTGCACGCGCGGGAGGAGTTCCGGCATCACTCCTATATCTCCCCGATCGCGACCGCGGTGGTCGCCGGGATGGGGATTCAGGGGTACTCGGCCGCGATCGAATTCCTGGTGCGCTCGGCCTGAGCGCACCCCGAGCTCGTCTCCTCAGTTGATCTGAAAGACCGGGAATCCCGGTGCGATGGCGGCCAATTCCGCGTCGGTCGCGTCCTTGGTGACGCCCTCGAAGAACTTGCCGACCTCCCAGCCCCACTTCTGCAGGTACAGCCGCAGCAGCGGGACCTTGTCCGCGTCGGCGATCTCGGTGGCGGTGAATTCCTCGACCTTGCGGCCGAGGCGCAGCTCGCCGCCGCCGGCGACGCGCAGGTTGCGCACCCACTGCGTGTGACCGCGCGGGGCGACCAGGAAACGCGCGCCGTCTTCGCGGGCCATCAAGTTCACCATCGTGGTCCGCCACTGTCCGCTCTTGCGGCCGCGGACCGCGAGCAGTCGCGAACCCATGACGCTGATCCCGAGCCGGGGCAGCCAGTTGAAGATCCGGTTCATGATCGGATCCAGGCCGGCCGGGCCGATGTAGCGGGTGCTGTGGTCCATGTCTGACTCCTCTTAGTGAGCACTGCTCTCTGTTGCGATAAGTGTTCCACTTTTACGAAGGCAAAGTCAAGAGCACTGCTCTCTCTTTTTCTTTGCGCAGCTCAGCCGGGCCGACGCGCGGTAGCACACGGCGCACCCGACAATGTGGGGATGACGCGCGAGGCTGTTCGCCGGGTTGTGCTTGCCCCGGACAAGTTCAAGGGGTCGCTGACCGCACCGCAGGTGGCCGCGGCCCTTGCCGACGGCATCGCGGGGGTCGTGCCGGAGGTGCGGATCCGGCAGGTTCCGGTGGCCGATGGCGGCGACGGGACCGTCGACGCGTTCGTGGCGGCCGGATGGCCCCGGGTCGAGCTGACCGCGCCCGGTCCGACGGGGGTGCTCGGCCCCACGTCGTACGCCAGGCACGAAGCGACGGCCGTGCTCGAGTTGGCCGCGGTCGTCGGCCTGGCGAAACTCCCCGGGGGCCAACCGGATCCGCTCGGCGCGAGCACCTTCGGCCTGGGCGTGGTCATCGCGCATGCCCTCGACCACGGTGCCACCGATATCGTCATCGGACTCGGCGGCAGCGCCTCCACCGACGGCGGCGCCGGCCTGGCACAGGCGCTGGGCGCACGAATTCTCGACGCCGATGGGCGCGAATTACCGCACGGCGGTGCGGTTTTGGCACATGCTCAGCGACTGGACCGTACCGGCATGCACCCCGGAATCGCTTCCGCCACTTTTACTTTGGCCTGCGATGTCGACAACCCGCTACTCGGCCCAGCCGGTGCCGTCGCGATCTACGCACCCCAGAAGGGCGCCGGCCCAGCCGATCTCGAAACCTTGGAGTCCGCACTGACCACCTGGGCACGCCTGGCCGGGCCCGACTTCGCGAACGAGCCCGGCGCCGGCGCCGCGGGCGGAACCGGTTTCGGCGCGCTCGCCCTACTCGGCGCGAAGGTACGCAGCGGCATCGAGGTGATCCTCGAACTCCTCGATTTCCCCGCCCTGCTCGACGGCGCCTGCCTCGTCGTCACCGGCGAAGGCTCGCTGGATACCCAGAGCCTGCACGGAAAGGCGCCCATCGGCGTCTGCGAAACCGCGCGCAAGGCCGGTCTCCCGGTGATCGCCGTGGTCGGCCGCACACTCCTTGCCGCCCAAGAGATCCGGGCCGCGGGCTTCGCCGCCTGCTACGCCCTCACCGACCTCGAGCCGGATCCCGCCCGTTCGATCGCCGACGCGAGCCAACTACTGCGGCGCGTCGGCGCGCGCCTGGCAGACGAGCACCTGACTGGATAAAGTCACTGTGACGCAACCGATTACGGCGCTAGCTCGCTGACGCGAGCAGGTTGCCGAGCAGTTCGCCGCGATGCTTGTCGCCCCACTCCTCGAGCGGGCGCAGCGCGACGGCCAGTTCCTCGCCGAGCGGCGTGAGCGAGTACTCGACGCGGGGCGGAACCTCCGGATAGACCTCGCGATGCACCACGCCGCTCGCCTCGAGCTGGCGCAGGTTTTCCGCGAGCACCTTCTCGCTGACCCCGGTCAGCAAGCGCCGGAGCTCACCGAACCGGATCGGGTCGGCGCTCAGCGCCCACATCAGGTGCAGCTTCCATTTACCGCCGACGACATCGATCGCCACGGACATGCCACACACGTCGTGATCCGCGTCACCGCTCATGTCCACCGCACTCCTTCTGACCTGATTTCGAACCTCTAGGTAAGCAACCCCACCTGAACGTTCGGTCTTCCCGACTCTACCTGCGGCAACGCACCATGAAGCCAGCAACCAAAGCCGCATCGAGAATCGAAGGGACACACAATGTCCGATCAGACCGCCCCCCGCTCCGTCTCCGTCGTCGGCCTCGGGCCGATGGGCCAATCGATGGTCCGGGCCTTCCTGGACGCCGGCGTCGAGGTGACCGTGTGGAACCGCAGCACCGACAAGGTCGACGCGATGGTCGAGCTCGGCGCCAAGCGCGCCACGACGGTCGCGGAGGCGTTGGCCGCGAACGAGGTGACAGTACTGAGCCTCACCCACTATGCCGCCATGTACGACGTGCTCGGCCAGGCCACCGATCAGCTGGCCGGCAAGGTGATCGCCAACCTGTCCTCCGACTCGCCGGAAAAGGCGCGCAAAGGCGCGGAGTGGGTTCGTTCCTATGGCGCGCAGTTCATTTCGGGCGGCGTCATGTCGGCGGGTGACAACATCGCCCATCCCGCGTCGTACATCTTCTACAGCGGACCGCGGGAGGTCTTCGACGCGCACGCCGAACTGCTGCGCCCGCTGAGCCCGCAGGAGTACCTCGGCCCCGACGACGGCCTCGCCCAGGTCTTCTACCAGGCGCTGCTGACCATTTTCCATCCGTGGTTGCTGGCGTTCGACCAGGCGACCGCCATGATCGACCGGGCCGGGCACAGCATCGCCCAGTTCGTTCCGTTCGCCGTGCGCTCGGCCGCCGCGTTCCCCTACTTCATGGAGGAGTTCTCGGTGGCCAACCAGAACGGCGGCTGGGCCACGCTGGCCAGCCTGAAGATGATGGACGCGGGCGCGCAGCACATCATCGACGCCAGCGAGGAGGTCGGCGTGGACGCGACGTTCTCACACACCGCACAGTCGTTGTGGCGCAAGGCGATTGCCGCCAGCGAGGAGAAGGGCGAGGCGGTCTCGACCTACGCGCTGCTGCACGGCGCGCAGGCGTAGCCGGCCGAGTTTCGCCGGCGGAGCCGAGCCGCGGGGGTCGCGTCGTTCAGGCTTGACATGCAGCCATTCGGCTGCCTATGGTCGAAACATGCAACCGAAAGGCTGCATAAATCGAGAAGGTGACATGGACGAGGTTTTCAAGGCACTGGCCGACGCCAATCGGCGGCGACTGCTCGACAGTCTGAATGCCCGCAACGGGCAAACCCTGCGCGAGCTCTGTGCGGGGTTGGAGATGACGCGGCAGTCGGTCAGCAAACACCTGGCCGTGCTGGAGGCCGCCAACCTGATCACCACTCGCCGCAGCGGCCGGGAAAAACTGCACTACCTCAACGCCGACCCGATCAATGCCATCACCGACCGCTGGATCACCCGCTACGACCGGGCGCGCGTGCACGCCCTCGCCGATCTCAAGCAGGCCCTGGAGGCAGAACCCATGAGCGACAACACATTTGTCTACACCACCTACATCAAGACCACCCGGGAGAAGCTGTGGCAGGCCCTCACCGACTCAGCCTTCACCGAGCGGTACTGGGGCGCCGGTTTCGACACCGACTGGCGCCCGGGCTCCGAAATGGTCTGGCACCAAAAGGATTGGCGCAGCAAGGATCCGGAGCAGGTGGTGCTGGAGGCAGACCCGTACAACAAACTGTCCTACACCTGGCACACCTTCGATCCCGCGTTCGCCGCGGCGTTCGAGCTGAACCCCGACGACGTCGCCGCCTGGGGTCGCGAGCCGCGCTCCCGGGTCTCCTTCGAACTCGAGCAGGCCGGCGACACCGTGGTCAAGCTGACCGTCGTGCACGACGGGTTTCCGCCGAACAGCGCTGTCCGAGAGGGGATCAGCGACGGCTGGCCGAGCATCCTGTCCAACCTCAAATCCCTGCTGGAGACCGGCGAGGTGATCCCCGACCTGGCCATATAGCCGACCGGCACCGGTGTGGGGCCGAAACGGATTCCCCGCGGCCCCGCACCGGTAAGCTGCACAGGTCCGTGTCCAGCTCGGTTGGAGCACGCGTCCGTCAGGGCGACTGCGGGACTGAGCCCGTCGCACACAGTGGGGAACTCATGATCAAGGTCCTGCTTCAAACCTCTATGGGTGACATCGAGCTCGAACTCGACGAGACGAAGGCACCAAAGACCGTGCGGAACTTCCTGACCTACGTCAACAGCGGTCACTACGACGGCACCATCTTCCACCGCGTGATCGACGGCTTCATGATCCAGGGCGGCGGATTGGACCGGACGATGCGGGAGAAGCCCGCGCCCAACCGGGTCGAGAACGAGGCCGATAACGGGCTGAAGAACGTCATCCACAGCGTCGCCATGGCGCGCACCTCCGACCCGCACTCCGCCTCGGCGCAGTTCTTCATCAACACCAGCGACAACGCGTTCCTCGACTACCCCGGTCAAGACGGTTGGGGCTACGCGGTATTCGGCAAGGTCTCGCGCGGCGGCGACGTCGTCGACCAGATCGGCAAGGTCGAGACGGCCGGCCAGGACGTGCCGGTCCAGCCGGTCGTGCTCACCTCGGCCACCGTGACCCGCTGACCAGGCCCGTTGCCGAATCACCCGGTCCAGGTATATTGCGGACTCCAACTTTCGAGGGGTCCGCGGTGGCAGTGCGAAGTGACGAGTTCTTTCGAGTCGTGAATCAACTCGCCGACGTGCGCAGTGCCAAGGGTGAGCGGTACACGTCCTACAAGGTGCGCGGCAAACTGTTCGGCTACTACTGGCCGCGCACCCAGACCGTCGGCCTGAAACAGACACTCTCCGAACAGAAGGCCCTGGTCTCCGAACGCCCCGAGGTTTTCGAAGAACAGTTCACCGCAGGCGGTTTCGGCTGGGTGGTCGTCCACCTGGCCGGGCTCGACCTGGACGAACTGACCGAGCTGGTCTTCGAGGCCTGGCGCCTGTCCGCCCCCGAGGACCTTGCCGAAATGCACTCACCCCCAGGCTGACGGCCTTGAATTCTGTCTGTTTTCAGCCGTTGTAGATCTCTACATAGGCGTTTGTGGCGAGGGCCACTACGCCGGGGCCCACTCCGGTGCAGGCGGTGGAAATGCGCTGACCGTCGGGGGTGAAGGGGTAGCTGAGAATTTTGTAGGGGCCGACGCCGTAGATGGGGAACGGGCCGCTGGCGTAGAGGCCGAAGCAATCGACGTGCAGAACGTAATTGCTGCCGCCGTCGGGCTGGCAGACGGCGGACGCACCGAAAAGGTCGCGCTGAACGGCACAGTCCTGGGGCGCTGCCTGGGCGCTACCGGAACCGATAATCGCGACGAAGGCGAGGCCCGAAACACCCGCGGCCGCGACCCGGGCGGCGGCGGTAATTGTCTTCTTCATATGAACTCCTCCTATTCCAGTGTGCTGTCGGTACGGCGCGCTGAAATGTTACGGGAGCCCACTGAATTCGCTGCCCCCAAATTCTGGGGCAGCCGATGCGGGGACGCTCAGATTCGGGTGAGGACCTGGTCCATTGTCTTGCGCACGAGGTCGGGGACCATCGAATCGTCGGCGGGATAACCGATCGGGACCACGGCGAACGCCTTCTCGTTGCGCGGGCGCTTCAGCACCTCGCCGAGGAACTTCATCGGACTCGGGGTGTGGGTGAGGGCGGCCAGGCCGGACATGTGCAGGGCGGTGAGCAGCATGCCCACCGCGATCCCGACGGACTCGTCACCGTAGTAGTGCTTGTAGGTGGTGCCGTCCGGACGCAGGCCGAAGCGCTGCTGGAAGACGACCAGCAGGTACGGGGCATCGGTGAGATGCGGCTTGTGCTCGTCGGTGCCGAGCGGCCGCAACGCGGACAGCCACTCCTCACCGAGCCTCCCGTTGTAGGAGATCCGCTCCTCCGCCTCGGCTGCCGCGCGGATCTCGACCCGCACGTCCGGGTCCTCGACGAGCACGAAGGTCCACGGCTGCTGGTGCGCGCCCGACGGTGCGGTGTTCGCCACCGCGATCGCGTCGAGCACCAACTGCTCCGGCACCGGGTCGGTGGAGAACATCCGCACGGTGCGGCGCTCATCCATCCGCGCCCGGAACGCGGCCGACTTGGCCAGCGCCTCCTCGACCGGAATCCGGTTCGGGCGGTACGGAATTGGCGTATACGGGTGGCCGTGCAACGGCATCCAGGTGGTCATGTTTGCAGTGTGATCCGTGCCAACCGGGCAGGCAATACCGAGACGGACTTACCGTCCACCCGACCAGACATCCGCCGCGAAACAGACCGGGCGAGTGCCGGTTTCGCGGGCGCGGACCCGCACCCATCCGTGTCGCGGTCGGCCACGAATACAGGGGTATTCCGGTCTGCGATCCGGCGGAGTATCGCGATGCGGAGCGAGCGCGGCTGATCAGTGCGCGTTCATTTGTGCGGTTCCTGGTGCTGGGCGAGCGCCGGTTCCGGGGTTTGTGCACGAGGGTGATTCGACCGAGAAATAGGGGATCTTTGGCATGCGTGTTTCACGACTTACCGGTGTCCGCTGGGTTTTTGTGCCTGCGCTGGCAGTAATTGCGTTGGCGGCGTTCGTTGCTCCGGCGGAGGCCGCGGCATTGCCCGCGGTGTGCGTCACCGATTCCTGCGCGGACGTTCCGCAGGGCGGGGCTACCGCGCGGACCGGCGAACCCGGCGACGGCGTCGATACGGACGCGGCGATCGAAGAAGATGTGGTCGATGACGGCGCGCTCGACGGCGATATCCAATCCGACAGCGTGCCCAACGAATTCGTCACCGAGGCGGAGATAAACGCCGGAGATCCGGCCGACGAGGACAGCAATCCACCGATGGACGAATAGCGGTACTCCGCCGCCGATCGGCTGCCCAGATGATTCGACCGAGAAATAGAGGATCTTCGGAATGCGCGTCTCAGGAAGAATATCGTTGCGCTGGTCGTGCGTACCCGCGCTGACCGTGCTGGCGTTGCTGGCGGGACCGGTCCCGGCGCAGGCCGCGGCACCCCTGCCAGATGGCTGCAAAGCCGACGGAAACACCATCACCTGCGGCAGTTTGAAGGACGGCGACGTCGTCGAGGGCACCGGTGGCGACGACACGATTCTGATCAAGGGTGATGTACCGCAGGGTGCGGCGGTTCACGCGGGCGCGGGAAACGACACCATCACCGTCTACGACGTCGGCGGATTCGACTGCTCCGGCGGCATCGGCGCGCAGGCCAAGAAGGGCGGCGAAGTGGACGCCGGTCCGGGCGACGACACGATCGTCGTCGGTACCGGCGCGCGAGATCAGGCCTGCCGGAACAAAATCGGCAGTGAGATCCCGCTGGGCAATGTGAGCGAGCGCGGCAATGTCATCGGTGGCCCCGGCGACGACAAGATCACCGTCGGCACCCTGGGTTACATCTCCAGCGACAAGGACCACCCGGAGAAGAGTCTCGAGGTTATCGCCGGTCGCATCTCCGGCAATGACGGCGACGACGTTATCGACGTCGGCTGGGTCGCGACGGGCGCGCACTTCAACGACCCCGAGACCGCCGACGGCGTCTACGGCGGCCAGGGCGCGGACACCATGCACGCGGGCAATGTCAACGGCCTCGGATTGATGTCGGGCGGTCCTGGCCCGGACACCTTGACGGTCGACGGGATGAACACCGGTTACGTAGAGGGCAACGACGGTGACGACAAGATCTTCGCCACCAAGGGCCCGCTCATGGGTCTCGCGAAACTCAATGGCAACGCGGGAAACGACGAACTGACGGTGACCTCGTTGGAGGGAACGACGGCCGCCATGGGTGATGAGGGTGACGACATCATCAGGGTCACCAATATCAATGGGCCGGGCGAAAAGTACCCGTTGCCCGGGTTATCCGCCAGTTCCGCCGACGGTGGGCCGGGCAACGACACCATCACCGTTGACCTGATCGGCAATTCCGGTGGGGTATTGGGCGGCGAAGGCGACGACACGATCAATGTCAAGAGCGTCAACGGCCCCGAGGACGTCATCCGCGGCGACGGCGACGAACTGAAGTACCACAACAGCATCATCAACGGCTGGGCCGGCAACGACAAGATTACCGTCGGATTCGTCGGCAAGCTGGGCCAGGTGTGGGGCGACGGTTACCCCGACGCGCCGGTCCGGGGCAAGGACATCATCAAGGTCACCGACCTCGACGGGCAGGCAAAGGTGCGCGGCGGACCGCTGGCCGACCGGATCACCGTCGCCAACCTGAAGTCCAAGCAGAACTCGGTCAATGGTGAAGGCGGGAACGACATCATCACCGTCACGGGTACGAACAACGGCTCGGTGATCGGCGGCGCCGGCACCGGCGACAAATGCACGGCCAAGGGTTCGAAGAAGACCTGCGAGCTCCCCAAGGCCAAGCCGAAAAAGAAGAAGAAATAGCCGTCTCTGTCCCTACCGAACAAATGGAGAAATGACCTATGGGCTCGATGAGTTTCGATTGGATCCTGGCGGGTCAGCGCAGCGGTGACCCGTTGGCGACCGCGCTGTACGGCCCGCTGTTCCTGGTACTCGATGCCCTGCAAGTGTTCCAAGGTGGCGGCACGTACTGAACGTAGCGCCGCGTACTGCGTGGTTCAGTCGACGATAATCTGAATCACGCAGTACGCGTGCAGTTTCGGCGTCCGAGCGCGCATCAGCGCACCGGCAGCGGCGCCTCCGCGGCCTCGGTGATCGTGATCTGCCCGGTGTCGAGATAGGTCATCACCGCGTCGTCGACAACGTGGTTGCCGCGGCCGAAATTGCCGTGATCCCCGCCTTCGACGGTGAGGAGCGAACCGCCCAGCGCGCGTGCCATCGCCGGTCCCCCTTCATATTTGGTGAGCGCGTCATGGCGGCTCTGCACGACGAGCGGCGGCCTGGCCAGGCCCGCCCCGGTGATCCGGACCGGCTTGGTGACGGGCTGCCAAGCCCCACAGGCCATTCCGGAGCGGACCAGGTCCGCTCGAGCGTCCATGGCGTTACCGCCCGAGGCGATGGTCGCGATCGCCGAGCCAAGCACGTCGAGCCGTCCGGGAATCGCATTCTCGTTGCAGGTGATCGCGGCGAAGACGAACTGCCCGGTGGGGTCGGTGGACGTGGCCTTCTCGATGGTGCGCAACCGTTGCACGTTCGACGGATTGGCCATCGCTTCGGCCATCGCGCGCGCGAAGGCAGGCCAGTAGGTGCGGGTATAGCTGGCGACCGAGGTCGCGCCGAGCAACGGCCCCTGCGTGGTGGCACCGCGAGAGATCAACGTGCGCACCAGATTCTGGAGTTTCCCGGTCTGCTCGAGGCTGCCGGTGTATCCGTCGCGCGCGATCTCGGCCAGCGGCTCGGGCAGCGAGCCCGGCAGGTCGGCGAGACTGGCCGGCGGCGGCGTCAGGTTGGCGTACCAGCCGCCGCCCTGGTCGACCGCCATCCGCACCCAGTTCTGATAGACCTGCAACGCCGTGTCGCCGAGGTGGTACTCGTCGCTGTGCGCGGCGATCCAGGCGAACAGATCGTCGAGGCGCTGCTTGCCCGCGACCTGCTGCTGGGCGAATTCCTCGGTCCACACCCAGTCGGGATTGACGTTGGAATCCAGCACCATTCGCTCGACCCGGTCCGGGAACAGCGAGGCGTACACCGCCCCCAGGTAGGTCCCGTACGAAGTGCCGAGGTAGCTGATCCGGTCCAGCCCGAGCGCGGCGCGCACCGCATCGAGATCACGGGCGGTGTTCTCGGTGGTGATGGTGTCCAGATAACCGGGATGCGCGGTGTCGCAGGCTTTCTTGATGGCATTGCGATCGCCGCCGCCGAGCGAAACCCGCCCGCCGTCCCCGGTCGCGCACTCCAGCGGTGTGGCCCAGCGCAATCCGCGCGGCTGCACCGCGAGCCGATCGTAGTGGGCGTTCAGGTCGGCGGGCAGCACATCGGTCCGTAAACCCCAGAAGTCCAGCCCATCGGCGCCGGGCCCACCAGGGTTGGCGAAGATCGCGCCGCGCCGCTCGCCGGTCGCCGCGATCCGGCTGACGGTCAGCTGAATCCTCGCCCCGTCCGGATCGGCGTAGTTCATCGGCACTTCGACGACAGCACACTGCACGCCGTGCCCCGCCGCCACCGCCCCGTCCGGGCAGGCCCCGAAGGCCGGGGCGGCATCGGCCGGGCCGGACACGATCAATCCGCCGAGCAGGCACCCGGCCATGGTCGCCGCCGCCCGGGAAAACAGCCGTACCTTCATCATGTTTCGAACCTCCACGGGCCGCCGCCACGCGTGCGTGTGCGACCCCGATCAAGAGCATTCTGCGCACGCCACGAGCGACAAACAAGTCGAGCGCCCGATTCCGCCGGTCAGGCCCGTCCCGACGCGGTCGTCCCCAGACCCGGGCGGGCGCGGCGATATGTGTCGTGGAATGCGCGGATGACGTCGCACGGGAGTAGCGTCGAGCCATGTCGACGGAGGTCCGTATCAACACCGCTCTGGAACGCTTCGAGCTCTACGTCGACGGTGACAATGCCGGGTACGTCGAATACCAGGACACCCAGTCCGAACGCGCGTTCGTGCACACCGAGATCTACCCCCGCTACGAGGGCCAGGGCTACGGCCGCGTGCTGGTCGAGGCGGCGTTGAACAGCACCGCCCAGGACAAGCTCGGCGCGCTGCCGATGTGCCGGATGGTGCATCACTTCATCGAGACCCGCCCCGAATATCTGGTGATGGTCCCGCACTGGGCGCGCGACAGCCTGAACCTGCCTCAGTAGGCAGCGACCGCCCCGTCCAGGGCCAGTTGCAGATCGGCGCGCACCAGCCGCGCGATATCGCCCGGCTTGCCCGGCAATTCGGTGATCGGCACGCCGAAGTAGAAGCTGGCCGACTTGGCCTCCTCCTTGGTCGGCTGCACCGCCGGGTCGGCCCGCGGCCCGTAGCTCAGGCCCATCGAGACCAGCACCGGCTCGACGCCGAGCTTCATCGCGCGAAACGCGATGTGCCCGATGCCGCTACCGACCGGCTGCACCTGGGCCGGGTCGACCTCGTTGCAGGTGCCCTCCGGGAACACCGCGACCCCGTCGCCGCGCGCGATCCGCTGC
This sequence comes from Nocardia sp. NPDC006044, assembly GCF_042871115.1. Lineage (NCBI taxonomy): Bacteria > Bacillati > Actinomycetota > Actinomycetes > Mycobacteriales > Nocardiaceae > Nocardia > Nocardia sp. NPDC006044. The sequence goes on from NZ_JBIAID010000002.1 coordinate 1,270,956, forward strand.
GCGCAGATGTCCATCATTCGTTGACCAGCCGCATTGACAGCCCGGATCCCGTGGTCCTTGCCGCGGAACACCGGGATCCCGCCCATCATGTCGATCTTGCGCCGCTGCTCCGGCTCCTCGAACAGCTCGTCCTTGGCCAGCACCCGCACCCGGCCGATCACCGGGCGCAACGCACTGCGCCACGCCGCCGCCGCGACCGTGTACGGATCGTTCTCGGAAAGATGATTGATCGAGATCAACAGCGGCCGGCCCTGCCGGATCGCCGCCCGCAGACCGGCCCGCGCACCCGCGGCATAGGCGACGCGGGGATAGTAGCGACGCCCCAGAATGGCGTACGCACCCCAGGCTTTCAGCCGATTCTGCCGATGGTCGAGATAGAAGTCGTACACGGTGTCGCTGTTCTCGAGGCGCACCTCGGGCGGTTCCATGACACGGACTCTACGACGCCCGCAAGCCCCCAGCATCGGCCCCCGAACCAAATTCAGCGCACCGAACTGGTCAGCGGAAGCGCATATCGCCCGAACAACTGCGATGATGTCCGAGTGGCACGCGCAGACGACCCGGATGATCGGAAAACTCGCGGCGGGCACGGCGACCGCAAGCGGCGCGATTTCCGGCACGGCGAGCAGGTGGTGCGCGCCGGCACCCTGCTGGTGTCGGCGACCGAGCTGGCCGAACCCACCTTCCGGCGCACCGTTGTCTACATCATCGAGCACAACGAGGCGGGCAGCCTCGGCGTGGTGCTGAACCGGCCGAGCGATACGGCCGTGCACGACGTGCTCCCCCGCTGGACCGAGGTGGCGGCCGCGCCGCGCACCCTGTTCATCGGCGGCCCGGTCAAGCGGGACGCGGCGCTGTGCCTCGGCACCGTGCGGGTCGGCGCGAGCATCGACGGCATCCCCGGCCTGCGCCGCATCGACGGCCGCGTGGTGCTGGTCGACCTGGACGCCGACCCCGAGGAGATCGGGCAATTGGTCGAGGGCATCCGCATCTTCGCCGGTTACGCGGGTTGGACCTTCGGTCAGCTGGAGGGCGAGCTGGAGAACGACGACTGGATCGTGCTGTCCGCGTTGCCCTCCGACCCGATCAGCACCGGCCGCGCCGACCTCTGGGCCCACGTGCTGCGCCGCCAGCCGCTACCCCTGTCACTGCTGGCCACCCACCCGATTGAACTAGAACGAAATTGAGATGTGCGCTCTCATTGAACCGTTTGCCCCCGCTGATTCGTGGGATGAGCGGGAGGTGAGCAATGCGGGACAACCGAACCGAGTTGTTGCGGGTCTTGTACGACGAACACGCGGCCGTGCTCTGGCGGTACACGCTCGGCCTGGTGCGCGACCCCGGACGGGCCGAGGACATCGTGCAGGAAACGTTGCTGCGGGCGTGGCAGCGCCCGAACGTCTTGGATCAGTCCGACACGTCGGCGCGCGCGTGGCTGTTCACGGTGGCCCGCAATCTCGCCGTGGATGAGCATCGCAGCGCCCGCAACCGGCGCGAGTTCCGCACCGACGCGCCGCCGGAGCAGGCGACGCCGGACCAGGCCGACCGCGCCTTGGACGGCTGGGTGGTAGCGGACGCGTTGGGCAGACTCAGTCCCGATCACCGCGAGGTGATCGTGCGGGCCTACTACCGGGGCCTTTCCACGCATCAGATCGCGGCGGAGCTCGATATTCCGCCGGGCACGGTGAAATCCCGGATGCACTACGGCATGCGGGCGCTACGGCTGGCATTACAGGAGATGGGGGTGACGAACCAATGACCGATATCGCTGACGACTACACCACGTGGGACGCGCCCTACGTGCTCGGCTCGCTGACGCGAACCGAGCGCCGGGAATACGAGGAGCATTTGGCCGGCTGCCCCGCCTGCCAGGCCGCGGTGGCCGAACTGGCCGGGATGCCCGGCATGCTCGCCATGGTCGAACCCGCGACCGCGCTCGCGATGATCGACCTGCCCGAAACCGTTGCGCCGCAATCAGGTTCGGCGACGACCACGACCGGGCCCCCGGTGCCGCAGTTGCTGCCCAGGCTCGCCGACGCGGCCGAGAAGCGCAGGCGCCGGAGCCGGTGGGTATCCATCGGTGCCGCGGTCGCGGCAGCGGCCGCCGCGGTGGCCATCGCGGTTCCGGTGGTCGCCACCGTCACCTCGTCCGGCAACACCGGCACCGAACAGGTTGTCGCGGAACGCAGTATGCAACCGCTCAAGCCGAATCCGGTGACGGCCAGCTTCAAGGTCGTGCAGGACAACGGCAAGACGCGGATCGTGATGAGTTGCCGCTACGGGGCGAGCAACCAGCAGTACAACTGGAATCTGAAGTTGTTCGTGCTCGGCACCGACGGCAGCCAGACCGAGCTCGATCAGTGGCCGGCCGGGCCGGGCACCGAGCTGACCATCGACCGGACCATCGACAAGGCGCCGGACCAGATCCGGGCCGTCGAGATCCGGTTGGCGTCGACCGGCGAGACGCTGCTGTCCGGCACCGTCTGACGACACAGCGATCCCCCCGCCGAGGGTTCGGCGGGGGGATCGCTACCCCTCATCGGGTGGTCGGACTCAGCTGGTCTGGCGACGGAAAATCGAGTTGGCCCAAAGGAATCCGGCGATCGTGAGGCCGGCGCACCAGGCCAGCGCGAGGATGCCGTCGGTGCCGATCTCGGTGCCCATCAGCAGGCCGCGCACGGTCTCGGTGATCGGCGTGAACGGCTGGTACTCGGCGAACTGACGCAGGCCGACGGGCATGGTGTCGGTGCTCACCAGTCCGCTGCCGAGGAACGGCAGCATGATGATCGGGAAGACGACGTTGCTCGCGCCCTCCGGGCTCGACGACAGCAGGCCCAACGCGACCGCGAGCCAGTTCAAACCGAAGATGGTGAAGGCGAGCAGGCCGAACGCGGCGATCCATTCGACGACGTTCGCGTCCGGACGCCAGCCGATGAGCAGCGAGACCGCGGCCATCAGCACGATGCCGCCCAGCGCTTGCAGCAGCGCACCGACCACGTGCCCGGTCAGCATCGACGACTGGGTGATCCCCATGGTGCGGAACCGATTCACGATGCCCTTGGACGCGTCGGTCGCGATGGACACCGCCACCGACGCGGTGATGTAGGCGGGCACCATCAGCAGCATGCCGGGCGCGAGGTAGTCGATGTAGTTTCCGCCGGACGACTTCTCCAGCGCGCCGCCGAAGACGAACTTGAAGATCAGCAGCAGCACGGTCGGCATCACGATGATGCCGACGCTCATGCTCGGATAACGCTTGGCGTGGGTCAGGTTGCGCCGCAACATCGTTGCCGAGTCGGCGAGGGCGTAGGACATGGTGCTCATCAGACTGTTTCCGTTTCGGGGGTCGGCTGGCCGGTGAGGGTGAGGAAGACATCGTCGAGGTTGGGCGTGTGCACGGCGAGCCCGTCGACCTCGATCTGTTCGTAGTCGAGCCGATCCAGCAGTGCCCGCAGCGATTTCACGCTGCCGTCGCTCGGCACCGCAAGAGTCAGGTCCGGGTCGTCGTCGGGCTCGCCGGTCATCCGCGTGGCGACGCCGAGCGCGGCGGACGCGGCGAACAGGGCGTCACGGTCGGCGAATTGCAGCCGGATGTGCCCGCCGGGCACCAGCCGCTTCAGCTCCGCCGCAGTGCCTTCCGCGACGATCCGGCCCTGATCGAGCACCGCGATGTGGTCGGCCAGGTTGTCGGCTTCCTCCAGGTACTGGGTGGTGAGGAAGACCGTGACGTTGTAGTCGTCGACCAGCCCGCGGATGAGCTCCCAGATGACCCGCCGGCTGCGCGGGTCGAGGCCGGTGGTCGGCTCGTCCAGGAAGATGATCCGCGGATCGCCGACCAGGGTCATGGCCAGGTCCAGGCGCCGGGTCATGCCGCCGGAGTAGGTGGACGCGGGCTTGTCGGCGGCCTCGACCAGATCGAAGCGGGCCAGCAGATCCGCGGCCAGCCGTTTGCTCTCGCGCCGGGGCAGATGATGCAGGTCGCCCATCAGGATCAGGTTCTCCCGGCCGGTGAGCAGCTCGTCGACGGCGGAGAACTGACCGGTGACCCCGATCGCGTCCCGCACCGCGTCGCGTTCGGCCTCGACATCGTGGCCGCCGACCCGGTTCTCCCCGCCGTCGGCGTGGATGAGCGTGCTCAGGATCTGCACCGTGGTGGTCTTGCCCGCGCCGTTCGGGCCGAGCAGCGAGTAGATGGTGCCCTCGGGGACGACGATGTCGATGCCGTCGAGCACCACCTTGTCGCCGAACGATTTGCGCAGGCCCAGTGCCGAAATGGCGGGTGCGCGATGGCCGTTGACCATGACGGTCCTTTCGATGAATTCCATTATCGGATGCGCATGCGCGCATGTTTGTTCCACACCGCCCCCCGGGGGGGAGCGGGTTCTCGGTCGAGCAGTGGCTGTTCAGTTGTGCCGAAACGGGATTCGGCTAGATGTCGAGGTCTTCGATCTGTGGCCGCTTGGCGATGTCGACCACCCGCTCGTAAACCTTGTCCGGCAGTTTGCCTTTCAATTCCTCGATCGAGTCGACGATCTCCAGGATGAAGTCGCCCCAGTCCTGCTCGCCGACGCCGAGCATGCGCCGCCAGTTCTTCAAATCCTTGATCCAGTTGGCGGATTGGGGATACTCGTCCCAGCTGGCGTAGTGCGCGTGCAGCACGAACTTGCCCTTGCGGCTGCGGAACACCCGGACGTGCTCCATCCGGTGGTCATTGACGTCGTTCGTCTCGAACAACAGGGCGCCGGAGAATCGGACCTGCCGGACACCGTTGTGCCCGACCCGGACGATGACCTCGTCGTACCCTTCTTGCCGACCCTCTTCCAATTCGATGAACCGGCGCAGCGCCGTGGTCACCGCCCCGGACAGATTGCCGCCAACCAGTTCCTGGGCCCGCTGGAACAGCGGCAGATCGTCATCGGCAACATAGATCGTCTTGTTGGGCATGCATCGACTATACGTAGATGTATACGTACACGCAAGTCCGGCCGGCAAAGCCCGCCGAAATGCCGCAATTCGGGATCGAGACCAACCGGGCGGCGGCCGACTGGTTCATCGTTGAACCGTCTCCCCTCCCGACCCGTATCACTTCTGTACGCAGGAAGTGATCTCGCGTGTGCCCAGCGCACAGGTGGACACCCGCGGGAAGGAGCGCCGGATGCAGAGCCGGGTCGTGGATTATGTGGTGCAGGCGGTTTCGGCCCTGGGGGTCCGGCACATCTTCGGCGTCGACGGGGCGAACATCGAAGACCTGTACGACGCCGTCTTCGACGCCCCCGGCGACGTCACCGGGGTGATCGCCAAACACGAATTCGCCGCCGCGACCATGGCCGACGGCTATGCCCGATCGACCGGCGGCCTCGGCGTGGTGGCCGCGACGTCCGGCGGCGGCGCGATGAATCTCGTTGCCGGACTTGCCGAATCGTATGCGTCGCGGGTGCCGGTGCTCGCGCTGGTCGGTCAACCGCCGACCACGCTGGAGGGCAAGGGCGCCTTCCAGGACACCAGCGGGCACGCGGGCACCATCGACGCGGTCCGCGTGTTCGGCGAGATCACCCGCTATTGCGCGCGGGTCGAGCGCGCGGCCGATCTGCCCGGGCAGCTGGCCAGGGCGGTGGGCGCCGCCCGGCGCGGCGGGCCCGCGGTGCTGCTGCTGCCCAAGGACGTTCAGCAGGCGAGCAGCACGGCACAGCCGATTCGGTTGCCCACCAAGGTGTATCGGCGCGACGAGGCGGGTCTGGCCCGCCTGCGCACCGCGCTCACGACGGCTCGGCGAACCGGGAAGATCGTGATCATCGCCGGGGATCAGGTCGCTCGCGATGACGCGCGGGACGAGCTGGCCAGGCTGGCCGCCGTCCTGGATGCCGCGGTGGGCGTGGCCCCGGACGCCAAGGACACCTACGACAACACCGACCCGGGCTTCTGCGGGGTCGCGGGCACCATGGGGCATCCCGAACTCGGCGCGGCCATTCGTTCTGCGGCGTTGTGCCTGCTGGTCGGCACGCCGATGCCGGTAACCACGCGCACCGGACTGGACGAACTGCTGGCCGGCAGCACGGTGGCGAGCATCGGGGTGACGCCGCCGTATCCGCCGGCCATCCACGCCACCAGCACCGACCTCGCCCGCGCCCTGGGTGAGCTGGCCGACGAATTCGCCGGCGCCACAGGTACACCCGAGCGGCGCACGGTCACTCCACTCACCCCGCTGCGGGTTCCGCCTTCGTCGGGTCCGGGGCTGCGCTACCGGCAACTGGTGGAGACCATCGACGCGGCACTGCCCGGCGGCACCGACGTCTTCGCGGACGCGGGCAATACCGGTGCGGCCGTGGTGCATCACCTGCGGGTGCCGCGCGGCGGCCGGTTCGTCGTGGCGCTCGGGATGGGTGGCATGGGTTACGCCTTCGGCGCGGGCATCGGCTCGGCGTTCGCCCGCGGGCACGGGCCCGGCGGTGTGCGGCGCACCGTGGTCGTCGCCGGTGACGGCGCGTTCTATATGCACGGCATGGAGATTCACACCGCGATCGAGCACGCGCTGCCGATCACCTTCATCGTGCTCAACAACAACGCGCACGCCATGTGCGTGACCAGAGAACAGCTCTATTACCGAGATCGCTACAGCTTCAACAGATTCCGCCCGTCGCATCTGGGCGAGGGCGTCGGCGCCATGTTCCCCGGGCTGCCCGCGTTCTCCGTGCGCGCACCGGCCGAGCTGGCCGAAACCCTGCGGTTCTGCATGGAAACCGAAGGGCCCTCGTTCATTTCGATCGACGTGGATCCGGACGAGGTTCCGCCGTTTCTGCCGTTCTTGACGACCATCGAGCAATCCAGGAGTACGAAATGACCTTATCGCGTAGCGATTCCGTCAGGGGTGGCGGCCGGGCGACGGGCGGGCCTACCGACGCCCTGCCCGCACTCAGCGATATCCCCGCGGACGCCCTTCCGCCCGGCGTACTGCGGATCGAGAATTCCGACAAGGACGCGACCACGCCGATCATCATGGACATGCTGCGGTCGGTATACCCGCACGACCAGGTCTTCGGCGAATACTGCCCGGTGCAGGCGTATATCGCCGCGCCGCCGCGGCAGGTCTACGAGTATCTCGCCGACACCCGCTCACTGGAGGAGTGGACCTACAGCCTGCGTGGCTTCGTGCCGACCGAGGAGCCGGACCTGTGGCTGGCCTACGACCGGCTCGGCGACGAAACGCAGATCTTCACCCGCACCGTCGCCCATCCGGAGGGGATGACCGTCGACTATCACTGCGCCTGGGATCAATCGCGGCACCTGTGGATGATCTATCTGCTGCGCGTCGTCGACGCGCAGGTGGTGTTCGACAAGCCGGGATCGGTTGTGCTGTGGGTCAATTGCAAGCATCCGTTCTATGACGAGAACCCCTATCCCGAGACCGCGCCGGCCGAGCGCCCGGTGTGGGTCGGTGACTTCTGGGACATGTTCTCCGCGGGCCACCAGCTGGAGATGGACAACCTCAAGGCGATCTGCGAGTACCGGGCGGCCAACGGCCTGCCCATCAAGCCCGACTGGATGAAGTGAGACCCGGATGATCCCCAGCAACCCTGACGCTCCCGCCCTCCCCCCGGTCAGCCTGGTCGACGTGGCCAGCTACCTGCCGGGAGAACCGGTCGGCACCGAGTATTTCACCCAGTTCTCCCGGTCGGACCGGATGGCCAAGAACGTGATGTTCCGCTCGCCCAAGGGCCGCCACCACGTGCACCGGGACGAGACGGCCGTGGACATGGTCGAGCGCGCCGTCGCGCCGTTGATCGAACGCCATGGCGCGCAATTCATTTCAAATATCGACGTGCTGATCACGCACACCCAGCTGCCGGACAATCCGGTAATGGGCGCCGGACCGGAGGTGGCCAAGCGGCTCGGCGCGCGCCCCGCCTTCGTCTACGACGTGCACAACGGCGGCTGCGCGGCCTTCGTGCACATGATGTCGATCGCCCGAATGGTGTTGCAGACCACCGACGCCCGCACCGCGCTGATCGCGGCGACGCAGAATTGCGCGGGCCCGGTGTTCACCCAACCCGACATTCGCAAGCTGGCGCAGGCGCCGGTTCCGGGCGACGGATGCGGGGTGGGGCTGCTGGTCAAGAACGACAGCGCGCCGATCTTGGACATCGAATGCCGCACCTATCCCGAATTCGCCGGGGACATGGAGTTTTCCACCAACGGCGAGCGCAAGTACTGGGAGCCGGGCGAGGGCCAGGGCTGCGTCAGCTTCACCGAATCGAAGATCACCAAGGTGTTCGCCCGCGGCAACCGGCTGGTGCCGGAAGTGGCGCTGGCCGTGTGCGATCGGATCGGCGTGAAGGGGCGCGACATCGACACCTTCGTCACCAATCAGCCGAACCGGTTGTTCCTGCGCAACTGGCACGACGCACTCGAACTGCCCGCCGAGCGGCACCCGGACACCTTCGACACGTGCGGAAACCTGTTCGCCGCCGGCATCCCGGTGACCCTGGACACGGAGAACCGGGCGGGCAGGCTGCGCAACGGCTCGGTGGTGCTGCTGTCGGCGTTCGCGCACGCGGGTGACTTCGCCGGCGCCGCGGCCATCCGGTGGGACGCGGCGCGATGAGCCTGCGCGTCATCGACGAGACCATGCCGTCGCGGCGGCGGGGTGGCTCGTCGGCGCCGCCGCGGTTCGATCTGACGCTCAGCGAGAACCCGTTCCCGCCTTTGCCTTCGGTGCTGCGTGCGGTGAACAATGTGCTGGCCCAGGCGAATCGTTACCCGGAGTTCCTGCCGCGGCGGCTGCCCAGGCTGATCGCGGGGCACCTGGGCGTGCAGCCGGATCAGGTGGTGGTCGGGTCCGGCGCGACGGGGGTGGCGATGCAGATCATCCAGGCGCTGACCACGCCCGGCGCCGGAATGGTATTCGGGACGCCGACTTTCGACGGCTACCCGATCATGGCCGAGATGGCCGGGGTCGAGGTGGTTCCGGTGCCGTTGGACGCCGACGGCAACCAGGATCTGCGCGCGATGGCCAAGGCCGTCGACAAGTGGACCGGACTGGTGGTGGTGTGCCGCCCGCACAATCCGACCGGCACGGTGGCCTCGGTCGGCGCGTTGAAGGCGTTCCTGAGCAGCGTGCCCGCGCGGGTGCCGGTGATCCTGGACGAGGCGTACGTCGAGTTCCTCGGCGCCGCCGAATACGCCGATCCCCTCGCCCTGCTGCACCGTTATCCGAATCTGCTTGTGCTGCGGACCTTCTCGAAGGCTTACGGACTGGCCGGACTGCGCATCGGCTACGCGTTCGGGCGGCCCGAATTGGCCGCCAGGGTGCGCAGGTTGCAATTGCCGTTCGGGGTGAGTTCGGCGGCGGTGGCCGCGGTGTCCGCGTCCTACGCCGCCGAACCCGAACTGGCCGTGCGGACCATGCGGATCACCGCCGAGCGGGAGGCACTGCGGGACGCGTTGCGGCGCTGCGGGATCGCGGTACCGCGCAGTCACGCGAACTTCCTGTACCTGCCGGGGCCCGGCGTATCGACCGCGCTGCGCCGGGCGGGCATCGCGGCCAAGGCGTATCCCGATGGGAGCGCGCGCGTTTCGGTCGGCGATCCCGAGGCCGATCACGCCGTCCTGGCGGCCTTGGCGACGCTGCGTTAGCCGCTCACCTCGCTAGGCGGCGGGCCGCAGCTCACCCGCCTCGCCGGACTCATCCGCCTGCCTGGCCCAGCGCTGGGCCAAGGCGGCGCAGGTGATCAGCTGGATCTGATGGAACATCATCAGCGGCAACACGATCAACCCGACCGGCGAGCCGGCGAACAGCACGGTCGCCATGGGCAGGCCGGTGGCCAGGCTCTTCTTCGAGCCGCAGAACACGATCACGATCCGGTCCGGCATGGTGAAGCCGAAGATCCGGCCCATCAGCATGGTCGCGGCGATGACCAGCGCGAGCAGCACCGCGCACACGGCGGCCAGCGCGAGAATCCGCCACGGCGAGAGCATGTGCCAGATGCCCTCGACCATGCCCGCGCTGAACGCGCTGTAGACGACCAGCAGGATCGAGCCGCGGTCCACCAGCTTCGTCGGCTCGGCGTAGCGGCTCAGCCAGCCGTGCACCTTGGGCCGGATCAGCTGGCCTACGGCGAACGGCACCAGCAATTGCAGCACGATGTCGCCGATCGAGGAGAAGTCGACGCTGGCCTGGCCGGTGGTGTTCATCAACAGGATGACCAGCAGCGGCGTCACGAAGACGCCGATCAGGTTCGACGCCGTCGCACTCACGATCGCACCGGGCACATTGCCCTTCGCGATCGAGGTGAACGCGATCGAGGACTGCACGGTGGACGGCACCAGGCACAGGAACAGCAAACCGGTGTAGAGATCGTCGGTCAGCACGCTGGGCACCAGCAGGTGCGCCGCCAGCCCGAGCAGCGGGAACAGCACGAACGTGCTTGCCAGCACGACGGTGTGCAGCCGCCAGTGGGTGAGCCCGGCGATGGCCTCCTTCGGCGAGAGCCGGGTGCCGTACAGCAGGAATAGCAATGCGATGGCAATCTTCGTCAGCACGTCGACTACGTCGGCCGCGGTACCCCTGGCGGGAAACACGCTGGCCAGGGCAACCGTAGCGAGGATCGACAGGATGAAACCGTCGATATAGAACTTGCTGAGGAATCGCACACCACACGCTAACGCCGAGCGTGTTCCCAGATGGAACCAGAACCTACGTAATTCGTCACACCATGGGATCTCTGCGCATACTAGATGAATACGAACGATCGTCCGTAGTGCGACGAAGAACGACCATGAAGATCCGCAGACTCCGGAGCTCGCGGCGTTGGGGGCGGGTAGTTCCGCTATCTCGATCGGCGCGGAAATGACCGGCGGCCGCGTGCCGACGGACCGCTCGCGGGCGGCGCGAGGCCCGCGTGCTCGGCGAAAGCTGTTGCGTCCGCGGCGGTGGTCGTCTTCGGCCGGTCGGCGGCCCAGGCGACGAAACGCGCGGTGAAGTCGTTGCCGCAGGCGTGCACGAGCAGCGGGAAGCGGCGCGCGACTTCGCCGGCGCGCTTGTGCAGCAATGCGCGGGCGGCCGCGGCGACGGCGTCGGCATCGAAGCCGTCCGGCACCGGGCTCCCGGCGACCAGCGCACGAACCAGCGCCGCCTGCCGCTCGGCGAGCGCATCGGTTTCCGGCTGGGTCATGCGCGTGCCGGTCGCGCGCGGCCGGTGAGCCGCGGGCGGTGCGCGGCGGCGGCGATGGCATCGAGTTCATCGAGGAGTTCGGCGGCCGGCGGGTAATTGCCGTCGCGTTCCAGCATCAGCGGGGCCGGGCGACGTTCGGTGAATTCGCCTATGAGGGTGAGGACTTCGGCCGGAACGGGGTCGGTGTGCGTGTCGTGATAGCGGCCGCCGGATTCATGGCCGCCCGCGACGTGGCAATAGGCGATGCGTTCGGTGGGCAGGCGCAGGAGTTCGGCAAGCGGGTCCCGAGCGCGGTTGCGGGCGTTCGCGTAGACGTTGGCGATATCGAGCAGCAGGTATACGCCGGTGCGGTCGACGAGTTCGGCGAGGAACTCCGACTCGGTGTATTCATCCTCGGGCCAGTCGAACAGTGCCGCAATGTTTTCCACGGCCAGCGGTACGTCGAGTCTCGCTTGTGTGCGGGATATGTTGCGCGCCAATATGTTTAAGGATGCTTTGGTTCGGGGCACCGGAAGTAGATGTCCGGCTTCGACCCCGCCCGCGCGAACGAAGGCCACGTGCTCGCTCACCAGCGGCGCGCCCGACGCCGCGGCGCACGCGGCGAGATGGTCGATCCGGCTGTCGTCCATCGGTTCAGCGCCACCGAGCGACAACGAAATACCGTGCGGCACAACGGCTACTCCGCGTTCGATCAGCGCGGCCAACTCGGCGGGGAGCACGACTTCCGAGGTGCCGAACAGTCGGTGGCGTACCGGCAGCGACTCCGCGATCACCTCGCAGAACCCGAGCCCGTCCAGCTCCGCGATCACGCCGCAGATCTCCGGCCGCCAGCCGATGCCGAGCGCCCCGTCGGCCAACGGCCCGCGCGTCGGCAGGTCAGCCACCACAGCCACCGCCGCAGCCGCCACCCCCGCCACATCCGCCGCCGCCGCTGTCGCCACTGCTGCCGCCGTCGCCGCCCGAAGAGCTCGGTGGTTCAACGGCACTGGCGAGGCCAGGGTCGAGCGTCATCAGCGCGGCGCCGCCGAATATCGCGGCCGCGAGCGCGGCGCTCTCGACGCCATAAGTGGCATAGGCCGGCGAGTTGGACGGCCTCAGATGCGCATTGCCGCTCATCGCGTTCGTGCGGGCCAGCCGGCCCAGCGGCGTCAGCCGGGGCTTGGCCACCACCAGCCAGTAGCAGAACCCCTGCACCACAAGGGCGATGACCAGGAACGCGACCGGGCGGTCGTTCAGCGCTCCGGCGACCAATCGCACCACACCGACCAACCCGACGATCAACAGCGGCATACCGGCGTCCCACAGCCTGCGCCGGAACGCCGCGTCGGGAAAGTAGCCGCGCTTGATCATCGAGTCGCGCAGCGGTCCGAGGGCGGCCGCCGAGTTGGTGGTCAGCGCGGCGACCGTCGGCTTCGCGCCGCTCGCGATCCGGTCGTAGATGGACCGGGTGAACGGGTCGAGCCGGTGCTTGTCCGCGTCGGTCAGCGGGCGGGCCGGCGCGGCCGCCGAATCGATCAGGTCGTGGCTGCGCAGCCGGGCCAGCGCGGTCAGCACCGCCCGGCGGTCGTCGAACAGCATGGCGATCTCCGGCAGCGACAGCTCTGTGCCCGGATGCTCGATGCCGCGGGTATCGGCGGCGCCGCGAGTGACCCGCAACCGCATGATCAAGCCGATCACCAGCGCCAGCCCGATGAACGGCCAATACAGGGCCATGAAGTCGGGACCGGAGATCCCCCATGTCTCGCCGGCGGCGGCAAGGTCGAACGTTTTCATTTCCACCCCGAAAATCAAGCTGGTACTGCAACGCCCCAAGTATGGACCGCCGTCACCACCGCCGACAGGGTTCGAACCGAAACGTAACTCGCCCGATTCAACCCACCCCGGACAGCGTGGCGCCCGCGAAAGGACCTGGTCGTCCTATTGGTACGCGGGCCGCGCCGGAATGGTTCGATGAGCTGGTGACGCGACGCGAATACCAGGTGAATGCGGCGCCCGCACAGGGCACGGCGAGCCGCGTGCTGTTCCGGTTCGCCCTCGGCCGGCGCGAATTCGTGCTGCGGCAAACCATCATCGAACCCGGCGGCAGCAGCGGCTGGCACTATCACGACGGAACGCTGCTGGTCGTCGTCACGCGCGGCACGCTCGACCACCCCGGCGCGGACTGCGCACCGGTGACCTACCGTCGCGGGCGCGTCTTCCGCGAACCGAGCGGCCCGAGTTATCCCCATGTCGCACGGAATACCGGCGCGGCGCCGGTTCAGCTCTGTGTGCTCTACCTCAACCCGGTCGGGAGCCCGCTGTCGCGCAGTGTGCCCGCGCCGGACTGCGCCGGATAGCGGGTCAGGTCGCGGGCTGGCAGGCGTCGCGCAGCGAGCACGCACCGCAGGCACTGCCGCAGCCGCCGACCTCGGCGGGCGGAGCGATGGCGGCGGCGGTCGAGGCCGCCGCGTTGGCGCCGGCGCCGAGGGTGAAGAGGGCGACGACGGCCGCACCCGCGCCGACGATCAGGGCGACGACGCCGCTCGCGGCGAGGGCGACGAGACCACCGGCGAACAACAGCGCACCGGCCGCCAGCGAGGTGGGGGCGGCGACGCGATTCGCGATGCGGAAGGTCTCGTCATCGGACAGGGCCGCCTCGGTGTGCACCCCGACGAAGCGGTTGCGCGGCAACCTGCCGATCAGTCCGAGAGCGCCGGTTGCGACGGCGACCAGGGCCAGCGCGAACAGGACGAGAGCGACGACGAGCACCAATGCAGGTTATCGCATCGGTGTCGGCTGCCCGCCGGGAGCTACCCGCAACTGTTCAGCACTCCGCTCGTCACCACGTCGGACAGGCGTGTTCCACACTGTGCGACGCCGGGCGGCAGGCGTAGCAACCAAACGCACTGTTGGGACCGCTCGGATGGGAACGACAACCCACGGGGCACGCGAAGCCGGTGCGGCGCAGTCCCATCCCGACGGGCGGGTAACTTCGTCCCGGACGCGGACGCGGCGAGCCGGTGAGCACAGCCCGATTTTCGGTACTGCGGTCCGCACGTTCTACCCTGATAGACGAAGTTTGTCGGGGATCGGCGATCACAAGAAGGCAGGACCGTGCAGGACACTCGTGCAACCGATAGCGATGTACCCGAGCACCGGTACACCGCGGAGCTCGCGGGCCGCATCGAACGTCGGTGGCAGCAGACGTGGAGCGAGCGCGGGACCTTTCACGCGCCGAATCCGGTCGGTCCGCTCGCCGGTGCCACTCCCGCGGACAAGCTGTTCGTGCAGGACATGTTCCCGTACCCGTCCGGCGCCGGTCTGCACGTCGGGCATCCGCTCGGCTACATCGCCACCGATGTGTTCGCCCGGTACCACCGGATGCACGGCCGCAACGTGCTGCACGCGCTGGGCTACGACGCGTTCGGCCTGCCCGCCGAGCAGTACGCGGTGCAGACCGGCGCGCACCCGCGCGACACCACCGAGTCGAACATGGCCACCATGCAGCGCCAGCTCGATCGGCTCGGGCTCGGGCACGACCGGCGGCGCTCGTTCGCGACCACCGATCCCGAGTACTACCGCTGGACTCAGTGGATCTTCCTGCGCATCTACAACGCCTGGTACGACCAGGAGCTGAACCGGGCCCGCCCGATCGCCGAACTGGAGGACCAGTTCGCCTCCGGCGCCCGGCCCGCCCCCGACGGCAAGGACTGGGCGGCGCTGACCGCCGCCGAGCGCGCGGCCGTGCTCGACTCGTATCGCCTGGTGTACCAGACCGATTCGATGGTCAACTGGTGCCCCGGTCTCGGCACGGTGCTGTCCAACGAGGAGGTCACCGCCGAGGGCCGCAGCGAGCGCGGCAACTTCCCGGTGTTCCGTAAGCGGTTGTGGCAGTGGATGATGCGCATCACCGCGTACTCCGACCGGCTGGTCGACGATCTCGATCATCTGGATTGGCCGGAGAACGTGAAGGCCATGCAGCGCAACTGGATCGGGCGCTCGCGGGGTGCGCAGGTCAGGTTCGACGCGAACGGCGAACAGATCGAGGTCTTCACGACCCGTCCGGACACGCTGTTCGGCGCGACGTATGTCGTGCTCGCGCCCGAGCACGAGCTGGTCGACCGGCTGACCGCGGCGGCCTGGCCCGAGGGCACGGACGCCCGCTGGACCGGCGAGGGCAGCGCGTCCCCCGCGGATGCCGTTGCGGCCTACCGCAAGTCGATCGCGGCCAAGTCCGATCTGGAGCGCCAGGAGAACAAGGAGAAGTCCGGCGTCTTCCTCGGCAGCTACGCCACCAACCCGGCCAACGGCGAGCCGATGCCGATCTTCATCGCCGACTACGTGCTGAGCGGCTACGGCACCGGCGCGATCATGGCGGTGCCCGGGCACGACCAGCGCGACTGGGACTTCGCCACCGCGCTCGGCCTGCCGATCAAGGAGGTCGTCGCGGGCGGCGACCTGAGCGCCGGGGCCTACACCGGCGACGGCGCGATCGTGAATTCCGGTTACCTGGACGGACTTTCGATCGAGGAGGCGAAGGCGACGATCGTCGCCCGGCTGGAGGCCGACGGTCACGGCAAGGGCACCATCCAGTACAAGCTGCGGGACTGGCTGTTCGCCCGGCAGCGCTACTGGGGCGAGCCGTTCCCGATCGTCTACGACGAGGACGGCGCGCCGCACGCGCTGCCGGAATCCATGCTGCCGGTACGGCTTCCGGACATGGACGACTTCGCCCCGGTGACCTTCGATCCGAACGACGCGAACTCCGAGCCGTCGCCGCCGCTGGCCAAGGCGACCGACTGGGTGAACGTCGAACTGGATCTCGGCGACGGGCCGAAGCGCTACCGGCGCGACACCAACGTCATGCCCAACTGGGCGGGCAGCTCCTGGTATCAGCTGCGCTACGCAGACCCGACCAACTCGGAAGCGTTCTGCGCCAAGGAGAACGAGCAGTACTGGCTCGGGCCGCGCACGGCCGAGCACGGCCCGAACGACCCCGGCGGCGTGGACCTGTACGTCGGCGGCGTCGAGCACGCGGTGCTGCACCTGCTGTACGCGCGGTTCTGGCAGAAGGTGCTGTTCGATCTGGGCGACGTGTCCGGGTACGAGCCGTACCGGCGGCTGTTCAACCAGGGCTACATCCAGGCCTACGCCTACACCGACGAGCGCGGCGCCTACATTCCGGCGGCCGAGGTGGTCGAGCGCGACGGCAAGTTCTTCTGGACCGACCCGACCGGCACCGAGATCCCGGTGAACCAGGAGTACGGCAAGATCGGCAAGTCGCTGAAGAACGCCATCTCGCCGGACGAGATGTGCGATCTGTACGGCGCGGACACCTTCCGCTTCTACGAGATGTCCATGGGCCCGCTGGACACGTCGCGGCCGTGGGCAACCAAGGACGTCGTCGGCGCACACCGCTTCCTGCAACGGATTTGGCGCCTGGTGGTGGACGAGGAGACCGGCGCGGTGCGGGTCACCGACGCCGCGCCGGCCGACGAGACGCTGCGCCTGCTGCACAAGACGATCGCGGGCGTGGACGAGGATCTGGCCGCGCTGCGCGACAACACCGCAGGCGCGAAACTCATCGAACTGACCAACCACCTCACCAAGACCTACCCCGACGGCGCACCGCGCACCGTGGTGGAGCCGCTGGTGCTGATGCTGGCGCCGCTGTCCCCGCACATCGCCGAGGAACTGTGGGAACGGCTGGGGCACACCGCATCACTGGCACACGGCCCGTTCCCGGTGGCCGATCCGGCGCTGCTGGTCGACGAGTCGGTCGAATACCCGATTCAGGTGAACGGCAAGGTACGCAGCCGAATTCACGTCCCCGCCGACGCCGACACCGCGGCAATCGAGGCGGCCGCCCTGTCCGACGAGAAGATCGCCGCCCTCCTGAACGGCGCCGCCCCCCGCAAACTGATCGTCGTCCCCGGCCGCCTGATCAACATCGTCGCCTGAACCCACCACCATCGAGCCGAGTCAAAAGGTCGCTGAATGATCTTGAACAGCAGCCTTTTGACTCGACTCGATGAGCACGAACGACCTTTTGACTCGACTCGATGAGCGGGGCCGATGCTCACCCTCTTCGTTGATCGAACCGCCCACGCGCCCCACGGCGGTGACCAAACCACTCACTCGACGCACCTCGCTTCCCGAGCCTCTTTGAACCGGACCACAACCCGATGACCACGCTGGAACTTCCGCATTGCCCATGCCAACTGCGTGAGTAGGTCGGGGACCCCGCCTGACGTGCTCAGCACTATCGATCATCTCGGGGAGCAGGTGTACCTGACTCGCCAGGTAGACCCCCGGCATGTCCCAACCCGACCTGACGAGAAAACTGAAGACCTACCCAGGTTTTCACTGAAGTAGTGCTGAGCACGTCGCCTGCCGTACCCGGCTTTAGGCGCACGTCGAGCACGCGGCGTCGAGTTCCAGCGTGGTCATCTGGCTGTGGTTGCGTTATCGAGACTTCTTCGCAAACCTGCTTCATCCTTCGCATACCTGTTGAACGGTTGAGGGGTGTGTGAAGGACGAAATAGGTGTGCGAGGGCGAACCTATCTGTCGCTTGGTCTGGGGCGATGGTTCGCTCCAGCTCGTCAGCTCGAGAGAAGGTGGGGGCGTGCGGTGGGTTCAGTGCGGGGGGAGGAGGACGTCGTTGAGGGTGACCATGGCCAGGTTGCGTTCGCGGATTATGTCCACCAGTTGGCCGTAGCAGTGGGTGACGGCGGGGGCGTTGGCGTGGCCGATGATGATGGTCTGGGGGTGGAAGTACTTGCGGGCGCACTCGATCAGGTAGTCCTCGGTGATGACACCGGAGTCCGAGAGGGAGCCGTACCACATGGTCGGCACGGTGTAGCCGAGATCGGCGGCCACCTTGTCGACGGTGGCGTTGTGCCGGCCGAACGGGGGGCGGTAGTACGGCGCGCCGTCGACGCCGAAGTTGTTGTGCAAGTATGCCTTCGCGCGCTGCAGCTGATCGGCGACCGCGCCGGCCGACAGCTTGGTCAGGTCGGGGTGATCCCAGGTGTGGTTGGCGAGCTGGATCTGACCCGCATCGACCAAGGGGCGCAACACGTCCCGGTGAATCGCCCATGAGTCGTAGTACGCGGTCACGAAGAAGGTGAATCGGGCCCCGGTGTCCTTGGCGAACTTGATGTACGCGCCGACCACCTCTGGGCTGGCCCCGTCGTCCACGGTCAGCGCCATGCTGGTGCCGGGCCCGGGCAGCGCGGTGATGGTCGCGGCCGGAATCGGCGTCTTCGGCCCGCCGGGCGGCGGCGGCAACAGGGGCGGGCGCGGCGGTGCGAGCGGGCCGCTGCCGGCCGACCCACTGGTGATCGGATCTCCCTCCGCGACCGCGCACCCGGCCAGCGCGACCGCGGTACCCGCGGCAAGCATCAACATCCGGCGTCTATCCACTGCTCTGAACCCTTAACTCTGGTCGAACGAACCGTCCCCGCACGCGGCGCGACGGTGCACAAACAGCGCCAGGCTACCGATCGAATCTGTCCACAACCTGAACCGTTGCGCACACCGGGGCGACGGCTAGCTCGACGTGGGCCGCAGCACGATCTCCGTCGGATGCCCGTCCCGCGGCGTCTCGATCGCGTGGCGCACCACGCCGGCCACCGTCTCCGCGCGCAGGAACTGCTCCGGCCGGTACTCGCGGCCCTCCTGCGCGATGATCTCGCGCTGCATATCGGTGTCGATGCGGCCGGGATGGATCGAGGTGACCCGCAGGGCCTGCTCCTCCAGCCGCAGCGCGTCGGCGAACGCGCGCAACCCGAACTTGCTGGCCGCGTAGGAGGCCCAGCCCGCGTTCGCGCGCAGCCCCGCCCCCGAATTGATCAGCACCACGTGCCCACCGGCGGCGCGCAGCGCGGGCAACAGCAGCCTGGTCAGCTCGACCACCGCGATCAGGTTGGCCTCCAACGTGTTTCGCCACTGATCGACGGTCGACTCGGCGATCGAGGCCAGGTCCTGGATGCCCGCGTTGTGCACCAGCACGTCCAGCCGGCGGATCGGCTCGGCCGCCGCGGCCACCGCGGCGTAGTCGGTCAGCTCGACCGGCCAGCCGACCGCCTCGGGCAGTTCGTTGCCGATGTCCCGCAGCGCGTCGGCGGAGCGGGCGCCGAGCAGCAGGTCGTGCGTCGGCGCGAGTTCACGGGCGATGGCGGCACCGAGGCCGCGGCTGGCTCCGGTGATCAGCGCGGTCGGCTTCGGGGAGCTGGTCACGGCATTGGTCATGAGCCCCACCGTAATAGCCCGCGAAAGCCGAGCGATGCACGCATACATTGAACGAACAATCTCGAGCAGCGAATTATGGACGGGGCATTCGAGCGTGAGAACCGCCGAGCACGAGCCACCCACCGGCAGGTGGGACCAGGCCGAGTCGGACACCGCTGAGCGGGCGTACTTGCCGGTGACATCGCAGAATAGGGGGATGGCACACCCGGGTTTCACTCCGACACAGCTCGCGGCCCGCGCCGCCTATCTGCTGCGTGGCAACGACCTGGGCACGATGACCAGTGCCGCGCCGCGCCTGTATCCGCACATGTGGAGCTGGGACGCCGCGTTCGTCGCGGTCGGGCTCGCCCCGCTGAGCGTGGAACGGGCCGTGATCGAGCTGGACACGCTGCTGTCCGCGCAATGGAAGAACGGCATGATCCCGCACATCGTCTTCGCCAACGGCGTGGACGGCTACTTTCCCGGCCCGGCCCGCTGGGAGTGCCGCAAGCTGGCCGCCAACGCGCCCGACGGCCCGGACACCTCGGGCATCACCCAGCCGCCCGTGCACGCCATCGCGGTGCAGCGCATTCTCGATCACTCCCGGCGGCACGGCCGTAGCACCCGCGCGGTCGCCGAGGAATTCCTGAACCGGCGCTGGCCGGACCTGGTGCGCTGGCACCGCTGGCTGGCGCACGCCCGCGACCCCAAGGAGACCGGGCGGATCACGCTGTATCACGGCTGGGAATCCGGCATGGACAACTCGCCGCGCTGGGACCGCGCCTACGAGAACGTGATTCCCGGCGATCTGCCGCCGTACGACCGCGAGGACGTGCGGGTGGTCGCCGATCCGACGCAGCGGCCGAGCGACCGCGAGTACGACCGCTACCTGTGGCTGGTCGAGCAGATGCGCCGGGCGGGTTACGACGACTACCAGTTGGCCTCGACCATGAGTTTCGCGGTCGAGGACGTGTTCGTCACCGGGATCTTCGCGCTGGCCTGCGAGGTACTCGCGAACATCGGCGAGGAGTACAAGCAGCCGCACGCCGACGTGCGCGACCTGTACGCGTGGGCCGACCGGTTCCGGGCCGGCGTGGTCGCGACGGCCGATGCCAGAACCGGTGCGGCCAGGGACTTCGACGTCCGGTTGCAGCGCTGGATCAGCACCGAGACGCTGTCCATGTTCGCGCCGCTGCTGTGCGGCGGGCTGCCCCGCGACACCGAACGCAGCCTGCTGCGCACGTTCGAGGGGCCGCGCTTCTGCGGGCATCCGGACCTGCGCTACGCGCTACCGCCGTCCACCTCGCCGGTGTCGCGCGACTTCCGCTCCCGCGAGTACTGGCGCGGGCCGGTATGGCCGGTGATGAGCTGGCTGTTCTCCTGGGTGTTCGCCCGGCGCGGCTGGGCCGAGCGCTCGTTCATGCTGCGCGCCGAGGGCCTGCGCCAGGCCAGCGACGGCAGCTTCGCCGAGTACTACGAGCCGTTCACCGGGGAACCGCTCGGCAGCATGCAGCAGTCGTGGACGGCGGCCTCGGTGCTCGATTGGCTCGGCTGAGCCCGGTCAGCGCGGGATTCGGGTAAATATTGCGCAACTGCACCTTCTGCAACATTGGTCACAGGAAGATCAAATAGCTATCGTCGAACACCATGGACACCTCTCGATGGAGCTCGACCATCCGTCGCCGCGGCACGGCGCTCTCGCTGATCGCGCTTTCCGGCATCCTCGCGGCTAACCTAGCCGCGCGGGCGGAGGCCACCCCGACGGGCCCGGACGTCTCGTCCTGGCAGCACATCGACGGACGGCTGATCGACTGGTTCGCGGTGAAGCGGTCCGGTCACGCCTTCGCCATGGTCAAGGCCACCGAGGGCGTGAGCTACATCAATCCGTACTTCGTGGCGGACAGCCTGCTGATGCGCGCGGCCGGCGTCGCTCGCGGGACCTATCACTACGCCAGGCCGAACCTGCCGCCGGAACCGCAGGCCGCCATGTACGCCGCGGTGGTGCTCGGCCAGAACGGCGCGCTGGACCTGCCGCCGGTGCTCGACCTGGAGACCACCGGCGGCCTGCCGCCCGCCGCGCTGATCGACTGGACGCACCGGTACCTGAACGCGGTGCAGGCGCTGACCGGACGGACCCCGATCGTCTACACCTATCCGAACTTCTGGAAGACGGCCATGGCCGACACCGACGAGTTCACCCGCTACCCGCTGTGGATCGCCGACTACCGCGGCAACGACGCACCCGAGGTGCCCGGCGGTTGGCCCACCTGGACGTTCTGGCAGACCACCGACAGCGGCGGCATCGACGGCATCGCGGGCAACACCGATTTGAACGTATACAGCGGCGCCCAAGGGGATTTCGCGCGCTTCGCCAATATGTAGCGGGGTATTCCGTACCGCACACGAGAATGCCGCGCTGTTCGAGAAGCTCGAATCAACGCGGCATTCGGTGGGGCTAGGCATTCACCGCAAGGGCGATGACGACCTCGTGCTCGTTCTCCGGCAGGTAGTGCACCCGCAGGATGCGCCCGACCTGCACCTGCCCGACACTGCTCGGTGCGAGGAACTTTTCGACGCGGGTGCCGAAGGTGGACCCGTCGGGGCGGGTGACGACCAGGCCGAGTTCGATCTTGGAATGCCCGTCGCGGATCTCGCCGGGCACCGAAAGCGATTGCACCACAGCCTGAGCCGCGACGCCGCGCTCGGCGATGTCGAGCTTGTGCCGGGTGGTGATGCCCTTGCGCATCATCGACTCGTTCAGCGCCCGCTGCGCGCCGGCCGGGTCGCCGGACATGTCGACCTCGACCTTGTCGGTCCGGCCGGGCAGGTAGCGCACCGGCAGCACCACGCCGGGTTGCAGCAGCGCCAATTCGGTAAGCGGCACAATCATTTTCGCGGCGGCGGTGAAGTTCTTCCCGTCCACGCCCTCGACGCTGAACTCGATGCGGACCTGCGGTTGGTCGTTGACGGTCAGGCCGGTCTGCGCGAACGACCTGATGGTGCCGAGACCGACCAGGCCGTCCCGGAATTCGGCGCTGTTGCGACCGGTGAAGGCCGCGACGATGCCCTCGCCGGTGAACGCGAAGACGATGGGGACCAGGGTGAGAGCGGTGATCGGCAGCGCCATCTGCCAACCGACCCAGGCCATTGCGGCGGGCTCGTAGTCGCTGGTGCTGACGTAGGTGAAGCCGTGGAAGAGGTAGTAGCCGATGGCCAGTGCGGCGAGCGCGGCGGTGATCCAGCGGACGGATTTCATGATGTTCCTCGATTGTTCGAAAGGTGGTGCCTGCGCTGTCGGCCCGCTCGGGCGAACCCGAGCGGGCCGGAGACAATTCAGCCGCCGACGACGGTCGAGCAGGCGAAGGTGACGTCGAACTTGGACGACTTCGGGCCGGCCAGCGGGTTGGTCAGATCCGCGCTGACGCCCTCGCCGGTGACCTTGTAGGTGTTGCCGTCCTTGGTCAGCGTGGCCGAGCCGCCGGGCATCCCGTTGCCGAAGCCGATCGCGTACGGCTGGCCCGCGTCGCCGCCCTTGGTGCCCGCGATGCCGACCGCCTGCACGGTGTCGGTGCCGGTGATGGTGGCGCTCACCGAGAGGTTGCCGTACGCGGCGTTGGCGGCGTCGGTCAGTGCGAGCGCCAGCGTGCTGCCCTGCTTGGCGCAGGTGGTGGTGAACTTGGCGTCGAACGCCTTGCCGTCGACCGACGCGGTCGAGGCGCCCGACGGCGCGGAGCCGGTCTGCGGGGCGGCGGTGGCGGCCGAGGTCTTGGGCGGGGTGCTGCTCGCGTTGTCGCTGCAACCGGTGAGGAAGCAGGCGGCCGCGGCGGCGGAGGCGACGAGGGCGGCGGTGACGGACTTGGTGTTCATGGTTTCTCCTGGGTTCGGCGGCCCGGGTGTCTGGGCCGATACGAGAAACCTAGGAACGGTTCGCGTCCTACCGATCCCAGGTTTTGGCCGGGTCGAATCGGACAAAAGTCCGTTAACCTGGTCGAATGCGACGACCGCGCGCCATGGTGCTCGACGAGGTGTGGCGCAAGCTCGACGGCGTGGAACCGCTCAGCGGTCCGCACGGCGGGCCGTTGCGCCGCACGGTGAAGCTGATCCTCGATCCGCTGGTGATCCGGCCGGTCCAGCACCCGGCGTGCGCGGGGCCGATCGTGACCGCCGACGGCGCGGTGCTGCTGGCCGCGCGGGTGCACGCCGCGGCGGACGTGCTGCGTGCGACGGCGGCCTGGTTCACCGTGCTCAAGCAGGTGCGGCGGGCGCTGCGGATCACCGAGGGGCATCCGCAGGATCTGTACTTTCAGCGCTGTTTCGAGCTGGCGACGACCTCGGGGATGCCGGATCCGTTGCGGGACAGAGCCGTAGCCGAGGCGACGCTGCGTGACGTGCACGAGTACGCGGCGGGTCGCACCACGCAGGCGTTGAAAGAGTATGTCGCGGACCGGACTCCGGAGCTGGCCGCGCTGATCGACGTCGCGTGGCGGCGGCGGCCGTTGACCGGTCCGGCGGGCGGTGATCACACCGGCACGTTCGCCGAGCTGCTCGAGGCCTGTGCCGCTGCCCGATTGGACCAGGGCCGGGACAACGGGCAGGCGGCGTGGGACGAACTGATCGGCGCGCACGCGGGAACGCACGCGGGCATTCGGCTGTGGCGGGCCGGAACCGGTTACTCCGCAGCCGAACTGGGGCTCACCGCGCATCCCCTGCCGCAACCGCCCGCGGTCGGTGCGTCGGCCGCGAAATCCACGCTGGGGCTGCCGTTCGATCGGACCGTGTACGAGCGGGTGTTCACGGCACTACAGGCCTCCAGCGAACGCGCTGAGCTGCCGCCGATTCCGGAGCTGGTGGCCACCGAGATCGCCCGGAGTTGCTCGCCGTGGGCGCTTTTGGACGAGACGCTGCGGGTGGCGGCGACGGCGGGCGTCGCGCTCGCCAACGGACTCGCACCGATCGGCACGGCGGTTCGCCGTCCACGTTCGGACCTCGGTGTGGCAGTTTTACCGGGTACACCGGCGACCACCGCGCACCGCGTCATCAACGGCCGCTGGCAGCGTGAGGCGTACGTGCTGCAGGCCCGGCGGCTGGCGGTGCAGGCCGGCACCGAGTCCCCGCCGGCCGGGCCGCTGGCCGCGATCGCGGCCGAGTTGGGCACGCCCTGGCGGCCGTACCTGCGGCGGCTGTGGGTCCGGCTGCACGGGCGCGATGTCCGGGAGTTCGCGGTGTACGACCCGGACGAACTGTGGGATCTGCTCGACGGTGTGGCGCGCTCGGTCATCCTCGATCACCGGACGCGGGTCAAACAGGCGCTGAGTGCGAGTGCGGCCGAATCGGATTCGACGGAATCGAGGGCGAGCTGATGAGCGGGACGGTGCGGATTCGGCAGGCGGCCGACGGGCTGTGGGTCGTCGCGCCCGACGGTGCGCCGACCGTTCTCGACGGTGCGGCAGCGCTCGACGTGCTGGTGCTCGAGGCGGCCGGCGGGCATCTGACCTGGAGCCTGCTGGACGAGCAGCCGATTCCGGCCGCGGTGCTCGATGACGTGAAGCTCGCCCAGGAATGGCTGTGGGCGGTCTACGGCGAGGAGATCGCGCTGGCGCTCGACGGCGGCGAATCCGGCGAACTCATCGTCGCGCCCGGGTTACCGGAGCTGGTCGCGAGCGCGTGGCGGCTGGGTTACGCGCACTGGGCGGCGCGGTGGTGGCCCGCATCGACCATCGATGACATTGCGCCGCTGAATGATCGGCTGCTGCTGGACGAGATCGCCACGCTGGCCGAGGCGTGCGAGATGATCGTCGACGGCGCGGACGAGGCCGTCGACGTGGCCGCGCCGTACACCGTCGGCCTGCCGGATGGTCGCGGCCGCGCGGAGGATTACGCGCTCGCGGCCGGCCCGGCGACCTCCGTACCGCAGGGCGCGATGGTGCTGGCCAGGGGCAGCGGCGGCTGGGATTGGCGACGCTGCCCGCCCGGACTGCTCGACGCGTCCGAGCACGCGGTGTCCTGGGAGGTGGTGCGCCAGGCGGGAATCACGACCGTGGTAGTGCGCGTGGTCGCCATGCCGCAGCGCAGCGTTCCGGCCCACCTTCATCCGCAAGCCCTGGTGCGCACGGCCGCAGGCACCGCCAAGGCGGCGCTGGCACCGGCCGGTGACGTGTGGATCGCCGAGGTGCCCGCGCCGGAGGGCGCGGAATCCGCTGTGTCCGTCGAGATCTACGTCCCCGGCGTCGGCGACGCCGAGCGCAGTGACCCGGCGGTGCGCCAACAGCTTCGCGACTTCGCCGCCGCCCGCCTGCGCCGCGCCGCCGACCCCACCGACGACGCCCCCTTGCTCGCCGAAATCGCCGCCGCCGCTTCTGATTCGGACTTCTGAGATGACCGTCGAAACACCTGATGAAGGCCGTGCCCTCCTCGCCGCGGGCGCCGACGCCTACACCCGCGGCGACACCGCGGGCGCGCTGCGCGTCTTCGAGGACGCCGCCCGCACCACCACCGGCGACGTCCGCATCGGCGCCATCGTCAACGCGGCCAGCATGGCGGACGAACTCGGCGACCACGCCAGATCGCTGAGCCTGTACCGCGAAGCACTCGCCGCCATGCCCGAGGACGCGCCGAAGCTGCGGCCGAACACGCTGGTCAACATGTCCCAAGCCTTGCAGCATCTCGGCGAACTAGACGAGGCCCAAGCCGCATTGGAGCAGGCCCGCGAGTTGCTCGCCGACGTCACCGACCAGGGCGTACTGCGGGTGGCCTGCCTGCTGTCCTTGACCGCCGTCGCCCTGCACCGCCAGAACTGGGCCTACGCCGCCGAACTCGCGACCGAATCCCTGGACGCGGCTCGGCGTTTCGCCCCGCAGCTGGCCGGGCACCCGCTGATGAACCTGGCCGCAACGTATTTCGAGACCGGACGCCGCGACCTCGCCGTCGACTTCGCCCGGCAGGCCCTGGCCGCGTTCGAGTCGGCGGGCGACCGCAACGCCGTCGCCGAGACGCAGCAGAACCTCGCCACCATGCTGGTCCGCACCGACCGCCTCGACGAGGCCGAAGCGCCGCTGCACGCCAGCCAGCGGTACTTCGAGCAGGCCGGTCTCGGCTACCGCGCCGGCATCGGGCTCAAGACCATGGCATTCCTCGCCGAGGGCCGCGCGGACCTCACTCAGGCGCAGGATCTCTACGCGCGCAGCCTGGCCTGCTTCGTCGAATCCGGCGCCGTGCTCGACGCCGCCGACCTGCGCATGCGCCTGGCCACCGTGGCCTTCAAGAGCGGCCGGTCAGAGGAGTGCGAGGCGTTGCTCGCCGAGGCGTTCGGCGCGTACGCCGAGCGCGGCCTCGGCTTGCACTGCGCCCAACTCGATTACTGGCACGCGTCGCTGCTCGAAGGCGTCGTCGCCGACTCCCCCGAGTTGCTTCCCCAGGCGGTCGGCATCGCGGTGCCGGCCGCGCTCGCCATCGACGCCGTGCGCTACACCTTCCCCAACGGCAATCAGCGCGACCAGTGGAACCGCCAGATCGCCGATCCCGCCATGCGATTGGCCTTCCGCTTCGCCTACCTGGCCGGGGACGGGTTGCTGCTGGCGGACCTGATCGAAACCCAATGCGCGGGAACCACACTGCACATCGACCGATCCGAGGACGGCCACGCCACCCGGTTGCCGCTCGAACTCCTCGATCCCCCAGCCGATCTCGCCGAGCACCCCGGTGCGGCCGCGCTCCAGCTCGGCGCGGCGCTGGCCGAGGTCGCCGCCGGTGCGGGGCTGCCGGTTTCGCCGCCGCCACGCCTCGAGCTCGCCGCCGAGGGCCGAATCGCGCTGGCCCCCTACATCGCTGCCGCCGAGCAACGCTACGGCCGGCTGATCCGGGACGATCGGGTGTTGACGGTATGACGCGGGAACAACCGACCGTCGTGGTCCGCATGGCGGACGCGGGAGATGTGTACACGTCCTGGCGCTGGGCCGGCGACACCGCGCCACGCGGCGCCGCCATGCTGCCGGGCGAGCCGGTGCTGGCGGCGGTGCGGCGGCTGTCGGACGCGCTGCCGCAGCCCGCCGAGCCGGGTGGCCTCGAACGCGCCATGACCACCGGGGCTTTCACCGACCCGCACGCCGAATACCTGATCGCCCAGGCGCTTTCCCGCGCGCTGCTGCCGCAGGCGCTGGCGGCGCAGCTCTACGAGTTGTATCGGCGCGGCGTCCGCCCGCACATCCGGCTCCAGCCGTCGCCGCGCGTCGCCCAGGTCCCGTGGGAGATCCTCGCCCCCGGGCCGGATGTCCGGCTGATCGACATCGCCGACGTCAGCCTGCTCGCGCCGGCCGGCCTCGTGCACGCGCCGGATCGCGTCGCCCGCAGCTGGACCGAGTCACACGGCGGACCCGTTGTCGCCGTGCTCGATCCGCGCATCCCCGGCTTCCGTGCCGACTCCCTGCTCGGCTCGGTGCTCGGCCGCATGCCCGCGGATGCCCCACTCGCCCAGCGGGTTGCCGGCTACGCGGCGCGAAATCGGCTGCTCCCAGCGGTACTCGACCCGACGGAAGCCTTCCGCCGGACCGATATCGACCGCACCTGGTTGAGCACGGCGCTACGCGACGGCGCCAGCCGCCTGATCTACGTCGGCCACGTCACCGCCGCGCCGCCCGAATCCGGCCGGAGCGAGGCCGCCGAACTCCATCTCGCCTGCACCGCGGACACGCTCGGCTTCGCCGTCCCGCACCGCACCCATCGCCCGTTGTCCGCCAAGGACTTCCTGCTCGGCACGCACACCCTGACCGCGGAACCCGCTGACGGCCGCGACCTTTGGCCCATTCCCAGCCGGGTCGCCCTGATCGCCTGCGAGAGCGGCGGCGACCTGCGCTTCACCGAGGCGCTCGGACTGACCGCGGCGATGATCAACGGCGGCGCCGAGCTGGTGACCGCCAGCCGCTGGCCGCTGCCCACCGACCTCGCCTTCCATCGCGTCGCGGGCGCGCCGGCCACGGAACACCCGCTGCAGCAGGCCATCTGCGCCATCGACGCGGCACACGAGCAGCCGGACCCGGTCGCGGCCCTCGCGGCATGGCAGCGCGAGCGACTGCACGCCTGGCGCACCGAACGCACCATCGAGCACTCGCCGCTGCTGTGGTCGGCGTTCGCCACCCTGTGCGCCTGAGTCAGCCGCGCAGCCCGCGGTCCACCGTCGGGTGCACGCCGAGGACGTCGAGCATCTCCGAGATGGACATGGCGCGGAACTCGGTCGCGCCCGCGTAGCCGGGGCGGGCGGCGTCGGCCAGTTCGGCGTACAGGTGCAGGCGGTCGTAGTCGGCCATGGACATGATGACCGCCACCTCGGTGCCGTCGTCGGTGATGACCGCGTCTTCGCCGGTCGCGATGACGTCGCGGACGACGGCGGTGATGTCCGCGGACAGCTCGTGCAGATTGCGCGTATTCGTGTTGGGCATGCTCCGCATTCGGAGCCGAGTGCCTATTCGGATCGGCCCGTCACCGTCTTGTTAGCGAGACGATCGGAATTACCCGGTCGGTTTTGGTTTCGTGGTCGGCGAAAAACGGATATGCCAGCTTCAACATGGTCCACATGTGGTCGCGTTCGACGCCCGTGATGGGGGTGGCGAGCGCCGCGAAGGTCTCGTCGCCGACCTCGACGATGACCGCGGGATCGCGGATCAGGTTCCGATACCAGTCCGGATGCGTGGGTGCGCCGATATTCGACGCGATGACCAGCAGTCGGTCGCCGTCGAGGTGGAACATCATCGGCGTCGTATGGGGTTTGCCGCTGGCCCGGCCGGTGGTGGTGAGCAGGAGCAGCTTCTCCCGGTGCATGCCCTCGATCTCGCCGCCCGCGCGGAATTGATCGATGGTTTTGCGGTTGATTTCTTTGACGTCCATGAACTCGCCTCCGGTGCGTAGACCTTGTGGTCCACAATTCACCCCGGCGGGCGCTGTGTCAGGGGAACGGTGACGTTATGTGCGGTGCGCGAGCAGGTGCTGCATGATCAGCCGGGTCAATTCCTCGGGTGCCTGCTCGGGGATCCAATGCGATACCTCCTCGAGCATTTCGAATCGATACGGTCCGGTCACGTGCTGCGCGGTGGCCATGGCCGCGGCGGAGCCGACGGTGCTGTCCTCGGTGCTCCACACGTACAGCGTCGGCACCGGCACGGGGCCGGTCGGCCCGGACAGGTGCATCGCCCGGTACCAGTTCAGGGCCGCGGTGAGCGCCTCCGGCTGGGAGAGCCGGTGCACGTAGTCGTCGACGCGCTCCTCCGGAATCTTCCATTCGAAGATCTTTCGCAGCCCCGCCCCGTCGTCCATGAGCAGCGCGCGCTCGGCCACCCGCGGCTGGCGCAGCAGCGAAAAGTATTGCGACCGTTGGGCCTGATCCTCGTCCTCGGCCATCGCCCGCAGGAAAGCGGCCGGATGCGGCAGCGACACCGCGGTCAAACTGCGGATCCGTTCGGGCATCTCCGCCGCTGCCGCCCACCCGACATACGCCCCCCAGTCGTGTCCGACCAGATCGAAGCGCTGCCAACCCAATTCGTCGGCCAGCGCGGCGACATCGCCGACCAGGTCGGCGAGCCGATAGTCGGCGACCCGATCCGGTCGCACACCCGGCGAGTAACCCCGCTGATCAGGCGCCACCGCATGGCACCCGCCGCCACCGAGCGCGTGCAGCTGGAACTCCCACTCGATGGCCGCCTCCGGAAAGCCGTGCAGCAGCATGACTTCCCGTCCCCCGGCGTCCCCGCTGGACAGTGCGTCGAACGTACCGGCCGCGGTGGCTATCTTTATCGCCTCGATCACGGGCTTGACTCTAGAACCTCACACCGACCTCAGTGCTCGTCGTAGTGCCCGTCGTGTGCGGCGTGGCGGTGGCCGTCGTGCACGTAGTCGACGTGATCGCCGTGCTGGACGGTGTCGTGGCCGCAGCCGGGACCGTGCTCGTGCGCGTGGTCGGTGTGCTCGGTGTGGCCGGTCGGCTCGCACTCGTCGTAGTGGCCGTCGTGCTCGCGGTGCAGGTGGCCGTCGTGTGCGTAGTCGACGTGATCGCCGTGCTCGATCACCGCGTGCCCGCAATCCGGGCCGTGCGCGTGGTCGTGCTCGGTGTGCTGCATGTGTGCCGTTGTCATCAGATCTCCCTCTTTCCAAGCGTGGACAGATGGATATGTGAGCGCAGACACATTAGCAGATGCGCATCAATGCAGTTAGCCAGGGGTGCGCTACAGCACCTGGGAAAGGAAGCGCTGCAGGCGCGGAGTCTCGGCGTTGTCGAACAGCGCGTCCGGCGTGCCGGTCTCCACGACCTGGCCCTCGTCCATGAAGACCACGCTGTCGGAGACCGTGCGGGCGAAGCCCATCTCATGGGTCACCACGATCATCGACATGCCGCCGGCGGCCAGGTCGGCCATCAGCGCGAGCACGCCCTTGACCAGCTCGGGGTCCAGCGCCGAGGTGGCCTCGTCGAAGAACATGACCTCCGGCTTCATCGCCAGGGCGCGGGCAATCGCGACCCGCTGCTGCTGGCCGCCGGACAGGTTCGCCGGGCGAGCGTCGAG
Organism: Nocardia sp. NPDC006044; assembly: GCF_042871115.1. Classification (NCBI taxonomy): domain Bacteria; kingdom Bacillati; phylum Actinomycetota; class Actinomycetes; order Mycobacteriales; family Nocardiaceae; genus Nocardia; species Nocardia sp. NPDC006044. The sequence goes on from NZ_JBIAID010000002.1 coordinate 1,301,879, forward strand.
CTTGTCGGACAGCCCGACGATCTCCAGCTGCTCGGCCGCCACGGCGCGCGCCTCGTCCTTGGACAGTCCGCGCAACTTGCGCGGGCCGAGCGAGACGTTGTCCGCGACCGTCTTGTGCGGGAACAGGTTGAAGTGCTGGAACACCATGCCGATGCGCTGGCGCAGCTTGTCCGGGTCCTCGGTGAGCACCGATTCGCCGTCGAGCAGGACATCGCCCCGGTCCGGCTCGTGCAGCCGGTTCAGCACCCGCAGCAGCGTCGACTTGCCCGAGCCGGACGGGCCGATCACCGTGGTGGTCTTGCCCGCGTCGACGTGGATATCGATGCCGCGCAGCACATGGTTGTGCCCGAGCGTCAAATGCAGTCCGGTACCAGTAAGGGAGGCACTCATGACTTAACCGCGCCCTTCCGTGATCGTGGCGGCCTCGACCGGGTCGATCGGACGGTCCGGCCGTCCGGTGCGCATGCGCCGATCTATGTAGTTCACCAGGTGGGTGAGCGGGATGGTCAGCAGCAGGTAGACCAGGCCGGCCGCCACCAACGGGGACAGATTGCCGGTCTGCGCGTTGAGGTCGCGGCCGACCGCGAACAGCTCACGCTGGGTGGCGAGCAGGCCGAGGAAGTAGATCAGCGACGAGTCCTTGATCAACGCGATGAACTGGTTCATCAGCGCGGGCAGCACCCGCCGGACGCCCTGCGGGATCACCACCAGCGTCATTGCCTGCCGGTAGCCGAAGCCGATGGCCCGGGCCGCCTCCAGCTGGCCGGCCTCCACGGACTGGATGCCGGAACGGAAGATCTCGCCGATGTAGGCCGACGCCAGCAAGGCCAGCGCTACCGCGCCGAGCCAGTACGGGTTGCTGCCGGTCACGTTGCGCACCACCGGACCGATGCCGAGTCCGATCAGCAGGATGATCACCACGGCGGGCAGGCCGCGGAAGATGTCGGTGTAGACCCGGGCGGGCCAGCGCAGCCAGCGGGTCCTGGCGATGCCCGCCACCGCGAGCAGCATGCCGAGCAGGGTGCCCAGCACGCCCGAAACCACCGCCAGGATCAGGGTATTCGGCAGGCCGGTCTTGAACAGGTCGGGAAAGGCCTTGCGGTACAACGACCAGTCGAAGAACGTGTCCTTCAGTTGTTGCAGTGTGGATTTCGGCGCGACCACCGTGGCGTCGGCCGGCTTGCGTTCCGCGGCAAGGGCGGCGAAGTCCGGCAGCTCGGGCAGCGGCGCCGCCTTGGAGCCCGGCTTCCAGCCCGGCGGCAGCTGCCTGGGCACCCAGTCGCTGTAGAGCTTGGCGTAGGTGCCGTCCGCGATGACCGCGTCCAAGCCGCTGTTGAGCGCGTCGGTCAGCGGCTGGTTGTTCTTCGCGACGGCCCAGCCGACGAAGTTGTCCAGGCTGAAGGTGTTCTGCACCACCGCGGTTCCGTCGCCCGGCTTGATCGCGCCCTCGGCCTGCGCCGACGGGGCGACCCAGGCGTCGACCTGGCCGGACTTCAGGTTGGCGTAGGCGGTGTTGTAGTCGGGGAACTTCACCGGATCCAGGTGCAGCGTGTTGATCACGTACTCGTCCTGCACCGTGCCCTGCACGACCGCGATCCGGGTGCCCTTGTTCAGATCCGAAAAGCCCTTGATGCCACCGGAATTCGGTGCGACGAGGGAGAAGTAGCCGAAGTCGTAGCCGTTGGTGAAGCCGACCAGCTGCCTGCGTGCGTCGGTGGTGGTGATGCTGGAGGAGCCGACGTCGAAGCGGTTGCCCGCGACCTGGGCGAGCAGGCCGGCGAACTCGGTGCCCGAGAACTCCACCTGCAGACCGAGTTTGGTGGCGACGGCCTTCAGCAGTTCGTTGTCGAAGCCGGTGAAGCTGCCCGCGCCGTTCACGCAGATGCTCGGCGGGGCGTCGGACAGGGTGCCGACGCTGAGCGTGCCCGGTGTGATCAGCCCGAGCTTCGAGGTGTCGATCGAGGACACCGGCGCGGTGCTCGCCGTCGTGTACTTGTCCGTCCCCGCGGACTGCGCGGACGCCAGGTTCGTCGGCGCGGCCGAGGCCGCGCTCACCCCGGGCGGGGAGCACAGATCGCGTTCCGAGGACGCGCCATCGGAGCCGGAACCACACGCCGTGGCCGCGAGACCGACAGCAAGCAATATCACGGCGATCAACGCACGAGACCGCACAGCGGGCAGACCAGCCATGATGAAGAACCCTAGCCGCGCCGCAAGTGTTAACCCGCAGCTACCCCGCCCGCGTGTGCGCCGTCACCTGGCCCGTGCCGACGCGGACCAGGACCGGCAGAGTTCGGATCAGCGTGATCCGAATTCGGCTCGCGCCGCCGCGACCGGCACCGCAATCCGGGCCCGGACCCGGCGAGCCGTGGTTCAGGCGAGCCCGCTGACCGGCTCCGGATTGATCTCGTCGCGCCAGCGGATGGCCCGCTCGACCTCGCCGAGGTCGTAGTCGGGGCCGCTGACGCCGATGGTGAACAGCGATACTCCGGCGTCGACGAAGGCCGGGGCCTGGTCCAGGCCAGGCCAGTGCACGGAGCGTTCGATGCGCGACTGGTCGCTGCCGACCGCGGCGCAGTGCTCGGCGAGCACCTTGTCCTTGTGCGCGAGCGCGTCCAGATCGGCGAAGGTGTGCCACAGGTCCGCGTACTCGGCGACCAGGCGCAGCGTCTTCTTCTCGCCACCGCCGCCGATCAGGATCGGGATCTCGCGGGCCGGCTGCGGGTTCAGCTTCTTCAGCCGGGCGGTGAGCCTGGCCAAATTGTCCTTCAACAGGGCGAGCCGGGAGCCCGCGGTGCCGAACTCGTAGCCGTACTCGGCGTAGTCCTTCTCGAACCAGCCCGCGCCGATGCCGAGGATGAGCCGGCCGCCGCTGATGTGATCCACGGTGCGGGCCATGTCGGCGAGCAGGTCCGGATTGCGGTAGCCGCCGCCGGTGACCAGCGCGCCGATCTCCACCCGCTCGGTCTGCTCGGCGAACGCGCCGAGCATGGTCCAGCATTCGAAGTGGGCGCCGTCGGGGTCGCCGGTGAGCGGGAAGAAGTGGTCCCAGTTGAAGACGACGTCGACACCCGCGTCCTCGGCGCGCAGTACCGCGTCCCGGATGAGCCGGTACTCGGGCGCGTGCTGCGGTTGGATCTGAACTCCGATACGAACTGCTCGGGTCATGAAATGCTCCTCGTCGTCCGGATTGCCCCCGATCGAGGCTACCGGCGCGGCAGCGGTCGAGCCCAGCGATCCGGCGCAGGCCACCGGCCGGGAGTTGCACGATCAATGGTGGCCGAGCGCTCCGATCTAGCCGGTTTGCGCGCGAACTCGAGCATTTCGAGCGCGAATCGAGCAGACATAGTAATGTCGCCGGTCAACCCTTACTCGGATCGTCCGGCACGTTCCTGCCGGTGATGGGATGTGATTTTGTCATGGCCACGGTGACCTTCGACCGCGCTACCCGGCTCTACCCGGGATCCACCAAACCTGCTGTCGACCAGTTGAATCTGGAGATCGAAGACGGCGAATTCCTCGTTCTCGTCGGCCCCTCCGGCTGCGGCAAATCGACCTCGCTGCGCATGCTGGCCGGCCTGGAGGACGTCAGCGACGGGCGCATCCTGATCGGCTCGAACGACGTGACGCACGCCGAGCCCAAGGAACGCGACATCGCGATGGTGTTCCAGAACTACGCGCTCTACCCGCACATGACCGTCGCCGAGAACATGGGCTTCGCGCTGAAACTGGCCAAGGTGGCCAAGTCGGAGACGCAGAAGCGGGTGCTCGAGGCGGCGAAGCTGCTGGACCTGGAGCCGTACCTGGATCGCAAGCCGAAGGCGCTGTCCGGCGGCCAGCGCCAGCGCGTCGCGATGGGCCGGGCGATCGTGCGCCAGCCGCAGGTGTTCCTCATGGATGAGCCGCTGTCCAACCTGGACGCCAAACTGCGCGTGCAGACCCGCACCCAGATCGCGCAGTTGCAGCGCAGGCTCGGCACCACCACCGTGTACGTCACCCACGACCAGGTCGAGGCGATGACCATGGGCGATCGCGTCGCGGTGCTCAAAGACGGTCTGCTGCAACAGTGTGCGACGCCGCGCGACCTGTACCAGGACCCGGTCAACGTGTTCGTGGCCGGCTTCATGGGTTCGCCCGCGATGAACCTGTTCACCCTGCCGGTGGCCGACGGCGCCGTCTCGCTCGGCGGGCACACGCTGCCGCTGCCGCGCTCGGTCATCGACTCGGCCGAGGGTTCGGTCTCGGTCGGCATCCGGCCCGAGCACTTGGAACTCGGCGGTTCGGGTGCGGGTATCGAGATGGAGGTCGACGTCGTCGAGGAGCTCGGTTCCGACGCCTACATCTATGGCCGCACCACTGCCGAGGGGCAAAACATTGTGGCGCGGGCGGATTGGCGTAACCCGCCGGCCAAGGGCACCCGGGCCCGCCTGTCCACCGACCCGCAGCACACCTACTTCTTCTCCGCCGCCGATGGGCGCCGCCTGCACTGAGCTCGATAACCGACGAGCCCGGTCCGTACGGACCGGGCTCGGTCTTTTCCGGCCGCCAACCGTTTCAGCGGGCAAGCCATCCGGCGAAGCGGCGGGTGAGCAACGGCATGATCACCCACACCATGGCGGCTACCGCCACGGGCAGGATGCAGGCCAGGCGCACCGGGGCCGGGAGTGATTCGAGCAGTGGGCCGGTCACCGTCACCAGCGCGGTCAGCAGCGGGTAGAGGCCGGCCATGGTCAGCAGCCAGAACTTCCACTTCGCCGGGTGCGCGGCGGCCGGAGCCGCAGGCTCATTCAGCGTGGTTTCCGCATCGTCGACTGCGATTTCCTTGGTAAGAGACATTTCCCGCTCCCAACTTCTGCGCCGTGGTGATCGGCCGTTACCGAGAAGACGATGCGGCCGCCGCGACTGTGACATCGATGCTGATCCGGCCGTCGTCAACGGCGGGTGAGTTCGATGCCGAGCACGTCGCGGATGTAGATCTCCACGAAACCCGGCAGCTGCGGGTCCGCCGCGATCCGGTCGAAGACCTCCGCGAAGCGCGGGTCGGGGGCTTCGGTGAGATGCACGATCCGCCAGGTGTTCAGCGGTCGTTCCTCGGTGCCCGCGGTGCCGTGCTCGACATGAAAGATCGGCTGCTCAGTGCCGGCGTGCAGGAGTTCGCCAGTGGGACCGGGCAATTCGGCCGCGCCGATGAACGTGACGACCTGGTTCGCGTGATCGAGATGGGTCTGTTCGAGGACCAGCCCGTCCGCTTCCGGTCGCAGCCACAGTCGCTGCCGGGATTTCCGCACGAAGACGTCCCCCTCGCCCCAGGCTTGCGCGTCGCCCGTGACGACGTAGGGGATGTAGATATCCGGGCGACGAGCCTTGCGAGTCTCCATGTCCCACAGCATGGTTCGGGTGAAGGTCAGCGGGCTCGCCAGTTCGTAGCGATCGGCGAGCACCTGATTGACATCCAGCGGCGGCAGCTCGTAGGTCGTGTTCGCCTGGTCCTCCCACGCCGCGCGAAAGATCTTCTCGTGGTCGACGGTATCCATGTCCATCTCCAACTCTGTTGTGCCGGCTCCGATCCATCCCGACCCGAGGAGCCACTATGAAATGTATAGTGACTACCAATCTGCAAGTCAATACTCGATCCGTGTTACCGTCGGAAGATGGACGATGCAGCGGTGGTACACCCCGACCTGCGGCCAGGCTTCTGCACGAGCTACCACCGCGGCGTAGAGCTGATCGGCAAGCGCTGGAACGGCGTGATCCTGCGCGAATTGCTGCTCGGCGCAAAGCATTTCGTCCAAATCAGGCGAGCCATCCCCGACCTCACCGACAGCATGCTCGCTTCCCGCCTCCGCGAACTGGAGGCCGCGGGCATCATCTCCCGGACCGTCTACGACCAAACCCCGGTCTGCGTCGAATACCAGCTCACCGAAATAGGCCGCGACCTCCAGGAAGCAGTCGCCGCCCTCAGCCGCTGGGCCAACCGCTGGTTCCCCGAAGACGACGAAGCGCCGGCCCGGCCTTGAGCACGGGGCAATGACTGTTCAGCCCTTGGACTTTCGGGCGTGGCGGGCGTTGAGGTAGTCGTCGTTGACGCGGATGGCGAGTTGTTCGAGGGGGACTTCGTGGCCGGAGTCGCTGCGGACTTGGACTCGGACGGGGGAGCCGGTGGATTGTTCGACCAGCAGGAGTGGGGGTGGGCCGGGTTGGAGGTAGGCGTCGCCCCACTGCATGAGGGCTAGGACCACGGGGAGGAGGTCGCGGCCCATGGGGGTGAGGATGTATTCGTTGCGGGTGCGTTTGCCCTGCTCCTGGTAGGGCTGCTTGGTGAGCAGGCCGGCCTCGGTGAGTTTGCGGAGCTGGGTGGCGGCCGCGGCGTCGGTGATGCCGACGCGCTGAGCGAAGCCGTCGAAGCGGGTGGTGCCGTAGTAGGCCTCACGCAGGATGAGTACCGCCGAACGGGTGCCGACGAGTTCGATCGCCTTGGCGATCGAGCAATCCGTGGGCTGCCACGAGCTCAGATCGGCCAACGGTCCTTCCATCACTGCTGCCATGACCAACATCATAGCCATGCTGACTTGCCTCGACTATTGCCAGGTGTAACCTGACTATGTGTTGATAGAGCCAGGCAAGGCCGCCCGGTTCTCGGTCCGAGAGGAAGCACGATGAGAGACGCGGTAATTGTCGAAGCGGTACGCACCCCGATCGGCAAGGGCAAGCCGAACGGCGCATTGCACGACGTGAACGCGGTGGACCTGCTCGCGCACAGCCTGCGCGAGGTGGTCGAGCGCAGCGGCATCGATCCGGTGCTCATCGACGATGTGATCGCGGGCATCGTCACCCAGGTGGGCGAGCAGGGCGCGAACATGGCCCGGCGCGCGGCCCTGGCCGCCGGATATCCCGAATCCGTCCCCGCGACCACGGTGGACCGGCAGTGCGGCAGCAGCCAGCAGGCGATCCACTTCGCCGCTCAGGGTGTGATCTCCGGAGTGTACGACATCGTCGTGGCCGCCGGCGTCGAATCGATGGGCCGGATTCCCATGGGCGCCAACCTGATCGGTTCCGCGGATGTCTCGGGCGTCGGTTTCACCGCGCGGTATCCGGAAGGCCTGGTGCCGCAAGGGATCAGCGCCGAACTGATCGCCGCGAAGTGGGGCCTGACCCGTACCCAGCTCGACGAGTTCGCGCTCGGCAGCCACGAAAAGGCCGCGCTGGCAACGAAGAACGGCCTGTTCGCCGACGAACTGGCGCCGATCAATGGGCTGAGCACCGATGAGGGCATCCGCGTCGGCAGCACCCTCGACACCCTGGCCAAGCTGCGTCCCGCCTACTACGACGAGGCGATGGCCGCCCGGTTCCCGCAGATCGGCTGGGAGATCACCGCGGCCAGCGCGAGCCAGGTGAGCGACGGCAGCGCCGCGGTGCTGATCATGACCGGTGAGCGCGCGAAGGAGCTCGGACTGAAACCGCTGGCCCGGCTGCACAGCTTCGCGGTGGTCGGCGACGATCCGCTGCTGATGCTCACCGCCGTGATTCCGGCGACCCGAAAGGTGTTGCAGCGCGCGGGACTCCAGATTTCCGACATCGATCTGTTCGAGGTGAACGAGGCGTTCTCACCGGTCGTGCTCGCGTGGGCACAGGAGACCGGGGCCGATCTCGGCAAGGTCAACGTCAACGGCGGCGCGATCGCCATCGGTCACCCGCTCGGCGCCTCCGGCTCCCGCCTCGCCACCACGCTGGTGCACGCCATGCAGGATCGCGGCGCCCGCTACGGATTGCAAACCATGTGTGAGGCAGGCGGACTGTCGAACGCGATGATTCTCGAACGCCTCTGAATCTCGGTCACGTGGTGCCCGTCGCGCGGTGGGCACCACGTCAGAGCACCAGCGCGACCAAGAATCCGGCCACCCACGATTCGATGATCAACGGCACCGCGATCAGTGACGTCCACCCGACCGACCGGCGATTACGCACCTTGCGCACCATCAGCCACGCCGCCCAAATCACCGACGCCGCAATCCCTCCCCAGCCGACGACCTGAGCCACCGGCAGATATCGCCAGGCCCGCCCGTCCGCGTCACCGCGCGCAACCACCTCGTACAGCGGCACGAACGACGCCATGAGCCAGGCGAAACCGACCGTGACCACCGACCCGAACGCCACGCGCACGAGGTCGGGCAACCGCTCAGGTTGTTCCCACGCCATACCCCAGCATTACCCGCTACCCCCCATGACGCGCATCGAATCGCGCGCTGCGCACAAACCTGCCGACGACTTCATCCGCGGCGGCCCAATCCGTGCGCAGCTCGAACCGCGGCACCCGCCAGATGACGCTGACGATCCCACGCGCGCGGCGAAATTCGTGCACGGCGGGAGCAATGCGCACGAATCCATCTGTCGCGCACGAGTTCGCTGACGATGCCGCGAACAGCGGGACGATGCGTGCGCGGCAGGGGCCGTGGGCACGAATTCATTTACTGCACACGAATTTGCTGACGATGCCCGCACCAGCAGGACGATGCGGGCGCGGCTGGTGGTGCCTCGGGGCTCAGGGGGTGGCGTAGACGTGGGAGGCGAGGGATACGCCGCCGGCGAAGGAGGCGACGATGAGGAGGGCGGCGAGGACGGGCCAGTACCACATGTACCAGCGCTTCAGGCCGGCGACGATGATCATTATCAGCGAGCCGACCAGGGCGATTGCGGTGCCGCCCCAGGAAACGATGAAGGCGGCGCCCAGGTAGCCGTCGTTGCAGTTGTTCGTGCCACACGCGTCGGCGGCGAAGGCGAAGAAGATGGTGGCGTAGGCGGCGAGCATGCCGAGCACCGCCGCGGCGGAGTACAGCACGATGGTGAGGACCAGGTCCCAGGTCCGCTGCGGCTGCTGAGGCGGCGGCGACTGCCACTGCGGCTGAGGTTGCGGCGACTGCCACTGCACCTGCGGCTGCGGCGACTCCGGTTGCTGTGCGTGCGCCTGCGAAGACTGCGACGACTGCCATTGCGGTTGCGGCTGCGCCCACTCCGATTGTTGTGCGTGCGGCTGCAAGGACTGCCAGTGCGGCTGCGGCTGCGGCTGAGATTGCGGCTGCGGGGACTCCGGCTGTTGTGCGTGCGGCTGCGCCGACTGCGGCGGGGACTGCTCCCACCACTGCGACTGCTGCGGCCCTGGCTGCTGCGCTGTCGGGTAGGTCATGCACTCAGTTTCGCGGTCGACCAGCGGGCGCAGGTCCGCAAAACTACTCAGATCGGATGGGGAGAATTCGCGGACAGTGACGGAAACCGCTGGTCAGGCGGACCCGGTCCGAACCGGGTAGCGGCGGTTAAGCTGGGCGGCGATGACCGATCACGTTGTTGAGAGCATCGTCTACGCGATCCCGATGCGCACCCGATTCCGTGGCATCACCGTGCGCGAGGGGGTGCTGGTCCGGGGTCCGCTGGGGTGGGGGGACTTCTGTCCGTTCACCGAGTACGACGACCGGGAGGCGGCGGGCTGGCTGGCCACCGCGCTCGAGCAGGTGACGGTGGGCTGGCCGGAGCCGGTGCGGGAACGGATTCCGATCAACTGCACGGTGCCCGCGGTCGATCCGGAGCGCGCGCACGCGATCGTCGCGGGTTCGGGTTGCGGAACCGCGAAGGTGAAGATCGCCGATCATCCCGATTCGCTCGCGGAGGATCTCGCCAGAGTCGAGGCGGTGCGGGACGCGCTCGGACCGAATGGGGCCGTTCGGGTGGACGCCAACGCGGTCTGGGATGTGCCGACGGCGATCGCGCACATCAGCCGAATCGATAAGGCCGCAGGCGGTTTGGAGTACGTCGAACAGCCGTGCCGGACGATCGAGGAACTGGCCGCGGTGCGCCGGCGCGTCGATGTGCGCATCGCCGCGGACGAATCCATCCGGCGAGCGGAGGATCCGCTGCGGGTCGCGGTCGCCGGGGCCGCGGACATCGCGGTGCTGAAATGCACTCCGCTGGGCGGCGTCCGGCGCGCGCTACAGGTGGCCGAAGCCGCCGGGCTCCCCTGCGTGGTGTCCTCAGCTTTGGAAACCAGCGTCGGTCTGGCCGCGCAACTCGCGCTGGCCGGCGCGCTTCCCGAACTGGACTTCGCCTGCGGGCTGGGCACATTGTCGCTGCTCACCGGGGATGTGGTGGCCGATTCGCTGCGTCCGGTCGACGGATTTCTCCCGGTGCCCAGGACTCCACCGCAGCCCGATCCGGCCAGCGCCGAGGAGTACCGGCAACGTGACCCCGAGCGGACCGCGTGGTGGGAAGACCGGCTGGCGCGCGTCCTGCGACTGGTCGAGTCACCGCGGAGGACGGTCTGAGCGGACAATTTCCGCCCCGATCACGCCGAAATAGCCACTACGGCTTCGATTTCGTCCGCATAGACCGGGGCGTCACCCCACCCGAACCCCGCAACCCAGCATCGTCGCCCGCAACACCAGCGCCGCCTCCGGCCCGATGACGCCGTCGACCAATTCCAGGTATCGGCCGCAGAATTCGGGCCCGTGCGGAGCGACCGAGCCGACGTTGGACTCCAGATGATGCGCCAATTCGTGCAGGATCACGAGCTCGCGCAGCGCCCATGCCCGGCTGCCGGTATGCAGCGGTACGGCGAGCACCGCGTCCTCGGCCTCATAGTGCGCGGCGGTCGTGCCCGCGCGCGACCGCACCCGTACCGCGGTTCCGGCGCGATCCCATTGTCCTCGAACCCAATTGAGCGCGAGCACCTTGTCCGCATAGCTCTGCACCGAATCGACCGAGGCGAACCGCCGCTCGATCGGCAACGTGATGTGCGAACCGTACAGCTCGACCGTCCGGCTCCCGTGCTCATCGGCCCGATCGAACATCCCCCGCACCAACTGCTCGGCGTCATACACCTTGGCGCGCTGCGTATCTCGAACGCTCACGCGGAACCGTTGCCCGAACCGCGCGACTTCCGCGTGGTCAATTGCCCACGGGGCGCGCCGAGTTCCGGCGAATTACCCAGCCGGGCCGCCTTGCCCGCCCGGTCCCCCGCCCGCCGCGCCGCCGCCGAATGCCCGGCCGAGGCCTGCGGCCCACGCCAGGTCCCGCGCGCCTCGGAGGTGCTGGCGTAGAAGTCGGTGAGCTCGATCTCCTTGTTGCGCAAGGCGAGCGCGGTGCCGGTGGCCGAACTGTCGCCGGGCACCACCTCGGCCTCGACCTCCGCCTTCACCGCGGCCAGCCGCTGCCCGATCCGCGCCGCGAACGCCATCTGGAAGTTCAGCCGCGCCGTCACCCCGGCGACCGGCGCCTGCACCTTGCGTTGCACCTTGCGCCCCCAGCGCTTTTCGGTGACCACCTTCTCCACCGTAGCGGTGCGGTACTGCCCGGACTTGATGTACTGATCCGACGCCCGCACCATCTGCACGAGCAGACTCGCGTACAACGCCTCGCACGTGTCGATATCGGAATCGAAACCGTAGGCGTACACCTGTGTGGAGGTGCGAGCGACATCGCAGCGCACATCGTTGGCGTGCGCGATCGCGACGAACAACTGGACGTAGGTGCGCAGCCCGCGCTTGCCCGGCTCGCCGATCGGGATGATCCGCTGGATCGGCGTCGGCCTGCGTTCACGGCCCGCGACGTGCGCACGGGCCACCGTCAGGTCGATCGACGAGCGGGTCGCCAGCCGCTGGGCGGCGGCGAGGAACGCCTCGGCCTCGTGCTCGTTGTCGGTGGATTCGGCCTGGCGCAGCAGCCCGCCGATGCGGGTCAGCATCCGCTCGGGAACCGGGTTCGGCGATGTCATCACACGCCAGAGTAGCGAGGACTTCCCGCCACAATCCCCCGAGTCACTCCCCCACCATGTATCTTGCGTTGTGCAACCGGCAGGGTGTGCTAATGCTCACGATCGACTTGGAGTGTCCGCGATGGCTGTGAAAAAGGTGTCGTCCCTACGTACGTCGCTCGTACCGAAGGCCGCGTTCGCGGCCGTCTCGGTCGCGCTGCTGACGGCGACGTTCACCAGCTCCTGCTCTAGCGACAGCGGCGGGAGCCCGGCGAGCCAGAACCTCAGCGGGCGCGGGCCGATCACCTACGTCGAGGGCAAGGACACCACCGAGACCGGTGCGGTCAAGCAGCTCATCGAGCGCTGGAACGCGTCGCACCCGGACGAGCAGGTGACGTTCAAGGAGCAGTCGAACGACGCCTCGCAGCAGTACGACGACCTGGTCGAGCACATGCGCTCCAAGCAGTCCAACTACGACGTGGTCGCCCTGGACGTGCCGTGGACCGCCGAGTTCGCCGCGAAGGGCTGGATCCAGCCGCTGAAGGATTCCTTCGCCATCGACACCTCCGCGCTGCTGTCCCCGCCGGTCGCCAGCGCCACCTACAACAACACGCTGTACGCGGCGCCCCGGAACACCAACGGCGGCTTGCTGTTCTACCGCAAGGACCTGGTGCCCAACCCGCCCAAGACCTGGACCGAACTGATCTCGCAGTGCCCGGTCGCCAAGGCGCAGAACATCGGCTGCTACGCCGGGCAGTTCGCGCCGTACGAGGGCCTGACGGTGAACGCGGCCGAGGTGATCAACGCCTACGGCGGCAGCTTCGTCGGCGCCGACGGCAAGACCCCGACGGTGAACAGCCCGCAGGCGCGCGCCGGACTCAAGGTCCTGGTCGACGCCTACAAGGACGGCAACATCCCGCAGGAAGCGATCACCTTCAAGGAACCGGAGAGCAGCAACGCGTTCGCGCAGGGCAAGCTCATGTTCCTGCGTTCGTGGCCGTCCACCTACGGTGACGTCGGCGGCGACGCCTCCTCGGTGAAGGACAAGTTCGGTGTCGCCCCGCTGCCCGGCGAGAACGGCGTCGGCGCGTCCACGCTCGGCGGCTACAACGCGGCGATCAGCGCCTACTCCAAGAACAAGGCCACCGCGCTGGACTTCCTGCGGTTCCTGATCAGCGAGGACGCCCAGCACATCGTCGCCTCGGGGGCGCTGCCCTCGGTGCGCGCCTCGATGTACGACGACCCGGCGCTGATCGCGAAGATGCCGTACCTGCCCGCGCTCAAGGATTCCATCGCCAGCGCGGTGCCGCGTCCGGTCACGCCGTTCTACCCCGCGGTGTCGAAAGCCATCCAGGACAACGCTTATGCTGCGCTCAAGCAGAACAAGTCCGTCGACGACGCGATCATCGGGATGCAGAAGGGCATCGAGACCGCGGGATCGTAGGCGGATAGCGCAACGGACCCGACGAGACCCGTAGGAGAGAGAAACGGTGTCGGATCCTTCGGGAGCGGCCAGCACTGTGCCGAGTGACGAGTTCCTGCCACGCAAGCGTGGCCTCGGCGAGACCCTGGCTGTGGAAATGCGGCGCTCGGGCAAGGCGTGGCTGTTCGTCACGCCGGTGCTGCTGGCGCTGGCGGTGGTCATCGGCTACCCGGTGATCCGGGCGCTGTGGATGTCGTTCCAGAAGGATTCGGGGCTGGACCCGGCGACCGGCATGTTCGTCGAGGGCGGCAGCGCCGGCTTCTCGAACTACACGCACTGGCTGCTGCAGCAGTGCCAGGCGGGCGGCGAGACGGTCAGCTGCCCGACCGGCAACCTCGGTTCGCAATTCTGGGTGGCGATCGGCGTCACGCTGTTCTTCACCGTGATCACGGTGACGCTGGAGGCCACCCTCGGCCTCGGCTTCGCCATGGTGATGGGCAAGACGTTCAAGGGCCGCGCGCTGCTACGGGCCGCCGTGCTGATCCCGTGGGCGATCCCGACCGCCGTCACCGCGCGGTTGTGGGAGTTCATGTTCCAGTACGACGGAGTGGTGAACCGGGTCCTCGGCACGCACATCCTGTGGACGTCGGACGCGTGGCCCGCGCGGTTCGCGGTGATCGCCGCCGACGTGTGGAAGACGACGCCGTTCATGGCGCTGCTGCTGCTGGCCGGCCTGCAGGTGATCCCGGCCGACGTGTACGAGGCGGCCCGGGTCGACGGCGCGTCGGCCTGGCAGCGGTTCACCCAGATCACGCTGCCGCTGCTGAAGCCGGCCCTGCTGGTCGCGGTGCTGTTCCGCACCATGGACGCGCTGCGCATGTACGACCTGCCCGCGATCATGACGCTGAGCAACCCGTCCACCCGGGTGGTGTCGATCCTGGTGGTCGATCAGGTCCGGCAGGGTCCGAACAGCGCCGCCGCGCTGTCGACGATCACCTTCCTGATGATCTTCGCGGTGGCCTTCGTACTGGTGAAGGTGCTGGGCGCCAACGCAGTCCGCACGCAGGAAGAACAGCGGGAGGCGCACTGATGTCGGATCGGAACGCGGAAAAGCCTGCCGCGCAGAAGGTTGCGTGGCTGCAACGATTCCGGTCGGTGCGGCTCTACGCCGGTGTGGCGATCGTGCTGATCTGGGGGCTCGGGCCGTTCTACTGGATGACCGTGACCGCGTTCCGCGATCCGGACTACACCTTCGACAGCACGCCCTGGCCGACGCACCTCACCTTCGAGAACTTCCGCAACGCCTTCGACACCAGCCGCGGCAACAACTTCGGCAAGGCGCTGGCCAACAGCGTGATCATCGGTTCGATCACCACGGTGATCGCGCTGGTGCTCGGCGTGCTCGCCGCGTACGCGCTGGCCCGGCTCACCTTCCGGGGCAAGTACGTGGTGTCCGGGCTGATCCTGAGCGCGTCGATGTTCCCGGTGGTCGTGCTGGTCACGCCGCTGTTCCAGCTGTTCACCAATATCGGCTGGATCGGCAAGTACCAGGCGATGATCGTCCCGAACATCTCGTTCGTGCTGCCGATGACCGTCTACATCCTCGCGTCGTTCTTCGCCGAACTCCCCTGGGAGCTCGAAGAAGCCGCGCGGATCGACGGCGCCACCAAGTCGCAGGCGTTCCGGCTGGTGATGCTGCCGCTGGCGGCGCCGGCGGTGTTCACCACGGCGATCCTCGCGTTCATCGCGGCGGTGAACGAATACCTGCTGGCCCGACTGCTTTCCAGCGGCGGCACCGAACCGGTGACGGTCGCGGTGGCTCGCTTTTCCGGCAACAATCCGCTGGTCGAGCCGTACGCGGCGATCATGGCCGCGGGTGTCATGGTGTCGATTCCGCTGGTCATCATGGTGCTGCTGTTCCAGCGCCGGATCATCTCCGGTCTGACGGCGGGCGGCGTCAAGAGCTAGAAACACCGCTCAGGCCGTGTTTTTCGGGCAATAGCCGCGATCGTGGCCGGCGGTCTGCACCCGGTGTTAGCATCGCGGCTCACCCACCGCACGAGTAAAGTCGGGCGCGTGGGGTAGGTCCTTTTCCGATCGTTGTTCGTGCGGGTGAGTTTCGGCCGACGCTCCGGGAGGAGATGATCGTGAACGAGCGCCACCGGGAACGCGCCGCGCCTGGCCGCGCGCGGGTGCCGAGCGTCAGTGAGACGCGGTCGTGAGCTCGTTCCGGCGGCGGCGCGGCCGCTCGCGGAACAAGCCGGAGACCCCGCTGTACGCCTCCATCGCGGGCTTCAACGAGCTGGAGACCGTCCCCGCCCGCGGCAAGCGGCGTGCGCGCGCCACGCGGGAGCCGAAGCCGCCGCGCCCGGCGCCCGATCCGAATCGCCCACCGCACACCCGCGGCGAACGCTTCCGCCGCCTGGTGCTCGCCCTGTTCATCATCTTCGGCGCGGTGCCGGCGCTGCTGTTCGTGCTCGTCTACTGGAGCGCGGAAATCCCCGGCCCGGATTCGGTGCAGACCAATCAGATCGCCACCGTGCTGGCCTCGGACGGCAGCACGGTGATCGCGAAAGTCGTGCCGCCCAACGGCAATCGCACGCCGATCCCGCTGGCCGAGGTGCCGCAGTCGACCCGCGACGCGATGCTCTCCGCCGAGGACCGCAACTTCTACACCAACCCCGGCTACTCGACCGCCGGCTTCCTGCGCGCCGCCCGGGACAACCTGCTCGGGCGGGACAACGCGGGCGGCGGCTCCACCATCACCCAGCAGTACGTGAAGAACGCCTTCCTCGGCTCCGAGCGCACGCTCACCCGGAAGATGCGCGAGCTGATCATCTCGGCCAAGATGGCCCGGCAGTGGAGCAAGGACGACATCCTCGCCGCCTACCTCAACACCATCTACTACGGGCGCGGCTCCTACGGCATCGCCGCGGCGGCCAAGGTCTATTTCAACAAGCCGGTGAACCAGCTGAGCCTCGCCGAGGGCGCGGTGCTGGCCGCGCTGGTGCGCACGCCGTCCATCCTGGACCCGGAAACGCACCTGCCCGATCTGACCGCGCGCTGGAAGTACGTGCTCGACGGCATGGTCGAGATGGGCGTGCTCTCGCCCGGCAATCGGGACGCCACCGTGTTCCCGCCGATCATCCCGCTCAACGAGATCCCGGACGACAACGTGGCCCGCGGCCCCGAGGGCCTGATCCGCGCCCAGGTGGTGCGCGAGCTGCGCTCCTCCGGCATCAGCGACCACGAGCTCGACACCGGCGCACTGCAGATCACCACCACGATCGACGCGAAGGCGCAGCAGTCGGTGCTGGACGCGGTGCGCGACCGGCTCGGCGGGCAGCCGCCCGAGCTGCGCGCCGCGATCGTGTCGATCGACCCGCGCTCCGGCGCGGTGCGCGCCTACTTCGGCGGTAACGACGGCATCGGCTACGACTACGCGCAGGCGCCGTTGCAGACCGGGTCGGCGTTCAAGCCGTTCGCGGTGATCGCCGCACAGCAGCAGAGCGTTCCGCTGAATCGCCTGCTGGACAGTTCCCCGGTCACCGATCGCGGCACCAAGATCACCAACGTGGACGGCGAGTCGTGCGGCCGGTGCAGCATGGCCGAGGCGCTCAAGCGCTCGCTCAACACGAGCTTCTACCGGTTGACCATGTCGATGTTCGACGGGCCCAAGGCCATTGCCGACGCGGCGCACGCGGCGGGCATCCCGGAGGAGATCCCCGGCGTCGCGGGCAAGACCCTGACCGAGGACGGCGGGCGGCCGCTGAACGGAATCGTGCTGGGGCAGTACCTCGTTCGCCCGATCGACATGGCCTCGGCGTACGGGACGATCGGCGCGTCCGGCGTGTATCACCCGCCGTACTTCGTGCAGCGCGTGGTGACCGGCGACGGGCGCGTGCTGCTCGACCGCGGCGCGCCCGAGCAGCGGACCGGCAAGCAGCTGCCGGAGGGTCAGCAACGCATCCCGCGCGCCATCGCCGACAACACCACCCAGGCGATGACCCCGATCGCCGCGTACTCCAACGGCCACGCCCTGGCCGGCGGCCGCCCGTCCGCGGCCAAGACCGGCACCACCCAGCTCGGCGAGTCCAAGCTGAACAAGGACGCCTGGATGATCGGCTACACCCCGTCGCTGTCCACCGCGGTGTGGATCGGCACCGAACAGTCGCAGCCGATCCACACCGCCCGCGGCACCGACATCTACGGGTCCGGCCTACCCGCCGACATCTGGAAGCAGGTGATGGACGGCGCACTGGCCGGCACGCCGAACGAGCAGTTCCCCGGCGCGCCCGCGACGGCGGACATCGCTGCCGTGCCGCCGCCGGCGAACAAGCCGTCCGGCGGTCCCTACGACATCTTGAATCCACCGCCGGGCCCGCAGCGCGAACCGATCGTCATCATCCCGCCCGCCCCGCCGACCCCTAAGGAAGTGGAAATTTTCCCCGGACTGACCATCCCGGTGCCTGGATAGCGATGATGCTGTGACCTTCCTGCACCCAGGGGAACGGATGACATGGCAGCATCGTTTGCCAGAGTGAGAGCGAACAGCGAGTGTGTCGGACAAGGCCGACGCCGATGCCGCGGGATCGATGCGGAAGGATATGCGCTCGAGCGACGACGCCGCCAATTGGAGACAGACGAGACATAGGGGCTACGCCGGTGGATTTCAATGTCGTTGACCAACCCGAGACGCTGGTGGCGGGAACAGTACTTCGCAGCCCGGCGCTCGCGGTCGAAGGACCGCGCCGCGCGAAAGTCGAGGAAGCGTGGAAGCGCAACCTGGCCCGCCAGCTGCCCGGGCCGCCGACGACCGCGTACGTCGACCACGCGCCGGAAATCAATTCGTACTTAACCCATATCGTCGGCTACCGCTGCCGCAGCGTGGACGACCTGTTACCCGGCGACATACTCGCCAGGGTGCCCGCGGGCCGGTTCGCCCGGTTCATCGCCAGCGGGGACAACCTGGGCGACACCATCGTGCACATCTGGCGCTCGGTATGGGACGCCGAGGCCGCGGGCCGGTTCGTGCGCGCCTACACCGGCGATTGGGAGCACTATCCCGACGCGCGCACGGCCGAAGTCTTCGTAGCGCTGGCAGACGATCAAGTCGACGGGTAGGAACAACACTGTGGACTTCGAGATTGTCACGTTGGACGAAAGCCTGGTCGCCGGACTGACCGTCCCGCTCGCCGGACGCGAGGTGACCGCGCGCGACCTCGACCTGGTGAACTTCACCTGGGACCGCTACCTGGCGCGGGAGAAGAGCGTGCCCAGGGTGGCCGCCTACATCGGCCAGAACGATCACGCCGTCGCCGTGCTCGGCTACGAGGTGGCGTCGATGGACGACATGGACGCCGGCGACGTGCTCACCCGCGTCCCGCACGGCCGCTACGCCAAGTTCGTCGTCTCCGACAAGCCCTACGACCTGCTGCGCACCGCATGGGCACAGGTGCGCAAGGCGGAGAGCGCCGGCACCATCACCCGCTCCCACACCGCGGAGATCGAGCGCTACACCGGACCGACCTCGGTCGAGGTCTACGTCTCGCTGGACTGAACCCCCGCACCACGCGAACGAGCCGGGCCCCACGAAAGTTCGTGGGGCCCGGCTCATCTCGTTGCCTGCTACTCGGCGCCGATGATGAAGGCTTCCAGTTGCGCGCGGGCGACGTCGTCGGCCAGCTGCTGCGGCGGGGACTTCATCAGGTACGCCGAGGCCGGGATGACCGGTCCGCCGATGCCGCGGTCCTTGGCGATCTTCGCGGCGCGCACCGCGTCGATGATGATGCCCGCCGAGTTCGGCGAGTCCCACACCTCGAGCTTGTACTCCAGGTTCAGCGGCACGTCGCCGAAGGCGCGCCCCTCGAGCCGGACGTAGGCCCACTTGCGGTCGTCGAGCCAGCCGACGTGGTCGGACGGGCCGATGTGCACGTCGTTGGCGGTGAGCTCCTTCTTCAGGTTGCTGGTGACCGCCTGGGTCTTGGAGATCTTCTTGGACTCCAGCCGCTCGCGCTCGAGCATGTTCTTGAAGTCCATGTTGCCGCCGACGTTGAGCTGCATGGTGCGGTCGAGCTGCACGCCGCGGTCCTCGAACAGCTTGGCCATCACGCGGTGCGTGATGGTCGCGCCGACCTGGCTCTTGATGTCGTCACCGACGATGGGCACACCCGCCTTGGTGAACTTCTCGGCCCACACCGGGTCGGAGGCGATGAACACCGGCAGCGCGTTGACGAAGGCGACGTTCGCGTCGATGGCGCACTGGGCGTAGAACTTGTCCGCCTCCTCCGAGCCCACCGGCAGGTAGGAGACGAGGACGTCGACGTTGTTGTCCTTCAGGACCCTGACCACGTCCACCGGCTCGGCCTCGGACAGGTCGATCGTCTCGGCGTAGTACTTGCCGATGCCGTCGAGCGTCGGACCACGCTGCACGACCACGTCGCTCGGCGGCACGTCGGAGATCTTGATGGTGTTGTTCTCGCTGGCGAAGATGGCCTCTGCGAGGTCGAAGCCGACCTTCTTCGCGTCGACGTCGAACGCGGCGACGAACTTCACGTCCCGGACGTGGTACTTGCCGAACTTGACGTGCATGAGCCCGGGCACGGTCGCGGTCTCGTCCGCGTCCTTGTAGTACTGCACACCCTGGACCAGCGAGGAAGCGCAGTTACCCACACCTACGATGGCGACGCGTACTTCGGTGGCGTTGTCAGCCTTCTTGTCATCACTCATGGCCGATATTTCCCTCTTTCTGTGGTGCCGCCTTCGTCGATTGCTCCGCCGCAATCAACTCGTTGAGCCAGCGCACTTCGCGCTCGCTTGATTCGAGTCCGAGCTGGTGGAGCTGCCGGGTGTAGCGATCGAGCGACCCGCTGGCCCGCTTGATCGCCTCCCGGAGTCCCTCTCGGCGCTCCTCGACCTGGCGTCGCCTGCCCTCCAGAATCCGCATCCGCGCGGCGGCGGGGGTGCGGCTGAAGAAGGCGAGGTGAACGCCGAAGCCGTCGTCGGTGTAGTTCTGCGGTCCGGTGTCGGCGAGCAGTTCGCTGAACCGTTCGCGTCCCGCCGGAGTCAGTTGGTAGACACGGCGGGCTCGGCGCGTGACCACGCCCGCCGGGATCTCCTCGGCGATCAGCCCGTCCGACTGCATGCGACGCAGCGTCGGATAGAGCGATCCGTAGGAGAAAGCCCGAAACGCGCCGAGCAGGCCGGTGAGCCGCTTGCGCAGCTCGTAGCCGTGCATGGGCGATTCGAGGAGCAGCCCGAGGATTGCCAGCTCGAGCACCGGGCTTCACCTCCCTGACGATGGACAGACCTTACCGATGGATGCGACTCCAAACTATATCGGAGCGATATAACCGTGCACAGTCCTGGTCGATATAAACAGCGATCTAGCGGGTGTGCGATACCCCTGAGCCAGGGCGGCCCCCCGGCAACACCGCTACTCTGGTTCTCGTGCGAATCCAGCGGCAGGTGGTCGACTACGCCCTTCGGCGTCGGTCGTTGCTGGCTGACGTGTATGCGGGCCGCGTCGATGTCGCCTCGGTATGTGATGCGAATCCCTACCTGCTGCGTGCGGCGAAGTTCCACGGTCGGGGGAGCGAGGTCACATGCCCGATCTGCCGGAAAGAACAGCTCACGCTTGTATCTTGGGTCTACGGCGACGGTCTCGGGCCGGTGGCGGGTTCGGCCCGCACTCCGGAGGAGCTGACCCGCCTCGCCGAGACTCGTGAGGAGTTCTCGGTCCATGTCGTCGAGGTATGCCGCAGCTGCAGCTGGAATCATCTGGTGCAGTCCTACGTCCTCGGTACCACGCCGGCGCCAACACGGCGCCGCACCGGGACCCGGCGCACCGCAGCCGAATGAAGTGCCTGGTCATCTGCCCGTCGGATGACTCGCGGAGCCAACACGTGTCCGCTGCGGTCGCGCTGACCGCCCCGAGCCATCCGCAACGTTACGAGTTATGGAGATCTTGTCAGTGAATTCGCCCTACGAGACTTCCCCCTACGGCGATGAACCGCACGGCGGCCGTCCTCCACGGAGTTCACATCCTGGTCCCAACCCGTATCAGAATCCCCGCCCCGGCCCGCCGCCACCGCCCGGCGCCCGGCCCGGCCCGCCGCCGGCCCAGCGGCCCGCCCCCTACCCGGGAGAGCTGCGCGGCCCGCAGCCCCAGCGTCGTCCGGGACCGCCCCCGCCGCCGCACCAGCGGCCGCCGCAGGGCAGGCCCAACCCCGCCCCGCCGCCCGGCGCGCAGGCGACCCAGAAGATCGAGCGCAACTCGCTGAGCGACGTGGTCGCCGACCGCGGCAGGCGCGGTGGTCCGCCGACCGGACCGCGGCCGACCGCCGACCGCGCCCGTCGTGTCGGCGATCCCGGCAACGGCACCGGCGAACGCAGACAGACCGCGGGTGGCCCGCCGTCCGGCCCGCCCCCGCGCCGCAACGGCGGCAGCGGTGGCGACGGTTCCGGTCCGGGCAAGCGCAAGCCCGGCGCGAAGAAGAAGTCGCCGTGGCGGATCGTGCGCCGGGTCATCTACGTGATGATGGCCATGGCCATCCTGATTCCCAGTGGCGTCTTCCTGATCGCGTACACGACTGTTTCGGTACCCCAGCCCGGTGACCTCAAAACCAATCAGGTGGCGACCATCCTGGCCGCCGACGGCGAGACCGTGGTCAGCAAAGTCGTTCCGCCGGAAGGCAACCGGACCGATGTCACGATCGAGCAGATCCCGGCGCACGTGCGCAACGCGGTCATCGCGGCCGAGGACCGGGACTTCTACTCCAACCCTGGCTTCTCCATCTCCGGTTTCGCCCGCGCCGCGCGCGACAACGTGCTCGGCAAGGAAAGCGCGGGCGGTGGTTCCACGATCACCCAGCAGTACGTGAAGAACGCGCTGGTCGGTGACGAACGCTCGCTCACCCGAAAGCTGCGCGAGCTGGTCATCTCGGCCAAGATGGCGCGCCAGTGGAGCAAGGACGAGATCCTCACCGCGTACCTGAACACCATTTACTTCGGTCGTGGCGCCTACGGCATCGACGCGGCCGCCAAGGCCTACTTCGGCAAGCCGGTGACCGAACTGACCCCCGCCGAGGGTGCGGTGCTCGCCGCCACCATCCAGCAGCCGTCCGGCCTGGACCCGGAGAAGAACCCCGAGGGCGCGAAGACCCGCTGGAACTATGTGCTCGACGGCATGGTGTCCGGCGGCAATCTGCCCGCGGCCGAGCGGCAGGGCATGCAGTACCCGCAGGTGGTCCCGGTGCAGGCAGCCGCCAAGGACAAGACCCTGGACAGCGGCCCGGAGGGCCTGATCAAGACCCAGGTGCTCAAGGAACTGTCCGCCGAGGGCATCAGCGAGCAGCAGATGAACACCGCGGGCCTGTCGATCACCACGACCATCGATCCGAAGGCGCAGAAGGCCGCCGTGGACGCCGCGCAGAAGAAGATGCAGGGCGAACCGGAGAAGCTGCGCGCCGCGGTGGTCTCGGTCAATCCCAAGACCGGTGGCGTGGTCGCCTACTACGGCGGTGACGACGGACAGGGCTGGGACTACGCCAACGCCGGCCTGCAGCCGGGCTCGTCGTTCAAGGTGTTCGGCCTGGCGGCGAATCTCGAACAGGGCGTTCCGCTTTCACAGCTATACGACAGCTCGCCGATCACAGTCAACGGCATCAAGATCACCAACGTCGAGGGCGAGGGCTGCGGCATGTGCACCATCGCCGAGGCGCTGAAGCGGTCGCTGAACACCAGCTTCTACCGGATGCAGATCGATATGGGCAACGGCCCCAAGAAGATCGCCGACATGGCGCACAAGCTCGGCATCCCGGAGAACATCCCCGGCGTCGGCCCGTCGCTGACCGAACCGGACGGCAACGGCCCGAACAACGGCATCGTGCTCGGCCAGTACGACTCGCGCCCGCTCGACATGGCCTCCGCCTACGCCACATTGGCTGCCTCGGGCGTCTACCACAAGCCGCACTTCGTGCAGAAGGTCGTCGCGGCCGACGGTTCGGTGCTGCTGGACCGCGGTGAGGTCGCCGGCGAAAAGCGGGTCGACGCCGCGGTGGCGGACAACGTCACCGACGCGATGAAGCCGATCGCCGCCTGGTCGCGCAACCACAACCTGGCGGGCGGCCGCGAGTCGGCCACCAAGACCGGCACCGCCCAGCTCGGCGATTCCGGCGAGAACAAGGACGCCTGGATGGTCGGCTACACGCCGTCGCTGTCCACCGCGGTGTGGGTGGGTGCGGTCGACAGCACCGCGCTGCGCAACTACCAGGGCGGCATGATCTACGGTTCCGGCCTGCCGTCGGATATCTGGAAGGCCACCATGGACGGTGCGCTGGAGGGCACGAAGAACGAGACGTTCCCCAAGCCCGCGCCGATCAAGGGCCAGGCGGGCGTGCCCGCGTGGTCGGCCCCGTTCACCCCGCCGTCGACCACCGACGCACCGCCGCCGCTGATCCCGCCGATCATGCTCCCGCCGCAGATCGACACCCCGTTCGGGCCGATCCAGATCCCGGGTGGGCAGCCACGCCCGCAGGCTCAGCAGCAACCGCAACAGCAACAGCAGCCGCGCGAGGACGGCCCGACACCGCTGCCCGGCCAGCCGATGGCGACCGAGGCGCCGACGTCCGGATCGCCACGACCCGGTCAGGCGGAGAGCAACGGCGCTCCGCCGACCACGCGCAGCAGGTAGACCGAGCGCGTCGTCCCCGCCCAGCCGAGTGGGGACGACGCGATCCGAACCCATGGCCGAACTCAAGGTAGCGTCGGGTGCCGTGACCGATCAGGAACTGGTGGACCAGCGAACGAACGGGAGCGTGCCGCAAGCGGGTGGGGCGTCTTCCGGTGGCGCGTACTACGTCGCCCCCGGCCCGCTCGCGCCGGATCTTCGGTCGGCCGACGCGCGAGATCGGCCCAGCCGCAACGATTCCCTGACCGCGCAGCTGTCCACGGTGATCGGCGGGCCGGTGGGAGAGCACGCGCTGATCGGGCGGGTGCGGTTCTGGACGCCGATGCGGGTGCTGCTCGCGTTCACCGTGGTGTTCCTGGCGTTCGGCTGGTTCGGCAAGGCGGGCTGCATTCAGCAGACCACGACCGCGGACGGCTCGCTCACGCTGGACTGGAACAACGGCCGCCAGTACGTGGCGATGTGTTACTCGGACACGGTCCCGCTCTACGGCGCGGAGCGGTTGAACGAGGGCGCGTTCCCGTACAAGAAGGACTGGACCGAGCAGACCGCGGACGGTGGCCGGGAAACCCGGTACATGGAATACCCGGTGTTATCCGGTCTGTACCAATACCTTTCGATGCGCATCGCCAAGGCCTGGGATGCCTCGCCGCTGCCGGGCGCGCTCCAGGTGGTGATCTATTTCAACGTGGTCGCGTTCGGCCTCGCGCTGGCCTGGCTGGTCACCGTATGGGCGAGCGCGCAGCTGGCCGGACGCCGGGTGTGGGACGTGGCGCTGGTCGCCTGCTCGCCGCTGGTGATCGTGCACATCTTCACCAATTTCGACGCCCTGGCAACGGCTTTGGCCGCCACCGGCCTGCTCGCCTGGGCGCGCAGACGTCCCGCGCTCGCGGGACTGCTGCTCGGTCTCGGCGGCGCCGCCAAGCTGTATCCGCTGCTACTGCTCGGCCCGATCGTGGTGCTGTGCTTGCGCGCCGATCCGATGCAGCGGATGCCGAGCACCCAGCTCGGGCTGCGGCTGCGCGATATCACCAGCTGGTCCACCGCGCTGGACTGGATTCGTGAAACCCCGTACCGCGTGCACTTGCTCAGCACTCGCCCGCTCGGCGCGGCGGCCGTCACCGTCTCGGCCGCGCTCGGCACCTGGATCGCGGTGAACCTGCCGATCGCCGCGCTGTATCCGGACGGATGGCGGGAGTTCTTCCGGCTCAACACCTCCCGGCACGCCGACCCGGACTCGCTGTACAACGTGATCACCTCGTTCACCGGCTGGCCCGGCTTCGACGGAGTGCTCACCCACGACCAGCAACCGGTCATCCTGAACGCGGTATCGCTGCTGGCGTTCGTCCTCGCGTGCGCCGTGATCGGCTATATCGCGCTCACCGCGCCGCAACGCCCGCGGCTCGCGCAGCTGTGCTTCCTGGTGATCGCCGCCTTCCTGCTGACCAACAAGGTGTGGAGCCCGCAGTATTCGCTGTGGCTGGTGCCGATCGCGGTGCTCGCCCTGCCGCACCGGCGAATCCTGCTGGCCTGGATGACGATCGACGCGCTGGTCTGGGCGCCGCGCATGTTCTACTACCTCGGCCTGGACAAGAAGGGCCTACCCGAGCAGTGGTTCACCGGCGCCGTGGTGCTGCGTGACCTCGCGGTGATCGCGCTGTGCGCCTTGATCATCCGGCAGATTTATCGCCCCGGCGAGGACCTGGTGCGGCGCGACTATGTCGACGATCCGGTCGGCGGCATCGTCGATCGGGCGCCGGATCCGTTGCTGGCCTGGCTGCCCCAATTCCTCCGGCCCCGGGTGGCGCCGGCCCGCGAATGGAACTCGCAGGCCGGCGATGCCACCCGCGGCGTGGGTAACCACGCAGAGGTATCGAACATCGCGAATCCGATTCAGTGGGTGCGCAGGTAACGCGCGAGCAGCGCGGGCTCCTGGGGTAGCAGATCCAGGTCCAGCTGCCACGGGCTGCCGGTCCACGGATCGAACAGCGGCGTCCCGTCCACCGTCGGCAGGTGCCTGCACGACTGGGACAGCATGGCCACGGTCGTGTCGGCCGAGTCGGATTCGTCGCTGCCGATGATCACCGTCGACAGCCCGATCAGATCGCCCCGCATGATCAGCGAGCCGATCCGCTGCGCGTCCGAACTCTGGTAGCCGTGCGGGAAATCCGCGGCGATCAGGATCCGGTGCTCCGTGGGCGGGCTGCCCATGCCGCTGGTGAAGGCCAGCTCGGCCAGCTCGGCGGCCTGGACCAGCGCCTGCAACCGCTCGGAGATCTCGCCGTGGTCGGTGATCGGCGGTCCGTTCAGCACCGGCGCGAGCAGCCCGGTGAATCCACTGAACGCCCCGGTCAGATCGATGATGTCGACCAGCGTGCGCCGGCCCGGCGTCGAGGTGAGCAGCCGCGCGAGCAGCGCACCCACCACCGGCGCCACCGCGCGAGTGGATTCGGTATCTATCCACAGCGGCCGATTCAACGGCACCGGAACGCAATACGGCACGCGCAGCGTCCCGCGTTCGCGGGCGTACAGCTCGCCGAGGCGGATGCCGTCGCTGGGCGTGATCGGCTTGTCCCAGGCCGGCGAGTCCCAGGACGCCAGCGCGGGCGGCAGCATCAGGTCGGCATCGGCGAGCTCGCGCACGAGCTGCGCGCTGTCGCGCTCGTGGTTGCGTTCGGCGGTGGCGATCAGCTCGTCGTTGCGCTGCTGCGCGGCCCGGCGCGCGGCGTCGGCGGCCGGGGTGTTGCGCGTCGCGGGATCGGAGACAGCGGCGGACAATTCGTGATCGAGCCGCTTGGCCGCGTAGTCCCTGGCGGAGACCAGCGCGGCGGCCGAGCGAGCGGCATCCTCGAAAATCATCCACAGGCGTTCTAGCCCGTGCCCGACCTCGATCGGCGCCGCGCCGGCCGAGCGGGCCTCGCCGGCCATCGGCCCGGACATGGTGTGCACGCCGGGGCCCGGCGCGCGCACTCCGCTCGGCTGGGCCACCTCGCCGGTCTGCGCCGCCGAACCGGTCTGCGCCGAGGGGTCCGCCGGATCGTCCTCGACCTCGACGCCGTGCGCGGTCAGCAGCACGCCGAGCCCGCCGGAGTAACCCTGCCCGACGGCACGCAGCCGCCAGCCGGTGCCGCGGCGATAAACCTCCAGGCAGATCAGCGCCGCCTCGCCGGAGGACGGCGTCACCACGAATTCCGCTGCCGCCTCGTCGTTTTCGGACAGGGTCGCGGTCACCGTGCCGAGGCCACCCGGCCGGCCGGGCACCGCCGGATCGGCGCTGACCACGAGCAGCACCGATTTCGCGTCACCGCGCACCTCGGCCGGCGTGACGGTCACCCGGTTCGCGTCCAGCCGGACGCCCCGCGCGCTCGGCTGGTTGTAGAAGACGAAATCGTCCGGGCTGAACACCTTGAGGTTCTCCGCCACCACCAGCGCCGAAACATCCAGCGCCGCCGCGGCTTTCGCCTCGAACCGGACGACTCCACCGGCCAGGGGTATGTTCTGGCCGGGCTTCAGTTGAATCACGTTGTCTGCCTTGCTGTTCGCGCCACCTCGATCAGTGCTGCAAGAACCGGCCGAGGTGGGGAACCGCCTCGCCGGGGTGCTTGGCCGAGAAGCCCTCGCCGATCGCCTGCAGCTTCCAGTCGCCGCCGACCCGGAAGACCTTGGCCATCGCCATCGCGGTGAACGGCATGCCGCCGGCCAGGGTGTAGCGGGCCAGCTCGGCGTTGGTGGTGCCGTCGACCAAGCGGCAGAACGCATTCTGGATCTGCTCGAAGGTGTGACCCTTGTAGGAGGTCACGATGAACACCAGCGTGCTCACGTGCGCCGGGATGCGGGTGAGATCGACCAGGATCACCTCGTCGTCGCCGTCGCCCTCGCCGGTGAGGTTGTCGCCCTGATGCCGGATCGAGCCGTCCTTGGAGGTCAGCTGGCCGTAATAGGCGACGTCGACCGGATTGTTGTCGGCGAACATGACCACCGACGCGTCGAGATCCACGTCGACGGTGCGGTTGCCGAACATGCCGCGGTTCTTCACCGGATCCCAGCCGAGGCCCATCTTGACGAAGGTCAGCGCGGCGCCGCCCTCCTTGCGCAGGGTGACCCGCTGGCCCTTGACCAGGCTGACCGGGCGGTCCTTGCTGAGGCTGACCTCGGCGGGCGGCTGCTGCGGCGGGGGCGGCTGTCCGGCCGGCGGGTATCCACCCTGCGCGGGCGGCGGGTAACCACCGGGTCCGGGCGGCGGCGGGTAACCACCGGGGGCGGGCGGGGGCGGGTAACCCGGGCCGGGCGGCGGGTAGCCGGGTCCCGGCGGCGGGTAGCCACCGGTCGGCGCGGCCTGCGGATTCTGCTGCGCCGGGTACGCGGGCGTGGTCGGCGGCGGGTAGTTCGGCGCGGGCTGCGTCGGGTAGGCCGGGGCCTGCTGGGGCGGCGCAGGCGCGGCTTGGGGCGCGGGCGCGGCCTGCGGCGCGGGCGAGTCGTCGACGGTCACGCCGTGGTCGGTGACCAGCGCGGCGAAACCGCCCGCGTAGCCCTGCCCGACGGCGCGCACCTTCCAGCTGCCCTGGCGGCGGTACAGCTCCAGCGCGATGACGATCGACTCGGTGCTCAAGCCCTCGATCTGGTACTCGTACAACCGGTTACCGGTCGTGTCGGACACGATCGCGGTGGGGGCGGGGAACCGGCCGAAGTTGCTGTTCGCGTCGTCCAGGGTGATCACCGCGCGGATCTGCGCGATATCGGCGGGCACCGCGTTCAACGACACCGCAAGCGAGGCGGGTTGCCCGGCGGGTGCGGGCTGTAGGTTGACCCCTGGTCCGCTCGGCTGGTTGAAGAAGACGAAGTCCGCGTCGGTACGGACCTTGCCCTGCTCGGTGACCAATAGTGCGGACAGATCCGCGGGCGCCGTGAGCTGGATGGAGACCACCACGTCGTTCGTGGCCAGCGGACCGTTTTGGCCCTTGGCGAGTGTTGCGGACAAGTTAGACCCTTCGCTTGTCGGTGCGTTCGATGCCACTCTACGAGAAACGCTCGGGCGACGGTTCCGGTAAACCGGCCGATGGTCCCGACGATCGCGGGGGTGATCGGTTAATGTGTCGGCACGCAGTTGGAATGTGGTGGTTTCCATGTTCCCGATCGAGACAGCAGGCAGAACACCCTCATGGCGCAACTGTTCGAACAATCCAAGAAGGTGATCGAGGCGCATCTCGCCGGGACCAGCCTTCGCGCGATTTCCGGCTCGATGATCGCCTACGAAGGCAACGTCCAGTTCAAGGCGGCCGGATTCGGCGGCGGGGACGGCGTGCTCGCCGGGCTCAAGCGCCGCGCCACCGGCGAGAAACTCTCGCTGATGGAATGCTCCGGCAACGGCCGGGTCTTCTTCGCGGTGAACGGGCAGCACGTCACCGTGGTCAACCTGAACAACGAGACGTTGCAGGTCGAATCGCAGCAACTGCTCGCGTTCGCCGGGAACTTGCGCACCGATGTGCGCTTCGCCGGCCTGCGCGGCGCCTCGACCGGGGCCGGGCTGTTCACCACGACGGTGACCGGGCAGGGCCAAGTCGCGCTGCTGTCGGCGGGCGGGCCGCTGATCCACCTCGAGGTATCGCCGCAATATCCGCTGGTGGTCGACCCGGACGCGTTCGTCGCGGCGCGCGGCAACCTCAATCAGTCCTTCGTCACCGACGTGTCCTGGCGCACGCTCGTCGGCCAGGACGCCGGCGA
This sequence comes from Nocardia sp. NPDC006044, assembly GCF_042871115.1. Lineage (NCBI taxonomy): Bacteria > Bacillati > Actinomycetota > Actinomycetes > Mycobacteriales > Nocardiaceae > Nocardia > Nocardia sp. NPDC006044. The sequence continues at coordinate 1,331,447 of NZ_JBIAID010000002.1, forward strand.
GGCGTTCTCGCTGCGCTGGGACGGCCAGGGCGTGGTACTGATCCAGCCGGCGGAACGGTAAGGGCGAGCGGATGTTCGAGAAGGTCAACGGCAAAGTCGTCAAGGTCAACGTCGGCATGGCGGGTGGCGTGGCCGCCCGCACCGGCGCCATGCTGTTCTATACCGGCGACGTTTCCTTTGCGCCGCACCAGATTCCGGGCGGCCAGGGCATGGGCGGCGGCGGTGGCGGGCTGATGCGGATGGCCGGCCGGATGATGGCGGGCGAGCACGAGCGCACCATGCTCGCGCAAGGCAACGGCGAGGTGCATTACGGATTCGCGGGACTGGAGGTCCACGTGGTCCAGATGCAGCCCGGCGCGGTGCTGCGGGTCGAGGCGTCGCGGCTGCTGGCCAATACCGCCGGATTGCAGAGTTCCATTGTCTCGGTGATGAGTTCGGGGGGCGGAGGTGGCGGCGGCGGCATCATGGGTGCGTTGCGCGGGGCCGCGACCGGCGCGCTGACCGGGCAGGGCATGTTCACCACGCAGCTGTCCGGACAGGGCGCGGCGGTGCTGCTCGCGCATGGCGGATTCCTGGAATTGCCAGTGGGCGGGCCGAATCCGATCGTCGTGGACCCGCAGGCCTTCGTCGCCGCGTACGGCAATGTGCAGACCGAACTCAAAACCGCGCTCAGTTGGCGCGACGCGGTAGGGCGCGGCTCCGGCGAGGCCATGCAATTGCATTGTGTCGGACAGGGAGTCGTGTACGTGCAGGCCTCGGAAGAGAAGTTGTGACCATGCCGGAAATCCTGAATCCGATGAATCTCGGGGAGAGCGACAACCTCCCGGGAAACAGTTACGCCTATTGCATCGACCTGAACAAGCCGTGGTTCATGCGCAAGGGCGCGATGATCGCCTACTACGGCGACATGCGATTCCAGATGCTCACCCACGGCCTGCAGGGCGGGCTGTTACACATGGTGTCGCAACAATTCTCGGCCCCGCTGTTCACCGGCGACTATGTGGTGGCCGAGGGGCACGGCAAGCTGATCATCGGCGACCGCGGCTATGACATCAATTCCTATGACCTCGAGGACAACGGCAACCTCACCATCCGCGCCGCCAATTTGCTGGCCTTCGAACCCGGCCTGTCGCTGAACCAGTCGATCGTGCCCGGCTTCCTCACCCTGATCGGCACCGGCAAATTCCTCGCCTCCTCCAACGGCCCGGTCATGTTCGCCGAGCCGCCGCTGCGGGTGGACCCGGAGGCCCTGGTCGGCTGGGCCGACTGCCCCTCCCCCAGCCATCATTACGACCAGCGCTGGATCTCCGGCTTCCTGGCCGCCGGCGCGGCGCGGTTCGGCGTGAACTCCGGCGAGGAACGGCAATTCGACTTCACCGGCGCGGGCACCGTGCTGATCCAGTCCAGCGAGAAGGTACTCAGCGACGCCATGCTGGTGCGCACCATCGAGGGACAGATCCAGAGCGGCATCACACCGAACGGCCTGCAACGCCTGCAGGCCGTCATCACCCAGCAGCTGGGCGGGCAGCAGGGGTACTGAGGACCCGCAATCATCCTTCAGGTCCTACGTTCGACGGACTCTGGGGCGGTGGCGACGGCGTTAGTTTTCCCGGCAGGACTTCTTGCTGGGAGGCATCATGAGTGTCGGGTTGATGTTCGCGATCATCGCCGGGGCGATCGTGTTGATCGTGAAGCGGTTCCTGGGGGAGCCGGTCGACGCGCGGGACACCTTTCTGACGCCGTTGATCCTGGTGGGGATCGGTGTCTACAGCGTGACCAAGGTCGGCGATCTCGGTTCGGCCGATATCGTCTGGCTGATCATCGGCGGTGTGGTCGGCATCGCGTTCGGCGCGGTGCGCGGGACGACCACGGTGCTGTTCGAGCGCGACGGGCATCTGTGGCAGCGCTATACGGTGAAAACCCTTGTCGTCTGGGGGACTTCGATCGTTGCCGGCTTCGGGATCAGTCTGCTCGGCAGCACGATGGGTATGCATCACGATGCCAAGCCGATCACGTTGTCGATCGGCATCGGCATGCTCGGGGAGATGCTCACCCTCGGATTGCGGGCGATCTCGACCGGCGTGCCGTTCGCGCCGGACAAGAAGGCGGCCGCGGCCCGGGCCAAGACGTATAGCGTTCGCGGGGAGGACAATTCGTATCTCGATCGGTTTCTGCACAACCTCGGACATCCGGGAACCGCGCAGCCGAGTGACTCCCGGGACGGCGGCTATGGCCGCGTCGACCCTGCCCTTCGCGACTGGTCCGATCGAGCGCAGAACCAGCGCAAGCCCGCCAACATGGCGGACGACCGGGAGCAGCGAGAGCAGCGGCAGCAACGGGAGCAGCCGAGGATCGATCGATCGCCGAGCCTGCGCGACGGCATCGACTGGCTCAATCAATTCCGCGATCGCAGGCAGTGACCGGCCGGTCAGGGCGTCGGCCGCGCCGCCCATCCACTGCGGAGAATCGTCGCTATATCTGAACTCCTTGCCTCCCAACCCAATACCCTGCGTGCCGAGCCGCTGTCGCTGACCAGACACGGCGGCTCCGGTACGGCGGGCAGGTGTTCGACGGCGATCGCCCGGCCGGTCATCCGAGCGGCTTCAGCAACGAGTTCGTTGACGCTGGTGCCAATTCCGCTGCCAATGTTGTACCGGGCGCAGTTCCCCGGACCCGGCAGGTGCGTGAGCGCCGCCACGAAAGCCGCTGCGGCATCACGGATATGCACATAGTCCCGAACAGCGCTGCCATCGCCGTTGATCGCCAGGCACGGACTGTCCCCGGCCGCCACCGCGAGAATCCGCGGCACGATCCTGGTCGGATCGGGATCGGCGCCACCCGCGATATTGAACAGCCGCAAGACAACCGCGGCCAGCCGCCCGGTCGCCGCCTGCGCGGCGATCACCGCTTCGGCGGCCTGCTTGCTCGCCGCATACGGATGCGGCGGACGATCCGGCAGCTTCTCCGACATCGGCTGCCGCTCCGGCGTCCCATAGATCGACGCGGTGGACGCGAAGACCAGCCTGCCCACCTCCGCCTCGGCCATCGCCCGCAGCAACGAAACCGTCCCACCCACATTGACCTCGAAGAACCGCAACGGATCACCGAACGATTCCCGAACCCGAGTGCATCCGGCCAGATGGCATACCGCGTCGACACCGTCGAGCGCCGCGCGCAGCGCCCCGATATCGAGCAGGTCGGCGACCCGGACCGGCACCCCGTGCGGCACCCGCGCCCGCGCATGACGCACCAGACCGACCACGTCGTGACCACCGGCTCGTAGCGCCTCGGCAACAACACCGCCGAGATACCCGTTCGCTCCCGTCACCAACACCCGCATCCGAGCATTGTCGGTCACCGGTAGCGGTCGAACTCCCACGGATCATGCGCACTGAACACCGAGACCTGGTCGCCGTGGTCGCGAACCAGCTCGCGCAGGCGCGCCTGGGTGCCGAGGCGCAAGTCGCGGTGGACCTCCGAGGTGGTCTGCACGATGTCCATAATCGGGTGTGGATGATGCCGCTGTTCCAGTTCCCGGTGGTAGTAGTAGGCGTCGCCGCTGTGCAGCAGCCAGCGATCGCCGTCGCGTACCGCCACTCCGGTGTGCCCCGCGGTGTGGCCACCGAGCGGGATCAGCTTGAAGTCCTCGGGCAGGCCTCGCAGCGGAGTCGCGGTGAATCCGAACCAGTCCTCGCCGGCCTCGGGCGTGTAGGTGACCCAGTGCGGGTCGTGCGCCCAATGCGCATCGCGGTAGCGGAAACTCGGCGCCTCGGCGACCGCCGCCGCGTGCTCTGCGGCGAGGACATGCACCTCGGCCTGCGGGAAGTCGGGCAGACCACCGCAGTGATCCACGTCCAAGTGGGTGAGGATGATGTAGCGGACGTCCGCCGGTGCATAGCCGAGGCGCGCTACCTGGCGGAAGGCTGTCTCGTCCTCGTCGAGCAGCGGCTGCGCCATGGCGACCCAGTCCGCGCCGAGCGTGCCGTCCGGGTCGTGGACATTGCCGAGTCCCATCCCGGTTTCGACGAGAACCAGTCCGGCCGAATCGGTTTCGACCAGCAGGCAGTGGTTGACCGCAGGTGCCGGCGCAGGCCCCGGGTAGGTGGCTTCGATCTGCCGCACGGACCCGCAATTGAGGTGGTGGATGTTCATACCGAGTAGTCTTCAACTTGAAGCGCGCTTCAAGTCAAGGAGAACAATGACCGACACCCTGCTGGACATCGCCGAGGTGGCCGAGGAGTCCGGGCTCGCACCATCGGCCCTGCGGTTCTACGAAAAGCGCGGCCTGATCACACCGGCGGGCCGCAACGGCCTGCGCCGCACCTTCCGTCCCGAGGTGCTCGGGCGCCTGGCCCTGATCTCCTGCGCCCGCGGCGCCGGTTTCACCATCGCCGAAATCGCCGGATTCCTCCGCGCCACCCCGAGCGATACCGAACTCCGTGCCGGAATGGCCCGCAAGGCTACGGAACTCGACGAAGACATCGCCCGCCTCACCCGCATGCGCGACAGCCTGCGGCACGCCTCGACCTGCGCCCATGCGCCCCTGGTCGAATGCCCGGACTTCAAAGCGACGTTCGAAGGCCCTGCGCCCCAGTCGATCCGGGCGTGAAGGCTGAACTAATCCGCAGCCTCCGGTGAGCCCTTGATGAACCAGTTGATGATTTCCTCGCCGGCCAGGATGCCGGTGGCGCGGGTGATGGTGAGGTTGGGGTGGGTCCAGTTGAGGTGTTCGAGTTCGCCGTGGCGGGGGCGGATGGCGTAGTCGGCGCTGCGCAGCATCTCGGCGTCCAGCGCGCCGTCGCCGGCCGCGAAAGTCTGTGCCTCGGTGGCGAGTTCGCCGGAGTCGAGCAGGCGGCGGCGGACCTCGGCGACCGCGTGGCTCTTGCAGACGACGTCGGGCATCGAGTAGATCTTGCGGCCCTGCTGGGAGGCGGACCAGCCGCGGGCCCGGCACCAGGCGTCCCATTCGGCGAGGAAGCCGGCCGGGACCTCTTTGGGGCGGACGACGAGGTAGCAGAACAGGTCGTCGGCTTCGCGGAACTTGGTGACCCACGAATCGTCGATCCGGGTGCGCAGTTCGGCGGTGACCTCGGACAGGGTCGCCCCCCGCGCGCGGACCTTGGCGTCGATGTCGATGCGCCAGCTCAGGTCCGGCACGCCGTCCACGAGAATGTTGCCGCCGTTGCTGGTGATGGCGTAACGCCATGGGGCGCCGGGCAATTGGATGCGGTTGAACTGTTTGATGGTCCGCGTGGTGGTCGGGATGACCGCAGCGGGCTGGGTGAGGGTCTGCATGCGCAGCGCCGCGGCCGTCGTCATGAACGACAGCGGCGCGCCCTCGAGGTGTTCCACGCAGACCGTCGGCACGTCGGTGTGCGCGCTGAACGCGTTGCGCGAGTAGATCATTGTCCGATCCAGGTCGGTGGCGACCAACGTGTGTCTTCGCCTGCGTAGGTCCATCATGTCTGCTGCACGTCCTTGATCAGTCCCATGCACGAGTAGGCCAGGTCGGGCACGACCTCGACCGGCACGCCGCGGGCCGCGGCGAGCAGGCGGATATGCGCGTGTTCGGGCGCCTCGGCCTCCCGGACCAGCACCAGCCACGGCATCCGCCGCAGCAGCACCCGGGTGGTCTCGCCGACCCCCGGCTTCACGAAATTCACGCTGGCGATGCCGTATTCGGCGCGCACCTGCTCGACCGACGCCCAGCCGGTCCAGGTCGGCGTGCGGTCGCTGTCCCGCACGGCGGCCACTTCCGCGGGCACCCGGTCGCGCACCGCTTCGAAGGCGGCACTCACGGTGTCGAGCAGGCGGAGCGAGACGTCGTCCTCGGCGAGTTCGCGATAGAACTTGGCCCCGTGGAACTCTCCGGGCCCGATCAACGTGTCGTTCAGCACGGTGCGCGAAACCAGTCCGGACACGGTGGAATTCAGGCAGGCCGAGGCGATGAGGAAGTCGTCGCGCGTGCCATAGGTGCGCACGCAGTGACCGGGATCGGCGAGCACGGCGAGTTCCGGGTTGAACCGCGCGCCGCCGGCCGCGTGATAGGCCTCGAGCGCCTCGGTGAGCTCGTGTGTGATGGCGCCCTTGCCGGTCCAGCCGTCCACGAACACGATCGAGCTCGGATCATGATGCTGGGCAAGGTAATCGAGCGCGACGGCATCGATGCCCCGGTCCCGGACGATCGACACCGCGTAGTGCGGCACGTCGAGGCTCGGCCGGCCGGGGCCGCGCCCGGACTTCAGCCATCGGCGCATGAGCACGCCGATCGGCGTGCCCGCCCGCGCCAGCGACACCAGCACGACATCGTCACCGCGTTCGGCGACCACGAGTTCCGCGACGGTCGCGACCGCCAGCGCCAGCCGCTCGGCACTGTCGGCGAGCACCTCGTCGAACAACGAGCGATACGCGGCGTCGGGCTGGTACTCGATCGGCAGCGACTCCGCGTAATGCGCGACACCGGCCTGGATTCGCCGTTCCCGGACGGCCACGTCGGCCTCCAGGTCGACCTCGGACAGGTCCTTGAGCAGCCAGGAAACCTCTTCGGCCGCATACGATCCGAACGCGGGGCCGTGCAGCGGCGCGGGCAGCGGGGGCGCGCTGCGCTCGGCGTGCAGCGTGCGCGGGTCGGCGCCGGGGAGCACCGCGACCAGCACATCCGCCCCGGACGCGGTCAGCACGTCGACCAGTCCGCCGTCCGCGACGAGTTCCTCGGTGTCGGCCGGCGGATCGATGACGACCACCAGGACCGGATCGACCGTGGCGGGCCGCACCTCGCCGGGCTGACCGGAGAACTCCGCCGACCAGTGCGCGTTGTACAGATAGCGCGGCTGTTCCTGCCCGGATTCCGGTGCGGTGAACCGGAATCCACGGCGCAGCGGATAGCCCGGCTCGTCCAGCACATAGGCCGGCGACCGCGTGGTGGTCTGGTATCGGGTAGGCGTACCGGAATCGGCCAGCTCAGCCGCCAACCGCAGCGGCAGATACATCAGTTCCTCGTGCGCGAGCACGAGGACGGGCCGACCCGCGAAGTCCGTGTCGAGCCGCGCCCGCAAGACATCGTGCGCGGCTCCGACGGCCGCGTCGAACGCGGTGAAATCCGCACGCAGCACCCCGTGCCTACCGCCTTCCGGCACTGCGGCGGGCCATGGCAGATCGATTCGTGAGAACGAACCACGCTGCGCGGCAACCGGATTCAACGCGGGCTCCGGCAGTCCGGCGACCGCGTCCACCAGTCCGTCCGGCAGCACGGTGTGCCCCGAGGCCAAGCAGACGGTGTCGATGCTCGCGCCCAACTCCGCTGCCGCCCGCTCGAAGGCGGTGCGATCCGCGTCCAGGCGCATGTCCACCAGCGAGGCCAGCACGTAACGCGAGCGCGGCGAGAACGCGTGCAACGCCCGGATCGCGTCGAGCGCGGTTGCGCCGGTGGAGATCTCGTCGTCGACCAGCACCAGCGGCAGATCGTTGACGAAGATATCGGCGGGCATGGGCTGCAGCTGATGCGAGGTGGCGTGCGAGTGCCCCTCCTCGAAGCCGGTCAGCGTCTCCGCCGCGTCGACATCGCGGCGCGTCGAATGCAGATAGCCGACCGCGTCGATCCGCGCCGCGACGCAATGCCCTAGCCCCGTGGCGGTTTCGGCGAATCCGAGCACCAGCGCCTCGCGGCCGCCGAGCATCTCGCGCACCAGATCGCCGAGCCGGTTGCCGCCGTCGAGCACCACCCGGGGATCGGTCGGCAGGTGTTTACCGAGCACGGTGGACACCAGCAGATGCACCCGCTTCGGATTGCGCCGCAGCCCAGGCTGAATCAGCTCCGCGATGGCCAGCTCCGCAGGCAGCACACTGCCCGGCCGCGCCACGCCATACGATTCCTCGTGGTGCAGTCGAAGACCGAGATTCTTTGTCGCCCAGGGAATATCGACAACATCGAGCGCGGCGCCGCTCATACCGTCACCAACGCCGTCAGCAGATCCACGAACGACACTCCCTTGTTGGCCACCCCGAACACCCGCGCCCGCAGCAGCGTCTGGCGCGCCCAGCTACGGTGCGGGCGCATCTCATTCATCTTGTTCCGGTATCCCGAGGCCGCGACCCCGCCGACATCCACCTGCAGGATGTCCAGCGCGTCCGAGTACTCCTCGTGTGTCACCACCGACAGCGCGTGCACCGCCGCCACGTGCGACGGATGGATCACCGTCTTGCCCTGGATCCCGTTGGCCCGATCGAGGGTGATCTCACGCAACAGCCCGTCCAGGTCCCGGCTCACCAGGTACTGCCGGAACGGCACCGCGTCGGACTCCTCGAACGGCGCGGTGCGCAGTAACGGCCGGAACATCCGCTCGTGATCGGCGAAGTACTCCCAGACCGGCCCGGTGATCACGAAACCGGTCCCGTCCGCGCGCCCGAGGTAGTTCACGATGTCGGCGATGACATCGGCCACCACCCGCACGTCGTAGATGGTCAGGTCGCGGTCGCGCCGGATGCCGAAGGTCGAGCACATGTCGGTCGCGCCGACGCGCACCGCGAGCACCCGCTCCCGATGCTCGGCCAGCAGTTCCGCGATCCGGGTCAGCTCCTGATCCCGGGTCTGCCGGTGCACCAGCCCCGCCGATTCGAGCACCGGCATCCCGTAGATCGGCCGGTCCAGCCGCTGCACCGCCGCGTTCAGCGCGGTCAGGTACTGCGGTCCGGTGGTGCTGTCGAACTTGGGAAAGACGAACCCGGTCAGCACCGAGGCGCCCGCGCCCAATTGCTCCACGATCTCGGTGATCGTGGCCGCGTCGCGCACCCGGACGAACAGCAGCGGATTCGAATCACCGTTGGCGGCAAGCGAATTCAGTGTTTCCACGGTCTGCCGCTTGGCGAATTCGACCTCGTGATCGGCGACCGCGTCCTCCAGATCGATCACCATCGAGCACACCCCGCGCTCGGCGCGCTTGCCGATGGTCAGCGCCAGGTCCGGCCGGGTGGCCGGCGCGTACAGCGTCGCGCCCAGCCCGACGGCCAGTAATTCTCGATCGGTGTAGTCGTCGCCGAAGGGCTCCGGCGCCCGGTGAAACAGATTCCGTGCCTCGGGGCCGTGCAGCTGCCGGAAGTGGCGCAGCGGCATGCTCTTACGCAGGGAAACTTCCCGCTGGACGGCGATGCCTGCGGTCATCGTTACCCCACCCTCATTCTCGTCGTGGTCCTGCTTGTTTTCTCATGCGATCCACCACCCCGGCGATGAAGTCGGTGATGGTATCCAGCTCGGCCACGTAGGCCCAGTAGTCGGGGTGCCGCCCCGTCAGCGTCTCGCTGATTCGATCGATCCGTGCGGCCTGCGCGTCCAGCACAGAACCCCATTCGGTGACGAGCCCGCGACTCACCGCGAGCATTTGAGCGTCCCGCAGCCGAAATCGTACGGCCTTGGCTTTCTCTTGCGGGTCGGACCTGACCTCGCGCAACGTGGCGAGCCGTTTGGTGACGGCGTCGACCTGGTGCTCGGCCTCCGTGAGATACCCGCGAGCGGATGTGGTCAGATCAAGTGCAATCTCCGGGTTGTTCTCCGCCGCTGCCGCACGCGCGCGGCCGAGCGCCGCATCCGCGGCGTCGATGGCTCGCTGACTTTCCCGCTCATTGTCAGCTAAATCCGCGGAACTCGCAGCGTTGAATTCGCGCAGCAACGCGGAATAGGCCGGAGCGAGCCCCTCGGCCCTGGTGCGCGCCGCGGCGAGCCGGGTGCTCACCGAGGAGATCGCGGTCTTCGCCGCGGCGGCCCGAGATGGGGCCTGCGCCAACGCATCCGCCAGCCGCTTGGCCGCCGCCTCCAGCCGGTTCGCGCCGGTCCGGACCACCGCCGCCGACGCGCCCGGACCGGCGGCCTCCAGTGTGATGAGAGCCTCATCCACGGCCGCGGCATTCTCGCGCACCGAGGGGTAGTTCGCGTACTCGGATTCGGCCGCCTGTCCGCGCACCGCCGCGGCCGCGGCCTTCACCTGCTGGGCCAGTTGCGGCACGGTGCCGAGCACCGCGACCGCGTTCTCCAGTTGCCCCTGGTTGCCGCGATAGAACGCGTCCACGGCACGGGCCGCGTCGGTCAACTGTCTGGTCACCGAGTCGGCCTGCTGCGGTCCCTGCGGCATCGGGGTTCCGTCGCGTTCGGCCTGCTCGAGCTGCTCGGTGAGCGCCACGTACGCCCCAGCAGCGTCGTAGCAACGGCTCCGCACCGGCTCCCAGGCCGCCGCCATCCGGCGATCGGGGAACACCTCCTCGGCCGCGTGCACCGCCGCCTCGGCCGCGCTCTGACGCTGGTCCATATCGAGGAACGCCGAGGCCAGCGACTGTCGCGCCGCGCTGATCCATTCGTTGTTCCCGGCGGACCGGAACCATCCACGCCTGCGACCTACCACGCCCCGATCTTAGAGATCTCCCGTGTTCACCGGGGGTTCTGCGGGTTCCTACGCAAGTTCGCGGAAACCTACTACTGTCGTAAGGCGTACCCGGCGATTCGGACATGCTGGGAACCAATGACGGACTATTGAAAGGGAATCCCGCATGGGTGTCAGTTTGTCCAAGGGCGGCAATGTCTCGCTGACCAAGGCGGCGCCTAACCTCACCAACGTCGCAGTCGGCCTAGGGTGGGATGTGCGGACCACCACCGGTACCGACTTCGACCTCGATGCCAGCGCGATCGCGACCGGCGCGGACAAGAAGGTGCTGTCGGACCAGCACTTCGTGTTCTTCAACAACCTGAAGTCGCCGGAAGGCGCCATCGAGCACGCGGGTGACAACACCACCGGCGAGGGCGAGGGCGACGACGAGATCATCAACGTCGACCTGGCCAACACCCCGCCGACCATCGAGAGCATCTTCTTCCCGGTCTCGATCTACGACGCCGAGACCCGGCAGCAGTCGTTCGGTCAGGTGCGCAACGCTTACATCCGCGTGGTCGACCGCAGCAACAACAACGAGCTCGCCCGCTACGACCTCACCGAGGACGCCTCGACCGAAACCGCCATGGTGTTCGGCGAGCTGTACCGCAACGGGGCCGAGTGGAAGTTCCGCGCGATCGGCCAGGGCTACGCCTCCGGGCTGGCCGGCATCGCCCGTGACTACGGCGTGAACGTCTAAGGAACACCTCGAGGTTCGGAGGGGGCCCGGCAACGGGCCCCCTCGTCATGCGCCCGGGCCGCCCGGGAAGACTGCAGAACGCCCGCCGCCGCGGCGGCGCGACACCGTTGGACATCCGGCGGCCCAGCGGCCACGCTGGTAACAGCGGCGTCAGAATCGGTTTCATCGAACTAGCGCTCGGACGGATCCACGTCCGGCCGACGCAAACGAAAGGTCCCCCGCGTGGTCCTGCGTATTTTCGGCATGTCAATAGTCGTGACGGTGCTGTCGCTCGCCGCCGCGCTGCTCTACGGAGGACCGACCGCGCTGGCGCTGGCCGCGATCCTCGGCATCCTCGAAGTGTCGTTGTCCTTCGACAATGCCGTCATCAACGCGACGGTGCTGGAGCGGATGAGCGCGTTCTGGCAGCGCATCTTCCTCACCGTCGGCGTGCTCATCGCCGTGTTCGGCATGCGCCTGGTCTTCCCGCTGGCGATCGTCTGGGTCACCGCCGGGCTGAACCCGGTGAAGGCCTTCGATCTGGCGCTCAACCCGCCCGCCGACGGCGCCGCGTACTTCGCCAACGGCGACCCGAGTTACGAGACGCTGCTCACCGACGCGCATCCGCAGATCGCCGCGTTCGGCGGCATGTTCCTGCTGCTGCTGTTCCTGAACTTCATCTTCGAAGAGCGCGACATCACCTGGCTGTCCTGGCTGGAACGCCCGCTGGGCAAGCTGGGCAAGCTCGACATGCTCTCGGTGGTCGTCGCGGCGGTCGGGCTGGTGCTCACCGCGGAACTGATCGCCGCCGACGACAAGCGCGCCACCGTCCTGATCGCCGGCCTACTCGGCATGATCACCTACATCGTGGTGGACGGTCTCGGCTCGATGTTCCACACCGAGGAACACTCCGGCGACGGCCCCTCGGAGCTGGTCAAGGCGACCGGCAAGGCCGGGTTCTTCCTGTTCCTCTACCTCGAGGTGCTCGACGCGTCGTTCTCCTTCGACGGCGTGATCGGCGCGTTCGCCGTCACCTCCGACCCGATCATCATCGCCCTCGGCCTCGGCCTGATCGGCGCCATGTTCGTCCGCTCGATCACCGTGTACCTGGTGCGCAAGGGCACGCTGTCGGAGTACGTCTACCTCGAGCACGGCGCGCACTGGGCAATCGGCGCGCTGGCGGTCATCCTGTTCGTCTCGATCGGCGTGCACATCAGCGAGCTCATCACCGGCCTGGTCGGTGTCGCGTTCATCGGTGCGGCGTTCATCACCAGCGTGCTGCGCAATCGGCGCGAGGACGACGAAAAAGTGGACAGCGAACGGGAGCCGACCCCGGTAGGCTGATTTTCGGCGAGCAAGCCGGAGACTCGTGCGGCAGCGGCCACTCCCTCGCGGAGCCCGCTGCCGTTTCCATATCTGTGTCACGCACACTGCCCGAGGGGGATCACGCCGATGGCGAACGACAGCAACGCCGGTGGGGTCAGCCTGGCCAAGGTGACCCTGTCGAAGGCGACCCCCAGCATCAACCTCACCAAGCCCGGTGAGCAGCAAGGGACCATGCGGGTCAATCTGAACTGGTCCACCGGTTCGAAGGGTTTCTTCCGCCGATCCAAACCGGTCGACCTCGACCTCGGCTGCCTCTACGAACTGGCCGACGGCACCAAGGGCGTGGTGCAGGCGGTGGGCAACAACTTCGGCGCACTCGACACCGCGCCGTACATCCGGCTCGACGGCGACGATCGCAGCGGCACCGCGGCCGGCGGTGAGAACATGCACATCAATCTCGCTCGGCCCGAACTGTTCCGGCGCGTGCTGATCTTCGCCTTCATCTACGAGGGCGTGCCGAACTGGGCCGCCGCCGACGGTGTGGTCACCCTGTTCCCGACCTCGGGTCCGCAGATCGAGGTCCGCCTCGACTCCCCCGTGGACGGCGCCCGGTCCTGTGCGATCGCGTTGTTGCAGAATCAGGGTGCGGGCATCACGGTGCACCGGGAGGTGCACTACATCAACGGTGCGCAGAAGGAGATCGACGAGGCCTACCGCTGGGGCATGAACTGGCACAGCGCCCGCAAGTAGCCCAGCGCCGCTAGCCCCAGCGCCCGCGAGTAAGCACAGCGCCCGCGAGTAGCTCGACGCCCGCAACGAGCTCAGCGCACCGCGACCGCCGGACGGGGCACGACCGCGGGCGCCGGCGACGGTTTGCGCGAGGCGAAGACCAGGCCGATCAGTCCGACCGCGAGTCCGGCAATGGTCAACGGCCGCAACGGCTGATCGATCAGCACCCAGGCGAGCAGCGCGGTCACCGCGGGCGTGGCGAAGAACAGCCGGCCGACCCTGGTGGCGTCCCAGCGGCGCAGCATCGAGTTCAGCAGCAGGAACGCGACCATCGAGTTCACCAGCACCATCCAGGTGAGCGAGCCGGCGAACCTGGCCACATCCGTCACCTGGATCTGACCGGTCAGCCAGGCGAGCACCCCGGCGACCGGCGCGCTCACCACCACGTGCACCGCAGTGGACGCCCGGGAATCGACCTCGGGCACGAAGCGCTTCTGATACACCGTGCCGATGCTCAGGCCGAGCAGCCCGATCACGCACAGCAGCAAGCCGATCCGGGAGAAGTTCGACTGGTCCATCACCGCCATCGCGACGCCGACCCCGCCGATGCCGAAGCCGAACCACTGCCGCGCCGTGACGGTTTCGCCGAGCACCCCGGCGAACAATGCGATGACCACCGGATTCAGGCCCTGCACCAGCGCGATCACCGCGCCGGACACGTGCTCGCCCATCGCCGTGTAGAACGCGCCGAACTGCACCGCCTGCATCAGCAGCCCGGCGACCGCGACGTGCCGCCACTGCCGCCCGCGCGGCCAGGTCGCGCGGACCGCGAAGGCATAACCGACGAGCAGCACCCCCGCGATGGCGTAGCGCGCGAACAACACCATCATCGGCGGCGCCGCGCCGACCCCGATGATGCCGGCGATGAACGCGCTGCTCCACAGCACGACGAACAGCGGCTGCGCGGCCACCGACATGAACTGAGTCTTCACGGACCCTCCTGAGCTAACCGCCTTAAGTGGTTATTACGTTCGCAGTTGACCGCATAACCTGTCAAGGTGGTTACTATGAGAGGGTGTTCACCTTCGTCAGCGGGAATCTCGCCTTGGATTTCGCGGGCACGGTCAAGGCCCGTACCGGCACGTTCGACGACGCCCTCGTCGCACCCTCCGCGCTCGCGGACTGGCTGGTCGCCGCCGAATTGCTCGACCGCGCACCCGATTGCGACGCGTCGACCTTCGACCGTGCGGTGCGCCTGCGGGAGGCCGCGTACCGGATGGCCGTGGCCGTGTCCCAGGGCAAACCGGTCGCCGACGCCGACCGCAGACTGATCAACGAGTGCGCGAAGGGCGAACTCCCGGCAATCAGCTTGCGGCTCAACGGCACCATCGCCCGCTCGGGCACCCCCGACGCCGCGCTCACCGCGATCGCCCGTTCCGCCATCGAACTGCTCGGCAGCGCGGCCACGATCAAGGAATGCGGCCGCCCCGAATGCACCCGCCTCTACGTCGACGCCTCCCGCGGCGGCACCCGCCGCTGGTGCGATATGACCATCTGCGGCAACCGGGTCAAGAGCGCCGCGTTCCGCGCCAGGCACGCCGAGTAGGTCGCTGAACTGCGCGTTCGGCGAACATTCAGGCCGCGTTCAGTCGGCCCCGGAGGCTGAGAGGGATCGATCGCCCACCTGTTTCCGGCGATCCGACCCGAACTGGAGGAACGATGACCGCCACCCCGAATGTGCTACTCGTGCACGGCGCCTGGGCCGACGGGTCCTGCTGGAACAAGGTGATCGAGCGGCTGTTCGACCGCGGCTTCGGCGCCGTCGTGGCCAGCCAGCTACCGCTGCGCGGCTTCGCCGAGGACGTCGCCGTCGTCACCCGCGATCTGGACGCGCTGACCGGACCGACGATCCTGGTCGGTCACTCCTACGGCGGCGCGGTGATCAGCCAGGCCGGTTCGGGCCGCGACGATGTCACCGGGCTGGTGTACGTCGCCGCGTACGCGCCCGCCGCGGGCCAGTCCGCCTTCCAGATCAACCAGGAATTCGGGCCGGGGCTGCCCAGCGGCGCGGATCTGGTGAACATCGGCGCCGACGACGTCCCGGATCTGATCATCGCCCGCGACCGCTACCACGCCGACTTCGCCGCCGATGCCGACCCGCGCGAAACCGCGCTGCTGGCCGCCACGCAGAAGCCGACTTCCGTTCTCTCCCTAACCGGCTCGGGCACCGCGACGCCCGCCTGGGAGACCCTGCGGGACAACACCTGGTACCAGATCTCCGAGTTGGACGCGATGATCCCGCCGGACCTGGAGACCAAGATGGCGTACCAGGTGGCAACCGAGGATCACATCGTCTCGCTGGCCACCGGGCACGCGTCGATGGTCACCGAGCCGGACGCGATCGCCGATCTCATCGCGCGGGCCGCCGCCGGGCAGTAGCGGGCGGGACCTCAGCCGCTCGGCACGCCTTCGGCCTGCGTGCCGAGCAGGTCGTCGATGATTTCGAGATACCTTGTCGCGCCGATGGTTTCGGCGCGCATGCGGGCTTCCCGGCGCAGTTCGCGGGCGCGTTCGGACTCGCCGTCGCGCTGACCGGCCGCGGCCAGTTCCAGCAGGGCCGGGATCAGCTCGACCGGTGAGTCGTAGCGGCGCAGCAGGCCGACGGCCTGGTCGAGCAGGTCCGCGTCGACACCGCCCGGTGCGGCCAAAGCCGTGGCGCGCAAGGCCCTTCCGATGGTGCCCGGGGTATCCCACCGCCGGGCCAGTTCGAGTTCCGCCGTGGCGAGTTCGTGGGCCTGCTCGCGCTCGCCGAGGCGCACGAGTTCGATGGCCGCGCAGCTGCGCCACGGGATGTGGGCCGGGTTGCGGATGCCCACCGCGGCGACGCGCCGGCCACAGTCCATGAAGTGCGCGATCGCCGGACGCGAGTCGCCGCGGGCGGCGCAGACCAGGCCCTTGACGTGGATGACCACGGTCCACTCCCACGTCTCGGGGTTGGCGTGGTGGGCCACACTGTCGAGCCACCGCTCGGCCTCGGTCAGCCGGCCGAGGCCGAGCAAAGCGTGCGCGAACTGGGCGACCAGCGCGAGCGGCGGCCGGATGGACTCGTCGCCCAGCGTGCCGACCATCGGCGCGACCTCGCGCAGGGCCCGCCGGTAGTCGCCGCAGCGCAGCAGCACCTCCGAGCGCAGGATGAGGCGGTAGACGTCGATGGTGCCGAAGTGGTGATCGTTGCGCTGTTCGCTGAGCCGGCTGGCGAGCGCGAGATCGCCCGCCCACATGGACAGGTGCGCGAGCAGGCCGATCAGCTGCTGCGGCAACACATCCCAGCCGCCGGCCGGAACCGGTTCGGCGGGGAAGCGGGCGATTGTCTCACGCGCGGTGTGGTGCACGCCGAAGGCATCGTCCCAGGTGAGCACCGCCGTGGTGATCTGGTCGGTCGATCCCGTGGCGCGCAGTCCGGCGACGAAATCGCGCCAAGTCGCCGAGGTGAGTCCGGCGACCGCCCAGGACGCGGATCGAATATCCCTGGCCGCCAGCGGGTCTCGGGCTTCCGTCTCGGCCAGCACCTCGGCGAGCAGGCTCATCGCCGCACCAGCCTGCCAGCGCGTCGACATCGTCCAGGCCAGCGGGATGACGGCGGTCGGGGCGACCCGGCGGTCACGCTGGCTGTGCAGCGCTTCCTCCAAGTGGGCGCGGGCCGCGGCCGGGTTGGTCCACAGTTCGAGCTGGCCGAGCCGAACGAGGATGTCGTCGCGGCCTTGCGGCGCGGTGATCCGCAGGGCCGCCGCCAATTGCCGTACCGCCTCGGCGATCATGCCGTGGCGCAGGCATTCCTCGGCGGCGTCCAGCAGCACGACGGTCCAGCGGGAGTACTGCACGCCGGCCAGGTCGCCGAGGTAGGCCGCGACCTGCCTGGCCGAGTATCCGGCGCTGCGTGCCTGTTCGGCCGCGGCGATCCGGTAGCGGTCCGTATCGGCGCGCCCGCCGAGCCGGCGAATCGTGTTGCCGATCAACGGATGACGGAGAACAGGCGGCGTCGCCGAGGCCAAAATGCCGCTGGCGGCGAGTAATTCGCAGCGATCGCGCACCACGCCCGCCGGCTCGGCGCAGGCGGCGGCGAGCACCTCGATAGTCGGTGCGAGGTCTTGCAGCACGGCGAGGGCACGCAACATGGCGGCACCGCTCGGCGAGTATCGGTCGAGCAGCCGGCTGACCGAACGCGAATAGCAGCCGTCCGGGAGGTAGTCCGGTATGTGGCCGTGGTCGCGGAGGGCGGCGAGGTCGGTGATCAACGCACCGGCCAGCAGCGGGATATCGGCCGTGGCGAGCTGGATGTCGGCGGCCAGTCCCGGCGGGCACATCGTGCCGGTGCGTCGTTCGTACAGGGCCTCGACGGCGGCGACGCTGAGTCCACCTGGGCGCAGTATCGCGACGGCGAGCGGTTCGAGCCGGGCATGCAGCTCGAGAATGCCGGACTCCCAGGAACTTTCGTCCAATGCCAGGACGAAAAGCACAGACATCCTGCGTAGTCGCGGTGCCACGGCGGTCAGTATCCGGACGGAGCGCTCGTCCAGCCGTTGCGCATCGTCCACCAGTACGACGAGCGCTTCGGTGGCCGACGCCTCGATCAACTTGGCGCACAACGCTTCTGCCACCTGAGCGTCGGTGTTCCGCGCCGAGACGGGGGAACCGATCAGCTCCTCGATCAGGCCGGTCTGCGGGGCGCCGTCGAATGGTGGCAGCAGGTCGATCCGCCGCGCACCGGGTACCCGCCGTGCCACCTCGTCGAGCATTTGGGTCTTGCCGTAGCCGGGGCGACCCGAAATCACCACCAGGCCGCCGTTGCCCTTGGCCGCGCTCGCGGTCCAGCCCGCGATTCGGGACAGATCGTGATCCCGCTCGAATACCAGCGGCGCTGTCGAATCCGGGGCCGGCCAGAGCGTCGCCACCACGCCGAGCCGACCAACTGCCTCGTCCGCCGCTGATGTCGAAAGTTCTTGTACAGCAGCATCTTCCGAAGCCATCACCGAGCGTGATGAAACCGGTGACTGCCGGGCCGAGCCATGTGGAACCGCACCGACCGAGTTCGAGGCGGTCCTGTGACCGGCCGCATCCTCGGTCGCGCCGGGCGCTTCGACGGCAAGGGGTCGGCTCTCCTGATCCGCAGCGCCGTCCGGCAGTACCAGGCTTTCCCCGGCCAGTATCTGCTTGTGCAGCGCACGCAGCTCTTCGCCCGGCTCCACACCCAGCTGATCTACCAGCAGATTCCGGGTCACGCGGTAGACGTCCAACGCTTCGGACTGGCGACCTCGCGAATACAGCGCGCGCATCAGTACGGCGCGCGGGCGTTCGCGCAGGGGATATTCCGCGGTGAGCACGCGCAACCGATCGATCACCTCGTCGGAACGGCCCAGTGCGACAGCGACATCGAGGCTGTCCTCGACCACGGCCAGCCGTCGTTCGGCCAGCGCCGTCCGTTGACGTTGCGCGAAGGGGCCGGGCAATCCGGCCAGTGGTTCGCCCGCGTACAAGGCGAGGGCCTGCGCGTAGCGGGCCTCGGCCAGTGCCCAATCACGCGCTGCACGAGCTCGCCCGGCCTCGCCGACCAGCCGGTCGAACACACTGAGGTCGATCTGCTCGTCATCGATCCGCAGCTGATATCCACCGTGCCCGGACAGCAGCACCGCCGGCGGTGTGCGCGGCTTGCGGTCCGGCTCGAGCACCCGGCGCAGGGCCGACACATAGGTCTGGATCACGCCGACGCCACTGGCCGGCGGCACACCGTCGTACAACGCGGCCAGCAGACTCGACGCCGACACCCACTGCCGCCGCCGGAATGCCAGCACGCACAGCACCGCCCGCCGCTGCGGCGGACCGAGCGGCAGAACCTCGCCGGCCAGGTACGCTTCCACCCCGTTGAGCAGCGTCAATCGCAGCACGACGGGCGCGAGGGCACCCGCGTCCGCCTGATCCATCTGTTTTCCACCGCCTCGTCGCGTCGCCTAGCCCGACCAGCGTAAACGGACCGGTGTCCAGTCAGCGCGGACGGATGCGCCGCGCAGGCGGCTACGCACTGCCGGCGATCGGGTCCGACCGCCCACCGGACCCCTGAGCTGGAGCTACGACGATCAATGGGTGGCGGTGGCCGCCCGCCCACCGACGCGGTCAGTGACACACCTCGCAGAGCAGGACTCGGGGGCGCTGAGTTCTCACCGCCGCAGCCGCACAACCTTTGTGACGTCCGCACGCGCGTGGGCGCGGCGATTCTGTGTGCGGGAAATCAGCAGGCGTGCGGCCGAGCGAGCCCTAGCCCAAACCCAACCTGTGCGCCTGCGCGATCGCTTGCGGACGATCGCGGACATGCAGCTTCGCGAACAGCGAGTTGATGTGACTCTTGACGGTGCTGACGCCGATGAACAGCTCCTTGGCGATCTCGGAATTGTTGTGCCCCTTGGCAATTAACCCAAGCACGTCGAGTTCCCTGGCGCTGAGTCCCAATTCGGCGACGGCGGCGGAAGTCGACGATTCGGCGGGCGTCGACAACGAGGCGACCAGCCGCTGACCGACCTCGGCGGCGAACGTCGCCTGACCACCCGCGACCGAGCGAATGGCCGTGGCGATCTCCCGGCGCCCCGCGTCCTTGGTCAGATACCCGCGCGCACCGGCCCGCAACGCGCCCGCGATCGATTCGTCGTCGGCGTAGGTGGTCAGCACCAGAACCGCGGTCCCGGAATGCCCCTCGGTGATCGCGGCCGTGGCGGCGACCCCATCGAGGACCGGCATCCGCAGATCCATCAGCACGACGTCGGGCGCGAGGCGGTGCACCAACTCGACCGCTTCGGCGCCGTCGCGCGCCTCGCCGACCACCTCGATATCCGGCAGCAGCGACAGCACGGTGGTCAGCCCCTCGCGCACGATGGTCTGATCATCGGCCACCACCACCGTGATCACCGCCGCGGCACCGTCATTCGCACTGTCCACCGGTCACCCGCCTTTCCCGCCTCGACCGTGCCGCCGAGCGCACCGATCCGCTCGCGCATCCCGAGCAGCCCGGCGCCCATCCCCGAGGCCGACAGTAACCCGGACCGGTCGGCCAGCGGATTCGAGGCGACCAGTTCCGCCTGCTCCGCACCGACCGACAACCGCAGCTCGACCTCCGCGCCCGGCGCGTGCTTGCGGGCATTGGTCAGCGACTCCTGCACGCCGCGAAGCAGCGCGACGCGCACCTGCTCGCCGAGCTGCTCGGCGTCACCGGACAGGTCCATGGTCACTCGACCGCCCGCATTGCGGTGCTCGGTCGTCAACCGTTCGAATTCGGCTGGCAGATCTATTCTTTCGGCTCGCAACGCACCGACAACCTGCCGCGCGTCATCGAGCCCCGAGACGGCCAGCTCCCGCGACGCGCGGACCCTGTCGGCCGCCCGTTCCGTCTCGCCCGCCTCCAGCAGCGCGTCCGCGGCGTCGAGCTGCAGCACCAACCCGCCCAGGGTGTGCGCGAGCACGTCGTGCACCTCGCGCGCGATCCGCCCGCGTTCGGCCAGCGTGGCGGCGCGATCACGCTCCGCTCGAATCTCCCGGCTCTGCTCCACCAGCAACCGATTCTGCTCGGCGGTCACGCGAAACTGCCTGCGGCTCAATCCCATCAGCGCCACCAGTAGCACGCCGGCAAGCAGCCCCAGGTAGGCGCTCGGCGTGTGGTGCGCCGCCACCGACGACACCCCCACCGCGATCACCTCGACGCCGATGATCAACGCGCCGAACGTCACAGAATGCTGCACGACAGCGACACCGGCGAACGCCGCGGCGAGCAGCGGGACCAGCGACCCGCCCACCTGCGCGACGGTCAGACCGCTGCAGATCGCCATCACCCCGAGCACAGATCTGCTCACCCACGGTCGCCCCATCGGACCCACCGCCCAGACCAGCAGCGCGAGCCCGGCGATACCGACCATGATCAAGATCGCTACCCCCTGCCGCGCGAGCTGGTCGTCCCGCAGCAACACGACCATGGCGGCGACCCCGGCCAGGCGCAACAGCCTGTTCGGGGTCGTCGGTGCGATGTACGCGCCGGCCGGCATCAGCTCAGTGTGCCCGAACCATGGGCCGCGAACCGGTCAGCCGTTCGGCCCGCGTCGAGAGGACCAGCATCCGGCCGAGCCGGTTGACCGCGAGCAGCACGATGATGGCGCCGGCCGAGACCGCGGCTTTCGCCCCGAAGTTCACCGCCACCACGTCGACGCCGACGCGCACCGCGATGAGCACCACCCACAGCGCCGAGGCGAACGCGCCGGTGCGCACCATCAGTTGCCCGTCCGGCCGGGCGAATTTCGACAGCACACCCATCAGCGCGCCGACCGCCAGTCCGAGCACGCCTTCGAAGACCAGCAGCGCGATATCCACGGTGTGCATCGCGGGGGCGTTGTCCGCGGACGCGAGCATCAGCACGCCGACGATGCCGAGCACCAGCGGTCCCCGCCACATCCGGGCGGGATCGAAGGGCCGCCACTGATTCTGCCGATAGATGATCCAGCCGAGTATCGCCAGCACCAGCCCGGCGGTGAGCACATTGTTCGAGGTCATGCCCATAACCCTCGGGGAATCGCCGCTCATTCGGCACCACCCCGGGGTGGAACCGTGGGTGGAATCCGCGGACTAACCGACCGGGATCAACTCACCCGGCGCAAACCGCGGCACCGCGGGCGGCACGGGGCGAAACCCACGCGGCACGGCCCGCAGGAACAGGAAGAACAGCACGACCAACAGCACCGCCCGGCCCCACACCCCGAACTGGACGAGCTTCTCCATCTGCTCCGCCGGCCGACCGGTGCCCAGCGCGTAGAAGTACCGGAACACGCCGATCCCGAGCGCCGCGTCGGCGACGAGGTACGCCCCGATCGCCGCCCACGGCACCTCGAGCAGCACCAGGAACGGCACCAGCCACAACGTGTACTGCGGCGAATGCACCTTGTGGAACAACAGGAATCCACACAGCATGGCAGCGCTCACCCCGACCCACGGGAATACGCCCGAGGCCAGGTAGCGCTTCCAGCCCAGCCACATGGCCAGCGCGAACGCGGCCAGGATCAACGTCGGCGACGCGATCGACACCACCTGCTGGAACAGCGTCTCGCTCTGCGCGTCCGTCCCGAACAGCTGCCGAAGTCCCCAGTACCAAATGGAATTCGTGGTGATGTCGGCCTGCCGCAACTGCTGGAAGGTGATCGACGCGCGCCAGCCCGCGTAACCCGCCAGCGCGAAGGGCAGGTTCACCGCGACCACGGTGGCGATGGCCGCGCCCGCCGTCATCAGCGCGCCGCGGACATCCAGGCCCGGTTCGTCGCGCTCGTGCTCGACGCCGCCGGTGAGCACGTACGCCAGCAGCGGCAGCACGAAGATCCCCGGATAGAGCTTGAGGCAGAAACCGAGGCCGAGCAGGATCGCGGCCAGAATTCCCCTGGTACGCAACGAATATCGGGTCAACGTAGCGACCACGTACACCGCGCCCACCGCCGTGCACACCACCGGGAGTTCCCAGTTGTGGAAGGCGTAGAGCACCAGCGGCGGACCCACCGCCCACAGCAACGCCGCGCGACCCGCGAGCCGGGCCAGCATCCAGGCGGTCAGCAAGGCGAACGGCGCGAGCAGCAGCGCGGAGTGCCTCAGGAAGTCGGCGTCGTTGTGCGCACCGAGCGCGCCGAGCCACATCAAAGCGCCGCTGAGCACCGGATATTCAACCGCGCCGCCGACCAGCGCGCCGTCCTCGGTGATGCCGCCGTGCACATAGGGAAAGACGTGTTCGTTGATGTCGCGGCCGAGCCAGAGGAACTGGATATCGGAGTAACAGACATCCGAATCCTTGTTCGTGTCGAATACCGTACTGCGGCCGTCCGCGGTGAACGGCCCGCCCGCACAACGCGCTTTGTTCGCGTACCCGAGCGCGAGCGTGAGCCCGCACAGCACCAGCACCACCGCCGCCAGCGCCGCGCGACGAGTCACGCGGCGCGCGATCAGGTCGCTGGTGGCGCGTCCGGTCGGCATGTGGACCACCCTAGGCGGCGGGCAACGTCAACGTTCGCGTTCCCTCGCCGATGGGATCGATTTCAGTGGTCAGGGCGGTTCATGTAGCCTTGTCGGGTTGCTGACGCAACGACCCTCCTGCCACGGAGAGCCCGTGGCCGTTTCCTAGTCCACAGGAGGTGATTGGTCCGTGCGTCATTACGAAGTGATGGTTATCCTCGATCCCAGTCTGGACGAGCGCACCGTAGCCCCGTCTCTCGAGACGATGCTCACCGTGGTTCGTACCGAAGGCGGCAAGGTCGACAAGGTCGATATCTGGGGCCGCCGCCGGCTTGCCTACGAGATCGCCAAGCAGGCCGAGGGCATCTACGCGGTGGTCGATCTGACCGCGGAGCCCGCGACCGTGAGCGAACTCGACCGCCAGCTCGGCCTGAACGAGTCTGTGCTGCGCACCAAGGTTCTGCGCCACGACAAGTAGTCCGGCAACCCTCGATTGCGTCGGTGTCTATCTCTAGGCTCTAGCGCAACTAGCGAGATGCGGACTGCACCCTGAGCAGGAGGAACCACATGGCAGGCGACACGGTCATCACCGTCATCGGAAACTTGACGGCCGACCCCGAGCTTCGATTCACGCCCGCGGGAGCGGCGGTGGCCAATTTCACCGTCGCGTCGACACCCCGTGTGTTCGATCGTAATTCGAACGAATGGAAAGACGGCGAAGCGCTGTTCCTGCGCTGCAATATCTGGCGCGAAGCCGCGGAAAATGTCGCCGAAAGCCTGACCCGGGGTTCCCGAGTCATCGTGAGCGGACGGCTCAAGCAGCGCTCCTACGAAACCCGCGAGGGTGAGAAGCGCCAGGTCGTCGAGCTCGAGGTCGATGAGGTCGGGCCCTCGCTGCGCTACGCCACCGCGAAGGTCAACAAGACCAGTCGTGGCGGCGGTGGCGGCGGCTTCGGGTCCGGCGGCAGCGGTCGCTCCGGCGGCGGCAGCGCCCCGGCCGGCTCCGGCGGTCGTTCCGGCGGCGCCGAGGACGATCCCTGGGGCAGTGCGCCCGCGGCCGGCTCCTTCGGGGGCGGCGGCCGCGTAGATGACGAACCGCCGTTCTGATAACGGCAAACTCATAGGTCTGCCTTGCGTGGACCATCACTGATTACGGAGTAAAAGACCATGCCTAAAGCGCCAGCGCGCGAAAAGGTGCTCAAGAAGAAGGCCTGCGCATTCTGCAAGGAAGCCAAGTCCGGAATCGTCAACATCGATTACAAGGACACGGCACTGCTGCGTAAGTACGTCAGCGATCGCGGCAAGATCCGCGCCCGCCGCGTCACCGGCAACTGCGTGCAGCACCAGCGTGACATCGCGGTTGCCGTCAAGAACTCGCGTGAGGTGGCCCTGCTTCCTTACGTGTCGACGGCTCGCTGAGTAAGGGAGACACGCAAATGAAGTTGATTCTGACTGCTGACGTGGACAACCTCGGTGCGCCCGGCGACACCGTCGAGGTCAAGGACGGCTACGGCCGCAATTTCCTGCTGCCGCGCGGACTGGCGATCGTGGCCAGCCGTGGCGCCGAGAAGCAGGTCGCGGGCATCCGCCGGGCGCAGGACGCCCGCAAGGTGCGCGACCTGGATCACGCCAACGAACTGAAGCAGGCCATCGAGAACCTCGATGCGGTCTCGCTTTCGGTGAAGACGGCGGGCACCGGCAAGCTGTTCGGCTCGGTGAGCCAGGCGGATGTCGCCGCGGCCATCAAGGCGGCCGGCGGGCCCGTGGTCGACAAGCGCAGCATCGAGCTGCCGAAGTCGCACATCAAGACGACCGGCAAGCACGGCGTCGTGGTGCACCTGCACCCGGACGTGGTGGCCAAGTTCGACCTGACGGTCGCTGCCAGCTGATATAGCACCCCTTCGAAGGCCACTCCCGTGTTCGGCACGGGGGTGGTCTTCGGCTGTGCGCTGCGGCCCACTTTTTTGAATAACTCATAGTTTGCCCGGTAGGCAGCTCTGCCATTCGGAACATTCTCGGCAAATCCGCGCTGGTCATCGAGGTTCCCGGTGCGAGGCCTGTGGATTACTTGGGAAACCGACCGGTGGCAATGTGATTCAGCTCATACCCGTCACACGTGCCGTTAACCCAACACGCCCGGCCGTTCAACTTGGTCGACACGCCGCGACTTTATTCATCCACACGTGGATAGCCGTGGAAATCGATATCTATCAGCGCGTTTTGGCTGGATGACCTGGGTTTTCCCCACGTTGTCCACAGGGGGTGCACACGGTTAGGTGAACAGTCCCCAACTTATCCACAGGAGTGTGCACAGTACGGTTTGGTGACTGCCCTCGGGTCGCCTAGGTTCGTCCCTACGTCGTGGTAGACGCGGCCCGAACGTCCGGAATTCATGGATCTCGCAACGGTAGCTGGAACTCGCAGGTGGCCTCGGCCGGCGTGCGAGCGGCGGGCGCTGCCGCTGCGCCGTACGTGTCGAAGCCGGAGAGTAGGACCAATCATCAATAGGGTGAGCCCGGTAGGTGGAGAGAGGACGGTCGAGTCTCATGGCAGTCGTCGATGACCGCGGGCATGCGGACTACCCGCCCGAGCCGCCCGGCGAAGACTTCGGGCGTCAGCCACCGCACGACATGGCGGCCGAGCAGTCCGTGCTCGGTGGCATGCTGCTGAGCAAGGACGCGATCGCCGACGTCATCGAGGTGATGCGCCCCGGCGACTTCTACCGCCCCGCCCACCAGCTCATCTACGACACCATCCTCGATCTCTACGGTCGCGGCGAACCCGCCGACCCGGTGACCGTCTCGGCCGGCCTGGACCGCCGCGGCGAACTCAAGCGCATCGGCGGACCCCCCTACCTCGTCACCCTCACCCAGACCGTCCCCACCGCGGCCAACGCCAGCTTCTACGCCGAGATCGTCGCTGAGAAGGCCATCCTGCGCCGCCTCGTCGAGGCAGGCACCCGGATCGTCCAGTACGGCTACGCCGGCGCCGACGGCCAAGACGTCGCCGAGGTCGTCGACCGCGCCCAGGCCGAGATCTACGAGGTCACCGACAAACGCACCACCGAAGACTTCCTCCCGCTCGAGGAACTCCTCCAGCCCACGATGGACGAAATCGACTCCATCGCCAGCCGCGGCGGCATCTCCCTCGGCGTCCCCACCGGCTTCACCGAACTCGACGAACTCACCAACGGCCTCCACCCCGGCCAGATGATCATCGTCGCCGCCCGCCCCGGCGTCGGTAAGGCCCTGGCCCTAGACACCCCGCTACCGACTCCCGGCGGCTGGACCACGATGGGCGAGGTCCAGGTGGGCGACGAGCTCTTAGACGCCGAGGGGCGCCCCACCCGAGTCGTGGCCGCCACCGACATCCTCACCGACCGCCCGTGCTACGAGGTCGAATTCTCCGACGGCACAGTGCTCGTCGCGGACGAGGAACACCAGTGGCTCACCGAGACCCGGGCCTCCCGGCGGTCGGCACAACAGGCGGCCACCGGCTACAACCGTCACCGCAACCAGCGCACCTTCGCCGCGGTCCGTACCACCGGCGACATCGCCGCCACGCTGCGCTGCGAGACTGCCGACCGCAGGCTCAACCACTCCGTCACCAACACGCGCCCCCTCCAATTGGCGGCTCGCGACTTGCTGGTGCCGCCGTACACTCTCGGCGCGTGGCTCGGTGACGGTACGTCGGCGGCCGCCCAGCTCACTTCGGCAGACCCGGAGGTCATCGCCCGCATCGAAGCCGAGGGACTGGTGGCCGTCCCATCCCGGTCCGCGCACCTGCGCTATCAGCTGCAGTTGCCTGCCGATGAACCGATCTCGCCGCGCGAATGCGTGGTCTGTGGCGCGGAGTTCATCCCGTTCACCAGCGAGATTCGTACCTGCGGACGATCGTGTGGTGGCAAGGCACGCTTCTACTCCGCGCCGGTCGCCCCGCCCAGCTGCGCGCACTGCGGTGGCCCGTCGATCGGGCTGCGCCTGTGCCAGGCCTGCCGGAACACGGTGGGCAGTGTGCAGGCTTGGCTGCGGACGATCGGTGTGCTCGGCGACAAGCACATTCCGACGCAGTACCTGAGATCCAGTGAGGCGCAACGACGTGCGCTGCTCGCGGGTCTGCTGGATACCGATGGCACTGTGACGCATGGCGGTTCGGTCCAGTTCACGGTCACCAGCGAACGGTTGTTCCGGGATGTTCAGGAGCTGGTGGTCAGCCTCGGGTACCGCTGCCACGTCTCGACCAAGCGGGTTCGTGGCCGGTCCGAGAGCTCGTCGACCGCCTTCACCATGACCTTCGCCACCGACGACGAAGTATTCGGTCTGTACCGGAAAGCACTGCTGCACAAGGAACGCCGAGCAAGTCGCAGCACTGCACGATCCGGGTCTCGATACATCGTGGACGTCCGGCGCATCGACAGCGTGCCCGTCCGCTGCGTGGAAGTCGACAACGCCGACCATCTCTACCTGGCCGGGCGATCGATGGTGCCGACGCACAATTCCACGCTCGGCATGGATTTCATGCGCAGTTGCTCGATCAAGCACGGGTTGCCCAGCGTTATTTTCTCGTTGGAGATGAGTCGCACGGAAATTGTCATGCGCCTGTTGTCGGCCGAGGCGAAGATCAAGCTCGGGGATATGCGGTCGGGGCGGATGAGTGATGACGACTGGACCAAGCTGGCGCGGCGGATGAGTGAGATCAGTGAGGCGCCGCTGTTCGTCGACGACTCACCGAACTTGACCATGATGGAGATTCGGGCGAAGGCGCGCCGGCTCAAACAGCGCCACGATCTCAAACTTGTTGTGGTGGACTACCTTCAGCTGATGAGCTCGGGCAAGAAGGTCGAATCCCGGCAGCAGGAAGTCTCGGACTTCTCCCGAAGCCTGAAGCTGCTCGCCAAGGAACTCGAGGTTCCGGTGATCGCGATCAGTCAGCTGAACCGTGGTCCCGAACAGCGAACCGACAAGCGCCCCATGGTCTCCGACCTTCGCGAATCCGGCTCCCTCGAGCAGGACGCCGACATGGTCATCCTGCTCCATCGCCCCGACGCCATCGAACGCGACGACCCCCGCGGCGGCGAAGCCGACCTGATCGTCGGCAAGCACCGTAACGGCCCCACCGCCACCATCACCGTCGCCCACCAGCTGCACCTGAGCCGGTTCGTGGATATGGCTCGCGGCTAGCGAGCTCATGTAGGGGTCTCAGAACTCGTGGCGGAATCTCAGAATGATCGGCGGTCCACCGGCGGATCCGCCTTGTGTGTTTATTCGAAGGTTGTTGTTCGACCGCGCTGTCAGGGACAGGTGATCGTGAACTCGGCACCGCGGCGCGCCTCTATCTTCTTGAAGTCGGGAAAGTTGTTGCTGGTGCCGACTTCGGCCCCGTAGTGGCCGCGCAGCTTCCACAGCCCGTCCTTGCACGGGTACGACGACCCGTCGGTGCTCACGTGTGCCGACGGGTTGTTTTTCGACCCGGTCTTCTTGCTCGCGAACTCGGAGACCACTTCCTGGTCGCCGGGAGCCGTGATGGTGTAGTAGCTCGGATCCCAGGTGTTGCACTGATAGGAATCGCCCCATGCGCTCGTAAACCCCGTCTGCATCTGGCAGTGCATCTTCAGCCGGGGCACCACCCCGCCCTCCGTCGGCTGTAGACAGAGCTGGCTGAGAATACGCACGGTTTTGGCGTCGGTGAACTCCTCTGAACACTGTTCCTGCCCCGCAGCGACAGGAGCCGCCTCGTGGATCGGGCCGATCTCACCGAACGCAGCACCGGGCACCGGACCCGCCACGAGTACAACCACACCGAAAACAACCCCCCGACCGCGTGACCAAACCCCGGAAACCTTGATGCGGACCACTCTCCTTCAATCGTGGTGTATCGGACACGTGAACAACACAGGTACTTCGTACTGAATGGAAGGTCGGATGGGTCCACGGCAGAACGGCCAAAGATGCGTGCGTGCGTTCGGGGGATGCTGCGTTTCCGCGTAGACGCTGTCGGGGACGCAGCCAGTCGCGGTCCTCTCGATGTCGGCGAATTCTGTTTCCTGCGAGGCGGTTCCAGCATCCGACGAACGACAGTGCCCTCGCGATGCGGCCGACGCAGCCGTCGCGCCCGGCGCGGGAGCTCACGCCGCGGCATCGGCTGCGTGAGGAAATGCCAACGATTTGAGACTGGCGGCCGTACCCACGACGTGAATTAACCGGCAAAACCTCAGGTCGCCGCGTCGAGAGATACCACGAGTTTTGAGACCCTACAGCTCAGTCTCTTGACGGTGCTGCCGAAGCCATCAAGGCACTAGGTCACGATCGGGAACGGTGGCGCCAGGTTCGGGGTCGTAACCGCCGTCGTCCACTACATAAGGGCGCATAGCTGCCGCAATCTACCAATCCTTGGGTCATGGATTCGGTGTCCTGTTCTGGCAAGGTTGTCGGCATGCGAACAGTATGGAGATCATTTGCAACCTGTGCCGGCGCATTGGTTGTGGTCGGGGCGGTGGCGGGCAACGCGAGTGCCGAAGGCACGTTCATCGGCGAGTACGAGACCCAGTCGGCGTGCGTGCAGGCGGGGGAGAAATGGCAGGCGTGGTACGGCAGCTCCGACACCCGGCCCGACTGCGTCTATGGTCAGCAAGGTAGCGGCTGGCAACTGTGGATCCGCTCGATCTGAGCGGTAGAACTCGTGATCAGGTGTGCCGAGAGACGCTTCGGTTTTCTGCGGCAAACTGCCATGGCCACCGCGTGAGACCAGCGAGAAGATGCAGGTCAGCGGCTTGGCAGTGGCCACGACTTCTGGGACCCGACAGCTCAGTCGAGGACGGCGTATGCCTCGACCTCGACGAGGACGTCGGGCTCGAAGAGGTAGTCGACGCCGATCGCTGAGACGGGGGGCAAGGGCTGGGGTATTCCCAGCTCGGCGGTGACGCGCTCGATGCCTTCGATGAAGGCGGGGTACTTGTCCGGGGTCCAGTGGGTGACGAAGAAGCGGAGGCGTACCACATCGGCGAAGGTTGCGCCGGCTCCGGCGAGGCCGCGCGCGGTGCTGCGCAGTGCGTGGGCGACCTGTCCGGCGAGGTCGCTGGTCGCGACCGGCCGGCCGGCGGCGTCGCGGGCGATCTGGCCGGCCACGTGCACGTGGCGGGTGCCCGTGCCGATCGAAACATGGTGGTACGGAACGGGACTGAACATGCCCTCGGGGGTCAGCAACTGCACTGCCATGGGTGTCTCTTTCGCTGTCGGAGTAGGTATCTGATGTCTACCTGGTACCCCGAGGGCACTTCAACGAGACTAGGTGTCATGCAGGAAACCGCTCCCCTGTCTCCGGACAGCCCGCAGCTCACGGACCAGCATCGCGAGCTGCTCGATCACGTGCTGGACAAGTGGTCGCTCCAGATCCTCGACGCACTGTGCGAACGAGGATCGTTGCGCTTCAACGAACTCCGCCGAACCATCCCCGCAGTGACCCAGAAGTCGCTCACGGCCGCCCTCCGACGCCTGGAACGCAACGGCATGATCGAGCGTGTCGTCACGAGCACCCGCCCCATCGCCGTCGAGTACCGCCTCACCGACCTCGGCCGCTCACTGCAAGACCTCATCGACGCCCTCCTACGCTGGACCACAACCACCCTCCCCGACGTCGAACGCGCCCGCAGTCGCTTCGACGCCCAGGCCCGAGCGGGAGCAGCGTCCACTCAGCCCTGAGGGGCAAGGGTCGCCGAGGCTTCTTGTCGGAGAAGCACACTCAGAGCTGCGGCGATACCCGGTAGACGATCTCCACCGCGCCCCCGGTCAGCGGTCGCGAACTCTCGAATTCCAGACCGGTTCGCGTATTCAGCGATTCGGTCAGGCGCATACCGTTGCCGACGAAGAAGGGCAGGATCACGAGCTCGAGTTTGTCGAGAACACCGAGGGCGCGATAGGTCTCGATCGTGCCGGGCCCGCCGATGAGGTGGACATCACCGCCGCGATTCGACGCGCGGATCTTCTCCAGCAGCCGTAGCGGATCGTCGTCGATAGTGACGTCGTCGGGGGTGCCCGCCGGCCGGGTCGAGCCCAGCACGAAGACCTTCAGATCCGGCCATGGCCAGCGATCGGCGGTGAGCGCGGGTTCAAAAGTGGTGCGGCCCATCAGCGCGGCCTCACAGGTCCGCAGGAATTCGGCGATGCCGTGACTACCCGGACCGTGCGTCGGATCGATGACCTGAGGCGGCCAGCCATCCGGAGTAGTGACATAGCCGTCGGCGGACATGCACAGTCGAGCCAGTATCTGCACGAGTTCATCCCTTCTATGGAGTCACAGACAAGACGCCGTCTACCAGCGAAATTCATCGGTGTTCCACCGGTCAGGTCGGCGAAGTCGGTGCCTGTGCAGCGAGGGCGTGAGCTACTTCGATGGCGATTTCGATGGTGCGGGCGAGTATGGGAGATTGGGCGCTGCGGCCGGGCGGGTAATGGAGGTAGATGGTGCGGGCGGGGGTGGGGGCCAGGTGGTGGACGTGGAGGTCGGGCCACCCTTCCGGTCCGTGGATCGCGCCGCAGGAGCGGCAGATGACGTGATGGATCGTCAGCCAGGGCAGGACGGCGAGCCCCATGCCGGCGCGGACCATCGAGAGGATGGTTTCGTTACCGGCAGAGCGAAACACTATGTGCGGCTTGGCGCCTGCGTGCGCGAGGGACCGTTCCAGTCTGGGCTGGTCGGAGGTCGCGGGCCAGGCCACCATTGCCTTCCCGTCCAGCATCCGCGCGGGCACCGGGCCGGTGGGCAGGTCATCCGGAAGGGCCACCGCCAGATAGGGATCTTCCATCAGCAGGACGGATTCCGTTGCGTCGCTGAGTAATCCGTCGTAGAACAAAAGATCGAGTTCGCCCATCTGTGCCACATCCGGTTCCGCTTCAGCGAGCCGGATCTCACAGTTGGGCTGTTCGTCCCGGAGGCGGCGCAGCACGGTGGGCAGGATCGCGTGGGAGACGCTCTGCAGGGTGCCGATGTCGATGCGGCCGTCGCCGGCCTTGAATCGATCGACCGCGTGCCCGAGCGCTTCGGCCTTCGACAGCAGCGCACGGCCTTGCTCGAGCACCACGGCGCCGAGCGGAGTTATCCGCACCGGCCTCGGCCCGCCCGGCCGATCGAAGACAGCGCCGCCAACCGCCTTCTCCAGCGCCGCGATGTGCTGACTCACGCTCGACTGGGTGTAGCCCAGGCGGTTCGCCGCCCGGGAGAACGTCCCCTCTTCGGCGATCGCGATCATCGTCGTCAGTTGCCGTAAGTCGAACTCGGCCATGCCTTATGTATAACAGATCGCGATGAATATGATCGTAAATGATCGCTTTTCTTGATGGCTCGCAGCTCATAGCGTCGACGTCATGACAACAATCGTCGACAACGACACGAAGAACTACACCCGGCCACTCGGATTGCCCACTCTGGCGTGGACCTTGGGGGCGTGCCACCTCATCGCTCGGGCGGGCGGCTTCGTACAGCCGATGCTGGTGCTGTACCTGACCCAAGAGCAGCGGATGACCCCGATGGCCGCGGGCGCCGTGGTGGCGGCCGTGGGCATCGGCGATTTCGCCTCGCAGTTGCTGGGCGGCTGGCTCGGGGACCGGTTCGGGCGCAGGCAGACGATGCTGCTGGGGTTCCTGGGAACGGCAATCGCACTGGCCGCCTTGGGATCCGCCGGAACGGCGCCGGTCATCTGGGCCGCGGCGGTCGGCTACGGCCTCACCGCGGGGCTTTTCCGGCCGGCCGGCTCGGCGGCCGTGGCGGACCTCCCGCCGGAACAGCGGGTGCGAGCTTACAGCCTGCTCTACTGGGCGGCGAACCTCGGATACGCCGTTGCCGCAACGGGTTCCGGGGTGCTGGCCAGTCACGGTTACGGCCTGCTGTTCTGGTTGAACGCCCTCGCCATGCTGGCCGCGGCATCGATCGTGGTGCTCGCGGTGCCGGAGACGCGTTCGACGACGATCCGGGCCCGCCGCGCGCTGCTGCCGACGCTGCTCGGCGACCGCCTGATGATCACCATGGCACTGCTGCACGTCGTCTACTTCACGCTGAATATGCAGGCGTTCGCCACGTTGCCGCTGTTGATGACCGCGCAGGGGTACGGCCCGAGCACGTATGGCGTCGTGATCGCCGTCGACGGAGTCGCCATCGTCCTGCTGCAGCCGCTGGCCGTCGCCGCGCTGGCGCACCGCGACCGCGGCACCGTCCTCGCCGTCTCGATGCTGCTGGCAGGCATCGGCGGAGTTCTGGCCACCGTGGCGCAGAGCACCGCAGGCTATGCCGCCGCGGTCCTCGTTCTCGGCCTCGGGCAGATCGGGATGGCGGTCCACTTCAGCGCCACGTTCGCCGACCTGGCGCCGACCGAACTGCGCAGTGGATACCTCGGCGTCGCGTCGAGCACGTGGAGCCTCGGCACCATCCTGGGTCCGCTCGTCGGCACGACACTGCTGCAGCACACCGACCGAATCTGGCTGGGGACCGGCGCCCTCGTCACCGGGCTCCTGCTCTTCGCCGCACTGAAGGCCATCGCCGGAGCCCTGCGCGCACGACAGGCAGATCCGGTCAGGGCCTGACCCGAGCCACAGTCCCTTGACAATCTTCCGTAAACGGGAATGTAGTTCCATTAGAGCCGGTTATGCAGTACTGTCACCCTAACGCTAACGGGAACACAGAACCGTTAGCGCAGGGCAGTGGAGAGGACAGAACAATGCAGAACACCTTGCGGGTCAAGCTCGCCGCGACCGCCGTCGCCGCCGCTGCCGTGCTCGGCGGCATCGCCATCGGCACCGCCGCCGAGGTCGAGGCGGCGTGGGATACCGGATGGATGGCCGCGCCGCAGTCGCCCAGCGTCGGGTTCGAACCGAACTGGGCGCAGGACGGTTTCGGCGATCAGACGGTGCGGCAGGTGGTCCGGGTGACCGATGGGGGCAACGCCGCCAGGATCACCCTGTCCAACGTGTACGGCACCGCACCGCTACGGGTGGATCACGTCACCATCGCCCGCGCCGCGCGCGGTGCCGCCGTGGACTCGAAGTCGTTGCGGGAGTTGACCTTCGACGGCAAGGCCAGGGCCGAGATCCCGGTCGGCCACACGCTGACCAGCGATGCCGCCGACCTGAATCTCGCCTCACTGGATTCGGTCGGCGTCACCATGTACCTCGCCGACCGCACCGGTCCGGCCACCTTCCACTCGCAGGCCTACGCCAGCAGCTACCGCGCCGCGGGCAACCACGCCGCCGACCCGGCGGCGGACGCCTTCACCGAGACCACCCACTCCTGGTACTACCTGACCGATGTCCAGGTGTCCGGCGACGACGCGGATGCGGGCGGCACCGTCGTCACGGTCGGCGACTCGATCACCGACGGCTACGGATCCACCTACGACACCAACACCCGCTACCCGGACCGGCTCGCGCAACGGCTCGTCGAGGCCGGCACCCCGCGTCCGGTGCTCAACGCGGGCATCGGCGGCAACCTGATCCTCAATGATTCCCCGTGGTTCGGCGCCGCGACGGTCCGGCGCTTCGAACGTGACGTCCTCGCCAAGCCGGACGTCACCAGCGTGCTGGTCCTCGGTGGTCTCAACGACTTCGGCTTCTCCGAGGTAGACCTGCCCACCTACAAGCCGAATCCGAATATCTCGGTGGCCCAACTGATCGACGGCCATCGTCAGCTCATCGCCGCCGCGCACCGGGCGGGCGTGCGGATCACCGGCGCCACCCTGCTGCCGATGAAGGGTGCGGAGTACTACACCGACACCTCGGCGGCGAAGATCCGCGAGTTCAATCAGTGGATGCGGACCAGCGGCGAATACGACGCCGTGGTCGATTTCAACGCGGCCGTCCGCGACCCGGCCGACCCCGAAAACCTCGACCCGGCCTTCGATTCCGGCGACCACAAGCACCCCAATGCGGCGGGCTACCGGGCGATGGCCGACGCGATCGACCTGGCAACCCTCTGACCCGAAATACCGACAGCGGCACCCGAATCCGGGTGCCGCTGTCGAGCGTCGATGGCCTAGCGCCTCACCGAACCCGAAGGCGCGCTAGCAGATCCCCGGCACTTCGCCGTGGATGAGAACTTGAATCAGGCACTGCAGGTTCGAGCTGCCCGAACTCGGAGCGGGCGCCGGATCCGCGCTCGCCGCCGGGGCAGCCACCAACGCCGTCAGGACAAAAGCGGCAGCCGAGATCGCCACAGCCACACTGTTTCTGATACTCACACCAATCTCCTTGTCTAGGGACCGGATCACGGTACCGACGCCCGCTCGATCCCCACAGCCCCCACTTCTTGCTGCGCCCAGCACGGTGCGTCCCGCAATCGACGCCCGGCCGAGTCGGCTACCGAATGCGATACGCCCGGAGGAAGGTTCGCACTCCCTCGACGATGAGCGGCCGCACGCGGGTGTCCTCCATCGCGTTCGCGGAACCGAAACGGTTGAGTGCGACGCCGAAGGTCAGCGCCAGGAACTGGTCGGCCGCGAGTCGCGGGTCGGGCACATCGAGCAGCCCGGCCGCGCCGAACGCGGCGAACCGCTCGGCCAGCGCCTCGTCGGGGGTGTCGGCCATCGGATTCCCGCCATCGGGCAGCTTCCCGGTTTCCGCCCGGACCAGTCGTTGCAGCGTGGCGTACTCCGCCGAGTCGAGCATGTCGGCGGCGATCCGCATCGAGAACGTGACCAGGACGTCCTCCAGGTCGGCGGCTTCGGTGCGGTCGGTAAGGGTGTCGTCGAGGATGCGCCGAATGGTGGCGATCAGCGATTGGCTGATCGAACCGACCACGGCTTGCAGCAGCGTGTGCTTGTCGCCGAAGTAGTCGTAGACCGTCCGCTTGGACACCACGGCCCGGGCGGCGACCGCGTCGACGCTGGTCCGGTCGAAGCCGTCGGCGAGGAACAGTTCCCGGGCCGCGGAGAGAATGGCGGCCCGTTTCTGCGTGGACCCCTCGCGCAGTGTCTTCGTCGTCGGCATCGTCACATCATAGCTCGACTACACTGCACGGTGTAGTGCAATCTTTGATGTCATGATCACGACCCTGTCTCCGCCGGCCCGCATCGGGAGGGCCGCAGTCGGAGCCCTCGGCCTGCTGGCCGCAGCCACCGGAACCCTGGAGTCGGTGGTGACACCGACCCTCCCGCTGCTGCAACGCGAACTGTCGATGAGCCCGGCCGAAGGGGCACTGCTCAGCATCACGATGCTGATCACCGGCGCACTCGTGACGCCCGTCGCGGGCAACCTCGGTGACCGCTACGGCGGGAAACGGGTGATGCTCCGGCTGATGGCCGTGGTCTCGGCCGGCGGTCTGGTGTCCGCGCTGGCGCCGAACCTGCCGGTGCTGCTGCTCGGTCAGGTGCTGGAGGGCGCGATGGTCGGCGCGATGCCGCTGTCGTTCATCCTGGTCCGCAAGCACCTTCCGGCCGGTGCGTCCGCGGTGGCCATCGGGCTGGTCAGCGGGTTGTTCGTGGGCGGCGGCATGCTGGGCACGCTGCTGGCCGGACCCATCGCGGAGGGTCTGTCCAGGCATTGGATGTTCGCGATACCGACGATCGCGATCGTGGTGGCGACGCTGCTCGTGCACTGGCTGATGCCCGCCGATCCGCCGGCGGGATCGGCCGCCGGGATGGACTGGCCGGGCCTGTTTCTGCTGAGTGGCGTGCTGCTGACGCTCATGGCCGGGCTGTCGGTCGCGCCCGACGCCGGTCGACAGCCGCTCGTACTCGCCGCCTTGGTGCTGCTCCTGGCCCTCTTCATCGCCGGATTGGCCTACGTCGAACGCCGGTCACCCGCGCCGATGCTCGATCTACGGCTGCTGGCCGAGCCCGCGTTGTGGAGTTCCTACGTGATCACCTTCGCGGTCTGCGTGGGCACCTCGGTGGCGACCTATCTCGTTCCGCAGCTGTTCGCGGTGGCCGGTGACGGGTACGGCTTCGGGGCGAGCGCCACCGACATCGGCCGGTATCTGTTGCCCAGCGCCGTCGCGGCCGCGATCAGCGGGCCGCTCGGCGGGCTCGCGGCGCGCCGGTTCGGCTCGAGCGCCGTGGTCGCCACCGGGATCGGGGTCATGACGGCGATGTTGGTAGCACTGGCGGTCCTGCACACCGACGTGTGGCACCTCGTCGTCGCCAAAGCGTTGATCGCCCTGGCCAGCGGCGTCTGCATCACGGCGATGGTGGTCAAGACCGCGACCGCGGTCGATCACGGCAACACCGGCATCGCCACCAGCCTGGTCCTGGTCACCCGGGTGATCGGCTTCGCGGTGGGCGTGCAGATCAGCGGCGCCATCCTCACCGCGGGAACCCGTCCCGGAATGCAGAACCCGGCCGAATCGGCCTTCGTCACCGGCCTCGTCGTGGCCGGCGCCGTCACGGCGCTGTCGCTCCTCGTCGTCCGGGCCATGAGTAAAGGAGTCGAGCAATGACCGATACCGCGCACCCGCG
The DNA here is from genome assembly GCF_042871115.1 of Nocardia sp. NPDC006044. Taxonomy (NCBI): domain Bacteria; kingdom Bacillati; phylum Actinomycetota; class Actinomycetes; order Mycobacteriales; family Nocardiaceae; genus Nocardia; species Nocardia sp. NPDC006044. The sequence goes on from NZ_JBIAID010000002.1 coordinate 1,369,044, forward strand.
CACCGCCTTGATATCGGGGGCCAGCATCGCGGGTCCCGCCCTCGCATTCTGGTTGAACCGCAACGGATTTGCGGTCACCGTCGTGGAAAAGGCGAGCACCGTACGCAGCGGTGGTTATCCCATCGACGTCCGCGGCACCGCACTGGAGGTCGTCCGGCGGATGGGGATCCTGCCGCGACTACGCGACGCGCACATCGATTCGCGGCGCTTCACCTTCCTCGACGCGGACGGCCGCACCGTGGTCGCGATCGACCCGCGCATCCTCGGCGGCAGCGTCGCGGGCCAGGACCTCGAGGTGCGGCGCGGTGACCTGACCGACGCGCTGTACACGGCGGTCCGCGACGACGTGGAATTCCTGTTCGACGACTCCATCCACACCCTCGACCAATCCGCCGACGGGGTCGACATCACCTTCCGCAGCGGCGGCAGCCGCACCTTCGACCTGGTCGTCGGCGCGGACGGATTGCACTCGCGCACCCGCGAATTCCTGTTCGGCCCCGAGGCACAGTTCCACCGCTACCTCGGATACTGTTTCGCCGGCTTCACCATGCCCAACACCTTCGGCCTCGCACACGAGATCACCATGTGGAACACCCCCGGCAGAGCTGCCGCGCTGTATGCCGTAGGGGACAGCGACGAAGTACACGCCTTTCTGAACTTCGCCCACCAGGACCCGCCGTTCGACGCGTTCCGTGACCCGGCGGCCCAGCGCGATCTGGTCGCCGCGACCTTCGCCGACGCGGGCTGGGAAGTCCCGGGCATGCTCGCGGCCATGCGCGACGCGGACGATCTGTTCGTCGACGTGGTCAGCCAGATCCGGCTGCCGCGCTGGTCCCGCGGCAGGGTCGGGCTGGTCGGCGATGCCGCGTACGCGCCCTCGTTCCTCACCGGGCAAGGCACCAGCCTCGCGCTCGTCGGCGCGTACATGCTCGCCGATGCCCTGGCCGGCCGAGACGCCGGCGCAGGCTTCGCCGCCTACGAGCACAGCACCCGTGCGTTCGTGGCCTTGAACCAGGACCAGATCGGCGCGGGCGACGCCACCCTGTTCCCCACTACCGCGCAGGCCTTGGCGCAGCGAAATGCCATGCTGCGCAACCTCAGTGCGCTGCCCGCCACGCAAGGACGCCCCGCCCACTCGGCCCTCACCCTGCCCGAACTCGCACCCGCGACCTGATCACCGAACACCCCCTCAGGTGTCGAGCAGTTCGCGCACGAACACCGCTTCGCAGGTCAGGTGCCGGGCCGACAATCCTTGCTCGTGGTGATAGCGCAGAAAGGTGTCGATGGATCGCAACGACGTGCAGCATCGGGAGTGGCTGACCTCGATACCGCCATTCGTTCGAATACATCGGAGATCCCTCCGCAACGGCCAACGCGCAGGCACCGTTCCACTTTCCGAGGTGCCGTTAGAGTCGTGGCGCAGTGTCGGTTACTCGAGGGGTTGGTATGGGGCGCTCCCAGAAGTTGATCGGCCCGATGTCGTTGGTGTGGGCGTTGGGGGTCGCGGTGGCGGCGGTGGTTTTCATGTTGGGCACGCTGAGCTTCGACCTGTGGCGAGTGCAGGTCGAAACACAGTTCCCGCATCCGGATTCAGGCACCGAAGCCTGTGTGCGAAAACAGTTCCTCTATCCGAAGTACCGCGAGGTCAAGGCGCGGGCATTGGCCGAGCGACTCAGTGCCGGCTCCTCGGTTCCGATTGTGGTGCGCAAGAATTCGGCGTTGTTCGACATTCCCGAACGGCCCATCTGGATCGATATCTGGTGACCCGTCGGGCCGGTGCCGATGCCCGCACGACGAGAGCATCGGCACCGATGCGAGTTACCTTGCCTTACACGTATTTCGGGATCGGCTGCCCGGTGCCGGTGGTGATGAGTTGCGGCAGGCTCGTCTCGATATAGAACGTCCAGCCGCGCGAACACGCCTCGAAGCATTCGGATTCGCGGCGGTCAGGCCCTGGTGGGTGAAGCGAACCGTCGTCCCTTCCGGCGTGGCGGCGAGATCGAAGACGACGTCGGTGCCATCAGATAGCGACGTTCGGCGTCGGTCGGTGCCAGTACCTGCTCTTCTTCGTACGCCGCCGCGGCTTCGATCAACCGGCCATCCCGGCGAAGCAAGCCGGCCCGAGTCGCGGGCAGTAGGTAATAGCCCGCCGGCTTCCCCGACTCGGCCAGCTCATCGACCCGAGCCAGACCGGCCGGAATGCCGTCGGCCATGGCGATCGCCACCGCGCGGTTGAGGTCCACCACCGGCGACGGCCGACCCCGATCAACGACCGCGGAATCGCTTCGCGCGCTCCAACGCAAGGCTGATCATGAATCTGTTTGCGTCCCTGCCAGATTTGCCGCCGCGCGGGGACACGCGGTGGCGCGGACCGCTATCGCACGATCCGCCCAACTGTGGCGCGCATCCAGTTACCCTGAGGTGATGCGATTCCGGTTTCGTCGTTATGCCTCGACCGTTCTCGCCGCCGCCGCGTCGACGATGTTGCTATGCACGCAGTCGTCCGCGGCCCCGATGATCCGGCCGGTCGCCGCCGCGGCGCCGCTGGATCCGGGATTCCTGTGGGGGGTCGCGGCTTCCGGATTCCAGTCCGAAGGGCATGCGCCCGACAGTAATTGGACGAGATATATCGCCGCGCGGCCCGATTACGACGGATTACAGGATTCGGTCGACTTCTACGGCCGCTACGCGTCCGACATCGAGCTGGCCGCCTCGCTCGGCGTGCGGGTGTTCCGGATCGGGATCGAATGGGCCCGGCTGCAACCCGCGCCGGGCGTGTGGGACGAGGGCGCGTTCCGTTTCTACGACGCTGTGATCGGGGAGATCGAGCGGGCCGGGATGCGGCCGATGATCACCCTGGACCACTGGGTGTACCCCGGCTGGGCCGTCGATCGCGGCGGCTGGCGCAATCCGGGGATGGTCGGCGACTGGCTGGCAAACATGCGGGCGGTGGTCGATCGCTATGCGTCCCGTAACCCGTTGTGGGTCACGGTGAACGAACCGGTCGCCTATATCTCGCAGGAGGTCGGCCGGGGTGGCGCCGATCCGGGGCAGATGCTGGATCGAGTCGCGCAGGCGCACAACGAGGTCCATGACTACATCCACCAAGTCCAGCCCGGCGCAATGGTTACCAGCAATGTCGGCTACGTCGCGGGTGTGGAGGCCGAGGTGAACGGCGGCTTCATCGACCGGGTCGCGGCCCGGCTCGACTACGTCGGCATCGACTACTACTTCGGGTATGACCCGGCGCAGTCGCTGCTCAGCGCCATCACCAGGGCGACCGGCTCCGCGGTGCCGATGCCCGGCATGAACATCTGGGATCTGCCCTTGCGCACCGAGGGCATCTACTATGCGCTGCAATACTATTCGCGCCGCCTGCCGGGCAAGCCGCTCTACATCGTGGAGAACGGCATGCCCACCGACAACGGCCGTCCGCGCGCCGACGGCTACTCCCGCAGCGATCACCTGCGCGACACCGTCTACTGGATCCAGCGCGCCAGGGCCGACGGCATGAACGTCATCGGCTACAACTACTGGAGCCTCACCGACAACTACGAATGGGGTAGCTACACACCACGATTCGGCCTCTACACGGTCGACGTGCGCACCGATCCCGGCCTCACCCGACGCCCCACCGACGCGGTCGGCACCTACACCCAGATCGTCAACGCGGGCGGTGTCCCGGACGACTACCGGCCCACCCGTGCCCCCTCCTTCTGCGTTCTGGTCGACCCGCCCGCCAGCTGCCTGAGCCCGGTCGGCGTCCCCTAGGCGCGCGGGTCCGCCGCAGGCCAGGGCGGATGTCTGCGGCGCGCGCGCATGGTCGAACATGGGCGTATGTCGCTCAGCACGCAAGAAGCCGATCTATTCGAGAGCTATCGGGGCCGCCTGGAGGCGATCGCCTACCGGCTGCTCGGATCGGCCGGCGATGCCGAGGACGCCGTGCAGGAGACGTTCCTGCGCTGGCACGCGGCGGACCGGACGCTGATCGACACGCCGGTGGCCTGGCTGACCAAGGTGCTCACCAACCTCTGCCTCAACCAGCTGACGTCGGCCCGGGCCCGGCGGGAGACCTACGTCGGGCAGTGGCTCCCGGAGCCGGTGCTGGCCGGCGACCCGATGCTCGGCCCGGCCGACACCGCCGAGCAGCGCGAATCGGTCTCGCTCGCGATGCTGACGCTGATGCAGCGGTTGTCGCCGAACGAGCGCGCGGTGTACGTGCTGCGCGAGGCGTTCGGGTACACGCATCGGGAGATCGCGGAGATCCTCGACCTCACCGAGAGCAACTGCCAGCAGATCTACCGGCGGGCCAAGCAGCACGTCAGCACCGGCGAGACCCGCACCGAGGTCGACGCGGCCACCGCGCGCGAGATCGTCGAGCGGTTCCTCGCCGCGGCGCTCAGCGGCGAGACCGAGCCGCTGATCCGGTTGCTCACCGACGGCGCGGTCAGCGTCGCGGACGGCGGCGGGCGGATTCCGGCCCGCAAGACCCCGGTCGTCGGCGCGTTCGAGATCGCCCGGTACGTGCGGAATCTGTTCCGGCCGACCGATGCCCGGCGCGCGTTCGTCGGGGACGAGGTGGTCTTCTACGCCGACGTCGTCAACGGTGCGCCCGCCGTGCTGATCGTGGCCGGCGAGCGGGTCTACGGCATCTTCGCCCTCGACCCCGCCGCCGACGGCGTCGCGGCGATCCACATCCAGGTGAACCCCGAGAAACTGGAACGGATCACGCGGCAGTGGACGGCCGCCGGACCGCATCGGCCGCTCGACCTGGTGTGGTGAGCCACATCACATCACTGTGGTGTCAGGGATCGCGTGGCTGCCCGGTTCATGAGGTGAGTGCAACCAGATAGGAGCTCACCATGAAGCATCGCATCGTCGTCCTCGGAGCCGGATACGCGGGCGGTATCGCCGCCGGGCGCCTGGCCAAGCGGCTGCACCGCGACGACGTCGAGATCACCCTGGTCAACGCCGATTCGGAGTTCGTCGAACGGGTCCGCATGCACCAGCTCGCCAGCGGACAGGAGCTGCCGCGGCGCGCGCTGCGCGATGTCTACGCGGGCACCGGCGTACAGATCCGGATTGCCCGGGTCGTCGCGGTCGACGCCGACCGCAAGCTCGTCGATCTGCTCGGTGCGGAGGGTGCCGAGACCCTGGGTTACGACACCCTCGTGTATGCCCTGGGCAGCGTGGTCGCCGACTACGGGGTCCCCGGCGTCGCCGAATACGCCTACAACGTGGCGGGTAAGCAGGCCGCACTGCGATTGCGAACACGGTTGGGCGAGTTGGCCTCCGGCGCGTCCGTGCTGGTCGTCGGCGGTGGCCTGACCGGTATCGAAGCGGCCACCGAGATCGCCGAGGCCCGTCCGGACCTGGCGGTGACGATCGCCGCTCGCGGCGGCGTCGGCGACTGGCTGAACGAGAAGGCTCAGCGCCACCTGCGCACCGCCTTCGACCGGCTCGGCATCACGGTCCGGGCAGGCGCCGAGATCACCCGCGTCGAACCGCACGGCGTGCTCACCCCGGCGGGTGAGATTCCGGCCCAAATGACCATCTGGACAGCGGGTTTTATGGTCGACCCGATCGCCGCCGCCAGCACCCTCGAGGTCTCCGGCACCGGCCGGATCGTCGTCGACGGCACCCTGCGCTCGGTCTCGCACCCCGACGTGTACGCCATCGGCGACGCCGCGTTCGCCGCCGGCATCGGCGGCAAGGAACTCCGAATGGGTTGCGCGACCGCGATTCCGATGGCCTGGCAAGGCGCCGATGCCCTCGCCGCCCGCCTGACCGGCCGCAAGGTTCCCGAATCCCCGATCGGCTACGCCACCCAGTGCATCAGCCTCGGCCGCCGCGACGCCATCGTCCAAAAGGTAACCCCCGCAGACCAGCCCACCTCCACTGTCCTCACCGGCCGAACCGCCGCCCGCGTCAAGAACTTCATCTGCGCCTCCGCCGCCTGGAGCATCACCCACCCCACCATGCTCATCCCCACCCGCCGCCACCACCTCACCACGCCGGCATCGGCCATGAGGTGAGCACTACCGCCGGATAGGACCACCGGCCGACCCGCGTCGGCCGGTAGCGGGTGCGGCTCTAGTGGGGTGGGGGGAGGTGGGCTATTTGGATCAGTTGAGGGGGGTGGGGGTGGGTTAGGAGGGTGCCTCGGCCTGGGGGGAGGGGGGTGGCTCGGAGGGTGGGGGTGAAGGGTTTTCCGGCTTCGGTGGGGGCGCTCATGAGGAGGGTGGTGGCGGAGATTTCGTGGAGGCGGGCGAGGAAGGTGCCGTTGAGGGCTCGGGTCAGGTTGGTGGCTCGGCGGGCGATGATGAGGTGCAGGCCGATGTCGTGGGCGATGGGGAGGAATTCGAGGAGGGGTTCGAGGGGGTCGTCGCCGTCGGTGACGACTAGGTCATGATCGTCCACTACGACATAGAGTTCGGGGCCGGCCCACCAGGTGCGCTCGCGGAGTTGGGCCGGGCCGATGCCGGGGCCCGGGATGCGGGTGGCGAGGGTGCCGCACAGGTCGGCGACGGCGTCGGGCACGGTTGCCGCGGACGCGCAGTAGGCGGTCAGGTGTTTCGGGTCGACGGCGTGCAGCAGGGTGCGGCGGTAGTCGATGAGCAGGATCGCGGCCTGGTCTGGGGTGGCGTTCTCGGTGAGGCCGAGCAGGATGTTGTGCAGCAGTGTGGTTTTGCCGCAACCCTGATCGGCGAAGGCCATCAGATGTGGCTGGGCGTCGAAATCCAGTATCAGTGGCGACAATTCGTTTTCGCCGAGGCCGACGGCCAGGTGCGTCGCGTCCTGGGTGACGCCGGCGTGCAGCGCCGACCGCAGGACATGCGCGCGCGGAATCTCGGTGGGCAGCAGGCGAACCTCGGGTGCCCGCCGGGAGCCGTAGATCGTGCGCAACTGCTTGGCGGCCGCCGCCATACCGCTGGGCAGTTGCTTCGGATCGGTATCGGAATCCAGCCGCGGTAGCGCGATGAGCAGGTGGAGTTTGCCGGGCGAAAGGCCGCGTCCCGGACGATCCGGCGGCACGGTTCCGGCTGCCGCGCGGTCGAGTTGGGAGTCCGCGGGGTCGCCGAGCCGCAGCTCGATGAGGGTGCCGACCATGTCCGGCGACACGAGCGGAGTCCTGGTCCACGGTGGCAGCGTGACCACGACATGGATCCCGTAACGAGGTCCCTGCGTCGCGATGGTGACGATCGTCGGCTCCAGCGCCGGATAGTCCTGCTGGACGACATCGAGCCCGTCGACGATCAGGAAGACGTCACCGTACCGGTCCGCCGAGATCGGATCGGCCGCTTGCTTTTCCGCCGACAGCCGGTCTACCCGCGCTTTGCGGGAACGGAATTCGTGCATCGAGGCGAGGCCGAATTCACGGAACCGCTGTTCCCGGCGACCGGCGAGGGCGGCCAGCTCGGCGACGGTGCGCCGCACCCGATCCGAATCGCGCCGCCCGGCCACCGACCCCACATGCGGGAACTCGGCCGAGCCGGCCAGCGCGCCACCGAGATCCAGGCAATAGAACTGCACCTGTTCGGGCGTGTGCGTAGCCGCGGCGGACACGATCAGCGTGCGCAGCGCCGTCGACTTCCCCGACCGGGGCCCACCGACGATCGCCATATGCCCGGAACTGTCCGACAGATCGGCACACAGCACCTCGCGGTAGTGCTTGCGCGGCACATCGACGACGCCGATCGGCAGCCGCAGCAGTCCGGGACCATCCGCCGAAGGAGATGAATTCCACTGCCGCAGCAGCATTCCCACCGTCGGCGACGCTTGTAACGGCTCGGTCCACACCTGGTGCGCGGCAGACCCGTGCCGACCGAGGGTGACGGCCAGCGACTCCGACACCGGACGATCGACGGGCCCGGCACCACCGCGGCCGGGGACGGACGGCCCCGGACCCGACGCGTACGCCGCCCGGAAGCGCGTGGCGGTACCGGTACCGATCCGCAGATACCCGTACCCGGGGATGCGGGGCAGGTGATAGGCATCCGTGGTACCCAGCACCAATCGCGACTCGGCAGCCGAAAAAGTCCGCAGCGCAATACGATACGAGAGATAGCTGTCCAGCGCACGCAATCGCCATTCGTCCGGTCGCTGTGTACCGAGCAGCAGATGCATGCCGAGCGAACGACCGAGCCGTCCAATCCGGACCAGCACATCGACGAACGTCGAAGTGCCGGAGAGCAATTCCACGAATTCCTCGATGACGATCACCAGAGCGGGCAGCGGCGGCAGCACCGCCCCGGCCGCGCGGGCCCGCTCATACTCCGCGATCGTGGTGTACGGCCCGCTCTCCTCGAGCAGCCGGCGCCGCCGATCGATCTCGCCGTCGAGTACCGCTTGCAGCCGTTCGCGCAGGTACAGATCCTGTTCCACGTCGCGGACGTGACCGGCCACGTGCCGCAGACTGGTCAGCGGCTGGAACGTCGCGCCGTTCTTGAAGTCGACCAGCAGGAAGTTCACCTGATCCGGACCGTGATGCAACGCCAGCCCGAGCACGATGGTCCGCAGCAGCTCCGATTTTCCGGCGCCGATCGCCCCGACCACCAGGCCGTGCGGACCCATGCCGCCCTCGGCCCCCTGCTTGAGATCGAGCAGCACGGGATCGCCTGGACGCGTCGCGCCGATCGGGATGCGCAGCTGTTCCCGGACGGGCCGCTCCCGCCACCAGTGCTCGATATCGAAGACCGAGCTGTCGTCGAGCCCGTGCAGCGCGGCGAAATCCGCCTCGACGTCGGGCCCGGCCGATCCAGCACCGGTCCCCGCCGCCGCATGCCGCGCCCGCATCCGCGCGACCAAATCCGCTGCGCCGTCGGTCATGTCGTCCACCATCGCGGGGTCCGCGGGCGGCTCCCGAATGTCGGGCACCGCGATCCGGAACGGCTGTTGCTGATGCAGCCCCCACCCCGGTCCTTCCGGCAGGCGTAGCGCGAGCTCCGGATCGATGTGCGAATCGCGCGGCTGATGCATGCGCAGCTCGATCTGGACGGCCAGCAGCCTGCTCATCCAGTCCGGCACCTCGTTCCAGTCCCGCACGGTGGCCACCACGTGCACCGCGTACTCAGGTCCGGCATCGGCGATGCGGCGCACCGTATCCCCCGCCTTGGGCAGCAGGTCGGCGAAATCGTCCCAGCGGTCCAGGACCAGGAACAGATCCGGCACCGGTCCCTCGGGCAGCGCGTCGCGGGCCGCGCGCAGGCCGGCCGGTGAGTCGATATTGTGCTTGCGGTACAACCGCTTTCGGCTGCCGATCTCGTCCAGAACGCGCTGCAACAGGGCGGCGACCTGCTCGGGCTCGTCGTCGCAGACCACATCGCCGACGTGCGGCAGTTCGCGCATCGAGCCGAGGCGGTTACTGGACTCCAGCACGTGCACGCGCGCTTCGCCCGGAGAGTGGGTCAGCGCCAGTGACGCCACCAGGGTGCGCAGCAGGGTGCTCTTGCCGGAACCGGAGCGCCCGACGACGAGCAGTCCGTTGTCCGGCCCGGCGAACTCGAGCTGCACGATGTCGCCGACGGTCCCGTCCGGTCGCCGTTGCCTGCCGATCGGCACGGCCAATCTACCGGTCCCCCACCAGTTCTCCGCCCGCAGACCGGCGTCCTCCACCTGCTCCAATCGGCCGAGCAGGCTGCCGAGCAGCACCCGATCGCCGCCGTCGCTGGCGCCCGCGGTTCGCCGCCGGGTCCGCGCGATGAACACCTCGTCGTTCAAAAACCCGTAGTGACTGGGTGTTTGGCGGTCGGTGCGGCGACGCACCTCATCGCTCACATACGTCCACAGATCGTGGGTACTGATCTCCCCGGTGCCGCTGCCCGCCAGCCCGGTGGTGGTGATGCCGTTGACGATCGCCGAGGTGAACATCGATAGCGGCACGGAATCATCCGCGGCGGAACGGATCCCGTCCTCAGCGATCTGCACGCCCGTGCACGCGGTCATCACGCAGATCCCGTCCCCGGTGACCAGATGCTCGCCGACGCCGTCGTCGATGCCGCCGACCGCCTTGATCACGTCGTTGCCGAGAAACGCTCCGCTGTAACAGCAATCGAGCAGGATGATCTTCGCCGCGGCACTGGACTCGCGGATCAGTTCCTTGATGAACGCGGACGACACCGCGGAACTGCTGGGCAGGTTCGGGTCGGTGTTGCAGGCGGCCAAGTACAGATTCCGGCTGGTCCGGAACCCGTGGCCGGAGTAGTAGAACAGCACCAGGTCCTCGGGTCCCGCGTTGCGGAACAGCCGCTCGATGCTGCGCTCGATCTCGGTCTTCGACTCGTTGACGAGTATGTCGGCAGGCTGGAACGCGCCGATGCTGGGGTCGTGCAACAGGTTTCGCAGCTCTCTGGCGTCCGAGACCGGGGCGTAGAGCTGCGAGATCGACGTCGAGTAAAAGGTGTCATTGGCGACGAACAGCGCGATCCGGCGTCCCCGGGGGCTAGTCATCGGCGAATAGGCTCCGCAACTGATCGACGACGCCGTCGACCTGTTCATCGGTCGGCCGGACGATGGTGATGTCGCGATCGCCGTGGCGCACCGTGACGGATTCCGCCCGGCCGCGGGCCAGGAATCGGAGGACGATGTCGCGAATTGCCCAGGCCGCGGTGCTGAGCGCGCCCCCCGACACCAGTAGCTGCCCGATCTCCACCGCGGTACCGGACTTGGTTCCCGGCGTGGCTGCCGTGGTCGCCGCCCCGACGGTAACCCCGGAGATTTCCCGTAGCTCGTCGGCCAGTTCCTCGGTCAGGCGATCGAGCCGCTGTGCGTCCTGCGAACCGGCCGTGACGATGAACAACACGTCGGCCATGGCTTGCCTCCCCGTTTCACCCCGCCGCATGATGCGGCACAACCACAGTCTAGCCAGGCGACCGCCGCTGAACACGGCAAACGATGTGCGGTCTTGCACCTCGGAAAGAACGTCGGCTCAATTGTCGTATCGCGTTATCGTGACGGTGCGCCGAGAAAACGACGTCGATGGTGGGGCTGTAGTGGATGAGCAACAACAGGATTCGCATTTCGCCCGCTCGATGTTCACCCGGGTCGACCGCCACGCCAAGGCCTATACCGACGTGGACCTGTTTCCATTCTTGGCGAAGAATTGGGCCGAGCGCAGGCGGGAGGGGGAACAGGATCTGCTGGATTCGTTCAACCGGCACGTCGAGGCGGTCATCGCCGGATACGACCCGCCCGGCATTCGACGACGCAGCGACAGCCTGCTATTCGCCCGCGGCTACGCGGATCTGGGCAAGGCGGCCGACTCGGACGCGCAGGTAGCACCGGAAGTCCTGGTCGCCCTGTTCGCCGCCGAGGTCGAATACCGGGGGCCGCTGAAGTTGAGCCGCACGCAGAGCCGGCGGCTGGCCGAGGTCTACGAACAGATCGGCGGGCGGCTCGCGCTGGTGCTGCCCGGCCATGCGGCGATGTCGTTCCGGCGGGCGTGGAGCCTGTACCGCCAGGACGGGGACACCGACGCGGAGGACCGCTGCGGCTTGAGCCTGGCGCGAGCCCGGCGCTGGGGACAGCCGATCCGCTGGCGGCGCTTGGTCGGCTATTTCTCGGATCTGGTGTGCGGCTATGGATATCGGCCGTATCGGATGCTGCTGTGGATCTTTCTCCAGGTCGCGTTGTCGATCGCGGTGGTGCGTTCGCTGTCCACCGCGTCGACCCTGTCGATCGTCTACGACTGCGCCATGAATTATCTGAACCCCCTCGGCCCGGCGGATACCGCAGGGCTCGAGGGGACCGATCAGCTGGTATTCGTGGTGGAGGCGTACGCGGGGGTGCTGTCCACATCGGTGTTCTTCGCGCTGCTGGTGCGCCGCTGGTTCCGGCTCTGAGCAGTCACCAGTCGTGGCTGATGATCTTCGAATGCCGCAGCGCCTTGAGGGTCGCGGTAGTCATCCGGTCACGCAATTGCCCGACCCGGGCGGTCCATTGCCGGCTGAAGCCCGGGTCCGATTCCAGCTCCGCCCACAGCGGGCGTAACTCCGGCGCGGCGTGCGCACCCGGCATCCACAGCGGCACAAGCTGATCCAGCAACGGCACGAGCTGATCCAGCAGCGTGTCGGTATCGTGATCGTTTCGCCCCGCCCGCTCGGCCACCTGGTCGATGGTGGTGAGCAGCCAGTCGTGGATCGCGAGATCCTCGCAGAACCGTTGCGCCGCAGCGACATCCTTGGTCCCCAGGGTGAGTCGCACGGTCCGCAGTGTGTTACCGGCCAGATGAAAAGCGAAGCGGGGCACCTGAGTCGGCTTCGCGCCGACCTCGACCGCCCAGCGCAGCCGGGTGGCGCCCGCGCGGAACGGCATTTTCTGATCCAGCCGGGGATCCACCCGGGCGAACGTCGACATCCGCTGGCTGATCGAGGTCAGGTCGAGCTTGTCGTCGCCGTGCGCGCGCAGATGCCCGTCCACCAGCCGCCCGGCCGGCTCGTCGCCGAGCCTGCTCACCGCGTCCACGGTGCCCGGCCTGCTCAGGTAGTACGACCAGGCCTGCCGTTCCGGCGAACGCATCACCCGGGTCTGGGACGAGCCCTGCAGCACCCGGCCGCCGATCACCACCGTGCGCGACGCGACCGTGCCGACCACATGAATGTGCTTGCCAGACAACGGAATCAGGTCACAGTCGACACCTTCGTACCGGTTCGGCGAAATCACCAGCGGCAGCGGCCGCTCGCGGGAGGTCACCGTCAGCCCGCGCTGCACCGCGCTCAGCAGTTCGATGCTCGCCGCGATGTCCAGCACGTGCTGCGACGGCAGCAGACAGGTGTGTATCTCGCCGAGCACGACCAGCGGCGGGCCATCCGGATTCGCGGCGGTGTCGGCCATGTCATGCCCCATCGGCGCGCGGACGCTTGACGACCTCGTCGACGAACATGTGCGACAGCCGGCCGGTGACCTCGCGCGGAATCGAAATACCTTCACTCTCAGCGCGTTTGATCGCCTTCGCCAGGACTTCCTGATCGATCACGATGTGGTCGAGGATGGTCTGCACCGCGTGCTCGATCTTCAGGTATTCGCGCGGCAGAATGGACAGCGCGCGATACGCCTCGAACGGCGCGGCCTGCGGATTCAGCTTGATCACCGACGGCATCTCCCACCAGCTCGCCGGCCAGCGCTCACCGGGGGGTTGCGGCTCGACCACCGCCCTGCCCTCGTAACGCACCATGCCCAGCCGCAGCAGCTGCCAGATCGACGCCAGGAACGGGCAGGACCAGCGGGTGTGCTCCTCGCCGTCCTTGTTGATCAAGGTGTTCCACAGTTCGATGTCGAGGAAGATCGTGTGTTCCCGGCGCGCGAACTCCTCGGGGCGGCGATAGGCCTCCGTCACCTGCATCGCCTGCTCCGAGTCGTGTTCGGACGAGCGCCGTCCGTTACACAGCCAGCCGGACTCGACATCGGGCGGACGCCGTCCGGTGGTCTGCTTCAACGGCTCGGCCACGACCCAGGACGCGACCATTTCGGCCAGCGGAATCTGCTGCCCGGTCAGGCGGCCGTCGACGTACAGCGGTGTCTCCCAGCAGCCGGCCTCTCGTGCGAGGTAGTCGATGCGCAACCCGCATTTCTCGGCGATGCCGAGCACCTTGTCCAGCACCTCGGTGGGGTTCGTGTTCGACCCGAAGTAGTCATCGATCAGGAAGCAGGTACTCACCCGCGCCGAGGGCCCGTATTCGGCTTTGGCCTCCGCGGTATGCAGGTCGACCAGCCTGGCCACCCGCTCGAAATGCGCGCGAATCTTCTCCTCCCCGTCGAGCAGGCTTTTCATATAGAAGTGCCCGGTCTCGATGGACAGGTGCGCGAAGCTCACCCCGGCGACCTGGACCTGCTCGGCCGCCTCGCTGTACACAGTGGCACCGTTCATCGTCAGAAGAGCCTCTCCCACGTCGCGTCGTCCATGAGTTCCACTGCCAATTCTTTGAAGGCGATCACCGTCTCCTCGTTGGCGATCTTCGCGTCGACGTCGGCGTCGAGGATCAACTGTTCCCGCCACTGCAGCACCGGCTCCATCGGCGTCGTGCCGAGCTTGACACTGGAACCCAATTGATTGGCCAGGGCGAGCTGTTCCAGGGCCTCGTTCTGTTTGCGCAGCCAAGCCCATTGCGGCCCACGGTCTTTGTCGCCGGACCCCTCATTGGTCGACGGCACCGCGGTGCGGATATAGCGCACCGACTCGAGCAGATCACCGACGTCGTGGCCGCATTTCTGCCCGGCCTCCAGCAGGCCGTTCGGGCCGTGTACCAGGCCGTTCGCCGCGAGAATATGCTGGCGGGTCCACCGGTGGAAGACCAGCCACCTGGCCGGCACCGCACGCAATGACTCGGCGGCCGTGGCGCGCAGCACGATCTCCAACGCCGCCGATCGGCCCGCGCTGAGATCGACGAACGTGACATCGAATTCCTGCTGGCAGATCATCAACAGCTCGACACACTGCTTCACCACCTGCGCGGTCGCCGGGAATTCCCCGCCGCCGCGATCTCCCGGAAAAAGCGTGAGCTGATAGGGGTGGCGGAGTGCGTGCAGGTCTTTGCGGTTGGTCTCCGACCGGATATCGCACCTGGCCGGAATGGTGATCCGGTTGTTCAGGTATTCGTGCAGTCCCTGCTTACCGGAGACGCCGCGATCCATCTTCTCGATCTCGAACAATGCGCCGGAGGTCGGCGAGCCGAAATCGAAATCGAGATAGGCGACGCTCTTGCCGTCCACGCTCAGCCGGTAGGCGATATTGCAACTGGTCACCGAACGCCCGGTGCCACCCTTGTCCGAGGTGGAGAAAACCAGTATCCGCTCGGTCAACCTACTCACCTCTCATAGCGTCGAGGCCGGCGACTTCGAGCCCGTCCAATTCGCGCAGGGCGTCGACACAGAGACTGAATGCCGTGGCCGGACGCTCATCGATCAATTTGCTGGCGCGCACCAAGTTCTTTTCTATGTTCTCCAGTGCCCGGCGATTCGGCGTGTTGTCCCGCTCGCTGAGCTCCAGGAATTTTTGATTGAGCAGGTGGTCGGCCTCGTCGAGCAGTTCCAGCGCGCGGGTCAGCGACGTCGGGGACCGGAACGGCGGGTTCTGGTAGCTCGATTCGGCGACGACCAGACATTCGATGATGCGCTCGGTGAAATACCAGGAGGGTTCCTGCGGTTCGTCCGCCGGGGGCGGCTCCGGCTGGCCGGTCGCGGACGGCTCCACGAAAACCCGTGCCGCGTCGTCCCACAGCCCCTTGGCCGGGGCGCGCTGGAAGGCGCGCTGTTCCAGATGATCCATGGTCGCCTGCGCCAGTTGCAGCAGCTGCCTGCGGGTGGACAGCGTGCGCGACAGCTGCGCCGCCTGCAATATCCGCTTCAGCAGCATCGGCGCGTAGTCCGACACCGCCCAGTACAGCAGCGGGCCGCCGTCGATGCCCTCGGTGCCGTTCAACCGCAGCAGCACACCCGGAATGTGCAGGGCGCGTGCGGGATCGTGCTCGGTCAGGCGGCGGGTGATCCGGCCGCGCCGGGCCAGCTCGTCGAAAACGCGGGTGGCCCTGGTGAGGTCGTCGTCATCGGCCTCCCTCGCGATGAGGTCCTGGATCAGCAGGCCGGACACGCAGAGGCTGAAGTAGTCGGATTCCTCGGTGTCGGAGGTGCGCCAGGGGATGTCCTCCAGCGGCCAGTCGCCTTCGCCGAAGCGGGCCATCGCCGACCAATAGCGTTGCGCCAGATCCCAGCGCAGTTGCAGCGCGTCGGCCAGGCGACGCTGGTCCGCGTCGAGCAGGTCGAGCTCGCGGGTGCGGGGCTGGGTCAAGTCGTTGATGCCGTCGAGTGCGGTGATGGTGAAGTACAGGTAGGGCCGACCGACCGCGAAACCCTCCGACTTGGCGATCGGCACATCGAGGAAGTCGATGACCTCGGCGCCCTCGACCACGCCCCAGCTCCAGCCACATTCGAACATCAGGGCCGGGCTCGCGAGGTCGGCCTGCGGCGTCTTGTTCAGCGTGACGTCGCGGAGCAGCCGGCTGCGGACGCGTTCGAGCCGCTTGGCTACGCCGGCGACGATCGCCTCGTTTTCCGCTCCGGTCTGATTGAACATGCTGAGCATGGCCAGGCCCGTGTCGGTTTCGGGGTCCACCGACTGCACGACGAAGCTGCGCACCAATCCGACCATGGCCGCGGTGAGCCGCCGGTTGAGCCGCACCTGCACCGGTTTGATCAACCGTTCCAGCCGCTGCTGGTCGGCGGCGCCGGTCGAATCCTGGAGTGCGCGAAGGTATTGCAGGCCGGCCAGGCAGACCGTCAGCGACATCGAGTACGAATCCACCACATCGACCGCGCGCTGCCGATCGGTCGCCTCGGCGCCCTCGATGGCTCGCAGGTAACTGCCGCCGGAGAAGATCGGTTGATCGTCGCGTTCGTAGCGCCGCAGGTACTCGTCCATCACCTCGACGATCTTCAGGCCGATGCGGCGTTCGCGGCCAAGCGGTTTCAGGGTGGTCCGGACATCGTCGGCGATCCGGTCCGGGTTGTGCAGCGCGAAGCTGCCGATCTGAGTGGCCGGGTACAGCAGGCACAACAGTTGTTCGGCGTCGCTGATGGAGTTCGATCCGTCCCGCCCACCCCAGATCCAGGTGTCGTCTTGATAGCAGGCCGCCAGCAATGAACTCCAGACATTCAGAATCTGGCGCCGTGGCTGGATTCTCATCGATCGCAGCCTTTCTGTCGTCTATGGCTCGCATGAGAACAGAGCGCCCGGCAATAAAGCCGACCGCCCAGTTTGCTTATCTGGTTAGCCTGTACGCGGACAACATCGTTCGCCGTCACGAGATGATCAGTGCAACACCTATTGCCTGCAACAGAAGCGTATCGCGCTACTGCGGGACACGTACGATTAACCTGAGGTTCCGGCAAACGGCGACGGACCGGCGGAACCGTTCGGAAACTTTGCTAAAGATTTGCGATCGGCAATGGTGAGCACGCCATTTTCGGAATGGCCGGGCCGTTACCGAAAGCGGTGCGTGACAATCTTTCCGGCTAGCCGCCCGTCGTGGCCAATTCGATGACCGCGGCCGAGTCGACCAGCAACACGTCCGGCGCCTGTTGTCCGGTGCGCGCGAGATACGCGTCCACGAGCCGGTTTCCGACGGCATAGCCCGCCCCGGTCGGCAATCCCACAGGGGTGCCGCCGAATCGGGCGGCGATCGCATCGCCGTGGACGTAGGCGGCGAAGTTCTGCATGCCGCGCACGCCGAGGCCGGCGACGACCTTGTCGTACACCGCGTCATCGTGCAGCGACGCGACGCCGATGCGGGTGTAGCCGAGTTCGCCGTACAGGTGCCTGGCGAACGCGTCGGCGAGGCCCTCGCTGATCACGTGCTCGCCGACGGTCACGGTATCCGGGTCCCAGCGCACATTGCTGTAGCGCAGGTTGTGGTTCAGCTCGTGCACGGCCGTCGACTCCAGCCGGGCCAGGTTCTCCGCGCTCGGCCAGACGGTGAGCGACACGTAGCCGGAGATGCCGCCGTTGCCGGTCACACCGAGGGCGACATCCATGAAGTGCGGGTCGGAGGGGTCGCCGAGCACCAGCATCACCTGGATGTCGGGGACTTCGATGTCCGGCGTGGCGTTCAGCTGGACCGCCAGCGCGGCGTTCATGGCGGTTTCGATCCGATCCCAGGCGCCGGCGTCGTGCAGTGCCTCCAGTCCGGCCAGCGCGCCGTCGGCCTCACGGTCCACCCGGAACGCGCCGCCCATGTGGTGCAACTCCACCAGATCCGGCGTGCCGGGGAAGTAACGGAACATGCCCGCCGTCGGCTCGAGCATCCGGCGGAGCAACTCGGGCCGTTCGGCGAGCGGCGCGGTCAGTGTGGCGCGCATCTCGGTATAGCTGTCCAGCACGGTGATCGTCACGGGCGACCACGATAGTGATTGCCCCAGCGGCAAGGTCAACCGATTTTCGGCGAGATATTAAAGCGCCATTGCATTTACGGCGTAATTCACCAGGTGAAGCCTGGCTCAACCGGCCCGGGATCGGGAATGGTCAATGCCCCTGTCACTGGGGGCAATTGCCGTTCCCGCAGCATGACTCGGCCCGCCCGGCGCCGCATTCGGACTCGGCCGCGTAACGCTCACCTCCCCTTTTCCGACGTCTCTGTTGACGCATGGCCTCGGGGGGCCAGGCCCGTCCAACATGCCGGTAATTGGAATGGGGATCAGGACATGGATTTTCGCGGGTTCTTTGCCCGACATCGTATTGCCTCCGCTGTCGCCGCACCCGCGGCGCTCGGCGTCGCGGCGATCGTCGCCACCACGTTCGCGCTGACATCGTCGCCGCAGACCAGGGATACGCAGCTCACCTCCTCGGTGACCGAGTGCCACGACATGGTCAGCATCTCGGTCGCCGGGCGCAACGACACACCCAAGCAGGGCACGACAAAGCTGCTGGTGGACGCCAACGGCAACGAATTGCCCGCCGCGCTCTCCGGTGATCACAGCAGCGAATGGGTCGACCCGGTGGTCAACCCGGCCGCCGGCGCCGTCGAACCCGGCTCGTACGCCGCCGTATATATCGCCTACCCGGCGAACATGGCCACCTACGAGGACGCGGTCAACGCCGGTGCGGCGAACACCGAGAAGGTGATGCGGGAAATCGCGCAGGCCTGCCCCGACACCAAGTTCTCGATCGTCGGCTACAGCGAGGGCGCCGACGTGGTGCGCCGGGTCGCGATGAAGGTCGGACATCAGGAAGCGGGCGCGGACGGCCAGTACGGGATCGTCGATCCGGACAAGGTCGTCGGCGTCGTCATCCTCGCCGACGCCGGTCGCTCCGCGGGCGACGGACCGTTCCCCGGCGCGAAGGATCCGAACCATCCCGACGGCTTCGATCAGAACTACCAGAACGGCAAGAACCCGACGCCGGGCCAGGGCGCGTTGCCCGGCACCAGCGGTGATTTCGGCAAGCTGAACGGCAAGATCGCCTCGTTCTGCTCCGACGGTGACCTGACCTGCTCTGCGCCGCAGAACATTTCGCTGCTGCAACTGGTGGTGAACGTGGGCCGGCAGATCAATGTCGACGCGCTCGAACGCGACGGGCTCAACCCGGCGACCGGACAGGACGTCGCCGTCGTGCTCGGTCGCATCGCACTCGCCGCGTTCGCGGACATCTCGTCGAACCCGAACTGGCTCAAGAGCGACGAGACCTTCCTCCAGGTGCTGCTGAAGGTTTCCGACCCGGCGTACAAGCCGGGCCAGGCGCCGAAGCAGCCGGTGGCCAAGGCCGACGCGATCGCGGCCGACACCATGTCGCCGCTGGCCTACCTGCCGCAGAAGATCCTCAACGAGATCATCGGCCTCATCGTGACCAACCAGAACACCATCCCGGTGGTCATGAGCGACCCGTACAAGCTCACCCTCGGCCCCGACCACACCGGTCACCACTTCGACTACTGGCACGACGCCGACCCGGCCAACGGCAGGCCGATGACCTCCGCCGAATACGCCGCCGCGTGGATCACCCACCTGGCCCAGCAGGCGCAGCAGGGCAAGAAGGTCGACACCACCGCCAAGCCCACCGAGGCCGACCTCGCCGCCGCCTACAAGGCCGCCGCTCCCACCACCACCTCACCCACCAAGACCACCACCCCGACCACCACCAGTGCCGCCCCCACCACGAGCAGCACCACGACCACGTCGCCGACCACCACCACGTCGCCGGCCACCACCGGCACAACGACGACAACCGCACCGGCGCCGACCACGGTCGCCCCGACCGAGACCACCAAGCCGGCCACCACCACCCCGACCACAACGGAATCCGCGGCACCCACCACCACGACTGCCGCACCCACCACCACCGCCACCGTCGGCTGACCGAACCGGAAAACCCTGCCCGGCACATCCCGTGTCCGGCAGGGTTTTTCGCTGTCCGGACCTCGACTGTTCCGAGTCAGCGAGGACATCAGCCCATATCCGCCAGCGCGTCGGCGTTCAGAAACACATCGACTCGATTGCTCTCCACTGCAACCGATTCGGCATCGAACATCCCCATCGGCGGCCCGGGCAACTCCCGGGGCGAGGCGATGAAGGCCAGGGCATACCCACCTTCCTCCGGATACAGCGCAGCCACGGGTTCGGATTCCGGCGAATACCGAGCTCCCACCAACAATTCCCACACCGTCTCGTAGCTGAATGTCTCCCGATCCTCCGGGATCAGCCGAGCAGGCAGGAGGATTCGCTGCGGCCACCCCTGCCGCCCGCACTGCACCAACTCATCCCAGAAATCACGCCACCAAAAGCGTTGCGGCGGCGCACCCGCCGCCCACAAAAATTTGCGCCGACCGGCCTGGCCGACCTCGATGGTCAGGAGACGCGTTTTCTTTCGCCGGCCGCTGCTGTGTGCTGAAAGCTCTTTCCGAAGAACACCAGCGACTTCTGCCGTAGTCATCACGGTCATCCAGTCCGCGAACCACCATCCCGGGCCGCTTCGACGGAACGCGAGGTCGCTTACGTGCTTGCCCTTCGACCGCGCGTAGGTATCCAACGGTCCTGGCCAATCCGGTAGCGGGAAAACGTAGAAAGGCTGCTCGCCCAACGGCTTCAACGAATATTCCCACAGCTGCCCGAGGTCCACGTAGATGTGATGCCGCGAGGGATTCGATCCCAGGGTCGCGGTCTTTACCTCGAAGGAAACCGCTTTCCCTGGACGTAATGGCAGATTGCGCACATCGATATCCACTCCTGCGACCGGCCACCACATAGCGGCCCTCGATCGGAACCGATACAGAATATATTGGCTTACCCAGTGTTCGAGCGTCTTTTCCGGCACGGACACACCCATGCGCGACATGATATGTCGCGCTACGCACGGCGGCACCTGCACGAAGTGCGGCCACCAGTCCGCTTTGCGGCAGATCGCTACCGCACCGATCGTCGGTGTGACTCCGAGTAGGGCACCGAATCGGGGGAGCGAGTACCCGACGAATAATCGCGTGCTGCCGGTCGAGCGCCTAATTAGGCTCAGGCCCATGCGTTTTCTCGTGCCCTACCACCTCGACCAGCACCGGCCCGGGCTGGACGCGCCGCTCACCCCGGACGAGGTGATCACCGCCGAACTTCCCGGCACCGATGATCCCTGGGCACGCATGGCGGTCCTATACCACGCGGTGGCCGAGCGAGTGGCGGCGTCCATCCGCCGCGCCGACCACCCGGCGGTGGTCGCGTCCGGTGACTGCACGACCTCGCTCGGCGTCGTCGCCGGACTGCAACGCGCGGGGCTCGACCCGTCGATCGTCTGGTTCGACGCGCACGGCGATGTCCAGACCCTGGAGACGTCTACCTCCGGTTATCTCGGCGGAATGCCGCTGCGGATGCTCACCGGTTACGGCAGGCACCTGATCGCCGACCGCATCGGTTTACACGACATCCCCGAGGAACGCGCAATCCTGGTCGACGGCCGCGACCTCGATCCACCGGAACAGGAATTCCTGCGCACGGCTCGCATCCGGCACCGCACAGTCGACGACCTCGGCGACCTCCCCGAGGGCCCGATCTACCTGCACCTCGACTGCGATGTGGTCGACCCCGGCGACCTGCCCGGCCTGATCTTCCCCGCGCCCGGCGGCCCAAGCCTGCACTCGGTCTCGGCCGCGATCCGCGGCATCATCGACACCGGCCGGGTCGCCGCGTTCGGTCTGGCCTGCACCTGGCGCGACGATCGAGGCGCCGCCGACCGCGTGCGCCCACTGGCCGACTCGATCTGAGGCCGAAAATCGCCGACGCCCGGGCCGGACCGGGCAAAAGTGGCCTGGTCCAAGCCCCGAAAAGTGGATCTGTCGGATGATCGGACCTTGGGTCTAAGCTCCCGTTTGATCGAAAGCGAGTGGAGCATGCCAGTTAGTCACACCTCCCCCATTGTTTCGTGCCGACGGGCGGTCGTGCGATGACGCGGCGCGGCTGGTTGCTGTTCCTCGCGATGGGCGTGATCTGGGGCGTGCCGTACGCGATGATCCGGATCGCGGTGGAGGACTTCGATCCGGTGGTGGTCGCGTTCGGCCGGACGTTGCTCGGTGCGCTGGTGCTGCTGCCGATCGCGTTGTACACCAAGGCCTTAGGGCCGGTGTTCCGGCGGTGGCGGCCGCTGCTGTTGTACACCGTGGTGGAGATCGTCGGACCGTGGCTGTTCATCGGATTCGCCGAGACCACGCTGAACAGCTCTACCGTCGGGTTACTGATCGCGGCCGTGCCGTTGATCGCGGTGGTCATCGTGACCAAGCTCGGCCAGGATCGCTTCGACCGCAGGCGGGTCACCGGGCTGCTGGTCGGCTTCGCCGGTGTGGCCGCGCTGGTCGGTCTCGACATCGATCTGTCCAATCCGGCGGCGCTCGGCGCTATCGCGCTGACCACCATCGGTTACGCGGTCGGCCCGATCGTGATCAACCGGGCGCTGGCGGACCTGCCGCCGCTCGGCGTGGTGACCGCGTCGCTGATCATCGCCGCGGTGGTCTACGCGCCGTTCGCGGCCTTGCGCAGGCCGGACAGTTACCCCGCCGACGCCACGCTGTCGGTCCTCGGCCTCGCGCTGATCTGCACGGCCGCCGCGTTCCTGCTGTTCTTCGCGCTCATCTCCGAGGTCGGCCCGGCCCGCGCGACCGTCATCACCTACATCAACCCCGCGGTCGCCATCGTGCTGGGCGTCGCGGCCCTCGGCGAACCGCTCACCGCGGGCATGGCGATCGGCTTCCCGCTCGTCATCCTCGGCTCGATCCTCGGCACCGCCCGCGGCCGCGAGACGCCGGAGGAAGACCTGTGCACCACGCCGGCGGCGCCCGAGGCGGCCACCATCACCCGCGAGGTGATCGATCGCGGCCATAAGGATGATCGCGCCGCGCCTGCCGGGCTCGACCTGGTCGACGATGTCCGCGACCATACGTGACACGGTGAGCTGACGCCGACCGCCGGCCGCCCCGCGTGCTGTGGATGATGTTGGGGTGGTTGGAAATCGGAACACCCCCGCCGACGTGGACATCACCCGTGCCGCCTACGACGACATCGCGGACGTCTACGCGGAATTCGCCAAGGATCATCTCGCCGGGCAGCCGCAGGACCGCGCCATGCTGTCCCTGTTCGCCGAACTCCTGCCGACCGGCAGTGCCGGCGGGGTGGCCGACATCGGTTGTGGCGAAGGAAGACTCACCGCGCATCTGAACACGCTCGGCCTGCCCGCCTTCGGTATCGATCTGTCGCCGGCGATGATCGCCATCGCCCGGCGGCAGTATCCGGAGCTGTCCTTCGAGGTGGGTTCGATGGAGCGCCTCGCGCTCGCCGACGCCGGCCTGCGCGGCCTGATCGCGTGGTATTCGTTCATTCATCTGCCGCCCGAGCGAATGCCGGATGTGTTGACCGAGTTCTATCGGGTACTCGAGGTGAAAGGGCACGCGCTACTGGCCTTCTTCGCGACCGACGCACCCGACACGGTAGAAGCGTTCGACCACAAGGTGACTCGCGCCTACCGATGGCCACCCGAGCGGCTTGCCGCACTGTTGCGGGACGCCGGGTTCACGGTGCACACGCGGATGGTCCGGGAGCCGGATCCGGGCGAACGATTCCAGCAGGCCTACTTACTGGTATCAAAGCTTCGCTAAAGACCGCGCAGTGACCGTCCGGACCAGGTAACTTAGTGGTGTCGCGCAGGATTCATGGCTGCGCGCGGGCCCGCCCGACAACGTGGTCGATTCGATTGCACACCACACCTGTCGTCAGGGGGCGACCACACCATGGATCTCATTGCACCCATCGATGCCGTTTTCCTGCTCGCCGAATCCCGCGAACACCCCATGCACGTCGGCTCGCTCCAGCTGTTCGAGGCGCCCGACGACGCCGGACCCGACTTCGCCGGGCAGACCTTCGAGAAGTTGTTGTCCCGCAGGGACATCGACCCGACCTTCCGGAAACACCCGGCCACCCTGTTCGGCGCGCCGCAGATGGCGTGGACCAGGGCGGACGACGTCGAACTCGAATACCACGTCCGCCGTCTCGCGCTGCCGCGCCCGGGCCGGATGGACCAGTTGGTCGAACTCGCGTCCCGGCTGCACAGCAACCTGCTCGACCGGCACCGCCCGCTGTGGGAGGTCTACCTCATCGAGGGCCTCGCCGACGGCCGCTTCGCCGTGTACTCCAAGATGCACCACGCCCTGATCGACGGCGTCTCCGCGCAGCGGCTCATTCAGCGCACGCTGACCAGCGAGCCGGACGCGGTCGAGGCGAAGGTCCCGTGGAACCTGCCGCGGACGCCGCGCAAACCCGCGCCGGAGTCCCCGTCCGGACTGCGCGGCGCGGCCCGGAACCTGTTGTCCGCGGCCGCATCCGGGCCCGCCCTGCTGCGCACCGCCCGTCAGGTGCTGCTCGAGCAGCAGCTGACCATGCCGTTCGAGGCGCCGCGCACCATGTTCAACGTGCCGATCGGCGGCGCCCGCCGCACCGTGGTCCGGTCCTGGCCGCTGGAACGGATCAAGCAGGTGAAGAAGGCGACCGGCTCGACCGTCAACGACGTGGTGCTGACCATGTCCGCCGGCGCACTGCGCTCCTACCTCGCGGAGCGGAACGCGTTGCCGGACAAGCCGTTGATCGCCATGGTGCCGATGTCGTTGCGCGCGGCCGACGACGTGGAGACCAATGGCGTGAAGGTCGGCGCGGTGCTGTGCAACCTCGGCACCGACATCGCCGACCCGCTGGACCGGCTACGCGTGGTCAGCGAGTCGATGCGCAAGAGCAAGGACGTCTACAGCTCGCTGTCCAGCCTCCAGACGATGGCGCTGTCCGCGCTGATGGTCAGCCCGATCGCGCTGAGCCTGCTGCCCGGCCTGGTCCCGCTGACCAAGCCGGCGTTCAACATCGTCATCTCGAACGTGCCCGGCCCGCGCGAGCCCATGTACTGGAACGGCGCCCGCCTCGACGCCAGCTACCCGATGTCCATCCCGTTCGACGGCCAGGCGGTGAACATCACGCTGACCACCAACGCGGGCAATCTCGACTTCGGCCTGGTCGGCTGCCGGCGCAGCGTTCCGGAACTTCCCCGCCTGCTCGACCACCTGGAAACCGCCCTCAGCGAGCTGGAGGAAGCCGCCGTCTGAAAGACCCCTGCCGGTCAAAACTAGAACGTGTTACTGTCGATTGATGGTGCACCGACCAGTCGAGGACGCCGCGGTCGTGTCATGGCGATCTCTGCGGCTCGCGGCGAATTCGACGGGTCGGGGGCCGAGCATGCTCCGGCGCGCACCGCGGACATCTATGTAACTCGTTCTAGGACAAGCTGCCGATCGTCGTTCGCGGCGGCGCGGCGGTAAGGGAGACCAGCACGCCATGCGTACCGAAATCTGCGAACGGCTCGGGATCGAATTCCCCATCTTCGCGTTCACCCATTGCCGCGACGTGGCGGCCGCGGTCAGCAATGCCGGCGGTCTCGGCGTGCTCGGTGCGGTCGGCTTCACCGCCGAGGAGCTGGAGGTCGAGCTGAGCTGGCTCGACGAACACGTGCACGGGGTGTACGGCGTCGACCTGGTGATCCCCAGCAAGTACGAGGGCAAGGGCATCGACGGCCTCACCCCCGAGGAGCTGGAAAGCAAACTGGCGGAACTGGTTCCGCACGGCCACCGGGATTTCGCGGAGAAGATCCTGGCCGACCACGGCGTGCCCGCGCTGCCCGACGGCGAGCGGCACAACCAGCTGCTCGGCTGGACCGCGACCACCGCGGCCCCGCAGGTCGAGGTGATCCTGCGGCACCCGAAGGCCAAGCTGGTCGCCAACGCGCTCGGCACCCCGCCCGACGACGTGATCAAGCAGGTGCAGGACTCCGGCCGGCTGATCGGCGCGCTGTGCGGCTCGGTGAAGCACGCGCTCAACCACAAGAACGCGGGCCTGGACTTCGTCGTCTGCCAGGGCACCGAGGGCGGCGGGCACTGCGGCGAGATCTCGTCGCTGGTGCTGTGGCCGCAGGTGATCGACGCGGTCGGTGACCTGCCGGTGCTGGCGGCCGGCGGGGTCGGCAACGGCCGCCAGGTCGCGGCGGCGATGGCGATGGGCGCGGCGGGCGCGTGGACCGGCTCGCTGTGGCTGACCGTCGAGGAGGCCAACGTGCCGCCCGCACAGATGCAGACCTACATCGACGCGTCCAGCCACGACACCGTGCGCTCGCGTTCGTGGACCGGCAAGCCGTGCCGGATGCTGCGCAACGACTGGACCGACGCGTGGGAGCAGGCCGACACCCCGGACCCGCTGCCCATGCCGCTGCAGATGATGGTCGCGCTGGACGGCGTGAAGCGCGGTCACCGCTATCCCGAGGCGGCCAAGGATGTGAACTTCAATCCGGTCGGCCAGGTGGTCGGCATGATGACCAAGGTCGAGCGGTCCGCGGATGTGGTGAACCGGCTGATCCAGGAGTACGTCGAGGCCTGCGATCGGCTCAACAAGCTAAACGGCGGGCTGTAGCTCAACCCGGCCAAGGCGCGTCACCGCGCTTCAGCACCGGGTCGGTGATGCCGCCCCAGCAGGTCAGCTGGTCGGTATCCCACCCGGCCAGCTCGGCGCCGTTCGCGTAGACGGACTGGAAGAACTCGAGGGCGGCGCCCACCGGATCGGCGGTCCGGCGGGCGGCGTCATACGCGTAGTACGCCGAGTGGCCCGCGCCGGACGCGACCCAGTGGGCCTCCGCCGGGGCCAGCGCGCGTTCGACCAGGCCGGCCGGTTCGGGTGCGGTGTAGGAGTAGAAGGTCGGCTCGGGCACCTTGTCGTCGCCGAACCAGAATCCGGAGCTGATCACCTCACGGGAGTAGGCCTCGCGAGTCACCGAATCCACCGTGTCGGGCATTTCGATGTGCCGCGGCGAGAATCGCTGCACCGCGATATCGAAGGTGTGCCAGAACAATTGGACCGGGCTGATCTTGCCGGAGTAGGTCGCGCTGAACTCCTCGAGTATCCGTCCGACCTGGCTCTGCGCCTGAAAGGCGTGGCGCGCCTTGTCGGGGTCGTAGTCCCGGTGCTCGTCGTCGTCCTTGAACGGGCGCTGCGCGTCGGGGAGGTCGAACGGGTGCGGATGCGCGAGCACCACCTCGACGTCGAGGTCGCGCAGGCCGTTCAGCACATCACCGTAGAAGGTCGCCACCGATTGGTCGACGAGGTCGATCTCGACCTGTGTGCCCTGATCCGTCGCGATCCGCAGCACGTGATCGAAGAAGTCGAACGCGCAGGTGAACACCGGTCCGCTGCGTGCGGAGCCGAGCGGGACGGTGGTCCAGCCGCGTGCGGTGAGCCGATAGGTCATGTGCCACCAGTGGTTGCGCCGCACGCCCTTGGTCAGCGCCACCTTGCCGACGATCTGGGCGAAACGGTGCAGTGTCTCCTTGGTCGGTCGCCAGGCTTCCAGCGGGATCGCGGGCAACGGCTCGAATGAGACGGTCATGGACGAAACGGTACGCCGGCCCGTCGGCGAGATCCCCGATCGGGCACTCGGATTCAACTGTCTGAGACAGTATATACTGTGCCGGTCACGCTCGATCGCGGGCGGGCTGGCAACAGACGGAAGTGACTGGATGACAACCTTTCTCACCATCCTCGGCATCGTGATCGCGATCGGCGGCGTCGCCGGGCTGGTCACCCTGATCGTGTCCCGGCGCTGGACCAAAGCCCTGCTCGCGGGTGGCGGCAATCCACTGACGCCGATCAAGGCGGACAGGTTGCGCACATTCATCGATGACAAGGCCGCATTCGTGGTTACCGCCGAGCAGACATTCGACGCCGAGCCCGCGCGGGTCTGGGCCGCGCTCGACACCAACGGGCTGTTCTCCTGGCTGCCGCTGATCAACGGCATGCGCTACCGCGACGACGCGCGCGGCGTCGGGTCGACGCGGGTGTTCGACGGCCTGCTCGTCGCGGGCGCGGAACAGGTGATCGTCAGGGAGGAGGGGCATCGGCTCGCGCTCACCGCGACCACATCGTCGGTGCCGTTCGTCATGAAGTCGATCGCCGAGGAATACGTCCTCAGCGCAACGGATTCCGGCGCCACCACGCTCACCTGGACACTCGCCGCACATCCGCGTCTCGGCGGACTGCTGCCGGTACAGATGTTCGCCCCACTGGCGCGGCCGGTGGCACGATGGAGTCTGCGCGGGCTCAGCACTCGCATCTGATTCATCCGGAGGTGGCATGTACCCGTGCGCGAATCGTCGGTGTGCGGACTCGGCACACGAGTCCCCCGAGTGCCCGAACCTGGTGCGCTCGGACGCGCCCGCGCGCCGGGATCTGGTGATCCTCGCGGTGCTGGCCGTGCTGATCGTGGCCGGGCTGGTCATCGCCGCGTCCGCCGCCGTCCATCACTGAGGCCGGACATCGACGCACCGAACAGGTTGCGGCCGAGACGATCTCGCCCCCATTACCGATGGTCAGGCGGCGGCGCCGTCCTCGCTGAAACCCGGCAGCCAGCGCGAGACCAGTTCGATGAACGGCCCCTCGGCGTCGAGCTGGGCGCACACCCCGACGACACCGGCGAAGACCCGGCCGAGCATGGCGAGTTCCGGAATCTCGGCCGGCGCCTTCACCGCCCTGGTATTGGCCAGCGACACATTCTTCAGGTCCAGTGCGCGAGTGGTGTGCCCCTGCAACAGTTCTCGGCTGATGTGCACGCTGTCGCCGTTGATCTGCGCCACGATCGGCGCGACCAGTCGTCGAATGGGGGCGAGCTCGAGTGCGTGGCCCGGCCGGACGAAACCGTTGTCTCGCAGCACGATTGCCAGCCGCTCGTAGTCCTCCCGCACGGCGCAGCGGGCCAGCTCGCCGATCACCGCCGGAATCCCCGCCGGTAGCGCGATGGACGCGCCGAAGTCGATGATGCCGAGGCGTCCGTCCGCGAGCAGCTGGAAGTTCCCCGGATGCGGATCGCAGTGCAGGTAGCCGACCCGGACGGGCGAAGACAGGGAGAATTCGGCGAGCAGCCGTCCCGCCCGGTCACGCTGCGCCTTAGGGCCGTCGACGATGATGGCGGACAACGGGGTGGCTTGCATCCATTCGGAGACAATCACTTTCGGCGCGCTCGCGATCACCCTGGGCACCTGGAAGTCCGGGTCGCCCGCGAACTCTTTCGCGAAACGCCGCTGGTGATCCGCCTCGATCCGGTAGTCGAGTTCGTCGGCGGTGCGGTCGATGAACTCGGCGATCAAGGCCTTGGCGTCCGCGCCGGGCAGCATGAGACCGAAAGCGCCGGAGAACATCTGGAGCATCTTCAGGTCCGACATGAGCGCCGTATCGGCGCCGGGATACTGCACCTTCACCGCGACGGTCCGGCCGTCCCGCCATACCGCGCGGTGCACCTGCCCGATGCTCGCCGCGGCGACCGGCTGGTCGTCGAACTCGGTGAAGCGCTCCCGCCATCGGCTGCCGAGCTGGTCGGACAGCATGCGCCGCACCGAACTCGCCGGCATCGGCGGCGCCTGCGACTGCAATCGGGTGAGCGCGTCGCGATAGCGGTCCGCGAAACGCGGCGGAATGCCGGCCTCGGCCACACTCAGCGCCTGGCCGAGCTTCATCGCCCCGCCCTTGAGCTCGCCGAGCACCGCGAACATCTGATCCGCGGCCTTGTCGATGAGCTCGTCGTCGAGCTCGCCGCGCGGCGCCCCGGTCATGATCGCGCGACCGGTCGCGGTGACCCGGCGGGCCATGATGCCCATCGGCAGTCCGGCCAGTTTCGCCGACCGCGCCAATCCCTTACGCCTGCTGCCTGCCATGGCTACCTCGCTTCGCTGCGTGCCGCCCAGCCTATTCTGTCTGGGACAGTGAGGCAATGGGGCGGTACATCAACCCGAGCCGAATTCATTGCGCGCGACAGCGCCGAATGGCGGGCAGGAAAGCGAACGGTGCGCGGTCAGGCGGTGGCGGCGTGCTCGGCGTCGGTTCGCTCGGGGGATGCGCCGACCAGCTCGTCGAAGCGCAGGACGACCCGCTCGTGGTACATCCCGAACAGATCCTCGAACAGCGCCACCTGGGCGTCGGACGGCCCGGAACCGGAGTCCCACACCGCCGCCAGCGCCCGCCAGACCAGCACGTGCAGGTCCGGCGCGCCGGCGAAGAAGGCCTCGACCGCCTCCGGCACCTCGAGCACCATCTCGCCGATCGAGTTCATGATCGCCCGCTGCATGGTGAGCCCGAGCGCGGTCAGCAGGGTACGCACCAGGCCGACCTCGATCGCCAGGATCTGGCGCAGGTCCGGATCATCCTGGCGGGCAATGGCTTCGAGCTTGTCGATCTCGGCCTTGAGCACCGCCTGATCGATCGCCTGATCGCTGCCCGTGTAGGCGAGCAGCGTCTCCATCACGATGCCGCGCTCGACGTCGACGATGTCGCGGAACATCTCGATCGCGATGTCCGGCATCGGAATCGAGAAGCGGAACAGCTGCCGATACACGTCGACGCCACCGGCCTCGCGGACGTCGCGGATGGTGAAGCCCTTACCGCGGCGCGCCTCGACGAATCCGTTCGTTTCCAGCCTCCCCAGCGTCAGCTGCGCGGTCGCCCGGTTCATATCGAACTCTTCGGCCACCTGGCGCACGGACGGCATGAGGTCCCCCGGCTGATACTCCCCCGCGGCAACCCGGCGTGCCAACTCATCGGCAACGTCGGCGACTACCGTCTGGGATCCCATCGAAGTCACCTTTCGACTACGTTAGTTTACGTCCCAGACAGTCTAAGCCCTACTGTGCCAGACTGCACGTGTGCAACACTGGTCCGCGCACAGTGTGAGGTGAGTCATGGCTATCCGGCGCAGCGGCGACAGTTCTGACGAGGGTTCAACGGGCAGGCGATCCCGCCTGTTCGCGTCGAGGTCCGACGGCAAACCCCCAGTTCGCGCCTCTGTTCGCAATGCCAAGCTGGCCGCGCTGCCGCTGGCCTTCGCCGGACGACAGGCCGCGGGCGTCGGCAAGCGGGCACTCGGCAGATCGTCCGAAGAAGTCAATCGGGACATCCAGTTGCGCACCGCGCAGCACATGTTCGAGGTACTCGGCGAACTGAAGGGCTGCGCCGCGAAACTCGGTCAGCTGCTTGCCATTTACGAGCTGGCGCTGCCGCCGGAGATCGCCGAGCCCTACCGGATCGCGCTGAGCCGGCTACAGGACGCGGCGCCGATCATGCTCCCGGCCACCGTGCACGAGGCGATCGCGGCCAGCATGGGCGCGGACTGGCGCGCGCAGTTCCAGGAATTCGACGATCGCCGGGCCGCGGCCGCCTCGCTGGGCCAGGTGCACCGCGCGGTGTGGCACGACGGCAGGCAGGTCGCGGTCAAGGTGATGTATCCCGGCGGCCGCCAGGCCGTCGAGGCCGACCTGGAGCAACTGCGCCGGATCTCGCTGCTGGCCACGGTCTTCCTGCCCGGCGCCGACGTCAAAGCGGTCACCGAGGCGATCTGCGACAGTGTCCGCGAGGAACTCGACTATGCCGCCGAGGCCGAATACCAGCGCACCTTCGCCGCCGCCTACGCCGGCGACCCGGACTTCTACATTCCCCAGGTGATCGCGCAGCGCGGCGACGTGCTGATCACCGAGTGGGTCGAGGGCACCCCGGTCACCCGCATCGTGGCCGCGGGCGCGCAGGCCGAGCGGGACCGGGTCGGCATGCTCATGCTCCGGTTCATCACCTCGGGCTGGGGCCTGCACGGGCTGCTCTACGCCGACCCGCATCCCGGCAACTTCCGCGTGCTGCCGGACGGGCGGCTCGGCGTGGTCGACTTCGGCGCCTGCTGCCCGTGGCCGCCGGAGGGCTTCGACGAACTGGCGCTGGACTATTGCAAGGTCTTCTTCAGCACGGGCGGCCCGTCGGAGCTGGCCGCGGCGACCAGGCGGCACGGCTTCGTGGCATCCGGGCGGAGTTTCGATACCGAAGCGCTGTACGCGGCGGTCGAGCCGTGCAGCGAGCCGTTCAAGCATTCGACCTATCGCATGACGACGCCGTGGCTGCGCAGGCAGGTGCTGCGCACCACGAATCCGCGGCTGTCGAACGTGATCCGCGAGATGACCATGCCCGCCTACTTCACCCCGTTCGCCAGGGCCGTGCTCACGCTGGTCGGCGTGCTGAGCCAGCTCGAGACCGAGGGGCCCTACCGGGACGAGATCCTGCGCTGGCTACCCGTGCTCGCCGAGGCGCTCGGCGCCATCGAGGCGCCGGACCCGGATCGCCCGGTGGACCTGGCCGCGGTGCGCAAGCGGCGGGCCGACGAGCAGGACCGCCAGATGTCGGTCGGCTGACCCGCCGACCTCGATGAACCCGCACCCACCTGCGGGTTTCCCGGCGTGCGCCACGCCTGGGCAAACTGTCCCAGACAGTGCTATCGTCGCCTGTAGCACTACCAACGGAGGTAACCGTGTCGATAGCACCTGCGCAGGCGGCGCATCCGCGTTCGGTCGAGCGGCCCGATTTCGAAGTCGTCGTCATCGGCGCCGGCTTCGGCGGCATCGGGATGGGAGTCGAGCTCCGCAAGGCCGGAATTCACAACTTCCTGATCGTCGACAAGAACAGCGACATCGGCGGCACCTGGCAGGCGAATACCTATCCCGGTGTGGCGGTCGATATTCCGTCGGTCTACTACAGCTTCTCCTACGAGCCGCCGAAAGTGTGGTCGCGGATGTTCGCGCCGGGCGCCGAGGTGAAGGCGTACGCCGATCAGGTGGTGGACAAGTACGGGTTGCGACCGCGAATCCTGCTGAACACCAAGGTGGTCGGCGGCGAGTGGGACGAACGGAACCACCTCTGGCGGGGCAAGCTCGACACCGGCCAGGAGGTCACGTCACGCTTCGTCGTCGGCGCCGTGGGCGGCCTGGAGGTGCCGAAGATGCCCGACATCGAGGGGATCGATAAGTTCGGCGGCAAGATCGTGCACACCGCGAAGTGGGACCACGACTTCGACTACACGGGCAAGCGAATCGCGATCATCGGCACGGGTGCGACTGCGCTGCAACTGATTCCGGAGATGGCCGACATCGCGTCGAACCTCACGGTGTTCCAGCGGCGGCCGATCTGGGTCGCGCCGAAGCCGGACTTCCCGATTCCGGCGTTCGCGAAGAACGTCATGGTCAATGTGGGTCCGCTACGCCGGGTATTGCGCGCCGCGGTGACCCTCGGCATCGACTTCGGCATCTCCGGTGCCGGGGTGTTCCACAGCCGGATACCGGGCGCGGTCAAGCTCGCCCAGCGCGGGGGCGGGGCGCTGTACCGGGCCCAGCTGGCGGGGAATCCCGAACTGGCCCAACGGTTGACGCCGGACTACGCGCCGGGCTGTAAGCGGCCCTCGGTGTCGAACCGGTATCTGCGCACCTTCACCAGAGAGCACGTCGAGCTGGTCACCGATCCGATCCGGAAGGTCACCAAGACCGGTGTGGTCACCGCGGACGGTGTGCTGCGCAAGGCCGATGTGCTGGTGTGCGCCACCGGTTTCCGGGTGATGGACAAGGGCTACACGCCGCCGTATCCGCTGTTCGGCCGGGACGGTCTGGAACTCGGCGATTTCTGGGATCGCCACCGCTACCAGGCTTATCAGGGCGTGACGGTGCCGAAGTTCCCGAATCTGTTCCTGATCACCGGGCCGTACGGATTCGCGGCCGGCTCCTATCTCGCGATGATCGAGTGCACCACCCGGCACGCGGCCCGGGCGATCACGGAGGCGCGCAAACGCGGCGCCACCGCGGTGGAGATCAAGCAGGAGCCGCACGACGCCTACTACCGGCAGTGCGTGCGACGCGGGTCGCGGACGATGTGGCTGTCGGACGCGTGCGCGGGCTCCAACACCTACTACGTCAACTATCAGGGCGACCCGGCGGCCATCCGGCCGAGTACCCACCTCGAAATGTGGTGGGGCAACAAGCACTTCCCGTTCGATCACTACGCGTTCACCAGGACGGCCGGCGCTACCTCGGACACGTACACCGGCGCCATCGAAGACGTCCGCCCGGACTCGTTCACCACCGAGGACCTGGCCGAGTTCTTCCGCGGCCGCAGGCTGAGCGTCCGCACCTAACGCCTACCCAGGAGACATCATGCGCAGCAGAATCATCGGCCGTCGCAAGCGGCGCAAGGCAACTCGGGCGCTGGCGGCGGGCAAACCGCCGCAGCAGCCCGTCGTGCTCACCGCGCGGACACCGGACAGCGTGCGCGCCCGGGCATTCGGGCTCGGGCTGGCCGGGACCGGGGCCGCCCATTTCACCGCACCCCGGGCCTTCGACCCGCTGACCGCGCGCGCCTTCCCGCGCGCAACCCGCCGCTGGACCTACCGCAACGGATTCACCGAGATGGTGCTCGGCCTGGCCATCACCTTCCGGCGCAGCAGGCCGATCGGGTCGGTCGGCTTCATCGCCTACCTCGCGTTTCTCGCCGCGCGCTTTTCCGGTGCGCGGCCGGCCGGGGAATCCGGAACGGGCGGCTGGTAGTCACACCGGACGTCCGGACCTGACCGTTCGCACCTCTGCCCAGCAGTCCGCGCACAAAACGAACACCACCTGTGCGAGGCGATAGCCGGGCAATATGATCGCCAGAGGTGCGACGGGAGGGAGTGAGTGGTGTGACAACCGAGTCGATACCGCAGGCGCAGGCGCGGCCGGAGCGGTTCGCGGACGTGTTCGCCCATCGGCGGTGGATCCGCCGCAGTCAGCCATTCCCGCACGTCTACGCCCGGGACGTGTTCGTGCCCGAGTACTACCAGCGGATGACCGACGACCTGGCACGGGTGCGGCGCGAACGGCCGGAATTGTTCGGGCAGGTGGCGACGAACTACAGCGCCGTCGGCGTCCGGCTCGCCGATCTGGCCGACACCGCGCTCTCGGTCTTCACCTCCCGCGAATGGCACGACCTGATCACCGGCGTCGCGGGCGTCACCGGGACCGGTGACCTCGAGGGCTCGGTACATCATCACGCCCCGGGCGCCCCGTACGGATGGCCGCACAACGATCTCAATCCCGCGTGGTTCCCCGGCGAGCCGCCGGGACCCGGCGAGGTCCGGCTGCCGGACGGCACGGTGGACACCAAGTCCGGGGCGCGCGCCGACGGTGTGGTCGCCCGCGAGACGGTCCGCGCGGTGGCGGTGCTGTTCTATTTCGGCAACCCCGGCTGGCAGCCGGGCGACGGCGGCGAGACGGCACTCTACGACAACATCGCCGACGGCGAGAAGCTGCCGGAGCTCACTCTGGTTCCGCCGCTGGACAATTCGCTCATCCTGTTCGAGGTGACACCGCGCACCTGGCACACCTTCGCCGGCGGCAACACCAAGGACCGCAACAGCGTGGTGATGTGGGCGCACCGGACCAAGGACGAGGCACTCGAGCGCTGGGGAGGGGACCGCATTGTCTACTGGTGAACGCCGGGTCTGCCTGATCACGGGCGCGGGCGGGACGCTGGGCAACGTGTTCTGCCGCTCCTACTACACCGATTACGACATCGTCGCGGTCTGCCGCACCCGCACGCCCGCGGTGCCGTCGCAGCTGGAGTGGTTCGTCGATCCGCTCGACCCGGAAAGGCCGGTGCCGGAGAACAATTCGCGGGTCTTCGTGATCCGCGCCGATCTCACCGCGCCGGGCGAGGTGGAGCGGGTGGTCGACCTCGCGCTGGCCAAGTTCGGGAAGGTCGATCTGCTGGTCAACAATGCCGCGCACGTTCAGCTGCAACCGCGCGGCATCGTCGACGGCGACGCCGCGCTGGAGCAGTTCGATCCGCATTTCACCCTGAATGTCAGCGTGCCGCTGCGGCTTTCGGCGCGGCTGGCGCAGCGGTTCTGGCTGCACAACGGCGTGCGGAACCGCGCGGCGAACCGCAATATCGTCAACGTCTCCAGCATCTCCGGCTCGGAGGTGTACCCGGGACAGACGCTGTACTCCGCGTCGAAGGCCGCGCTCAACCAGCTGACCCGCAACATCGCCGACGAGTTCGCCGAGTTCGGGGTGCGCGCGAACGCCATTGCGCCGACCAGCTTTCCGGCGCTGGTGTCCACCGAGCAGGTGGCGCAGGCGATCGTCGAGCTGGATGGGAACGACTTCACCGGCGGTGTGTTCGGCGTCGGGCAGGAGCCGAGCGCGGCGGACAACGCCCACCACGACCGGCTCGCCGAGGCCGACCGGTAACTACCCGGTGATCCGCTCGGACAGCTCCCACAGCTGTTGCGCCAGAGCGGAATCCACCGCCTGCCGGTTGCTCGGCGGCTCCAGCTTGAATCGGTGGAAGTACAACCCGTTGATCTCCTCATGCGTGGTCGCCAAGTGCACCAGCGGTTCCGAGCCCTTGTCCGGCCGGATGAAGAACGGCTTGGCCAGCGGCGACCGGATGAGCCGGCCGAGGCCGAGCGGCGCGTGGTCGTACACCCGGGTGGCGACCGCACCCGGATGGAAAGCGGCGGTGGTCAACCCGGTGCCCTCGGTGCGGCGCGCGAGTTCCCTGGTGAACAGGATGTTCGCCAGCTTCGACGCGGCGTAGGCACCCATCTGGTTGAACGAGCCCGTGGTGGCGTTGACGGTGTCCAGGTTCAGCCTGGCCATCCGGTAGGTCGTGCTCGCCGTATTGATCACCCTGGCCTGCGACTGCACGAGCCGGTCGAGCAGCAGGGTGGTCAGCAAGAACGGGGACAGGTGGTTGACCTGGAAGGTCAGCTCGTTGCCGTCGGCGGTGGCGGTGCGCTTGGGCCAGGAGCCGCCCGCGTTGTTGGCCAGCACGTCGATGCGCGGATAGCGGTCGAGCAGCTGGCCCGCGAGCTTGCGCACCTCGTCGAAGCGGGCGAAGTCGGCGAGGAACGGCTCGGCCCCCGCCCTGGCCGCCACCTCCGCCGTCCGTTCCGGTGATCGGCCGACCACCGCGACGGTCGCGCCCCGCGCAACCAGCGTCGCGGCCGCCTCGGCGCCGATGCCGGAGCTCGCACCGGTCACCACCACGGTCTTCCCGGTCAGATCCTGGGCCTGCACAGCCATTCCTGCCTCCTGTTCAAAGCCTCGCGCGTCGCGGATGCGCAAGGCCGCACGTCGGTCTAGCCGACCTGATCGTCTTCGGCTCGGGCGGATTCGGCAACAGCAGCGCCCGCCTGGTAATGCGCGGCGATCTCGTCGGTGGTGGTCAGCCACACGCCGGGATGGTTCACCACATACTCCAGCGCCTGGTCCAGATACTTGGCCCGGAACGCCTGCCCGATGACGAACGGGTGCAGCGCGAGCGCCAGCACCCGGCCGCTGCCGGCCGACTCCGCATACAGCTGATCGAGCTGATCCTTGACGATCTGGACGAAGTCGGGACCGCTGGTGCCCTTGCCGAGGAACAGCGTGTTGTCGTTCAGCTCGACCGTGTACGGAACGCTCAGCATCCCCGGCACATTCAGCGGATAGGGCTGGTCGTCGTTGGTCCAGTCGAGCACGTAGTTCAGACCGAGTTCGGCCAGCAGCGCCGGGGTGTCGAAGGTTTCGGTGAGCGCCGGTCCCATCCAGCCGCGCGGCCTGCGACCGGTGGCCCGCTCGATGGTCTCGACCACCTCGGTGAGATACGCGCGCTCCTGCTCGATCGACATGGCGGCCTGGAAGATCGAGTTGTTCTTGCCGTGCGCCAGCCACGCCCAGTCCCGCTCCAGACCCGCCGCGATGATCTGCGGATTGTGCTGGACCACATCGGAATTGAGCAGCGCACTGGCGCGAATGCCGTGCCGGTCCAGGATTTCGGTCAACCGCCAGATGCCGACGCGCGGGCCGTAGTCGCGCCAGCCGTAATTCAGCGGATCCGGGGCCAGGCCCGCCGTGCCGGGAAAGATGCTGGTCGAAGGCTGATCCACCTGATAGTGCTCGATGTTGAGGCCGACGTAGAAGGCGACCCGCGCGCCGCCGGGCCACTGAATCGGCGCGCGGTCGGTGATCGGGCTGTAGTCGTAGAGCTCGTTGTCCATGCGGCCATTCTCGAACTTGA
This sequence comes from Nocardia sp. NPDC006044, assembly GCF_042871115.1. Lineage (NCBI taxonomy): Bacteria > Bacillati > Actinomycetota > Actinomycetes > Mycobacteriales > Nocardiaceae > Nocardia > Nocardia sp. NPDC006044. The sequence goes on from NZ_JBIAID010000002.1 coordinate 1,406,964, forward strand.
CGCCAATGTCAGATTCAACCTGTGTAAGGGTGAGATAACGCACAGGGCAGCGGGCCGGCCGACATTCGAACCAACAGACGCGGCGTGTCGGTGTGAATTCTCGGCCAGTCAGACGCAACTACTGATTTCGTGGGCACATGGGCAACTCGTCGGTACGCCCAGAACTCAGCCCTGCCCTGAACCGCCACCCCGCGACGGTAGGTTAAGCGCACCCCACGACCGGCAAAAGGCGCGGAGAGGCGGAGAAGCACGGAGAGGCGGAGGAGCACATGCGAGTCGACGGGCGGGAAATCCCGGTAACGGGGAACCTGCTGCAGCCGCTGTTGCGGCGGACGAGTGACATCATCCGCGTCGTGCTGGCCGCGGTGTGGGTGGCGATTGTCGTCGCGGCCTCGGTGATCACCCGGCCGGAATGGCTTGCGCTGGAACGATCGGTGTCCAACATCGTCGGGTTCCTGAATCCCGACCAATCGAATTTGGTCTATCTCGTCTACGGCATGGCGATCCTGGCGTTGCCGTTCGCCATCCTGCTCGAGCTGATCATCGGCAGGCAGTGGAAACTGCTCGCCGGGTACGCGGCGGCCGGCCTGACCGCGGGACTGCTGCTCTCCATCACCGGCACCGGCCTCTCGGCCCCGAAATGGCATCTGCAGGTGCCGGATCGACTCGACACGTTCCTCTCCCAATTCCTGGACGACCCGCGCTGGATCGCGATGCTGGCGGCCGTGCTGACGGTGTCCAGCCCGTGGCTGCCGAACCGGCCGCGGCGGTATCTGTGGTTTCTGCTGCTGGCCTTCGCGCCGATCCACCTGGTGGTCAGCACCGTGGTGCCCGCGCGGGCGATGTTCGGGCTGGCCGTCGGCTGGCTGGTCGGCGCGATCATCGTGCTCGTCGTCGGCACGCCCGCGCTGGAGGTGCCGCTCGACGCCGCGGTACGGGTGCTGGCCAAACGCGGGCACACGGTCACCAGATTCACCGTGGTGCATCCGGCCGGGCGCGGGCCGCTGGTGCTGGCCGCCGCCATCGACGGGCCCGAGCGCGGGCTGGTCGTCGAGATGTACGGCAAGAACCAGCGCAGCTTCGGCGCGCTGCGCCAGCTGTGGCGCTGGCTCACCTTCCGCGCCAGCGAGACCGCGGCCATCCACGGATCCATGCATCGCGCGGTCGAACATCGCGCGCTGATGGCCCTCGCGATCGGCGACCTCGGCCTGGCCAGCAGCACGCCGGTCGCCGTCGCGGCGCTGGACCGCGGCTGGATGCTGCACGCGCACACCATGCCCAAGGGCACCCGGCTCAGCGAGGCGCCGGTCGAGCAGCTGGCCGGGGTGTGGAAGTCGCTCGACGAGCTGCACCAGGGCCAGATCTCACACGGCGACCTGCGCCCGACCGAGATCCGGATCGACAACGGCACCACCCGGTTCGGCGGCTTCGCCAGCGCCGAATACGGCGCCTCGCTCAAGCAGCAGCAGTCCGACATCGCGCAGCTGCTGGTGTCGACGACCGCGATCTTCGGTAAGGAACCGGCGGTCAGCGCGGCCATCGAGACCCTCGGCGAGCAGCCGGTGCTGGCCGCCGCGAGCCGGTTGACCAAGTCCGCCATGCCCGCCGGGCTGCGGAAAACGGTGCCGGACTGGAAGGACGCGCTGTCCGCCGCGCGCGACGAGGTGCGCAAGCAGACCGGGCAGGACCGGATTCAGGCCGAGCAGATCACCCGCTTCACCCGCAACCAGATCATCCAGCTGGTGCTGCTGATCGCGCTGGTCTATGTCGCGTACCCGTTCATCAGCGCGGTGCCGACCTTCTTCACTCAGCTCAAGACCGCCAACTGGTGGTGGGCCCTGCTCGGGCTCGCGGTCTCCTGCCTGACCTATGTCGGTGCGGCGGCGGCACTGTGGGCCTGCGCGTCCGGCGCGGTGAGCTTCAAGAACCTGGTGATCATGCAGATCGCCAACACCTTCGCCGCGACCACCACGCCGGCCAGGGTCGGCGGGCTCGCGCTCAGCGTGCGCTTCCTGCAGCGGGGCGGCGTCGGCACGGTGCGCGCCACCGCCGCGGTGGCGCTGCAACAGGCGGTGCAGGTGATCACCCACCTGTGCCTGCTCGCCGTGTTCAGCGTCGCGGCGGGCACGTCCGCGGACCTTTCGCACTTCGTCCCGGATGCCACAGTGTTGTATCTGATCGCCGGGGTCGGCGTCGGCATCATCGGCACCTTCATGTTCGTGCCGAAATTGCGGCACTGGCTGAACAATTCGGTGCGCCCGCAATTGCAGGAGGTGCTCGGCGAGCTGGCCGATCTGGCCCGCGATCCGAAGCGCTTCTCGGTGATCATTCTCGGCTGCGCCGTGACCATCCTCGGCATGGCCGGGGCGCTGTGGGCCAGTGTGGAGGCCTTCGGCGGCGGCACCACCTTCGTCACCGTCACCATCGTCACCATGATCGGCGGCACGCTGGCCTCCGCGGCGCCCACCCCCGGCGGCGTCGGCGCCGTCGAGGCCGCGCTGATCGGTGGCCTCGGCGCGTTCAACGTTCCGCTGGATATCGCGGTCCCGTCGGTGCTGCTCTACCGGGTTCTCACCTGCTGGCTGCCGGTGCTGTGCGGCTGGTTCACCATGCGCTGGCTGGCCGCGAAGGACATGATCTAGCCACGGATTTCCTTGGCGGCGAGCAGAACTCCGCAATATCGGGCGAGGCCGTCAGAGCGAAGGTTGCGGTCTCGGTGTCCGGGCGGCACCAAGGTCGAATCGGCAATTCGTCACAGTATTGGAATGTTCGGTCGCGTAGTCGATCATTTCCACGGCCGGGCCGATACCGATTACGCTGCCGCCGGAGGCTGCGCGAAGCACCGGCTCTGTAGCGAGATAGCATGGGCTACAACAGATTTCGGTGACATTACGATCAGGTCCGGGCCGCCGAGCGCGACCGGCCCATGGATGCGTCCCGCGCCGCGTCCGAACGGAAATAGGGCCGGGAAAGTGCGGTAACTCCGCGGCTCGGTAAGCAGAACTCCGGTTTCGGTGTCATGGTAGCCCTGTCGAATGGAAGACTGGGGTGCGTTTTTGGTCATGTGTTCATGGTCGGGAGGGGCCGCCACTTCGACCAGAGGCAAACTACGGAAACCGTTCCATTCGGGACGGATTCGCGACATTTGTACGGGAGGCACATTGTCGTCGGAAGTGAAAAGACTGACGGGCAGCACGGATCGCCGGGTACGGCGGACGAAAAGCCTGCTGCATCGGGCGTTGATCGAACTCATGCTGGAGCGCGGCTACGACCGAATTTCGGTGCGGGACATACTGCATCGGGCCGACGTCGGACGGTCCACGTTCTACGCGCATTTCCGCGACAAGGACGACCTGCTGCTGGTGAGCAGCACCGACTATCTGCGGGCCGCGGTGACCGCGCCGGGCAGCGAGGCCGGGGCCGGGGCCGACGCCGCGACGCCGCTCGCCCCGGTGCACACGCTGTTCCAGCTGGCCGCCGCGAATCCCGAGGTGTACCAGGCGTTGCTCGGCCGCAAGAGCGGTGCGCTGCTGCTGCGGACCACGCGGGAGATGGTCGCCGAGATCCTGGCCGAACGGCTGACCGAGCTGCTCGACATGGACGAGGCCGAATTCGATTCGACCGTGACGTTCCTGTCCTGGGGTGTGGTCGGCGTGCTCGGCGCGATCGCCGACGCGGACCCGCCGCTGCCGCCCACCGAGGCGTACCGGCGACTGGAACAGCTGATCGGACCCGGTCTGTCCGGCCGGGTCCGCGCGAGCTGAGTCAGTTTCCGTATTGCGCGGTCTCCGGGCGCTCGATCAACAGGGTGTGTGCGGGCCGCTCGGCGACCGGACGGTGCCGAACTCCCTTGGGCACCACGAAGATCTCGCCCGCGCGGAGGGTGACCGGATCCTGCCCCGCCAGTTCGATCCGGAACTCGCCGTCCCAGCACAGGAACAGTTCGTCTTCGTCGTGGTGGTGCCACGGGAATTCGCCGGCCAGCTGAGCGACGCGCACGACGGTGTCGTTGACGACGGCCAATTCGCGCTGCTGGAAGGGGCCGGGCAGCCCGGCGACCACGTCCTGAACCGACACCGGAGCGGAGATTCTTGCTGTCATGGCGGTAATCGTCGAACGGGCCGGGTCGCCACGCCATGGCCAATCGGGCAGAATTGGTTTGGCTATGGAGCCAATCAATGTCGCCGAACGCCTCGGGCGCTGGTCAGCGGGCCGGGGCACGCTCTACGCGCTGCTGGCCGCGCGACTGCGCCGCCTGATCGACGACGGTGAATTGCCCGCGGGCACACCACTGCCGCCGGACCGGGTGCTGGCGAAAACGCTGGCGGTGGGACGCAGCACGGTGGTCGCCGCGTACGACCTGTTGCAGTCGGAGGGCAGGATCGTCCGGCGCCAGGGCAGCGGAACCCGGGTGGCCGGAAATCCGCTCGCTCGCCCCGCCGACACCACCAGCGCGCCGGTCTTTCTCGACCTGCTCGAGCCGCGTCCCGAGGTGATTGCGCTGGCCTGCGCCGCGCCGGACACCCCGCCGGTGGAGCTGACCGAGTGCTACGCCCGCATCCTGCCCGAGCTGGCGGCGACCACCAGCGATATCGGGTACTACCCGGCCGGGCATCCCCGCTTGCGGCACGCCCTCGCCGAGTACTACCGGAATCGTGGTGTGCCAACGACTTTCGAGCAGATACTGGTCACCACCGGTGGGCAACAGGCGCTTTCACTGCTGGCGCGGTGTTTTCTGCAGCCCGGTGATCGGGTCCTGATGGAGGCGCCCAGCTCGCCGCCCGCACTGGAGGCGTTCCGCGCGGAAGCGGCCGTGGTCGAGGGCCTTTCGCCCGGGCTGGCCGGATTCGCCGCGGCCGCGCGGGAACATCGTCCCGCGCTCGCCTATGTGATTCCCACCTTTCAGAACCCCACCGGATCGGTGCTGTCGCCGCTGGCCCGCAGGCGATTGGCCGAAACGGCGGCAACGCAGGGTGTTCCGCTCATCGAGGATGAGGTACTCGCCGAACTCGGCTTTCCCGGATTCCGCACGCCCTCGCCGCTGGCGGCGCACTCGGATGCGGTGCTCACCGTCGGCTCGCTGAGCAAGACGGTGTGGGGCGGCCTGCGCATCGGCTGGGTGCGGGCCGCGGCGCCGACCATCGCCCGGCTCGCCCAGATCCGCGCGGTGCACGATCTCGGCGGCGACGTGCCCGCGCAGTTGGCGGCGGCCGAGCTGATGCCGCGCCTGGCCGCCGTCTGCGCGCGGCTCGCGCCGGAACGCAAGGCCAGGCACGACCACCTGCGCGCGGAACTGGCTCGGCTACTGCCCGATTGGACGGTGCCGGAGGTCCCGGGTGGTCAAACCCTGTGGTTGCGTTTGCCTTATGGCGACGGCGCCTCGTTCGCCCAGGCGGCGTTGCGCCACGGTGTCGCGATTCTGCCCGGCAGCGGGCTGGATTCGACCGGCGGCAGCGCGGACCACGTTCGCGTCCACTTCCTGCATCCGGCCGAGACGCTCACCGAGGCGGCCCACCGCCTCGCCGAGGCGTGGCGCACCTACCGGCCGCCGGCCCAGGTGATTCCGTCGCCGCCGGCGCTCGCGATGTAGGAACAGTTATGCCACAACGGCTTCCGCGAGCCGTGCGGTGATGAGCGCTTCGGCCTCGCCGACCATCCGGGTGATGAGCTCCGCGCAGGTCGGGATGTCGTGGATGAGGCCCTGGACCTGACCCGCGCTCCAGATGCCCGCGTCCAGATCCCCCTCCTCGAAGACGCGACGGCCGCGCGCACCGGCGACCAGGTCGCGCACGTCCTCGAAAGTGCCGCCCGCCTTCTCGATTTCGACGACCTTGCGGCTGATCTCGTTGTCCGCGACGCGGGCGGTGTTGTGCATGGTGCGGAAGATCAGCTGGGTGTCGCGCTCGGTGTGCGCGACGATCTGCTCCTTGACCTTCTGGTGCACCGCGGACTCCTGGGTGCACAGGAAGCGGGTGCCCATGTTGACCCCGTCCGCGCCGAGCGCGAGCGCGGCGACCAGGCCACTGGCGTCGGCGAAACCGCCCGACGCGATCATCGGAATGTCCAGCACCCTGGCGGCCGCGGGGATCAGGATCAGGCCGGGCACGTCGTCCTCGCCCGGGTGGCCCGCGCATTCGAAGCCGTCGATGCTGACACCGTCGACGCCGATCCGCTGCGCCTTCAGCGCGTGCCGCACGCTGGTGCACTTGTGCAGCACCTTGATGCCCGCGTCCTTGTAGTACGGCAGGAACGGCTCCGGATTGCTGCCCGCCGTCTCGACGATCGTGACGCCGCTGTCGATGATCGCCTGCACGTACTCGGCGTACGGCGGCGGGTTGATCGACGGCAGGATGGTGACGTTCACGCCGAACGGCTGGTCGGTCAGCTCCCTGGTGCGGGCGATCTCGCGGCGCAGGTCGTCCGGCGTCGGCTGGGTGAGCGCGGTGATGAAACCGAGCCCGCCCGCGTTGGCGACGGCCGCGACGAGTTCGGCCCGGCCGACCCACATCATGCCGCCCTGCACGATCGGGTGTCGCACACCGAAGGTCTCGGTGAACCTGGTCCGCAGCATTGCGCTCTCCTCTTGCCTCGCGCGGGCGTGCCAGTTCGCCCGAAGACCTGAATAGTGACACGGGGATCCATCGGTATTCAACCCGTAAGTAAGCCGACATTCGCATCTGATCAACGCACTGTCCGGCTTCTCACTGCGCCTGATCGACCGAAAGCGGTCGTAAAACAACAGTTGAGACCGGGTTTACCCACCTCGACGCCGAACCGGTCTGATTAACGACGATTCATCTCGCGAACCCTTGCCGTCCAGATAAGTTAGTTGATATTCTGCGCTCAGTTCAGCCCGTCACAGCGGTCGGCCATCCCGGCGGACGCACGTGCCGGTGCGAGAGGAGTTCGTGGCATGACCACCCGTGTACCTGAGGGACGGCAGCAGGCGGAGCCGGTGCGAAACTCGCTCGACGAGCCGCTCAGGTCGCGGCGTAATCACTGGAACAACCAGATCGCCGTGCACGCGCAGATGCGCCCGGACGCGGTCGCGCTGCGGTTCCGGGACGCGGACACCACCTGGCGGCAACTGCACGAGCGCTCGCAGAAGTTCGCCGACGCCCTCGCTCGCCGCGGCGTCGGCTTCGGCGACCGGGTGCTGATCCTGGCACTGAACTACCCCGAATACGTCGAGGCGGTGTTCGGCATCAACGCACTGGGCGCCATCGCGGTCCCGGTGAACTTCCGGCTCACCCCGCCCGAGGTCGCATACATCGTCGGCGACAGCGGGGCGAAGGCGATCGTCACCGACACCGTGCTGCTGCCGCTGGCCACCGCGGTGCGGGCGCAATCCGCCACGCTGGAAACCTGTTTCGTGATCGGCGGGCCGAGCGCGGACGGCGTGTTCGGCTTCGAGGACGTACTCGCCGAGGGCGGCGAGCCGCACACCCCGCTCGACATTCCCGAGGACACCCCCGCGCTGATCATGTACACCTCGGGCACCACGGGTAGCCCGAAGGGCGCGATCCTGTCCTACGCGAACATGAATTCCCAAGCGCTGACCGTGATCCGGGCGCTGGCGACCGAACAGAGCTCGATCGGGTTCTGCACCTCGCCGCTGTTCCACATCGCCGGACTCGGCAGTCTCGCACCGTGTTTCCTGCTCGGTGCGAAGACCGTGCTGCATCCGCTCGGCGCGTTCGATCCCACCGAGTTCCTCGACGCGGTCGAGCGGGAACAGGCCACCAGCGCGTTCTGCGTGCCCGCGCAGTGGCAGGCCATCTGCGCCGAACCGCGGGTGAAGGAGCGGAAACTGGCGCTGACCGCGCTCAGCTGGGGTGCCGCGCCCGCCTCCGACACGGTGCTGAAGGCGATGGCCGACTGCTTCCCGAACGCGTTCAATGTCGCGGTGTTCGGGCAGACCGAAATGTCGCCGATCACCTGCGTGCTGGAGGGCAAGGACGCGCTGCGCAAGCTCGGCTCGGTCGGCAAGCCCATCCCGACCATTCAGACCAGGATCGTCGACGACGAGATGAACGACGTCGCACCCGGTGAGATCGGCGAAATCGTCTACCGCGGACCGACACTCATGCAGGGGTACTGGAACAAGCCGGAGGCGACGGCGGAGGCCTTCGCCGGCGGCTGGTTCCACTCCGGCGACCTGGTCAGCCAGGACGAGGAGGGCTTCATCTGGGTGGTGGACCGGAAGAAGGACATGATCATCTCCGGCGGCGAGAACATCTACTGCGCCGAGGTGGAGAACGTGCTCTTCGCCCACCCGAAGATCCGCGAGGCCGCGGTGATCGGGCGCGCTCACGAGAAGTGGGGCGAGGTGCCGGTCGCCGTCGTCGCGCTCAACACCGCCGAGGACGAGCTGACGCTGGACGAGCTGACCGGGTTCCTCGACGCGAACCTGGCCCGCTACAAGCATCCGAAGGATCTGGTACTCGTCGCGGAACTGCCCCGCAACGCCAGCGGCAAGGTGGTCAAAGTTCAACTGCGCAAAGATTATTCGTCCTGAGCGCGGTGAGCTGACGTAGGGTCGGGGGATGGCGATCCCCCGTATCCGCGCGGCCGTACTCGCACTGCACTGGCAGGTGAACGTGATCAAACCCGACGGCTTCTTCGGGCCGATGCTCGCCGAGCCGGTCGCAGCCAGCGGCGTAGTCGCGCGTGCGGTCGATTTCCATAAAGCCGCCGCTGCGCAGGGATTTCCGGTGGTCTTCACCCGATTCACCATCCCGGTCGGCGAGGGCGAGCTGGTGCGCAACACCGGCTTCATGCGATCGGTGGGCGCGGCGCAGACCGAGTTCCGGCCGGATTCCGCGGGTGCCCAGCTCATTCCGGAGATGAATGGGCTGGCGAGCGAGGTGTTCGACAACCAGAAGCTGTCCGGGCTGGCGGGTAACGCACTGGCACAGTGGTTCACCGAGCAGAACATCGACACACTGTTCGTCACGGGCGTGGCGACCAACCTGACCGTCGAGCAGACCGCTAGGCACGCGACCGATCTGGGGTTCACCGTGCACCCGGTGGCCGACTGCGTCGCCGCGGCGAGCACCGAGGCACACGAGGCGGCGCTGGCGAATCTCGAACTCGTCAGCGCCGGTTCGCTGACCGCCGCACAGGCGCTCGAGCTGCTGATCCGCCGCTGATCTTGATCCGGGCGCGTGGCGGCGTGTTTGAATGGATGTCGGCAACATGACAGCTACGGCCGAATCATGCTGTACCTGCACCGATTCGGCCGCTTCGCCTAGAGATCAGGAGCCAACTCGGTGAAATTCCTCCACCTGACGGCAGTCGCCGCGACCGCCCTCGCGGTAGTGGCCGGCACGGCCGGCTGCGGCGGCAACAACGAGACGGACCACTCGGCCCACGCCATGTCGACTGTCCAGCAAGCCCCCACCGCCGCCGTCAACCCCACGTCGGCCACCTCTCCCGGCCGCGCCACGTCCCCGGCGATCGCCACCTCACCGGCCGCCGTGGCCGACGTCGACTGCGGCCCGGTTACCGACGCGGGCGGCGGCACCCGCACCGTCACCGCCGTCGGCACCCCGGCAGGCCGGGTCGGCTGCACGGAAGCGATCAACGTCGCGACGAAATACGCGACCACGGTGAGCAATACCGACGCCCAGACCATCGAAGGCTGGCAGTGCAACGCCCAGCCCGACCCCGCCACCCCGTCCAAGTGCACCAAGGACGGCTTGATCATCGGCCTCCGCGCCAGCTGACGCGCTGATCGGACGCCGGGCCCACGCCTGCGGCCGGGCCCGGCGTGCTGCGCTCTGCCCGGCCGGCGGCGTCGTGGTACTTCAGCTCGCCCGAACCGCGCGGGCCAGGACCGCGTCGTAATCGTGGCTGGCGATTACCTCGACATCGGCCGGAAGGGCGTGCAGGCGCTGGATGGTGCGGAACGCGGCGTCGCGATCGGCGTCGAAGAGGTTGCCGGGCATCGGGGCCTTCTCGCGGATCAGCTTGACCTGCAAGGTGTTCCAGACGGCGTCGCCGGCGAGCAGCACCCGGGTGCCGTCGTCCACCGCGAGGAGCACGCCGATGCTGCCGGGGGTGTGGCCCGCCAGATCGACCAGGACGACGGCGCCGTCGCCGAACACGTCGTGGCTGCGCGGGAAGGTCAGCACGGGTGGGCCGTCGAGCTCGACCGGCGCGATGGACTGGCCGCGCAACGGTTCCCGGATGACGCCGATCGGCGCGGTGTCGCCGTGCATGGCCCACGCGTATTCGACCGCGGGAACGCGGAGTTCGATCGAATCCGGCAGCTCGAGCAGGCCGGCGACGTGGTCCCAGTGCAGGTGGGTGGCGAGGGTGAAATCGATATCGGAGACCGCGAGGTCGCGGGCCGCGAGCGCGTTGCTCAACCCGAGCACCGGCTTGTCCGGTGACACCAGCTTGCCTATCGGGAAGGGATGCCCCGGCAATACCCGCGTGTGCACGTCGGCGCAGATGGCGGGATCGACGAGGAACCTTGCCTGCGGATGCTCGACCAGGAACGCGCCCATCGACATCGGCAACTCGCGCAGGCTCCGCACACCCTCGGCGACGATGATGGCCGGCGCGGCCATCGTGGCCTGCGGCAGCGCGATCAGCCGGACCGTCGCGGTGGCCGTCGGCGCGGGCGCGGACACCAGACCGGCGAGAAACGCCTGGTCGGGTCGGCGCGGCCGGAGAAGCCGACTCGGGGTGGCGGCCAGTGCGGCGCAACACCGCACCAGCGTGCCGAGGGTTCCGGGGCGTCCATCGGCCGGCCGTGCGGAGTTATCGCTCACCTCGCCACGGTAGGCGATCGGCCGTGTCGGCGCAGGCCACGCAAAAGACTCTTCTCCATAGTGCGATATCTCGGCATAATCGCGGGTGGTACCTGGGCGGTAGAGACGAGCCGCCGATTCGGGGGTAGGCACGTCTCGGGATGGATCGGAGCTCGATGGTACGCAGTCGTGCGGCGCTCACGACCACGGCGGTGACGGCCGTGGCCGAGTTGCTCGGCGTCGACGCGACCGCCGTCTGCACCGACGCGCCGTTCACCGATCTGGGCCTGAGCTCCACCCAGCTGGCCCGGCTGACCGCGCGGCTCGAGGATGCCATGGGGTTCGAGGTCTCGTTGACCGCGATGTACGACTACCCCGACATAGACCAATTGGTCGAGTATCTCGCGATGCGATGACCGGGGTATCCATCGTCGGGATCGGCTGCCGGGTGCCGGGAGCCGACGGCGGCGACGAATTCTGGCGAATGCTGCTCGCCGGGCCGCCGCCGGCCGGCCGACGCGGCGGGTACCTGGCGGGCATCGACGCGTTCGACCACAAGTGGTTCGCCCTGCCCGAGCGGGAGAGCGCGCTGATGGATCCGCGGCAGCGGCTGGCCATGGAGGTCGCGGTCGAGGCCATCGACGATGCCGGGATCGGCTACCGCACAACGGGTTCCGGCGCGGCGGTGGTGTTCGGCGCGGGCGGCTACGGCATAGCCGTGCTCAACCGGGACGGATTCGACGCGCCCTACGCCGTTCCCAGTTTTGCGCCCGGCCTCATCGCCAATCGCCTGTCCCACGTGCTGGATCTACGCGGCCCGAGTCTGGTGCTGGACAGCGCGTGCTCGTCCTCGCTGGCCGCCGTCGACCTGGCGGTCCGGCTGGTCGCCGACGGCACGGCGCCGTTCGCGATCGCCGGCGGGGTCGATCTCCTGCCGCGTGTCTCGAACTATCCGGCGGACGGCGGTTTCCCGGGGACCGGCGGACGACCGGAACCGGTCGACGCGGCCGCGGACGGATATCCGCGGGCGGACGGCTGTGCGGTGGTGATCCTGCAACGCACCGAAGACGCGGTGCGCGAGGGCAATCGGGTGTACGCGGAGATCGCCGGGACGGCGGTGGGCTCGGGTGGACGCTCCGATGGGCTGCGGGCGCCGAACGGCGAAGCACAGCAGGAAACGGTGCGCGCCGCCTGGTCCCGCGCCGGACTCGAGCCGAGCAGCGCCGGATACTTCGAATGTCACGGCACCGGGCCGGCATTCGGCGATGCGATGGAGGTCGGTGCGCTGGCTTCCGTTGCCGCGCAGGGCACCTCGGCGCGCGCGGAGCCGATCTGGATCGGCTCGGCGACGTCCGCCATCGGGCACCTGGAAGCAGCCTCCGGCGTGGCCGGTGTGATCACAGCGGCATTGTCCATCCACCACGGTGTCATCGCGCCGATGAACAGCTTCCGGACCGGCGGCCCGCTGCCGGAGCAGGCCGGGCGCGAGCTGCGGGTGCCGGCCGCGGCCGTCGACTGGAGCGCGGTCCCGGTCGGCGAACGTCGCGCGGGGGTCAGCTCTTTCGGCTTCGGCGGCACCGCCGCGCACGCGGTGCTACGCGGAGTCGAACTGCCGCACGCGGTCCGCGCGGACGAACCGCCGGTGCTGATCTCGCTCACCGGTCGCGATACCGCGGAGCTGACGGCCGAGGCAGGCCGGTACGCCGAGCGACTCGAGGCGGGGGCCGAATCGTTGCGCGAGTTCGCCTCCGCCACCGCCAGATTGCTGCCGCAGCGGTCGCGGGCCTGCGTGCTGGTGCGCGATCGTGGCGACGCGCTGGAGCAGCTCCAGGCCGTCGCGCAGGGTGATTCGAGCGCGGCGCTGATCGGTCCGTCGGCGACCCGGCGCAAGGGTGGCGTGCTCTTCCTGTTCGCCGGGCAAGGCGGCCAGCACGTCGCGATGGGGCGAGCGCTCGCGGTGCGGCACAGTGTGTTCGCCGGTGCGTTGACCAAGGTCGCCGACGCGATCGTCGCGGCGGGCGGGCCGCGGGTCTGGACGCCGCGACACGGCTTCCCACTGACCGCCGCGGGCAATGGAAACCGGTCGCGCGCTATGGCACTTGTCCAGCCGGCGATCTTCGCGTTCCAGGTAGCGATGGCGGAATTGCTGACGGCGTGGGGCATTCGGCCGGACGCGGTGGCGGGGCACGGGCTCGGGGAGATCGCCGCGGCCGTCGTCGGTGGCGCGTTGTCGCTGGCCGACGCGGCGCTGATCGTGGTGCGGCGCGGCCGGATCGTGGCGGCGCCGGACGATCGAACGGCGATGGCGCTGCTGACCGCGGCGCCGTTCGAGGCGGTGAAGCTGGTGGAACCGATGCGGGCGCAGGTCGGCATCGCGGCGGTGAACGGTCCACGGTCGGTGGTCGTTTCCGGTATCCCGCGCTACATCGACACGCTCATCCGGCGGGCCAAGCGCCGCGATATGCCCGCGCTGCGGATCGCGGACGACGACGCCACCGCCTACAGTCCGCTTGCCGCCCCCGTGCCGCCCGAGTTCGTCGAAGCGCTGGCGGATCTGCGGCCGGTGCCGCCGCGAATCCCGCTGTACTCCACCGCCCGCCGCGCCGAATTGATCACCACGGCAGCGATGGACGGCACCTATTGGGCCGAGAATGCCTCGGGAACAGTCGAACTCGCCGCGGCACTGGAACGCGCGGCCGCCGACGGGCTTTCGACGGTGCTGGAGATTTCGCCGCATCCCGTGCTGACCCCGGCGGTGCGTGAGTATCCCGAGTTCCGCGACGCGACGCATCCGGCGGCGTCGCGCGATGACGAGGCAGGCGCGTTTCTCGCCTGCCTGGCCCGGCTGCACCTCGAGGGCCGGCCGATCGACTGGTCGGCGCAGGGGCCGTTCGGCACCCCGTCGCGACGCACGTGGCGCAAGCGCGTCTTCCCGCTGGGCGCGTCCTGGCCCGAACCGGAGAGCTCCGAAACAGTCTTTCCCCCTGACGATCTCACCGATCACGTGATTCACGGCGAACCGATCGTGCCGACCGCGTTCTGGCTGCGCAGGCTGCTGCATCTGGCGCGCGGCACGGTGCTCACCGATTTCACGGTGCACGAACGGACCGCGCTCTCGGCGCTGCCGGAGGTCGGCTATCGCCGCGGCGGCGACGGAAGCGTACGGGCGGAGGTCGCGGAGGTCGCAGCGCTGGCATCGGCTCGGCCCGCCGGTGACCCCACACCCGCGGATATCGTCGCATGGATGCGGGTGGTGGACGCCAACCGGGCTGGGCGACACCGGATGCGGCTCATCGCGCCCGCCGCCTTCTATGCCGAACTGCATCGGCTGCGGCTGGAGTACGGGCCGCGGTTCCGGGTGCTGCGCGGCATCGCGACCGCACCGGACAGCGCGATCGGCCTGTTCGACGTCGCCGAATTGCACAGCACCGCAACGCTGAGCGGGTGCCTGCAAGCGCTGACGGCGCCCGGGTACGACGAGGTGCCCGCCGGCGCGCTCCCGTTGCCGGTCGCTATCGCCTCCGCGTGGTTGTCCGCCGAACCGAATCGGACGGTCCTCGAGGTACACGCGTTCGTCCGCGAGCGCACGGTCACCGGCCTGGTCGGCGACGTCATCGGGACCGACCAGCACGGTGTGCCGTGCCTCGCGCTGTCCGGCGTGCGCATCCGGTTCGCCGGATCGGATTCTCCGGCGCGGGCCGCCGCGGCGCCGCGAAAGGCCGATCGCCCCATCCCTTTCCGCGAGCAGTCCTGGCAGACTGTCGATCCCGGGTTCTTCGACGGTGCACGCGATCGGATGGCCGAGCGCGCCTTGGTGATCGGCGATTCGGACCTCGCTCGCCGGCTGGCGGGCACGCTGGCGGACAGCCTCCCCACCGATCGGGTTCCGCGCGAGCCCGACGCGCCGCGGCCGCTCATCACCGACCTGCCGCTGGGCGGCTCCGCCGGCGCGCGCACCGCGGTGGTCCTGGTCTGGCCGACCGAAACAGATCCGGCGGCAACCCACTCCGATCCCATCGGCCCTGGCCGCAATGCCGCCGCGACGACCTGCCGGGTCCTGGATCTGCTCCAGCGGGTGCACGCCGATCCCGGCACCGCGTCCCTCACGGTCATCCTGCCGGAACCCACGGCGGTCCACCCGCATCGGGTCGATCCCGAAATCCTGGCCGCGCCACACGCGATCGCCGGTCTGGTCCGTTCCCTGCAACTCGAATCCAGCCGCGCGGTGCGCCTGATCTGGACCGATGCGGACTCGCGGAGCGTGACACTGCTCCGCCGCTCGGTGACGGACCTACCGCGCACCGCGACTGCTGACGAATTGCGCTGCGTCGCAGGTAGCCTCGCCATCCTCGGGTTCACGCCCGCGCGACTCCGATCGACCTCGGCCGGCATCGACGCCGCCGGAACCTACGTGGTCACCGGCGGATTGGGCACGATCGGCGCCGTCGCGGTGCGCTGGCTGCTCGATTCCGGAGCCCGCGACGTAGTGATCCTCACCCGTGCGCCCCGCCCCGTGCCGCCGCTGCTCGACGGATTGGAGGACCGGATCGTCGTGGTCCGCTGCGATACCGCCGACCGGCGCGATCTGGCCAACGCGCTCAACGACATCCGCGAATGCGGCTCGACCATTCGCGGCCTGGTGCACGCGGCGGGCACGACCACGAAGGCTAGCTTCGATGCCACCACACCCGACCTGCTGACCACGGCGTTCTCCGCCAGACTGACCGCGGCCGGCAACCTGATCGAGCTCAGCGCGGCCGACCCGACCGACTTCATCCTGCTGTTCTCCTGCGCCACCGGCGCGTTCGGCGCACCCGGCCGGGCCGCCGACGCCGCAGCCGGCGCCGCGATGGATTCCCTTGCTCTGACCTATCCGGGGCGGGGTGTGCTCAGCGTCGGCTGGGGTCGATGGGCGACCGGTTCGCTCGCGGCGATCCGGCAGGCGGGCATCGCCGCATTCGACCCTCGGCACGATGCCGGGCTGCTGTCCGAACTGCTGCGATATCCCGGGACCTATCTCTCGGCAGTGGACTACGCTCCGACCGCCGACACCTCTGCGTTGGCGGTGCGCCTCTCGAACCTCCTCGGCACCGCGCCGCTCGATCGGCCGGCCGCACACCCCGGCGAGGCCTCGTGACCGCCTGCAACAGCCTCGCCGCGCGGATCGCCGAGCTGGCCACGATCCGACCGGACGACATCGCCTACACCGAGCTGCGCTATCGCATGCACGAACGGCTGCCCGTCTCGATGACCTACGCCGGCCTGCACTGCGCCGCAGGCGAACTCGCCGCGCGACTGCGGGAGGGGAGCGCACCGGGCGACCGGATCGCCATCCTCTGCGCGCACGGACTCGACTACGCCGTCGCCTTTCTCGCCTGCCTGTACAGCAATCGCATTGCCGTGCCGCTGTTTCCGGTGGCGGGCCCGCGCAACAAGGAGCGGCTGCTCGCGGTGCTGGCCGACGCGCGACCGGCGCTCGCCCTGCTGTCCCACGGCGACTCGGCCCGCGCGTCGATCCTCGGTCCGGCGCTCGGCGCGGTGATCGAGCTCGCCGCGGATGTCACCGCGCCCCTGGTGGATTCGCCCGCACCGGTCATCGATCCGATCCGGACCGAGCTCGCCTATCTCCAGTACACCTCGGGCTCGACCCAGTCCCCCGCCGGCGTCCGGGTCACCCACGCGAACCTGACCACAGCGCTGGAACAACTGTGCCAGGCGCTGCGACCGGCGCCCGGCAAACCCATCCTGACCTGGCTGCCGTTCTTCCACGACATGGGTCTCATCCTCGGCCTGTCGCTGCCGCTCTATTGCGGCGTACCCGGCTTGACCATGTCCCCCGCGGAATTCGCGAAGCGGCCGATCCGGTGGCTGCGCGCCGTGAGCGACTATCGCGCGGGCATCACCGGCGGCCCCAATTTCGGTCTGGGCCTGACGGTTTCCGCGACCACACCGCAGGAGCGCGCCGGACTCGACCTGTCCTGCCTGGACATGCTGCTCAACGGCTCCGAACCGGTCCGGGCCGACGCGCTCGCCGAATTCACCGATACCTTCGCCGAATACGGTTTCCGCCACCGGGCGCACACCCCCGGCTTCGGCCTGGCCGAGGCCACGCTGACCGTGACCATCGGCGACTGGCAGGCCGACCCGGTGGCACAGCACTTCGACCGCAGCGCGCTCGCCGAAGGCCGGGCGGTCCGGCTCGCGCAATCCCTCGGCGGCACACCGCTGGTCGGCTGCGGCGCCCCGGTCGGACAGGACGTGCGCATCGTGCACCCGGTGTCCTGCGCCGAGCTGCCCGCCGGCCGGGTCGGCGAGATCTGGGTGGCCGGCGCCAACGTCTGCGACGGCTACTACGGCAGACCCGATGCCACCGCCGAGACCTTTCACGCCACTCTGCGCGGCAGCGACGCCGACTGGCTGCGCACCGGCGACCTCGGCTTCTGGTTCGACGAGCAGCTCTACATCGCGGGCAGGCGCAAAGACGTGATCGTGGTCGACGGACGCAACCACTTCCCGGCCGACATCGAGGCGACCGTCGAGGCCTGCGCGGTGGAGATCCGGCCGGGACACGTGACGGCGTTCGGGTACGACGACGGGCGTCGCGAGGATCTGGTGATCGTGGCCGAGCTGCGCGTCGTCGAGGCCACCGAGCCCGCCGAGCTCTCGGTGCTCGCCCGCCGGATCCGCACCGCGGTCGCGGCCGCGCACGAGGTGATACCGGGTTCGGTGATGCTGGTCGAGCCGGGCCGAATCCCCAAGACCACCAGCGGCAAGCTGCGCCGCGGCGAGTGCCGGGCCCGGTATATCGCCGGGCAGCTCGCCCCGGTGGCGATGATCTGAGCCGTTCCGAAACACCGTCGAGGTCCCGCCGATCCGGGCCACGGGCCGCGATGATGAGGTGTATGGCGACCGACAGCATCTCCGTGCAGTGGAAAGACGAGCCGGAGGAGCACGACTACCCGGCAGCCGCCGACTACCTGGAGTTGCTGGCCGGGCCGAAGGTGGTCAGCGCCGTGGTGGACGATCTGCGTGCGGGTCCCATCGTGCACAAGAAGGCCAAGGACATTCTGCGCGCGGCCCGGCTCGAGCTGCTACCACCGGAGAATCCGCATGTCCGGCGAGACCTCATCAAGATCAACAACGGTAAGTCGCTGTCCCCGATTCTGCTGGTGCGCGGCGATTTCCGCACCGGTACGCCGATGGTGATCGCCGACGGCTACCACCGGGTCTGCGCGATCCACTGGGCCGACGAGAACATCGCGATTCCGGCGAAGATCGCCGCCATGCCGTGACCTTCTCCACCCTCGCACTCGTCCTCGCGCTCGGCCTGTTCGGGCCGCTGCTCGCACTGCGCAGTTCGTGGCACCTGCCGGTGATCCTCGGCGAGGTGATCGCCGGAATCGTGTTCGGCGCCACCGGGTTCGGCGTGCTGCACAGCGCCGACCCGATCTTCACGTTTCTAGCGGACATGGGCTTCGCGGTGGTCATGTTCGTCGCGGGAACCCATGTGCCGGTGCGTGATCCGGCGGTGCGGTCGGCCCTCAGGGTCGGCGTCGTCCGTGCCGTGCTTGTCGGATTGCTCGCTGCCGCAGTGGGATTCGGTATCGCGCGCTGGTTCGATACCGGACACGGCGCCATGTATGCGGTGCTGCTCGCGTCCTCGTCGGCGGCGCTGGTGCTGCCGATCATCGACTCGCTCGGGCTGGCGGGCACGCCGGTACTGGCGCTGACCGCGCAGGTGGCGGTCGCCGATACCGCCTGCGTGGTGGCGCTGCCGTTGGCGATCGACCCAGAGCACGCGGGGCGTGCGGCGCTCGGCGCCCTGGCGGTCGCCGCCTGCGGCATCGTGCTCTTCGTGGTGCTGCGCCGGCTGGAGCAGTCGGGTGCGCGGCGCCGGGCCCATCGGTTGTCCGAGGATCGCAAGCTCGCCCTCGAATTGCGGGTGAGCCTCGCGGTCCTGTTCGCGCTGTGCGCGGTGGCCACCCAGACCCGGGTGTCGATCATGTTGGCGGGCTTCGCCGCCGGGCTCGCGGTGGCCGCGATCGGCGAGCCGCGGCGGGTGGCCCGGCAACTGTTCGCGATCAACGACGGCTTCCTCGGGCCGCTGTTCTTCGTCTGGCTCGGCGCTCGGCTCAACCTGCGCGACTTCGGCGACCATCCGCGCCTCATCGCGCTCGGTCTGGCGCTCGGCGTCGGCGCGGTGCTGGTTCACCTGATTCCGCGGCTGATCGGGCAGCCGGTCGGCTACGGGGCGCTCGCGGCGGCGCAGATCGGCGTTCCGGTCGCGGCGGTCACCGTCGGCACACAGCTGCATGTGCTGGTGCCGGGGGAGGCGGCGGCGTTGATGCTCGGCGCGCTGTGCACCATCGCCGTGGCGGCGGTGGCGGCGAATCGATTGGCCGCCAAGGCAGTGGCGAAGCCGACCTCGGCTTGACTCAGCTCTCGGTGCGGCCGAGGAGGCGATCCGTTTCGCGCCGTTCGCGTTTGGTGGGCCGGCCGGATCCGCGGTCACGGCGCGGCAGGGCGGCGAGGATTTCGCGCGAGGGTGGCGGCGGGCTGCGGTCGATCAGGCATTGCGCGGCGACCGGGGCGCTGACCCGCTTGGTGATGATCTGCTCGACGATCACGATGCGTTCGACGCCGCTCAGGCGGATGCGCACCTCGTCGCCGGGTTTGACCGGCTGGGCAGGCTTGGCCGCGACGCCGTTGACGCGGACGTGTCCGCCCCGGCAGGCCTCGGCGGCAGCGGATCTGGTTTTGAACAGGCGCACGGCCCAAGTCCATGAATCGACTCGGGCCTGCGTCGTGGTGCTCTTTCCGTTCGCACGGATGCCGTTTTCGGCGGGGGTCACTCGTTAAACGATACGGCGTGCGGTAACCACATCGCCGGCGCGGAGCGGAGTGTAGGAGACGGGCGAGCCGGACTGAACGGCGTTGAGCAGCTTGCCGTCACCCGCGTAGATGCCGACGTGGCCGCCGCCGTTGGTCACGACGATGTCGCCGGGCTGCAGGTTCTGGAAGGCCACCGGAGCGCCGACGTGCGACTGCTCGAAGCTGGTGCGGGGGAGTTCGACGCCGGCCTGCCGGTAGGCCCACTGGACCAGACCCGAGCAGTCGAAGTTGGAGGGGCCTGCGGCACCCCAGGAGTACATCGCGCCGACCTTGGTCTTGGCCGCGTCGAGCGCGATATCGCTGGCACTGGGGGCGGGGTTGAACAGACCGGGCATGTTCGGCGCGAAGTTCGGTACGCCTGGCGCCGCCTGCTGCTGCGGTGCGCCGGGAACCTGCGCGTTCGGCATGGCCGACACGGCCTGCTGGATCTGCTGGTTGAGCTGCTGGACCGGCGCTTCGTATTCCTGCGGCACAGGAACATCGAAGTTACCGAGTCCGGGAACGTTGATGGTTGCCGCCATCGCGGGGATCGCGGGCATCGCGCCGGTTGTCGCGGCCACCGCGCCCATGACGAGGGCACCCTTGACGGAATTCGGCAAGCGCGAATCCCGCTGCATGCTGTGTTTACCCACCGAGCTACGTCTCCGATCTTCGTACTCTCCCGCCGACCGGTGAGCGACCAGTAAATGGCCGCAAGGAATCACCCAGTCGAACACTGCGGGTGTTCCCGGCGCGGCAGGCGGGAAGATGGCCCCGACGGCCGCTGAGGCGGTAACTCTGTGGCGCCGCTTCTCTTTCGAAACGACAGGACTCCACTAAGTCACGAAGAGATTACGATGCCGACGCGGTGTTGTCCAGCGCACAGACCTGGTAGTTTTCCCGTCCCGGCAAACTCCCTGGACGATCGCCCGGAATCGCGACACGCCCACTGGGTCACGACACGATATCGGCGAATAAGTGTCCGTTACCGATCGGCGGCAAATGTCCGAATCGTCCTTCGCTAATTCAGGATTCGCGGTCGTCGGCCGCCGCGCCGTCGCGGTCGGCGAGCGCCCGCTCGAGGTCGGCGATCCGGCGCCGCGCATCGGCGAGACCGACCTCCAGGTGCCCGAGCGCCATCACCAGCGGCCCGACCGCGAGGTCCGCGACCAGCTGCGGATCGTCATAGCCCTGCCCTATCGCCGCCAGGATGTTGGCCCGGATGCGGTGC
The DNA here is from genome assembly GCF_042871115.1 of Nocardia sp. NPDC006044. Classification (NCBI taxonomy): domain Bacteria; kingdom Bacillati; phylum Actinomycetota; class Actinomycetes; order Mycobacteriales; family Nocardiaceae; genus Nocardia; species Nocardia sp. NPDC006044. The sequence continues at coordinate 1,427,826 of NZ_JBIAID010000002.1, forward strand.
GCCACCGTCGCTCCCGTCGGCACGTTCCAGGATTGGACCACCTCGGCGGTGGTCGGGGTGGGTTCGTCGGACATGACCCTCCGATACTCGCTGGAAACGCCAGCAGCGTAATGACTTCCGTGCCCATCTCAACCGTGCGAGAGCCATCGTGCAATACCGGCCGCTAGCAATATCTAGGACACGCCGTAGATACCGACAGATTTCGCGGACATAACGGGCTACGGTGTTAGGGCATGGACCCCGTGCGGAATCCGTATGCTCCCGGAGCCGGACAGCGCCCACCCGAATTGGCCGGGCGCGACAAGCAACTCACCGCTTTCGACATCGTGCTGGAACGCATCGCGCGCGGCCGGCCGGAACGCAGCGTCATGCTCACCGGCCTGCGCGGCGTCGGAAAAACGGTGCTGCTCAATCAACTTCGCTCGGCCGCCATCTCGCGCGGCTGGGGCACCGGCAAGATCGAGGCGCGGCCGGATCAGGAACTGCGCCGTCCGCTGTCCTCCGCGCTGCACATGGCGGTCCGCGCGATCGCCATGGCGCACCGCAACCCGGAACGGGTCGACGACTTCCTCGGCATCCTCAAGGCGTTCGCGTTGCGGGCCACCGCGGACAAGGGGATGCGCGAACGCTGGCAGCCGGGCATCGACGTCCCCGCGGTCACCGGCCGCGCGGATTCCGGCGATATCGAGATCGACCTGGTCGAGCTTCTGGTCGAGGCGGCGGCGCTGGCCGCCGAAATCGGTGTCGGCATCGCGATTTTCATCGACGAGATGCAGGATCTGAGTCCGGCCGACATCTCCGCGATCTGCGGGGCCTGCCACGAATTGAGCCAGGACACCGCGCCGTTGATCGTGGTCGGCGCCGGCCTGCCGCATCTGCCCGCGGTGCTGTCCGCGTCGAAGAGTTACTCCGAGCGCCTGTTCAGTTACCACCGCATCGATCGGCTCGACCGCGAATCCGCCGACCTCGCGCTGATCGCGCCCGCCGAGCGCGAGGAGGTGAAGTTCACCGACGAAGCGCTGGATGCGCTCTACCACAAGGCCGATGGTTACCCGTACTTTGTCCAGGCCTACGGCAAGGCCGCCTGGGATCAGGCGCCGGAGAGTCCGATCTCCGCGGAGGATGTCGAGGTGGCCTCGCCGACCGCGGAGGAGGAGCTGGCGGTCGGCTTCTTCGGCTCCCGCTACGAACGGGCAACGCCGGCCGAGCGAGAGTACATGCGCGCCATGGCCGATCTGGCCGGCGACGACGGTCCGGTGGCGACCTCGGCGGTGGCCAGCGAACTCGGGCGCAAACCCGCCTCGCTCTCGCCGGCCCGGGACGGGCTGATCAAGAAGGGCCTCATCTATTCGGCCGAGCGCGGCACGATCGGGTTCACCGTGCCGCACTTCGGTCGCTACCTACGCAGCGTGTGAGGTCGAAACCGGGCAATACGGCCATCGTCGGATAGCTCCTTATTAGCTTGTCTACCAAGATCATTAGAGATCGATAGAAATCAATCGACCTGCGGCCCTACCGGCGGGTAACTAAAGTTCCTACACTCGAATGTGATCCTGATCACGTCCGAGGAGGACATCATGGCGACAGCCGCGAAAGTCGACGCCACCGAAGAACAGGCCCGAGCACTGGTCGAGGAATCTCGCGAAACCACCTGGGCCAAACCATCCTTCGCGAAGGAGATGTTTCTCGGCAGGTTCCGGCTCGATCTGATCCACCCGTACCCCCAGCCGGGGTCCGCGGACGCCGCCCGCACCGAGGCCTATCTGGCCAGGCTGCGCCCGTTCTGCGAATCCATCGACGGCCGGGTGATCGAGGCGGAGGGCCGGATCCCGGACGAGTACGTCAAGGGGCTCGCCGAGCTCGGCTGCTTCGGGCTGAAGATCCCGGAATCCTATGGCGGACAGGGCCTTTCCCAGTTCGGCTACAACCGTGCGCTGATGCTGGTCGGCTCGGCGCACCCGAGTCTGGGCGTGCTGCTGTCGGCGCATCAGTCCATCGGCGTGCCCGAACCGCTGAAGCTGGCCGGCACCGACGAGCAGAAGGCCGAGTTCCTGCCGCGCTGTGCCGCCGGCGCGGTCAGCGCGTTCCTGCTCACCGAGCCCGACGTCGGCTCCGATCCGGCCCGGATGGCCAGCACCGCGACCCCGGTCGAGGACGGAACGGCGTACGAGCTCAACGGCGTCAAGCTGTGGACCACCAACGGGGTGGTCGCCGAGCTGCTGGTGGTGATGGCCAGGGTGCCGAAGAGCGAAGGGCATCGCGGCGGCATCTCCGCGTTCGTGGTCGAGGCCGATTCGCCGGGCATCACGGTCGAGCGGCGCAACGCGTTCATGGGCCTGCGCGGCATCGAGAACGGCGTCACCAGGATGCACAACGTGCGGGTGCCGCGGGCGAATCTAATCGGGCGCGAGGGAGACGGCCTCAAGATCGCGCTCACCACGCTCAACGCGGGCCGGCTCGCCATCCCGGCGCTGTGCACGGCATCGGCGAAGTGGTCGCTGAAGATCGCCAGGGAGTGGAGTACCGAGCGGGTGCAGTGGGGCAAGCCGGTCGGCGAGCACGAGGCGGTCGGCCAGAAGATCTCCTTCATCGCCGCGACCACCTACGCGCTCGAGGCCGCGCTCGACCTGTCCGCCGCCATGTGCGACGAGGCGCGCAACGACATCCGGATCGAGGCGGCGCTGGCCAAGTTGTGGGCCAGCGAGATGAGCTGCACCATCGCCGACGAGCTGGTGCAGATCCGCGGCGGCCGCGGTTACGAGACGGCCGCCTCGCTCGAGGCGCGCGGCGAGCGTGCGGTCGGCGCCGAACAGCTGGTCCGCGATCTGCGGATCAATCGCATCTTCGAGGGTTCCAGTGAGATCATGCGGCTGCTGATCGCCAGGGAGATGGCCGACGCGCACATGTCCGCGGCGGGCGCGCTGGTCGACCGCAACGCCGAGTTCAAGGACAAGGCGAAGGCCGCGGTCGGCGCGACCGGCTTCTACGCCAAGTGGTTCCCGCAGCTCGCGGTCGGTTCCGGCACCGTACCCGCCACCTATACCGAATTCGGCACGCTGGCAAAGCATCTGCGGTTCGTCGAGCGCAGCTCGCGCAAGCAGGCCAGGTCCCTGATGTACGCGATGGGCCGCTGGCAGGCCGGCCTGGAATACAAGCAGAACTTCCTCGGCCGGATCGTCGACATCGGCGCCGAACTGTTCGCCATGTCCGCGTCCTGCATGCGCGCCCAAGCCCTGCGCACCGCAGGCGCACCGGAGGCCACCGCCGCGACCGAACTCGCGGACGTCTTCTGCAAGCAATCCCGAGTCCGCATCCGCCGGCTGTTCGACGCACTCTGGGACAACACCGACGACGACGACCGCACCCTCGCCCGCGGCGTCCTCACCGGCCGCTACACCTGGCTGGAGGAAGGCGTCTTCGACCCGAGCGAAGGCACCGGCCCGTGGATCGCCGAATGGCAACTCGGCCCCTCCACCGAACAAAACCTCCTCCGCCCCTTCCTCCCCTCCACCCGCACCCCCGCCACCCCCTGACCAAACGCTCGGCCGCCCCCCGGACGTCACGCCCGCTCCCTGCCCCATGACGTGACGTCCGGCGGGCGCCTTGCCGAATATCCACTAGTATCGGCAAATCACTAGATAGACATAGATTTTCCTCATCGGGAGAGGAGCCAATTAGAGGAATCTAGGGGACTCTAGAAAATCCCTTCGATAGACCGATATTCGGCAAGTCACGACCGGGTATGGGCTTCTACCGGAATCTAGCCTCTGCGCTAGCGATTCGTAGATTCTTCGATCGGGGTGGGTGGGTGGGGGTGGACGTGCATCCTGTGCATCGGTTGGACAACTTGTCCGTAACGGGGGGTATGGGCTGGTAACGCGGGGGAAATGTCTATCGACAACCGGGCTAGAACGCTCCGCAAGGATGCACCCTCCTAGGAGGACGTCATGTCCACGACGATCGCCCGCTGCGCCGCCGATTACGACGGGCACCGTGTCACGGTGCCGGCCGAGGACGGGATCCCCATCTCGGTTCGCACGTTCGGGACCGAGGCCGCGTCACTCACCGTGGTTTTCGTGCACGGCCACTGCCTGCGCACCGAATCCTGGTCTTTTCTGCGTGCTCAACTACTGCGGCAGTGGGGCGCGGAGACCCGGATGGTCTTCTACGACCATCGCGGGCACGGCGAATCCGGTCAGGCCGATCCTTCGACATACACCATCGACCAGCTCGGCCGCGATCTCGACACCGTGCTGCGGACGGTCGCGCCGGCCGGGCCGGTGATCCTGGTCGGGCACTCGATGGGCGCGATGGTGGTGCTCGCCTACTCCCGGTTGTTCCCGGAGACGATCGGTACCCGGATCGTCGGCGTCGGCCTGATCGCGGGCGCCGCGAACGGGCTCACCGAGGTGGGGCTGGGGCGGTTCCTGAAGCGGCGGGCGGTGAACTCGCTGCAGGTGGCGGTGGTCCGCGCGCCACGGGTCATGCAAGGTTCGAAGCGGATGTCGCGCCGGATCTTCGAGCCGATCATGCGCGCGGCGAATTCCGGGACCCGGCGGGTGAATCCGCGGATGGTCGCGGTCGCCACCGCCATGCTGAACGACACCCCGCTGCTGACCATGTCGAGCTTCCTCGCCTCGCTGATCACCTTCGACGAGACCGCGACCCTGCACCGGCTCGGCGCCATCCCGGCGCTGGTGCTGGCCGGCACCGCGGACATCATGGTGCCGTTCACGCACTCGGTGGTGCTCGCCTCGCAGCTGGCCGGTTCGCGACTGGTGCCGCTCGAAGGTGCGGGGCACAGCGTGATCTTCGAGCGCGCCGAAGAGGTCGCGCTGTCCATCGTCGGCTGGGTCGATCAGGTCGTCGGCGGACTGCGCGGGCAGGGGCCGGAGTACGCCGTCGCCGGATGAATGCTGGGCGGCGCGCGACCACCGAAGTTGACCGATCGGTGGTTCACACCAAGCGCGCCGGCCGGACTCGGGCAACACTTGGGCGAACTGCCGAAGATTCGCAGCTGGCGAGCCAGATCCGAATTCTTTCTGTACTGTGTTAAAGATCACGTTGTGTGGTGAGTCACACGGCTTGGTGCAGCGCGCTTCCAGGCAGACCATGGAAGTACCCGTTACCCACCGAGTTCGCATGTCTGCCAGGAACACAGGAGGTATCGATGACACGCAGCGAAATCGCGGAACTCCGCTACACGGTCGGCCAGCTCCGGCAATCCATCGGCGCATTGCGCAGCCACTACGGCGACGCCAATATGGTGCGGCGGCTGGAGAACGACCTCGAGCGGCTCGTCATCGACGCCGACGAGCTCGAGCAGTCGCCGCCGCCGGAAATCCGGCGCCGCCCGCAGGACACCATCTACGTCCCGGACAGCAAGTCCGACGAGGCGGCCTGGATGGGTGCGCAGGACGAGGGCCTGGGCTTCCACTCGCGCCCGCGGACCGAGTAACCCGAACCGACTTCGCGGGCCTGCGCCGTGCCGGTGAGTCCGCGAAGTTCTGTTCGCGGTCAGGCGCGGTGCTTGCCGAACCGGCGATTCGGCCGGGCGCCGTGGAACCTGGCGCCGCGCGGGGTCTCGACGATCGGCGCGGACCCGGCCGACTCGAACAAGGCCGCGATGCCGTGGTCATGGCCGAGGGCGATCGCTTCCAGCCCGTAGTTGCCACCGGTGCGCGCGAGCTCGTGCAGCATCGTGGTCATGATCCGCAGGCCGGTGGCGCCGACCGGGTGACCGAGAGCGATGGCCGAGCCGTTCACGTTGAGCCGGTCGCTCGGATCGAAATCCCATTCCTTGGCCAGCGCAAGCACTTCCACCGCGAAACCCTCGTTGATCTCGACCAGATCGATGTCGTCCAGGTCGATACCGGTCCGGCCGAGCAGCTTCGCCACCGCGGGCGCCGCGCCGAGCGACGCGGCCGGCGAATCACATCCGGCCGCGGCCCAGCCCACCAGATACGCCATCGGGGTCAGCCCGAGATCGACGAGGCGGTCCTCGGCGACCACCAGGCAGGCCGACGCGCCGTGCCGGTGCGCACTCATGTTGCCCGCGGTCACCACACCGTTGACCAGCAGCGGGCGCAACGCGGCCAGGGTGTAGGTGGACACGTCGTCACGCAGGCCCTCGTCGCGCAGAATCCGGTGTCCCCCAGTGCCTTCGAGGCCAGGGTCGGCCCAGCCCGGTTCGTCCAGCACGCCGACCGGAATCACCTCGGCGGCAAAGGTTCCCTGCCGCCAGGCACGCGCGGCCTTGCGATGACTGGCCACCGCGAACTCGTCGGCCTCGGTCCGGCTGATGCCGTAATAGCGGGCCACGTCCTCGGCGTTCAGCAGATCGGACCGGCTGGCCGATTCCCCGTGGCAGGCAGGAGCATCCGCGGCGCACTCCACGCCGCCGGCCACCACGACATCGGCCGCGCCGGTCTGCACCATCATGGCCGCGGTGATCACCGCCTGGAGCCCGCTGCCGCAGCGTCGATCGGTCAGGAAACCGGGCACGGCGAACGGCAGACCCGCGCCGCGCGCGGCCAGCCTGCTCAACTCCGGGCCGGTAGCCAGACCGCCGTCGATGCACGCCATGGCGACGTCCTCGATGCGCATCGGGTCGATGCCGGAGCGTTCGATCACCGCCGACAGCACCGTCGAAGCCATCCATTCCGGCGGCATTCCGGACAGCGCACCCCCTTCGATCCCACTCGGCGTACGCACCGGCGCGACGATCGCGGCTCTTCTCATCTTGGTACTCCTTCCCCCGGCCGAGCGCTGCGTCCGATCAGCGGCGTTCGCAGTCCCTCCGTGGTTACGCAGGCTGCCGCCTTCGGGACCGATGCTCACGCCGCGGGCGGACGTGGGTATCAGCGCACGTCAGCGGGTACATCTCGGGAGAAGATCACCACAAATATGTTGCCTCCGTGTGACAACCGGCGCGTCGCGATTTCGACCTCAGGTTTCGTTCGGCCGGGCTGTCCTCGAATGCTGTTCTGTTTTAGTCGAGTTCGAAAAGTTTGCGGTCCGTTCACCGCTCTACGGTGACAGTTGAAACTTCGGCCAATGTGGCGCAAATCACGGGCATTCACCCGGACCCGGTATGCCGGGACCCCGCTCGAGCGATAGCGGGGGTGTCGTATGGTGCTGGGCATCACATTCGAATTGCGGAGGTATCGATGACCAACCGCACAGCAGATCAGCGAGGCATCCACCTGTGAGTGCCGCACCGACCACCACCTCGGAAACGGGGACCGGTGTCTTCAGCAAGACCAGGGCCCGAATCTCCGAACGCACACTACGCACCGACCGATGGTGGGTTCCACCGCTGGTCACGGTGCTGGGTCTGGGTGCGTTCGTCATCTACGCGACGGTCAGATCCTTTGTGCGCACGGCATATTGGGTCTCCGACTACCACTACCTGACGCCGTTCTACTCGCCGTGCCTGAGCACCTCGTGCGTCGAAGGCTCCAGCCACTTCGGCACGCCGTTCGGCGATCTGCCCACGATCATTCCGCTCGGCTTCGTGGTGCTGCCGTTCCTGCTCGGCTTCCGGCTGACCTGCTACTACTACCGCAAGGCCTACTACCGGGCCGTGTGGTTCTCCCCGCCGGCCTGCGCGGTCGCCGAGCCGCATGCCAAGTACACCGGCGAGACCCGGCTGCCGCTGATCATCCAGAACGCGCACCGCTACTTCTTCTATGTGGCCGTGGTGGTTTCGGTGATCAACACCTACGACGCAGCCGTCGCGTTCCACGGCAAGGACGGCGGCTTCGGCCTCGGTCTCGGCAACGTCGTGCTGTGGCTCAACGTGATCCTGCTGTGGGCGTACACGTTGTCCTGCCACTCCTGCCGGCACATCGCGGGCGGACGGCTCAAGCACTTCTCCGCCCATCCGGTGCGCTATTGGTTCTGGACCCAGGTCTCCAAACTGAACACCCGGCACATGGCCTTGGCCTGGACCACCCTCGGCACCCTCGTGCTGACCGACTTCTACGTCATGTTGGTTGCCAGCAAGACGATTTCGGACTTGCGGTTCATCAACTGATCCGCCCCAACCCCAGGAGTATTCGCGGCCATGCCAGAAGTGGAACGGCACAAGTACGACGTCGTCGTCATCGGGGCCGGTGGCGCAGGATTGCGCGCGGTGATCGAGGCCAGAGAACACGGCCACTCCGTCGCGGTGGTGTGCAAGTCCTTGTTCGGCAAGGCGCACACCGTGATGGCCGAGGGCGGCTGCGCCGCGTCGATGGGCAATGCCAACGAAAAGGACAACTGGCAAACGCATTTCAAGGACACGATGCGTGGCGGCAAGTTCCTGAACAACTGGCGCATGGCCGAACTGCACGCCCAGGAGGCGCCCGATCGGGTGTGGGAACTGGAAACCTATGGGGCACTGTTCGATCGGACCGCCGACGGCCGGATCAGCCAGCGCAACTTCGGCGGCCACACCTACCCGCGGCTGGCACACGTCGGTGACCGCACCGGCCTGGAGATCATCCGCACCATGCAGCAGAAGATCGTCTCGCTGCAGCAGGAGGATTTCGCCGCGACCGGCGACTACGAGTCGCGGATCAAGGTCTTCTCCGAATGCACCGTCACCGAACTGCTCAAGGACGGCGACCGGATCTCCGGCGCGTTCGGCTACTGGCGCGAATCCGGCCGCTTCATCCTGTTCGAAACGCCCGCAGTGGTTTTGGCGACCGGCGGCATCGGCAAGTCGTACAAGGTGACCTCGAATTCCTGGGAGTACACCGGCGACGGCCACGCGCTCGCGCTGCGCGCCGGGGCCACGCTGATCAACATGGAGTTCCTGCAGTTCCACCCGACAGGCATGGTCTGGCCGCCCAGCGTCAAGGGCATCCTGGTCACCGAGGGTGTGCGCGGTGACGGCGGCGTGCTCAAGAACACCGACGGCAAGCGGTTCATGTTCGACTACATCCCGCCGGTGTTCAAGGGGCAGTACGCCGAGACCGAGGAGGAGGCCGATCAGTGGTTGCGCGACAACGACTCCGCGCGCCGAACCCCTGACCTGCTGCCCCGCGACGAGGTCGCGCGCGCGATCAACGAGGAGGTCAAGGCCGGCCGCGGTACCCCGCACGGCGGAGTGTTCCTCGATATCGCCTCGCGCATGCCCGCCGAGGAGATCAAGCGCCGCCTGCCGTCCATGCACCACCAGTTCAAAGAGCTTGCGGACGTGGACATCACGGCCGAGCCGATGGAGGTCGGTCCGACCTGTCACTACGTGATGGGCGGGGTCGAGGTCGATCCCGACACCGGCGCCGCGACGGTTCCCGGTTTGTTCGCCGCGGGTGAGTGTTCCGGCGGCATGCACGGCTCCAACCGGCTCGGCGGCAACTCGCTGTCGGACCTGCTGGTGTTCGGCCGCCGGGCCGGCTTGGGCGCCGCGGCGTACGTCGAACAGCTCACGGAGCGGCCGACGGTCACCGATGCCGACATCACGGCGGCGGCGAAGATCGCGCTCGCGCCGTTCGATCCGCCCGCCGAGGGCGCGGGCGAGAACCCCTACACCCTGCACACCGACCTGCAGCAGACGATGAACGACCTGGTCGGCATCATCCGCAAGGAGCACGAGGTGCAGGAGGCGCTGACCAAGCTGGCCGAGCTGCGCGAGCGGTTCAAGCAGGTCACCGTCGAGGGCCATCGCCAGTTCAACCCGGGCTGGCATCTCGCGCTGGACATGGAGAACATGCTGCTGGTCAGCGAGTGCGTCGCGAAGGCGGCGTTGCTGCGCACCGAGAGTCGCGGCGGGCACACCCGCGACGATCATCCGTCGATGGATCCGGACTGGCGGCACAAGCTGCTGGTCTGCGCGGTGGATCCGAGCACGGCGGGGGAGACCATCCCGGCGGTCACGGTGACGCCCAAGGATCAGACCCCGATGCGGCCGGAACTGCTCGCCCTCTTCGACCTCGGCGAGCTGGAGAAGTACTACACCCCGGCCGAGATCGCCGGGCATCCGGCGCAGGCCGGGAAATCGACTGAGCGAGAGGCGTAGCGATGGGTTACGACGCCAAATTCCGCGTGTGGCGCGGCGACCTCGACGGCGGTGAGCTGCACGACTTCACCGTCGCGGTGAACGAGGGTGAGGTGGTGCTCGACATCATCCACCGGTTGCAGGCCACGCAGGCGCCCGATCTGGCGGTGCGCTGGAACTGCAAGGCGGGCAAGTGCGGCTCCTGCTCGGCCGAGGTGAACGGGCGCCCGCGCCTGCTGTGCATGACCCGGATGTCCACCTTCACCGAGGCCGACGTCATCACGGTCACCCCGATGCGCACGTTCCCGGTGATCAAGGATCTGGTCACCGACGTGTCCTTCAATTATCAGAAGGCACGCGAAATTCCGTCGTTCACCCCGCCGGCTGATCTCAAGCCGGGCGACTACCGGATGAAGCAGATCGATGTGGAGCGCTCGCAGGAGTTCCGCAAGTGCATCGAATGCTTCCTCTGTCAGGACACCTGTCACGTGGTGCGTGACCACGAGGAGAACAAGACCTCGTTCGCCGGGCCGCGGTTCCTGATGCGGATCGCGGAGCTGGAAATGCATCCCTTGGACGTGGCCGATCGGCGCGATCTGGCGCAGGACGAGCAGGGGCTCGGCCTCTGCAATATCACCAAGTGCTGCACCGAGGTCTGCCCGGAGCACATCAAGATCACCGATAATGCGCTCATCCCGATGAAGGAGCGCGTCGCGGACCATAAATACGATCCGCTGGTGTGGTTGGGTAACAAGCTGTTTCGGCGCTGACCGGCTGGTTCAACGCTGACGATGTGCCCTCCGGCCTTGCCGGGGGGCACATCCGTTTACAACATGGCCACCACCGCGACGGCCACAACGCCGACGAGCAGGCCGATGACCAGCGACGACATCAGCGATCCGGTGAGAATGAACAAACCGATCGCCGTCACGGCAAACAGCAACGCGACGATCAGCCATTCGACCCAATCCCCGGGTCGCAATTTCTTGTACCTGGAGTGGGAACCTTTGAGCCCACGGTCCACAAAGAGTGGGCTACCCCATTGTTATAGAAGCGAAACTATTCGGGACGGTCGAACTCGCCGTCGTGCACGCCCGCGGTGAACGCGGCCCATTCCGACGGCGTGAAGACCAGCGCGGGACCGTCGGGATTCTTGCCGTCGCGCAGGCCGATGTGGCCGTCTGCCAGCAGGGCTACCTCGACGCTGTCCTTACCCTCGCCGTTGCCCGCCTTGCGCCAGGTCGCGCCGGAAAGATCAACTTTCGCGCCATTGTCGATGCTCACGACTGCAACTCCTTTGTCGGAGCCAGGTCGGCAAACGGATGCCATAACCCCGGCTGTGAACGTAATTTATTGCGCCCCAATAAGTTGACTACTCATGCCGCGAACTCTTTGGCCAGTTGCCTGAGCAGCTGCCTGCTGGCCGGGATATCCAGCGCGGCGCGCTGCAAGCTCTCGTGTGCCCGATGGTACCGCTGCACATCGACCGGGCGTTCGAGATACAGATCGCCGGTGAAGCCCTCCACGTACACCACCGGCGGCTCTACCGGCTGTCCCTTGCTGTCGGTGCCGAACTCCAGCACGGTGAACGGCCCGGTGGAATCGCCCAGCGGTATGCCTGCCGCGAACGGCAGGATGCGCACCGAGACGTTGTCGCTGGTGCTCAGGTCCGCGAGGTGCCGGAGCTGGGCTGCCATCACCTTCGCGCCACCGACCACCCGGCGCAGCACCGACTCGTGCAACACCACGGCAACCGTCGCGGGGGAGCACTTGCGGGTGATCAACGCCTGTCGCTGTAACCGCAGCTGGACGCGGCGCTCCAATTCCGCCGCCGAATCGTCGGGATAGCCGAGACGATGCAGGGCCCTGGCGTAGTCGGCGGTTTGCAGCAGACCGAGCACCAGTTCCGAGTGGTAGGAACTCAGTTGCTGGGCCGAGGCCTCCAAACCCACATAGACGTCGAAGTTTTCGGGGATCAGGTCGCCGTAGGCATGCCACCAGCTCTTCACCGCGGCCTGCTGGGCCAGGCCCTTGAGCCCGTCGGCGAGCTGCTCATGGATGCCGTAGATGCGGCACAGTTCCTGGATGTCGATGGTGCGGATGCGGTCGGCCTGCCCCTTTTCCAGCCGTTGCAAAGTGCTTGCGCCCCATTCCATCAGCCGTGAGGCCTCGGCGATGGTGAGCCCCGCCTGGGTCCGCCAATCGCGCAGATAACGGCCTAGTTGCCTGCGCGGTAGAGTCGAGGAGCCGCTCTCGGTACCGGTCGGTTTGTCGAACCCCCCGGACGATCGCTCCGAACTCACTGACGTTCTTGCCGAACTCGCTGACACAGCACGCTCCGTTCTGTGTTCTGCTGCTCACCGGCGATTTTGCGGGGGCAACCAGCAAGCTCGGTTCCCCGTCACTTCGCTTGGGCAGCGGGCTCTTTCGTCCACTATGGAGAATCCTCCCCTCCCGGCTGGTTTTCGTGCTGGGAATTCGCGCGAAATCTTTGGATATCCATCGCGGGCGTTGTTTCGGGCACCAGGCAATGGTGTGCTGGAAGTATGCCCGGACGGACCGAACGCCCTCCCCGGCGTCCCCGCCTCGAAACTTCCGGGCCCTCAGCAAGAGTCGCCCGCAGGAACGAGGAGTCATGGCTGTACATGTCATTGCGTCGTCCTTGATGACCAGCGATCTCACCACGCATCGAGCGCGCAGTGTAGGAAACGGAAGCTGGGTGGTCTCCTACCTTCCCGGCCGCACCCTGAGCTGTGCGCAAGCCGTTGCCGCACTGCGCGTTGCCGAGGTGGTGCCGTCACTGCTCGATCTGGTCGGTGAGCTCGCCGACGAGGTCGGGCTGACCGCGCTGGAGGCGGTCGGGATGGCGGTGCGGCCGTCCGCCTGGCCGGAGGAGCCGACACCGGCCCGACATCGATGGGCCGGGCACCCGCAGCCGGCGGGGGTCGCCTGATGCAGCTCACGAACCTGAACATGCATGTGGCCGCGATGCTCGCCTGTGGCGCCGATCCGGGCGTGCTGAACATCGAACAGGCCCATGCGGCAATGCAATTGCACCTCGACTGCACCGTGGACCGCTGCCGGGTGCGGCGGCGGGCGCGGGCGACGCTGGTGGAGGCGGGCAAGTGCGTGCTGGACGAGCGCGCGCTGCCGTCCTGAGCAATAGCCACGGTCGACCGGCGGAATAGCTACGGCCGACCCGCACCGCGCCGATCCGCTACCGTTCTCTGCGCGAGACGGTATGTGAGAGGTGGGTCATTTGTTGGTGCGGGTGTTGCGGCGGTCGGTGGCGGTGATCGCGGTGTCGGTGCTCGCCGTCGTGCCTGTGTACAGCAATGCCGCGCCGGGAGACGATGCGCGCCCGGCCGGCCTGGACCGGTTCTACAGCCAGCAGCCACAATGGCATCCCTGCGGTATCGAGAACCTGGACAAGGCCGGCGGCGAGTGCGCCGATCTGACGGTGCCGCTCGACTACGGGCGACCCGACGGCCGGACCATGACCGTGGCGATCTCGCGGGTCAAGGCCACCGAACCGGCTCGGCGCCAAGGGATTCTGCTGGCCAATCCGGGTGGGCCCGGTGGCGAGGGACTGGACAGTATCGATCTGCTCGGTGATGTGCTGACGCCGGACGTCCTGGCGACGCACGATCTGATCGGGATGGATCCGCGCGGGGTCGGGGAGTCGGGGCGCAGTCCGCGCTGCGGGTGGCCGGTCGGGGAGATGATCCGTTCGGCCGGGCTGGATCCGCTCGGTTTCGTGCACGACACGGTGCAGTCGGCGGGGATGGCCGCGGGTTGCCTGGTGCACGACCCGGAGATGATGCGGCAGTTCACGACTCGCAATACCGCCAGGGACATGGACGTCGTGCGCGGGGTGCTCGGCGAGCCGACGATCGACTATTACGGGGTGTCCTACGGCACCTACCTCGGTGCGGTGTTCACCCAGCTGTTCCCGCAACGCAGCGGGCGGATCGTGCTGGACAGCGCGATCGACCCGGACCGGTATTGGGAAGGGCTGGTTCAGGATTGGGGTCCGGCCGACGAGCGGGCGCTGGACGACTGGGCGACCTGGGCCGCGACGAAGGACGACACCTACCGCTTCGGCGCGACGCCGCAACAGGTGCGGGCCACGGTGGAGGGTTTGGTGCGGGCCGCGGCGCGGCAGCCGATCGTCATCGACGGCTTCGCGATCGACGATCATTGGCTGCCGTTCGTGCTGCACGGGATGCTGATGAACTTCCGGCTGAACGAGGCCCTGGCCGATACCGTGCGCGAAATCGCCGATGCCGCAGGCGGTCCGCCGGCCACGGCGCGCTCACCTCGGCTCACGGCGATTCTGACCGCGTTGCGCGACGGGGAGAACTCGACGTTGGCGCAGATCGCCTGCGCAGACGCCGGGGTGCCCCGGGATCCGGGATGGTACTGGCGCAATATCGAGGAGACTCGTTCCAGCCAGCCGGTATTCGGGGCGATGGCGGGCAACATTCAGCCGTGCGCGTTCTGGGCGGGACCGGTGGAACCCGCGACCGCGGTGCGTAATTCGGTGCCCGCGCTCATCCTGAATTCGACCGGTGATCCGCGGACGCCGTATGCACATGCGGTTCGGTTACATCAGGACATGTCCGGGTCGCGGCTGGTCACGTTGCAAGATGTGCGTATTCACCTGACCTTTCGGCCGGGTCTCAGTTCGTGTGTGAACGACGCGATCAATACGTACTTCGGTTCGGGTGCGTTGCCTGCGGAGGACACCACCTGTTACGCGGATCGGCCGAGTCCGTAGCGGGCCGGCGCGAACCGTCATCGTGGTCAGCGGGAAGCGCTCAGATCGCCGGCATCGGTGTAGGGGTTGTCGTCGACCCAGGGTTGACCGTCGAGGAATCGGGTCGACCGGAACGGTGTGAGATCCACCAGTTCCGGTGCGCCTTCGGTGATCCATTCGGCGAGGCAGATGCCGATCGCGGGGGCCGTTTTGAAGGAGGTACCGCTGTCGCCGGTCATCACCCAGAGCCCAGGGACGGCGGGCACCTGATCGATGATGGGGTGACCGTCCGGGCTGCGCATATATGCTCCCGCCCAGCCGCCGCGCATCGTTGCGGCGGCGAAGCCGGGAAACCGGTGAGCCAGCACCGCCCTGGCGCGGGTGATCGCGGGTGCGTCGATGGTTTCGTCGGCCTCGTCCGGATCGGCCGGGCGGGCCGCCGAGCCGAGCCCGACCAGTGTTCCGGCGCCGTCCTCCGGCCGGAACCAGGAGCCGCGCGTCGAATCGACGAGGACCCGATGCTTCCGGCTGGGGTCGACGGTGGCGGGCCAGCGGAAGATCACCACCTGGCTGCGCACCGGGACCAGGCCGAAGTCGAGTCCGAGCGGGCGCAGGAGGCGATCGGACCAAGCGCCCGCGGCGAGGACGACGGTGCCGGTCGAGATCGGTCCCGCCGAGGTGACGACGCCGGCGACCCGGTCGCCACCGGTCACGATCCGGGCCGCCGGGGTGTCGGTCAGAATCGTCACGCCGAGTTTCCGGGCCGCCTCGGCGAGACCGTAGAGCGCTCCGTTGGGATCGGCGACTCCCGAGCCGGGTTCGAACGCCGCGACGGTCAGGTCGTCGGTGCGGATCAGCGGTTCGATGGCGCGCAGCTCGTCGGCGGTGACGACGCTCGTCTCGATCCCGATTGCCTGCTGCGCCGCGACATTCGCGCGCAGCCGGGCTTCGTCGCGCGGCGCCACGAGGCGCAGGAAGCCGACCGGATCGAAGCCGGGTGAGCCCGCGCCGACCTCGTCGCCCCACGCGCGGAAGATGCGCAGGCTCTCGTGGGCGAGCCGGGCCTCGGGCACGTTCGCGTAGTGGCAGCGGATGAGGGCACCCGATTTTCCGGTCGCTCCCGCGCCCAGCTGCCGCCGCTCGACCACGACGACATCGCGCACGCCCCGTTTCGCCAATTGCAAGGCGGTAGATATGCCGACGATACCGCCGCCGATAATCACGACCTCGGCCGTTTTCGGCTGCTGGACCGCCATTACCGCCCTTTCGCTCATCGCCCGTGATCGTCGATCGCGAACGAACTTACGCGGAGCCGGTCAACCTGTGCCGCACCCCGATGTTTCCTGCTATTCGGTGTGTCGGGAGCTAGGTGTCGCACCGCGGTTTGCAGGCGGTCGAGCCGCTTCGGTCAGGCGGCTGCCGTTACCGGTTCGTCGGCGAACTGGGTGCGGTACAGCTCGGCGTAGCGGCCTTCTTCGGCCAGCAGCTGAGTGTGCGTGCCGCGCTCGATGATTCGGCCGTCCTCCATGACCAGGATCTGATCCGCCGCGCGGATGGTGGACAGCCGGTGTGCGATCACCAGGGCGGTCCGGCCTACCAGGGCTTCCGAAAGTGCCTCCTGGACAGCGGCTTCCGAGGTCGAGTCGAGTGAGGCGGTGGCCTCGTCGAGGATGACCACGCGCGGCTGCTTGAGCAGCAGGCGGGCAATGGTGAGGCGCTGGCGCTCGCCGCCGGAGAGGCGGTAGCCGCGTTCGCCGACCACGGTGTCCAGGCCGTCCGACAGCGATTCGACCAGGTCGCGTAACCGGGCCCGCTGCAACGCGTCCCACAGGTCCGCCTCCTGCGCCGCCGGGCGGGCGAGCAGCAGGTTCGCCCGGATGGTGTCGTGGAACAGGTGCCCGTCCTGGGTGACCAGGCCGACGGTGTCCCGGATCGACTGGCTGGTCAGGTCGCGCACATCGGTGCCGTTCAGCCGCACCGCGCCGGCGTCCACGTCGTACAGGCGGGAAACCAGCTGGGCGACAGTGGATTTGCCGGCACCGGACGAACCGACCAGCGCGACCAGCTGTCCTGGCTCGGCGCGCAGCGACACGTCGTGCAGCACGTCGACGCCGCCGCGGGTATCCAGGGTCGCGACATCCTCCAGCGAGGCCAGCGACACCTTGTCCGCCGACGGGTAACCGAAGGTCACGCCGTCCAGTTCGACCGCGACCGGTCCGTCCGGCACGGCGACCGCGCCGGGGGCGTCCTCGATCAGCGGCTTGACGTCGAGCACCTCGAAAACCCGCTCGAAGCTCACCAGCGCCGCCATGATCTCCATCCGGGCGCTGGCCAGCGCGGTCAGCGGCGTGTAGAGCCTGGTCAGCAGCAGCGACAGGGCCACGACGGCGCCGGCGTCCAGCTGTCCGCGCAGCGCGTACCAGCCGCCGAGCCCGTAGACCAGGGCGACCGCCAGCGCCGAGACCAGGGTGAGCGAGGTGACGAAGATGGTTTGCAGCATCGAGGTGCGCACGCCGATGTCGCGCACGCGGCGGGCGCGCAGGGCGAATTCGCTGGATTCCTGCTGCGGCCGGCCGAACAGTTTGACCAGCGTCGCGCCGGGCGCCGAGAACCGCTCGGTCATCTGGGTGCTCATGGCGGCGTTCAACTTGGCCGCCTCGCGCTGCATGTCCGCCAGCCGGTTGCCCATCCGCCGGGCGGGCAGCACGAACACCGGCAGCAGGATCAGCGCGAGCAGGGTGATCTGCCAGGAGATGCTGAGCATCACGCCGAGCGTGAGCGCGAGGGTGACCAGGTTGGCGACCACGCCGGAGAGCGTGTCGCTGAACGCGCGCTGGGCGCCGATCACGTCGTTGTTCAACCGGCTCACCAGTGCGCCGGTCCGGGTGCGGGTGAAGAACGCGATCGGCATCTTCTGCACGTGATCGAAGACCGCGGTGCGTAGATCGAGGATCAGGCCTTCTCCGATGCGCGCGGACAGCCAGCGGATGACCAGCCCGAACGCGGCGTCGAAGACCGCGAGCGCCGCGATGATCAGGGCCAGCTCGACCACGACCCGCGGCGCGGCCCCGCCGACGATGTTGTCGACCACCCGGCCGGCCAGCACCGGCGTGGCGACGGCCAGCAGTGCCGACAACACGCTGAACACGAGGAACACGCTGATCCGGCGCCGGTGTGGCGCGGCGAATCGGAGGATGCGCCGCGCGGTGGCCAGGCTGAACTGCCGCTGCTCCTGTGGCGCGTTGGCCCGCCGGTACATCTGGCTCCAAGCCACCGATTCGATACTCACGTTCTCTCTCCCTCTCGCTCCCCACCCATCAAAGCCCTCGGCACCGACACTAAGACCTCAACAAAGGTTGAGAGCAAGCCCATCCGCCGGATCCGGATTCCGCGCACAGCGAAATCTCCGCGCTCGCGCCTAGGCTGGCCGGGTGACCAAGGACCGGGTGGTGCAGGCGCTGAGCGGCAGGCTCGGCGATGTGGTCGACGCGTCCGAGCGGCGGCGAGCGGAGTATTCGTCGGACGCCTCCAATTATCGGGTGTTGCCGCGGGCAGTGGTATTTCCCCGGTCGGACGAGGATGTGGCCGTCGCGCTGGAGCTCGCCAGGGACAACGGGCTCCCGGTGACCGCGCGTGGCGCCGGGACCTCGGTGGCGGGCAATGCGATCGGTCCGGGGCTGGTGCTGGACTTCAGCAGGCACCTGAATCGGATCCTGGAACTGGACCCCGAGGCGCGGGTCGCCAAGGTGCAGCCCGGCGTCGTGCTGTCGGAATTGCAGCGCGCCGCGCGGCCGCACGGGCTGCGGTTCGGACCGGATCCGTCCACCCAGAACCGGTGCACGCTGGGCGGCATGATCGGCAACAATGCCTGCGGGCCGCGCGCGGTGGCCTGGGGGCGCACCTCGGATACGGTGCGGGAACTGCGGATTCTCGATGGGACGGGGACCGAGCGGACGCTGGCCAACGATCCGGCGGTGCTGCCGGGGCTCGCCGAGTTCACCGCGGCGAATCTCGCGGTGCTGCGCACCGGTTTGGGCCGCTTCGAGCGCCAGGCCTCGGGTTACGGGCTCGAACATCTACTGCCCGAACGTGGTTCGGCGGTGGCCAAGGCGTTCGTCGGGTCCGAGGGGACCTGCGGGTTGCTACTCGACGCGACGGTCGAGCTGGTCGCGCTGCCGAAGGCCGCAGTGTTGACGGTGCTCGGCTATCCCGATATCGCCACCGCCGCGGACAATGTCGCGGCGGTGCTGGCCTGCCGGCCGACCGCGGTCGAGGGCATCGACGCGCGGCTGGTCGACGCGGTCCGGGCCCATCGTGGCACCGTTGCGGAACTGCCGCGCGGGGGCGGGTGGTTGTTCGTGGAAACGTCGGGCGAGACGCCCGCGGAAGCGTTGGCCGTGGCCGAGCGGCTGCGCCGGTCCGTCGACGCGCTCGATTCCCGCATCGTCACCGATCCTGCTGCGGCGGCGGCACTCTGGCACATTCGCGCCGACGGTGCGGGCCTGGCCGGCCGCACGCCGGACGGTCAGCCGGCCTGGCCGGGCTGGGAAGACGCGGCGGTGCCGCCGGAACGGCTCGGCGCCTATCTGCGTGATTTCGCCGATCTGACCGCCGAGCACGGCGTGGACGGCCTGCTGTACGGCCATATCGGTGACGGTTGCATTCACGTGCGGCTGGATCTCCCGATCGCCGATGCGCCGCAACGCTTCCGGCGCTTCCTGTTCGACGCCGCCGAACTGGTTGTCCGGCACGGTGGTTCGCTGTCCGGCGAGCACGGCGACGGGCGGGCCCGCTCGGAGCTGCTCTCGCTCATGTACTCCCGCGATGTGCTCGACGTATTCGCCGGATACAAGGCCCTTTTCGATCCCGCCGGCGTACTCAACCCCGGGGTGCTCGTCGAGCCACGACCGATCGATGCCGATCTGCGACTGGCCGGTCTGCCGTTGCTACCCGCCTCGGGCGGCTTCGCGTTCCCACACGACCACGGCGATGTGAGTACCGCGGTGCACCGCTGCGTCGGCGTCGGCAAGTGCCGGGCCGATACTCGCGCCGCCGGTGGATTCATGTGCCCGTCGTATCTGGCCACCAAGGACGAGAAGGACAGCACCCGTGGCCGGGCCAGGGTGCTGCAGGAGGTGGTGCGGGGCGCGCTGCCGTGGTCATCCGACGCGGTCGCCGAGTCGCTGGATCTGTGCCTGTCCTGCAAGGCCTGTCGCTCGGACTGCCCGGCGGGCGTCGACGTGGCGGCCTACAAAGCCGAGGCGCTGTACCGCCGATACCGGCGCCGTCCGCGTCCGATCGACCACTACTCGCTCGGCTGGCTGCCGCGCTGGCTGGCCCTGGCGACCCGTCTGCCGCGCACCGCCAACCGGCTCGCGGGCAACCCGGTATTGCGCCGGATCGGGTTGCGCGCGGCGGGCATTGATCCCCGTCGCGAAGTGCCCCGGCTGGCGGATCGCAGCTTCCGCCGGATGTGGGGCGACCTCGGTGGAGTGGTCCCGCCCGCGGTGCCGGGGCGCGTGGGCGATATCTCGTCCACCGCAACGGAAGTCGGCACCGACCGCCCCGACGTCATGCTGTGGGTCGACACTTTCACCGACGCCTTCGATCCCGAGATCGCATGGGCGGCAGTGCGATTGGTGCAGTCGCTCGGTTACCGGGTGCGGATTCCCGGCCGGCGCGTGTGCTGCGGGCTCACCTGGATCAGCACCGGTCAGCTGGACGGCGCCCGCGCGCGACTGCGCGCCACGGTGGACGCACTCGACGAACACGTACGCGGCGGCGGCATCGTGCTCGGGCTGGAACCGTCCTGCACCGCGGTGTTGCGTTCGGACCTGCCCGAATTATTGCCGGAGGACCCGCGCGCGGCCGCGACGGCCGAGGCCGTGCGCACGCTCGCCGAGTTCCTGGCCGAACAACCGAACTGGCAACCGCCACCATCACAGGGCCGCACAGTTGTGGTTCAGCCACATTGTCACCAGCACGCGATTATGGGATTCGACGCCGATCGCCAGCTATTAGCCACAATGGGAATCAATGTGACTGAAATCACCGGGTGCTGTGGTCTCGCGGGAAACTTCGGAATGCAGCGTGACCATTACGACATTTCGGTCGCGATAGCCGGGAACGGCCTGCTATCCGCGCTGCGCACCGCCGGCCAGGAATCGGTCCTGCTCGCGGACGGCTTCTCCTGCCGCACCCAGGCGGCGCACCTGGCCGGGCGCCGAGCCCGCCATCTGGCCCAGTTCCTGCTGGAGCAGTGAGCTTTCGCGCGCTCGCCGGGCCACCGCCGCGGCGAGTGCGCGATACCGGTCAGCTACCGAACGGCAGGGTGCCGGGCGGAATCTGATAACCCGAACTGCCTGCGGAAACACCACCCCAGGCGTTGAGCAACCAGTTGAGCAAGTTGGTGATCATTCGATACCTCCACGTGGCGACTGCCAGCTGTTTGCCGATCGGAACGAATATCGCCACATCCATTCTTCGTGTTACAAAATACCGGGGACCTGCGGTCATGCATATCCGGTATCGAATAGCGCCGAATCGCGTTGTGCGCGAGTAGTTTCTCGATCGATCGTGGCCTGACCCACATTCCGGGGCAGGGCATCGGGCAGAATGGTCCGATGCGTAACGCGACGGCCGAACCGGTAGGGGACCCCACCGGTCTGGCCAGGACCGTGACGTCGGACCGCCCGATCGACCTGGCCGCCACCATTTCCCCGCTGCGCCGCGGCGCCGGCGATCCGTGCCATCACACGACCCGCGACGGCGCGCACTGGCACGCCTCCCGCATGCCCTCGGGCCCGGTCACCTACCGGCTCACCCAAGCCGGACCGGCCGCGGTGCAGGGCAAGGCCTGGGGTCCGGGCGCCGAGGAATTCCTCGACGGGCTCGACCACATGCTGTGCCTGGACGAGGACGTGCACGGCTTCGTCCCGGACCACCCGAAGCTCGTCGAGGCGCATCGCCGCTTCCCCGGATTGCGCATGCTGCGCACCGGCCTGGTCTTCGAGGCGCTGGTCCCGGCGATCATAGAGCAGAAGGTGCACAACATCGCGGCCCGCGATTCCTGGCGAAAGCTGGTGCGGCAGTTCGGCGATCCCGCTCCGGGACCGGCCCCGGAGAGCCTGCGGCTGCCGCCCGAGGCCGATACCTGGCGGCGGGTGCCGTCCTGGGCCTTCCATCGAGCCAATGTGACCCCGCAGCGGGCGCAGACGATCGTGCGGGCGGCCAGGGTGGCGAGCTCACTGGAGCGCACGGCCGGCGTCGACCCCGCCGAGGCCGCGCGCAGGCTCCGGTCGATCCCGGGGATCAGCGTGTGGACCGCCGCCGAGACGGCGCAGCGCGCGTTCGGCGACGCGGACGCGCTGTCGATCGGCGACTACAACCTCGCGCCGATGATCGGCTGGACGCTGCTCGGCCATCCGATCGACGACGACACCATGGTCGAATACCTGGAACCCCTTCGGCCGCACCGCTATCGGGCGGTGCGACTGCTGGAGGTCAGCGGGCAGGCGTTCAAGCCGAAGTTCGGGCCGCGCACTCCGATCACCGACCACACCTGGCACTGACGCCTCAGCCCAAGCGAGCGCCGAGCCCGTCCAGCACGCGGTCCAGACCGTAACGGAACTTCCGGTCGCGCCGCTCGGCCGGATCGGCATCCAAGTCCGCGTCCTGTTGGAATCGTGGGTAGTCCTTGGCGGCCTGCTCGACGGCGGGCCACAGCTGCGCGACGAACTCCGGCTCGGTCTGCCCGGAGCGGGCGAGGGTCGCCAGCCAGGCGGCTTCGGAGATGCCCATCCCGACGACGTAACTCATGACGGCACTGATCGCGTCGCCCGTCTCCGCCGCCGGAAAGCCGCCGGCCTCGAACAGTCCCACCAGGCCGTCGTTGAGCCGCATGACGTTCGGGCCCAGGTAGGACAATCCGACCTGGCCGAGGGTCGAGGCCATCCACGGGTGCCGCAGGATCATCGCGCGCAGGCTGTCCGCGGAGTCCGCGGTGGCCGTGCGCCAGGCCGCCGGGTCGGTGATCGCCGGCACCCGGATCTCGCCGTAGACCTCGTCGACCACCAGCTCGATCAGCTCGTCGCGGTTGGCCACGTGCCGGTAGAGGGACGTCGCGCCGGCATTGAGCCGGGCGCCGAGCTGGCGCATGGTGAGCGCCTCCATACCTTCCGCGTCCAGCAGGGCGACCGCTTCGGCGACGATCTGCTCCCTGGTCAGCGCGGGCTGTTCCCTGCCTTTGCGCGGACGCGTCCACACCGATCCGACCTGCTGCTTTTCGACGGCCACGCCGACTCCCTTCAATTGCCACCACAGTAGCGCACGATGTTCGCATGTGCGTACAGACACTAATTATGCGTACGTCGTTCGCGACGAACATCGGGAGAAGAGCGTTATCACCTTCCAGTGTGTGAAATTAGTTCTGCGCGTTCAGAATTCGCCGAGGACACGGAAGACGGTGCGCCCGGTGTGGGTGCCGGCCTGGATGGAATGCAGCACCTGCTCCGCATCGGTGATCGGCGCGAACTGGGTGAGCGCCGAAAGGTGTTGCGGCCGAAGCTCGTTCGCCAGGCGGGTCCACAACTCACGGCGCTTCTCGATCGGCACGAACACCGAATCGATGCCGAGCAGGTCCACGCCGCGCAGGATGAACGGCAACACGGTGGTCGGCAGGCCGGAACCGCCGGTCAGGCCGCTCACCGCGACCGCGCCGCCGTAGCCGATGGCGCTGAGGATGTAGGCGAGCGACTTGCCGCCGACGCTGTCGATCGCGGCGGCCCAGCGAGCCTTGTTCAGCGGCCGCGGCTTGGCGTCGGGGTCTTCCGGCAGCCGGCCGATGATCTCGTTCGCGCCGAGTTCGCCGAGCAGATCGCTCGCGTCGGTCTTGCCGGTGGAGGCGACGATCTCGAAACCGAGGCCGGACAGGATGTCGATGCTCACGCTGCCGACGCCGCCGGTCGCGCCGGTGACCAGCACCGCGCCCGTTTCCGGCGTGATGCCGCGGTCGAGCAGCGACTGCACGCTCAGGCCGGCGGTGAAGCCCGCGGTGCCGAGCGCGGCCGCGTCCCTGGGGCTCAGGCCGTCCAGCTTCACCACCCAGTCGGCGGGCACCCTGGCGTACTCGGCGAACCCGCCGTTGTGCGAGACGCCGATGTCGTAGCCGTGCGCGACCACCAGGTCACCGGGGGTGAAGTCGTCGTCCTCGGAGGCGACCACCTCGCCGGTGATGTCGATGCCGGGCACGATCGGGTACTTCCGCACCACCCCGCCACCGGGGGTGATTGCCAGTCCGTCCTTGTAGTTCGCGCTGGAGAAGTGCACCTTGATGGTCACCTCGCCAGGCCCGAGGAAATCGTCTCCGACCTCCTGCTTGGTCAGAACGATCCCGCTGTCCGATTCATGCGCCACCATCGCCCAGAACTCCATGCGACGAGCATACGAGCGTCTGTCCCAGACCGCGCAGCTCCCGGGCCGGTCTACTCCGGGACCAGCTCGAGGCGGACGCCGAGCAGGCGAATCGGCCGATCGAGGGTGAAGCGGTCGATGATGCGCAGCGCGGCCTCGGTGATCTCGGCCGGATCGATGCTCGGCACCGGCAGTTTTTCCTGTTTGCTGCGGGTGTAGAAGGTGTTGGTCCGGACGGTGACCGACACCCGGGTGCCGACGCGGCCCGCCTCGGCCATTTCCTCGGTCACCTCGGTGGCCAGCCGGGCCACCTGGGCGCGGATCTCGGCGGGGTCGGTGAGGTCGTGCGGGAAGGTCTCGGATTTGCTGCGGCCCAGCGGGACTCGCGGCTCCGTGGTGACGTCGGTGTCGCCCTTGCCGTGGCCGAGGACCCAGAGGTAGGGGCCGGTGTTCGGGCCGAATTCGGCGGCGAGGCGCTGCCGGTCCGCGGCCATCAGGTCGGCGACGGTGCTGATGCCGAGGTCGGCGAGCCGGGTGGCGATCCGGCTGCCGATGCCCCACAGGGCATTTGTCGGACGGTGCGCCATCACCTCGGTCCAGTTCGCGGCGGTGAGGCGGAAGACGCCGGTGGCCGCGCCCGCGTCGTCCGCTGGTCCGGCACCGGACTTGCCGGTCGATTTGGCCAGGCCGGTGGCGAGTTTGGCGGTGAGCTTGTTGTCGCCGATGCCGATCGAGCAGGACAGTTCCAATTGCGCTATCGCGGAGCGGATTTCGCCCGCGAGAGCTTCCGGATCGTCGGTGTCGGCGGCGAGGAACGCCTCATCCCAGCCCCACACCTCGACCCGGCCGGGGAAGGTGCGCAGCAGCGACATGACCTCGTCCGAGGCCTCCTCGTAACTGACCATGTCCAGGGGCAGGAAAACCCCTTCCGGGCATTTGCGCTGAGCACTGCGCAGCGCCATCCCCGCCCGCACACCGAACGCGCGAGCCGGATAGGACGCGCAGGTGACCACCTTGCGCGGCTCGGCCGGGTCGCCGTTGCCGCCGACGATGACCGGCAAGCCGCGCAGCTCCGGGTGACGGCGGAACTCCACCGCCGCCTGGAACTGATCGAGATCGACATGCAACAGCCATCTGGCCATATCACCGTCTTACCCCACCGGTGTGACAGGAGCCGGGAACTATTGCGCCGTCAGCAGAACAGAACTAAATTCTGTTTGTGAAGATTCGAGATCGGTTGCTGTTGGCGGCTGAGCGGCAGTTCGCGGAGCGGGGGGCGTTGGATGCGACGCTGGCGCAGATCCGTGAGGCCGCCGGGGCCAGCGTGGGCGCGCTCTATCACCACTTTCCGGACAAGGCGGATCTGTACCGGCAGGTGTGGGCGAATGCGCTGGTCGACTACCAGCGGCACTTCTGGTCGGCGGTCGGCGACAGTTCCGATGCTCGGGAAGGGGTTGCGGCGGGGGTGCGCGAACACCTGCGCTGGGTTGCCGACAATCAGTACCGGGCAAAGGTTCTGCTGTCCGCGCGGCCGCCGGGGGTGCGGGAGAGCGACAGCAATCGCGAGTTCCTGCGCAATGTCGCCCGCTGGTGGCGTACGCACGCCGGATACGGTGCGGTGCGCGACCTTTCGCTCGATCTGGTCTACGCGCTGTGGCTGGGGCCGGCGCAGGAATACGCGCGGCATTGGCTGAGCGGCGACCTGGTCGCCGCGCCCACCGACATCGCGGACGAACTCGCCGACGCGGCGTGGCTGACCCTGGGGACCAACGGATGATCATCGATATCGACCTCGCCAAGCAGGTCCTCGCCGCGCAACCGTTCGCCGAGTTGGTCGGCACGGAGATCGCCGAATTCGGCGACGGCACAGTCACTCTGGTGATCCCCATCCGCCCCGAACTAGGCCAGCAATTCGGCTTCGTACACGGCGGGGTGCTGTCCTACGCGGCCGATAACGCGCTCACCTTCGCCGCGGGCACCGCGCTGGGCGCGAATGTATTGACCGGTGGCTTCACTATCACCTATCTGCGCCCCGCCAAAGGGATTCGGCTGCGAGCCGTGGCCACCGTCACCGGCGCCACCCGGCGTCAGGCCGTGGTGTACTGCGAGATCTATACCGAGGAGGCCGACGGCCAGACGGTGCTGTGCGCGGTGGCGCAGGGGACGGCGCGCAGTGTCGAGCGGGAGCTGTCGGGCCACGCGTGATCGCCTGTCCGCGTTACCGTCCCGGGTCGGGAATGGAGGGGTGTCTGCCCGGTTCGCCTACCAGACGGCGGCCGTCGATTCTTCGAGAACGTTTGCGCCACAGGACGGGTCGCCGACGAGGTGACGCAACGCTGCGGTGAGCGTGCCCGGCGAGAGGTCCGCGTCGGAGCGGCCCGCGACGATTCCGTCCGGGCGGACCAGCAGTGCGCTGCCCTCGGGCAGGCCGGTGCGCGTTGCCCATTCGGCCATCGGCAGCGCGTGCACGACGATGTCGATCCCGGTCTCCCACTGCGCTTCGGCGACGGCGTCGCGCCACGCTGCCGAGGTGCCCGTGACCAGCAGGGCGAAACCGGGTCCGTTCAAGTCCAGGGTCGAGATCTGCTGTGACCGGTCGATCCACACGTGCGGGACCCGAGTACCGATCTGGCCGGTCAGCTCGTCGACATGCGGCGTACCCGTGCTCTCGCCGAGGAGTGCGGTGGAGGTGTACCGGTAGCGGGTCATGACCGTGTCATTGGTCAGTTGCCGAGCGAGATTCGTTGCGTTGTCCGGTGTTTCGATACGGTAGCGGGTGTTGACATCGGTGCCGAGCCGGGCCTGTTCGGCGGCGACGATCGCCCGGGGCCTGCGTTCGGACTGGTAGCTGTCGAGCAGCGCAGGCCCGGCCGTGCCGGACAGCACCGAGGCCAGTTTCCAGATCAGGTTGTGCGCGTCCGCGATTCCGGTGTTGGCGCCGTAACCACCCGACGGCGCGTGCCGGTGCGCGGCGTCACCGACCAGGAAGATCCGGCCGCGGCGGTACTCGTCGGCGACGAAAACGCCGGTGTCCCAAGAGGACTTCGCCAGCACCTCGACCTCGATGCCGGGCACGCCGACGGCGGCGCGGACCAGCTCGACGCAACGGTCCACGGGGTAATCGGCGAGACCCTCCCGCGCTGCATCGTATTCGAAGTGGAACGACCACTCGTCGGTGTTGTTCTTCGCCAGCACCAGGCCGCGCATCTGGTTGTTGACGATCTCGCACTGACTGAAAGTGCGACCGTCGAGCACCTCGGTGAGGTCGGTGCGCACGAAGACATTGATGTTGTGGTGCGTCGGCGGCAGCTCCCAGCCGGTGATCCCGAGCTCTCGCCGGATCGGGCTGTTCGCGCCGTCGGCCGCGATCAGGTAATCGGCCCGGATGATCGAGACCTCACCCGCCTGATCCCGCACGGTCGCGGTGACCCCGTACCCGTCCGGCACGAACTCGGTCAGCTCTGTCCCGAACCGCAGGTCACCGCCGCGCTCGCGGGCCAGATCGGCCAGCAACGGCTCGAGCTGCGCCTGCGGCAGGAAACAGAAACCCGACGGGCTCGGCTCGCGATCGGCCAGGCTCTGCACCACGTTGCCGGGATCGAGTTGCTCGGCCGTGATCAACGTGGCACCGCGGCGCGCGCCGCCGAACCGGCCCCCTTTCCACTCGGCCGCAGCCACCCGCTGCACCCGCTTGTCGATGCCGATCTGGCGGAACAGCTCGACGGTCCGAATGTGCAGGCCGCGCGACCGTGGCAGCACCGACGCGCCCGTCCGCTTCTCCACGAGCACGAACGGCACCCCGTGATACTCGAGGAACAGGGCAGCGGACAGACCGACCAGACCGCCGCCGACGATAAGCACGGGCACTTGCTGCGTCGAAGTCATGCTCAGATGGTGTGCCCGGCCGCTTGCACCGCCCTTGCATGCCGATTACACGCGAACGGGCCGGGCACCCTGCGGTGCCCGGCCCGTTCACCCGCGTCAGGCGGTGGCCGCGAAGGTCCGACCGTCGAGGGCCGGTTCGGCGACCGGCTCGATGGCGTAGGCCAGGATGTCGGCCACGTCACCGACGGGGCGGACATCCAGTGCGGCAAGCACTTCGGCGGGGACGTCGTCCAGGTCCGGCTCGTTGCGGGCCGGGATGAACACCGTCTTCAGTCCGGCCCGCTGGGCGGCGAGCAGCTTCTGCTTGACGCCGCCGATCGGCAGCACCCGTCCGTTCAGCGTGACCTCACCGGTCATGCCCACGTCCGCGCGCACCTGCCTGCCCAATGCCAGCGACACCAGCGCGGTGACCATGGTGACGCCCGCCGACG
The DNA here is from genome assembly GCF_042871115.1 of Nocardia sp. NPDC006044. NCBI lineage: Bacteria > Bacillati > Actinomycetota > Actinomycetes > Mycobacteriales > Nocardiaceae > Nocardia > Nocardia sp. NPDC006044. Next base: position 1,456,300 of record NZ_JBIAID010000002.1, read on the forward strand.
GTCCGTCCTTCGGGACCGCGCCCGCCGGGAAGTGCACGTGGATGTTGCGATCCAGCACCGACGGTTCGATGCCGATCTCCTCCAGGTGCGAGCGCACGTAGGTCAGCGCGATCTGCGCGGACTCCTTCATCACGTCGCCGAGCTGACCGGTCAGGGTCAGCGAGCGCTCGCCCTCCGCGACGTTGGCCTCGATGTAGAGAACGTCGCCGCCGAGGCCGGTGACCGCCAGTCCGGTCGCCACACCCGGGACCGCGGTGCGTTCCACCGAGTCGGGGGTGAAGCGCGGACGGCCCAGGTAGTCCTTCAGCTCACCCAGGTCGATGATCAGCGACTGCTGTTCACCGGCTGCGGATTTCGCCAGCGCGTCGTAACCCAGCTCGGCGTCGTAGCCGAGATCGTTGGCCGCCGGACCGATTCCGTTCTCGGACAGTCGAGTCGCGGCCTTGCGCAACGCCTTCGCGATCAGGCGCTCCATCTGCCGCACGCCGGCTTCCCGGGTGTAGTTGGCGGCGATCTCGCGCAGGGCCGCGTCGGTGATGGTCACCTCGTCGGTGGTCAGCGCGTTGCGCTCCAGCTGCCGGGGCACCAGGAAGTCGCGGGCGATGCCAACCTTGTCGTCCTCGGTGTAGCCGTCGACGGTGATCAGCTCCATCCGATCCAGCAGCGGGCCGGGGATGGTGTCCATGACATTGGCGGTCGCGATGAACAGCACGTCGGACAGGTCCAGATCCAGATCCAGGTAGTGATCGCGGAACGTGTGGTTCTGCGCCGGATCCAGCACCTCGAGCAGCGCGGCCGCCGGGTCGCCCCGGAAGTCCGAGCCGACCTTGTCGATCTCGTCGAGCAGGACAACGGGATTCAGCGAACCCGCCTCCTTGATCGCGCGGACGATGCGGCCGGGCAGCGCGCCGACGTAGGTGCGCCGGTGCCCGCGGATCTCCGCCTCGTCGCGCACGCCGCCGAGGGCGACCCGGACGAACTTGCGGCCCATGGCGCGAGCCACGGATTCACCCAGCGAGGTCTTGCCGACACCGGGCGGACCGACCAGCGCGAGCACCGCGCCCGAACCACGTCCGCCGACCACCTCGAGCCCACGCGAGGCCCGCCGGGAACGCACCGCCAGGTATTCGACCATCCGGTCCTTGACCTCGTCCAGGCCGTGGTGGTCGGCGTCCAGCACCGCGCGGGCGGCCGAGACGTCGGTGCTGTCCGTGGTTTTCACCGTCCACGGCAGCTCGAGCACGGTGTCCAGCCAGGTCCGGATCCAGCCCGATTCCGGGCTCTGATCGCTGGCTCGCTCCAGCCTGCCGACCTCGCGCAGCGCCTCGGCGCGCACATTGTCGGGCAGGTCGGCCTGTTCGACCCGGGTGCGGTAGTCGTCCGCACCGTCCGGCTCGTCCTCGCCGAGCTCCTTGCGAATCGCGTTGAGCTGCTGGCGGAGCAGGAACTCGCGCTGGCTCTTTTCCAGGCCCTCGCGGACGTCGTCACTGATCTTCTCGGTGACCTCGGCCTCGGCGATGTGGTCCTTGGTCCACTCGATCAGCCGGTTCAGCCGCTGGACGACGTCGGGGGTCTCCAGCAGTTCGCGCTTCTGCTCGTCGGTCAGGTAGGGCGCGTAGCCCGCGGTGTCGGCGATGGCCGACGGATCGGTCAGCTGGTTGACCGCGTCGATGATCTGCCAGGCCTCGCGGCGCTGCAACACCGAGACGACCAGCTTCTTGTATTCGGCGGCCAGCTCCTTCGTCCGGCCGTCCGGCGTCGGGATCTCGACCGGCTCGGCCTCGACCCACAGCGCGGCCCCGGGCCCGGTCACCCCGTGCCCGATCTTGGCGCGCCGCTCGGCCTTCAGCACCGCCGCCGGCGCGCCGCCGCGCATCCGGCCGACCTGTTCGATGGTGGCGACCACGCCGTAGGAGGCGTAGCCCTCGGTCAGCCGCGGCGCCAGCAGCACCGCGTCAGTCTTGGCCGCGCGCGCGGCGTCGATGGCAGCCTGCGCCGATTCGTCCAGTTCGATGGGCACGACCATGCCCGGCAGCACGATCGGATCGGTCAGGAACAGCACCGGCAGGTTCTGTGGTGTAGTCACGTGTTCGACCCTTCCAAAAGTTGAGCGATACCAACTCAACCCCACCCCTCCCCCCTTTGTTCCGGATACCTCCCCACGTTCGCTGTGGGCGAAGAAGGACACTCTTCGCCCAGGAACGTCGTGCAATCGAGGTCACTCGGGCCCGAAGCTCACCCTCTCCTGAACGCCGGACTCGGGACGGGGAGCGCCTGTGAACCGGAATTTGCCGCCGCGCTCGTCCCAGTGCATCACCCCGTCGAAGGCCAAATCAGCCCGGTAGGACCCGCCCGGCGTGGTGGAACTGCTGACGCAACGCAGAGTGGACGTCTCTCCAGGGACCACGACCAACTGGCACTCGAAGCTGCGTTGGCCGCCGTCGTCACGGAAGTCGTAACTGACGAACTGGAATCCGCCTTCGGCCCGCGTGATTGCGCCAACCCATTCATGGGTCGTCGTTCTCACGATCCAATTTCCCGATAGATCCTGATCACCGCCGGACTGTGCCGATGGCCGACCGGAATCGCGCTCGCCGTTCGTGCCGACCGGACGGTCGATTACCCGGTCGGGATCGTCCAGGTCACGAAGCCGCAGCAACGGCAGCGTCGAACCGGACGGGCGGACGGTGACGGCGGTATGGGCGTCGAAGGATGGCCAACCTGAACCTGAGTAGGTCACTTGGTCCGCGTCGAACTGCTCCGGAATCGTCAGCGGTGTGCCACTGCGCATCCGAAACCGTGGAACCCCACGGATATCTACTAGGACCGCCGTGCCCGCCTGCAAGATGGACAGGTCACTCTCGATACGGCCATCCTTATAGCGGTGATACATGACTTCTGTATCGACCGTCAGGACGACAGGTGTCATTGTGCGGATGAAGTCGTCCAAGTTGGTGGCGGTGAGTTGCACATTCCGCGCCAATTGCACTGTGGCGTCCGAGGAGAACGCCTCGACTGCCGCCGACGCTGCCTGCGCGTCAGACTGGAAGTAAGTAATGACGTCGCTTCCGCCGACAGACTGATGCGGAATTCCGCCATACAACGCAGGCGCGTCCCCGGTAAGCCGAGGACACCACTGCACACCCGTCGGCCGCACAGACGCGAGTCCCACAGAAGCAGCCCGCCCAGGCAGGAAGGGACCTTGCCCTGTCTCTTCAGCGCTTATCGTGAACACGGTGTTGGCATGCAGCATGCCCGTGCGTGCTCCAGTCATACCAGTATCTGCGACACAGGCATGCGCAGCGTCTTGCTGGCGCAGGCCGAGCTTGGCCACTGTCACACCGACAACAATGACGACGAGGAGCAACCCGAAGATCACCAATGGCACGCGGTACTTCTTTCCGAACCGCGCTGTGGGTTGCGCCACATCAATCCGTGACGGGGCGGCGTCTGCGATCGTTGATTCGCGTTGGAATATGAGGGCGTCACCAGGTTTCGGAGGCACCGATCCAGGCACAATAGTTGCGTCGACTTGATTCCGCTTGGGCCGGTAAGGATCGACGGCACGGATAGCATCCAAGTATTTTTCGGTTGCCGTCGCAGCCAACTCTAGACACCAACGCCGATCGGCATCTGGGTCTCTGGTCGGAAGGTCGCGCCCCACGTGCATCAGCGCGGCAGCGATCAGTGCCAGCAGATTCTGTGTCGACCAGAGATCTCCGAGACCGGCCGCAGCAGCGTACTCGCGCGATGCCGAATGGATCGCCGCACTGATTCGACCGAATTCCCTTGCCGCAGAATATTTTACACTCACCTGCGGGTCGACGATGACCTCAACGAGTTCGCATCGCGCGGCGATTGGCAGATCTCTTTCCGACAACAGGTCGATGGCCAGAGCTACCAGCAGATGCATCGGGTCGCGTAACAAGGGCTCCTGAGTATCGAAACGATCTGTATCGATCAACAGATAGTCCGCCGCCCGCACTGGACGCACCGGTACCGCGATATTGCGCCCGTTCAGATCTCCATGCGCGTTGCCGACCAGAACGAATTCCACGGCGGTGGCTCCCAATTGCTCGTCCGTAAGCAGAAGAAGAGGATTGGGGCGGGCTCGCGTTGCGTAACTCGATTGCATCCACCGGTCTTCTTCAGTTACGCCCAGCTCCTGAGCACGGGTATAAATGGGGCCCTGCGGCGCGATTCGAGAACCCATGATCCGCTCGAGAAATGTTTTGACCGTAAGCGATTCTGGCCGCTCGGCTCGGCCTTCATTCCAGTCTCGGAGGATCGATCCAACGACTGTCTCGCAATATTGTGGGAAATCTGCGTCCTTATCCATGAGCTCAGTAAGTGGACGGAATGTCAGCAGGTCACCGCCGGCCACCTGCTGGAGAATAAGCCACCACTCGCCGAGTCGGACTGCGTCGTGAGCCATCTCTACCAAATGCCGCTGGCGAAACACCTTCGGCGACCGGGTGTATGCCTTGCGATAAGCGCGCGCCTTGGTCACCCCGTCTCGGTCACAGAACTTCAGAACCAGCTGTCGAATATCGACATCTTTCTCATAGCACAGGACAAGGCCAACTGGAGCCCCCGTGCGTCCTGCGGTGAACCAACCCCGATGCGTCAGCTCGAACAAGGTGCCGTCGAGCCAGGCATCTAACGCCCTCAACACTTCGGCGGGCAGCCGGTCCCACTCTTCGACCTCGTCCCGATGTCGCATGGGCTCCTCCAGCAACCGGATATGAAGGAAATCAACCACTGCGCCGGTCCACCCGGCGTGATCGCCCTCTAGGGTAGAAGCACCACGCGGCCGGATAGGGGAAACCGGGACCATCTCTGTATCTGGTATCCGACGGGAGAAACCGTGGCTGATGACATGTCAGATAAGGCCAAGGCGCAGAAAGACCTGCTCTGGTCCTTGTATGCGGACATACGCGTGCACGCGCGCCACGCAGAAGCGCTGCGATCGAACGCCGTCAACTATGTGCTGGTCATCGCGTCCGCGCTGACAGCCGTCGTACTCGCGGACCGGAGGGTAGAGCGGGCCGAACTTCCCCTATGCCTTGCGGTTGTCCTCATCGGACTGTTCGGCCTTGCGTTTGTGGCGTCGTATACCGAGCTCTACCAACGCAATCGAAGACGAGCCGAACGAATACGCAAGTTGCTCGACAATCGATACTTCACCGGCGGCGATGTGTCGTTGTCCAAAATCCTGCACGAAGCCGACCAGGTTCATGAGACCACCCGCCTCTATCGGTGGAGTCGGCGAACCACCGGCAGTTCGCATCGATTCTGGTTGTTACTACCGGTCGTGGTAGTCGTCGTCGGCGCCTCGCTCGCGGCGGCAGCCATTTGAACAGGCCGACCACATTACAGACCGACAACGGCGTGCCAGCTCCGGCAGAGTGCCGTCCCTCAAGCTGTCACGGGCAGTGATTGCGCATGTGACGTGGGTTGCGACGATGCTGCGGGCAGCGCGACAGGGCCGGAGAACGGCCGGGTTCTGCAGGAAACGAGGCGCGCGACATATTGTGGGGGCGGCTACACCGCTGGTCGGTGGCAGTTTTCGGTAGCTCGCTGGTGGATCGCCGAGGGGAGCATCGTATGGGTCGGCCGATCCGTGCCGGGCACGACTGGAGACAGGCCGGGCTGGTGCTCGGAGTGATCGCGGCGTTGGTCGTGGTTCCGTCGGTGGTTGCCGCGGTGGTGCCGACCAGGGAGACGGCGGTCGCGCCGGGGAGCGAGATCGAGGTGACCGCGCCGGGGGAGGAGCCGGATACGGTGAGCTTCGGCGGGGTTGATGGCTGGCGGCGCCGGACTACGGGGGATCAGACGACCGCGGTGCTGGTCGCGCCGGATGGGTCGCGACTGGCGGTCAGTGTGATCGGCGGGGTCACGAACTTCGATGATGCGGCGGCGTGGCGGCTGAAAGTGCTTGGTGCGCAGGGGTTCGATGCGGAGTTCGAGGGGGAGATCAGGACGCCGAACGGGTTCAGCGGGCGGACCTGCCGTGGCACGGATCGCGCGGGGGTGTGCGCGATCGTGGGGAACGAGAAACTGGCGGTCACGCTGGCGCTGATCGGTGACGAGGCGACATTGCCCGAGTTGACGCCGGTGCTGGAGACGCTGGCGGTGCGCCGATGAGGTGGTTTCAGCCGAGGTCGGCGCTGTTCTGGACCTACTGCCTGATCGCGTTTCTCGGGCTAGCCGGGCTGATCCTGCAGCTGGCCCCGGTCGCCGCGCTGACCTGGCGTGACATTCTGGCCGGACTGCCGTTCACGCTCGCGACGCTGCTCGTATTCGGCTGGCTGGTCCTGCATCTGGATCGGCTGCGCGCGCGGCGGCGGATTCGGACCCCGCTGATCATGGGATTTCTCTGGGGTGCGCTGGCCGGGCCGGGGATCGCGATGTTCGCCAACGACCACAACATGCGCATCATCCAGAATCTGGCCGGTGACGCCTTCGCGATCGATTGGCAGGCGCCGATTTCCGCGGCCATCGTCGAGGAGGCGGTCAAGGGGGTCGGGGTGTTCGCGGTCGCGTGGCTCGCGCGTCCGATGCTGAACCGGCCGATCCACGGGCTGCTGCTCGGCGGCTGCACCGGGCTGGGCTTCCAAGTCGTCGAGAACATCACCTACTCGGCCAACGCCGGATTGCTGTCCGCGCAGGACGATCCGGCGACCGCGATCGTCGTCGGCATCGTGCGGCTGCTCACCGGCATCACCTCGCACTGGATGCTGACCGCCCTGGCCGGCATCGGCATCGTGCTGGCGGTGGCGCGCTCGGATTGGCCCGCGGGGCAGCGCGCGCGGGTTTTCGCGATGTTCTATTTGCTCGGCGCCGCACTGCATTTCGGCTGGGACGCGCCGAGCCCGGCGGACATCCCGGTCGGGTCGATCATCGCCAGGACGGTGCTGTACGTCCTGATCTTCGCCGTGGTCTACACGTGGGTGGTGCGGACCGAACGGCAGTGGTTCCGCGCGGTCGTCGACTGGGCAGTCGCGCGCGGGATCGCGCCGGCCGGCGAACTGAGCACGCTGATCTCACGGCGCAGCCGGCGCCGGGCCCGGCAGGCCGACCGGATGAGCGGGCGGCACAACCGCCGCGGGCAGATCCGGCGGCAACGAGTCCTGCTCGACTGGGTTCAGGAAACCGGAGCGGGATCGGGCATTCGTATTCCGGCATGAGAACCGGCCTGCGGCGACGTCGGCGGTCCGGCACCGCGCCGCGTTGACACTCGCTCCAACGCAATGACAATGTTGGGGCCTTGATACCTCATACCGGCGGTTCCGCCGGTTCGTCCTAGGGAGATCCATCGATGAGTTCGCTCGCCGGCGGCGTGTTCATCGATTGGGAAGATCTCACCGGTCAGTCCAAGTTCGTGGTGGACCTGATTACGTTTCCGATCTTCAGCGCGCTGGCCGGCTGGCTGACCAACTGGACCGGCGTGCTGATGTTGTTCTGGCCGGAGCGATTTCGCGGATTCCGGATCCCGGGGCTGTATCTGTTGTATCCGTATTTCCCGCGACGGGTGCAGGTGCTGCCGACGTTCTCCGGGGATGGGCAACAGCTGGGTTTCCAGGGATTCATTCCGGCGCGCGCCGAGAAGATGGCCAGCATCTGCGTGGACAAGGCGCTGATGCGGATCGGCAGTCCGCGCGACTTCATCCACGAGCTCGACCTGGACGGGATCGCGGACTATGTCGCGGTGCTGGCGCGCAAACAGGTGCAGCCTCTGGTGGACGAGCTGATGAACCGGGAGAACCCGGACCTGTGGCGCACGGTGCCGCGGGCGGCCAAGCAGATCATCTACCAGCGGGTGGACCGGGAGATGCCGGCGCTGTCGCGGCGGGCGTTCGAGTCGCTCGGCGACAATGTCGACCAGCTCATCGATATCAAGAGCTTCGTCATCCGGTACCTGCAGGACAATCCGGGAATTCTCAAGGATCTGACCACCACGATCGCCGCGCCGGAGCTGCGCTTCATGGTGCGGATCGGCCTGCTGGGCGCGCCGTTCGGGCTGCTGCTCGCGCTGTATATGCATGTGCACCAGCACATTCCGGTGTTCGGTTGGGTGCCGGGCTGGGTGATCGTGCTGCTCGCCTCGGCGGCGATCGGCGTGATCGTCAACGTGATCGCGGTGAAGATGGTGTTCGAGCCCGGCGACCCGCAGCCGAGGTACAAGTACCTGTGGAAGCAGGCGCTGCTGGCCAAACGGCAGCCGCAGGCCGCCACCGATCTCGCGAATATCCTGGCCTACCAGGTGCTCACGCTGCCGAACCTGTCCAGGGAACTGCTGGACGGGCCCAACGGCGACAAGACCAGGCAGCTGCTGGAACGGCTGGTCTCCGACGAGATCCACCGCCAGCTGGGCCCGACCACCTCGTTCGTACGCGCGGCGCTGGGCCGTCGCCAGTTCGACAACCTCAAGGCAGGCGCGGCCGGGGCCGCGGTCGGGCTCGCACCAAGCCTGGCCGAGGACGAGGAATTCATCCTGGAGCAGGCCAAGACCATCGATGTGTTCGCCGCGCGCAAGCTGCGGCAGCTGACACCGGGGGAGTTCATGGAGATGTTCTATGCCTCGGTCGAGCAGGACGCGTGGCTGCTGTACCTGCACGGCGCGGTACTCGGGCTGGCGGTCGGCGCCTCGCACCTGATCATTTTCGGCTGGTAACCGCCGGGGCCGGCCGGCTGGCGCAAATACAAGCACGCGTGCTTGCATTTTTCTCCGGCCGCTGCGATGCTGAACCGCGACGGCACACGCGGTGGTGTGCGTTCGACCGATCGGCAGGTAACGATGGCTGACCTCGAAGCGCTGCTCGACGACTTCGCCGAGGAGTGCGCGGATCTGGAACGCATCGTCGCCCCGCTCGCCGCGGCGGACTGGGCGCTGCCGACCCCCGCGACCGGCTGGACCATCGCCCATCAGATCGGCCACCTGGCCTGGACAGACGAGATCGCGACGGTGGCCGCCGCCGACGCCGCGGGTTTCCAGCAGCTGGTGACCGAGGCCGGACCCAAGGCCTTCACCTTCGTGGACGACGCCGCCGAGGAGGCCGCGACCGCGCCGCCCGCCGAGCTGCTCGACCGGTGGCACCGCGGCCGCAAGTCTCTCACCGACGCGTTGCGCGCGGTACCCGCGGGCGCCAAGCTGCCCTGGTTCGGGCCGCCGATGAGCGCGGCCTCGATGATCACCGCCCGGATCATGGAAACCTGGGCGCACGGCCAGGACGTGGCCGACACCCTCGGCATCACCCGCACCCCCACCGCGCGGCTGCGCACCGTGGCCCACATCGGCGTGCGGACCAGGAACTTCGCCTACACCGTGCACGGATCGACCCCGCCGGCAGACGAATTCCGAGTCGAACTCACCGCGCCCGACGGCACGATCTGGTCCTGGGGACCCGAGGACGCAAAGCAACGGGTGACCGGGCCCGCCGTGGATTTCTGCCTGCTGGTGACCCAGCGTCGTCATCCGGACGATCTCGCGATCGAGGCGACCGGCCCGGACGCGGCGCAATGGCTCACCCTGGCACAGGCTTTCGCGGGACCGACGGGATCCGGCCGCACAGCAGGTCAGTTCGCCTGAAACAGCAGCGACGGCCGGATGCGTATATCCGGCCGTCGCCCACCCGACCCGATCCAAAGATTCGGGAGCGGGCGAGCGCCACACTTGGGTGCGCCGTTCGTGTCGGCCGGACGCCGTTGGCCGGGTGTCTCGATGTGGCAGTCGAGGATGACGCTCGCCAGCTAGAGGAATGTTTACCCGCCCATGAGGTGCTGGAAACATCAACGACCCCACGGATTCGGCCTGCGTTCGTCGGCCGGACCCGCGCGGACTGTGATTCTGCTCTCCCCGACGCAATGCCCACTTCGGCCACGCCGTAACCTGGGCAACTGTACGGCTTTCGACGATGCGGGCCGCGGCTGCCAGGGGAGCAGGGGCACAGGAAGGAACGCGTCGTGAGCAGAAGCAAGCATGTCCAGGTGGCCAAGCACGCCGCGATCGTCCTCGCGGCGGCCACCAGTCTCAGCCTCACCGTGGTCGCGGGCGCCTATATCGTGCATCAGATGGCCGATCTCGACCGGCCGGTCGAGGCTGCGGCGCCGCCCGCGCAGCCGGTCGGGGAATCGACCAGCGAGCACGGCTGGACGGACACGGTACTGACCGTCGGCAGCATCGAACTGCCCGTGGTATTCAACCGTAATCCGCCAGAGTCGCTTGCTCCGACCTCGAAAGCGATTGTTCCGCAAGCTGATTCGCCGGTCGTGTCGCACCCGAGCAGCGTCGGGGGCAAACTGCACCTCGGCGACGCCTACGTCGACGCGCAGGTGGGCACGGTACGCACCGACACGATCGCGATCACCGTCGGCACCAACGCCTTGACCGTGCTGACCGGTCATCAGCCGTCCGGCTCGCCGGACGAGCGCGCGAACGCGACCCAGTTGCGCACCGAATTCGACACGCGCACCGGAGAAGTGGTGCTGATGCTGACCGACCCGGCACTCGGCGAGCACGACCTGCGACTCAACCGGCATCCGGCGCCGAACCCCAAATCCGCACCGGATACCAACGTCACCGTGACCGCCCCGGCGGCCCCGAGTCCGCACCGCGGCACGGAACCCGCCGTGGTGGTGTAACTCTCGGCTTACTGTGCTCCTATGCCGAACAGTACGTACGACTTCTGCGTGATCGGCGGTGGCATCGTCGGCGTGGCGACGGCCCATCGAATCCTGCACCGCCACCCCGGCGCGACCCTCGTGCTGCTGGAAAAGGCGAACGCGCTGGCCACCCATCAGACCGGGCACAACAGTGGCGTCATCCACTCGGGCATCTACTATCCGCCGGACAGCCTGAAGGCGCGGCTGTGCCGCCGGGGCGCGAGCTGGACCAAGAAATTCGCTGCGGCGCAGGGGATTCCTTATCAGGTGTGCGGCAAGCTGCTGGTCGCCACCGATGCCGCCGAGCAGCGCAGGATGCTGGCGTTGCACGAGCGTTCGGTGCGCAACGGCGTCGCGGTCGAACTGCTCGACGCCGCCGAGCTGCGCCGCCGCGAACCGAGGGTCACCGGCGTCGGCGCGTTGTTCGTGCCGGACACCGGCATCGTCGACTACACCGCGATCACCGCCGCGCTGGCCGCCGAGGTGCGTTCGGCGGGTGGGCAATTGGTCTTCGGCGCCGAGATCACCGCGCTCGCCGAGACCGACGCCACGGTCACCGCGACCGGACCGGCCGGGTCGTGGACGGCCCGCACGCTGGTGGTGTGCGCGGGCCTGCAGGCCGATCGACTGGCCCGAATGGCCGGGCTGCGCAACGATTTCCGGATCGTCCCGTTCCGCGGCGAGTACTACCAGCTGCCGCCCGAACGGGCCGGGCTGGTGCGCACGCTGATCTACCCGATCCCCGATCCCACGCTGCCGTTCCTCGGCGTGCACCTGAGCCCGACCATCGACGGCACGCTCACCGTCGGGCCGAACGCGGTACTCGGACTGGCCAGGGAGGGTTATCGCAAGGGCAGTTTCGACGCCAGGGACGCGCGGGCGATCCTCGGATTTCCCGGCGTGCACCGGGTGGCCGCGGCCAATGTGCGAACCGGGCTGCGGGAGCTCCGGAACTCGTTGTTCAAGCGCGGATATCTGGCCGAGTGCCGGCGGTACTGTCCCGAGCTGACCCTGGCGGACCTGCGGCCACGGGAGGCGGGCATCCGCGCCCAGGCGGTGCTGCGCGACGGCACGCTGGTGCACGATTTCATGATCGAACGGACGCCGCGCTCGGTGCACGTGCTCAACGCGCCGTCGCCGGCGGCCACCTCCGCGATGCCGATCGCGGAGTACATCGTCGACCAACTCTGAGCCAGCGGTACGGACCGATCGGTCTTAATAAGCCACTGACCGGCCCGGAGCAACCAAGCAACCGCCCGGTAGCCATGCGAAAACCCGGCACACCAAATACCGCGCAACCCCTCCAATAAAGAGGAGAGCTGTAGTACTTTTAACGCCAGTCGTGGAACCCAGCGACGCGAGCCACCGGCCCGGAGGAGGCAGCTCGCGTAACCACGGAGGGACGGCGAAGGCCGCCAATCGAGCAGGGAGAACCTGATGGGCCACATCAAGTACGCGAGTGACGTCGGGGCACCGGTCGAGGTGGCCTTCACCTACACGGACAACCATCTGTTCGTCCCGGACTGGATGTTCGCGGTCGCCGACTTCGAGCCGACCGGCGAACTGGACTCCGGCCTCGGCGCGACCTTCACGACCACCGCCCGGCTGGTGGTCTGGCGGCCGACGGTGACATGCGAGGTCACCGAATATCGTCGCAATGTGGTGATCGGGTATACGCTGCGTGGGCGTTTGTCCGGGACCCTGACGCTGCGCTTCGATCCGCTCGGCTACGGGCGGTCGGTGCTGACGTCCGAGGCGGAGTACAGCCCCCCGCGTGGCTTGGCCGGGCGGCTCTGCGCCGGTTTGGTGGATTCCGCCGTGAAATCGGCGCTCCGCCGCACCGAGTCCCAATTGCGAAGGGAGATAGAAGAATTCCACGGTACCGATCTTGTCGGTCGGATTGCGTAGGGTGCCAGCCATGATCATCGTGAGCACCGACGGATCCTGCCTCCGCAACCCCGGCGGCGCCATCGGCTGGGCTTGGGTCAACCATCAGGGCTCCTCGTCGAGCGGCGGAGCGGCGTCCGGCACCAATCAGGTGGCGGAGCTACGCGCGGTACTGGAGGCGATCAACGGTCATCCCGGCTCCGAACCCCTGCTGATCGAAAGCGATTCGCTCTACGCGATCAAGTGCGCGTCGGAGTGGATCTCCAGCTGGCGGCTCAACGGCTGGCGCACCTCCGCCGGTGGCGCCGTGAAGAACGTGGAACTCATCCGGCAGATCGACAAGTCGATCGCCAGCAGGCCCGGCCCCGTCCGGTTCCGTTGGGTCCGTGGACATGTCGGCAACTACTTCAACGAGCAGGCCGATGCGCTTGCCGGTGAGGCGGCTCGGAAGGCTGCCGCGACAGCGGCCGTCGCCGAGGCGAACACCGCGGAAATCCCCGCGGTGACTGTGGAAGAAACGCCGGCGGCGCCGGAAGCGCCGATCGACCAGGCCGCGGGGAAGGCGGCCGCGCCGTCGGCGCCGCAGACTCTAACGCTGTTCTGATCCATCCGGAGCAAGACCGACTGCCTGAATGACCTCCGGCGGTGGTGGCTCGGCCCACCGCCGGAGGCACTTCGTGCGGCTAGTTACCCGGCTGCGGGGCAGGCGCGGGCGTAGCGGGCGCGCCCGGCGTGGGGGCACCCGCACCGGGAGCACCCGGCGCACCGGGCAATCCGGTGCCCGCACCCTTGAGCATCGGCGAATCGAGCTTCTCGACCAGCCACTTGTCACCGGACTTGGTCAGCTGCGCGATCACCACGACGAACTGCCGCTCGGGCGTCGTCTGGGTGAAGTTGGTCCGGTACTGGGTGAGCGTGACCAGCACCTTGGCCTCGGTCTTGTCCCCGGACTGGTAACCGCACTGCACGTCGTCGACCCAGGACTTCACCTGCGCCTGCACCATGGCGTCCTTGAGCGCCTTGGTCGCGTCGTCGAACTCCTTGAGGAATTCGCCGCTCGCGCCGGACTTCACCTTCGTGAAGTAGTCGTCGAGGTTCTTGGTGTAGTCGTAGATCGAGACGTCCTTGCCGAAGCTGCAGCCGGCCGCCGTCGAATCCCGGATCGCGTCGAGCTTCTCGCCGCGGTCCTTGCCCTGCAGGAAGAACACCACCACCGCGGTGATCGCGGCCACCGCGAGCACGCCCGCCACGAACGCGGCGATGATCGGCACCGAGGTGGATCGGCCCGAGGCGGCGGAACTGCCCGCGGCCTCGCCCGGATCGGTCTTCGGCGCCGGCTTGCCGACCTTGGCGGTCGCTGCCTTGTCGGCCTTCGACGGTTCGGGATCTGCCTTCGACAGTTCGGTTTTCGCCGTCGTGGCGTCCTCGGCCGTACCGCCCTCGGTCACCTTGGTGTCCTCAGCGGTCTCGGCGTCTTTGCTGGTCTCGGCGTCGTCGGTGGACATCGATACAAACCTGCACTTTCCCGGCGCGCGGGCGCACCGATCGACTGACGGGCCCGCATCTCGGGCGAACCGTACGCGTTCTCTCGGCGAGTATGCCCGGAGCCACGGTTTCGCCGCGGGACCGGGTACAACTCACCGCACCGGGGGCAGGGTCCGCTCGTTCGGATCCACACCCGGCGGCATGTGCGCGCCGTTGTTCGGCACATCGGGTCGCGGCGCGTTGGCCGCACCCCGGATTTCCGAGCCCGGAGGCGGATTCTCGCAGTAGTTCCACTTGCGAATCGTGCCGTCCTGGACGACTTCGTTGCGTAGCTGCGTGACGTTATACGTGCAGTACGGCCGGGGCCAGATGTCGATGATCGCGTGGAACTCACCGTCGTGCGCGGGCACACCCAGCGCGTCCGCGCCGAGCGCGAGCGAAGGGAACAGCGCGCGCAGCGCGGGCAGGCGCAGCTGCGCGGCCTTGGTCATCGCCGCGAAGTTGGTGGCCAGGCTGGTGATCGGATCGCTGGTCTTGTCCAGCACCGCGCCGAGGCTGCTCAGCTGGCCGGGCGCCTTTTCCAGGATGCCCTGCAATTCGGCGTTGGCGTTGTTGAACTGGTTGAACAACGCGCCGGAGTTGCGGGTCAGGGTGCCGAGATCGGGCTGGGCATTGGACGTGGTGTCGGCAATGGTGCGCAGGTTGGCGATCAGGTTCGTGGTCTGCGGCAGCAGATTGTCGAAGCCGGCCATGGCCAGGCTGATGCCGTTCACCATGCCGCGCAACTGATCCGGGCCACCACTGAGGGCGGTGTCCAGCTCGCGCAGGATGACGCCGAACTTCTCCGGATCGACCTGCGCGATGAGCGCGCTTGAGTTGTCCAGCACCGACCAGATCGGGGTCGGGGTCTTGATCTTCGCCGCGTCGTACTTGATCACCGCGCCGTCGCCGAGGAACGGGGCCTGCTCGCTGGCCGGGCGGAAGTCGATGTACTGCTCGCCCGCGCCGGACAGCGCCTGCACCGAGATCGCGGTGTCGACCGGGATCTTGTACTTGCTCTCGATCTCCGCCGCCGCGGCGATGGCCTGCCCGCGATCGGTCAGCTTGATCGAGGTGACCTTGCCGACCCGGTAGCCGCGCAGCGTCACATCGTTGCCGGGCTGTAGTCCGCCCGAGCGGTCCAGGTTCACCGTGACGGTGTAGCTGGACTTCAGCGGATTGACCCGCATGATGCTGATCATCAGGTAGGTCGCGCCGATCAGGAACACCAGCACCAGGCCGACGCTCGACAGCACCAGCTTGTGCTGCCGCAGTTTCGCCATCATCGGTGACCCCCCTGCACTCGACCCTGCACGATCTGCAGGACCTGGATCAGGCTGCCCGCGAGGTCTTGGATGTCGCGCAGATCCTGCAACCCGCCGTGTTGCGGATCGGTCAGCGCGCTGAGGTCGAGGTTGGTCGCGGTGGCGTAGACCGCGAAGCTCTTGCCGCGGAAGGTGGCGTCGACCTTGGGCCGGATCACCTTCAGCCGATCGAGCAGGATGCCGAGGTTGTCGCCGGTGTTGGCCAGCGCGTCCATCAGCTGGTGGGTGTTGTCGAGCAGGCTGCCCAGTTGCTGGCCGGAGGTGTCGGCGTAGTCGCCGAGCGCGGCGCTGGTGGTGGACACCTTGGTCAGCAGATCGCCGATGGCCCGGTTGTTCTCGGCGATCGCGCCGATCATCTGCGGCAGCGTGTCGGCCACCTGGCCGAGCTCGCCGCGGCGGGCCTCGATGGTGTTGGCCAGCGTGCTGAACTCGTTCAGCACGCCGTCGACCTTCGCGCTGTTGGCGTTCAAACTGCCGACCACGCCGGTCATTTCGGTGATCAGGTGGGACAGCTGGCCGCCGCGGCCGCCGACGATGGAGTCCAGTTCCGAGGTCAGCTTGCTGAGCGCGGCCACGCCACCGCCGTTGAACAGCATGGAGATCGAGATCAGCAGCTGCTCGACGGTCGCGCCGGCCGAGGTCTTGTCCAGGCCGAGGGTGTCGCCGTTGTGCAGCATGGCCGCGCCCGGCTCGGTCTTCGGCTTGGACACCGCGACGAACACGTCGCCGAGCGGGGTGGCCTGGCGCAGCTCGGCGGTGCTGGCCGCGGGCAGCTCGATGTCCTTGCTGATGGTCAGGTCGACCACCGCCTGGAAGTTCTTGGTCTTGATGTTGGAGACCACCCCGACATCCGAGCCGCCGATCTTCACCTTGGCCTGATCCGGCAGGTTCAGCGCGTTCTCGAAAACCGCGTGGATCGTATAGGTTTCGCCGGAAACGCCGGGCTTGGGCAGCGGCAGTTTCTCCACCGTGAGACCGCAGCCCGAGGTGATGCCGACACCGGCCACCGCCGCGACGGCGATCAGCGCGCGGCGTGCCTTGATCGTCATTCGGTACGTCATTTCGTCAGTCCGAGCAGCGCCGCGGTCAGACCGTAGTCGGGCCCGAAGTCCTGCATGTTTCCGGTTCGGCAGCCGTCTGCCTTCATCTGGATCCGCTCGCAGAACAGGCTCACCAGCTCACCGCTGAGCGTGGTGCCGATGAGCGCGCTCAGTCGGACGTAGCCGTGCTCGCGGTTCATGATCCGGTCGACGTTCTGGAAGACCATCGGTGCGACGTCGACGATTTCGGTGATGCCGTAGGCGTTGTCGCGCAGCTGCTGGGTGACGTTGGTCAGCCCGGCCAGGCTGGCCGCCAGCTGGTCCTGATGCTGGGCGAGGGTGGTGCTGGTGTTGTTCAGGAAGTCGTTGATCTGATTCAGCGTCGCCTCCAGGCCGGGCGACTGATCGGCGAGCAGGCCGGTCATCTGGGTCATCCGGTTGCTGAAGTCGCGCACCGACTGGTCGTTGTCGGCCAGCATCGTGGTCAGCTCGTTGAGCTTGACGATGATGTTGGAGACCGCGTCCTTGTTGTCCACACCGACCTTCAGCGCGCCGGAGAGCGCGTTGAGCGTGTCGCGCATCTTCTCGCCGTTGCCGTTGACCATCGGGTACAGCACCCGGCCGGACAGCGGGCCGATGCCCTCGCTGCCCGGTTCCGGCTTGAGCGCGGCGGCGAACTGATCGATGGTCTTGATCATCGTGTCGAGTTCGACCGGCGTCTTGGTCTTGGCCAGCGGCAGGTGCGCGCCGTCGGCCAGGGTGTCGCCCCTGGTGTAGACGGGGGTGAGTTCGACGTGCCGGTCGGTCACGATGGACGGCGAAATAATCGCGGCCATCGCGTCTTTCGGGATCTTCACGTCGTTGTTGATCGACATGTGCACCTCGATGTAGGTGCTCTTCGGCACGATCTTGTCGACCTTGCCCACGTCGAGCCCGAGCACGGTGATCGGGTTGCCCTCGTAGATACCGGCGATGTTCTCGAAGTCGGCGGTGATCTGAATCGTCTGGCCGAGTGCGTTGTTCACCGAACTCGGCACCAGCGAGCAGCTGCCGACGGTCAGTGCCGCGGCGCTGACCACGAGCATCTTGGCGATGGTCCGTACCTTGACGGCCTTCGGGAAGGTCATCCCTGGCACCCCTCTATGACTTGGGCGAAGCACAGCCAGTTGTCCGGGAAGATCCACGGCAGTCCGACGCTGCCGTACGGTCCGTTGCCACCCCAGGAGTTGGCCAGATAGCGCACGGTCGGCGGCATCAGCGACAGCAGCCGATCGAGGTTGTCCTTGTTCTTCTGCAAGCCCTCGGACATGATGTTGAGCTGCTCGATGGTCGGGCCGAGCTGATTGTCGTTCTGCGCGCCGATCTCCTGGAGCTGCTTGGTCAGCGACGCGACATTGTCGAGCAGCTGGCGCAGCAGGCCCTGGCGTTCCATCACCCGGTTGGCGATGGCCTCGCCCTGGGTGATCACCAGCAGCACGCTGTTGCGGTTGTCGCCGAGGATCTGGGTGACCCGGTTCAGATCCTTGAGCAGGCTGTCCACCTCGGCCTTGCGGGTGTCCATCACCTTGGCCAGCGCGCCGACACTGTCCAGCGCCTGCGCCATCAGCTGCGGGGAGTCGCCCATCTGCTGGTTGATCAGGTTCAGCGACTCGGACAGCTTCTTGGTGTCGAGCGCCTCGAACTTCGGCGTGCCCTCCTGCACCACGTCGGCCAGGTTGTACGGAACCGCGGTGTTGGACACCCGGATCCGGTCGCCCTTGAGGCCGGAGCCGTCACCGGGGTCCAGGTCGACATAGCGGGCGCCGAGCAGCGTGGCCATCTTGATCGAGGCGCGCGCGTCCGGGCCGAGCTTGACGCCGTTGTCGATGCTCAGCGTCAGCAGCACGTGGTCGCCCTCGAGCTTCGCGCCGTCCACCCGGCCGCTGGTCACGCCGGCCACGTTGACCCGGTCGCCGACCTTGATCCCGGCCGCCTGCACGAACTCGGCTTTGACGCTTTGCTCACCGACGCCGATGAGCTTGACCAGTCCGGACGCGAGCAGCAGCACCACGATGAGCGCACCGCCGAGGATGCCCAGCCAGAAGTAGCGGTTGGCGGCGAATCTCGCCTTCATCTTCGTCATCATGGGCGGCACACCGCCGAGTGCGAAGTGCCACCGATCTGGGAGAACAGGCCGCGGGGGAACAGCACGCCGTAGAGCGAGACGTCCAAACCGCAGAGGTAGGCGTTGGCGTAACCGCCCTCCTCGGTGTGCCTGCCCGCCGCCGAGATGATGTTCGGCAGGTCGATCGCGGCCTGATCCAGCTTGGCGCCGTTGGCGAGCAGCAGGGTCAGCGCGGCGCTGGTGGAGTTCTGGGCGGCCTGCAGCTTCGGCTGGATCTGACCGACCATGTCCACCAGCGAGCTGGTGGCGTTGGCGATCTGCACCGTCGAGGTCTGCAGCGACTGCCCCTGTTCGTACAACCCGCCGATCAAGGCCCGGGTCTGGGTCACCAGGGTCTCCAATTCATCACCTCGTCTGGCCAACCCCGCCATCACACCGGAGAGGTGGGAGATCACATCGGACAGGATCGCATCCCGGCGCTGGAAGTCGGTCGCCAGTTGCGCGGCCTGAACGATGAACGCGCTCAACGAGACTCCGTCACCCTGCAACGCCTGGATGAAGGTCTCGGACAGCCGGTTCACCTGTTCGGGCTGCAACGCCTGGAACAGCGGCTGAAAACCGTTGAGCAGGCCCGAAACGTCGAACGACGGCTCGGTCCGGTCCAGCGGGATCGACGCGTTGTTCTTCAGCTGCGCCGGGCTGGAGGACTTGCCCGGAGCCAGCGCGACATAGCGCTGGCCGATCAGGTTCTGGTAGCGGACAAGGGCTTTGGTGTCGTCGAACAGGGTTTGATCCCGCTGGACGACGAAGGTCACCTTGGCCACTTGTTTCTTGGACTTGGCGTCGCGGTCCAGCTCGATCTTCTCGATCTTGCCGACCCGCACGCCCGCCATCCGCACGTCGTCGCCCTCGTGCAGGCCGAGCACGTCGGAGAAGGTCGCCGAGTAGGTGTTGGTATCGCCGTTCACGATGCGCGCCAACGTGTTCCACACGACGACGGTCACCAGGATCGAAACGATCGCGAAGATACCGAACCCGATCAGCGGTTTGCGAATACTCATCGGCTGACCCGGTTTTCCGCCACGTGCATGGTCCCGCCCTTCAAAATCGAGCTCAGCAGCAGATATTCGGCTGTGGTCGGCTGGCGGCCGAGCAGCTTCGCGATCGCCGCGTCACCCTTGTAGGAGATCTCACCCGCGGCGGGGGTGCCCGCCGGGGCGGCGGCCGGAGCCGCCGGAGCCGGAGCGGGCGCCGGAGCCGGGGGTTGACCGAGGCCGGGCAGCATCGGGAACAGGCCCTCGAGCGGAGTGCCCGCGAACGGCCGGGGCGCGCTGGGTACCAGGGCGTCGGCGGGCCGCGAGTCCGGCGTGGTGACGCCGGGGATCAGCGGCAGGCCGGGCATCGGCACCACCGGCGGCAGACCGGCCGCCGAGTCGAGCGCGCGCGGCTTCAGGTTGTCCGGCAGCGGCGGCAGCTCGTTCACCGCGGGGGCGGTGGCACAGCTGGGTCCGGCCAGGTCGTCGTAGCGCGGGCAGTCGGCCACCGTGTACGGCTTGTACGGGGTGAGGGTGATGCCGGCGTCCCAGCGCTGCTGTTGCTGCGGGCCCCAGGTGAAGGTGGAGTCCATCTTCCTGGTCATCTCGCTGAGGTTCAGGATCGTCCGGGTGATCGCGCTCGGGTCCGCGGCTACCGCGCCGAACATGTCGCTGGTGCCGGCGGTCACCTGCTTGCCCACGTCGCCATTGCGGGCGAACAGATCGTTCACCGTGTCGACCGTGCTGCCCGCGCCGGTGATCAGCGCGACCAGCTCGCTGCGCCGGTCGGCGATGGTGCGCGCGGTCTGCACGGAGGTGCCGAGCACGTCGAGCAGTTCCGGCGAGGATTCGTTCAGCGCGTGGAACGAGGTGGAGAAATCACCCAGCATCACACCGAGATTCGGGATCGCGTCGTCGACCGACTGCAACCAGCGGTCGAGCCGCTCGACCGTCGAGCCGGGCATCCGGCCGCTGCCGTCGAGCGCCTGGGACAACGTGCCGAGCACCCGGCCGAACTGCATCGGATCGATCCGGTCGAGGATGTTGCGCACCGTGGTGAGCGTGTCCTGCAGCGCGAGCGTGCCCTTGCTGCGGTCTTCCTCGATGATCGAGCCCTCGTGCAGGTACTGGTCCGCGGGGCCGTTGAAGACCAGCTCGACCGAGGTGACGGCGAACAGGTTGCTCGGCACCACCCTGGCGGTGACGTTGGCCGGCACGCCCTTGGCGAACTCCGGCTTCACCTCGATCTGCACCTTCTGCAGCTCGCCCTTGGCCGCGACCTCGACCTCCTTGACCGCGCCGACCAGCACGCCGCGGAACTTGACGTCGGCCTGCGCGGGCAGTCCGTCACCGGTGGTGGTCAGGTTCGCGGTGACGTTCACCTTGTCGACGAAGTAGCCCTTGTACCGCAGGGTCAGGAAGCCGAGCACGAGCGCGAGCACGATCAGGCCGGCCAGACCGGCCACGATCAACTGCCGCATCGTGGGCCCGCGCCCACTGGGATCGATGATCATCTGGTGCTACCCCGAGATCCTGATGCCGGGGTTGATGCCCCAGATCGCCAATGTCATGAACAGGTTCGCGAAAACAACCGCGATGATGCACACCTTGATCGCGCGGCCGGCCGCGACGCCGACGCCCTCCGGGCCACCGGAGGCGAAGAAGCCGTAGTAGCACTGGATGAACGTGGTGATGGCGACGAACAGGATCGCCTTGAGCAGCGAGTAGATCACGTCCGTCGGCACCAGGAATTGGTAGAAGTAGTGCTGGTAGGTGCCGCTCGCGGTGCCGCCGATCAGCTGCACGGTCAGCGAGCAGGAGATGTAGGCCATGGCCAGGCCGAGGCAGTACAGCGGGATGATGGCGACCATGGCCGCGAACATCCGGGTGCTGATCAGGTAGGGCAGCGGCCGGATCGCGATGGACTCCAGCGCGTCGATCTCCTCGGAGATGCGCATGGCGCCCAGCTGCGCGGTGAACCGGCAGCCGGCCTGGGCGGCGAACGCGATCGTGGCGAGCAGCGGCCCGAGTTCACGCGTGGTGGCGAAGGCGGAGATGGCGCCGGTGATCGGGCTGAGCCCGAGCAGGTTCAGCGAGTTGTAGCCCTGGATGCCGACGGTCATGCCGCCGAACGCGCTGAGGATGACCACGACGCCGATGGTGCCGCCGCCGACGACCAGGTTCCCGTTGCCCCAGCTCACGTCGGAGAGCAGCCGCCACACTTCCTTGGGATAGTGCTTGAGCGCCAACGGAATCGAGCCGATCGAGCGCAGCAGGAAGAAGACCTGATGGCCGAGCCGGGCGAGCAGATCGATCGGCGCGCTCGCCGTTTTGCGAAGCTGCTGGAACGGCCGCAGCAGCGGGGGAACATATGTCGACGACACTCAGACCACCTGTGACGGGAACAGTGCGTTGTACACCTGGGTGATGACGAGATTCACGCCGAACAACATGATGGCGGAACTCACCACCGCGGAATTCACCGCGTTGGCCACGCCGCCCGGACCACCGCGCGCGTTCAATCCGTTGTCGCAGGCGATGATTGCGGCGAGCAACCCGAAAATCAGCGATTTGACCAGTGCGACAAAGAGATCGGTAGTTACCGCGAACGACGAGAACGTGCCGATGTAGGAACCCGGCGTACCGTTCTGCGCGAAAATGTTGAAGATGTAACCGGTCAGGAATCCGACGAAAACGACGAAACCGCACAGCAGCACACTGACCAGCATCGCCGCGCCGAGCCGGGGGGCGACCAGCCGGCGCATCGGGTCGACGCCCATCACCTTCATGGCGTCGATCTCTTCCCGGATGGTGCGCGAGCCGAGGTCGGCGCACACCGCGGAGCCGACCGCGCCGGCGATCATCAGCGAGGTGACGAGGGGAGCGCCCTGCTGGATGATGCCGAGGCCGTTGGCCGCGCCGATGAACGAGGTGGCGCCGACCTGGCCTGCGATCGAGCCGACCTGGATGGAGACGATGACGCCGATCGGGACGGCGACCAGCAGCGTGGGCGCGGCGGAGACGCTGGCCATGAACGCGCACTGGCGGATGAACTCGTTGAACGGGAAGCGGCGCCGGAAGATCGCGATGAACAACTCGGCGACCGCGGCGATCCCCATGGTGATCTGGCGGCCGAAGGTCTCCAGCGAAGCCTTCGGATGGTCGGCCCAGTAACCCTTGGTCCAATCGACCGCATCACTCATCCGTGATCCTGTTGGAGGACTCTTGGTCGACTGCACTGGCTAACCCCTCTCGACGCCGGTTGGCTGCCCCGACGACTTGTTTGCTTGACGCACCTTACTACGTAGTAAGCCAGAACACACCACCCTCCTGTGATTGCAGTCATAGACGACGGTCACTGTGGTCTAAACGCTATGACGACGGCCTCCCGCATTGGGTCAGGACCCAAAACGGAGGGTGGTTTCTCTGGAACAAGTTACAGGTCAACACGTCGAATCGGCCGCCCAGACATGATCATCACACTAATTTGTTCGGAAGGATTTCATTCAAAATCGCATTTGTTTCGGGAACCCAACAGAACGGACTGCACTACTGTTCGAGTACAAACTCGAAACGGACAGCTGCTATTTTCATAGCCTGTCGCTATGATCACAAATAAGAGACGAATTCGTCCTTATGTATAAAACGGGGGTTGCGGCTCGCCCGCCGTGGACACCCCGAAGTAGATGACGCGCCCGGGCTCGATTCCTGACACGATGGGTGCGACAGATTGATATCGTGCGGGCTTCCGACGTCTGGAGGGACATGTTCAGCAAACTCGCCAAGGTGGCCAACGCCGCCTTCGCCGTAGCCCTCGGTGCGGCGCTACTCGGGACGGGCGCGGGGGCCGCTCAGGCCGACCCCGGCCCGCCGGTTCTGGGCGGCGGTTCCGGCATCATCATCGACAACCAATTCGAATGCACGGTCACCACGGTCGGCCACGACAACGCGGGCCGGCTCGTCGGCCTGACCGCCGGCCACTGCGGCGACCCCGGTGCCGAGGTTTTCGCTGAGGCCAACCGCGGCGCCGGCGTGATCGGCCGGTTCGTCTACTCCAATCACGACCTGGACTACGCCGTCATCCAGTTCGAGCCGGGCCGGATCATCCCGGTGAACCGGATCGGCAATGTCACGATCACCGGGCTCGGCGCTCCGGCGGCGTTCCCGAACATCGTGTGCAAGGAGGGCCGGACCACCGGCAACACCTGCGGCATCAGCTGGGGCGACGTCTTCGGGTCGAACATGGAGACCTGGAGCCAGATGTGCGTCGTCGAGGGCGATTCCGGCGCGCCGGTCGTCATCGGCACCACGCTGGTCGGCATGGTGAACGCCTACCTCGCCATGGCCTGCTTCGGCCCCGAGGTCGGCACCAACATGAGCACGATCATCGACGACATCAACGCGCGCGGCGGCGTTGGTGCGGGTTACCTGCCCATTTAGCCGCCTCACCAGACACGCGAAGTGAGCGGGCGCCCGGTCGATCGAACCGGTTGCGCCCGCTCATTTCTCGTTATGGCGTCAGTTTCTCGTGCTGCGACGGCGTGAGCGCCGGACCGGCCACGCCGCACTGCGGGAGGCAGTCGACGCTGTCCAGGGTGGCGGGTCGGCGCGGCGGGCGCAGCAGTGCGGCCGCGAGCAGCGAACCGGTGATCAGCAGGCCGACGCAGATCCATACGGCCTTGCCGAAGCCGCTGTTGAAGGCGACGGGATCGCCGAGGGCGCCGGAGATTCCGGCCAGGCCGGGCAGCGCCGCGACGGCGAGCAGCTGCGCGGTCCGCGCGACGGCGTTGTTCACCCCGGACGCGATGCCCGCCTCGCTGGACGGCACCGCGCCGAGCACGGCCCCGGTCAGCGGGGCGACCAGCGCGGCGAGCCCGAAACCGAAGACGAGCACGCCGGGCAGCACGTCGGTGAAATAGACGGTGTCCGGCCCGATGCGCAGCAGCAGGACCAGGCCGGCCGCGGCGAGCAGCGGGCCGATCGTCATCGGGATGCGCGGGCCGTGCATTTGCGCCCAGCGCCCGGCCGGCGCGGAGAGCACCAGCATGATCAGGGTGATCGGCACCGTCGCCACTCCCGACATCAGCGGTGAATAGCCGGCCACCAACTGCAATTCCAGCACCAGCAGGAAGAAGACCCCGCCGAGCGCCGCGTAGACCGCGAGGGTGACCAGGTTGGCCGCGGTGAACACGCGGGAGGCGAACAGGACCGGCGGCACCAGCGGATGGTCGCTGCGCAGTTCGATCACCACGAACGCGGCGAGCAGCAGCACCCCCGCCACCAGCAACAACGGCATGGTCTCGATCAAGCCGAAGGTCAGCGCGCCGAGCGCAAGCGCGACCACCACCGCACCCGGCACGTCCAGCCGCGCCTTGGCATCCGGATCATGGCTCTCCGGCACATGTTTCAGCGCGACCAGCACCACGACCAGGGTGAGCGGCACATTGATGAAGAAGATGGAGCGCCAGCCGGCCAGCTCGATCAGCCAGCCGCCGAGGAACGGACCGAACGCGCCGGCCACCCCGCCGAAGCCGGACCACAGGCCGATCGCCGCGCCCTGGTCGCGGCGATCGATGGACGAGGAGATCAGCGCGAGACTGCCCGGCGTCAGCATGGCGCCGGCCACACCCTGCAGGATTCGGGCGAAGACCAGCATCTCGATGTTCAGCGCGGCGCCGCAGAGGACGGAGGCCAGGGCGAAACCGATGGTGCCCCAGACGAACACCTTGCGCCGGCCGAGGCGGTCACCGAGCGAGCCGCCGAGCAGGATGAACGAGGCCAGGGTCAGCGTGTACCCGTTCAGCGTCCATTGCAGGCCGGCCACGTCGGTGTCCAGGGACTCGCCGATCCGCGGCAGCGCGATGTTCACCACGGTCGCGTCGAGCGAGGCCACCGACGAACCGAGGATGGTGGCCAGCAGAATCCAGCGGCCGGTGGCCGATTTCAGCCGGGGAAGATCAGTCGTGCTCACCGGCTCAACTTAGCCGTCCGAGGTCCGGTTTCCCGGCAGTTCACGCTGGGCGGAAGGTGTCAGCTCACCGCCGGGCCGCGGTCAGAGCTCCTGGACGCAGACGACGAAGTGGCGCTGCTCGTAGACGTATCCGGTGCCGCTGCCGCAGACGTTCACGTCATCGGCGCCGTCCACCCGCTTGACCACCTTGACGCCCTTGACCGGCGAGGCGCCGGTGCAGTCGATCCGCTTGGGGTCGTCCCCGCCGACGTCCATGCAACCGCCGACGACCCAGTCGATGTCCAGGCAGTACGCGCCCTGCTCGATGCCGTTGAGTGTCTCGGCGTAGTAGTTGTCGGCGTCGCCCACGCACTGGGTGCTCTTCGGCGCCTTGCCGATCACCTTGTAGTTGGCCGCGCGGCTGCCGCAGGACGCCTTGGTGATGGTGGCGTTGGACGTGGTGCCGCCGAGCGTGACGCAATCGCCCTCGTTGGCCTGGAAGTCGGTGTTGCCGCCCTTGCTGGTCGGGGTCGGCTTGCCGGTGGTCGTCCGGCCCGGCGACGCCTTCGGCGTGCTGGTGATCGAGACGGCGTTGATGGTGCCGTTGTCCACCGCGGGCTGCGCGTGACCGCTGACCGTCGAACTACAGCCGACCAGCGCGAGCGCGGCCGCCGCGACAAACGACGCAAACGCGACACGACCCCAGGTCAGTTGACCAGACACGAAACAGTCCTCCCGAGCTGTCACGCTCCGAACTCACGCCCCCGTAAGAATCCGAAGTAAACAAGATAAAGCTGCGCTTGCAAATACACGCCATGCATACACCATCGAACGCGCACACGTCGACTCGACCGTGCGGCCTCGCCCATCCGCGACTCGCACGCGCGCTGCGGAATCGAGGTTCCAGCAACCCATCTGAGTACAGTGGGGTTTCAGAGTTCGAGAGGAGTTGCCCGTGAAGCTGATCAGCGTGATCGTCTGCTCGGCCGCCGCGGTACTTGCCTCTCTCGTACTGCCCGGCGTCGCCTCAGCTACCGATGTGCACTGCACCTCGGAAAACGGCGCCGACATCACCGTCATCGACGGCCGCACCGCCTGCCGGGCCGCAACCGACCTGCTCGGCCAGGCAAAATCGTTCGGCATCGACGGTGTCGGCTACGCGAACGCCACCGCGGGAGCCACCGCGATCGGCGTCGGCGTGCGCGGCGGAATCGGTGCCAGCAACGGTGCGGGCGGGATGCCCATCGCGCTCGGCGTGGGGCAGGATGCGATCGCCCTGAGTTCCATTGACAGCGAGGAGGTTTCGCAGAGTCCAGGGGTGCCGATCGTCGCGATCTCGGTCGCGCTCGACGGCTCGCGGGCGAGCGCGCAGACCGCCGAACGCTCGGTGGTCTGCCTGGGTGGCGGCGCCTTCGCCTGGAACTCACGGACCGGCGACACCTGCCTGAGCACGCCTTTCGGCCGCTGGCAGACCCCGGCGCACCAGCTACCCTGAGGAACGCACCGCGATCGGTGGGCAGGAGGTGACCCCATGGTTTCGGCAATGGCAACGGGCGGCTTCGATGCCGCCGACCCGGCCGACGGCAAGCTGGCCGCGCCCAAGGAGATGCTGGTCGACCCGCGGTTCATCCGCCTGGCCGATCAATTCTTCGGCATGTTCAGTCAGCCGAATCGCGGCGGCGGGGCCCTGGCCGTCTATCTCGACGGCAAACCCGTGGTGGACATCTGGGGCGGCTGGGCAGGCAAGGATCGGCGCTGGAACGGCGACACCGTCGCGCTGACCTTCTCCACCGGCAAGGGCGTCGCCTCGACCGTGGTGCACCGGCTCGCCGAGCGTGGCCTGATCGATTACGACGCACCGGTCGCGCGGTACTGGCCCGAATTCGCCGCACACGGCAAGGACGACATCACCGTGCGCGACGTGCTCGCCCATCGTGCGGGCCTGCACCGGGTACGCGGCCTGGTCCCCGGACGCGAAGGCATCCTGGACTACGACGCGGTGATCGAGGCGCTGGCCGACAGCCCACCGGACCCGCGCCGCATCCGCACCTCCGGGTATCACGCGATCACCTTCGGCTGGCTGGTCGCGGAGATCGTGCAGCGGGTCACCGGTGATCCGTTCGTGGACGTGGTGCGCCGGGAGATCGCCGAACCGCTCGGCCTGGACGAATTCTGGTTCCGGGTGCCGGAATCCGAGCGCTATCGGATCGCCAAGATCTTCCCGCACCTGAGCCCGCCGGGCATCCGCTGGAATACCGCCTCGTCGGTGCTGTCCTGGGTGCGCCCGATGCGCGGGCTGGCCGAGGCGGGCATGCCGGAGAGCTTCGACGAGCTGGTCCGCGACCCGCGGGTGCACGACGCGGTGATGCCCGGCTGGAACGGCGTCTTCTCGGCGCGCGCGCTGGCCAGGATGTACGGCGCGCTGGCCAACGCGGGACGGGTTGTCGTGCCGCGCCCCGGCGGCGCCGAGACGGTGCGGTTCCTGCGGCCGGAGACGATCGAGACGATCAACCAGGGGCAGCCCGCCGAGAGCCGCGATTACGTGCTCGGCCTGCCGCTGCGGTTCACCCTGGGGTATCACCGCCCGGTGCTGATGTCCAAGCAGCAGCCGCGAAAGGCGTTCGGCCACTACGGCGTCGGCGGATCGGGCGCCTACGCCGATCCGGAACTGGGCATGTCGATCGCCTTCGTCACCAACCGGCTCGGCAACGCGGTGACCGCGCTGGGCGACGCCCGGCTGGCCCGGTTGGCGGCGACCGCGCGGAATACCGTGCGCCGGGCCAAGCCCGCGGTGGTCGTCGACGAGACGGATTCCTGACGCGCGTCGAACCTACTGCCCGGTGAGTTCGTACCTAAAGACATGGACGTGGGCACAGCCGAGCCGCGCGTGGGCACCGCACCGCGCGCACCGCGGCTGATCGTGCTGCACGCGCTGGCCGCGGGCATCGATTTCGACCGGTACTTCCGCTGGCGCCGGGCGCGCGAGGGCGATCCGTTCGTCGTCCGCTTCCCCGGCTTCGGCTCGGCGCTGTTCACCGGCACGGCGGCGGGCGCGCGCGAGGTGTTCCGCGCGCCGGTCGACGCGCTCGAACCGCCGCGGCCCAATCCGATCGAGCCGCTGGTCGGCCCGGCCTCGCTGATCCTGGCCGCGGGCGAGCGGCATCGCCGGGATCGCGCGCTGCTCGCGCCGGCCTTCCACGGTGCGCGGATCCGGGTGTACGGGGAGATCATCCGGGACTCGGTGCTGCAGGAGCTGGCCGGCGGGAACGGGCAGGCGTGGCGGCCGGGCGCCCGGATCGATTCGCGCGCGGCGGCCAGGGCGATCACGCTGCGGGTGATCCTGGAGGCGGTGTTCGGCGTGGACAGCCATGAGCGCCGGGCCGAGTACACCACGGCCGTCGCCGAATTCCTCACCGCGTTCTCCGGGCCGCTGATGCTGGTGCCGTTGCTGCGGCACGGACTGTTCGGGCAGGCGCCGTGGGACCGGTTCGTCGCGGCCCGCGCGCGGCTGGACCGGCTGATCCTGGACGACATCGCGCACCGGCGCACCGGCGGCGGGGAACTGACCACCGACATCCTCGGCATGTTGCTGAGCACGAGCTACGACGACGGCACCGCGATCACCGACGCCGAGCTGTGCGAGCAGCTGCGCACCCTGCTGGTGGCCGGGCACGAGACCACCGCGACCACCCTGGTCTGGGCGCTGTTCCACCTGCACCGGGAACCGTCCACGCTGGACCGCCTGCGCGCGGAGTTGCGCGCGGCCGGACCCGAGGTCAGCCCGGTCGAGCTGGCCCGGCTGCCCTACCTGGACGCGGTGTGCCAGGAGACGCTGCGCCTGCATCCCGCGGTGCCCATCGTGGTGCGCAGGCTGACCGCGCCGTGCACGCTACGCGGCGTGCCGCTCGCCGCGGGGGACACAATGGGGGTCGCGGTGCCGTTGCTGCACTCCGATCCGCGGGTGTGGCCCGACCCGGGGCGGTTCCGGCCGGAGCGGTTCCACGAGCGCAAGTACGGGCCGCTCGAGTTCGCGCCGTTCGGCGGCGGGCACCGGCGCTGTGTCGGCGCCGCGCTGGCCGACTACGAACTTCGAATCGCGTTGGCTACCATCGTGAACCGGGTGCGGTTGCGGCTGCCCGCGCGGTACGCCCGCGGCCGTGCGCCAATGTCGGTGCCGCACAACATAGCAACCGGTCCGCATCGCTCGATTCCGTTCGTCGTCGAGGGTGATTTACATCACGAAGGTGTTTGACGACGGCGGTATACGGACCGACCAGCGGCATCGATCGGCGCACCGGACTCGCCGACGTGACCGGTACCTTTCCGGAAGGCGGCCAACCGCCGACCGGTTATGTGACGGCTACCACACCGCGCGGTCTGAACGAATCACTATGAAACGCAACTGGCTTCGGGCCGCACCGGGACGGTAGGAAGGATGAGGGTCGGGCCGTCAATACCCGTGGGGTGAGCTCTGCCTGCTCCACGCCGATGAGAGATCTCGGGTCACCCGTGCGTCCGTGCGGGTGTGCTGAGAGATGGAATGGACGAGAAACCTATGCATGTCGCTTCGCACACCGGGTCGCTACCTGCCCATCGCCGGGGAGCTCAGCTAACCCGCAGGCTGCGGGCTGGCGCCCTGTTGTCCGCGACGATCGCGGCGGGCGTCCTGCTGGTCGCCCCCGCCGACGCCGAGCCGTTCCCGTTCGGCTCCGGGTCGGCCGGTTCCGCACAGGACCCGGCGCCGCAGCAGCCGAATTTCGCGCCGCCGTCGATCAACATCGCCGACGGCGAGGAGGTCGGCGTCGCCCAGCCGATCATCATCAACTTCAAGGAGCCGGTGCCCGATCACGGCGCCGCGGAGAAGTTCATCAAGGTCACCTCGTCGAAGGCCGCGCCGGGCCACTTCTACTGGCGCGGCGACAAGCAGGTGCGCTGGCGGCCGAACGAATTCTGGCCGGCCAACACCGACGTGACGGTCGAGGCGGGCGGCACCCGCAGCGCCTTCCGGATCGGCGACGCGTTCGTCAGCACCGCCGACGACAACACGCACACGATCACCATCACCCGCAACGGTGAAGAGGTGAAGACGATGCCGACCTCGATGGGTAAGACCAAGCACGAGACGCCGAACGGCACCTACGTGGTCGGTGAGCAGCTGCGCAAGATGATCATGGATTCGTCCACCTACGGTGTGCCGACCACCGACCCCGAGGGCTACAAGCTCGAGGTCGAGTACGCGACCCGCATCTCCAACAGCGGCATCTTCGTGCACGCCGCGCCGTGGTCGGTCGGCCAGCAGGGCGTCTCCAACTCCAGCCACGGCTGCCTCAACGTGAGCACCGAGAACGCCAAGTGGTTCATGGAGAACTCGCGCAAGGGCGACCCGGTGGTCATCGTGAACACCAAGGGCGGCTCGATCGGCACCAGCGACGGCCTAGCCGGCGACTGGAACTAGCCCGCCTCTCCGCGTATTCAGGCCAGACCCAGGTGCGCCGACAGTCGCGTTGGCGACCGGCGGTTGGTCAGGGGACGAGTTGGCCGGTACCCGACGAGTTACCCATGTGCGCACGAGATCAGCAGTCACGTTGTGTGCGTGGGTAACTCGCTCGGCGTTTGAGCAACCGCCGAGCACTTTATGATCAATTGCGGCAAAATGCCGATCGGAGCCGAGTGCTTTTGATTCACTTGGCCCGTGCTCGAGAAGTTCAGCGTTCGTCCGGACAGCGTTAACCGACTGTTTGCTCCTGTCCGTAGAGTGCGCGACGTGCGAGCGAAGCCGGAACGAGTATTACCCCAACCGCGCGGACGCGGTTTGCGGAACCGGCCCTGGCAGGACTACGTCCTGTTCTTGATCTTGGTGGTCCCCAACCTCGCGCTGCTGACGCTGTTCGTCTACCGGCCGTTGATCGACAACATCCGGCTCTCCTTCTTCGACTGGAACATCTCCGATCCGGTGGCCACCTTCATCGGGGTGGACAACTACACCGAGTGGTGGGGCCGGTCGGACTCCTGGGACATCGTCACCAACACCGTCGTGTTCACCCTGGCCGCGGTGGTCGGCAGTATGGTGCTCGGCCTCGCGCTGGCCCTGCTGCTGGACCGGAAGCTGTTCGGCCGCAACGTGGTCCGCTCGGCGATCTTCGCGCCGTTCGTGATCTCCGGCGCCGCCATCGGCGTGGCCTTCCAGTTCATCTTCGATCCGAGCTTCGGCCTGGTCCAGGACGTGCTGGGGCGGCTGGGCGTGGACAACGTGCCGGACTTCTACCAGAACCCGCACTGGGCGCTGTTCATGGTGACGGTGACCTACATCTGGAAGAACCTCGGCTACAGCTTCGTCATCTATCTGGCCGCGCTGCAAGGGGTTCGGGCCGAGCTGATGGAGGCGGCCGAGATGGACGGCGCGAGCCGCTGGACCACCTTCACCAAAGTGTTGCTGCCGCAACTGCGCCCGACCACGTTCTTCCTGTCCATCACGGTGCTGCTGAACTCGTTGCAGGTCTTCGACATTATCAACGTGATGACCCGCGGCGGGCCGCTGGGCACCGGCACCACCACGATGGTCTACCAGGTGTACGAGGAGACCTTCCGTAACTTCCGCGCCGGGTACGGCGCGACCGTGGCCACCATCATGTTCGTGGTGCTGTTGGTGGTCACGCTGGTGCAGGTTCGCGTCATGGATCGGAATGAGCAGTGAAAAGCGCAGGCGCTGAAACGAATTCCTACCAGCGGCGCCAGCTCGGGGTGAAGCTGCTCGGCTACGCCGCGATGGTGTGCGTGCTGATCATCGTCGGTGTTCCGCTGTTCTGGATCATCATCACCTCGGTCAAGGACCGCCCGGACATCTACGTGCAGCCCGCGGTGTACTGGCCGCACAGCTTCCACCCGGAGAACTATCAGGACGCCACCACCAAGCTGCCGTTCTGGACCTTCTTCCGCAATTCGGTGATCGTCACCGCGGCCGTCTCCGCGGTGAAGTTCGTGCTCGGCGTGCTCAGCGCGTACGGGCTGGTGTTCCTGCGGTTCCCCGGCAAGTCGGTGGTGTTCCTGGTGATCATCGCGGCGCTGATGGTGCCCAACCAGATCACCGTGATCTCCAACTACGCGCTGGTCGCCCAGCTCGGCTGGCGAAACACGCTGGTGGGCATCATCGTTCCGCTCTGCGGCGTCGCCTTCGGCACCTTCCTGATGCGCAACCACTTCCTGTCGCTGCCGTCGGAGGTGATCGAGGCCGCCAGGATGGACGGCGCGAACTGGTGGCGGTTGCTGGTCAAGGTGGTGCTGCCGATGTCGGGACCGACCATGGTCGCCTTCGCGGTGGTCACGCTGGTCAACGAGTGGAACGAATACCTCTGGCCGTTCCTGATGGCCGACGGTCCCGAGGTGGCCACGCTGCCGGTGGGCCTGACCCTCCTGCAGAACACCGAGAATCCGAGCGTCACCAACTGGGGTCCGGTGATGGCGGGCACGCTGCTGACCATGCTGCCGATTCTCGTGGTGTTCCTGCTGCTGCAACGCCACATGATCAAAGGCCTCACCTCTGGTGCGGTCAAGGGTTAGATACAGGAGAAACCACGTGTCCACTAATCGATTCCCCGCGCTGTCCCGGCGCGGATTCATCGGGCTGGCCGGCGCCGTCGCCGCGGGCGCGGCGCTGACCGCGTGCGCGGGCAGCGGCGGTGGCGCCAAGCAGTCCGGCGACGCCAA
This sequence comes from Nocardia sp. NPDC006044, assembly GCF_042871115.1. Lineage (NCBI taxonomy): Bacteria > Bacillati > Actinomycetota > Actinomycetes > Mycobacteriales > Nocardiaceae > Nocardia > Nocardia sp. NPDC006044. Next base: position 1,489,533 of record NZ_JBIAID010000002.1, read on the forward strand.
CACCATCAACTTCTGGTCCAACCACCCCGGCAGCTCGAAGGATCAGGAAACCGAGCTGATCAAGCGCTTCCAGGAGAAGTTCCCCGAGCTCAAGGTCAACCTGATCGACGCGGGCCGCAACTACGAAGAGGTGGCGCAGAAGTTCAACGCGGCCCTCACCGGCGGCGAACTGCCGGATGTGGTTGTGCTGTCGGATGTCTGGTGGTTCAACTACGCGCTCAACGGCACCATCGAACCGCTGGACGGGCACTTCGGCGACGCCGGGGTGAAGCTGGACGACTACGTCGACTCGCTGGCCGCCGACTACCTGTTCAACGGCAAGCACTACGCGCTGCCGTACTCCCGCTCGACGCCGCTGTTCTACTACAACAAGGACGTCTGGGCGAAGGCAGGCCTGCCGGACCGCGGCCCGAACAGCTGGCCCGAGTTCGACGAGTGGGGCCCGAAGATCCAGGCCGTGGTCGGCGACGGCAAGCTCGCGCACGGCTGGGGCGACGCGAAGAACTACCTGGCCTGGACCTTCCAGGGCCCGAACTGGACCTTCGGCGGCGCGTACTCCGACCAGTGGAAGCTGAAGTTCACCGAGCCGGGCTCGATCGCGGCGGGGCAGTTCTTCCGGGACATGATCCACACCAAGAAGTACGCGGGCATCAAGCCGCAGATCGCGGTCGATTTCGGCACCGGCGTGATCGCCTCGACCATCGCCTCCACCGGCGACCTCAAGGGCATCAAACAGAACGCGGAAGGCAAGCTGCAGTTCGGCACCGCGAACCTGCCCCACCCGAACGGTCCCGGCGTCACCACCGGCGGCGCCGGTCTCGCGATCCCGGCAAGGATCTCCGACCAGCGGAAGGTGAACGCGCTCAAGTTCATCGAGTTCATCACCAACGCCACCAACACGGCCTACTTCTCCCAGGCCACCGGGTATATGCCGGTGCGCAAGTCGGCGGTCGCCGATCCGAGCGAGCAGGACTTCCTGGCGAAGAACCCGAACGCGAAGGTGGCCATCGACCAGCTGCCGCTGACCAAGTCGCAGGACTACGCCCGGGTGTTCGTGCCGGGCGGCGACCAGATCATCGGCACCGGGCTGGAGCAGATCGGGCTGCAGAACGCCGACCCGGCAACGGTGTACGCCAATGTCACCAGTCAGTTGCAGGCGATCATCGACCGGCAGATCACCCCGAAGCTGCCCAAGTAATACCCGCATCGGTGGCGGCCGCCGCGCGTGGCCGCCACCGTGAGTTCCACACGAGGAGATCGACGCCCATGGCCACAGTGCAGTTCGACGGTGTGACGCACCTGTATCCCGGTGCGCCGGCACCCGCCGTCGACAGCCTGGACATCGACATCGCCGATGGGGAGTTCATCGTGCTCGTCGGCCCGTCCGGCTGCGGCAAGTCGACCAGCCTGCGCATGCTGGCCGGGCTGGAATCGGTGGAACAGGGCCGAATCCTGATCGGCGGCAAGGACGTTACCGCCCTGCCGCCGCGGGCCCGCGACGTGGCGATGGTGTTCCAGAGCTACGCGCTGTACCCGAACATGACCGTCGCGGAGAACATGGGCTTCGCGCTGCGCAACGCCGGCATGAGCAAGGCCGACACCCTGGTCCGGGTGCAGGAGGCGGCGAAGATGCTGGAGCTCGAGCAGCTGCTCGACCGCAAACCGGCGAAACTGTCCGGCGGACAACGGCAACGGGTCGCGATGGGCCGGGCGATCGTGCGCAGGCCGCAGGTGTTCTGCATGGACGAGCCGCTGTCCAACCTGGACGCGAAGCTGCGGGTGAGCACGCGGTCGCAGATCGCGGCGCTGCAGAAGCGGCTCGGCACCACCACGGTGTACGTCACCCACGACCAGGTGGAGGCGATGACCATGGGCGACCGGGTCGCCGTGCTACTCGACGGCAAGTTGCAGCAGATCGCCGCGCCCCGTGAGCTTTACGACAATCCGGTGAACACCTTCGTCGCCGCGTTCATCGGCTCGCCGGGGATGAACCTGCTGGAGGCGCCGGTGCGCGACGGGGCAGCGGTGCTCGACGATCTGCGTATCCCGTTGCCGCGCACGGCGAATCCCGGCGAGCGGGTGATCGTCGGGATCCGCCCGGAATCGTGGGAGGTGACCACCGAGGAGGGTGGGCTCACCGTCGCCGCCGAACTGCTCGAGGAGCTGGGCTCGGAGTCGTTCGTCTACAGCCATGGCGTTGCCGCCGAGTGGAACAGTCGCTCTGGCAAAGTCGTTGCCCGGGTGGATCGACGATTCCAGGTCACCCTGGGCGATCAGCTGCGCCTGCGGCCCAAGCTCGACGACGTGTTCTTCTTCGACGCCACGACCGAGGAACGCCTGCGCTGAGCCGTTCCTCGGTCCACGCGTCTACCAGATTTTGACCCGCTCGGCCGGGTCCAGATACAGCGCGTCGCCCGGCTTCACCTCGAAGGCCTCGTGGAAGCTGTCGATGTTGCGCACCACCGCGTTGCACCGGAATTCGGGCGGCGAGTGCGGGTCGACGGTGAGCCGGCGGATGGCCTCCTCGGTGCGCGCCTTGGTCCGCCAGACCTGCGCCCAGCCGTAGAAGACGCGTTGCAGGCCGGTGAGGCCGTCGATCACCGGGGGCTCCTTGCCGGCCAAGGAGATCTTGTAGGCCTGCAGTGCGATGGACAGCCCGCCCAGGTCGCCGATGTTCTCGCCGATGGTGAACTCGCCGTTGACCGTGTGCTCGTCCGGGAGTTCCTTCGGCGAGAGCACGTTGTACTGGTCGATCAATGCCTTTGTGCGCTTGCCGAATTCGGTGCGGTCGGCATCGGTCCACCAGTCGACCATGTTGCCGTCGCCGTCGTACTTGGCGCCCTGGTCGTCGAAGCCGTGGCCGATCTCGTGGCCGATCACCGCGCCGATGCCGCCGTAGTTGGCGGCGTCGTCGGCGTTCATGTCGAAGAACGGCGGCTGCAGAATCGCGGCGGGGAAGACGATTTCGTTCATGCCGGGGTTGTAGTACGCGTTCACCGTCTGCGGCGTCATGAACCATTCGTCCCGGTCCACCGGGCCGCCGAGCTTGTTCAGGTCACGGTCGTGGTCGGCGGCGTAACCGTTGCGGTAGTTGCCGACCAGGTCGGCCGGGTCGATCCGGACGTCGGAGTAGTCCCGCCACTTGTCCGGGTAACCGATCTTCGGGGTGAACTTCTCCAGCTTGGCCAGCGCGGCCGCCCTGGTGTCCGGGCCCATCCAGTCCAGCTCGGCGATATTGCGGCGGTAGGCCTCCTGGAGGTTTTCCACCAGCTCCACCATCCGGGCCTTGGCATCCGGCGGAAAGTGTTCGGCCACATACAGTTTGCCGACCGCCTCGCCGAGCAGGTCCTGCACCAGCGAGACGCCGCGCTTCCAGCGCTCGCGGATCTCCTCGGCGCCGGTCAGCGTGTGCCCGTAGAAGGCGAAGTTCTCCGCGATCAGATCGTCGGTGAGATACGGTGCGCGCGCCCGCAATACCCGCCAGGCGGCCCAGGCCTGCCAGTCGTCGAGGGACACCTCGGTCCACACCCGGGCGAAGGTGCCCAGGTAATCCGGCTGCCGGACAACGACTTCGGCGAGCACCTCGGGGCCGGACGCGGACACGTTCTCGGCCAGGGCGCCGGCCCATGCGGCCCAGTCGAACTCGGGATGCGCGGCGACCAGCTCGGCGAAAGTGGTCAGGTTGTAACTGAGTTCGGCGTCGCGGCGGCGCACCACGTCCCAGTGGCCGGCGGCCAGCTTGCGCTCCAGCTCGAACACCCGCTGCCCGACGGTGTCCAGGTCCTGCGGCAGCAGCGCGGCGATCCGCGGATCGGCCGCGGCGAGGGCGAACATGCGGCCGATGTGCGCGATGTACTCGGCCCGGATCTCGGCGGATTCGTCCTGCCGGTAGTACGACTCGTCGGGCAGGCCGAGGCCGGACTGGGTGGCGTGCACCAGGTAGCGGGTGGAGTCCTTGTCGTCGGTGTCCACGTAGAAGTTGACCGCGCCGCCGACGCCGGTGCGCTGCAGCGTGCCGAGCAGGGCGGCGAACGCGCTGCGATCGGCGACCTCGTGGATCGCGGCGAGCTCCGCCGAGATCGGGGCCAGGCCGGCCGCCGCGACGGTCTCGGTGTCCATGAAGCTGGTGAACAGATCGCCGATCTTGCGGGCATCGCTGCCCGGCTCGGCGGCCTGCGCCGAGGCCTGCTCGATGATCACCTGGACGTCGCGTTCGGCCTGGTCATAGAGCGTGCGGAAGGCGCCGTCCACCGCGCGGTCGGCCGGTATCTCGTAGTCGTCCAGCCATTTGCCGTTGACATGCGCGAACAGGTCGTCCTGCACCCGTACGGCCTGGTCAAGGTAGGACAGATCAATACCGGAGGGACTGTTCAGCTCGGAAGTCACGCTGTCCAGTATGCCGATCTGCGCAGAATTCGGCCCCCGGCCGCGGGCAGCCGGGGGCAACGGTCATGAATGTGGCAGTGCGTCGGTCAGTTGGTGCGGGCGAGGCGATCGAACTCGCCGTCGCGGGCGCCGAGCAGGAAGGCGTCCCACTCCTGCGGGGTATAGCCGAGAGCGGTGCTGCCGTGCCGGAGCGTGGTGTGCCCGTCGGCGGTGGTGTGCGCGGTCAGCGCGCCGGGCGCCGGCCCGGACGCGCACACACTGCCGAGGAACGTGGTCCACTCTCCGGCGGTGACGGTGATGATGGGTTCGTCGGCGGGATGGTTGGCTGGATTGCGGCGGTACTTGCTGTCGCGTATGAGCACCGCGTCACCATCGAAGCGGACCTCGACACATTGGTTGCCGTTGTTCGATCGAGTCGACCGGAACCAGTCGGTGCGAACCGACCGGGAAGTAGCGGTGGTGGCCATGCGCCGGATTTTACACTCGGGCATAGGTCCTGATCAGGGTCGATGATGCGACACGGTCCAGCGACTGCTCCTGCGCGCGCACGTAGGCGAAGCTCAGATCGCGGACCAGTTCCGGGTCGTCCACCGCCTCGCCGAACACCGCGCTCTCCGCCCAGCCGAACGTCGGGAGCTGCTGGCCGGCGAAATCGATCAGGTGAAAACTCGACCCGCCGAGCACCGCGCCCGCGGTGGCGGCGAACGGGATGACCCGGATCTCGACGGTGTCCAGCTCCTCGATCAGCTCGGCCAAATGAGTCAACTGCGCGCGCAGCACCTCCGGGCCGCCGGTCTGCTGCAGCAGCGTGGCCTCGCCGATCACCGCGGTCAGCTCGACCGGTTCCGGGCCGCGCAACCGTTCCTGCCTGCGCATGCGGATCGCGACCAGCTGGTCGACCTGGACCGGGCGGATCATCACGTCGGAGCTGATCAGCGCGCGGGCATAGTCCTCGGTCTGCAACAGGCCGGGCACCACTAGGCTGTCGTAGCTGCGGATGCTCTGCGCGCCGTATTCCATGCCGTAGAGGCGCTGCAATTCCGGGCCGATCAGCGCGGACGACTTGGTCCACCAGCCGCGCTGCTTGCTGGCCCCGAGCAGGGCGAGCAGCTCCGCGCGCTCCTCGGCTTCCACCTCGAGCAGCTCGAGCACCGGGCCGATGGTGTTGCTGGTGAGCACGCGCCTGCCCTTCTCCACGTGCGACCAGTTGGCCGGGGTGAAGCCGACTAGCCTGGCGAAGCCCGCCGAGTCGAAGCCGCGCTGTTCGCGCAGCTCACGCAGCCGCAACACCAGTTCCCAGCGGGCAACGGTAGGCGAGACGGGTGCCATGACAGGCGATCGTACGCGGGCTCGACTTACCGGCGTGTGACTATTGTCAACCCAGTTGTGCGGCATTAGGGTCGGGTTTCAGCGGTCGATTCTCTCCCCCTTCACGCGATCCACCCGCATCGAGGCGAGGAACGTCATGAGTTTGTCCCGCACTGATTCAGGCAGTTTTCCGGTGTCCTCCGATTACACGACGATGCAGGACGCCATCGCCCGCTGCCGCAGATATCGCAAGGACCACGGACTGTATGGCGTCGTGGATCCGGCGCTCGGCCGGATCATGCTGGAGGTGGGCGCGGTCGGGGCGGTCGTGATGCCCGCCGCGCTGGGCCGCCGGGTGCGCGTGTGGTTGACCGAGGCGGCGCCCGATGACCGGGCGGGCCCGATCATCGCGCATCCGCGCTCGGACCGGTGGACGTTCCTCACCGGGCCCACCGACAACTCGTACCTGGACACCGAGCTGTTCGCCGATCTCTTCCGGGTCTGCGCGTCGGTCGCGCTGCCCGGCAGCCACATCGTGCTGCCCTCGCCGGCCGACGAGGGCACCGGCTATCGCAAGTGGATTGCCGCGCCCGAGAGCGACTTCCGCCCGCACATGGGCGACGTGCTGGCCGCTACCCGGGCCTGCGCGGCGATCAGCGGGGAGTAGGCGCGGGCGGCGGCGTGAGCGTCACGCTGAACTTGTCCTCCAGCCGCTGATTCCAGTCGCGCTCGCACTGGTCGACCTTGGACTGATCGCCGCCCGCCTTGTTCACGCAGTCGACGAAGTCCTTGCCGCCGCTGTTGACGAAGAAGCTGTAGCCCACGACGGTGACCACGATGGCGCCGATCAGGCCCAGCGCGCCGAGGATCAGGCCGGTGATCGCCATCCCCGCGCCGCCCGCGCGGCCGGACCGGGTCTTCACCAGCGCGACGATGCCGAAGATGAGGGCGAACGCGCCGAACAGGTAGCCGCCGACCAGCGTCCAGAAGCTCAGCAGCGCGATGATGCCCAGCACCAGCGCGGTGATCGCCAGGCCCTTGCCCTTCGGCGACTCCTGCCAGTACGCGGGCTGACCGCCGGGTGGCTGGCCGTACCCGGGAGGCGGCGGATATTGGCCGGGAGGCGGGTATTGCGACATGGACTTCCTCTCCGTCGGTGCCTCGCGCCGCTCGATCCGGACCGGGTGGGCCGGCGGGTGCGCGGGGATCGCCTAGTGATCGCATGCGCTACGGGCGGATGTTAATGCGAGGTATGCCCATTTTGTCGCAAGCCAGCGGCCTGCGGTGCCTGGACGCGCGCGGTGGGAGCGAATCAGGCCGATCGGCTACTGCGCGCCGAGCCGCGCGTGCATTTCCCAGACCAGGATTTCCGCCGGCCCGCGAGCGATGACCCGCTGGCCGCCGCTGCGGGTGAGCCGGACCGCGTCGCCCTCGTCTAGGGTGCCGACGCCTTCCATCTCCACCTCGCCGCTCGCGACGAAAACGTGCAGATAAGGGGCGTCGGGCAGGTCGATGACGTGCTCCGGGTCGCCGCTCATCCTGGCCACGTGGAATGCCGCGTGGCTGCTGTTGATGGCGATGGCGGTGCGATCACGGTAGCGCGGCAGACCCGCGGCCACAGTCACTAAACCGCCCGAGGCCAGCTCGTCGTCGATCTCGAGCTGTTGATAGCCGGGTGTGAGGCCCGGCTCATCGGGGACCACCCACATCTGCACGAAATGCACCGGCTCGTCGTGCTGGGCGCCGTCGATGCGCCACGCGTCGTTCTTCTCCGAATGCAGGATGCCGGTGCCCGCGCTCATCCGCTGGGCCAGGCCGGGATAGATGATGCCGCTGTGGCCGAGCGAGTCCTGATGGACCAGGCTGCCGCCGAGCACCCAGGTGACGATCTCCATGTCCCGGTGCGGATGCGTGTCGAAGCCCTGGCCGGGGGAGACCACATCGTCGTTGTTGACCAGCAGCAGGCCGTGGTGGGTGTTGTCCGGGTCGTAGTGTTCCCCGAAGGAGAACGAGTGCTTGGAATCCAGCCAGGAGACCCGGGTCTTCATGCGGTCGCCTGCTCGATGGACGTCGATGTGGGGTGTCGTGAGAATGGACATCAGGTCCTCCTCTCGGGACCGTGCACCGATCACCTTTCAGGGTAGGAGCACAGACGTCGCGGTACTCCACATTCCTAGTAAATTGTCCTGCACTCGGCATTTTACGCGAGCGACCAGCGGGTGAACGTCAGGCGAGCAGAACCGGCCGGTCCGGCGACCCGGTGGGGGATCGCCGCCCGCGCCCGGGCCGTATTCGTAAAATGATGCGCCGCAATGCAACCGGAGGTGACGAACAGATGCGACCCGAGGCCCTCGCGCGCATCGAGCGGCAACTCCGCAGCGAGGCGCGCCGCGACGGCATCGCCCACTTCGTGGTCGGCGTCGCGGTGTTCCGCGAGGGCAAACTCCTGGTGGTGCGCCGGGTGCCGGACGACTTCCACGGCGGCATGTACGAACTCCCCGGCGGTGGAGTCGAATCCGGCGAGACCTTCGCCGAATGCGTGGAACGCGAGCTGTTCGAGGAAACCGGCCTGCGTGCGCGCCGGATCACCGACTTCCTCGGCGGCATCGACTACGCCACCAGAACCAAGGCCCGAGTGCGCAAATACAGCTTCCTGGTGGACGTCGAACCGGGCGAGGTAGCCCTGGAACCCGGCGAGCACGACGCCTTCGCCTGGATCGACGCCGGCGCCCTCGACCACCTGCCGATGGCCCCGGACACCCGTGCGGCAATCAGCGCCCTGGTCACCGACGCGCACTGATTCGGCGCTATAAGGGCGCAGCCAGTAACCTCGCGACGTGTCCACTGGTCGCTCGGAGAGCTCCATTCCGTCGGAGGAGCGGCCGGAGCCGCTGTGGACTGCGTTGCGCGAGAGTCCGGGTGTGCTGCGACTGGCGTTGGTGCGGTTCATCGGTCAGTTCGGCGACGGGATGTTCCAGGCGGCGCTGTCCGGGGCGATTCTGTTCAATCCCGAGCGGCAGACCGATCCGCTGGCGATCGCCGCCGGATTCGCGGTGCTGCTGTTGCCGTATTCGCTGATCGGACCGTACGCGGGGGCGCTGCTGGATCGATGGGATCGGCGCACGGTGCTGCTGGTGGCGAATCTGGCGCGGGCGGTGCTGATCGCGCTGGTCTGCGCGGGTCTGCTGGCCGGGGTCGGGGAGACGCCGCTGCTGTTGCTCGCGCTGGCGGTGGTGGGGATCAGCCGGTTCGTGTTGTCGGGCGTGTCGGCGGCCCTGCCGAAGGTGCTGGCCAAGCACTGGCTGGTGCCGATGAACTCGGTGCTGGCCACGGTGGCCTCGGGCTGCGCTGGGCTCGGTGCGGCCGCCTCGGTGGCGGTGATCGGGGCGATCGGCGCCGGCGATTTCGCCTCGGCGGTGGCGGTGGCGATCAGCGGTCTCGGGCCGGTGGTCAGCGCACTGCTCGCCGCGGGGTTCGCGCCGCGGGTGCTCGGTCCGGACGCGGGTACCACGGCCGGCGAGAGCACGGTGCGCGCGATCGCCACCGGGCTGCGCACGGGTGCGACGGCGGTGTGGGAGTCGGTGCAGGTGACCACCGCGATGCTCGGCATCGGTACGCACCGAATCGTGTTCGGCATCAATACCTTGATCATGGTGCTCGTGCTGCGGCAGGGGCCGCCCCATGGTTCCGCGTTGAGCAGCGGACTGCTCGGCTTCGGCGTCGCCATTGCCGCGATCGCCGCGGGCATGCTGGTGGCGGCCGTGGTCGCGCCACTGCTGATCCCGCGACTCGGCCGATCGAAGACGGTGGTGGCCGGACTATTGACCGCCACGGTGGTGCAGCTGACGCTGGTCACCCCGATCGCCATCGTGGACGGGGGCGCGGCCGTGCCGCACGCGCACAAGCTCTTGCTGGTGGGCGCGTTCCTGCTCGGGCTAGCCGGGCAGACGATCAAGCTGACCGGTGACGCGACAATGCAAATGGATATCGATGACGCGCGGCGCGGACAGGTATTCGCGTTGCAGGACACGGTGTTCAATATCGCGTTCATCCTGGCGATCGCCGCGACGGCTCTGGTTATCCCGGACGACGGGCGGTCCTTGCCGGTGATTGTGGTGGGTGCCGGAATCTATTGCGCGGGAATCGCCGCCATCGCGATCAATATGCGGCGGCGGAAGATCGGCTGATATTTCGGCGCGGGTCGAATTCAGGTGATGACCGGATCGTCGTCGAGGTGACGTCCGGTCGGATTCATCCGCTGCGCCAGATAGTCGGGTAGGTCGTCCGGCGGCCGGTGCGACGGTGGCGCGTCTTTGAGCACCGGATGCGGCGGCGGATCATCGGCATTCGACAACCCCGGGATCGAATCCTGCGGTGCCACATCGGCCGCGGTGTGCTGGTGGGCCTCCAGGTGATCGGTGCGCACGATCCAGTCCAGCGGTTCGCTGAGGGCGTCGGACGCCGCGCCGGTGATGTGATGATTCCAGGTGCCGAACCCGGTCGGGTCGGTATAGAAGTGGTCCAGGACACCGTCGTTGTCCACGTCCAGTGCGGCCACGTCGGCGATGCCGGAACCACAGGTGTCCCACATCGCGTCGTCGGCCAGACCGTCACCGTCGAAGTCGAGCTGGACCGCGTCGGCCGTGGCCGAGGCCGGGCCCGCCAATTCCAGATCGGCTTGGCTGTGCCAGACGTGCACCGTGCCGTCGCCCGTGCCGAACACGTACTCGATCTCGTTCATATGTGTTTGGACGCGCGCGACCGACATTCGGTTCCCTATTTCACCCGACCCATTCCGGTAGGTTCCGTTTCACTTCGCCCCGATTCGACAGGAGTCAGCGACACATGGGTTTTCCGGCGCGGAATCGTGATACCTGATGCGCCGCTTCGGAAGCCGATCCGCCGGTGTACCGGCATTGTTCGGTGCGGTGCTCGGCGGCCTGTGCATCCTGCCCGTCCCGGCCGCGCAGGCCGCGCCGTTGCCGTGGGCGCCCGCGCCGGTGAACAGTTGCGGCGAGGCCGGTTTCGATCCGCGCACTCGCGAGCGCGATCCCGCGTTGCCGCCGCCCGCGGTGGTGCTGCCGGAGCGAATCGACATCCCGGTGCCGATCCCGCAGCTCACGCCGATCACAGTGCCCGGCCCGGAGCCGGACAAAACCAGGATCGACCCCGGTCCGCCGGCCGCCGACCCCTGCCACACGCCCTGCCCCGAGGTCCGCGATATCGCGAAACCGCCTGCGCCGAACCCCGACCCGAGCCCGTTCCCGGACACCGGAACTCCGCCGGAGCCGAGTTCGGCCGCACCGATCACGCTGCCGCGCATCGAATTCAAGCCCGAGATCGAACCGATCCCGGTGCCGGTGCCCGGCGGACCCGGCATCGCGCCACAGCCAGCACCGCCCCTGGCGATCCACCCCGCGGAACCAGGACCACTCGCCGCGCCGGTGGCCGAACCGCGCGTCACGTCGGTCGAACTGGCGGGCCAGGTCACCGGGCACGGCTCGCAGAATCGCACCGACCTGCGCTGGCAGGTGGACGGCACCGACCTCGGCGTGATGTGGGAGACCAAGCCGGGCGAGGTCGCGGTGGTGTTCGGCGACACCTTCGGCAAGGGCTGGCAGGTCGGCGGCGCCGGGCACGACGACCAGGACTGGCGCAGCAACGTGCTGGGCTACAGCACCGATCACGAACTGTCCGACGGCATGTCGCTGGACGCCATGGTGCAGGACAGCCGCTGCCACGCCGCCGAGATCCTGGCCAGCCGCAAGCTCAAGAACTGGGAGACGACCACCATTCCGACCTCCGGCTTCGCGCTGGGCGATCGGCAGTATCTGAGCTACATGTCGGTGAATCGGTGGAGCCGGATCCCGGGCCTGTGGTCGAACAACTACGGCGGGCTCGCCTACTCCGACGACAACGGGCGCACCTGGACCAAGGATCAGCATGCCAAGTGGGACAACCTGTTCGGCGTCGGCCGGTTCCAGGTCGCGGCGATGGTGCCGCAGGGCGACTACGTCTACATGTTCGGCACGCCCAACGGACGTGTCGGCGTAATCGGTCTGGCGCGGGTGACGAAGGACGAGGTGCTGAACACCTCGGCCTACCAGTACTGGGTCAACGGAACCTGGGCGCCTGCCGCCGAAAATCAGGCCACCCCACTGTTTCCCGGACTGGCCAGCGAGGTGTCCGTGCGTTACGACCGGGACAACGCGCAGTGGCAGATGGTGTATCTGGACTCCGGGCGCGGTGCGATCGTGGTGCGCAATGCCGCGCAACCGCAGGGCAGCTGGACCGAGGCGGCACAGTTGCTGTCCACCGCCGACTATCCGAGGGCCTACGGCGGCTTCATCCATCCGTGGTCGACCGGGAAGGATCTGTACTTCACCATTTCGTCCTGGGACAGCTACAACGTGTATCTCATGCACGCTCAACTGGATTCGGCGAACTGAGTCAGCCTTCGACGAACCGAACGCGACCACCCGCGCGGATCAAGGCGGGCGGATCGCGATCGACGTCCCACATCCGCAGGTCGGTGGTGCCGATGAGATGCCAGCCGCCGGGGGTGCTGCGCGGATAGATGGCCGAGTAGCCGCCGGCCAGCGCGACCGCGCCCGCCGGGATGGTGGTACGGGACTGCGCGCGGCGCGGAACGATCAGCCGGGCGTCGGGGGACTCCAGATAGCCGAAGCCGGGGGCGAATCCGACGAACACGCATCGCCAGATCGTTCCGGTGTGTTCGGCGATCACCTCGGCTTCGGTCAGTCCGAGCAGTCGCGCGACCTCGGCGAGATCGGCGCCGTCGTAGCGCACCGGGACGACCAGCAGGTCGTCCGGAGAATCGTTGTCCGGCAGTGTTCCACGGGAAACAATGCCCGAATCCTGTTCTGCGGTGGGCTGTTGCAGCGCATACAGCAGGCGGACCAGTTGGCGCCGGACGGATTCCGCGTGCTCCGGCGAAAGCAGCGTGACGAGAACGGTTTCCGCGGCAGGCAGGATGTCTTGCGCACCGTCCGGCGGGCGATGGCGGAGCGCCGCAACCAGTTTCGCGACGTCGCCGTGGTGCGGCGGCAGCACGAGCAGCGCGCAATCGCCGGCCGCCCGGATCCGCCGATCCGGATCCGCCGCCGGTTCGCTGTCCGTCATGTTCAGCCGAACGACTCGACCGGCACCCTGACCTCGTCCAAGGCGGTGCGAATGAGCCGCGCCATCTCGACCGCGGCGGGGGTATCGCCGTGCACGCAAATGCTGGCCGCACGCACCGCGACCTCGCCGGACCCGTCCACCGTGCGCGCGGTGCCGGACATGGCGATCGAAACCGCCTGCGTGACCGCCTCATTGGTACCCAGAACGGCTCCGGGCAGTCCGCGCGCGGCGAGCGTGCCGGCCGGCGTGTACGCGCGATCGGCGAATCCCTCGCCGACGAAACGCACCTTCGCCGCCTCCGCCGCGTGCTCCAACTGCGAGCCCGCCGGGCCGAGCAAGGCCAGCTCCGGGTCGTAATCGGCCAGCGCGCCCAGCACCGCGTCCGCGAGCTGCCGGTCCCGCGACGCCGAATGGTAGAGCGCGCCATGCGGTTTCACGTAGCGCACCCGATCACCGGCCGCCTTGGCGAACGCGTCGAGACTGCCGATCTGATACAGCACCTCGTCGCGCAGCTCGGCCGGAACCATGGTGACCTCACGCCGGCCGAATCCGGCCAGATCGCGATAGCCGACGTGCGCGCCGATCCGGACGCCCTTCTCCACGGCGAGCCCGCAGGTCCGGCGCATGATCGAGGGGTCACCCGCGTGGAACCCGCAGGCGATGTTGGCGCTGGTCACGATGTCGAGCATGGCCGCGTCGTCGCCCATCTTCCACGGACCGAAGCCCTCGCCGAGATCACTGTTCAGATCCAGCGGCATATGCACCCTTTCCGTGGCGGTGTGTCGGAGACAGCACCCGATTGTGGTGGTGACGGTGGTCTGCAGGCAAGAATGCCCGGTCAGTGCGGCGCACTCGCCGCCGAACGCGACCTGGGTCACAGGACGATGGTCCAGTTCAGCACCGGCAAGTACGCTCGGACCAATCATGGCCACGTATTTCGATCCGAAGTCCTGGTCGCCGTTACGAGCCGTCGATCTCGGCAAGCGCCTGTTCGAGCAGTCCTGGCTGGAACAGTGGATCAACGTCACCACCTCCTGGGTGGACGCGGGCGCCGACCTCGGTGCGGGCACCGTCACGGCGCTGATGCCGGACGCCCTGATGACCGTGCTCAGCGAAGGCATCCTCAGCCGCTTCGGCGGGCAGGAGGTCAGCGCCACGCTGCTCGGCCACGACCTGCACGCCACCTTGCAGGTGCTGAAGGTCCGCCGCCGGGGCGCGCATTTCCAGACCAAGACGGTGCTGTCCCGGTTGCGCTGGGACGACTATCCGATCGAAGCCGTGACGGTGATCGCGCACGGCGTCCGCCTGATTCCGGGCGTGCCGACGAAGGTACGGGCGGCGCAGCTCGATCTCGAGGGCACCGTCACCACCGCGGCGCTGGTCGGCTGGATCAACAGCCAGCCCCTGGATTGGGTGCTGGATGTCGCGGACAACGGGCTGATCCGGGCCAAGCACCGGCGCCGGCGGCTGACCGCGCTGGTGGATGCCTCCGTGACGGACAACCGGGTGACCGTGGACCTGCGCCGCGCCTCCTGGCTGGGCCTGCGGATGCCGCGCCGGATGATCGGCACCCCCACGCTGCTGCTGGAACAGCTGCCGAATCAGGCGCGCATCGTGCACGCCACCCGCGACGGCGACCTGGTCCGCTTCCGGATCGAGCTGCCGGAGATCACCGGGTCGTTCGATCTGGCCCAGATCCGCTCCGCCATCGTCACCGGGACGACACTGATCGTCTTCTAGGCCTGGGCTTTCCACCACTCCCGCAGGGCCGATTCCGCCTCGTCGCGGGTCATCGGGCCGCGATCCAGGCGCAGTTCCTTGAGGAACCGCCAGGCCTTGCCCACCTCGGGACCCGGTGGCAGGCCGAGCAATTCCATGATCGCGTTGCCGTCCAGGTCCGGGCGGACCTTGGCCAGATCCTCCTGCTCCTGGAGCTTCGCGATGCGCGTCTCCAGGTCGTCGTAGGTGCTGCGCAACGCGGCGGCCCGGCGCTTGTTGCGGGTGGTGCAGTCGGCACGGACCAGTTTGTGCAGGCGGGGGAGCAGCTCGTCGGCGTCGGTGACGTAACGGCGCACCGCGGAATCCGTCCACTGCCCCTTGCCGTAACCGTGAAACCGCAAGTGCAGGAACACCAGCCGGGCCACGTCCTCGGTGAACTGCTTCGGGTACTTCAGCGCCCGCATCCGCTTGCGCACCATCTTCGCGCCCACCACCTCGTGGTGGTGAAAGCTGACGCCGCCGCCCGGCTCGTTGCGCTTGGTGTCCGGCTTGCCGATGTCGTGCAGCAGCGCGGCCCAGCGCAACACCAGGTCCGGGTCGCCCTCCTCCAGGTCGATGGCCTGCTGGAGGACGGTGAGCGAGTGCCAGTAGACGTCCTTGTGCTGGTGGTGCTCGTCGATCTCCAGCTTCATCGCGGGTACCTCGGGCAGCACCCGCTGGGCCAGCCCGGTCTCGCACATGATGTTGATGCCGTCGATCGGGTGCGCGCCGCCGATCAGCTTGTCCAGCTCCACCCGGACCCGCTCGGCGGTGATTCGCTCGATCTGCCCGGCCATCGCGGTGATCGCCGTGCGCACCCGCGGATGCAGCTCGAAGCCGAGCTGAGAGACGAACCGGGCGGCGCGCAGCATGCGCAACGGGTCGTCGTTGAACGAATCCTCCGGCGCCGCAGGCGTATCCAGCAGGCCGGCCAGCAACGCGTCCATCCCGCCGAGCGGGTCGACGAACTCCAGCGAGCCGTCCGCGCCGATCCGCACCGCCATCGCGTTCACCGTGAAGTCGCGGCGGACCAGGTCGTCCTCGAGGTTGTCGCCGAAGGTGACCTCGGGATTGCGCGAGACCCGGTCGTAGTTATCGCTGCGGAAGGTGGTGATCTCCAGCTGCTGGCCGCTCTTGGACCCGCTGACCGTGCCGAACGCCAAACCGCCGGTGTCCCAGAGATGATCGGCCCAACCGCGCAGCAACTGCTGCACCTGCTCCGGGCGCGCGTCGGTGGTGAAGTCCAGATCGGTGCCGAGCCGGCCGAGCACCGCGTCGCGCACGCTACCGCCGACCAGATACAGCTCATGACCGCTCGCCGCGAACATCTCGCCGAGCGGTTCCAGTACCTCCGACAGCCTGCCCAGCGTCACCGCCGCGGCAGCCAGCAATCGGGTACGTCTATCCAGCTCTGCGTCCTCGGACTCGGTCGAAACCACGAAATAGCAGCTTACCGAGCCCTACCGAGCGAGATTCCGGCGCAGTGCCGGTTGCGCGGGGCGTGCGTCAGCGCAAATCCAACACAGTAGGATTGCTTGGTGTCTCCGGCCGATCGCGCGAACAGTCGACGCCGCCAGCCCCGGCGCCGCGGTTCGGCCGCCAACGCGGCGAAACCGCGCATGCGCACGGTCCGCGAAACCTCCGCCGGTGGCCTGGTCGTGGACGGTTTGGACGGCCCGCGGGACAAGCGCAGCGCGGCCCTGATCGGGCGCACGGACCGGCGCGGACGGCTGCTGTGGTCGCTGCCGAAGGGGCATATCGAGGAGGGCGAGACCTCCGAGCAGACCGCGATCCGTGAGGTGGCCGAGGAGACCGGCATCAACGGGGTGGTGGTCGCCGAACTCGGCAGCATCGATTACTGGTTCGTCACCGATGGGCGGCGGGTACACAAGACCGTGCATCATTATCTTCTGCGTTCCACCGGCGGCGAACTGTCCGATGCCGACGTGGAGGTCACTCAAGTGGCGTGGGTGCCGTTGAGCGAGTTGAATTCCCGACTGGCGTACGCGGACGAACGGCGCCTGGCCGAAGTGGCGAACAAGCTGATCGACCGGATGGAGACCGGCAAGCGATGAGGCGAGCGATGGCCCCGTTCCGGATCATCGTGGCGGTCCTGATCATCCTGGGTTCGGCGACGACCCTGCCGATGCTGGTAGCCCCCGCGCACGCACAGCCCACCGGTACCGGGTCGGAATCGGGGCCGAAATTCCTGAAGCTGTCCCTGGATTCGGTGACGCCGACCGCGGTGACCACGACCAGCGATTCGACGCTGACGGTGTCCGGCTCGATCATGAATATCGGGGACCGCAAGGTCAAAGACCTCACCATCCGGGTGCAGCGGGCGGCCGCGGTCGCGGTGCCGCGCGATCTGCGCGCGACCTTGCAGCAGGACCAGGTCAACTACGAGGTCAACGGTGATTTCGAAGACGTGGTGGCGCAGCTCGACAAGGGCGAGCGCACCAAGTTCACGGTCACCATTCCGTTGCGCCCGGGTGGAAGCACCGGCAAGAGCACGCTGAATATCACCGAACCGGGCGTGTATCCGCTGCTGTTGAACGTGAACGGCAAACCGGACTACGGCAGCCAGGCCCGGCTCGACGACGCCAGGTTCCTGCTGCCGGTGCTCGGCGTGCCGCCGCCGACGGCGAAGAGCACCGACGCGCCGGACGCGAGTCAGGCGGTGACCGCGCCGACCGACGCCCCGGTGGCGACCACCCTGCTGTGGCCGCTGGCCGACCGTCCGCGCCTGGTCGCCGGGCGGCCGGGGACGGCGGCGGTCGCCGGGCGGCCGGGGACGGCGGACGGGCAGGTCGAACTCACCGACGACGAGCTGGCCGCCTCGCTCGCCAAGGGTGGACGGCTCGACCAGCTGCTCGGCGCGCTGGAGACGGTGTTCGACACCACGCCGACCCGCGATCGCGCTTTGGCCGCCTCGGTGTGCCTGGCGATCGATCCGGACCTGCTGATCACGGTGCAGGAGATGACCAAGGGCTATCGGGTGCTGGCCAGCCCGTCGGATCCGGACGGCGCGACCCGCGCGGGAACCGGTGCGGCCCAGGCCCAGACCTGGCTGGACCGGCTGCGCGCGCTCGCCGGGACGATGTGCTCGGTGGCGTTGCCGTTCGCGCAGGCGGATCTGGACGCGCTGGCCGCGGTGAACGATCCGGACCTCTCCGCCAGGGCGATGAACGCGCCCGCCGAACTCGTCGACTCGATCCTGGCGACCAAGTCGGTGCGCGGGGTGAGCCTGCCCGATTCCGGCAGCATCGACAACGGCGCGGGAATTCTGTTGCGCAGCCACGGTTTCGGCACCGCCGTGCTCGCCGACTCGGCCATCGCGCCGGAGGGTACGGCGGGCACATCCGAGGCGACGCAGACGTCCACCGGTCGTGGGGACAGCAAGAAACTGCCTGCGCAGACCACGGCGACAACGGAAGGCGCGAACCCGGCTGTCGTCCGGTTGCCCTCGGTCACCGCGCCGGTGCCGCCGCCCGCGCCCCCCGCCGCCAATCCGGCCGTGCCGAACGGGAATTCGACGGGTACCCCGCCTGCCGATCCGGCGCTGCACGTCGCGACCTTCGACATCTGGTCGGCCACGGCGCTCGCCGCACTCGGCTCCAATCCGCCCACCCCCTCGTTCACCCCCACCAAGGTCCGCTACGAGGTCAGCAACGACTCCAGGGTCGCCCGGTTGCAGGACGCGCTCGGCGCGATCTCCTGGTCCGCGCTGAACCCCCAGCCGAACCAGCCGCGCTCCTTATTACTCGTCCCGCCGCAGCAGTGGAGCGCGAGCAAGGACGAGGGCACCGCCCTGCTGCGGCAGATCGAACTGCTGGTGCGCGGCAATCTCGCGACGCCGCGGCCGTTCCAGGACCTGGTCACCCAACCGCCGGACCCGCAGCCCTACGAGCTGGACTATCTGACCCAGGCCGCCGCCGACGCGGTGCCGGATCGGCTGATCGCGCCGGTGCGCGAGCAGGGCCGCCGGATCAGCGAGCTGATGCGCGCGCTGGTCGAGGTGCCGGAGGCGGATCCGACGCCCCGCGAGTTCCTCGACCCGCTGCGCGACGACCTGCTCCGGGTGCTCAGCCTGTCCGATCGCCGGACCGGCGACGCCGCCCAGGCCGACACCTTCGCCCAGCGCCGGATCGACCAGAACACCCGGGCGCTGGACACCATCTATCACTCAGTGACCGTGCTGCCGCCCGGCGGCGTGTACACCCTGGCGTCCGAGCAGAGCCCGTTGCTGCTGGTCGCGCGGAACAACCTGCCGGTGTCCATCCGGATCAAGTTCCGCATCGAGGCGCCACACGAGGCGAAGATCACCGACCTGGGCGAACAGCAACTGCCGCCGAACGGGACACGCTCGTTCCAAATCCCGACCGAGGTGAACGACAGCCGTAACCTGGTGATTCCGATCTCCCTTACCACACCGGACGGGATTCCGCTGGGGAATGCCACCTCGGTCTCGGTGCGCTCCAACGCCTATGGTCAAACCCTGGCCATAATTACCGCATGTGCCGGAGTACTGCTGTTCCTGCTCGCCGGGCGCCGCTTGTGGCGCCGGTTCCGCGGCCAGCCGGACCCGGCCGACGAAGGTTTCGATCCGAGCACCCGGCGCCGGGTGAATCGCTACCGGCGGGCCAAGAACCGCGTCATACAGCAGGAGCACCAGGAGGCACAGTGAGGGACGGTGAGCTAGCGCCCTCTGTTGTGTCACCGGCCGCGTCTACCGGATTTGGACGTCCGACAAACCACAGTGGCAGAGTGGAGGACAATCGCGGAAGGCTCGCATCGGCGCAGGGGCGGTGTGAGTAATGGGCAGTACCAGGAGGAACGGTGAGCGATTCAGCGTGGACGCCGCTCGCCGAGCCGACCGGGTTGCACTGCTCAGCCGGGCGCAGGAGGCATGATGAGCGACGATGACTCATCGGCGCATCGGCCTCGATCCGATCGGCGAGACGGGCCACCGGCCCGTCGGGCGCCGGTTGCGCCGTGGGAGCGGTTACCGCCGCAGGCGGAGATCGAGGACCCGGATATGAACGCCGGCCCGCACGAACCGCCCCCGCCCCGAGTGCCGCAGGTCAGCCGGCCCTCGGCGCCGCCGCAGCCGTGGCCGGGCCAGCGCATGCCACCCGGCCCGCCCCAACGACCGCCGGGCCCGCCGCAACGGCCCGCACCCGCACCGCACCCCGGGCAGCGGCAATATCCCGCACCACCGCCCGCGCAGCCGCGTCCGATTCCGCCAGGTCAGCGGCCTGGAACGCCGCCTGGCCAATCCGGTGCTATCCCGTCCCGGCCCGCGCCCGGTCAATCCGGTGCAATCCCGGCCAGCCCGCCGCGGCCGGCACCCGGTCAATCCGGCGCTATCCCCGTCAGCCCGCCACGCCCGGCCCCAGGGCAACCCGGCCAGCAGCCGCCGGGTGGTCCGCGTCCGGCACCCGCGCGACCCGCGCCGGGACAGTCCGGGCCGATCCCGGCCAGCGCACCGCGTCCCGGCCAGTCCGGCGCGATTCCCGCGACGCCGCCGTCCAACCGGATGCCGCCGCCGCGCTACGCCCCACCGCAGGCCCGGCCGGAACCGGCTCCGCCGCCGCACCGTCGCGCACCCGTCGCGGTCGCCGAGGCAGCCAGCCGGCCGCGCACTCAGGAGTGGCCCGCCGCGAAACCGGCCGAGCAGAAGCCGAATTCGAGTTCCCGGCTGCTCAGCGACTCCGGCTCGATCGCGTTCGCGACGCTGATCAGCCGGGTGACCGGTTTCGGCAAGCAGCTGCTGCTGCTGACCGTGCTCGGCCCGGCCATCGCCAGCGCGTTCACCGTGGCCAGCCAGATCCCGAACATGATCGCCGAACTGGTGCTCGGCGCGGTACTCACCGCGATCGTGGTGCCGACGCTGGTCCGCGCGGAGCAGGAGGACCCCGATCATGGGGAGGCCTTCGTCCGCAGACTGGTCACCGCGGCGTTCGTGGTGCTGGCCACCGCCGCGCTGCTGGCCACCGCCGCGGCGCCGCTGCTGACGACCTATGTCTTCCTGTCCGATGACGGCAAGGTCAATACCGGCCTGACCACGGCCCTGGCCTTCCTGCTGTTGCCGGCGATCCTCTTCTACGGCATGTCCGCGCTGCTGACCGCCATCCTGAACACCCGGCAGCAGTTCAAGCCGGGCGCCTGGGCGCCGGTGCTGAACAACGTCGTCGTGCTGACCGTGCTCGGGCTCTACGTGCTGATGCCCGGCGAGATCAGCCTGAACCCGGTGCGGATGGGCGAGCCGAAGCTGCTGGTCCTCGGCGTCGGCGTGACGCTCGGCGTGGTGGTGCAGGCGGTGAGCCTGGTGCCCGCGATTCGCCGCGAGCACATCGACCTGCGCCCGCTCTGGGGCGTCGACGCGCGGCTCAAGCAGTTCGGCGGGATGGGTGCGGCCATCATCCTGTACGTCCTGATCAGTCAGGCCGGGTTCGTCTTCGCGACGCGGATTTCCTCGCATGCCGATGCCGCGGGTCCGGCGATCTACAACAACGCCTGGCTGTTGTTGCAGCTGCCGTACGGCGTCCTGGGCGTCACGGTGCTGACCGCGATCATGCCGCGGCTGAGCCGCAACGCCGCCGCCGATGACACCCCCGCGGTGGTCGACGACCTGTCCGCCGCGACCCGGTTGACCATGATCGCCCTGCTGCCGGTGGTCACCTTCCTGACCCTGGCCGGGCCGCAGGTCGGGCAGGCACTCTACGGCTACGGCAACTTCGGCAGCGACGACGCCGCGCGACTCGGTCTCGCGGTCAGCTGGTCGGCCTTCTCGCTGATTCCCTACGCGCTGGTGCTGATTCACCTGCGCGTCTTCTACGCCAGGGAACAGGCGTGGATCCCGACCTGGATCATTCTCGGGATCACCGCCGCCAAGATCGTCTTCTCGGCCATCGCGCCGATGATCACCGATGCCGAGCACGTGGTGATCGCGCTGGGTGTGGCCAACGGACTCGGCTTCGCGGTCGGCGCGGTGGTCGGCGGGTTCCTGCTGCATCGCAGTCTCGGCGATCTGCGCATGTCCAACGTCAGCAGGACCATCACCCGGGTGCTGTTCGCGTCGGTGGCCGGCGGGGCGGTCATGTGGATCGTGGACCGGGTGCTCGGGCTCGAGCGCCTGACCGCGACGTTCGGCGGTCCCGGCTCGCTCATCCGGGTGGCGATCACGGCCATCGTCATGTTCGCGGTCGCCTTCGGCCTGATGCGCCTGGCCGGAGTCCCGGAGGTCGTCGCGATCACCGTGGCCATCTCCCGGCGGCTCGGCTGGACCCCGCCCGCCCCCGATCTCGATCTCGACGGTCCGGTCGACGATCAGTACGCGACCCAAGTACTGCGCAGGCCGGATCCGTATCTGGCATACGCTGGGTACGACCCGCACATGGACGCTCAGACCATGGTCTTGCCCGTGATCCGAGCCGATGCCGTTGACATCACCGGCATGGGCGAGTTCCCGTACCCTGTTCGGCAGAGAAGCACAAGTGGCGAGATTGCCGGAACCTCGAATTACCAGGGCGAAGGAGGACCGAGGGTGAGCGACGACGCGGTGGGCGGCGTCCCAGCCGCTGATTCTTCTGCGACCGCGGCAGGCGGGTTGTCCACGGACGCCCCGCCCCCCGGGGGAGAGCCGTCGGATCCCGCGTACGCGAACCGCGAGACCGGCACCGGTCCGCCGGATCACGACGCGGAAGCGCCGGATCACGAGCAGGCCCAGCCGGGTCCGCACGAGCGCCAGAGTCCGGTACCGGCACGCGATCCGATGTACGACACCGGGATGATCCCGATCGGATCGCCGGAGATGCCGCCGCTCGGTGGCGAGAACCTGGGTTCGCGGCGCACGCCGCGCGGCCCGAAGCTGATTCCCGGCGCGTCCGTGGCCGGTGGCCGGTACCGGCTGCTCGCCGGGCACGGCGGTGCGCGCGGCCTCAAGTTTTGGCAGGCGCTCGACATCAAACTCGACCGCGAGGTCGCGCTGACCTTCGTCGACGCGGATCAGACGGCCGGAGAGAACTCCGGGCACGACGGTCCGCAGGCCATTCTGTCCCGCACACTGCGTCTCGGACGGATCAACTCACCCGGCCTGGCCCGGGTGCTCGACGTGGTCCGCGGCAGCTCCGGCGGCATCGTCGTGGCCGAGTGGACCCCCGGTCGCTCGCTGCGCGAGATGGCCGAGACCGTGCCCTCGCCGATCGGTGCCGCGCGCGCCATCCGGGCCCTGGCCTCGGCCGCCGAGCTGGCCCACCGCGGCGGCGGTTCGCTGTCCATCGATCACCCGGACCGGGTGCGGATCAGCGCGACCGGCGACGCGGTGCTGGCCTTCCCCGGCACCCTGGGCGATTCGGACGCGCAGTCCGACGTCCGCGGCCTCGGCGCCATGCTCTACGCGTTGATCACCGCCCGCTGGCCGATCCGCTCCGGCGGCGTCACCGGCACCGCCGCGACCGTCGGAGGGTTGCGGCTCGCCGATTTCGGCCCGGACGGCACCCCGGTGGAACCGCGCACCATAAGACCCGAGGTGCCCTTCGAGATCTCGGCGGTCGCGGTGCGCTCGCTGGAGTCGAACAAGGGCGTGCGTACCGCCGCGACCGTGCAGCACGTGCTCGAGCAGGCGTCGGTGGTGGATCAGAAGACCGATTTCATCCCGGTGCTGCGGCTCGGGCAGCGGCCGCCCGCGGCGCCCGACGAGTCGCTCGCCGACCCGGAACTGCTTGCCGCGGAACGGGAGAGATCCCAGCGGATGATGTGGATCATGGTCGGCCTGGGCATCCTGGCCGCGCTGGTGGTCGGCATCGTGATCTGGTGGATGGTCAGCGTGTTCGCGCCCGGCGCCTCGGACGCGCCGCTCAACGAACAACGCAATATCGGCCTCACCACGAACAACAGCGCGCCCGCCACCCCGGCCGCCGCCGGCCCGGTCGCCCCGTCGGGTGGCGTGCCGATCCCGGTGACCGGCGTGACGGTGTTCTCCCCGGAGGGCACCCCGGACGGGGTCGGCAACGTGAACGCGGTGCTCGATCAGAATCCGGGCACGCTCTGGCGCACGGATCAGTACTACCAGCAGTTCCCCGCGCTCAAGAAGGGCGTCGGGCTGCTGGCCACGCTACCCAGCCCGGCGAAGTTGACGAACATCTCGATCAACTCGCCGAGCCCGGGCACCGCGGTGGAGATCCGCACCTCGCCGACCACGTCACCGACCCTGGACCAGACCCAGCTGATCGGCTCGGCGAAGCTCAACGACGGGATCACCGACATTCAGGTCCGCACCGATCAAGCCGCCCGCTACGTGCTCGTCTGGATCACCGGACTGGGCAACTCGGGTGGTCAGTTCCAAACTTCGATCGCAGATATTCGGTTCGACGCCGCGCCTTGACGCGATTTCGCGAGTACCGGGGTAACTCGCCGGGTACGGGCTGACCCGACCCCTCTGACCTGCCGCAAGCCGCCAATTCTGCCGCTGCGCGCCCAAAATCTGGCCTGAATCCGCGGGGAGGCGGAGGAGCTTGCTGTGCAATCGCGAGTAACGATATGATCTCCACGCGCTCTCAGCACAGGGGAGCTTCCCGGGTTCTGGTTTTTTCGATCCTGGATGCTGCGAAATTTCGGTGATGGTCGCCCGTGTCCGTCACCACCGTGAGCGCTGTCCAAGGGGTTGGCATTGTCGTCGGACTTGAACGAGGATTTCCGCGGGGGGACATCGCGGTCAGCCGCGTACCGCGAACGCTCGTTCGTGGGCGCTGACTACACCGATGTCGAGCTGTTACAGGCGCACGTGCGCGGCCAGCGGCACGCCTTCGCCGAGTTGCTGCGCCGGCACAACGATCATCTGTGGCAGACCGCGCTGCGCACCTCCTACACCCGCGAGGACGCCGCGGACTCCCTGCAGGACGCGCTGCTGTCCGCACACCGCACGGCCCACTCGTTCCGGGCCGAGGCCGAGGTGCGCAGCTGGCTGCACGCCATCGTGGTGAACGCCTGCCTGGACCGGATCCGGCGCAACAAGATCCGCAAGGCTGTCTCACTCACGCCGGAGACCATGCCGGAACCCCGCGACGACCGGGACGCGGTCGCCGAATTCGAGATGTCGCTGGTCGTGGATCAGGCGCTGTTCTCGCTGCCGCCGGATCAGCGCACCGCCCTCGTTGCCATCGATCTCGAGGGGTATAGCGTGGCCGAAGCCGCCGCTATGCTCGGTGTTCCGGAGGGAACGATCAAGAGCCGCTGTGCCCGCGGGAGGCAGCGTCTACAAGAACGATTGGAATTTCTGCGCGATCCGGGGAACCGGAGGTAGTTGAGATGCGTCATTAATAGTGACGAGCCCGTAGACGATGTCCATGTAGCTCCCCGGCCCGAGGGGATCCCCGCGATGTCAGACGAGAACACTGGAGGTGCGATGGCAATCAGGTCCATGCCGCAGCCTCCGTTCTCGGCGGAACTGCTCGCCGACCTGCACGCCGACAATGTGGCGCCCGAACTGCGCGAGCAGCTGTGGCCCGTGGTCCGGCAGGACGGAGAGTCGCTGCGCTTCATCCACGCGCTGGACGACGTCAGCACCGAATTGCGCGCGCTCGGCCGCAGCGACCGGATCATCCACACGATGCCCGACGACGTCGCGGCCCGGCTCGCCGACTTCATCGACGGATTCGACCTCGACGAGGCGCCCACCGAGACCGGCGCGACCATCTACCGGCTTCCGGTGACGGCGGTGCCCGAATCCGACGACGACACCGTGCGTGGCGTGACTCCGATTGCGGCACAACCCGTTACCGACGAGGAGACCGTCCGGACTCCCGTCGCAGCCGAACCTGCTACCGATGACGAGACTGTCCGGGTCGTCGGAACTGCTGTCGTGGCAGAGCCCGCCACTGACGATGAAACTGTGCGGGTCGTCGGGAACCCGGTCGCGGGAAATCCCGCTACCGATGACGAGACCGTGCGGGTCATCGGAACTCCGGTCGCGGCAGAGCCCGCCACCGACGACGAGACCGTCCGTGTCGTCCGTAGTCCTGCCGCCTCCGAACCCGACGACGAGACCGTGCGCGTCCTCCGCACTCCGGTCGCCGCGGACCCGGAAGCCGACGTCGACACGGTGCGCGCCACCCGGCCCGCCGCACCGATCTCGCTCGACGACCACCGGCGCAGCCGGCTGCGCTGGATCACCGCCGCGGCCGCCGCCGTAGCGGTCGTCGCCTGCGCCTCCATCGCGCTGACCGTGGTGCGCGGCAACGACGCCACCCCGACCGCCCAACCGACCTCGGATATCACTCAGCTCGGCGAAGATCTCAGCGCACCCATGATGCTCAGCGCGCTCGGCCGCAACGACGCCACCGGCCTGCTCGGCAATCCGGCCGCGCGGGAACGCTGCATGCGCGCCAACGGACTCGAACGCACCATCCTCGGCTCCAACAACGTCCGCCTACAGGGCAAGGACGCGGTGCTGATCCTGCTCACCGGGCCACGGACGCCGAAGATCACCGCGTTGGTCGTCGGAACCGGCTGCACCACAGACGATCCGCAGTTCATCACCGTGCAAGACATCGGTTGAGTGACGCACGCTACAACGCCCGCGCGGCGACCGAACGCCACCCCCGCGGCACTGAGCCGAACCTCACGTAGGACCGGGCCTGCCCAGGAACAATAGCCATTACCCTGTTGTTGACCGAAACGTCCAATCGTTTTCTCCCCCGGAAGGGCCTCATGAGTGCGCCAGTTCGCGACCTGATCATCGTCGGCTCCGGACCTGCCGGCTACACGGCCGCCGTGTACGCGGCCAGGGCCGAGCTCCAGCCGCTGGTGTTCGAAGGCACCCAGTTCGGCGGCGCCCTGATGACCACCACCGAGGTGGAGAACTTCCCCGGCTTCCGCGACGGCATCATGGGCCCGGACCTGATGGAAGAGATGCGCGAGCAGGCCAAGCGCTTCGGCGCCGACATCCGCACCGAAGACGTGGACGCCCTCGACCTCAGCGGCCCGATCAAGACCGTCACCGTCGGCGACGAGACCTACCAGGCCTACGCGGTGATCCTGGCCATGGGTTCGGCCGCCCGCTACCTGAACGTGCCCGGGGAGCAGGAACTGCTCGGGCGCGGCGTGAGCGCCTGTGCCACCTGCGACGGCTTCTTCTTCAAGAACCAGGACATCGTCGTGGTCGGCGGCGGCGACTCCGCGATGGAGGAGGCCACCTTCCTGACCAAGTTCGCGTCCAGCGTCACCATCGTGCACCGCCGCGAGGAGTTCCGCGCCTCGCGGATCATGCTGGAGCGGGCCAAGGCCAACGAGAAGATCAAGTTCCGGCTCAACGCCGAGGTCGCCGAGGTCAAGGGCGACGGCAGCGTGACCAGCCTGGTGCTGCGCGACACCCGCACCGGGGAGACCTCGGAGCTGGCCGCGACCGGCCTGTTCGTCGCGATCGGCCACGATCCGCGCAGCGAGCTGGTCCGGGACCAGGTCGAACTGGACGACGAGGGCTACGTGCAGGTGGTGCACCCGTCCACCGCGACCAAGGTGCCCGGCGTGTTCGCCGCGGGCGACCTGGTCGACCACACCTACCGCCAGGCGATCACCGCCGCCGGCACCGGATGCCGCGCGGCCATCGACGCCGAGCGCTGGCTTTCCGAGCAGGGCGACATCAGCTCGAACACCCTGGATCACGCGGGCCAACCGATCGCCGTGCCCGCCAACTGACGTCGTCTCCGTCCCGTCGCCCGCACCGCGAGCGGCGGGGCCGGAGCGATCGGTAATTCAGCAAGGAGAACCCATGTCCGACAGTGCCACCAAGAACACGATCACCGTCACCGACGCGACCTTCGCCGACGCCGTGCTGCTTAGCGAGAAGCCCGTCCTGGTCGACTTCTGGGCCACCTGGTGCGGCCCGTGCAAGATGGTCGCCCCGGTGCTGGAGGAGATCGCCGGCACCCACGCGGACAAGCTGACCGTCGCGAAAGTGGACGTCGACGCCAATCCCGGCACCGCCCGCGATTACAAAATCCTCTCGCTGCCCACTATGATGCTGTTCCGCGGCGGTAAGCCGGTGAAGCAGATCGTCGGCGCGAAGGGCAAAGCCGCCCTCCTGCGCGAACTCGACGGCGAGATCTGACACCTGTCGCGCAAATGCCGTAGGCGCCAAAGGCCGTCGAGATCCATCGACGCGCCGTAGGATGCCTGGACCCGGGAATGCCGAATTCCCGTCCGGGTCTGAGACAATCGACCGACGCCGGTCGTGCGCAGGGTGTATCCCATCGCATGAGTGGGTACCCGGATTGACGGAAGGAAAGGGCTCTCACGCATGCACCGACTTCGTCACGGCGATAGCGGTCCAGCCGTAGCAGAGGTTCGGAGCACCCTGGCAAGTCTCGGGTTCTTACACGCACACGTCGACGCCGATCACGCCGACGCCCGCGAGTATTGGAAAGACACCGAGGCCTCCTTCGACCACCGCCTCGACTCGGCCGTCCGCGCCTTCCAGCAGCATCGCGGACTGCTCGTCGACGGCGTGGTCGGCCCGGCCACCTACCGGGCGCTGAAAGAGGCCTCCTACCGCCTCGGCGCCCGCACGCTGATCTATCAGCTCTCCGCACCGCTGTACGGCGACGACGTCGCGACGCTGCAACGCAAGCTGCAAGACCTCGGCTTCTACGTGCACCGGGTGGACGGCTACTTCGGTCCGCACACGCACGAGGGACTCACCTCCTTCCAGCGCGAGATCGGCCTGGCCGCCGACGGCATCTGCGGGCCGGACACGTTGCGTTCGCTCGACCTGCTCGGCGCCCGCGTCACCGGCGGCAATCCGCACCGGATCGCCGAGGAAGAGGTGGTGCATCGGGCCGGACCGCAGCTGACCGGCAAGCGCATCGTCATCGACCCCGGCCTCGGCGGACCCGACAAGGGCCACCCCGTACCGACCGAATACGGCGACGTATACGAGTCGGAAATCCTGTGGGACTTGGCAAGTCGGCTCGAAGGCCGGATGGCCGCGACCGGTATGGAGACGTTCCTGTCCCGCCCGTGGGGTGCCAACCCGACCGATGCCGAGCGCGCCGACACCTCGAACGCCTTCGACGCCGATCTGATGATCTCGCTGCGCTGCGCGACCAATCCGAGTCCCCTGGCCAACGGCGTCGCCGGCTTCTACTTCGGCAACTCGCACGGCTCCGCGTCGATGATCGGTCAGGTATTGGCCGGGTTCATCCAGCGTGAGGTCGTCGCGCGCACCTCGCTACAGGATTGCCGTACCCACGCCAGAACCTGGGATCTGTTGCGGCTCACCAAGATGCCGACGGTGCAGATCGATATCGGTTATCTGACAAACGATTACGACGCCGCCGTGCTCACCAATCCGCGCATTCGGGACGTGATCGCCGAGGCGATCCTGATCTCGGTGAAACGGCTGTACCTGCTCGGGCAGGATGACCAGCCAACGGGCACATACACTTTCGCGGAACTGCTGGCGGAGGAACTGGCCGCGGCCGACCGCATGTAGTCAGAGCTGAGTCAGGTCGACTGACCGCGGCCTTTGATTTCGTGAGCACACGGGTACGCCCGAAGTCGGCCATGAACCGCTTGCCGCCAACGCCATTGTTGGCGGCACCTGAGTCCGGCCTGAATACGCGGGGAGGCGGGCTAGCTTCCGACGCGCACCGGGGGAGTCATCGCCGCGGCGGCGAGCAGCTGATCGAGCGCGCGCTCCACGTCTTCCTTCCACCCGTGATCGGAATCGAGCTCCAAGCGCAGCCGCGGGAAACGGTGGTGCGGCGCGATCACCTTGAACCCGACCTCCTCCAGGAAGTCCGCCTCGATCATGCAGGTCTCCGGCGAACACTCGGTCACCGAGCCGGGGGAGTTCGAGCCGGGACTCTTGATCGGCGAGATGATCCGCTCCATCAGCGTCATCGAGCCGAACCGCTCGGACAGCGCCTGCGACGGCGGATCGGACCGGATGCCGAACGACTCCAGCGCACGCACGCCGCGACGCACCAGATCGGCCACCACGGCCTGCATGAGCTGGTGGGCAACCTCGTTGTCCTGGTACGGGAATTCGGCCTGCAGCGTGGTCAGCAGGACCGCGTCCGGGCTCACCGGTGAGGTGGGGAACAGCGACGCCCGCGGCACCGCGCTCGGCGGCGAATACAGGGCGCAGCCCGCGACATTGCCGTCGACGTTCGCCACCTGCCCGCAGGAACCCCACTCGAGCAGCACGGTGGACAGCCAGGCTTCCTTTTCGAAGACCGGGTCGCTGAAGCCGCGCGAGTCCTCGGCCACGGCCGGATCAATCTCCCAGAACACGCAGCGCCGGGAGTGCGCGGGGAGCTTGTCGAGCCCGCCGAGGGTAAGTGCTGTGACGCTGGTCGACACTGCTCTGCTCAGCCTCCAGCTGTCCGATTCGTCCACACTCATGTCCGCGCCTCGCCTGTGCTCGACGCCGGACCGCGTGCGGCACCCTGGCCCATGGTTCGCGTTTCAGTCACACCGCATCACTATGTTCTTGCCAGCAAGAATAAGCGATCAACAGAACCCGCCTCATTCCACGTCGCTGTGCTGTTGGTTGAGAACTTGTGCTGGTTCGTCCGGAACCGATGCGCTCCGCTAATTCGCGGAAATCGCGCGTCCGTCACAGTGACGTTTCGGCTCCGAGGGCTTACCTGTCGCATTCACAAGTCTTTTTCTGTCACTTCCGTCACAAATCGCGCTTGCTCTGCTCCATGAGGCTGACGATCCGCTCGAGGTCGTCGACCGAGCCGAACTCGACGACGATCCGACCTTTTCGCTTGCCCATGCTCACGATCACCCGGGTGTCGAACGACCCGGACAACCGATCCGCCACATCCTGCAAACCGGGCATGTGAATCGGCTTGCGCTGCGGGGCGGGCGGCGCCGCCGGATCCGGCGGCGGGGCGGTCTCCTGATTGGCCAGGATCACCGCCTCCTCGGTGCTACGCACCGATAGGCCCTCTGCGACAACGCGCTTGGCTAGTTCCTCCTGCGCGTCCGCGCCGGCGGTCAGTCCGAGCAGTGCCCGCGCGTGGCCGGCCGACAGTACGCCCGCGGCCACCCGGCGTTGCACCGAGATCGGCAGCTTCAGCAGCCGGATCATGTTGGTCACGGCGGAACGGGACCGGCCGATGCGATCGGCGAGCACCTCGTGGGTGACGCCGAACTCTTCGAGCAGCTGCTGATACGCGGCCGCCTCTTCCAGCGGGTTGAGTTGCACCCGGTGGATGTTCTCCAGCAGCGCGTCGCGCAGCATCGACTCGTCGGCGGTCTCCCGGACGATCGCGGGGATCGCGGCCAGTCCCGCGACCTGCGAAGCGCGCCACCGGCGTTCGCCCATGACGAGCTGGAACTTGTCCACCCCCGGCTCGACCCGACGCACCACGATCGGCTGCATCAGACCGAATTCCTTGATCGAGTGCACCAGCTCGTCCAGCGCCTCGGCCTCGAACACCTGACGCGGCTGCTTCGGGTTCGGCTCGATCTGCTCCGGCGGGATCTCCCGGTAGACCGCGCCGCCGGGGGAGAGGTCGTCCTCGGCCGGGTCCGGGACCCGATGCAGATAGGCCGACGCGGGCTGCGGCCCGATCGGATCCAGACCGATGACGCTGGCCGCTTGACTGCTGAGCCCCGGCGCCGCCGCCGGTCCCGTCGGGATCAACGCGGCGAGACCGCGCCCTAGCCCACCCTTCTTCGCCTGACTCATCGGTCTAAGACCCCTTCCTCGTTCCGCCACCACACCGGGTCTTGCCGACCCGATCGTCATCCAGCCAGATCACTCCGCGGCGTCGGCCGCGGCATGTGCCAGCGCCGTTGCCTTGGCCGCCATTTCACGTCCGGCATCGAGGTAGCTCATCGCGCCTCGGGAGCCTGGATCATAATCGAGCACCGTCATTCCGTAGCCCGGCGCCTCGGACACCTTCACACTGCGCGGGATCACCGAGCGCAGCACCGCGTCGCCGAAGTGCCCGCGGACCTCCTCGGCGACCTGGTCGGCCAGCTTGGTCCGGCCGTCGTACATGGTGAGGATCACCGTCGAGACGTGCAGATCCGGATTCAGATGTGCCTGCACCAGACCGATATTGCGGAGCAGCTGCCCGACACCCTCCAGCGCGTAGTACTCGCACTGGATCGGGATCAGCACCTCCTTGGCCGCGACCATCGCGTTGACGGTCAGCAGGCCGAGCGACGGCGGGCAGTCGATCATCACGTAGTCGATGTCGTAGCCCGCGATGTTGGCCTCCTGAATGGCGGCCTTCAGGCGGCCCTCCCGGGCCACCATCGACACCAGTTCGATCTCCGCACCGGCAAGATCGATCGTCGCCGGGATGCACAGCAGGCGCTCGTTGTGCGGACTCTGCTGGATCGCGTCCCGGACCGACACCTCACCGATGAGCAGCTCGTAACTGGACGGAACACCCGAGTGGTGTTCGATCCCTAGGGCGGTGCTCGCATTGCCCTGCGGGTCCAGATCGATCACGAGGACCGTCATCCCCTGATGCGCCAGGGCGGCAGCGAGATTCACCGCGGTGGTCGTCTTCCCGACGCCGCCCTTCTGATTGGCGATGGTGATGATGCGCTGCTCGTGCGGTTTCTGCACTGTCACCTTTCCTGGATGGAGGATCTGGCTGGCGCGTTGTGCTTCGGCCGCGATCGGAGTCTCGCTGGGGGAGATGTTCCCAAACGGTGTGCTTCCGAATGTCTCCGTGTCGAAATTGCTGGAGTCCAGCATTCCCGGCACGCGCGACGTAGTTTCCCGTGAAACATTCGCCGGACCGTTCGACATAGACAGCTCCTAACCCGAGAACTTCAGATCACGTGCTTCCGACGAGCGTCGGCGCCGTGTCATCAAACAGCTGGTGTCGGTACGAACATGATGCGCAACCGGGTTTCGCGGCGCCCGATCGACCGAGCGGAGCTCTCGTCGCGACACAATTCCTCCGTGGCACCTACGCTCACGCCCGACGCTCACTAGCTTGCCAGCACCGAGCGCGATAAGAAAGCTGAATCGCGGCAATGTGCAGAGGACACGCGAAGTTGTCCTCATTCAGCCACCGATCCCAGTTGTTTCACATGAAACACGGGGTCCACCAAGGGGTTGCGGAGCAGGCTGGCGTCCTGCGGTGCGTCGGCGAGTCACGATGTTTCATGTGAAACCGGGCGACCATCCCCAACGAGTCGCTAAGAGCGCTACGAGTTTTAGCCGCCCTGCGCAAGGGATCTACTCGTACTCAACCTGCGTACGAAAGCGCGCTCCCTGCCTCACTCCAGCGGCGATCAGTCGATGAAGAGTCGACGAGGGGACCGAGAAGACACAACCGGGCCACGGACGCCATGCGAGCCACGCGCACGCGAAACCCGACTGCCCCAGCCGCCTCCCGGCCTACAAGGCCACTCGCGTCCGTCCTTGCGCTGACTCCGCGCCCCCGCGACCCGACAGTCTGGCAATATGACCGCCCTTCCGAACCGCAGGCCGGCGACCCGAACGAGCTGGCGACACACCAACCCTGCGACTCACCAACCCTGCGACTCACCAACCCTGCGACCCAGCGACCCGGCGACCTGTCGACCTGTCCACCTGTCGACCCCGCGACCCGGCAACCCCGCCGCCCCGCCGCCCCGCCACCCGGCGACCCCGCGACCCGGCGGCTCGGCGGCTCGGCGACCCACCAACCCTGTCGACCTGTCGACCCGGCGACCTGTCGACCCGGCGACCTGTCGACCCGGCGACCCGGTGGCTCGGCGACCCGGTGGCTCGGCGACCCGGTGGCTCGGCGACCCGGTGGCTCGGCGGCTCGGCGGTCCGGCGGTCCGGCGGTCCGGCGGCTCGGTGGCTCGGCGGTCCGGTGGCTCGGCGGTCCGGCGGCTCGGTGGCTCGGCGGTCCGGTGGCTCGGCGGTCCGGTGGCTCGGCGGTCCGGTGGCTCGGCGGTCCGGTGGCTCGGCGGTCCGGTGGCTCGGCGGCTCGGCGGTCTAGTGGCTCGGCGGCTCGGCGGTCCGGCGGTCCGGCGACTCGGCGGTCCGGCGATTTGGCGATTTGGCGATTTGGCGACCCACCAACCCGCGACCTGTCCGCCTCGTTCTCACGGGCTCGTTCCTGTGACTCGCTCACCAGTGGCTCGGCAGTCGGGCAGTCCGGTAACCCGGCGATGCAAGTTGACGACGCGACCGCAGCCGGGCGACGGCACACGAGGACGAGCGAGGGGCGCTCCGCGAGATCGGCTGCCCCCGGCTACAGCACGACTCGCTGCCCGGCTACTCGGGGACGGCTGGCCGGCGACTCTGGCGCAGGCGACCCCACGACTCGACTACTCGCGGACCCGATCACCCGGCAGCCGAGGATCCGCGGCGCGGTGACCGAGAGGACAAACAACCAAAGGCCCGATGATCGAATTCCGTGACTCCATGACCCGGCGTCGGCACCCCTGCGATCCAGTTGTCCCACGACCCAGCTACACACGGCTTCCCTGCCACTCAACGACCTCCGACCTCGCGGACCGCGACTCCCCAGTGCGGCGACCCGTGGGCCTCGGTGACTGGGTGACCCGTTGACTTGGCGACCAGGCGGCGCGGGGCTGGTGACTTTGGCGGCCGGTGTCTTGGCGGCTTGGCGATTCAATGGCTGGGGACTTGCCAGCTGGGTGCCCCGGCGATTCGGCAGCCCAGTGACTTGGCGATTGGGTCGACGGGTTGGCAAGCCTGACGAGGCGACGCGCGAGAGGGGCGGCGGGGCACAGGGAAGAAGGGGCGGCGTAGCGACGAAGCGCCACCGGACGCGGGGAGCCAGGATGAGGCTTGTTGTGGAATCTCTGTGGTTGTGGCCGGTGTGCGCACCCGCTGGCTGCTCGACGGCCTCAAGTATTTCGGCAGTTCCGATCTCGGTGGCTTTGCTATCCAAACCAGGTCGGAGAAAGGTGGCGTCGCGCCGAGTAGATCGACTGCGTGCTCGATCTATGGATGGAGCGCCCAGCCGGTTTCACATGAAACATCGCCCAACCGATCGCCACGACTGGTGCGCCAAGCGCAGTGCGGCGCGTGGTGCGTGGTGCGTGGTGCGTGGTGCGTGGTGCGTGGTGCGTGGTGCCCAGACTTCCCTACGAATCGGAGGCGGAAGCGGTTCGATTGGACGCGAATGAATCAGTGTGCCCAGGAGAACGAAATGACGCTGCGGTAAGAAGTTTCTCCTCGGACGGAGACAAGCCAAGCGGAATCGATCTGCCCAATGGCACGACACCGAACCGGGAACCGCCACCCACAGTCAAGCCGAGTCAACGAACCAGTTCGCGTCGACCAGCGACTCCTACTTGGAACGACGGAGGAGTCGACCCCGGCTAGTTTCATGATGACCACGGGCTGGGCGCTCCACCGTGGGCGCCAGTAGATCCTGGTCTGGCAGGCGGCGGTTACCCCAGGCATCCCGATGGTCATGCGCGGGGACTTGGGAAGCGGGGCGCGGTGACGACGGGATGGCCGGACATCGAGACGAAGAAGTAGACGGGCAATGGCAGGACGGGTTCGACACGGATGACGGTGGCGATGTGTAGCGACGGAGACCGGTTGACGGGAAGTGAGAGCGCAGAGCGCGTGCGCAAAAGGTGGTGGGCGCACGGAGGGTGACGGGACAGCGGAGGGTGGCGGGACGGCGGACACTGAAACCCGTCAGCGTTTCCCGTGAAACATCTAGAGCGGGCCGCCCCGGCAGACGTTTCATCAACCTGTCGTACATATCCATTCGAACCACGAGGAGCGCCATCCAGCAGCCATCGGAACTCTCCCGCCCACGACTCCAACTCCCGCCCGACACCGAGCCCTCCGCCCCCTCGCTCTTCACCGCAGCAGAGCAACCCGCCAAACAATCCGTCGCTGGTCCGGTCACCCTCCATCGCGGACTGCGCATCACACCTAAGACCCCTGTCGACAAGTCAGGTCGCCGTACCGCTCTACCGCGAGCAGTCAGTCGAAGACGGGAGCCGGGGTCTGCCGTGTTCGGTTCGGAGAGTGGAGGTCGGGATCGGATCTGGGACCGAAGCACTCGCGTCATATCGGGCGGCGGTTGCCGGTGCGAGCGGCTGCCCGGATTGGGTCGAAAACCGAGGGCCCGAGATTGCTCCTGTCGCCCCAGCGGTTTCACATGAAACACCGGCCGATCGTCTCGACGCGATTGAGGCACCGGAGCGAGAGGATGTGACGCGCAGTTGGATGATCCGCGGAAGGTGCCATGACTCCACCCATAGGTCGAAGACCGAGGGCTATCTCGAACGCGCGAATGAGTCAGCCGCATTCCTCAGCTCTGTTGAACCTAGGCACTTGCTCCGGGACTTTGCCGGATCGGGCGCGCACGGTAAGACCGGTCGACCGCATCAGACCCGACGGCCAACCGAGTACGGGCAACACGACACCACCGGCCGCAGGGCAACAGCCCCGAAATGGATCGACCGGCAACTTCATGCTCGATCGGTAGACGAGGCACCCAGCTCGGTTTCACATGAAACATCGCCCAACCGACCGCCTCGGCGGCGTGCGGCGTGCGGTTGATGAGAGCGCGGGCGCGCGGTGTTCACAGACTTTCCTACGAATCGGAGGCGGAGGCGCGGGTCAGATTGGACGCGAATGAATCAGTGCACCAACAGAACGAATGACGCTGCGGTACAAATTCCACCTCCGGGGGGAGACAGGCCAAGTGGAATCCATCGACGGTCCAACGGCACGACACTGAGCCGGAGAGCGATGCGCACCGTCAAGCCGAGTCAAACGAACCATTCCGCATCGCCGGCGATTTTTACTGGAACGGTGGGGGAGCCTCCCGGCCGGTTCGACATGAAACATCGAACTTCTACACCCTGGCGAAGCCGACCACCAACCCACCGAGCCAAGAGTCACGTGACGCATTGGGTTGACGGCAGCAGGACATGTCGGGTCAGTGCTGACAGGTATCGAGAAGCCGTACTCGTCAAAGAATCTCTATGTTCCCCGTCGGCAGCAACCGATTAGTCGATCCATTAAGAGACGGCGCGCGGCCGTCACCACCAATGTGAGACGCCCCTGTCTTCCGCTGCCACCGGTCGGTCGTTCACCCGCAACTCGTTCGATGACCTCTTGCCGACCAACCGAGTCGCCGAAACTCAAGTCCAGCTGACCATCGGGTGGCGAGTAGCCGGATGCGTGGTAGCGGGCCGCAGGATCGAGGAGTGTGAGGCCCCGGAGTCACTGGAAGTTGCGAAGTCGTCGCGCGACCGGGTCGCGCGGCCACCCAGGTCTCTGGGATCACTAGGCCACCTTGGTTTCCAGATCTCCGCGTTATCGAATCGCAGATCGGCGGATCACCAGGGCGGAGCGTCGGACGCTAGGTCACGTGCAAGCTATTGAGTCGCCGGGCACCGTGCGGTCAACATACCTTCCGCAGTTTGCAAGATCGGTAGGCCATCAGGCGGCGAGTATTCGGAAGACGGGGTAGCTGGCCGCGGGATCGCAGAAGTGTCAGGGCTCGGCGTCACAGAGTCGGGCGACCCGATTATCGGATACGGCGCCACCCAAACCACTGACGCCGCTACGTCGCATGAATCCCTAGGTCGCCAGGAAGCGGGGCAGGCGTTTCGAGCCGGCAGGCACCGGCCACTGAGTCACCTTGTCGCTGGACCGCTTTGGACCGCGGACCCGTCCAACTCCTGGGACAAGTCACCATGCTGCCGGGTCGCCAGAGTCCACGCCGGTTCAGCGGGGTGGTAGACCCGTCATAGGTTCAGCAGGTCGCCTAGTCGCCAAGTCAACGGGTCACCCAGTCACCGAGCCGGATCACGAAGTGGCCGAGCCGCCGCTCGGATGCCGAGCCAAGGGCCACAGGGACGCCAGTCGCCGGATGCCGGGTCGCCCCGTCGCCGAATGCTGGGACACCCAGGCGCCGGATGCCGGGTCGCCCAGTCGCCGGAGCCGGGTCGCCCAGTCGCCGGACGGTGGGGTCGCTCGCTCCCCGGACGGCGGAGCGCTGCGAAGAAACGGTGTGCTACTTCGTCTTCCGCGCCCGGCCCACGCCGGGCTCCCCAGCCCGCTTCGCCGCCTTCGCTTCTCGACGTGCGGTCGCGTTCTCACTTCGTCGCCGAGGGGCGCGCTCGGCGCGGGGGAGGCGCTCGGCGCTGATGATGAGGGTGGGGGTGGAGACGAGGCCGACACCGCATTCGACGACCATCGGGTTGCCTGCGCCGGCGCGCTCCAGGGCCTCGCCGTCGCGGGCGAGTTCCTCGGCCGCGCTCACGCCCTTGAGGGCGAGCATGCGGCCGTGGTCGCGCAAGAGGGGGAGGGACCACTGGGCGAGCTTGCCCAGGGGAGCTACCGCGCGGGAGGTGACCACGTCGGCGCCGCCGGCCTCCTTCAGCACACCGGACTGCTCGGCCCGTCCGCGCACCACGGTGACATCCAGCCCGGCCGCTTCGATGAACTCGCTCAGGAAGATGGTGCGGCGCAGCAGCGGCTCGACCAGGGTGATGCGCAGGTCCGGTCGGGCGATGGCGAGCGGGATGCCGGGGAGCCCGGCACCGCTGCCGATGTCGACGACGGAGGAGCCCTCGACGATCAGTTCGCCGATCACCGCGCAGTTGAGAATGTGGCGATCCCACAACCGCGGGACCTCACGCGGACCGATCAGCCCGCGCTCGACGCCGGCGGTGGCGAGCGCCGCGCAGTACCGGCGGGCGAGATCGAGTCGGTCGCCGAACACCGCCGCGGCCGAGGCTGGCGGTTCCAGCTCGGCGGGCAATGGGGTGGCTTCACCGAGATCTCGTTCCACGTGAAACATCCTTCCGAACTCGAGTCGATCAGGGAACCAGCGACATGCGGACAATCAGGTGCCGGACATGAACAAGGCCCCCGATCCGAAGACCAGAGGCCCTATCCCACCATTACCCGTCAGGGTGACGAAATACGCCGGGCCCTAACGTGTCCCGCTTTCGCTCAGGACGGAACAACCACCACATGCCGGTTCGGCTCGACGCCTTCGCTCTCGCTGGCAACGCCGTCGATCACCGACACCGCGTCGTGCACGATCTTGCGCTCGAACGGCGTCATGGGGGAAAGCGACTCCGGCGCACCGGATTCCAGCACCCGCTGCGCGGCGGCGGTGCCGAGCGCGCTCAGGTCCTCCCGGCGCTTGGCCCGCCAACCGGCCACGTCCAGCATCAGCCGGCTGCGCACGCCGGTCGCCTGCTGCACGGCCAGCCGGGTCAGCTCCTGTAGCGCGTCGAGCGTTTCGCCGTTACGGCCCACCAGCTTTGACAGATCCCGGCCACCGTCGATGCTGACGATGGCGCGGTCACCCTCGACGTCGAGATCGATGTCACCGTCGAAGTCGAGCACGTCGAGCAACTGCTCCAGGTAGTCGCCCGCGATTTCGCCCTCTTCGATCAGGGCTTCCTCGGCATCGTTCACGACATCGTCGGCGTCCGTTCCGGCGTTCACCATCGTCGTCGCCACTGTGGCGTCCCCTCCGTCGGTCTCAACTGTCATTTGATTTCCTTCATCTGCTCATCGCGCTCGCCGTGCGCTCGCCGCCGGACGGTGCGCGATCAAGGGGTTGCTCAGCGTGGTGGCCGGCCGACCACCGAATTGCGATCAGCGGCGGCGCTTCTGGTTCGCCCGGCCCCGGTTGCCGCCCGGCCGCTTCTGGCCACTCGGCCTGCGCTGCTGCCCCGCGGGCTTGCTGGTGGTCTTGGCGGTGCCGTTGGTCGAGGCGGGCGCGTCCACCGCGTCCACCGCATCGACGGCGTCCACCGCGTCGGCCGGCGACTTCTTCCGCGTATTGACCGGCTTGGCCCCGGGTTTCGGCGCGTTCTGCGCGCGCTGTTCCAGCTTGGCCTGCTTCTTCTCTTCCGCTTCGCGCTCCATCCGACCGAAGACGAGGTGCTGCTGCCCGTAGGTCCAGATGTTATTGGAGACCCAGTACAGAAGGATGGCGATCGGCAGGAACGGACCACCGACGAGCACGCCGAGCGGGAAGACCCACAGCGCGAGCTTGTTCATCATCGCGGCCTGCGGGTTGGCGGCCGCCTCCGGCGTCTGCCTGGCCACCGAGGCGCGGGCGTTGAAGTGGGTCGCCAGGCCGGCGATGATCATCAACGGGATCGCGACGACGGCGATGCTGACCTTGTTCGGCAGCCCGAGGCCGTCGATGGCGAAGGCGCGCAGCTCGGTGTCGGGGATGGTGATGAAGGACGAGATCGGCGCGCCGAAGAGCCGGGCGCTCAGGAAGGACTGCACGTCGGCCGCGTTGAACACGTAGTTGGGCGTGTTCGCGTTCTGCTCGATGGACATACCGAGCTGGCCGAAGCCGTGACCGGTCCGGTTGAACGAGCGCAGCACATGGAACAGGCCGAGGAACACCGGAACCTGGGCCAGGATCGGCAGGCAGCCCATCAACGGGTTGAAGCCGTGATCCTTCTGCAGCTTCTGCATCTCGGTCGCCATCTTCTGGCGGTCGTTCTTGTATTTCTTTTGCAGCTCCTTGATCTGGGGCTGCAGTTCCTGCATCTGCTTGGTGGTGCGCACCTGCTTCACGAACGGCTTGTAGAGCAGCACACGCAACGTGAAGACCAGGAACACGACGGCGAGTGCCCAGGCGATGCCGCTGTCTTTGCCGAGGCCGGGCACCAACGAGAACGCCCGGTGCCAGAACCACAAGATCCAGGACACCGGATAATAAATGAAGTCGAGCACGGCTCTATGCACTCCCGTCGTTCGTATCGCCGATCACCGCGCGCGGTGATCCTTTCCAAGCGTTCGGCTCCGACACCGGGTCGGCCTGCAGGTTGGCTTCCTGCGGTGCCGGATCGGTGGCTGCCACGGTCCCGGGCGCGGTGCGAACG
The DNA here is from genome assembly GCF_042871115.1 of Nocardia sp. NPDC006044. Classification (NCBI taxonomy): domain Bacteria; kingdom Bacillati; phylum Actinomycetota; class Actinomycetes; order Mycobacteriales; family Nocardiaceae; genus Nocardia; species Nocardia sp. NPDC006044. The sequence goes on from NZ_JBIAID010000002.1 coordinate 1,529,979, forward strand.
GTGCTTCGCTTCCGCTCCGGAACGGGGTCCCACCCACCAGGGTGCCAGGGCGCACATTTGGCCAGTCGCACGGCTGCCAATCCGAGGCCGACGAACAGCCCGCGCGTCCGCAACGCGGTGACCGCGTACTCGCTGCAGGTCGGGGTGAATCGGCACACCGGCATGCGGGTGGGGGAGACGTAGGTCCGATACAACTCGATCAGAAAGATCAGTGCGTTCGCCGGTAGCCGGCCGATCGTCGCGGTGCGGCTCATGCGGGACCGGCCGATCCGACGGCTGCCGCGGCGGTCGATCCGGCGCCGAGTTTGCGTACCGCCCCGCGCAACTGACGCAGCAGCTCCTCCGAGGAGGCGGCTGCCGCACCCGGCAGGGCGCGGATCACGATGTCGGCGTCGGCAGGCAACTCCGGAACTATCTGGAGGCACATATGACGCAGGCGGCGGGCCACACGGTGTCGAATCACCGCGTTGCCCACCGCCTTGCTGACGATCAGCCCGAAGCGCGGCCCGCCTACGCGGACCAGCGCTGCGGCTGGATCACCATGTCGTCCATTCACGTCCACGACTCCGTCGTACCCGTGCGTGAGCACGTGTACGACCAGATCTCGCCTCCCGACTCGCTGGCCGCGGCGCACCGTCCGGGAGAAGTCGGCACGATGATGCAACCGATACGACTCAGGCAACACCCGAGCGTCCGCGGAGGATCAGGCAGTGAGTTCGGCGCGGCCCTTGCGGCGGCGCGCCGAAACGATGGCGCGACCCGCACGGGTGCGCATCCGGAGACGGAAGCCGTGGACGCGAGCCCGACGACGGTTGTTCGGCTGGAACGTCCGCTTGCCCTTGGCCACGGTCAACACTCCTCGAGTCAGTGGGCACCAGTCGGTGCCCGAAGCTATGTCGGTGAAACAGGTATTCGCGATGAATCGCAGGTCTGGTCATCATCGGCGCGTCGGTCTTGGCGCACAGTCGGTCGATCTCGACCTACACGCGGTCAGCACAAGACCACCACCGCACCAAAGGGTGACTGTACGAGGGTACTGATCGCCTCGGAGCGGGTCAAACTCGCCCCACCCGAGCGGACCCGCATGCCCGACCTGCACGAACTCGGCCGATCGATCCCCAGAGCTGTGCATATCACGGTCAGACCCTGTGAGTATCACCGTGAGTTCGTCCACACCCCTAGCCACGCCCGAGCGCGTCGCCAACCTGCGTAGCCAAGTGGTTGCTGAGGAACCGCAGGTCAGAGGCTTACGACCGGGTCGAAAAGGCGTATTTCACAACTCCCCAGGGTTCTCCACATCTGTGGATAATTGTGTGGAAAGACCCGTGGAGTGGCATATTCGTAGGGCCGACGGTGCCCGTCGCCGCTCGGAATGGGGATCCGGGCAGCGCTCGAACCGGTTACGGACGTACGCAGGATCACGGTACCGACCCGAGCATGGTCGTCACCACTGCCTCCCCGCGTGCCCCGGCCGTCTGCTCCTATCGACCTACTTCCGGGGAGGAAACTGCATGGACGACGAGCAGAACGTGTTGGCCACGGTGTGGCCCGAGGTAGTTGCCGAGCTGACCACCGGCTCGACCGACGGTGCCATTCCGCCGGTGACCAGAGCACAGCAGGCCTGGCTGAAGTTGGTCAAGCCGCTGACGGTGGCGCAGGGATTCGCCCTGCTCTCGGTGCCTTCCTCGCTGGCTCAGGAGGCCATCGAACGCGATCTGCGCGAGCCGATCCTGCGATCACTGGCCCGGCGGCTCGGTCCACAGGTGGAGGGGCTCGGCGTGCGCATCGCCGCGCCGGCCGCCCCGGCCGGCGACCGGAACAGCAGCAATCCCCGGCATGCCCGGATGACGAGCATGCCGTCGCGCCCCAGGGACAACGGACCTCGGGACAACGGACCCCGCGACGGCGATCCCCGCGACAACGGAGCCCGCGACAACGGCCTCCGGGACAACAGCCCGCGCGACAGCGGGTCCGGAGACAACGGCCACCGCGACAACGGACGCGGCCAGGCCGGCTACCCCGGCGGCGAGTACCAGGGTCGCGACGAGTACCAGCAACCGCGCTACGCCCAGGCCAACGACTATGCCCCCGCACCCGGCTACAACGGCGGCTCCGACTTCTCCGGCAACGAGTACGCCCCGGAATATCCCGCCACCGGCGAATACGACCGCCCGGACTACGCCCGCGACGAGTACCAGGAACGCGACGAGTACCAGGACCGTGGGGAATATCAGCCCCCGGCCGAGCTGCAGCCCGCGCCGCGGCACGACCCCGCGCCCCCGCAACGCCGGGACCAGGGCCTGCCTCCGCGTCGCGAGTCCATCCCGCCCGGCCAGGAGTCCCTGTTCACCCCCGAACCCGGCCCCGCCGCGATGCGCGGTCCGGTCCGCACGCCCGTGCGCGAGGCCGCGGAGTCCGACGATCAGGGCATGGCGGCCGCGCACGAGTCGGTCCGCGAATCCGAGAGCCCGCGCGCCGACCGGGACGACGAGCCCGTGGTCAACGCCCGTAATTCCTGGCCGACCTACTTCACCAAGTCGCAGGAGAGCTCCGCGCCGTCGAGCTCCTCGGCCAGCCTGAACGCGAAGTACACCTTCGAGACCTTCGTCATCGGCGCGTCCAACCGCTTCGCGCACGCTGCCGCGGTCGCCATCGCGGAGGCTCCGGCCCGCGCCTACAACCCTCTATTCGTCTGGGGCGCTTCGGGTTTGGGCAAGACGCACCTACTACACGCGGCCGGCCACTACGCCCAGCGGCTGTTCCCCGGCATGCGGGTGAAGTACGTCTCGACCGAGGAGTTCACCAACGACTTCATCAACAGCCTGCGCGACGACCGGAAGGTGGCGTTCAAGCGCCGCTACCGGGAGACCGACATCCTGCTGGTCGACGACATCCAGTTCATCGAGGGCAAGGAAGGCATCCAGGAGGAGTTCTTCCACACCTTCAACACCCTGCACAACGCCAACAAGCAGATCGTCGTCTCCTCCGATCGCCCGCCCAAACAGCTGGCCACGCTGGAGGAACGGCTGCGCACCCGGTTCGAGTGGGGCCTGATCACCGATGTGCAGCCGCCCGAGCTGGAGACCCGCATCGCCATCCTGCGCAAGAAGGCGCGGATGGACCGGCTCGACGTGCCGCACGACGTGATGGAACTGATCGCCACCAGGGTGGAACGCAATATCCGCGAGCTGGAAGGCGCGCTGATCCGGGTGACCGCGTTCGCGTCGCTGAACGGTCAGCCGCTGGACCTGCCGCTGGCCGAGGTGGTGCTGCGCGACCTCATGCCGGACACCGCGGCGCTGGAGATCAACGCGGCGACGATCATGGCCGTGACCGCGGAGTACTTCAACACCACGCTCGAGGAGCTGACCGGGCCGGGCAAGGCGCGACCGCTGGCGCAGGCGCGGCAGATCGCCATGTATCTGTGCCGTGAGCTGACCGATCTGTCGCTGCCGAAGATCGGCCAGGCGTTCGGCCGGGACCACACCACGGTGATGTACGCGGAGAAAAAGATCCGCAAGGAGATGACCGAGCGGCGCCGGGTCTATGACCAGGTGCAAGAACTAACAGCCCGGATCAAACAACGCTCGCGCTGAGCTTCACTAACACCCCCGCACCGCCCCTGACCTGGGGCGGTGCTTTTTTATGGCCTGTGGATTCCTCGAGGAATCCTTGTGGAGTCCTCGAGGAAACTCCTAGTTGTGCACCGGTTGGCTAACAGGTGTGGGGATGGGCTCGTGGGCGTTCGCTAACAGGGACTTATCCCCAGCTTCCCCGATCGATCTTGCGCACAGGCAGTGACCAGCACGGCAGTCGGTCACGGGGTTGGGGAATCCTCGAGGAGTCCATGTGGAGTCCTCGAGGATTCCTCGAGTTGTCCACGCATCGGTACACATGTGTGAACAACCGGGTGAATTCGGTGGAACAACTCGAGGAGCACTCGAGGATGAATGTGGGACAACTTCGGAACTCCACAGACGCCCCTCGTTCATCCTCGAGACACCCCGCGGTCATCCCCACGGCACCACGCCCGCTGACCTGCGATTTCGGCGTCAGTGCACAGATTCCACAGTGCCTACTACTACTTCAGTTCTTCTTCTAGAAGAACCTTCTTTGAAAACAGGTGTGTGGAAAGTCGGGTTGAGGACCGTCACGACTCGAACCGCTCCCGTCCCCAGGCAAGGAGAAGAGGGGGAGCAGATCCGGAGCGACAGTTCGGTCCGCAGCACCATCCACCGCGTCGGCATCGGGAACCTGCCAACCGATTTCGTGAGCACATGGGTAACTCCTGGCGCACCGGCTGACTCCTCACCGACATCACCGCCGGTCGCCAACCTGACCGTCGTCGCGCCTAGGTCTGGCCTGAAGACTCGGAGAGGCGGTCTAGCGGGTCGGGCTAGGCCACAGCTCCGCTCGCGGGTACGGTTTGGTGTCGGTCGCCTGTGCCACACTTTCCATGGCGGCCGATCCACATCCTGCGCGAATCGACGTTGAACGAGCCGACAGGCTTGGAGGACGAATGTCCGGCCACCGCATAACAGCTCACGGAACTGGGAGAGGACAGATCGGGCGATGGAGCTTGCAAGCATGAAGTTTCGGGTCGCCCGAGAGGACTTCGCCGAATCGGTTGCCTGGGTAGCACGCAGCCTCCCGTCCCGGCCTCCCGTCCCGGTGCTCGGTGGCGTGCTGCTCGTCGCCGACGAAGGCGGGCTCACCGTCTCCGGCTTCGACTACGAGGTCTCCGCGCAGATGCGGGTCGCCGCCGAGGTCGCCGGTCCGGGCGAGGTCCTCGTCTCCGGCCGGCTGCTCGCCGACATCACGAAGTCGCTGTCGAACAAGCCGGTCGACGTGTCGGTGGACGGCACCCGCGTGCTGATCGCCTGCGGCAGTGCGAAGTTCTCCCTGCCGACCATGCCGGTCGAGGACTATCCCCAGCTGCCCGAGGTGCCGCAGCAAACCGGTGAGCTGAGCGTCGACGTGTTCGCCAGCGCGGTCGGCCAGGTCGCCGTCGCGGCGGGCCGCGACGACACGCTCCCGATGCTCACCGGCATCCGCGTCGAGATCGAGGGCTCGAAGGTGGTGCTCGCGGCCACCGACCGGTTCCGCCTCGCGGTTCGCCACATCGAGTGGTCGCCCGCCGATGCCGCGATCGAGACCGCGGTGCTCATCCCGGCCAGGACGCTGTCCGAAGCCGCCAAGACGCTCGGCGCTTCCGATGCGCCCGTGCAGCTTTCGCTCGGCACCGGCGCCGGTTCGGATGGTCTGCTCGGCATCGTTAACGCGGGCCGCCGGACCACCACCCGGCTGCTCGACGCCGAATTCCCCAAGTTCCGTCAGCTGCTGCCGAAGGAACACACCTCGATCGCCACTCTCCAGGTGTCCGTGCTGACCGAGGCGATCAAGCGCGTCGCCCTGGTCGCCGAGCGCGGCGCCCAGGTGCGGCTGGAGTTCTCCACCGAGGGCCTGCAACTGTCCGCCGGTGGCGACGACGCCGGTCGCGCCGAGGAATGGCTGGAGGCCGACTTCCGCGGCGAATCGCTGACCATCGCGTTCAACCCGGGTTACCTGATCGACGGCCTGTCCGCGCTGCACGCCGAGCGGGTCACCTTCGGCTTCACCACGCCGAGCCGGCCCGCGGTGCTGCTGCCCGCCGTCGAGGACGAGCCGAAGGTGCTCGAGTCGGGCGCGTTCGCCGCCCTGGACAGCCCGTACACCTACCTGCTGATGCCGGTCCGGCTGCCGGGCTGAGCGCCTGTGCACGACCGCGATCCGAGTTCGGTCTGTGCCTCGGTCGCCGTGAAACCGATAGCTATGCTGCGGGATTCGATGATCGGGCGGCCGAGGTCGGTGACATTCATGCACAGGTCACGCACAGACTGTGCATGGGTGGCAACGGTTTCGGGGCCGGCCCGGACGCGTTGTGCACAACTTCAAGTGACGGAACTCGCGCAGGTAGGGGCCAGGTAGCGGATGTTCATCAGAACACTGTCGCTGCGTGACTTCCGTTCCTGGGACCACGCGGAACTCGAATTATCCCCAGGCCGAACGGTTTTCCTCGGTTCGAACGGCAACGGCAAGACGAACCTGCTGGAGGCGATCGGCTACCTGGCCACCCTCGGATCACACCGGGTTGCGGCCGATGCCCCGCTGATCCGGCTCGGCGCGGACAAGGCCAGGATCGGTGCGTCCGTGGTCAACAGCGGCCGCGAACTGCGCGTCGACATCGAGCTGAACCAGGGCAGTGCCAATCGGGCGCAGATCAATCGCTCGCCCGCGCGACGGCCGCGGGAGATCCTCGGCATCCTGCAGACGGTGCTGTTCGCGCCCGAGGATCTCGCGCTGGTGCGCGGCGATCCGGGCGAGCGCCGCCGGTTCATGGACGAGTTGTGCACAGCCCGGCTGCCCCGGCTCGCCGCGGTCCGCAGCGACTACGACAGGGTGCTGCGCCAGCGCTCGGCGCTGTTGAAATCCGCTGGGCGGCAAGCTCGGTCGAAGTCGGATCTGAGCACCCTCGACGTGTGGGACGGGCACCTGGCCACGCACGCCTCGGTGCTGCTGACCTACCGGCTGCGCCTGGTGCATGACCTGTACCCGTACCTGGCCCAGGCCTACGCGTCGATCGCGCCCGAATCCCGGGCCGCCGCGATCGCTTACCGCAGCGCCACCCTGCCGCCCGAATTCCTGGACCCGGCCAGGGAACCCGCGCCGGACGATACCGAGGTGCTCGAGGCGATCATGCTGCGCGAGCTGGCCGCGGCCCGGACGAAGGAACTCGAGCGCGGTGTCTGCCTCGTCGGCCCGCACCGTGACGAATTGGAGCTGAACCTGGGGGAGGCCCCGGCCAAGGGTTTCGCCAGTCACGGCGAATCCTGGTCGTTCGCCCTCGCCTTACGGCTCGCCGCGTTCGAGTTGTTGCGCGCCAACGGTTCCGAGCCGGTGCTCCTGCTCGACGACGTGTTCGCCGAACTCGACCGCCGTCGCCGCACCGCCCTGGCTGCCGTCGCCGCCGGTGCAGAGCAAGTACTCATCACCGCCGCGGTGCCGGAAGATGTGCCGGCCGAACTCGCCGCCCACCCGCTGCGGGTGGAAACCAGCGGCGGCGGTGACGGCCGCACCTCCCGGATCGCCGAGCCCGTCACCCCGGCACCCTGACGAACGCACCGTGACGTATGCACAGAAAAGCATGGTTATCAACAGGTCCTGTGGAGAACCATCGCGTCCGTTACCGCGTCCGAGGCGACCGTTCTGTCGGTGCGCTGTCGTAGAGTGACCCTCTGGCCGCGCAACCCGAGAGGAGCCTGGTGACCGATCGAAATGGCGCCGAACCGGCAGGTGAAGAGCCGGAATTGCGCGGTGTGGATCTGGCTAGGCGGGCGCTCGAGGAGGCTCGGGCGGCGGCCAAGGCGAGCGGAAAGTCCGTCGGACAGGGGCGGTCCTCGCCGCAGCGCAGGTTGCGGACCGGTGCGCGTCGCCGCAGCGGCTGGTCGGGCGCGGGCCCGGATCCGCGGGATCCTCAGCCGTTCGGCGCGTTGACCGGATCGCTGGCCAAGAGCCGCGGCTGGTCCGCCAAGGTCGCCGAGGGCACGGTGTTCGGCCGGTGGGCCGGCGTCGTCGGCGAGGACATCGCCGCCCATGCCACCCCGTTGGCCCTGAAGGACAACGTGCTGAGCATCGCGGCCGAATCCACCGCCTGGGCAACCCAATTGCGCATGTTGCAGAGCCAGATCCTGGCCAAGATCAACGCCGCGGTCGGTCCCGGCGTGGTCACCTCGCTCAAGATCACCGGCCCCGCGGCGCCCAGCTGGCGCAAGGGAGAACGGCACATACGCGGCCGCGGACCGCGTGATACCTACGGATAAAACGCCCGCGTTCCACGTGAAACCGGGTGCCGGTCGCACTCGCCGCGCCAACGGCAGGCAAACGTCCGCGTGGCCGGGAATCCGGGCATTCCGCGCGGTGACCGAGGGCCGCCCGGAGGGTCCGCCGATCCGCACCGCCCGAATCCTCCCAGGGGCGAGCTAAAGCCCCGGAGGGCGGAACAGACTCGCGACAATCCGATTTCTCGCATTCACGGAGCTGTCAGGGGTGTCGTAGGTGCACTGTAGGTTGGGTGTACCAGTAGGATGGTGACGTAACTAGCGGCGATCACCTTCGGTGCGTCCCGTACAGCCCGCGTGGCCCTGTATTTCTCGAGCAGTCATGGCCAGGGATCAACGCGTGCTGTGCAGTGCCTCGCCAGGAGGATCAGCAAGTAAGGAGAGCTACCGACCAGTGGCTGCCAACGACTCCAACGCATCGGGCTCGACCAACGCTTCCTCGGGCAAGGCGGATTACGGCGCCTCGTCCATCACGGTCCTCGAAGGACTCGAGGCGGTCCGCAAGCGTCCAGGCATGTACATCGGTTCCACCGGTGAGCGTGGTCTGCACCACCTGATCTGGGAGGTCGTCGACAACTCCGTCGACGAGGCGATGGCCGGGTACGCGTCCAAGGTCGAGGTCACCCTGCTCGCCGACGGCGGCGTCGAGGTGGTCGACGACGGCCGTGGCATCCCGGTGGCCATGCACGCGCAGGGCGTCCCGACCATCGAGGTGGTCATGACCCAGCTGCACGCCGGCGGCAAGTTCGACTCCGATTCCTACGCGGTCTCCGGTGGTCTGCACGGCGTCGGCATCTCCGTGGTGAACGCGCTGTCCTCCCAGCTGGAAGCGGAGATCGACCGCGACGGCTACCACTGGACCCAGACCTACAAGGACTCGGTCCCCGGCAAGCTGCTGCAGGGCGACCCGTCCAAGAAGACCGGCACCACGATCCGGTTCTGGGCCGATCCGAACATCTTCGAGACCACCACCTACAACTTCGAGACGGTCGCGCGCCGGCTGCAGGAGATGGCGTTCCTGAACAAGGGACTCACCATCACCCTGACCGACGAGCGGGTCACCGAGGCCGAGATCACCGACGACGTGGTCAGCGAGACCGCCGACGCGCCGAAGCACGCGGAGGCCGAGGACGACGCCGCGCCGGTCGAGCACAAGGTGAAGAAGCGCACCTACCACTACCCAGGTGGCCTGGAGGACTTCGTCCGCCACATCAACCGGACCAAGCAGCCGATCCACAACTCGGTCGTCGGGTTCACCGGCAAGGGCACCGGCCACGAACTCGAGGTCGCCATGCAGTGGAACTCGGGCTACTCCGAGAGCGTGCACACCTTCGCCAACACCATCAACACGCACGAGGGCGGCACCCACGAAGAGGGCTTCCGCGCGGCGCTGACCACGGTGGTGAACAAGTACGCCAAAGACAAGAAGCTGCTCAAGGAAAAAGACGGCAACCTCACCGGTGACGACATCCGTGAGGGCCTGGCCGCGATCGTCAGCGTGAAGGTCTCCGAGCCGCAGTTCGAGGGCCAGACCAAGACCAAGCTCGGCAACACCGAGGTCAAGTCGTTCGTGCAGAAGGCGTGCAACGAGCACCTGTCGCACTGGTTCGAGGCCAATCCGGCCGACGCGAAGACCATTGTGAACAAGGCGGTCTCCTCGGCGCAGGCGCGCGTCGCGGCCCGTAAGGCCAGGGAGCTGGTGCGCCGCAAGAGCGCGACCGACCTCGGCGGCCTGCCGGGCAAGCTGGCCGACTGCCGGTCCAAGGACCCGAGCAAGTCCGAAATCTACATCGTGGAGGGCGACTCCGCCGGTGGCTCGGCGAAGTCCGGGCGCGACTCGATGTACCAGGCGATCCTGCCGCTGCGCGGAAAGATCATCAACGTCGAGAAGGCCCGCATCGACCGGGTGCTGAAGAACAACGAGGTCCAGTCGATCATCACCGCGTTCGGCACCGGCATCCACGACGAGTTCGATATCGCCAAGCTGCGCTATCACAAGATCGTGCTGATGGCCGACGCCGACGTGGACGGCCAGCACATCGCGACCCTGCTGCTCACGCTGCTGTTCCGGTTCATGCGCCCGCTGGTCGAACAGGGCCACGTGTATCTCGCGCAGCCGCCGCTGTACAAGCTCAAGTGGCAGCGCAGCGATCCGGAGTTCGCCTACTCCGACCGTGAGCGCGACGGCCTGCTCGAGGCGGGTCTCGCGGCGGGCAAGAAGATCAACAAGGAAGACGGCGTCCAGCGCTACAAAGGTCTCGGCGAGATGAACGCCAAGGAACTGTGGGAGACCACGATGGACCCCACGGTGCGCGTGCTCAAGCTGGTCACCCTGGACGACGCGGCCGCGGCCGACGAGCTGTTCAGCGTGCTGATGGGCGAGGACGTAGAGGCCCGCCGCAGCTTTATCACCCGCAATGCCAAGGACGTTCGCTTCCTCGACGTATAAGCCGGTGCGCGTGCCCCCTCACCGCAACCGCACCGCCCGCTAAGGAGACTTCATGACCGACACGACGCTGCCTCCGTACGGAGGCACCGGCGGCGACCGGATCGATCCGGTCGACATCCAGCAGGAAATGCAGAACAGCTACATCGACTACGCGATGAGCGTGATCGTCGGCCGCGCGCTGCCCGAAGTGCGCGACGGCCTCAAGCCGGTGCACCGGCGCGTGCTGTATGCCATGTACGACAACGGGTATCGGCCCGACCGCGGTTATGTGAAGTCCGCGCGCCCGGTCGCCGAGACCATGGGTAACTACCACCCGCACGGTGACGCGTCGATCTACGACACCCTGGTGCGCATGGCGCAGCCGTGGTCGCTGCGCTACCCGCTGGTCGACGGCCAGGGCAACTTCGGTTCGCGCGGCAACGACGGCGCGGCCGCCATGCGCTACACCGAGTGCAGGCTGACCCCGCTCGCGATGGAGATGCTGCGCGAGATCGACCACGAGACGGTCGATTTCATCCCGAACTACGACGGTCGTTCGCAGGAACCGACCGTGCTGCCGAGCCGGGTGCCCGCGCTGCTGATGAACGGCAGCAACGGCATCGCGGTCGGCATGGCGACCAACATCCCGCCGCACAACCTGCGCGAGCTGGCCGAGGCGATCTACTGGGCGCTGGACAACTTCGACGCCGACGAAGAGTCCACCCTGGCCGCCTGCATGGAGCGGGTCAAGGGTCCGGACTTCCCGACCTACGGCCTGATCGTCGGCAGTCAGGGCATTCAGGATGCCTACTCCACCGGTCGCGGTTCGGTCCGGATGCGCGGCGTGGTGGAGATCGAGGAAGACAACAAGGGCCGCACCACCCTGGTCATCACCGAGCTGCCGTACCAGGTCAACACCGACAACTTCATCAACGCGATCGCCGAGCAGGTGCGCGACGGAAAGATCGCCGGCATCTCCGACATCCACGACGAGTCCTCCGATCGCGCGGGCATGCGGATCGTGGTCACGGTCAAGCGCGACGCCGTGGCGAAGGTCGTGCTGAACAACCTGTACAAGCACACCCAGTTGCAGACCAGCTTTGGCTGCAACATGCTCTCGATCGTCGACGGGGTGCCGCGCACGCTGCGCCTCGACCAGATGATCCGTTACTACGTCAAGCACCAGTTGGATGTCATCGTCCGGCGCACCAAGTACTTGCTGCGCAAGGCCGAGGAGCGGGCCCACATCCTGCGCGGCCTGGTCAAGGCGCTGGACGCGCTCGACGAGGTCATCGCGTTGATCCGGCGGTCGGCCAACACCGACACCGCGCGCACCGGCCTGATGCAGATGCTCGACATCGACGAGATCCAGGCGACCGCCATCCTCGACATGCAGCTGCGCCGCCTCTCGGCGTTGGAGCGGCAGAAGATCATCGACGAGTTGGCCAAGATCGAACTCGAAATCGCCGACTTGAAGGACATTCTGGAAAAGCCGGAGCGCCAGCGCGCCATCGTGCGCGACGAGCTGGCCGAGATCGTCGAGAAGTACGGCGACGACCGGCGCACCCGGATCATCGCGGCCGACGGCGATGTCGCCGACGAGGATCTGATCGCCCGCGAGGACGTGGTCGTCACGATCACCGAGACCGGCTACGCCAAGCGCACCAAGACCGACCTCTACCGCAGCCAGAAGCGCGGCGGCAAGGGCGTGCAGGGCGCCGGGCTCAAGCAGGACGACCTGGTCAAGCACTTCTTCATCTCCTCGACGCACGACTGGCTGCTGTTCTTCACGAACAAGGGCCGGGTGTACCGGGCCAAGGCCTACGAGCTGCCCGAGGCCAGCCGGACCGCGCGCGGCCAGCACGTGGCCAACCTGCTCGCCTTCCAGCCGGATGAGAAGATCGCCCAGATCATTCAGCTGAAGTCCTACGAAGACTCGCCGTACCTGGTGCTCGCCACCAAGAATGGCCTGGTGAAGAAGTCGAAGCTGACCGATTTCGACTCCAACCGCACCGGTGGCATCGTCGCGGTTAACCTGCGCGACGAGGACGAACTGGTCGGCGCCGTGCTGTGCTCGGCCGACGACGACCTGCTCCTGGTCTCCGCGCTGGGTCAGTCGATCCGGTTCTCCGCGACCGACGAGGCGTTGCGTCCGATGGGCCGGGCCACCTCCGGCGTGCAGGGCATGCGGTTCAACGCCTCGGATGAACTCTTGTCGCTCAACGTTGTGCGCCCGGATACCTATCTGCTGGTGGCGACGGCCGGCGGTTACGCTAAGCGGACTGCGATCGAGGAGTACACGGCGCAGGGCAGGGGCGGTAAAGGCGTATTGACCGTCCAATACGACCCCAAGCGTGGCACCCTTGTCGGTGCGCTCATCGTCGAGGACGAGGATGAGTTGTACGCGATCACGTCCGGTGGTGGTGTCATCCGGACCGTGGCCAAGCAGGTGCGTAAGGCTGGACGACAGACCAAGGGCGTGCGATTGATGAACCTCGGCGAGGGCGATACGTTGCTTGCTATCGCGCGCAACGCCGACGAGCCCGATCCCGACCTGCTCGCCGGCGACGACAGCGACACCGGTTCCTCCGAGTAAACCCTCCAGCGGCGGCAACGAACGGATCTAAGGATTCCCATTGACCACTCCGAATCAGCCGAATGACGAGCGGCACCAGACGAACGGTGTGACCGAGCGGATCGCACCGTCCCCGATTCCGCCGCGGCCGATCCCCCGGCCGAACTCGTCGGCCGATAACGGCCAGCCAGGCGGCGGGCAGCCAGGTGGCGGCCAGCCGAACGGTGGTGGTGGGCAATCCGCCGCAGGCCAGCCGGGCGGGCAGCAGCACGGTAATCAATCGGGTGGCGGCCCGTCCGGCCAGCAAGGCGGACAGCAGCGCGAAATGCAAGACCAGCAAGGCGATTTCGCGGGCAAGCCGAAGGGGCCGGAGCAGGCTCCCGGTCACAGCGGTCAAGATCCGTTCGATCAGACTGTCCGCATGAACAACTCAGAGCCCGGCGCACCCGAGTCGGGGGATCAGTCCGGTGGCAACGGTGGTGGCCAATCGCCGTTCCAGGACGGCTGGGCACAACTGCCGCAGCGGGAACCACAGTCCAACCTGTACCGGCCCGGCCAGGCGCCGGTCACCGGACGCCCGAGCGGCTCCGGTGGTCAGGGCGGCGGTCAGGGCGGTGGCGGCCTCGGCGGCGGCGTGACCAACGCGCGCACCACGGCCGACCTCGCGGCCAAGGCGGCGCGCAAGGAAGCCGCCATGGTGAAGTCCGTCGGCATCGACGGACCGACCCGCAGCATCGCCCGGCCCGAACTGATCAAGGACATGCCGGACCTTTCCGAGATCCGGCACCCGCTGCCGCCCTCGGCCGAGCACACCGGCCCGCAGACACCCGTCTCGCCCGCCGTGCCGGTCGCGGTCGCCGCGGCCGTCGCCACCGGCGAGCCGCTGCGGGCCACCGTGCAGATCCGCCGGATCGATCCCTGGTCGACCCTGAAGATCTCGCTGGTGATCAGCGTCGCCATGTTCTTCGTCTGGATGCTCGCCGTCGGCCTGCTCTACATCGTGCTCGAGGGCATGGGCGTGTGGGAACGACTGAACAACACGTTCACCGACATGGTCTCGCAGGACAGCGGATCGGTCGGGCTCATCGACGCGGGCACGGTCTTCGGCTATGCGGGCGTCATCGGCCTGATCAACGTGGTGCTGTTCACCGCGCTCGGCACCGTCGGCACGTTCATCTACAACCAGTGCTGCGATCTGGTCGGCGGCATCCAGGTGACCCTGGCCGACCCCGACTAGAAACCCGGAAAACCACCGGCCGGTGCCGTCCCCATCCAGGGGCCGGCACCGGCCGTTTTTCATCGTTAGCGGCCCCTCTACCAGCCGTTTTGGTCGTTCATGTGCAAGTCGGGTAATCTCTAGCCTCGGCTCAGGTGGAACAAACACAAGAGCCATACGGGCCTATAGCTCAGGCGGTTAGAGCGCTTCGCTGATAACGAAGAGGTCGGAGGTTCAAGTCCTCCTAGGCCCACTCCCGAACATCACAGTAGGGTGGGAACCATGAAGTTTCTTGTCACGGTCGGCGCCGTGGTAGCGGTTCTCATCGGCATCTCCAAGCTGCGCCAGCGCAACGACGCGGACATGTGGCACGAGGTCACCACCCGCTGACTCGGGGCCTTAGCTCAATTGGCAGAGCACTGCCTTTGCAAGGCAGGGGTTAGGGGTTCGATTCCCCTAGGCTCCACTCGTAGGTTGCTCATGCTCATGGAAAGCATGAGCTGGGCTCGTTCCGCGTGTTTTGTGGGGGCGCAGCCCCCACGCCCCCCCGGGGGGGGGGGGGGGGGGGGGCGCCCCCCCCGCCGGGGGGGGGGGGGGGGGGGGGTGGGCCCCCCCCCCCCCGGTTTGAGGGGGTGATTAGCGGCCGCGGC
>NZ_JBIAID010000003.1:0-232760 GCF_042871115.1 Nocardia sp. NPDC006044
GCCAGGATCAAACTCTCCGTTGAAGACTCTCAACCACACCCGAAGGTGCAATCAGAACAATCTAACTAGAGTCCGAAAACCTAGCAAAACAAAACACCAGCAAAAAGTATTTGCTGACAAAAATGTCCGATCCCCTCAACCGGGGGGTATGAGGAATCGGAACCAATAAAATATTGGCACTGACATTCATCGACACACTATTGAGTTCTCAAAGAACACACGCACACACCATCGCACGGATCTTATCCGCTTGATCGGTGAGGCAACCTTACAGCTTAGCTCCGCTAAGAAACAAATCATGTCTCCGAGAGAGCTAGTGCGATTTCAGGCGCTCCTCGTCCTACCTCGTTTCCCGGTCCATCAGCTCAGCGTTTCCGCTGGGCTTCTCGGCTCCGGGTCGGTGTCCGTGTCGCTCTGACTTGGAATAAATTACGCGGCGAAGATCGCTAAGTCAAATCGCCTGCGCAGCGCGGGAATTCGCAGGCCAGAGCGTCGACACAGGGCCAGTCGCGGCGGTCGGTCCTGAGCGGCGCACGCCAGCGACCAATCAACCCGGCGAGTGCTCAACAAGCCCGACCCGCACAGCCCGTTATAGGTCACCCATCTATGTACTGCCCGGACTTACCAGTCCGGCGAACCGTTCCGCACTGATATTGCCGCCGGAGATGACGACGCCGACCCGGGCGCCGGCGAGTTGGACTCGACCTGCCAGCAATGCGGCGACACCCGCGGCGCCGGTCGGCTCGGCGACGATCTTCATCGTGTCGAACAGAAAGGACATCGCCGTCACCAACTGCTCGTCGGTCACCACGGCGATCTCATCCACCAGCCTGCGGTTGACAGGGAACGTGAGTTCGCCGGGGATTTCGGCGGCCTGCGCGTCGGCGATGGTGCGCGGAACCGGGATCCGAACCCGGTGACCTGCTTCGAGTGAACGTTTGGTGTCGTCGCCGGCGACGGGTTCGACGCCGACGATCCGAATGCCAGGCGAAAGCGCAGTCGCCGCGGTGGCACAGCCCGCCATCAGACCGCCACCGCCGATCGGAGCGAGAAAGTCGGTCAACGGTCCGGTCTTCTCGATGAGCTCGAGCGCCACCGTGCCCTGCCCGGCCATCACCCGCGGATCGTCGAACGGCGGAACAGCGGTCAGGCCGCGTTCGGCTGCCAGGGCCTCGCCGATCGCGGTGCGGTCCTGCGTGTAGCGGTCGTACAGGACGATCTCGGCCCCATATTCCTTCGTGGCAGCCAGTTTCGACGCGGGGGCGTCCGCGGGCATCACGATCACCGCCGAAGTGCCCAGCAGCCGCGCCGACAACGCAACGGCCTGGGCGTGGTTGCCGGAGGACCAGGCCACGACGCCGCGCGCGAATTGCTCGGCGGTCAGTTGCGAGATCGCGTTATAGGCGCCACGGAACTTGAACGCGCCGACCCGCTGGAAATTCTCACACTTGAGAAACACCTCGGCCCCGACCCGCTCGTTCAGTACACGGGACGTGAGCACCGGCGTCCGGTGCGCAACGCCGGCCAGCCGGTGCGCCGCCGCGCGCACGTCATCGACGGTGATATCGCCTGCCACGCACGGCATTCTGCCACCCGTGACCGAGCCAGGCAGCGCTGTCGATCGGCACCGACGTGCCCTGACTTGCTTCGGGTGTTGCGAAGCGGGACAACACCATTGATCGGTATCGAGACACCGCGCAGCCCGGCATGCAGGATTGACGGACACTCGGCGACAGGAGCGGGGCACTTGCAATGACATGGGACTGGCTCACAGATCTGCGCAGCACGCCCGCTCTGGGCGCGGTCGCCGGCGCTCTAGCCGCGCTGATCGTCGCTTTCGTCACAGGATGGTTCACGTCCCGGTCATCGCACAAGCTGCCCCATGAGCGATTGCACCTGCTGGTACAGATCCAGAAAGGCCTTCCCTCGGGTACCGACAGGGAAGGGGTGATCCGCACCCAGATTGGGCGTGAGCTGGCTGTACTACGCAGATACCGTCCCCCGAATTCGCCGGCCCACTCGCTGGTTTGGGTGAGCAACAGCGTCGCTCTGGTGCTGACCGCCCTGGCCTTCACCGGCCGCATTTCGTGGTGGGGTCCGATAGCCGCGTTCGCAGTCAGTGCGGGAATTCTCGGCCTCATATGGTTGAGCAACAGCTGACCGTGGAACGTCGTATCGGGACCGGGCCACACGAACCAGTTGACACTGGAATCGCCGAGCGAAGGATGAGTAGTCGGGTTGGTTGCCAGCGTCGATAGGTTTCAGCAGCGTCATCGCGGAGCGGGGTTTCCGTTGGCGGTGATCTATAAGTTCGTCGACGATCAGGGCGGGTACTTGGCCGCCTTGATCACGTATTACGCGTTCGTGTCGTTGTTTCCGCTGCTGCTGATTCTGACGACGGTGCTCAGCGTGCTGCTCGAGGCCGACCCGCAGCTTCAGCAGCGCATCCTCGATTCGGCGTTGAGTCAGTTTCCGGTGATCGGCGATCAGATCAGCCGGCCGGAGCGGCTCAGCGGAGGCACCGCCGGGGTGGTTGCCGGAATCGCGGTTGCGGCGTTCGGTGGTCTCGGGGTGTCGGTGGCGGTGCAGAACGCGATGAATGTCGCGTGGGCGGTGCCGGTCAACCAGCGGCCGAATCCGTTCATGGTGCGGGTGCGCGGGCTGATCGGACTGCTGATCCTCGGGCCGCTGATCCTCGCGGCGACGGTGTTGTCGCAGGTCGGAGCCGCGTGGCGGATCGGGTTCGGGTTCGCCTGGCTGCTCGTGCTCGCTTCGGTGGTGGTCAACGCGGGGTTGTTCGCGATGGCGTTCAAGTGGGCCCCGGTGCGATCCCTGAGCTGGCGGCAGGTGGCCCCCGGCGCGGTGGTCGCCGCGGTCGCGTGGCAGTTGTTGCAGCGATTCGGCTCGATCTATGTCGGCCAGGTGGTGAACCAATCCTCGGATACCAATGGGGTGTTCGCGGTGGTGCTCGGTCTTCTCGGGTTTCTGTACCTGGCCTCGTGCTCGGTCGTGTTGTGTATGGAGATCAATGTCGTGCGGGTCGACAAGCTTTATCCGCGGGCGCTGCTGTCGCCGTTCACCGAGAACGTCAACCTCACCAGCGGGGACCGACGCACCTACACCGACCAGGCACAGGCTCAGCGCAACAAAGACTTCGAAGACATCACCGTCACCTTCGACCAGCCTCCCGAGAAGTAGGACCCGGTCACGATCAGCACTCCACGGAGATTGGCGCAACATCCCGGCACTTCGGTTGCGGGTTACGGGAACTCGCCACACCGCGCCGGGTGATCTGGCCCAGTCCCCACAGCACCAGCGCGGAGAGTGAGTAGGCCGCGCCCACCCAGCAGGCGGCCGTCCATCCCCAATTGCTGTATGCCCAGGTGGTGGTGATCGCGCCGAGCGCGGATCCGAGCGAATAGCAGGCCATGTAGGCGCCGATGACGCTGCTGGCATGGTCGGGGTGCGCGGCGGTCAGCAGGTGCTGGCTGCTGACATGCACTGCCTGGACGGCGAAGTCGAGCACGATGACGCCGATGATGAGCGGCCACAAGGTCGCTTCGATCCGGGCGACGAGTAGCCATGCGGCGGTGAGCAACACCAGCGCGGAGCCCGTAATCGCCTGTGCTCGACCGGAATCCGCCCACCGTCCGGCCCGGGCGGCGCCGAGCGCTCCGGCCAGTCCGACCACACCGAACAACCCGATCTGCGTGGTGCCGAAATTCCAGGGATCGGAACCGAGCGGCAGGGCGAGTCCGCTCCAGAGGGTGCCGAAGGAGGCGAACAGGAAAAAGGTTATCAGCCCTCGGCTCAGGAACAGGCGATCGGTGCGCACGAGCCGCCCCATCGATGCCAGTACATGCACATACTTTGTGCCGGAGGTTCTGGGATCCGGGTCGAGTGCCGTGCGGACGATACGGGCCAGCACGACACAGAGCACCGCGAGCAGCGCATACACGGCCCGCCAGCTCACCGTGTCGCCCAGAACGCCGGCCAGAACACGGACGCCGAGAATGCCGACCACCACGCCGGAGGTCACCGCGCCGATATTGCGGCCGCGCTCGTCCGGCGCGGAAACGGCGGCCACATAGGCGACGGTCACCTGCACCACGACCGCGAACAAACCCGCGACCGCCAGCCCGGTCACCGCGACGGCACCGTTCGGCGCAACCGCCACGATCGCGGCACCCACGGCGGTGAGCAGCAGATGCACGATGATGAGCCGTCGGCGATTCAGCACGTCGCCGAGCGGAACCAGCAGAACGAGACCGGCGAAATAGCCGACCTGCCCGGCGGCAACCAGCCAACCGAGCGACTCGCGCGCCAATCCCAGGCCGACGCCCGCCGCCTCCAGTACCGGCTGGATCGCGTAGATCACCGACACTGCCACCGCGCACACCAGTGCCAGCACGAATCGCTGCGATCTCGTGACGGTTCCCACCATCACACCTCCCGGATTAGTAGCAAAATGCAACCATTGGAGCGTAGGGCATAATAGTTTCGAATTGCAACCAATCGGGCGGAGGCGCATGACCACGACACTCGGTTCCGGCCGCGACTGGACCGATCCCACCTGCCCGGTCGCGCGCACCGTCGACCTGGTCGGCGACCGATGGAGCCTGCTGATCGTGCGCGACGCCATGGACGGTGCGGCGACCTTCACCGACTTCCAGCAACGGCTCGGGATCGCTCGAAACATCCTCACCGACCGCCTGCGCAAGCTGGTCGACCACGGAATCCTCAGCACGAGCACCGCACCCGGCGGCAAACGGCACAGCTATGAACTCACCGCTGCCGGGCAGGACCTGTTCACCGTCGTCGTGGCGTTGCGGCAGTGGGGCGAACGTCACGCGTTCACCGCCGGCGAATCCCACTCGGTGCTCGTCGACCGTGACGGTCACCCCCTCCCCCGGCTACGCACCGAAAATCACGAGGGCAAGCGCGCCACCGCGACGAATACTCGAGTGCGGAAGATGGGAGACGCGTGACGCGGTTACCCGTCGAGGACCGCGTTGATATAGAGCAGGTCGCCCATGCGTAGGTCGTCACCGGTCAAGGGTTGAAGATTGTTGGCGGCCAACAGGTCCCGGATGGTAATGCCGTTCAGCACCCAGCCGCGGCCGACCAGGTAGGGGGCCGCCTCGTTGCGCTCGCCGTAATATCGCATCCGCGCCATGTCGGTATCGAAATTGTTTGCCCGCCAACGTTCGGAGATGCGGTGCAGGCGCTCCTTCGTCCGGTCTTCCTGACCCGGCTGCGGGTTAGGTTTGCTTTCCGTCGCCAACCGGCTTCCCGGCGCGCTGAGCCGAGTGATGTTGTCCAGCAAACGATCCTGTGCTTCCGGCGGCAGATAACCCAGCAGGCCCTCGGCGCTCCACGCGGTCGGCCGCTCCGGGTCGAAACCGGCGGCGCACAGTGCGGCGGGCCAATCGTCACGCAGATCGACAGCGGCAACCCGCCGGTCGGCGGTGGGGGCAGCGCCCAGCTCCGCCAGTGCGCGGGTCTTGAATTCGACGACCGGCGGCAGGTCGACCTCGTACACCACGGTCCCGGTCGGCCAGGACAGTCGGTAAGCGCGGGAATCCAACCCCGAGGCCAGGATCACGACCTGGGTGATGCCCGCGCCCGTCGCGCCGAGAAAGAACTCGTCGTAGAACTTGGTGCGCACCTTGGCCACATCGATCCAGACCTGCTCGACCAAGTCGCTAGGAAGCACTTGCCCGCTGGCCAATTGAGTCAGCAGGTCGACGCCGACCGCCCGGACCAGCGGTTCGGCGAACGGGTCATCGATGAGCGCAGGATCCGCGCGGGTCGCGATCGCGCGGACCGTCGCCGCCATGGTGGCGGTCGCGCCGACGCTGGACGCAAGGTCCCAGGTGTCTCCGTCATGTCTCGCTGAAGTCATGTTCCACCCCATCTCCGACGACGTGGCCAGGGCGGTTGTCAACCGGCCTGGCTGGATGGGCCGACGGTAACACCCGCCACCGACAGAGTGTGTTGGTCCACCTGGCGGGCGCGGGAAGCGCTGTCAGCCAACAGTTTTGGACGTTCGACCAACACTCGGCAGCTTCGGGCGCCGCATCACCACTCAGGCGAATTTCAGGCTCAGATGCTGTGTGATTCCTACGCGCTCGAGGTCCCGTGACACTTTTCACCGAGGTCACCTCGCGTCATATCCGAAACCGGATGAGCTTATGGCACAACTGGTCTTGGACCCGATGAACGGGCGCGACCTAGTGTCCGGGTATCCACTCCGACGAACCCGGCGTCGACACCACTGCGGCGGGATCGCGCCGGTCGAGCACTCCAGGAGATGATCGTGTGAGCGTCACCATTTCGCCTGCCATGCAACGAGTTCTGCCGCTGCTCGCCGACCCGCCGGCGGCCCCCACCGCGCCGCGCGGGTACCTCGACCAACTCGGATCCGCGGTCCAAGACGTCAACACCGGCATGGTGCAGGCGCTGTGGAGCTCCCGCATCGGCGCGTCCCTCTTCGACCATGCCGCGACAGCAGCCCGGCGCGTATTCGGCATCCTGCAATCGCCCACCGGACACCTGCACCTCCAACCTGGTCACACGGCACTCGACATCGGTTGCGGCCCGGGCGAAATCACCGCCGCGCTGGCCCGCACCGTAGGTCCGACCGGGCTCGCTCTCGGGATCGACATCTCCGAATCGATGCTCACCCGTGCCGCTCATCGGCACCGCGCCGACAACATCGCGTTCCTGCGCGCCGATGCACAGCGACTGCCGTTGCGGGACAACACCGTCGACGCGGTGACCTGTATCGCCGGTCTTCAGCTCATTCCCGACCCGATCGCAGCCATGGCCGAGATGATCCGGGTGCTGCGACCAGGCGGCTACCTCGCTGTGCTGGTGCCCACCGTGCGCACCGGTCCGATCGGGCGTTTCCTACCTGACGCCGGCGGTGCGCGCCTCTTCACTGCCACCGAAATCGCCGACACCGTCAAGGGTTTCGGACTCAGGGAGGTAGGGACTCGTCGTTTCGGGATGATCCAATGGACGTACGGACACAAGATCCGCGCGCAGCAGTGACACCGCCTTCGCTCACCACCGGTGTCCGATCGAGGCGTCACCTTCCGGCACCACTGCGAGGCCACACCGTGCCAGGCCGGCTGGAGGTCCCCGGCTCCCTCGAGTAATCGCCTGCGTCGCTCCGTGCGATGGCCCGCCGGGATGTGGAAACCACTGCTGCTCGCCGGTGAGGTCGGCAGGCTCGACGTGATGTCCGGGCGGGCGGCGCTGTTCGGCATCGGGGCCGGCGGCATCACTCCCGGAGAGAGCGACCCGCGCCCGCCCGCACGGTGCCGCCGCGCCCGTCGGCAAGGACGTAGGGTCCGCGCACCAGGTCGGCCGCACCTGTCGGAGGGTGCCGCTACATTGATCGCCGAAGTTGCCCGTCACAATCGAGCCTCGCTCGGCGAGAAGGAGTCACGTGAACACACCCACCGCCTTCGCCAATGTCGTCTACCCCACCGCGGATTTGGACGCGAGCGTTGCGGCGTTCACGGCGATGCTCGGCGCCGAGCCGGTCTTTCGCACCGAGGACTACGCGATGTACGCGATCGGCCTCGCGCTGTCGGCCAAACCGTGGGTGCCCCATCCACTGCCGTTCTGGACGGTGGTCGACATCGCGGCGACGCACACCGCGATGGTGGCCCTCGGCGCCACGGCGCTCGGCGAGGTCGCCGACAGGTCGCTCGCCGAGATCGGCACCGCGCCGATCGTCAACGGCGACCCGGAGACCGGCATCGTGGATCTACCCGGAAACCGCTTGGCCGTGCTCAAAGCAACCGACGGGAACCTGATCGCGATCAATCAGCCGATCGGCTGGTAGCGACCTTCCGGGGCCGATCACACCCAGCGGACATCCACGAGGATCAGGAGAACAAGAATGGGGAAGCTGCATCGGCCCGGGCGTCCGGCGGATCTGCCGGACGCGCGCGTGCTGTGGGCGCGGTGGGCGGCCGTGGCGCTCGCCACCTTCGACCGCGACGAGGAGCTGGAGCCGGCGCAGCATCGATCGGGTTATTGGATCGATGACGACGGATTGCATTGGGACGACTGCGGTTGCACGTGGTGGGTGCTGAAATGGTTCGGTGACGGTCGCGCGGTGCTCGTCGGGGAGGACGAATCGAGCAGGGTCAAGGGATACGAACCGGCGATCGATCTGCTGGCCGGCGCGCCGGAATGGGTTCCGCGGGACTATCTTCGAGGGTTGATCGATGACTACATGGTCGGCTGCGTGTATTGGTTCGATGACGGTGCCTGGCACCGGGCTCCTTACCCGGACGATCTCGCCGACGACGGACTCGACTGCGGCATATCGGCTTTGACGACCCCTGCGGACGCGGTGGGTGAGATCGCCGAGCGGTTGGAGTTCGACAACGGCGACACCGGCCTGCCCGAGCTGTGTGCGCAACTGATCGATGACGCCGAACGCGGAGCCATCACCGAGAACGGGCTTCGATCCTTCGCCGAGGAGATGCTGCGTTTGCAGACACAGCACTACCCCGAGGACGATCACGAACCGCGCACCGACGACGACCTCGCCGCCATGTTCGCACTGGCGAGGCGCGCGGGTATCGATACCGCCACGTGGAACGGCACACTCGGGGTCCGCACCTGAACCGGCGCTGGGGAGGTGACCAGCGCCGACCGGCCCGGTCGGCCCACGATGAACCCCGGCGGAGCCGGCCGTCGCGAGGACAGGCGAGTTTCAGCGCGGGCGAAGGTTCGCAATCGGCAGGCCGTGTTCGGCGTGCAGACGCTCGGCGACCAGCGAGCGATGGCACGCCTCCGGATCGCACTCCACGCAGAACAGGGCGGTCACCGAGTCGCTCGGTAGTTCGGCTACCAGGGCGGCGAGGTCGAAGGGGTCGAGGATTTCGTGGGTGTAGCGCTCGGCGTACTCGGCCGCCAAGGCGACACGATTGCGTTTGCCGACTCCTCGGCGATCGTCCTCACGATATTGGAGGTGGCGCAATTCAGTTGTCGGCGCCAGCCCCTTCACGTGCCGGTAGCCGATACCTGCTGCGGCGAGCGCGTTCTGGAGCCGGGCCGAGTTCGCCCACGAGTACTCGGGCCCGCGCACGCCGCGGCGTTGGCGCAGGTCCAGCAGCAGTCCCACGCCACCGCTCGCCAACTGCTCCAGGAAACCTTCGACGGTGAATCCGTAGACGCCGATCGTCGCGATACGCCTTATCGCGCTCCTCCGCACAGCGCGGCGGTGGGCTCGGACGGACCGGCCCACCGCCGCCCCGCTACGGCACGAGCGACGGCTGGTCCGTGGCCCACAGCCACGATCCGTCCGGCTGGCGGCGGGCGATCTCGACGGCGACCTCGCCGCTGGTCAGGGTGGACGCGGTCATGGCCAGGTCGCCGCTCACCAGGGCCGGATGTTGTCTGCCGGGCTCGAGTACCGGTGCGGCGGCGACGAATTGTTCGTACACCTTGCGGATCTCCGCGTGTCCGGTCGCGAGGCTGCCGGGCGGGAACGCCAGCACGGCGTCCGGCTCGTACAACGCCACCAGTCCGTCGACGTCGCCCGCGTTGGCCAGCTCGATGAAGAACTTGCCCAGGTCGTTCGGCTCGGTGGCCACTTTCTTGTTGGTCATACTGGTAAGGCTCTCAACGAATCACGACACCTTGTGTCGTGTATTTCTGCAAAGGTTTTCGTATGCGCGCCGATCGACTGGTCTCGATGGTGTTGCTGTTGCGCCGGCACGACCGGTTGTCCGCGGCGGCGCTGGCGCGTGAGCTGGAGGTGTCCACGCGGACCGTGCTGCGCGATATCGAGGCGCTGTCCGCGGCCGGCGTCCCGGTCTACGCCGAACGCGGACGGCACGGTGGTTTCGCGTTGCTCCCCGGTTTCCGGACCGAGCTCACCGGACTCAATCACGACGAGGCGCTTGCGCTGCTGGTCGCCGGATCACGACGCGGCGCACAGGCATTCGGCCTCGGTTCGGCGCTCGCCTCGGCGGTGCTCAAGGTGGTGGACGCGCTGCCCGAAAGCTATCGGGCCACCGCGGCCGACGTGGCCGAGCGATTGCTCATCGACCCGGAGACCGATCTGCTGTCGCGTCGGCTGAGTACCGAGGAGGTGCCCGGCACCGTATTGACCGAGGTCCGCCGCGCGGTGTTCGCCGGGCACAAGTTGCGCATCCAATACGCGGCGGTGGACCAGCAGCCTCATTGGCGCACGGTCGATCCGATCGGCCTGGTCACCGTGCGCGACCAGGGCTATTTGCTCGCCACGAAGTCAGGCGCGGACCGCACCTACCGACTGTCCAGGATCTCGGCCGCCGAAGAACTCCCGGAACCTGCCGAGCGACCGGACCGCGTCGATCTGGAACAAGCCTGGCAGCAGCGCAGCACCCGGTTCCGGTCCGGCGGCGACCAGGTCACCGTACTGGTGCGGTTGCACCCGGCCCGGCGGGAAGAACTCGTGGCCACCGCGCTGGCCGTCCACATCGAGGAAACCGACCCCGACGGCCGCCTGCGGCTAGAGGTCACCTTCCAAGACCCCAGGCACGCCGAATGGGCACTGTGGCAACTCGCCACCGACGCGGAACCCCTTGCCCCCCAATGGTTACGAACCTCCCTGCACACCCGCGCCACCGCCCTCGCCACCCACTACGAAGAGCCCTCCTGAGCCCGATCCATTACGCGGTGCGCAGGCCGTTGATAAGGATCGATAGGAGGCGGGGGGCTCGGGTGTCCAGTTCGGTGTCGTCTAGGCGGGAGAGCCAGCTGATGAGGATGATGACGTCGCGGGCCTCGGCGTCGGGACGGATGGTGTTGTTCGCGCGGCCGGCGGCGAGGAGGAGTTCGACGGCGTCGCCGATGGGGCCTCGGCTGTGGGCGGCGAGGTCTTGCCAGGTTGCGGCTTCGACGGCGGCGAAGATGTCGCGTTTGAGTCGGGCGTAGGTGGCGACCTGGTCGAACCATTCGGCGAGTGCGTCCAAGGGTTGGTTGGTTGCCAGTAGACGTGGGGCCGCGTCGACCAGGTTTTCCACGTCGCGGCGATAGACCTCGGCGAGGAGGTCCTCGCGGGTGGGAAAGTGCCGGTAGAGCGTGCCCTGTCCGATACCGCAGGCCTTCGCGACGGCGTTGAGTTTCAGTTCGCCCGGCTCGCGGACGAGTTCGCGGGCTGCCCGGAGGATTCGATCGCGGTTGCGTTGGGCGTCTGAACGGCGCGTGCCGGCGCCCTTGACAGAAGCGGACACCTGTCCGCTAAGGTCGTCGGAGTAAACGGACATGTGTCCACTCTAGCTGGAGGACGTTCGATGACCATCGAAGGCAAGGTTGTTGCAATCACTGGCGCCAGTAGCGGAATCGGTGAGGCGACGGCTCGTCATCTCGCTTCGCTCGGTGCCATCGTTGCGCTCGGGGCCCGCCGCACCGAGCGGCTGGAGCGGGTGGTCGCCCAGATCGAGGCGGACGGGGGTGCGGCGGTCGCGACGCGCGTGGACGTCACCGAGCGTGGCGACCTCCAGTCGCTCGTCGGGCTCGCCGTCGAGCGGTTCGGGCGGCTGGACGTGCTGGTGGGCAACGCGGGGATCAGCAAGATCGGCCCGGTTGACGACCTGGATGTCGAGGGCTGGTCGGCGATGATCGATGTGAACGTCAAGGGGATCCTGCACGGGATCGCCGCCGCCCTACCGGTTTTCCGCCGTCAGGGTAGCGGTCATCTCGTCACGGTGGTCTCGACCTCCGGGCTGAAAATCGTTCCTACGCAAGCGGTGTACGCCGGGACGAAGAACGCCGTACGCACTTTGCTCGAAGGACTGCGACAGGAAAGCACGGATGGAGTGGTGCGGACGACATCGATCTCGCCGGGCTATGTCCGCACCGAGCTGATCGATCACGCGGTCGACGATCCGGCGGTGCTCGAACAGGCAAGGCGGAGTATGGCCGATCTCGGCATCGACCCCACGGCCGTGGCACGGGCCATCGCCTTTGCCATCGACCAACCCGATGATGTCGAAATCGGCGACCTGACCATCCGGCCGACTCGCCAGAATTGAGTTCCTACTTCCGCACGACCAGCTCGAGGGCGATGTTGTCCGGGTCGCGGAACTCCAGGATGTAGCTGACGCCGATGTCCTTGATCTCCTCGCGCTTGACCTCGCACGCGTCGAGATGGGCTGCGGCAGTTTCGAGTTCGGCTAGGGAGCCGAGGGAGAAGGCGAGATGGTCGAGGCCGACGTTGTTCTCATCGAAGGGGTCGGTACCCGCGGGGCGCAGCCCGATCATCCCGTGCCCCATCCGGTAGATCACCCCACCGTGCAGAAACGCAAGACGCTGCCGCGTCTCATCATCGGCATCTGCCGGAACCTCCAGCGCCACAGGCCATCCGAAGACCTTCTCGTAGAAGGCCCGCGACCGATCGATGTCACATACCGTCAAACGCAGATGGGCAATGGATTCCGCGGAGATCGACATGCGACCGATGCTCGCACACCATTCCCCTACCCGCCGGTTCGACGCGCACCCCCACACCGCTCCCCCACCCGAATGCCCTGAGCATCAACAGGTCTGGGCGCACCCACGCACGATGCCCTTACCTGCACGTCACGCGCTTGGCGAGAAGTCCTCGTTGTGACCCCTGGGCGGCAGAAAAGGATGTTTGCCGCGAGGCACAATGCACAGGTGGAACAGCCCAGAGTCCGTGTGGCCGCCTACGTGATTCGCGATCGCGACGGTCCGCAGCTCCTGGTCTTCGACCATGTCGGCATGCCAGAGGCAGGGACCCAGATTCCAGCCGGCGGCGTAGGCGCGGACGAAAGCCTCGAACATGCTGTCCTGCGCGAGATAACAGAGGAGACCGGGCTCACCGATCTGGAGGTGATCGGGTCGATCGCGGTGGACAACCGGCCGCATCCAGACACGGGCGCTCCACGTCGAACCACGTACTTCGAGGTACGACCCCGAGCAGATGTGGCCGATAGCTGGACGCACCGTGTCCGCAGCGAGGGTGCGGACAACGGTTTGGTCTTCGCTTGCCGTTTCGAACCTCTGCCGCTCAGCAGACCATTAGCCGACCGTCAAGACGCCTGGCTGCACGGCGGTGCAGCTAGCTATTCCAGCCATTCGGTAATGAAGTGCGGGCTCACATGGATGTGAACGGCCTCGTATCCACCTGGGCCGGTGCGGAACTTATGTGGTGTGCCCGCCGGCGCGACGAGCACCTGACCGGCGCGGGCGATCAGGCATTCGTCGCCCAGGGTGAACGTCGCGCTGCCGCGCCGGATGATGAATGTCTCCGCGTACGGGTGCTGATGGAGCCGGGGGCCGACGCCTTCTTCGGAGGTGGATTCGATGATGATCGATATGCCAGGGTCGCCGGGTAGGTACTGGTAGTCCTGGGTCCAGGCGTCGCCGTCGTCGCGTCCGTCCGCTCGGTCGATTACCAGGCGGCTCGGGTCTGTAGCAGTCATCGATTACCTCCGAAGGGCGGTCTCGCTGGCTGAATTCGGCGTCTATCGCCCCATCGGGCGAGCTTACCGCCTCCGGTGTGCCAACCCACGCGTCGACCATCGTTCGCACCCGTCCCGCACGCCGGCCGGTGACGCAGGCCATGATGAACCCGACCCGAACATGGCTCCGATAGGCGAGGACAGTATGGCTACACCCGGATTTCTGCCGAATTCCCTTGACCCCGAGGGTGTTCCGTTGTGGATCAGCGGGCTGGCGAGCGACGATCCCAATCACTGTGTACACGTGGTCCGCGGACTCGAACCCGCTGCGGCACTCGAAGCACTGGGAGCCAAGGCACACCTGATCCGGTCGTGCACACTTCCAGCGGACAAGCCGGACGAGTTGACCTCCCTGCCGGCGGCGGCACTGGGCACCGAGCGAGGCGATGCCGCGACACTGCTGGCGGGGCAGGTCGGCGAATGGACCTTCATCTATGACGATTTCGGCGCCACCGACGACGCGACGGTGCTATCGGCCGACGGCCGCGTCGCCGCGACGAGCTACTTCTCCATCAATGCCGACGCGAGCCTGATCTACTACGTCGACGGAAACGAGATCGCCTGGATCAACGTCGACGACCTCGAACTCGACACCGACCTGGCCGACCTACCCGGCGAACTGCGCGCGGCGTTCGAAGCCGCCGGCACCGTCGACCACGATTACCTCGATCCGGGCGAGGCCGATTATGCCATCGCCCTTCGTGCGATCAGCGCACTCGCAGGCATCCACTACACCCTCGACGATCTACGTCAAATCCCATTGCTGGTAACACCTTTCGCCTGAGTCGAGCGCTGAGTTACCCCGGCGATCCCGCGCAGGGGCGTCGTCCGGGCGATGGTGTCGGGCGAGTGGCGTCGAAAGCGCGCTCGCCGGCTTTCGAGTACCGACTCCTGGTAATGAATTTCGGGAAGATCTTGATGCCGATTGGCTGGTCTAGCACCACGCTCCGATCAAGGGGTTCAGGTCACACCGCCCTCCGGTGTCCCGCGCGGTGGACAGGGGCGCTGGCGTCTCATGCCGACTCAGCGCAGCGTCGGCCGGGGTGGCGCAGATAAGGATCGAAACGCCCACCAAGCTTCCGGTGGCGATGGCACGTAGGACGCGCATCTGGAACTCCTATCAGTAAGTAGTTGCGAGGCAGGTGAATCCGGGAGGACGTCTACGAGGTTCCTTCCAGGACAGCGCGCGATTCCGGCCGGGGCTACGTCATTGCGTCGGAGCACTCCCAACCAGCCGGGTCACGAGGAAGGCGATGATCTCGTCGCGGGCCGCGGCGGTCGGCTCCCCTGCCGCGTCGACCAGATGCGCGGTGACCACGCTGTGCGGGCAGCCGATGATCTGCGAGAAGAACGGCGGCGGAGCAGGATTGGCCGCCGCGGCGGGCAGCACCCGAGGCTCGAAGCGCGGGCCCAGTGCCTTGGCGTAGGCGGCGAAACGCTGCTCTGTACAGTAACGGTCGCCCTGGAAGCGGTAGGCGCGCACCACGAGATCATCACGATCGAGCCGCTCCCGTACGGCCGTCAGGTCATCGGGCGAAATCTCCAGTCCGCCAGGCTCATCCAGTGGCAGCGAGGGCTGGCACAGCACCGGCGCCAGCACTGCGGGCTCGAGCATCATGGTGAGCGCGAAGTTGCCGGTGAAGCACATGCCGAGCGCGCCGACGCCGAGACCGCCGCATTCGCGATGAGCCAGGGCTGCCAGCGCACGCAGCCACCCGGCGATCGGGCTGGACTTGCCCGCGCCGAAGGCCCGGAATTCCGCGCTGACACAGGCGCGTCTGAAGACCGCCATGCCGGCCTCGGCCTCTGGATAGGCACCGTCCCGGCCGAACAGTGACGGCAGGTAGACGGTGAGACCGGCGTCGCGGACCCAGCGGGCGAAGCGGGCCACGTCGGGGCTGATGCCGGGCATTTCCGCCATGATGATGACCGCCGGTCCGATGCCGCTGACGTACACCGTGCGGGTTACTCCGTCGAGCATGATCGACCGGTTTGCGAAATCGGCGAGGTCGTCATCGAGAGAATCCGGTGGGGGAGATTGCTGCACACCCGAAACCCTGCCGCACCAGGTCAGCACACCGCCACTGGTGAAACCGCCACCATTCGGTCTAATCTCGCCACATGATTACTCACCTCGCGCTGGACGGGGTGCTCGAAGGTGCACTCGGCCTCGGCATCGACATCGTCGACACGGCGGCCGAGATCGGCGGCGACACAGCGGGCGAGCGACTGCGCCAGCGCGTCGCCTCCGTCGACGGGCTGCCGGTCCGATCCAGCGGCGGACGACTGATCAGCGTCGATGCCGAAACCCAGCTCCGCTCAGCGAAGTTCGCGCCTGGCGACATTTTGGTACTGCCAGGGCCGTCCGCGTCCAGCGAGGCACGTGTCGACGAATTGCTGATGCGACCCCAGACCCTGCAGGCCGTCGAAATCATCCGGCGCGCCGCCGATTCCGGCGCTACGGTGGCCGCCTCCTGCTCGGCCGTTTTCGTGCTGGCGGCCTCGGGGCTGCTGGCGGGCCGGGCCGCCACGACCACCTGGTGGCTGGCGCCGCTGCTCACCCGCCACTTCCCGGATGTCACCGTGCGCGCCGATCGCATGGTCGTCGACAGCCGCGAAATACTCACCGCCGGTGCGGCTTTCGCCCATACAGATCTGCTGCTGGCGCTGGTCGCCCGCCTCTGCGGCGGTGCGCTGGCCGAGCAGGTGGCCCACTACCTGGTGCTCGACGCCCGTATGTCACAGTCGCGCTATATGGTGCTCGAGCATCTCCGGGTCACCGACCCGGCACTGCGCGCCGTGCAACAGCACGCGCAGGCCAATCTGCATCGGCAGCTATCACTCGACGAATTGGCCAGTGTGGCAGCGGTTTCTCCGCGCACCCTGACCCGGCGTATCCGCGACCGTCTCGGCGTCTCGTTCACCGAGTACATACATCGCCTCCGGGTCGGGCAGGCGGCCACCTTGCTCATGACCACGCGCGAACCCGTCGACATGATCGCGAGCGCGGTCGGCTACGCCGATCCGGCCGCCTTCCGGCGGATCTACCGCAGGCACACCGGCGAGTCACCGACCGCCACCCGCACCCGCACGGCCGAGCCGACCTACCTCGATATGCCGGAAGGCAGCGAAGATTCCGTTTCGTAAACTACTGCAGGCCGCATCCCCACCATCACCGGAGCGACCGGAAATCCGATAGAAGGCTTGTTTTCTCACCCGAATCGTAGAAAGTCTTTTCAGTCGTCGTCTTATACCGCACGTCGTCTTTACTTCGCTGACGCCAGCAGACATCGAAGCCGGGTATGGCTGCCGGAACCGACCGCCACCACCGGCTTGCCGATGGGGCGAGTGGAGTAGTCCCTCGCGATATCCTGTTCGATCTGTACACGCACAGCGGGAGGGACTGAATTGTCCATGATGGCCATGCGGGCGTGTCGGCGAAATCGGCGAAATGCCAACTCTTTTGCAACCGTTCCGGCGCGGTGACGGCGGCGCATTTCGATCCGATCGACGTGATCACGGTCCAACTGACCGGCCGCAAGACGTGGCGGGTCGCGGCAACGAATTCACGCCTGCCCCGCTCGAAGGCTGGTCGACCCACGACTCGGTACCGCCAACCCTGCGGCTCTACAGCGGTGGCAGGTCGGCGCGTAAGCCGTCGAGGGAGATGTGCAGCAGTCGGCGCCACAGGTCCGGGCGGCACTCGTCGGTGATCTGGACGGCGTGGCCGAGGGAGACCAGCAGGAGAACCAGGTCGTCGGCGGTCACTCCGGGGCGCAGCCGAGCGGTGGCGCGGACGCATAGCTCCTCGATGACGAGGCGAAGGCGCCCAAGGCCTTCCGGGTCGGGATCCGGCACGGCCAGCGCGAAGTGCTCCATGATCGCGCGGTGGTGCGCGTAACCGGCGAGGGCCTGCTGATAGAACTCGATCAGTGCCGCCCAGGGATCCTCGGCGGTGGCGGCCGCCGTGCGCGCGGATTCCGCCCACTCCGCGAAGTCCTTGCGCAGCACCGTCTGGACGAGATCTTCCTTCGTCGGGAAGTGCCGGTACAGGGTGCCCATGCCCACCTTGCTGCGGCGGGCGATTTCACGTACATCCACCGCGGTGCCCTGCTCGGCCAGCACCGCGGAGGCAGCCTCGATGATGGCTTCGCGGTTGCGGATCGCGTCCGCTCGGGGCGCGCGCCGCCGACTGGTGCTCTCCGATCCGGTTATCGCCATGCGACGAGCATATCTCCTTATACGGAGCATGCGCTCCGCCCGTGCTAGCTTAGAGGAGCAAGTGCTCCGTATAGCAAAGAGGGTGCCATGTCCGATCAGTCCCCAGCCACCGCCCACGACGATGCCAACGGCTGGAACGCTCGAATCATCGCCGAGGTCCGGGCGAACGCCGGGTATGCGGCGTGGAGCAGCGAGGCCGATTTTGCCGCGGGACGCCCGATCCCACCGCGCATCCCCGGTCTCTACGACGGACACCCGGGCATGCCGCTCATCCTGGTTCACCACACCGGAGCCAAGACCGGACGTGAACGGATCAGCCCATTGTTCTACCTACCGGTCGGCGACAACTGGGCCGTCTTCGCTACCCACGGCGGCAGCCCGCACCATCCGGCGTGGTATCGCAATCTGATGGCCAATCCACACATCAGCGTCGAGACAGGCACCGAAACCGTCTCTGCCGTAGCCCGGCTCACCGAAGGCGCGGAACGCGAGCAGATCTGGGCCGAAGAGATAGCGCTCGTCCCGAAATTCGCCGAGTTCGAGACGGCCGCCGACCGACAAATCCCGGTCGTCGTGCTGGAGCGAGTCCCTGAAAATCAGGTGTGCACATAAAACGGGACCGGCAATTCCTGATGCCCGTCGATGCCCACTCGTCGGCATTGCGCGCGTATTCTGCGGCCCAGCCGGCACGACGACCGCAGGCAGCGAGCGAAGCACGCTGGGAAGCGCTGTCGCCCAACGACAGGGACCTCCGCGCCGTCCGGCACAGCCGTGCCTCTCCCGCACCGGTCCGCTGGCCGACGGGGCAACACGGCAGACCAATCGCGATTTGCCACCGCTGTGTCCTGCCCGAGACGATGGGCCGCAGCGAACGGAACACCACTGCGGAGCTACCCGCGGTTTACCTTCGCCATGTCCCGCTCACGGCGATCGGCCGCAGTGAATGGGACGCCACCCCTCCGCGTTTTGCCACCGCTGTGTCCCGTTCGTGAGGAGTGGCGGCGAACGGGATTGCTGGGCGGCGAAGGGGCGCGGAGGGTTTGGGTTAGTGGGCGGCGGAGTCCCAGCTGCGGCCGGTGCCTACGGAGACGTCGAGTGGGACGGAGAGGTGGATGGCGGCGGACATTTGTTCCTTGGCGAGGGCTTCGAGGGTTTCCTTTTCGCCCTCGGCTACCTCGAAGAGGAGTTCGTCGTGGATTTGGAGGAGCATCTTGGAGCGGAGGCCGGCTTCCTGGATCGCCTTGTGCACGTTGATCATTGCCACCTTGATGATGTCGGCGGCGGTGCCCTGGATGGGGGCGTTGAGGGCCATGCGTTCGGCGGCTTCGCGGCGTTGGCGGTTGCTGGAGTCGAGGTCGGGGAGGTAGCGGCGGCGGCCGAAGAGGGTCGAGGTGTAGCCGACCTTGCGGGCCTGCTCGACCACCTCGTACAGGTAGTCGCGGATGCCGCCGAAGCGGTCGAAGTAGACGTCCATCTGTTCTTTGGCTTCGGTGGTGCTGATCTTCAGCTGGGCCGCGAGACCGTAGGAACTCAGCCCGTAGGCGAGACCGTAGGACATGGCCTTGATCCGGCGGCGCAGCTCCGGGGTGACCTCGGCGATCGGGATGTCGAACGCCTTGGACGCCACGAAGGTGTGCAGGTCCTCGCCGGAGTTGAACGCCTCGATCAGCGCCTCGTCCTCGGAAAGGTGCGCCATGATGCGCATTTCGATCTGGCTGTAGTCGGCGGTCATCAGCGACTGGTAGCCGGACCCGACGACGAAGGTGTCGCGGATCTGCCTGCCGGTGTCGGTGCGGATCGGGATGTTCTGCAGGTTCGGCTCGGTGGAGGAGAGCCGGCCGGTGGCGGCGATGGTCTGGTTGAACGTGGTGTGGATGCGCCCGTCGTCGGCGACGCACTTCAGCAGGCCGTCGACGGTGACCTTCAACCGGGTCGCGTCGCGGTGCTCGAGCAGGTGTTGCAGGAACGGGTGCTCGGTCTTCTCGAACAGCGATTCCAGCGCGTCGGCGTCGGTGGTGTAGCCGGTCTTGGTGCGCTTGGTCTTCGGCATGTCGAGCTCGTCGAACAGTACGACCTGCAACTGCTTGGGCGAGCCGAGGTTGATCTGCTTGCCGATCACCTCGTAGGCCGCGTTGGCCGCCTCGGTCACCTTGTCGGCGAACTGGCGTTGCAGCGTCTCCAACTGGCCGGTGTCGACCGCGATGCCGGCGTCTTCCAGGTCGGCGAGGACGCTGAGCAGCGGCAGTTCCATATCCTCCAGCAGCGGAACGGATTCGATCTGCTGGAGTTCGGTGTCGAGGGCGTCGGCGAGGTCGGTGACGGCCCGGGCGCGCAGCATTTCGGCCTGCGCGACCTCGGCGTCGACGGTGTCCTCGTCGTCGAGCAGGGACAGCTGCGGGGCCTCGTCGGTCTCGGCGCGCAGCTCGCGGCGCAGGTAGCGCAGCGAGAGGTCGTCGAGATTGAAGCTGCGCTGACCGGGGCGGACCAGGTAGGCGGCGAGCGCGGTGTCGCTGGTGAGACCGCCGAGGGTCCAGCCGCGACCGCGCAGCGCGTGCATAGCGGACTTCGCCTCGTGCAGGGCCTTCGGCACGGCCGGGTCGGCGAGCCAAGCGCCAAGGGCCGCTTCGTCTTCCGGGGTCAGGATCGAGACGTCGATGTAGCCGCTCTCGCCGTCGGCGGCCGCGATGGCGAGCGCGCGCACGTCACCGTTGCCGGGAGTGCCCGAGCCGACGACCGAGACACCCTGCCGGACACCGGCTTTCGCATGCTCGCCGAGCCAGCCGGCCACCGCGCCGACCTCCAGCGCACCGCCGCTGATCTCGAAGCCCGCCTCGGCCTCCGGCTCCTTCGGGGCCAGGGTCTCGAACAGCCGGTCCCGCAGCACGCGGAACTCCAGGTCGTCGAAGAGCTGATGAATCTTGTTGCGGTCCCACGGTTGCTGCGCGAGCTGATCGGGGGTGTAGGGCAGCGGCACGTCGCGGATCATCTCGGTGAGCTGACGGTTCAGCACGACGCTGCTCAGGTTGGCGCGCAGGGCCTCGCCGACCTTGCCCTTCACCTCGTCCACCTTGTCGACCAGGCTGTTCAGGTCGCCGTATTCGCGGATCCACTTGGCCGCGGTCTTCTCCCCCACGCCGGGGATGCCGGGCAGGTTGTCGCTCGGGTCGCCGCGCAGCGCCGCGTAATCCGGGTACTGGGCGGGCGTGAGACCGTACTTGGTGAACACCTCGTCGGGGGTGAAGCGGGTCAGATCGGAGACGCCCTTACGCGGGTAGAGCAGCGTCACGTTTTCCTCGACGAGCTGGATGGCGTCGCGGTCGCCCGAGACGATCAGCACCCGGAAGCCCTGCGCGACGGCCTGCGTGGTCAGCGTGGCGATGAGGTCGTCGGCCTCGAAGCCGTCGATCGCCATCACCGGGATGCCCATCGCGCCGAGCACGTCCTTGGTGAGTTCGACCTGACCGCGGAACTCGTCCGGCGTCTGCGAACGGTTCGCCTTGTACTCCGGGTACGCCTCGGTGCGGAAGGTCTTCCTGGACACGTCGAACGCCGTGGCGATATGCGTCGGCTTCTCGTCGCGCAGCAGGTTGATCAGCATCGCGGTGAACCCGTACACCGCGTTGGTGGTCTGTCCCGTCACCGTCTTGAAGTTCTCCGCCGGTAGCGCGAAGAACGCGCGATAGGCAATCGAATGCCCATCCAGCAACAGCAGAGTCGGCCGGTCACCCGGCGCGGAATCGCTGGAGCCGGACGCGGTGGCAGGACGCTGAGCAGTCGTGGGTGAACTCACGCCACAGAGTGTAGGGACCAGCACCGACAAGCTGATACGCCGACACCCGGCCAGCCGCCGACCATCCGTTTTCCCAGCGAATTCCGGGACCGAGTCGAGACGCGGTCCCGACTCGACCCGGATCGAGCTTCACAGCAAAGAAGCGACGAGTTCGCGGAGGACGGGCAGGCTGACCGAGCCCGAGCCCAGGACCTTGTCGTGGAAGGCCTTGATATCGAAGGCGCTGCCCAGGCGTTCGGTCGCGGTGAGGCGTTGGCGGCGGATTTCGAGCTGGCCGACCTTGTAGCCGACGGCCTGGCCCGGCATGCCGATGTAGCGATCGACCTCGGTGGTGATCTCGGCGAGGCCGGCGGGGGCGTTGGCGACCATGAAGTCGATGGCTTGCTGCCTGGTCCAGCCTTTGGCGTGCAGCCCGGTGTCGACGACCAGGCGGCAGGAGCGCAGGGAGTCCCCGGCGAGCATGCCGAGGCGGCCGAGATCGTCCTCGTACAGCGACATTTCCTCGGCGAGACGCTCGGTGTAGAGCGCCCAGCCCTCGACGAACGCGGTGTTCGCGTAGGACTGGCGTTGGAAACGGGGCAGGTGGTCGAGCTCGTTGGCGATGGTGAGTTGCAGATGGTGGCCGGGGATGGCCTCGTGGAAGGCGACCGCGGCGGTCTCGAACCGGCCACGACCGGTGGGGTGATAGGTGTTGACGAAGTAGGTGCCGGGACGGGACCCGTCGGCGGCGGGCGGGAAGTAGTAGGCAGCGGGCGCGTCGGCGGCGAGGAAGTCCGGCATCGCGACGATGTCGCAGGATTCCTTGGGCAGCCGGCCGAACCAGTTGCCCATCTCGGCGTTCGCCGCGGCGAGCGCGTGCCGCGCGTCGAACATGATCTGCTCGCCGTCGACGTAACACAGCGATGGATCGTCGCGCAGCCTGGCGAAGATCGGACCGAGCTCGGCGGTGCCGAACAGCCGCTCGCCGACCGTCGCGTACTCCTCGCGCAGTGCCTCGAGTTCGGCCAGGCCGAGCTCGTGGATCTCCTCGGCGCCGAGATCGGGCAGGGTGGTGTGGTAACGCAGCTGACGGCGGTAGATGTCCTCACCGTCGTCGCCGAGCCAGCACAGCCCGGGCTGGTCGTCGGAGCGGCTCGCGGGCAGCAACTCGTCGAACAGCACCTCACGATAGGCCTGGAACGCCGGACGGATGATATCCCTTGCCACATCGGTCAATTCGGCCCGCCAGAACGCTTCGCCGTCCCAGTCCGGCGGCCCGGCGAAGGTGACGAACGGATCCGTGGCGAGCTCCGAGGCCAGGTAGCTGTCGAGCTGGTTCAGCGACCGTTCGAGGGTAATCCGGGGCGGCGTGCGACCCGCGGCGAGGCCGGCGCGGAACCGCTCGACCGCCTGCCCCAGCATGTCGCCGTACTGCCGGAACCGCAGCACGAGTGCCCGCGCGCTGCCCGGCGTCGGCGCGTTGGTCTGCGGCGCCATCGTCAGCAGGTAGGCGTGCACGCCCTCCATCTGATCGGAGGCCAGCTCCAGCGGCCGCCATTCCAGCCGCTCGATCACCCCGGTCAATTCGGTGCGCAGCAGGCTGCGGGTGACCCGATCGGTCTCGTCGAGTTGCCCGGCGTCGAGCGCGTCGACCTTGCCCAGCAACTCGCGCCAGGTCGCGAGCAACCGCTCGTCGGCCGCGGCGGACAGATCCTCGATGCGGTCGTCGAACCGCCGATCGCCGAGCAATGTCGCGTCGCTCGGTTTGGCCTCCAGGAAGGTGTCCCAGTACCGCTCGGCCAGACCTGTCAGCTCATCATGACCATTCATGGTCTCGATCATGCCTCGAGGGCGGCCTTGCGGCACTGGGGTTTACACCGTGACTATCCGACGCCGAGGTAAGCCGACTTCACCGACGGATCGGTGAGCAGCTCCCGGCCGGAGCCGGTCTTGGTGACCTCGCCGGTCTCCATGATGTAGGCGCGGTCGCTGCGCGAGAGCGCCTGCTGGGCGTTCTGCTCGACCAGCAGCACCGTGGTGCCCTGCTGGTTGATCTCCGAGATGATCCGGAAGATCTGCTGAATGATCATGGGCGCCAGGCCCATCGACGGTTCATCCAGCAACAGCAGCCGCGGCCGGGCCATCAGCGCGCGCCCGATGGCGAGCATCTGCTGCTCGCCGCCGGAAAGCGTGCCGCCGACCTGCTTGCGCCGCTCGGCCATCCGCGGGAACAGCTCGAACACCCAGTCCAGGGTCTTGGCGTATTCCGCTTTCTGCTTGAACGGCCTTCCGTAGCAACCCATGTCGAGGTTTTCCTGCACCGTCATGCCGGGGAACACACCCCGGCCCTCCGGCGCCTGGATCAGACCCTCGCCCACCCGTTCGTGCGCCTTCATGTGGGTGATGTCGCGACCCTCGAACATGATCGTGCCGCGGGTCAGCGGCAGCAGCCCGGACAGCGCCCGCATGGTGGTGGTCTTGCCCGCGCCGTTCGCGCCGAGCAGGGTGACCAGCTCACCGGCCGCCACGGACAGCGAAATCCCGTGCAGCGCCTGGATTCTGCCGTAGTTGACGACCATGTCGGTGACCTCGAGCAGCGCGTCCGAACCGCCCTTGGTCACGTCGGCGGTCTGCTGATCCGGT
Organism: Nocardia sp. NPDC006044; assembly: GCF_042871115.1. NCBI lineage: Bacteria > Bacillati > Actinomycetota > Actinomycetes > Mycobacteriales > Nocardiaceae > Nocardia > Nocardia sp. NPDC006044. The sequence goes on from NZ_JBIAID010000003.1 coordinate 24,136, forward strand.
TCTCTGTGCGATGCCATCGCTGCTCCTACCCGTCCGTCCCGTGCGCGCTTGCCGTCCCCGACTCGGTGCCGTCGTCGGGCACACCGAGATAGGCGGCGATCACCGCGGGGTCCTCCCGGATATCGGCGGGCAGCCCGTCCGCGATCTTGCGGCCGAACTCCAGCACCACGATCCGGTCGGTCACGCCCATCACCAGGCGCATGTCGTGCTCGATCAGCAGCACGGTGAACCCGTCGTCGCGGATCTTGCGGATCAGATCCATCAGCGCCGACTTCTCGCTCGGATTGAACCCGGCGGCGGGCTCGTCCAGGCAGAGCAGCTTCGGCTCGGTGGCCAGCGCCCTGGCGATCTCCAGCCGACGCTGATCGCCGTAGGACAGGTTGCGCGCCTTCTCCACGGCTTTCGGTGCGATGCCGACGAATTCGAGCAGCGCCATGCCCCGCTCGATCGCGTCGTGCTCCTCGCGCCGGTGCCGGGTGGTGCGGAAGATGGCGCCGGGCACCGAGGTCTTGTGCCTGGCGTCGGTGCCGACCACCACGTTCTCCAGCGCGGTCATCTCGCCGAAGAGCCGGATGTTCTGGAAGGTGCGCGCGATGCCCAACCGGGTGATGGCGTTGCGCTTGGTCTTGGTCAGCGGCGCGCCGTCGAAGTACACCGTGCCGGACGCGGGCCGGTAGACACCGGTGATCGCGTTGAAGCAGGTGGTCTTGCCCGCCCCGTTGGGTCCGATGAGGCCGAGGATCTCGCCGCGGCGGATCTCGAAGCTCACCGAGTCCAGCGCGGTCAGGCCGCCGAACTTCACGGTCAGGTCCTCGGTGCGCAACAGCGGCGCGCCGACGGCCGTTTCGATCTCCCGGCTGGAGGCGACGACCTCCGCGACCGTTTCCGCGTCGGCCAGGTCCGGGATCACCGCGGTCAGGTCGACCACGCCGGCACTGGGTTCGGTCTCGGGTTCGGCCGCGTAGCCCGCGGCCATGTCCTCGTTGTCGAACAGCGCGCCACCGGCGCCCGGGCCGGTCATCGGGTCGCCCCGATCGCGTCGTCGCCGAACGGCTTGCGCACGGCCTGGTACACCTGACGCCCGTAGGCGAGCAGCTTCTGCCGGACCGGGAAGAGGCCCTGCGGTTTGAAGATCATGACCACCATCAGCGTGATACCGAAGAACAGATACTTGTAGTCGCCGAGCGACTGCGCGCCCGGTTCGTGGAACTTCAGCACGTTGCCGAGCAGAACGAGCAGCACCACAACCGCCACGATCGACCCGGCCACGTAACCCAGTCTGATCGGTCGTTCCTGATCACGAGCCCACCTGCGCCAGAACACGATCAACGCGACGAGCACCGCGATGCTGAACACGATCAGCAGCCAGCCGACCGCGGTCTGCCCGACAGCCTGCACCGACAGCAGCCGGTTCGGCAGGTACACGATGATGAACGCACCGACGATCACGCCGAGCTTGTTGCCCTGCCCGCCGATCACCACCGCGCACAGGAACAGCATCGAGTTGATGATGTTGAACCCGGTCGGGTTGATGAACTGCACCTGACCCGCGTACAGCGCGCCGGACAGGCCGCCGACCGCGGCGCCGATCATGAACGCCCACAGCTTGAACTTGAACGTCGGCACGCCCATGATCTCGGCCGCGTCCTCGTCCTCGCGGATCGCGACCCAGGCCCGGCCGACCCGGCTGCGCTCCAGGTTGCCGACGATCAGCAGGACGATGATCACCAGGATCATGCCGACCCAGAACCACCAGGTGCCGGCGTTCGCCTTGTCGAAGATGTTGGAGCTGTCCGAGTTTCCGACATTGCCGGAGGAGAACACGCCGTTCTGCTTGTGTTCCGACTCGCCGATGTGCGGGTAGGCGATGCCGGACAGGCCGAGGCTGCCGTTGGTCACGTCGCCGAGGTTGTCGGCCAGCAGCCGGACGATCTCGCCGAAGCCGAGCGTCACGATGGCCAGGTAGTCGCCGCGCAAGCGCAGCGTCGGGGTGCCCAGGATCAGACCGGAGACCGCGGTGACCGCCGCCGCCAGCGGCAGGCAGGCCAGCCAGGCCCAGTCCTCGCTCAGCCAGCCGCCGTCCGTCTGATTCCACGGACTGTTGGGACTGGTGAGCAGGCCGACGGTGTACGCGCCGACGGCATAGAAGCCGACATAGCCGAGATCGAGCAGACCCGCCTGTCCGACAACGACATTCAGGCCGACCGCGAGCAGCGCGTACATGGCGAACTGCGCCATCACGCCGCCGAAGCTGGTACCGGGAGTGTCGAGGAAAGGGGGCGGGAACAACGGAAGCAAGGCCAGCAGGATGATGGCGGGGACGCCGACGGCCCACTGCGCCGGCCGGGACAATCCTCCCCACCAGGCACGCAGGCTGTCACCGACGCCGTGCATCGGCCGTTCCGGCTTGGTCGGCGGGGTAAGGGTTTTCGTCTCACTCATGACTCCACCTCGCTAGCGCTCGGCTCCGTCATGCGCGAGGCACACTGTGACATGATTCGTTCGCTTCGCTCACTCATGCTCGTGCCTTCCCGAGGCTCTCACCGAGAATGCCGGTCGGGCGGATCATCAGGACCAGCACGAGCACCACGAACGCGACCACGTCACGCCATTCGGTGCCGAACAGGATCTGACCGTAGTTCTCCGCCAGCCCGAGCAGCAGGCCGCCGAGCAGCGCGCCACGCAGGTTGCCGATGCCGCCGAGCACCGCGGCGCTGAACGCCTTGATGCCGAGGATGAACCCGCCCGAATAGATGATCCCGTTCGGGATCTTGAGCGCGTACAGCAGCGCGGCCGCACCGGCGAGCACGCCGCCGATGAGGAAGGTGAGCATGATGATCCGCTCCCGCGAGACGCCCATCAGCGTCGCGGTATCGGGATCCTGCGCGACCGCCCGGATGCCGCGGCCGAACTTCGTCTGATTGATCAGCAGTTCGGTGGCGATCGCGAGAATGACTGCGGCGCCGATGATCACGAGCGTCACGTTGGTGATGTCCGCGCCACCGAAACTGAACTGCTTGGTCGGCTCCACCAGCATGATCGGCTTCTGGGCGTTGGTGCCGCCCAGGCTCGGCCAGATCTTCGGCAGCACGAAGTGCACCACCTCCTGGATCACGAACGAGGCGCCGATCGCGGTGATGAGAAAGATCAGTGGTTTGGCGCCGCGTCTGCGCAGCGGCCGATAGGCCACGCGCTCCAATCCGACCGCGGCGGCGCCGGATACCGCCATGCCGAAGATCATGGCCAACGCCAGATAGGTAATGGTGAGGATGATGCCCTGGGAGTAGACATCACCGCTGGGCGAGAACCCGAGCAACATCAGCCCGACATACTGGCCGAACAAGCCGAGCATGAATATTTCCGAATGGGCAAAATTGATCAGCCGCAAAACGCCGTAGACCAGGGTGTAGCCCACAGCAACCAGCGCGTAGATCGCACCGTAGGACAATCCGTCGACGGTCAGTCGCCAGAAATCGTGGATCACTCCTTCATAGTTGAAGTCGATTGATCCGCCGGCGAGTTGTACAGCGCCGGTTAATGCCGTTGAAGTCATTTCGCTAATTCGCCCTCATCGATTCGCCCTCATAGATTCGCCCCTAACGACACAGCAGCACGTACTGGGATTCGCGCGAACCCCGGTACGTGCTGCGCGATCGTTCGGGTGGGTTACTTGACCGTGTAGATCCAGATCAACGCGTTGCTCAGTTCGCCGTTGGCGTTCCACTTGTACTGGCGCGCGAGGCCGGCACCGTCGTAGGACTTCACGAAGTCGAGCAGGTCAGGACGGGTGACCTTGCCACCGTCGATGCCCTTGGCCAGGATCGTGGCCAGGTCGTAGGCCTCCACCGAGTACACGCCGGACGCCTGGCCGTTGAAGGCCTGGTAGTCCTTGGCGAACTTCTCCGGGGCCGGACCACACGGGCAGGTCAGCGTCGCGCCCTTGGCCGCACTGCCGGCCTGGGACAGGAACTGCGGGTCGTTCACGCCGTCGGGGCCGATGAAGACACCCTTGAAGCCACCGGACTTCAGCTGCTGGGCCAGCGGCGCGCCCTCGGCGTAGTAGCCGGCGTAGAAGACGGCGTCGGCGTTGGCCGAGGCGATCTTGGTGACCGTCGCGGAGAAGTCCTTGTCACCGGTCTTGATGCTGGACGAGCAGGCCGCGTCGGCCGCGGAACCGAGACCGTCGGTGATGCTCTTCGCCAGGCCGGTGCCGTAGTCGCTGTTGTCCTGGACGACGCAGACCTTCTTGTAGCCCGCGGTGCCGGTCAGGTACTTCGCCACGGACGGACCCTGCACGTCATCGTTGGCCAGGCCGCGGAAGAAGGTGGTCCAGCCGTTCTGGGTCAGCGTCGCGTTGGTGGCCGAGGAGGTCACCGAGACCAGGCCCGCGTCGCTGAGGATCTTGCCGGTCGCCTTGGTCTCGCCGGAGAACGCCGGACCGACCAGGCCGATGATCGACTTGTCGTTGACCACCTGCGGAATGACCTGGGTGGCCTTCTGCGGGTCGCCCTCGGTGTCGAACGACTTCAGTTCGATCTTGCAGCCCGCGTTGGCCTTGTTGTGCTGATCGAGCGCCAGCTTGACGCCCATCTGAATGTTGATCCCGAGCGCGGCATTCGGGCCCGTCAACGCGCCGGCGAAGGCGATGGTCGTACCGGCCGGGCAGGTCGCCTTGCCGTCACCGGCAGGGTCGGCGGCCTTCGCCGGGTCCGTCTTCGGCACCTCTTTGCCGTTGATGTCTACCTGCGCCACCGGCTGGATGGACAGCCCGGCCGCGCCGCTGGTGCCGGACGTATCCGTCCCACCGGTGCTGGTCGATTTGTCACTGCATCCGGTCAGCACCAGCGCGGCGGCAGCGCCGATAGCCAAAACACCTCGCGTCGTACGACTGTGCCATGTCGAACTAAGCACGTTTCACCTCTAAGTCCTGTGCTCCCCCGGGATCACCGAGGGGGCCGACCACGTCGACCCGGTCAGAACTTAGCGTTCATACGTTAGTTCCGCATCACATTCGGATCATGAACGCGACATCGTGTCGAATTTTTGTTCACGATTGCGTTTCACCCGCGTAAAATCCACGCTTAATCGGCTCAGACGGACGCAGACCTTCGACACGCCGTGCCCTACCTTCAGGGTCCGCTCAGCGGACCCGGCCGCTCACTTGGGCGCCAAGTTCTCCAGCACGACCTCGGCGACGGCCTTCATCGTAGTCCGGCGATCCATCGCGGTCCGCTGAATCCACTTGAAAGCCTGCGGCTCGGACAGCCCCTGCGTCTGCATCAGCACGCCCTTGGCCCGCTCCACCAGCTTGCGGGTCTCCAGACGGTCGGACAGGTTCGCCACCTCGCCCTCCAGCGCGGTGATCTCATGGAAACGGCTCGCCGCCAACTCGATCGCCGGCACCAGATCCGACTTGGTGAACGGCTTCACCAGATACGCCATCGCGCCGGCGTCGCGTGCCCGCTCGACCAGATCGCGCTGACTGAACGCCGTCAGAATCACCACCGGCGCAACCCGTTTCGACGCGATCTCGGCCGCCGCATCGATACCGTCCCGGCGCGGCATCTTCACATCCATGATCACCAGATCCGGGCGATGCTCCACCGCCAGATCCACCGCCTGCTGGCCGTCGCCGGCCTCACCCACAACCAGGTAACCCTCTTCGGTCAGCATCTCGACCAGGTCCATCCGGATGAGCGCCTCATCCTCCGCGACGACAACCCGCTTCGCCCCCGCGTCGCGCTTAGTGCTTGCGCCCCCTGCTGCTGTACTCATAGGTAGACCCCTCTGGTTCAGATGCCTGTCCCGACACGCCGAAGGGTGGACGTTGGTCCAACAAGCCGACCATCGACCTCACCACCGCGCTATCGAGTGATGTAAAGAGTACCTTTCACTTCGGCATAGAACGCATATACCCAGGGCAAACCGCCCGGCCGCGCGTTACCGAGCAACCGGTTAGGTACCAGGCCGCCCCACCCGCTATCATTTCCTCCCGGTGCGCCGGGTTGGCGGAACTGGCAGACGCGACGGTCTCAAAAACCGTTGTCCGAAAGGACGTGTGGGTTCGAGTCCCACACTCGGCACTCGACGATGGGCGATCCCTGTTCGCGGAGAACGCGAACCGGGGTCGTCTCGTCATTTTTTCCGGGGGTGCAACCCCCGGGCCCCGCTCGGCGGGGCTTCGCCCCCCGAACCCCCTTCCAGTGGTTGCGTTCGTTGGGGTGTTGCGATTTCGGGACTTGCGAGCATTGGGTGCTGCGATCACGGGGTGCCGCATTTCCTTGAGGTCCCGTGATCCGAGGCGCGGCGATCACGGCGGTTGCCATCAGGGGCGATGCGGTCATTGGGTGCTGCGATCGTTGAGGCCGCAATACCCGAGATACCGAGATCCTTGCGATGCCACGATCCGAGGCGCGGCGATCATGGGGTTGCTATCCGGGGCGGTGCCGGATTCCTTGGGGTGCTGCGTTTTCTGGGTACCGCATTCCACGAGGTGCCGCCATCCTTACGAAGCCGCGATCCTTGGCGTGCCACGATTCCGAGGCGTTGCGATCACGGGGGTTGCTACCCGGGGCGATACGATCGTGGGGCGATCCGTTCCTTGTGTGCCGCATTCCTCGGGGTGATGCTTCATGAGGACCGCACGTCCTTGCTGTGCTGCGATCCTCGCGGTGGCGCGATCCGGGGCGTTGCGATTATGGAGATGTTGCGATCCGCCACATGCTTGGGCGCTGCGGGCTGGCTGGGCGTTGAGGGGCGGTCAGCCTGTATCCGGTCGCGGACTTGTCGCGTTGTGGTGGTTTCCGCACGCTTTTTGATTTCCCGCACACCTTCTGATTTCTCGCACACCGACTTGCCGCGCTGACACGCGTGCGGATGTCAAAAGCCGTGCGGCTGTGACGGTTTTGGGCAACTGGCACGGCGGGAAGCGTTCGCGGGTGCAAGTCGCAGCATCCGACCCGGCGCTGAACCGGCTCGGACGGTCCCGGGCGACGTGACCCCTTCGGCATCCGGCAGGGCATAGCGTTCGTTGAGGTGTTGCGATCCGGAGCGTTGCGATCATGGGGTGAGGCGATCCGGGGCATTGCAATCATGGGTGCTGCGTTCCTTCAGTGCCGCATCCCTTGGGGTGAAGCGTTCCTCAGGGTGCCGCATTCCTTGCGTGCCGCGATCCTCCAGGTGCCACGATCCGGGGCGTTGCGATTATGGAGATGTTTGCGATTCGCTGCATGCTTGGGCGCTGCAGGCTGACTGGGCGTTGGGGGCCGGTCAGCCTGTGTCAGGGTGCGGACTTGTCTCGTTGTGGTGGATGCCGCACGCTTTTTGATTTCCCGCACACCGACTTGCCGCGCTGACACGCGTGCGGATGTCAAAAGCCGTGCGGCTGTGACGGTTTTGGGCAACTGGCACGGCGGGAAGCGTTCGCGGGTGCAAGTCGCAGCATCCGACGCGGTGCCGACCGGCTCGGGCGGACCGGGGCAGGCGATCCCTTGGCGTCGGGTCAGGCATCGCCCGGTAAGACTGCCAACCTCTGGTCGTGCTGACTCGCGTTTTGGGTCGAATCACGCCGATTCGTTCGCAGTCGAGTAATATCGAAGCGTCACGTGAGTGATGCTGGGCGGTGGGACGCCGTTGCTGCGACGCCCCACCTGGTGGGTCTCCTAGCCCCTCAACCAGCGGACTAGCACGAGCGCCCCGGCGACCACGGCAGCTGTAACGAGCAAGATGCCGTAGTCGACCGGGGCTTTGCTCTTTGCCCGGCGATGTTTCGCCATTCCCCACCACCTCCATCCTGGGCGCGATGTTTGGACTAGGTCCATCGCCCCTCGGCTGGAGGTGCCAACACTCTATGTCACGCCACCGACTGGAAACGTTGGAGCACAGGGGTTTTCAGCGAAATTGCGCGAATCCTCGTGCGGGTTCCAAAGCGACCCTCGTCCGCGTTCCAAAACGGTCCACCGCGCCGTACAGAGCCACGTCGTACCCCTCGAATCCTTTGTCAGCGCAAGGTGTCCGCGCGCAGGATCGCTCGAGCCAGCCAATCGCTTGGACAGTCGCGGTGGCCACCTCTTCCACCTCGTCCAGCGCGATGCGATTCTCCGAGGTATCGCTGCGTCCGCCGAGCGCAGAGGCCGCGTCGGCGGCTTCGATGGCCGTGCGCTTTACGTCTTGGAGCTTTCCAGGAGCGGCGAATCGTCACGTTCGACACCGTCGTCGGGACGACCACCGCGACCGTGTCGTACTAACCAGCCGAACCGTTCGATGACGCCATCTGGGCTTCTCGTTCAACGGCACGGCCGCCTGGCATCGGGCTGCGGCATTGTCGGACCGAGCGTCGTTGCAGGCATGAACCGGGAATGGCATCCGCAGCGCATCGAACTGTTCGCGCGCTTGCCTCGTATTCACGCGCGTAGGGTGGCAATAGGACGCCCAAATCAGCGGAGGTTGCGATGCGGGTGAGCAGGAATACGGTGGATCTGGGTGAGTATCCGGATCTGGTCGTCATCTATCTCGGGATGCGGGTGCACAAGCCGCGCGGCATCCTGCGGCTGCTCGGGCTGGGGCCGAAACTATATCGGTCGCATCAGGATCGGCCGGATGGGCTGCTGTCGCACGAGGACGTGATCTGGTCGCTGTTTCCGCCGCACTGGGGAGCCCGGCAATACTGGCGGGATCTGGACAGCCTGGAGGCGTGGACCCGGTCGGCGCCGCACCGGGACTGGTGGCAGAAGTTCCTGCAGGACGCCGGGGGCACGGGGTTCTGGCACGAGGCGTACTTCATGCGGGGCGGGATCGACGCGATGTACGACGACATGGGCACGGTGACCGGGATGACGCGGTTCGCGCCGGTGGTCTCCTCACGCGGGCGGATGTTCTCCACCCGGGGCCGAGTGCATGATCAGCCGCCCAAGGTGGCGCCGGTGGTGGACGAAAAGTCTTACTACGGCGGCGAACTCGACCAGTAGCGGTCGTCCTATGATCGGCTGTACCGGCATATCACAGGGCAATCACAACATTGCGTTTCGATGATCCCGCCGCGGGGTAAGTGCACAGGGACACAGTCGAACATGATCATCGGCAAATGCGACGCACACCTCATGTGCGCCGCCATTCGTGTACGGCATCTGACCTGTAGATGAAATATTGGTCTAGACCGTGGTTTTCGGAGGTTTTCGGCCATCGGCGGTGTTATCGAACGTTTACCGTATTCCTATGCACGTCCTGTTCGTCTGCAACGGCAATGTTTGCCGTTCGGTGATTGCCGAGCGCCTCACCCGCGCGCTCGCGGTCGAACACGGCCTGCCGAATCTGACCGCGGAGAGCGCTGGAACCCGTGCCCTGGTCGGCTTTCCGGCCGAGCCGCTGGCCGCGCAGGCGATCGAGGGGCTCGGGGCGGACGCGAGCGGTTTCAAGGCGCGCCGGCTCAAGGACGAGATGGTCGACAACGCCGATCTGGTGCTGACCATGACGCAGCAGATCCGCGACACGGTGAGCGAGATGGGTTTCGGCGTCGCCTCGCGCACCTTCACCCTCCTGGAAGCGCACCGGATCGCGCACGTGACCGGCGCCCGCTCGATCGCCGAACTGCACCGGGCGCGCAACGATCTGTCGATCGTCGGCCGGGAGAACATCACCGACCCGGTCGGGCTGTCCGAGCAGGCCTACTGCGAGGTCGGCGACCGGATCGCGGAGGCCTTGGTGCCGCTGCTGCTCGCGCTGGCCCCGCACGAGCAGCAGCGGCCGGTGGCCGACGAACGTCCCGGCCTGGTCATCGAGCCCGGCGAGACTTCCCCACCGCTGGCGTCCTTTCTGGCGGCGCACCGCATCAGGTAGTCTTTCGACCCAAATACCGCTCTCCGACACAGCAATGCAGAGCTGCTATGTCCATTTCCCGGCCGGACGTATTACACTCCCGCGGACACCAACTTCCACCGTTGCTGGTTCGACACACGACAGGAATAGACATGCCGAAACGCATTTCGGATGTTTCGCTCCATGTGTATGTGACACCGGAAACCCTCGAACGAGTCGTCGAGACCGTGCGCGAGGTTGTGGACGACCACCTGCAGGACCGCGAGGTGTTCGCGTGGCGCTTCACGCTCCCGGTGGACACCGACGATCCGACGCACGTCACCCTCGAAACCCAGTGGCGGATGGAGCATCCCGGCGACGAGACGGGTGAACGCGGCACCTACGAGATCGCGCTCAGCCTGGTCGGCGCGCCGGACGAACTCACCGACGCCGATATGGCCGGCCTGGAACAGCAACTGCTGCACGGGATCTACGGCGCCGCGCGCACCGAGCCCGGCCAGAACATCCCGTTCTCCATCCGCGCCAGGCAGCGCGCGGACCTGGACATCGACATCGAGCGCGAACGGATCTGACCCCGGAAACGACTGCGCCGCACCGGCTTCCCGACGACTCGGGAAACGGATGCGGCGAAGTTCAGCGGTGCGGCTACTTGCCCCGCGCCGGGAAGTGCCGAATCAGCCCCTCCTGCACGGTGGTCGCGAGCAGCTCCCCGGAGCGGGAGAAGAAACGACCGGTCGCCAGCCCACGCGAGCCCGAGGCGACCGGGGACTCGGTGGCGTAGAGCGCCCAGTCGTCGAACCGGAACGGCCGGTGGAACCAGATCGAATGGTTCACCGTCGCCGCAACAATCCGGTCCAGACCCCAGGACAGCCCGTGCGTGGTGATGATCGAGTCCAGCACCGTGGTGTCGGACGAATAACCCAGCGTCGCGACGTGCAGCAGCGGATCGTCGGGCAGCCGCCCGTCGGTGCGCATCCACACCCGGTTGTGGTTGAGCCGCTCCCCCGTGCCCTTCATGATCCAGGCCGGGTCGTTGGTGTAGCGCATGTCGATCGGGTGCGGCGCCTTGATGAACATCTCCAGCTTGTCTTCCAAGCCGACGAAGGTCTCCTCGATGCGCGGCAGCGACTCCGGGTCCGGCACCTCGGGCAGCGGGTGCCCGTGCTCGAGCCCCTTGTGCCAGTCCTGGAACGCCGCGAGCATCACGAACAGCTCTTGATCGTCCTGGAGGGCGGTGACGGTGCGGTTGGCGAACGCGCGGCCGTCACGGTGCCGGTCCACCCGGTACTCGATCGGCTTCTTCGGATCGCCGCCGCGCACGAAATGCGCGTTGACGGCGTGCACCGGACGGTCACCGACCGTGCGGCCCGCCGCGATGATCGCCTGCGCGACGAGCTGGCCGCCGAACGTGCGACTCCACACCTTCTCCGGATGTTGCCCGACGAACACGTCCTCGTCCATCTGCTGCAGATCGAGCAGACCGAGTAAAACGTCCAGATCAGACTTCCCGGCCGCCGACGAATCGACGACCGACCCTCCAAGAGAACTGTTCACAGCTAGTGATCCTCCTCACCGATGCGATGCACGTGGATCAGGTTGGTGGAACCGACCGTACCCGGCGGGGAGCCGGCCACGATTACCACGAGGTCACCCTTTTGGTATCGCTCCATGGACAGCAGTGCTACATCGACCTGGTGGATCATAGCGTCGGTGGTGTCCACCATCGGCACGATGAAGGTCTCGGTGCCCCAGGTCAGCGCGAGCTGGCTGCGCACCTCCGGCAGCGGGGTGAACGCCAGCAGCGGCAGCGGGGTGTGCAGCCGGGCCAGGCGGCGCACGGTGTCACCGGACTGGGTGAACGCGACCAGCGCCTTGGCGTTGAGCCGCTCGCCGATGTCGCGGGCGGCGTAGGAGATGACTCCGCGCTTGGTGCGCGGCACGTGGGTCAGCGGGGGCACGCGGGTCGATTCGGTCTCCACCGCGTGCACGATGCGCGCCATGGTGCGCACCGTCTCGATCGGCCAGGCGCCGACCGAGGTCTCGCCGGAGAGCATCACCGCGTCGGCGCCGTCGAGCACCGCGTTCGCCACGTCGGAGGCCTCGGCCCGGGTCGGGCGCGAGTTCTCGATCATCGACTCCAGCATCTGGGTCGCCACGATCACCGGCTTGGCGTTCTCGCGCGCCATCTGGATGGCCCGCTTCTGCACGATCGGGACCTGCTCGAGCGGCAGTTCGACGCCGAGGTCGCCGCGGGCGACCATGACCGCGTCGAACGCGAGCACGATGGCTTCCAGGTTGTCGATCGCCTCCGGCTTCTCCAGCTTGGCGATCACCGGCACCCGGCGGTTGACCTTGTCCATGACGTCGTGGACCAGCTCGATATCGGACGGGGACCGCACGAACGACAGCGCGATGAAGTCCACGCCGAGCTTCAGCGCGAATTCCAGGTCCTCGATGTCCTTTTCGGACAGCGCGGGCACCGAGACGTCCATGCCCGGCAGCGAAACGCCCTTGTTGTTGGAGACCGGCCCGCCCTCGGTCACCCGGCAGACGACGTCGTTGCCGTCCACCCGGATGACGGTCAGCCCGACCTTGCCGTCGTCGACCAGCAGCCGGTCGCCGGCCTTCGCGTCCTGCGCGAGTTCTTTGTAGGTGGTCGAAACCCGGTCATGGGTGCCGTCGACCTCGTCGACGGTGATCCTGACCTCTTCGCCCGTCGCCCAGACGGTCTTGCCCTCGATGAATCGGCCGAGCCGGATCTTCGGTCCCTGGAGGTCGGCGAGAATGCCGACCGCTCTACCCAGGTGATCGGAGGCGGCGCGCACCTTCTTGTAGTTCTCTGCGTGATCCGCGTGTTCGCCGTGACTGAAGTTCAGTCGAGCCACGTCCATGCCGCTCTCGACGAGTTCGCGGATACGGTCCTCGGAGGCAGTAGCCGGGCCGAGCGTGCACACAATCTTCGTCCGTCGCATCACGGGTAGAGCCTAGTCCCGACCGGTGCCCGGGGCCGCCTGTGCCCCAGGTGAAAGCTGAGTTAAAAAATGAACCGCGACTTGGTGAAACCTCCAAGTCGTTACGCATTGCGCAACATCCCTGGCCAGCGCCACCTATTTGAAACAACGGCAATCGAATGTTACTCGTTGGTAGATAATTTCGATGTCGAATCGCGCAAAAACAGATAGCTGGAGCATCGCTGTTTCAGATGTTGCCGTGTCATGGATCGAGACAGATCGGCGGCCCGGCACGCAAGAACCCCGGCCACCGATCGGACGGTGGCCGGGGTTCGCGCGCGAAGGGATCGATCAGGTCGCCACGTGCCGCGCGAGGCGCGTCTCGAGTCTCGTCTGGCCGAAGCCGAGGATCAGGCAGATGACCCAGTAGTAGATCGCCGCGACGCCGTAGAGAGCGAAGAAGTCGAACGTCGGCGCGGCCGCCAGCTGCGCGACGCGCAACAGCTCGGTCACCAGGATGGTGGAGGCCAGCGAGGTGTCCTTCACCAGCGAGATCAACGTGTTCGACAGCGGCGGCACCGCGATGCGCGAGGCCTGCGGCAGGATGATCAGCCGCATCATCTGCGGATACGTCAGGCCCAAGGCCTGGGAGGCCTCCCACTGCCCCTTCGCCACGCTGAGAATGGACGCGCGCACGATCTCCGCCGCATAGCCGCCGACATTGAGGCTGAACGCGATCACCGCCGCCGGGAACGGGTCGATCACCAGCCCGAACTGCGGTAGCGCGTAGAACACGATGAACAACTGCACCAGCAGCGGCGTGCCCCGGATGATCGAGATGTAGAACCGGGCGAGCGCGGACAGCGGCCACACCGGCGACATCCGGGCCAGCGCGACGAACAGCGCGATGGCCAAGCCGATGACGAAGCTGACCGCCGTGAGCGGGATGGTCATCTTGAGCGTGGCCTGCAGCATCGGCCACAGGTTGTGCCAGATCAGTTCCCTGGTAGCGGCATCCATGGACGGCGTCGGCTACTTGCTGACGTCGGTGCCGAAGTACTTGTCCGAGATCTTGGCCAGGGTGCCGTCGGCGCGCAGTTCGGTCAGCGCCTTGTCCACGTCCTTGATCAGCGCGTCGTCCTTGCGCGCGGCGAACGCCTGCTTGCTGGTCTCGCCGGTCTTGCCGGAGACCTTGACGCCGGTGTCGCCGGTCTTCTTGGTGTACTCGGCGACGGCCAGGGTGTCGTTGACGGTGGCGTCGACGCGGCCGTTCTTCAGCAGCTGGATGGCCTGCACGAAGCCCTCCACCGCCTCGACCTTCGCGCCCGCGTTGGTGGCGACCTTGCCCCAGTTGCTGGTCGCGGACTGGGCGCAGGTCTTGCCCTTGAGGTCGGCGAGGGTGGTGATGGCGTTGTTGTCGGCACGGGTGACGATCACGCCGTCGGAGGTGGTGTACGGGGCGGAGAGCGCGTACTTGCCCTTGCGCTCGTCGTTGATCGTCACCTGGTTGGCGACCAGGTCGAAGCGCTTGGACTCGAGGCCGGCGAAGATGGCGTCCCACGGGGTCTGCACGAACTCGACCTTCTTGCCGAGCTTGTCGCCCACGGCCTGGATCACCTCGATGTCGTATCCGGTGATCTTGCCGTCGGAGCCCTGGAAACTGAACGGGGAGTAGGTGCCTTCGGTGCCGACCTTCAACACGTTCGGATCGCTGCTGCTACCGCAGGCGGTGAGCCCGGTGGCGGCGACGATGGCGAGCATGGCGGCGGCGAACAGCTTGCGACGCACGGGTTCCCTCTCTTCGGTACGCGGACATCCCACGCACAACACGCAAATCCGGCTCATGCTACGCCGGGACTTATCCGATGGACCCTATATTGATCATGGTGCGCGAAAGGGTTGTACTCGCCGAATTCGAGGGCGCGTCGCTCGGCCCTGCCCCTATTTCCCGGGGCTCGGACCAGCTATTCCACCGCAGAGCGCGGGTGGGAACGGCGAACGGGCACCGCCGGATCGGCGATGCCCGTCGGCTATCGGTGTGCTCAGTCGCGCAACGGGCGGCCGTCGCTGTCGGGTACCTTGCCGACCAGCATCAGGACGCCGTCGACGATCGGCCAGATGACGCCGAAGCCACACGTCAGCCAGGTGACCGCGATCTGGGCGATGGCGATGCCGGTGTGGCCGGTGTAGAAGCGGCCGACGCCGAAGCTGCCGAGGAAGATTTGCAGCAGGCCGGCGATCAGCTTCTGCTTGTCGGAGAACGGGGCGCCGAACTGGTCGCGGCCCCAGGGGGCTTCTGGGTCGTTCGGGTTGTAGCCCTGCGGGCCGAAGCCGGCCGGTGGGTAGCCGCCGGGCTGCTGGCCATATGGGTTGGGCTGGCCGTACTGGGGCTGCTGGGCGTACGGGTCCGACGGCTGGGCGTAGGGCTGCGAGTCGAACTGCTGCGGCAGGGCCGCGGTGTCCTGTGGCTTGTTCAGATCCGGCCCCGTGCCGGGCGGACCGTACTGCGGCCCGCCGAATCCTGGGTTGTTCTGCTGGTAGGGGTCGGTCACCAATGTCCTCCATCATTCGTGCTGGGCACCCACTGCCCGGCATTGATCGATCTGCCGAGCGCGGAGATGCTCGCGACGATCACGAGACATTGTGGTCGGAGCGCGATGATTTGTCGCCCCGGAACGTTCGGCATTCCCCCGGGTTATCGCAGGTGATGCGGCATTGTTATCGGCGGCGGAAAATCCGGAGCAAACCTGTGGCAGCGACAGCGGTGCCGCCGCGTAATCAGCGGCGGCGCCGTTGTATTCAGGACTTGTCCGGGTCCGTGGACTTCTTCGACGCGGCGGTCGCCTCGGTTGTGCTCTCGGTTGCCGGGTCGATGCCGACTTCGGCGGTCTCGTCGGCGTCCTTCGGGGAGTCGGCGCCCGCAGTGGAATCGGCGTCCGCCCTGGCGTCCTTGGTGGAATCGACATCTTCAGCGGAGTCTGCATCCGGCCCGGCGTCCGCCGTCCCACTCGGCTCACCGGTCCCGAGTGTGTCCGTGGCCGTGGAGCCGTCGGTTTCGGTGGCCGAATCCCCCTCCAGCACAACCGTGTCCGCAGTCGCGTTCGCCGTGCCCGCCGCGCGCAGCGCGCTGATCTGCCACGGCCAGGGGCGCTGCTCCTTGCTCGGTTGCAACTGCTCGGCGGTCTCGCGCCCCTTCGTCGCGAACACGAAATAGGCGATGGCCGCGAGGAATACGAGCGCGGAGGTGAACGAGTTGATCCGGATGCCGGCGATCTTGGTCGCCTCGTCGTCACGCATCAGCTCGACGAAGAAGCGGCCGAAGCTGTAACCCGCGACGTAGAGCGCGAACAGCCGCCCGTGCCCGATCCGGTAGCGCTTGTCCAGCTGCACCAGCAGCACCACGATCAGCACGTTCCAGATCAGCTCGTACAGGAACGTCGGGTGCACGACCTTGTCCACGACGCCGTTGGAGACGCCGTTCATCGCGTCCGGCTTCAGGTTGTCGTCGTAGCGGAAGAAGATCTCCAGGCCCCACGGCAGGTCGGTCGTGCGACCGTAGAGCTCCTGGTTGAAGTAGTTGCCGAGCCGGCCGATGGCCTGCGCCAGCAGGATCGGCGGGGCGATGGCATCGCCCAACGCGGGCAACGGGATTCGATACACCCGGCAGCCGATCCAGGCGCCGACGCCGCCGAGCAGCACCGCGCCCCAGATGCCGAGGCCGCCGTTCCAGATCTCCAGCGCGGCCTTGGGGTCGCCGTCCGGGCCGAAGTACTTCTGCCAGTCGGTGGCGACGTGATAGAGCCGCCCGCCGACCAGGCCGAACGGCACCGCGAACATCGCGACGTCCAGGATCGCACCCTGTTGTCCGCCGCGGTCGCGCCAGCGTCGCTCACCCCACCAGATGGCGACGATGATGCCGAGAATGATGCACAGCGCGTAGGCCCGCAACGGGAAAGGACCGATGTGCCACACGCCCTGCGGGGGGCTGGGTATGTACGCCAGGACTCGTAAGGTCACGGGGCCACCGTAGCGGAGAACCTCACCGGCGCTGGAACCACCGCACCGTCGGGCACGTACTCAGGAGGCGACAGTCGCCGAACGCACGCCCTCGGCCAGCTCCGCGGTCAGCGCGCGGACCGCGTCCAGGCTCTCGCCCGCTGCGGTCACCAAAGCCGAGCCGACGATGACTCCGTCTGCGTAGGAAGCGATTTCGGCCGCCTGCACACCCGAACGGACGCCGAGGCCGACGCCGATCGGGATGTCGGAGTGCGTTCGGATCCGCGCGCACAACGCGGGCGCCGCGGACGACACCACATCGCGGGCGCCGGTGACACCCATCGTCGAGGCCGCGTACACGAATCCGCGCGAGGCCTCCAGGGTCTTCACCAGACGCTCCTCGGTGGAGGACGGCGCGACCAGGAAGATGCGGTCGAGGTTGTGTGTAGACGAGGCGACGAACCAGTCGTCGGCCTCGTCCGGAATGAGGTTCGGCGTGATGATGCCCGCGCCGCCGGCACCGGCGAGGTCGCGCGCGAAACGGTCGACGCCGTAGGCCAGCACCGGGTTCCAGTAGCTCATCACCACGGCCTGCCCGCCCGCCGAGGTGATCGCCTCGACCACGGAGAACACGTCGCGCACCCGCACCCCGCCGCGCAGCGCCTGATCGGCGGCGGCCTGGATGGTCGGGCCGTCCATCACCGGATCGGAGTAGGCGACGCCGACTTCGATGATGTCGCAACCGGATTCGACCATGGCGCGGACGACCTCGATGGAACCGGCCAGGTCGGGGTAGCCCGCGGGCAGGTAGCCGATGAGCGCGGCACGCCCTTCACCGCGAGCGGCGGCAAAGGTATTGGCGAGGCGAGACTGCTGGCTCACGACTGCACCTCGCTAACGCTCGGCGCAGTCGACGCCATAGACGCTGTACCCATGGTTCGCTCGCTGCGCTCCCTCACGATTGAACTGCCCCTTCATCGAGCAGCCCGAACCACCGCGCCGCAGTATCCATGTCCTTGTCGCCGCGACCGGAAAGGTTCACCAGGATGATCGAGCCCGGGCCGAGTTCCTTGCCGAGCTGCAGCGCGCCGGCCACCGCGTGCGCGGACTCGATCGCCGGGATGATGCCCTCGGAGCGGGACAGCAGCAGCAGCGCGTCCATCGCCTCGGTGTCGGTGATCGGGCGGTATTCGGCGCGGCCGATGTCCTTGAGGTAGGCGTGTTCCGGGCCGACGCCGGGGTAGTCCAGACCGGCGGAGATCGAGTGCGACTCGATGGTCTGGCCGTCCTCGTCCTGCAGCAGATACGAGTAGGCGCCTTGGAACGCGCCGGGCGTGCCGCCGGTGAAAGTGGCCGCGTGCCTGCCGGTTTCGACGCCGTCACCGGCCGCCTCGTAGCCGATCAGCCGGACGTCGGTGTCGTCGAGGAACGGATGGAAGATGCCGATGGCGTTGGAGCCGCCGCCCACGCAGGCGACGACCGCGTCGGGCAGCCTGCCGGTGGATTCCTGCACCTGCGCCCTGGCCTCCAGGCCGACGATCCGCTGGAAGTCGCGCACCAGCATGGGGAACGGGTGCGGGCCCGCGGCGGTGCCGAAGCAGTAGTAGGTGTCGTCGGCGTTGCTGACCCAGTCGCGCAGCGCCTCGTTGATCGCGTCCTTGAGCGTCTGCGAGCCGGTGGTCACCGAGATGACCTCGGCGCCGAGCAGCCGCATCCGGGCCACGTTCAAGGCCTGCCGCGCGGTGTCGACGGCGCCCATGTAGATGACGCAGTCCAGGCCGAGCAGCGCGCACGCCGTGGCCGTAGCGACGCCGTGCTGGCCGGCACCGGTTTCCGCGATGATCCGGGTCTTGCCCATGCGCTTGGCCAGCAATGCCTGACCGAGCACGTTGTTGATCTTGTGCGACCCGGTGTGGTTCAGGTCTTCGCGCTTGAGCAGGATGCGCGCGCCGCCCGCGTGCTCGGCGAGCCGGGTGCATTCGAACACCGGCGACGGACGCCCGGTGTAGTCGCGCTGCAACCGGTCCAGCTCGTTCAAGAAGTCCGGGTCGAGCCGGGACTTCTCGTAGGTGGCGGTGACCTCTTCGATGACCGCCATCAGCGCCTCGGGCACGTGCCTGCCGCCGTAGACGCCGAAGTGGCCGCCGGTGTCGGGCTCGTGTGGGCTGCGGTGGGCGACGCCGTCGCTGGCCTTGGGCAGTTCGGTCACCCCGGTCACCGGCCCCGCCGCGCCGGCTTCGGGCAGGACGGGTGGGTGCCCGCGGTCACCAGTTCGGACACGGCCGCGCGCGGATCACCGCTGGTCACCAGGCCTTCGCCGACGAGCACGGCGTCCGCGCCCGCACCGGCGTAGGCCAGCAGGTCGGCGGTGCCGCGGATGCCGGATTCGGCGATCCGGATGACCTCGGTGGGCAGGCCGGGCGCGATCCGGGCGAACACGTCCCGGTCGACCTCGAGGGTCTTGAGGTTGCGGGCGTTCACGCCGATCACCGAGGCGCCGGCCTCGAGCGCGCGGTCGGCCTCCTCCTCGGTGTGCACCTCGACGAGCGCGGTCATGCCGAGCGATTCGGTGCGGTCGATGAGCGAGGACAGCACGTCCTGCTCCAGCGCCGCGACGATCAGCAGGATCACGTCGGCGCCGTGCGCGCGAGCCTCGTGGATCTGGTACGGCCCGACGACGAAGTCCTTGCGCAGGATCGGGATGTTCACCGTGGCGCGCACCGCGTCCAGGTCCTCCAGGGACCCGTGGAAGCGGCGGCCTTCGGTCAGCACGCTGATGATCCGGGCGCCGCCGTCCTCGTACGCCTTGGCCAGGCTGGCCGGGTCGGGGATATCGGCGAGTTCGCCCTTGGACGGGCTGGCCCGCTTCACTTCGGCGACCACGCCGATGCCGTCTTCGAGGAGTGCCGCGCGCGCGTCGAGCGGGCTGCTCGCCGCCTTGGCGGCCGCTTTGATCGCCTGGAAATCGAGGAGGGCTTCCCGAGCGGCCACATCCGCGCGGACCCCGTCGAGAATCGAGTCGAGTACCGTCATCTGGCTCGAATCCTTTCTGGGGAGACGGACTTGCTGCCTGAGAATTTCCCCAGGCGCTGTCTCACCGATGCTGACCAAGAATAAATGGACCTACCGGCCGCGTTTGCGCCGGGTCGTGTTGTGGACCAGGCAACCAGTCCGTGCGCAAGGTGTGCGCCACCACAGTTGCCAGGGCCGAATAGCTCAGCGGACACGTCCGCCTGCCTCGCCGGTGTCCGGATCCCCGGCCCGCCCGCCGATGTTCCCGGCGTCCTCGGTCGGGTCGGTGCCCGCGTCCAAGGCGTCCCAGAGCACGCGTTCGGAGAGTGGAGCCGAACCCGGCTCGGCACCGGTCTCGTTGCGCTGCTTGGCCACCTGCTCGGTGGCGGCGGCGCGGCGGAAGGCCGGGTTGTCGTATTTGCCGGACATGCGGGCGGTTTCCTGCGGCATCCGGGCGAGCAGTCCGCCCGCCGCGAAGGCCGCGAGCGCGCCCGCCAAGGCGAGCACGGCCGGGAAGATCGAGGTCGTCGCCTCCCCCACCTGCGCCCGCGCCGGGAGCTCGGCGAGCTTGGCGGCCCGTTCGGCGATCTTGCCGGAGTTGGTGAGCAACGCGAAGGCCGGAACCGCGGCTACCGCGGCGATCAACGCGATGATCACCCCCAGCACGCGGCGCAACCAGCCGCGAGTGGCCAGCACGGCGGCGACGGACGCCAGCAGCACCAGGGCCAGCGGGGTGAGCGCGCCGAACCAGACGCCGCCGTTGAGCCGGTCGGTGCGGGGTTCGGTGAGGCCGTCGGTGGACGCGACCGTCACCCAGGTCATCCGCGAGGACGCCCACAGCGCGGCGGCCGCGATGGCCAGCAGAACCAGCGCGCCCACGGGAGACTTACGCCGCGTGGCAGGTTCGGCCTGCTCCCCGCCCGCGGTATCGGCAGTGACGAGGTCAGGGTCGGGGGTCGTCCTGCCGGAATCGAGTCGTGAACTCTCGGCTCGGGGTCCCGGCTCGGTCCCGGCGTTCGCCGGGTCGACGGGGTCGGCGCCGTCGCTGGGACCTGCCGTCATGCGTCGTCGCCCTTCGCGCCGTACGCGCGTACGGTCTTCGCCGCGGCGATCGCCTTGAGCACCGCCATCGCCTTGTTGCGGGCTTCGAGGTCCTCGTATTCGGCATCGGAGTCGGCGACGATGCCCGCGCCCGCCTGAACGTAGGCGGTGCCGTCTTTCAGCAGCGCGGTGCGGATGGCGATCGCGGTGTCCGCGTCACCGGCGAAGTCGAGATAACCGACGACGCCGCCGTAGACGCCGCGCCGAGTCGGCTCGAGCTCCTCGATGAGTTCCATCGCCCGCACCTTCGGCGCACCGGACAGCGTCCCGGCCGGGAAACAGGCGCGCACCGCGTCGAGCGCGATCTTGCCCGCGGCGAGCCGGCCCGACACCGTCGAAACCAGGTGCATCACATGGCTGTAGCGCTCGATGTGCCGATACTCGGTGACCCGCACGGTGCCCGGCTCGCAGACCCGGCCGAGGTCGTTGCGGCCGAGGTCGACGAGCATCAGATGCTCGGCGTTCTCCTTCTCGTCGGCCAGCAGGCCCTTCTCCAGCAGCAGGTCGTCCTCCTCGGTGGCCCCGCGCCAGCGGGTGCCCGCGATCGGATGCGTCGTCGCCACCCCGTCTTTCACCGTGACCAGCGATTCCGGGCTGGAGCCGACGATGGAGAACGCGGTGCCGCCGTCGCCGTCCGGGACGTGCAGCAGGTACATGTACGGGCTCGGGTTCGATGCGCGCAACATCCGGTAGAGATCGAGCGGCGCACCGCCGTAGTCCATTTCGAAGCGCTGCGAGAGCACCACCTGGAACGCCTCGCCCGCCTCGATCTCCTTGACCAGCCTGCGCACGCCGACGCCGAACTCCTCGGTGGTGCGGCGGCGGCGGAACTCCGGCTCGGGCCGATCGAACACCGACACGGTCGACGCCGCCGGCGCGGCGAGCGCCTCGGTCATCCGGTCCAGCCGGGCGACCGCGTCGTCGTAGGCCTCGTCCACCCGCTCGGCGGTGCCGTTCCAGTTGACCGCGTTGGCGATCAGCGTGATCGCGCCCTCGTGGTGGTCGAACGCGGCCAGGTCGGTGGCGAGCAGCAGCACCATTTCGGGCAGTTGCAGATCGTCGTGCGCGAGGTTCGGCAGCCGCTCGATCCGGCGCACCGCGTCGTAGCCGAGGTAGCCGACCATGCCGCCGGTGAGCGGGGGCAGTCCGGGCAGCCGCTCGGTCTTCAGCAGTTCGAGGGTTTCGCGCAGCGCGAGCAGCGGATCGCCGCCCGCGGGCGCGTCCACCGGAATGTTGCCCAGCCAGGCGGCCGCACCGTCGACCACGGTCAACGCGGACGGGCTACCAGCGCCGATGAACGACCAGCGCGACCACGATCGTCCGTTCTCCGCCGACTCGAACAGGAACGTGCCCGCCCGATCGTCGGCCAGCTTGCGGTAGGCGGAGAGCGGAGTTTCGGAGTCCGCCAACACCTTTCGGGTCACCGGGACCACTCGATGCTCCGCGGCCAGCAGATGGAACTGGGCCCGGGTCGTGGTGGTGGGAGTCGACGCGCCTTGCATGGTCACATCATCCCAGGCAGCACCGACACCCCATGCGGCGCACCCCGGACGGGTCGATCCGACCTCCGCGAGTCACATCCGTCACAAACACGACCGCCCGGTTCTCATGCCCTCGCTGACGCTGTGACGGGCGTCTCTATGCTCGCTCCGTTCCATCTCGCACGCGGTATCCATGATCGAGAGGAGACAACTGATGTACCCCTCGCAACCGGAGGGCAGGCACGCCGCCCCGGGCGGCGCGCCGAGCCAGCCCCCACGGATGGTCGGTCTGCAGTCGAAGGCAGGCCAACAGGGTGCCCCGAACGCACTAGCCACCTTCGTCACCTACGCGAAGGCGCTCGAATCCCTGGACCGGAACCACTTCCCGGACGAGTACGCCACGCACGCCGACCGGATCAAGGAACTCAAGCCGTTCCTGCGCGCGCACGGCATTCTCGACGTCATGCAGATCAAGAACCCCGAAGTCGCGGCCCTGATCGGCATCTAGGACGTAACCACGTCGTCCGTCTTCAGCCCGCGTGTCATCGGAATGCAGACGGAGGTTCGGCATGAGCCGGAACGGACCGGTACCGGGTGCGACAAGTGCCCGGTACTGTCCCTTTCCATGCAGACAGGACAGCTCGCCCCCCAGTTCGAGCTCCGCGATCAAACCGGCACTCCCCGTTCGCTCGACGCGTTGCTCGCGGACGGTCCGCTGGTCCTTTTCTTCTACCCCGCCGCGAACACCCCGGTGTGCACGGCGGAGGCCTGCCACTTCCGCGATGTAGCCGGCGATTTTGCCGCGCTGGGCGCCTCCTGCGTCGGTATCAGCGCCGACGGCGTCGACACACAAGCCGGTTTCGCCGACAAGCAGGGCCTGGGCTACCCGCTGCTTTCCGATCCCGACGGCAAGGTCGCCGCGCAGTTCGGCGTGAAGCGCGGGCTGCTCGGCAAGCTGGCCCCGGTCAAGCGGCAGACCTTCGTCATCGACCAGGACCGCACCGTCCGCAAGATCATCACCGGCGAGCTGCGCGCCAACGTGCACGCCGACGAGGCGCTGAAGTTCCTGCGCGAGCGCGCGCAGTAGGCCCCGGCACGGTCGTACCGGAAACGCCGGGGCGATCATCACGTTTCCGCCGCTCACCCGGCTTACCCTGAGGTCATGACTGCGACCGACGGACAGCTGGAGCAGAAATCGACCGGGCCGGCCTGGAAGACCTGGGTGGTCGGCGGACTGGCGGTGATCGCCGTCCTGTTCATCGCGTACTTCATCCTGTCCGCGTTCATCCCACGCTGGTGGGCGCAGCGGATCGCGGAGATGGTCAACGGCAGCTTCGCCAAGGGCATCGGCTGGGGTCTGGTCTTCGGCGGCGTGTGCACGGTCGTCCCGCTGTTCCTGCTGCTGTTCGCGGTCCGGGTGTGGCGCCGTCGTGGCGGCCGGTTCATGGCCGGCGCCGCGGTCGTGATCGCCGTGCTCGTCGCGATCCCCAATCTGATGACGCTGACCATCGTGCTCGGCGGCAGCAACGCCGCCCATGCCGGGCAGCGGATCCTCGACGTCGACGCGCCCGCGTTCCGCGGCGCCACGATGGCCGGCGCGATAGTGGCCGCCGCGATCTGGCTCGCGGCTCTCGTGCTCGTGGTCATGCGGTGGTGGCGGCGCAGGCATCCGAAGCAGCGCGGGACCACAACACCGCCCGCGACCACCACCGATCCGGCCATGACCCGGCCCGACGGTTTGTGAGTGAACTCACGCTACTCAGCAACTGCATGACGAGCGAGCGAAGTCGTGGCAAACTTGGCGCCACGGGTGACTGTGAACATGCTTTTCAATAATCGGTAGGCTACCTAACAAAACCACGTCACTTGGCTTGAAAGAAGGCACACAGTGACGAAGTGGCTCGACCCCGTAGAGCAACGAGCTTGGCGTGCGATTGTCGCGCTGATGACCCGCCTACCAGGCGCTTTGGATACCCAGCTGCAGCGCGAATCCGGGGTCACCCATTTCGAGTATTGGGTTTTGACCCTGCTGTCCGAGGAACCGGGCCATCGCTTACAGATGAGTGACCTCGCCCACAAGGCAAATGCATCGCTATCACGGCTTTCGCACGTCGTCTCGAAGCTCGAACGCATGGGCTGGGCCGAGCGATCGGCTACCGCCGGGCGCCGCGGCGTGCAGGCGGTACTGACAGACGACGGCTACCACAAGGTGGTCGAGGCGGCGCCCGGATATCTGGATGCGGTGCGCCGCTTCGTATTCGACGGCTTGGAGCCGGAACAGACCGCCCAGCTGGCCGAGTTGAGCGAATTACTCGCCGACCATCTCACCGACGCACTGGGCCGGTCGGCCGGGACGAATCAGGCGGATCCGCCCGCCGAGACCTGATCGGCCAGCAGCACGTCCGTATCGAAACAGGTGTGGGTCCCGGTGTGGCAGGCGGCGCCCTCTTGATCGACGACCAAGAGGATGGTGTCACCGTCGCAGTCGAGCCGGACCTCGTGCACGTACTGGGTGTGGCCGGAAGTCTCCCCCT
Source organism: Nocardia sp. NPDC006044 (assembly GCF_042871115.1). NCBI lineage: Bacteria > Bacillati > Actinomycetota > Actinomycetes > Mycobacteriales > Nocardiaceae > Nocardia > Nocardia sp. NPDC006044. The sequence continues at coordinate 49,024 of NZ_JBIAID010000003.1, forward strand.
TGACCCAGTACTGCCGGCGCGACCGCGAATAGTACGTGGCCTTACGGGTTTCCAGCGTGCGAGCCAGCGCCTCGTCGTCCATCCACGCGACCATCAGCACGTCGCCGGTGCCGCGCTCCTGCGCGACAGCCGCAACCAATCCGGCGTCGTTGCGCTTGAGCCGGGCGGCGATGGTGGGGTCGAGAGTCATAGCACCGTTATAACAGCCGGACATGGGTGCTATTCCCGGCGGCCGCGCGGTTCCCGGTCAGGCGGCGCGATTCAGTTCGCCGAGTAGTTGCCAGGTTCGCTGTTCGTCGGCGGGCGTGGTCAGGTCGGTCTGGCTGAAGACGACATCGGTGGCGCCGGCGTCGATGTACTCCGCGACGCGGTCGGCGATGGCTTGTTCGTCGCCGATGACGACCAGATCGGCGGCCCGCGCAGCGCCGGACAACTCGATGATCCGCTGGTAGGACGGAACGTCGTTGTAGAACGCCGTCGACTGCTCGGCCGCCGCGCGAGCACCCTCGACATCGGCGGTGACCACTCCGGGGACGATGACCACGATGCGCGGCGCGGAACGGCCGGCTCGCTCGGCGGCTTTGGTGATCGGCGCGACGACGTGCTCGGCCAGCGCCTTCGGCCCGACCAGGAAAGGCAGTGTGCCGTCGGCCAATTCGCCGGTGACCCGCAGTGCCTGCGGTCCCATCGCGGCGACCAGCACCGGCACGGCCGGCTTCGCGCCCGCCACCGCGGCGGGCAGCGGCGCGACCGCGGTGAGCAGCTCGCCGTGGAAATCGACTGTGCCGGTGTCGAGTACGGCGCGCAGCGCGGTCAAGAACTCACGCAGCCGGGCGATCGGCCGATCGTATGGAACACCGAAGGTGGGCTCGGTGAACGCCGGCGCACCGAGGGCGAGGCCGAGCGTGAACCGGCCGTGCGTGGCCGCCTGCGCGGTCTGCGCCTGACTGGCGATCAGCAGCGGATGCCGCGCCGGGATCGGAATCGCCGACGTGCCCAGTTCCAGCTCGGGCACCTCCCGCCCGACCGCGGCGGACAACACGATGCTGTCATGACTGAACGTCTGACCGAACCACAGCGAACTCAACCCCGCCGCTGCGGCTTGCCGGCCCGCGGCCACCGCGGCGTCCACCGCATTGTCGGTCGCGTCGAGGCGGAAGGGGGACAACGCGATACCGATGCTCATCTCCCCACCAACGCCCCCCAGTGCGAGCCACATTCCGCCACGGCCGATTCCCGCCGAGCCCGCCCCACGCCCTCCCACGCACGATCTCGCAGACTGCACACACACAGCGAACCACTCAATGTGCGACACCGCCCCCTCCCCACTGCACAGGAACCGCCGCCGCGCATGCAACCCCATGCCGCGCAGAAATCGCCGGCAAACCCATTCGCAGCGAACAACTCCTACGTGCGAGGCGAACCTGTACGCGCAAGGCTCACGCGCGGAGGACGCGTAGATTCCCGTCAGGCTCAGCGGAAGCGGGGCGCGCGCGGCGCGGGGCGGTTAGCGGACGACGATGTTTTCCGCTCGCATGGAGTCCTTCACCTGGCCGATGGTGAGGTCGCCGAAGTGGAAGACGCTGGCGGCCAGGACGGCGTCGGCGCCCGCCTGCACGGCCGGGGCGAAGTGCTCGACCGCGCCCGCGCCGCCGCTGGCGATGACCGGCACCGAGACCGCCGCGCGCACGGCGCTGATCATGCGCAGGTCGAAGCCGGCTTTGGTGCCGTCGGCGTCCATCGAGTTGAGCAGGATCTCGCCGACACCCAATTCGGCTCCGCGGGTAGCCCATTCGACGGCGTCGATGCCGGTGCCACGCTTGCCGCCGTGCGTGGTGACCTCCCAGCCGGAGGGCGTCGCGGGCTGTCCGTCCGGCACGGTGCGCGCGTCCACGGACAGCACGATGCACTGCGAGCCGAAGCGTTCCGACATCTCGCGCAGCACCTCGGGCCGCGCGATGGCGGCGGTGTTCACCGAAACCTTGTCCGCACCGGCGCGCAACAGCCGGTCGACGTCGTCGACCGTGCGCACCCCGCCGCCGACGGTGAGCGGAATGAAGATCTGCTCGGCGGTGCGGGTCACCACGTCGATCATGGTGCCGCGATCGCCGGTGGAGGCGGTGACATCCAGGAAGGTCAGTTCGTCGGCGCCCTGCGCGTCATAGGTCGCGGCCAGCTCGACGGGATCGCCCGCGTCGCGCAGGTTCTCGAAGTTCACGCCCTTGACCACCCGGCCCGCGTCGACGTCCAGACACGGAATCACGCGTACCGCCAACGTCATTGCCTCACCCTTCCTCCGCGGTCGCCGGATCGGCCACCGTGCAGATCATTTCGAGCAATTCCTCGTGCACGCCCGGCGCGCCGGCCAGCACCGAGCCGGACGTGATGGTCCACGGCGCGCCGGCCAGGTCGGTCACCACACCGCCCGCGGCCCGGATCAGCGCGACGCCCGCGGCGTTGTCCCACGGATGATGGCCGAACACGATGGCGCCGCCGAGCACGCCGGCGGCGGTGAACGCCAAATCGATGCCGGTGGACCCGTGCATCCGCACGCGCGAGGAGAGCCGGCTGAGCGGGCCGAGCAGATCGAACCGGAACTGGCCCGGAATCCGGCCTCGCGCATCGACATTGAACGCGCCGAAGCCGATCATCGCCTCGGCCAGCTTGCCGTGCGGCAACGGCGGCAGCGGTTGCCCGTTCAGCTGCACCGGTCCGCCCGCGATCGCGGCGTAGCGCTGCCCGAGCAGCGGCAGCCAGGTCAAGCCGAGCACCGGCTCGCCCTCGTGCACGAGGGCGAGCAGCATGCCCGAAAGCGGGTGCCCGGACGAGTAATTGAACGTTCCGTCGATCGGATCGAGCACCCACGCGGTGCCGGACACGAGCTGCGGTCCGCCGAATTCCTCACCGTGCACCTTTATTCCGGTGCGCTGCTCGAGCTCTGCGGAGATGGTGCGCTCCAGCTCCAGATCGAGTTCGGTGGCGAAGTCGTTGCGCCCCTTGGTCACCGCGCTCGGCGCGCCGACCCCCTCGATGAAGCGTGAGGCGACCGAGTCCAGGGTCTCCCGGGCGACCGCGAGCAGAGCCGATAGGTCCGGGCTCATCTCACCGCGGCCAGCGCCTCGGGCAGCGTGAACCGGCCCGCGTAGAGCGCCTTGCCGACGATCGAACCCTCGACGCCCTCGGGCACCAGTTCGGCGATCGCGATCAGATCCTCGATGGTGGAGACGCCGCCGGAGGCGATGACCGGCGCGTCGGTGGCGTTGCACACCTCGCGCAGCAGGTCCAGGTTCGGGCCGGTCAGCGTGCCGTCCTTGGTGACGTCGGTGACCACGTAGCGCGAGCAGCCGTCCCGCTCCAGGCGCTCCAGCACCTCCCACAGGTCGCCGCCGTCGCTGACCCAGCCGCGGCCGCGCAGCCGGTAGTCGCCGTCGATGATCCGCACGTCCAGGCCCACCGCGACGCGCTCGCCGTGCTTCGCGATGGCCTTGGCGCACCAGATCGGGTCCTCCAGCGCGGCGGTGCCGAGGTTCACCCGGGCGCACCCGGTGGCCAGCGCGGCCTCCAGGGTGTCGTCGTCGCGGATGCCGCCGGACAGCTCCACCTTGACGTCGAGTTCGCCGACCACACCGGCCAGCAGCTCACGATTCGAGCCGCGGCCGAACGCGGCGTCCAGGTCGACCAGATGGACCCACTCCGCGCCGGCGCGCTGCCATTCCAGGGCGGCGTCGCGCGGCGAGCCGTAGCTGGTTTCGCTCCCGGCCTCTCCCTGCACGAGGCGCACGGCCTCTCCGTTGGCCACGTCGACGGCGGGTAGCAGCACAAGACTCACGACTGCGCCTCGCCGGCGCTCGACCCGGTCGACGTCTTCGCTGTGCTGATGGTTCGTTCGCTGCGCTCACTCACGCGACCACCCTAGTGGTTCGCTTCCCTCGCCCGGTCTCCGGCCTGCGCATATAGGAGCTGGATCACCGATCGAGGATTCGAGCCAGCAGACGGACCAGCTCCGCGCGCTCCGCGGGGTCCAGACCGGCCAGGAGTTCGTCCTGGGCGCCGGCCAGTCGCTCGTCCAGTTCGGCGAGATGAGCCGTGCCCGCGTCGGTGATGGTGACGATCTTGCGCCTGCGGTCGCCCTCGTCCGGGCTGCGCTCGACGAAGCCGCGCCCGGCCAGGTCGTTGACCGTGGCGACGATGTCGCTGCGGTCGATCCGGGTGCGCCGGCCCAGGTCGGCCTGGCTGATCGCGCCGAACTCGCCGAGCGCCGCGAGCAGCGCGTAGTGGTAGCGCCGCGAGCCGGTGGCGTTCAGCGCCCGCTCGGTCGCCCGATTGGCGACGAGGGCGACCTGATCGACCAGCCGGGTCGGGAGCGCCCGCAGTCTGGCGGGAGCACCCTCCTGCGAGATCTCCATGGCAGCAATCTAACTCTTGTTGGTCGCACCCACAATATGGTAAACGCCGCCGCACCCCGCGACGAGGCCCACCGTTTCGCGCGGTCCGCGACGGCCACTATCGGGGGTCGAGACCTGCGCGATCGGCGACCGCCCCGGCCTGGCCGGCCAGCACCCGGCGCCGATAACAGACCAGTGCGGCGGCCACCGCGAACAGCGCGGTCAGTGCCGCCGCCACGATGCGCAATCCCTCCCCGATCTGGAATTCCGTTGCCGCCCGCTCGATCTCGGCGAGGGTGTGCTCGTCTCGCTCGTCGAACAGGATCGTCGCCCGCGGCCACTCGTACAGCACCGACAGCAGGAACTGCCCGCTGACCAACGAGGCCAGCGACAACCCGATCCAGCGCAACCCGACCCGGTACCGCACCGCAGCCACGAGCGCGAGCACCGCGCATAGCGTCAGCACACCACCGAGCGGCCGCATCACGTCGCCGACGCTGACCACGCTCATGAACCGCTGGGACATCTCCAGCGACTCCGGGACATCCCGAAAAATGTTGGGATACAACAGCAATGTCTCCGCTGCGGCGGTACCGAACACGAAACACGCGACCACGGCGTACCCGGTCAGCACCACCAGCGGGACTGTGACGCTCCGCATAACAGCCTCCTCGGGTCGACCGTAGATCCGCGCCGCCGCAAGCGAATCCGGTGGCAACCCGCATATCCGGCGCGGACGACTCAGGGTCTACCCGGAGGCGTCGGCCACGACCGACTCCGCGAGCGACCCCCGCGACCGGGGATTCGCCGGTAATGTCTCGCCACGGCGATCGCTCCGGTCGCCGACTCCGCTCTCTCCCTAGGGATCTCGTATGTCGCGCTCGACCCTGCCTGCCGTGCTCTTGATTTCGGCCGCCACCTGCGCCGCGGTGCTGGCCACCGCGCAGACCGCGGCGGCGGCCCCGCCCGAGGAGGCGCGGCTGGCCGGCTGCGATTTCGGCAATGTGGCGGGGACTTACGACTACGCGCGCTTCGATGATCACGCCGGCAAGATGCTCGGCATCACCACCGGGATGTTCCGCGCGGAGTTCGAGGAGGCCAGGCCGACCATCGAGGCCAACGCCATCGCCAGTCACACCCGCGCGACGGTCGACTCGGTGGACTGCCGGGTCGTCTCCGGCGACGAGGCCCGCGCGGATGTGACCGTCGACGTGGTGCGGACGACCACGAGCGACGAAACCGCCGGTATGCCGAAGACCAGCAAGATGTCGCTGCTGATCACCGTGGAGAACGTGAACGGCCGCTGGCTGGTAAACCGGGCCGAAACCCGGTAGACCAGTTGGGCTTACAGCGATTGCACCCAGTTGTGCAGCAGCTGGGCCCCGGCGTCGCCGGACTTCTCCGGGTGGAACTGGGTCGCCGAGAGCGGCCCGTTCTCCACAGCGGCGAGGAACGGCACGCCGTGCTCGGCCCAGGTCAGCTTGGGCGCGGCGAAGTGCTCGCCCGGCGGCAGCTCCCAGGTCTGGGCGGCGTAGGAGTGCACGAAGTAGAACCGCGTGTCCTCGTCCATGCCCGCGAACAGCACGCTGTCCTGCGGCGCCGACACGGTGTTCCAGCCCATGTGCGGCAGCACCGGCGCGGACAGCCGTTCCACCACGCCGGGCCATTCCGCGCAGCCGTCGGTCTCCACGCCGAATTCCACGCCGCGCTCGAACAGGATCTGCATGCCGACGCAGATGCCGAGCACCGGACGGCCACCGGCCAGGCGCTGGCCGATCATCCGCTCGCCCCGCACCGCGCGCAGTCCGGCCATGCAGGCGGCGTACGCGCCGACGCCGGGCACGACCAAACCGTCGGCGGCCAAGGCGATCTCCGGGTCGGCGGTCACCTCGACCTTCGCACCCGCGCGCACCAGCGCGCGCTCGGCCGAGTGCAGGTTGCCCGAGCCGTAATCGAGCAGCGCGACAGACTTCACACTCACAGCGTCCCCTTCGTCGAGGGAACGCCGTGCACCCGCGGGTCGAGTTCGACCGCGGCACGCAAAGCCCTTGCCACCGCCTTGAATTCGGCCTCGGTGACGTGGTGCTGGTCGCGGCCGTACAGCACGCGCACGTGCAGCGCGATGCGCGCGTTCAACGCGATCGACTCGAAGACGTGGCGGTTGAGCACGGTGGAATACGGTGCGCCGGGGCCGGAGCCGGGGATCACCGCGTGCAGCAGGTGTTCCGGTTCGCCGGTGTGCACACAGTACGGCCGGCCGGAGACGTCCACCGCGGCGTGCGCCAACGTCTCGTCCATCGGAATGTAGGCGTCACCGAACCGGCGGATGCCTGCCTTGTCCCCCAACGCCTTTCCCAGCGCCTGGCCGAACACGATCGCGGTGTCCTCCACCGTGTGGTGGGCCTCGATCTCGGTATCGCCCTCGGCCCGCACGGTCAGGTCGAAGCTGGCGTGCGCGCCCAGCGCGGTCAGCATGTGGTCGTAGAACGGTACGCCCGTGGCGATTTCGGTCTTGCCGGAGCCGTCCAGGTCCAGCTCGACCACGATGCTGGACTCTTTGGTGACACGCTCGACCCGCGCGATTCGGTTCATGATTGGTTCCTCCACAGGCGGATTCATCGGGGCGTCACGTCGGTGTGCACCAGAACGCGGCTGACCTTCAGGAGTTCGTCGTTCTCCGCGGCCAGCCCGATGGTGGTGCGCAGGTAGCCGGGGATGCCGACATCGCGGATCAGCACGCCATGATCAAGATACCGCTGCCAGCTCGCTGATGCGTCGGTGAACCGGCCGAACAGCAAGAAGTTCGCGTCGCTCGGGATCACCTCGAAGCCGATCTCGGCCAGCGCCGTCGCGACCCGATCACGTTGCGCGGCAAGCTCCGCCACGCTGGCGAGGGTTTCGTCGGCGTGCCGCAGCGCCGCCCGCGCGGCCGCCTGGGTGACCACCGACAGGTGATACGGCAACCGCACCAGCAGCATCGCGTCGATCACCGCGGGCGCGGCGACCAGGTACCCGAGGCGCCCACCGGCGAAGGCGAACGCCTTGCTCATGGTCCTGGTCACCACCAATTTCGCGGGGAACCGGTCGATCAGCGCGAGGGCGCTGGGCTGCGCGGAGAACTCCCCGTACGCCTCGTCGACCACCACGATGCCCGGCGCCGCCTCCAGGATCCGCGCGAGATCGTCCTGCGGAATGCTGTGCCCGGTCGGGTTGTTCGGGCTGGTCACGAAGACCACGTTCGGCGAGCGCTCCGCGATGGCGGCCACCGCGTAGTCGATGTCGAGGGCGAAGTCCGCGTTGCGCTTGGCCTCGATCCATTCGGTGTCGATGCCCTCGGAGATGATCGGGTGCATCGAGTACGACGGCACGAAACCCAGTGCGCTGCGGCCCGGTCCGCCGAACGCCTGCAACAGCTGTTGCAGGATCTCGTTGGAACCGTTTGCCGCCCAGACGTTGCCGGTGTCCACCGCGACACCCGTTTGCCCGGTGAGGTATTCGGCCAGGTCGCCGCGCAATGCCACCGCGTCCCGGTCCGGGTAGCGGTGCAGGTCGGCGGCGGCGATCCGAATGGACTCGGCGACGTCGTCGATCAGCGCCCGGCTCGGCGGGTGCGGGTTCTCGTTGGTGTTCAGCTGCACCGGCACGGTCAATTGCGGTGCGCCGTAAGGCTTCTTGCCGCGCAGGTTGTCCCGCAGCGGTAGGTCGTCCAGGCTGATGTCCGCGCCCGGCACGGTGGCCTGGCGGGTCATGACAGCGCCTCGAAACGCGCCTGCACGGCCTGGCCGTGCGCGGGCAGGTCCTCGGCGTTGGCCAACGCGACCACGTGACCGGCGACATCCTTCAACGCCGCCTCGGTGTAGTCGACGACGTGGATGCCGCGCAGGAACGTCTGCACGCTCAAACCCGAAGAGTGCCGGGCGCATCCGGCCGTCGGCAGCACGTGGTTGGAGCCCGCGCAGTAGTCGCCGAGGCTCACCGGCGCGTACGCGCCGACGAAAATCGCACCGGCACTGCGCACTCGGGCCGCCACCGCGGCGGCCTCGGCGGTCTGGATCTCGAGGTGTTCGGCCGCGTAGGCGTTCACCACCCGCAGGCCCTGCTCGATGTCGTCGACCAGCACCGTGCCGGATTGCCTGCCGTGCAGCGCCTCGGTCACCCGCTCGGCGTGCTTCACCACGGTCAGCTGCCGGGTCAGCGCCGCGTCCACCGCGTCGGCCAGCTCCGGGCTGTCGGTGACCAGCACGCTGGCCGCGAGCACGTCGTGCTCGGCCTGGCTGATCAGATCGGCCGCGACGTGCACCGGCTCGGCGGTCGCGTCGGCCAGGATCGCGATCTCGGTCGGGCCGGCCTCGGCGTCGATGCCGATCAGCCCACGGCACAGCCGCTTGGCCGCGGTCACGTAGATGTTGCCGGGTCCGGTGATCAGATCGACCGGCTCCAGTGCGGCGCCGTCGGTGTCGGCGCCGCCGTAGGACAGCAGCGCGACGCCCTGCGCCCCGCCGACCGCCCACACCTCGTCGACGCCGAGCAACTGCGCGGCAGCCAGGATGGTCGGGTGCGGCAGGCCACCGAACTGCGCCTGCGGCGGCGAGGCCACCACCAGCGAGCCCACGCCCGCGGTCTGCGCGGGCACCACGTTCATCACCACGCTGGACGGGTAGACGGCGTTGCCGCCGGGCACGTACAACCCGACCCGCTCCACCGGCACCCACCGCTCGGTCACCGTGCCGCCGGGCACCACCTCGGTGGTCTTGTCGGTGCGCCGCTGATCGGCGTGCACCTTTCTGGCCCTGGCGATGGACTCCTCCAGCGCCGCGCGCACCGTGGGATCCAGCTCGTCGAGCGCCTTTTCCAGCTCGGCCGCGGGTACCCGCACCGTCGCCGGGCTGATCCCGTCGAACCGCTCGCTGTACTCCTGGGCCGCCTCGACGCCACGATCCCGGATCGCCTCGACCACCGGCCGCACATGATGCAGCACCGAGTCCACGTCGACTCCCCCGCGCGGCAGCGCGGCGCGCAGCTCGGCAACGGAGGGAGTGCGACCGCGCAGATCAACGCGGGCGAGCTCGATGCGGGTAGTCATGTGGTGTCGATCCTTGTCCTCAGCCGATTCCGCAACAGGAAAGTTGCAGCTACCAGCCTATCCGGCCGACGCCAGCCGTTATCCGCACGGTCTGCCCAGCTGAGCTCTGCGTCTCACCGGACAGAGCGCGGCACCGACGCCGACCAGCCCGTCTATCGTGACGGGCGATCGGCAGGCGCTGGATTCCGCGGAGGTCAGGACAGGTTCGGGAAGCGCGTGTCGCTGTCGATGAGCAGCTTCCCGCCGGAGCTGATCACCCGCAGGACCAGTGGCTTGTCCTGGCCGTCGATGATCAGGCTGTCCAGCTTGATGTCCATCGATCCGTCCGAGCCGCTGTCGCCGTACTTCTTGATGCTGGTGAAGTTCTCGACCGTGTGCGCGTCCCAGTACTGCCGGAACCCGGTTTCGGTGCCATAGACCTTCTGCGCCGCCGGCGTCAGGATGGACCAGGATCCGCTGGCATCGTCGTAGAACCGCTTCACCAACGCGGCGGCAGGGCCCTCGGCGACCTTGCCATCACTGGCGGTCTTCCCGGGCGTTCCCGTCTGCGGAGTCGTACTCGGTCCGCCGCTGGCCGCGCTCGTCGCCGGCGGGCCCGCGTTCACCGTCGGCGAATTCGAGTCCTTCTGGCTCAACGCGCCGACCAGGATCGCGGCCACCGCCACCACCGCACCGATCGCGGCGCCGATGATGATGGCCTTGCTCTTGCCGCCGGACTTGCGCGGCACCGGGCGCGGCTGGGCCTGCGTACGCGGATGAGTGGCCGTGTTCGGCTGGGCCGGGCGGCGCGGCGGGTGCTGCGGACGCGGTGCGGCCTGCTGCTGGCGCGGCTGCCGTTCGGCCGGCTGATGCGCCGGCGCGGAGACCGCCGACGGGCGCAGCGCACGCGTCGCCGATTCCGGCGCGCCGTTGCGGCGGCGCACGAAAGCCTCACTGGCGGGTACGAATCCGGCGGCCACCGGCGCGGGGCCGGAGTCGGCGAACGCGGCCAGGTGGTCGAGGGCGGCGCGCATGGTGGGCCGGTCCTGCGGTTCCGGGCTGAGCAGATCGAGCAGGAAATCCGTTGCGGGACCGGCGTTTCGCGGTTCGCTGACCTGACCGTTGGCCGCGGCGTACAGCACCGCGAGCGGGTTGGCGTTCGCGCCGTACGGCGGCTCGCCCTCCAGCGCGTGGAAAAGAGTTGCGCCCAAGGCGAATACGTCCGAGGCCGGCGTCGGGTCCGCGCCGCGCGCCATCTCCGGCGCGAGATAGGCGGCGGTGCCGCAGATCAGGCCGGTCTCGGTGAGCGTGACGTCACCGGCGGCGCGGGAGATGCCGAAGTCGGTGATCTTCACCGTGCCGTGGTCGTCGAGCAGGATGTTGCCCGGCTTCACATCCCGGTGCACGATGCCCGCGTCGTGCGCGGCGATCAGCGCCGAGGCGACCTGTTCACCGATCCGCGCGACCTGGGTCAACGGCAGCGGACCCTGCGCGGACAGCACGCCGGCCAGGCTGTTGGATTTGAGGTACTCCATCACCAGGCAGGGATCGCCCTGATGCTCGGTGATGTCGAACACCACGATGGCGTTCGGATGCTGGAAGCGCGCGGCGTTGCGGGCCTCGCGAATGGCACGCTGGCGCACCACATCACGCTCGGCCTCGGGGAGGCTCGGCTTGATGTGGATCTGCTTGACGGCCACCGAGCGTTGCAGACGCTCGTCGATGGCACGCCAAACAACGCCTGTGCCGCCGCTACCAATCCGCTCGACCAGGCGGTAATGCTCCGCGATCAACTGACCGGTATCGATGGCGCCTACTCCGAACCTTCTCGAAATCGTGACATCCCGCATATTGCTTACAGACGCGGTCCGGGGACGAGTGTAGCTGGCCGCGCGACTTCGGTCCGCGCCAGCACGGGCATATTCTCCGCCCACATCGGCGCGCCGGAACTAATGCGCCGCTCGCAGCATCCGCCCGGCCGCGTCCACCGCGGGCCCAGAGCTGTTGGCGTCGTTGACGAATACGGCAAAGGCCAGGTCATCGGCGATGCCGACGAACCAGCCGTGCGCGTGCTTGTCGTCGATGAATTCGGCGGTGCCGGTCTTGCCGAGCAGGCCGGGGATATCGCGCAGCTGGGTCGCGGTTCCGGCGGTGACGGTTTCCCGCATCATGGTCTTGACCTGGTCGGCGACGGTCGCGGGCAGCGGGGCCGGAGTCTTGTCCGGGGTGCCCGGCTTACCCTTGACGATCGCCGGGGCGGGCACCGAGCCGCGCGCGATCGACGCGGCGACCAGCGCCATACCGAACGGCGTCGCGGTCACCTGCCCCTGCCCGATCGCGGATTCGACCCGCAGCGCCGGGGTGTCCGCGGGCGGCACCTTGCCGGTGACGGTGGTCAGCCCGGGTGTGACGTAGTCGATGCCGAGACCGAGTTGGGCGGCCGCGTTCGTCAGCGCGTCGGCGGGCAGTTTCACCCCGAGCTCGCCCATCGTGGTGTTGCACGAACGCGCGAACGCGGTATGTAGCGGGACTTGTCCGAGGTCGAAATTGTTGTCGTTGGGGATCTTGCGGCCCTCGATGTTCGCCACGCCCGGGCAGGGCAGCACCGTGTCCGGGGTGACCGTGCCCGCTTGCAGCGCGGCCGAGACGGTCACCGTCTTGAACGTCGAACCGGGCGGGTAGAGGCCGGTGAGCGCGATCGGGCCCTGCGCGTCGGCGGCGCTGTTCTGCGCGACCGCGACGACATTGCCGGTGGACGGCTGCAACGCGACGATCGCCGCGGGTTGGGAGATCGGCGTCAGCGCCGCCTCGGCGGCCTGTTGCAGGTCGATGTTCAGCGTGGTCGCGATGTCGGCGGTCGGCTTCGGATCCGCGCCGCCGACGCGCTGGGTGCCGTCGGCGGTCTGCGCGCGCACCGCCCAGCCCGCGTTGTCGTCGGCGTTCTTCTGCCACAGTTCGGCCAGGCCGGACAGGGTGGGTGAGGCGAGCGACTTGTCGTTGGTGAGCAGCCGGGTCTGCGGCGCGAGCGTGACGCCGGGCAAGCCGGACAGCTGCGCCTGAATCGGCGCGAGATCGGCGTCGCGCAGGCTGATCGCGGTGACCGGTTTACCTTGCGCCGCAGCCAGATCCGACTGCAACGACTGCGCGGTGATACCGGGCGAGATCGGGCCGAGCAGACCGGCGAGCGCGGCCAGGTCGGCGCCGGGGCTCACGTTGACCAGCGTGACCACCTGCTGGGTCATCAACTCGCCGCCGGTGGAATCGAGGATGCGGGACGGTTGCGGGTAGACCGCGCTGTAACTCAGCGGGCCCGCGGCCAAGCCGGGTGCGACCGTGTCCGGGTTCCACTTGACCTTCCAGCCGTCGCTGTCGTTCGCGGTGCCGGTGGTCGTGTAGGTCCACTCGGCCTTGCCGTCCTTGCCGAGCTTCCAGGTGGCGGCCAGCGTGAAGGTGTTCTTGTCGACCGAGCGGACGTCGAAACGCACCTCCTTGCCGAGGCCGTCGTAGAGCTTGCCGAGCGTGTCCGCGGCCTTGGCCGGATCGTCGGTCAGCTTGGCCGCGGCCGCGACATCGTCGCGGTTCAGCGCGTCGGCGAACTGGCCCGCGACCGTGTCCGGCTGGTCCGGACCGGACGAGCAGGCGGCGAGCACGAGCGCGGGTGCGGCGAACAGGACGAGGTAATTCCGGTGGGTACGCACCCCGCCGACTGTATCCGCCGGCCCCGGCGGAGTGGGCGAGGCCAGGCCGGGGCCGGGTGGCTCAAGCGGTCCGCCAAGAGCCCGTGACCAGGGCGGCGGCGTCGGTTTCGGTGAGGTCGACGGCGAACTCCTCGGACAGGATCTTCGGCAATTCGCTCGGTTCGATGAGGCGGGTTTCGCTGGTGCCGTCCGGGCGTTCGGTGATCAGCGTGGTGCCGTCGACGGTCAGGTGGACGTCCGGGGCGAAGTGCTGCACGTACGGGCGGGTGGTGAACGGCGAACGCGGCGAGGTGGAGACGAAGTGGTTGCCGACCGCGAAGTCGATGCGGTACTGCGGGGTGGTCGCGAAGGTGTAGCGGCTGATCCAGCCGTCCTTGCCGAACTGGTGCAGCACCCACAGGTCGCTGTTCAGCTCGCCACGCGTGTATTCCAGCCGGAACTTCCACTCGCCCGCCGTGAAATCGGCTGTCTCCGTGGATAGTTCGAATGGCTCAAGCGGTCCGGAGCCAAAACCGACATCGCACAGCCAGACTCGGTCGTCGTCATCGGTGGTCACGCGCAGCAATGCGTGTGTCGCGGGGCGCACGCCCTCGTCCGCGCCCATGGTGACCCGAGCACTCAGCCCGGTGACGCCGAACCCGAGGCGTTCCAACGCGGCCGCGAACACGCCGACATGCTCGTAGCAGTAGCCGCCGCGGCGCTGCCGAATCAGCTTGTCCTGCAACGACTCCAGGTCGAGCAGGATCGGGCGGCCGAGCAGGATCTCCAGGTTCTCGAACGGAATCGAAGTGGTGTGCGCGCGCACCAGCTCGCGCAGCGTCGCCACCGTCGCCGCCCGCTCACCGTCGAACCCGATGCGCGCCAGATACCCGTCCAGGTCCAATTCCGCGCCGTTCCAGTGATACGCCGGATCCGTCGGCTTGCTCATCTCACCCTCACTTCGTCGTCGATGTCGTCGATGTCAACCCCAGGCGGTCGCGATCCTGTTCCCGGCAGAACTATCGGCGGGTAAATCGAGATACCGACCGGCAATGCGGCGGTCCTTCGCCATTGCTAGACGCCCGGCCAGCGACAACATCCCCTGATTCGCTAGCCAGGTATTCCACAGCCCTGCTCAGGCGGCGCACTTGGCGTCCGGTGGAGCGGGCGGTGCGGTGGCGATGCCGTGCGCGACGTCGACCAGGTAGTCGCGGTCCGGGCCGGCCGTGGGTTCGGTGCCGAGCAGCAGCCGCTCGACCACACAGCCGCCCTCGAAGTAGGCGGGTCCGATGCTGTGATCGCCGGGGACCACGGTGCCGTAGAGATCGCGGCCGGTGACGATGGTGTACATCGAGGTGGGTTTGCCTGCAGCGAGCAACCCGGCGCGCATCTCCAGCGTGGCCGGATACGGGACCACGGTGTCACCGGTGCCGTGGATCAGGAAGGCGCGCCGCACACTCATCCGACCGGCCAGCAGCGCGGGCGAGCGCTCGGCATAGTTCTGCGGGCAGACGACGGGTGTACACCCGCCCGCGTCCCGTTCGACCTGCGCCGGCAGCGCGGGATCGATCGTCGCCGACCCCAACCACATCGTGAAATCGTCTGCCGGACCGTAATTGTCGACCCAGTAGTCGAACAACCCGGCGGGTCCGTGCGCCGCCGCCAGCCCGCTCATGATCCCGCCCTGACTCCACCCCCACAACACCGTCCGCGCAACCGAACGATGCTCGCCCTTGTACCACTGAGTCGCCGCGACGATGTCCCGCCACCCCGCCCACAAATTCCACTCCCCCGTCCGCCACACACTGCTCGCCGACCGCAGATCCATCGACAGCACCGGCGCCCCCGTCCGCCGCGAAATCGACGTCAGATACCCCTCGAAGTCACTCGACGACCCGTCATACCCGTGCACCGCGACAACCAGATCCGTCGGCTCGACCACACTCTCCCCGCACAAACTCGGCTCATACACCCGCCCAGTAGCGTCCTCCCCATCGACGGTCAACGTCACCGCCCGCACCCCCACCCCACATCCCGGCCCAGCCGACCCCGAAGGTGCACCAACACCCACCAGCGCAACCAACAGCGCACCCACTGCCACCAGTACATACCCGCGCCTCATCCTCGAATAATGGCACGCCCCCACCGACAACCCGCAGCCGCACACCTCCTGATTTCGCGCACACGGAATCGCACGCCATTCCATGTGCGAGAAATCAACAGCTATGCAGCTACGTACGAATACCTGCATCCCGCAGGGCCGGCACCCGCCACGCGGATCGAGTCGAGTCAAAAGGTCGTTAGATGATCTTGAACAGCGACCTTTTGACTCGACTCGATGGCGAACACGACCCATCGCCACCTCGGCGCGAAGTGGCCTGACTCGACTCGACCAGCAGCAGACCATGACCCACCGCGGGCAACGAACCAACCACTCGACCCCGTCGTTTCCCCAGCCTCTTTGAACCGGACCACAACCCGATGACCACGCCGGAACTCCCGCATTGCCCATACCAACTGCGTAAGTAAGTCGGGGACCCCACCCGACGCGCTCAGCACTATCGATCATCTCGGGGAGCAGGCGCACCTGACTCACCAGGCAGACCCCCGGCATGTCCCAACGCGACCTGACGAGGAAAACTGAAGACCTACCCCGGTTTTCACTGAAGTAGTGCTGAGCACGTCGCCTGCCGTACCCGGCTTTAGGCGCACGTCGAGCACGCGGCGTCGAGTTCCAGCGTGGCCATCTGGCTGTGGTTGCGTCACAAACGCTTCGGACAATCGGACGGGTGATCAGCGACGGTCGATTGTGGTTCGACTGCCGGACATTTGCCTGGGCCAGCCGTATTTCGGCGCCGGCCAAGGCGACAGCGGCAATGGCGGTGATCATGTGGCTGACGAGCGGCGGAGGACTAGGACGGCGCCGGCGGTGGCGGTGGCGATCACCACGATGGCGAAGGTGGTTGCGCCGGCGGTCAGACCGATTGCGTCGCTGAGGAATCCAGCGCTCAATGGTAGGACGGCGGCGGGGAGGTAGCCGCCGACGTTCTGGGCGGCGTTGGCTTCGGCGAGGCGGGCGGCGGGGACGGTGGCGCTGATTGCGGTGAGGCCGCCGAATTGGCCTAGGCCCTGGCCGATTCCGGCGAGTACAGCGGCGGTGGCGAAGAGGACGAGGGAGGAAAGCCGCAGGGACAGTATCAGGGTCAGCATGCTCGCCGTCGTTGCGATCGCGCCTCCGAGCAGGATCGTGCGCACCCGTAGGCGGCGTGCGGCGAACTGAATGCCGGTGGCGCCCAGGAACATCGCGAACGCCAGACCGCCCGCGATCACCCGGTTGGTGGCGCCGAGCAGGTGCGCGAGCAGCGACGGGCCCAGCGACAGCACGAACGAGGTGGAGGTGATCCCCGGAGCGAACACCGCGATGCCGAGCAGCACCGCCGTCCGCCCGCCCGGCGCCACCGCGGGAATCCGAATCCACGGGCCGCGCTCGCCGGCCCCCTTCGGCAGATCCAGTCGGGTAACCACCACGAAAGCCGAAACGAGCAGCACGATTTCGACCACGAAGGTGGTCACCGTCGGACCGGGCACGGTCTCCGACAGCACACCGGACAACAACGGCCCGAGCCCCGCACCCAGCACCATCGCCGACGAAGCAGCCAGCGCCGCAAGCCGTTTGCGCTCCGGCCCACCCACATCGGTCACCGCCGCCATCCCCGCGGACACCGCCGCACCCACCGCGATACCCGTCAGCAACCGCGCAACCGCAAGCACCGCAACCGAACTCGCGGTGGCGAACAGCACGCACGCCACCACCGCCAGCGCGATCGCGGGCAGCAGCACCGGCTTGCGCCCCACCCGATCCGACACCACACCCGCGACCAGCAGCGCGCCCAGCAGCCCGACGATGTAGCTGGCGAAGATCGCCGTCAGCGTGCCCGCGGAGAACCCGAGCTCGCGCTGCCACACCACATACAGCGGCGTCGCCGCGTTCGACAGCACGAACACCGCCATGACCGGCCATGCCGCCAGCCACACGAGCCCGTCCCGGTGCACCCGGTGCGCAGCGAGCGTCGCCATCCCAACCTCCACTAGTTCGACTTTTCTCGTACTGATACGAATAGAATCGAACTTAGCATCAAGTACGATAAAACCCGTACAGGGCACCCACACCCTCAGGAGTCCCGCGATGCCATCGGCTACCGAAGTCCCCGACACCCGGCTGCCCGAGCCGGACCGTGCCGACCTACGCCTCGACCACGTACTCGCCGCGCTCAGCGATCCATTGCGGCTCACCATGATCCAGAAGCTGCTCACCGAATCCCCCGACACCGACCGCTCCTGCGGCTGGTTCGACATCAACCGTCCGAAATCGACGCTCACCCACCACTTCCGGGTGCTGCGCGAGGCCGGCGTCACCCGGCAGCAGCGCTACGGCCTGGAGCGCCGCAGCAAGGTCCGCATCGACGACCTGGAGGCCCGCTTCCCCGGCCTGCTCGATCTCGTCCGAGCCTGGGAACCGGTGCACTGACGCCGGTTCCCTTGCGGCCGAGACTGATCGGCGCAGGTCTGCTACGGTCCCGATATTCATTCCGAGTTCGGGTGCGGCACGGGTCCGCCTGCCCGGACCCTGCACCGGGGAGTCGGTCATGGCCTTCTTGAACCGCCTGCTGTCCAACGCGACCTTGATCAGCAAGCTGATGGACAACGCGCCGAAATGGCAGGCACAACTGCTGGCCAAGAAGAACGACCTGCGCGGCGGTTCCTTCCGCGACGCGAGCATGGGCATCTGCGCCCTGGTCGCGGCCGCCGACGGCAGCATCGACCCGGCCGAACGGATGAAGGTGGCCAACCTCATCGCCGCCGATCAGGTGTTGCAGAACTTCCCGATCGACGACCTGCGCGCCCTGTTCGAGGACAACTGCAACCGCCTGACCAGCGACCCCGCCTTCGGCCGCGCCCATGTGCTCCAGCAGATCGGCAAGGCCGCGGGCAAGCCGACCGAGGCCGACGCGGTGATCCGGATCGGCATCATGATCGGCAACGCGGACGGAAACTTCGACCAGACCGAGATCGCCGCCGTCCGCGAGGCCTGCCAGACCCTGCGCCTGAACCCGCAGGACTTCGGTCTCTGATCCGCGCCGCCGAACGCTAGGATTCGCTGATGCGTTCGATTGATGTGGCCGAACGACGGGCCCGCCTGGCGGTGCGGCATCGACTCGCGGCGGCGAACCGGTCCGATCAGGTGGCCGAGATCGTCCGGTCGATGGTGGTGCTGCACGCGACCGATCCGGCGACGGTGTTCCTGTCCGTCGGATCCCGCAGCAACACCCTCACCCCGGCAGACGTCGAGCAGTCGCTCTATGCCGACCGGACGCTGCTGCGCATGCTCGCGATGCGGCGCACCATGTTCATCGCACCGCTCGACCTGGTCCCGGTTTTGCAGGCGTCGTGCGCGGATGCGCTGGCGCACAAGCAGCGTCGCGCCTACCGCAAGTTCATCGAGCAATCGGGGGCGGTCGAGGGCGACGTGGCGAGCTGGCTGGACGACGTCGAGACCGAAACGCACGACGCGCTGCTGGCCAGGGGCGCCGCCACCGGAGCACAGCTGAGCAAGGACGTGCCCCGGCTGCGCACGCAGGTGGATCCCGCTCCGGGGAAGTCGTATTCGCGCCCGACCAACATCACCACCTGGGTGCTGGTGACCCTCGGCTGCGAAGGCCGGATCGTGCGCGGTCGCCCGAACGGCAGCTGGGCCAGTAGCCAATACACCTGGGAGCCCATCGAATCCTGGCTGCCCCAAGGGGTTCCGTTGATGCCGGCCGAACAGGCGCGCACCGAACTGCTCCGGCAATGGTTGCACGCCTTCGGCCCGGCCCCGATCACCGACCTCAAGTGGTGGACGGGTTGGGGTCTCGGCGAGGTTCGCAAGGCGCTCACCGATCTCGACGTGGTCGAGGTCGATTTGGACGGGGTCACCGGCCTGCTGCTCGCCGATGACGTGGAACCCGTTGCCGCACCGGAGCCTTGGGCCGCGCTGCTGCCCTGCCTGGATCCGACCCCGATGGGCTGGCAGTCCCGCGACTGGTACCTGGGCCCGCACGCACCGGCCCTGTTCGACACCAACGGCAATATCGGACCGACGATTTGGTGGAACGGCCGCATCGTCGGCGGCTGGGCGCAGCGCAGTGACGGCGAAATCGTCTATCGCCTACTGGAAGACGTGGGCGCCGATGCCCTCGCGCTGATCGAGGCCGAGGCCGCGCGGACCGCCGAGTGGTTCGGCGACGTGCGCGCCATCCCCCGCTTCCGCACTCCGCTGCAACGGGAACTTACCGCCTGATCACGCCGGGCAACTCGCGCCCGGCGGTGTTCCGCACCTCATCGCAACGCGAACACCACCTGATCACCCCGTGCAGCTCGCGCCCGGCGGTGGCGGCGGCGCGGTGTCGACGCCGGCCAGCACGTCGATGACATAGTCCCGAGCCGCACCGTCCACCGGTTCCAGCCCCTCGGCCACCCGCTCGACGATGCAGATGCCCTGCTGCCAGGTGGGCCCGACGTCATGCAGGCCGGGTTGGATACTACCGTCCGGGCCCCGCTCGGTGATCACCGTGTACATCGAGTACGGCTTGCCCGCCGCTGCCAACGCGTTCTTCAGATCGACCGAATGTTGGTACGGCACATCGAAATCGAAGAGTCCATGGATCAGGAAGGTGCGTTCGGCGTTCAACTTCGGCGCGATGGCGACCAGCGAACGGTCCGCATAGGCCTGCGGACATTGCCGCGGTGTGCAGCCGCCCGCGTCGTGCTCGATCTGCGCCCGCTGCGCCGGGAAGAACACGCTGGTGAGGTTCCAGTAGTCGACGATATTCGTCGGGGCGAAGGCATCGACCCAGTAGTCGAACAACCCTGCGGGCCCGTACGCCAACGCCAGCCCCGCCGTCAGACCGCCTTGGCTCCAACCCCACAAAACGGTCTTGCCGACCGAGGGATGCCCGCCCTTGTACTGCTGGGTGAGCGCCACCGTGTCCTGCCACCCTGCCCACGGATTGAACTCGCCAGGTTTCCACACACTGCCCTCGGCCCGCTGATCCAGCGTCAGCAGCGCGCCCCCGGTGCGCCTGGCCATCCCGGCCATGACGTCGGGGTAGGAAGCGGCCGTCTCGCTATAACCGTGTACCGCGACGATCAGACTGCGCGGCGCCAAATCACCAGGACTACACCGATACGGCTCATAAACCCGCCCGGTCGCCTGCTCACCATCGACAGTCGTCGCGACCGTCCGCACCGCCACGTCCCCGGCACATCCCGGTTCAGCCGACACCGACGGCGCAACCAGCCCCGACGCAACCACCACGGTCACGCTCACCAACAACCACGCAACCGCACGCCGGCCACCAATCATCGCCGCATAGTACCCAGCAACGGCAAACACTCGGCTAACAATCCAAGTCCGCAGCGCCCACCCGAAGTAGGCCACATCACTCCCCCCGAGAATTCGGCCTGAATCGAGCACGTTCCGCTTAACGGCACCTGGACAAATGATCACAAGGAACCAGTGCAGGCAACGACCGAGAGCCGACCAGCACCAGTTCCCTTTCGACCATTTCGGCGCCGGGCAGCGCATCCATCGGGCAACGACCGACATAGCAACAACTCCTCACTCAGAAGACGCTGTTGCATCCACCCCTTGAACCCAAGCGAGAGCCGACCAGCACCGGTTCCCTGTCGATTCGGCCAATTCGGTGCCAGGCAGCCCATCCATCGGGCGACGACCGCTCCACCGCGTGGAACAGACGCGGGGCGGCGGATCACACGGAGCCGGCGCACACGGAAATCGGGTGCGCGCAGACTCAAGCGGCGCAGGTCGCACCTGGCGGCGGGGCGGGCGCGGTGTCCACTCCGGCGAGCACATCGGTGACGTACTCGCGGGCAGGCCCGTCCACCGGCTCGAGATCGGTGAGCAGCCGCTCGACCACGCAGGCTCCCTGGAACCAGACCGGTCCGATCCAGTGCGTGCCGGGCAGCACAGCCCCGTCCGGGCCGCGTCCCGTCACCACCGTGTACATCGAGTACGGCTCGCCCGCCGCCGCGAGCGCGTTCTTCAAATCGAGCGAATGCTGGTATGGGACAATCGGATCCGCGGTGCCGTGCACCAAGAACACCCGCTGCGCGCTCAGCTTCGCCGCGAGCGCCACGGTGGATCGGTCCGCGTATGCCTGCGGGCAGACCGCCGGCGTGCAATTACCGGCGTCGCGCTCGATCTGCGAGACCTGCGGCAGTCCCAGCGTGTTGCCGGCATTCCAGTAGTCGACGGTGTTCGACGGACCCGCGGTGTCGACCCAGTAGTCGAACAACCCGGTCGGCCCGTACGCCAACGCCAGCCCGCTGGTCATGCCGCCTTGGCTCCACCCCCACAGCACGGTCTTACCGACCGACGGGTGCTCACCCTTGTACCACTGCGCGGTAGCGACCACGTCGTGCCAGCCGGCCCAGGGATTCCACTCCCCGGTCTTCCATTCACTGTCCCCGCCACGCTGATCGAGGGTCAACAGGGCCGCTCCGCTGCGCCGCGCGATCGCGGACATCACGTCCGGATAGTCGGACGACTTCTCGTTGAACCCGTGCACCGCGAGGATCAGTCGCGCCGGCGGCAAGTCACCGGGAACGCACTGGTACGGCTCATAAGCCCAGCCGTTCGACTGCTCCCCGTCGACGCCGACAGCGATCGGCCGGACCGCCACACTTCCGCCGCAGTCCGGCTCGGCCCGAGCCGGCGGCGCACCGGCCCACGACACCGCAAGAATTGTCACGATCGACAGCACCGAGGCAAGCAGGCGACACCCGCTGTTCATTACGGCATCGTGGCACGGGTTTGCGCGAATGTATTGCGTAACAACGGTAATGCGATCAAGACGAGACAACACACTCGTTGATCGGCAGCGGAGATCGTTCCGCTACATGTCCAAGCCCAGGTCCAGCACGCGCACCGAGTGGGTCAACGCGCCGACGGCGAAATAGTCGACGCCGGTGCCCGCGTATTCGGCGGCCACCTCGAGGCTGAGTCCGCCGGAGGATTCCAGTTTCGTCTGCGGCGCCACCGCGTTGCGGCGTTGCACCGCCGATTGGGTCTGCCACAGCGGGAAGTTGTCGAGCAGGACGAGTTCTACGTTTTCCGCGAGCACGGCGTCGAGTTGTTCGAGACTGTCCACCTCGACCTCGCAGGCGATGTCCCGGGCCAGCGCGCGGACGGCCCGCAGCGCCTCGACCACCGAACCCGCGGCGGCCACATGGTTGTCCTTGATCAGCGCGGCGTCGCCGAGACCCATCCGGTGGTTGACCCCACCGCCGACCCGGACCGCGTACTTCTGCAACGCGCGCAGACCGGGCAGCGTCTTGCGGCTGTCCCGGATCTTGCAGTCCGTGCCCGCGACCGCGTCGACCCAGGCGGCGGTGGCGGTGGCGATGCCGGAGAGGTGGCAAACCAGGTTGAGCATGGTGCGTTCGGCGGTGAGCAGGCCGCGGGTGGGGGCGGCCACGGTGAGCACGGATTGTCCAGGAACGACCCGGGTTCCGTCCGCGACGCGCTCGGTGACCTCGTAGTTCCCCGCGCCGATCACCTCGTCCAGCACCAGCAGTCCGACATCGAGCCCGGCCACCGTCCCCGGCTGTCGCGGCACCACCGACGCCTTCGCCACCGCGTCGGCGGGCACCGTGGCGGCGGTCGTGATGTCCGGGCCGTAGCGCAGGTCCTCGTCGAGCGCGGTGCGGATGAGGGCAACCACCTCATCCCTGTCCAATTCACTGTCCAGAGCCATCAACCACTCCTCTATCTACTAGTACGTGCGACCGGGTCGAGTGGCACACCAGGGCGGGCGCTTCTCGCTGTTCGCCGCCACCATGGACCACTCGCTGACACCGGCCGGGTTATCGGTCGAGCCGCGGGCGACCATCCCCGTCCAGCACCAGCGACATGCTGTGGCGGAGGCGGTCATCGGGCTCTGGATGATCGGAACGGGTGTGACAGCCGCGACTTTCGGTGCGGGCGGAAGCGGCGAGCAGCAACGTCCGCGCCACGAGGGTGAGTGCGGCGTCCTCGATTGCCGCTACGCGCCCGGTGATCTGCGGACCGGCCGAATGAGGTGCCGCAGGCGAGCCGTCCGCAGGCGACAATTCTCCAGCCGCGGACAGTCCCCGGGCGGCGCGGCGCCCGGCACCGTCGGCCAACGAATCGCGGCCCGGCTCGGCCGATTCCGACCTGACGTCGGTCTCGCGTTGCGTCACAGCGTCGTTCATGCGCTTGATCGCCTCGTCCAGCCCAGCGCGGTCCCGCACGACCGAGGCGTGGTCGGTCATCAATTGTTGCAACACATCGCGATCCGCACGTTCGGTTACCCGGGCAGGAATTTCGGTCACCCGGACTCGCTCGCCGAGACGTTCGGCAGCCGCCGCGCCGACCCGTTCGCCGACGACCAGACCTTCGAGCAAGCTGTTGGACGCCAGCCGATTAGCGCCGTGCAGGCCGGTGCGCGCGACCTCGCCCGCGGCATAGAGACCAGGCACCGCCGTGCGACCGTGCGGGTCGGTCACCACGCCGCCGCATTGATAGTGCGCCGCCGGGGCAACCGGAATCAGGTCGGTCCGCGGATCGATGCCTGCGGCGCGGCAGGAAGCGGTGATCGTCGGAAACCGTTGCGGGAACCCGTCGATCGTCCGTGCGTCCAGGTAGACATGGTCGGTGCCGAGCGCCCGCATCCGAGCCGCGATCGCCCGTGATACCACATCCCGCGGCGCCAGATCGCCCTGTGGATGAACCCCGTCGGTCACCGAATTCCCTTCGGAATCCACGAGAATGCCGCCCTCGCCCCGCACCGCCTCACTGATCAGCGGACGCCGCCCGACCCCGCCCGGCGTGTACAGCACGGTCGGATGGAACTGCACGAACTCCAGATCGGCCACCGCCGCACCAGCCCACAACGCGAGTGCGACGCCGTCGGCGGTCGCACCGGGCGGGTTGGTGCTGAGCGCGTAGAGCTGTCCGAGACCACCGGTCGCCAACAGCACGGTAGGCGCGTGCACGACACCGAATCCCTTGTCCGACACCGCGAGAACACCCTGCACACCACCGGGACCGGTGAGGATCTCGCAGACCGCCGCGCCGAACAGCACCGGTAACCCGGCCGCGTTCAACGCCCGCTGCACCTCCGCACCGGTGGCATCGCCACCCGCGTGGATGATTCGCCGGGTGCTGTGCCCGCCCTCGCGGGTCCGCGAAATCTGCCCGTCCCGAGCGAGATCGAAGACCGCGCCGAGGTCGGTCAGCGCCGCGACCGCGGCCTGTCCGCCCTCGACGATGGATCGCACAGCGTCCACATCGCACAATCCGGCGCCGGCCTCGACCGTGTCGTGCACGTGCGATTCGACCGAATCACCTTCCGGCGCGACAACAGCGATCCCGCCCTGGGCGTACTGGGTGGACGTGTCGGTGGCGCCTCCCTTGCTGAGCGTCAACACTCGCAACCCGCGCAGCGACGCGGTGCGCGCCGCCGTCAGCCCGGCCACGCCACCACCGACAACCACCAGATCGGCCTCGGTTTCCCAGCCGATCGACACCGATGTCATGCCTCGATGCCGCTCTGTGCGCAGCATGACCGCCTGGCCACGCCGATCCGACTGGCTGATCCGGCACCGTCGCCGGTTACCGGTTCGGCCGCGGCCTCCCGGTCGATCGACACTGGCGTCATGGCCCGCGCCTCGCTATCCATTCCATGGCGCGATCGGTCTTCCGGCGCACCCCCGACTCGCACCGGGCCGACCGCCGCGTCCGTCACACCGACGAGCTGTCCGACCACCGCCGCGAGGGCAGGGGTCGGCGTCATTCACCACCGCCCGGGGTACCGATCTCGATCATTCGCTGCACCGAATTACGGCCGCGCGCAGCGGTTTCCAGGTCGACGTGCACCTCGTCGCGGCCCTCGACCAGGCAGCGCAGCAGTGCGGCAGGGGTGATCATCTTCATGTACTTGCACGAGGCCCGGTCGTTCACGGCCTGGAAATCGATGCCGGGGGCCGCCTTTCGCAACTGGTGCAGCATGCCGATCTCGGTGGCGACCAGCACCTGGGTCGCCTGACCGCGCTGCTCGCGCACCTGCTTGGCCGCGTCGATCATGCCGCCGGTGGACAGGATGTGCACCCGCTCGGCCGGGAACGCGCCCTCGCCCGCCAGGTACAACGCCGAGGTGGCGCAACCGCATTCGGGGTGCACGAACAGATCAGCGTCCGGGTGGGTGCGGGCCTGTTCGGTCAGCTCGTCACCGTTGATGCCCGCGTGCACGTGGCATTCGCCGGCCCAGATGTGCATGTTCTCCCGGCCGGTGACCCGCTTGACGTGCGCGCCGAGGAACTGGTCCGGCAGAAAGAGCACCTCGCGGTCCGGGTCGATCGAGGCGACCACGTCGACCGCGTTGGACGAGGTGCAGCAGATGTCGGTGAGCGCCTTCACGTCCGCGGTGGTGTTCACATACGACACCACCACCGCGTTCGGGAATTCGGCCTTCCAGGAACGCAATTCGTCCGCGGTGATGGAATCCGCGAGCGAGCAGCCCGCCCGCTGATCCGGGATCAGGACGGTCTTGGCGGGGCTGAGGATCTTCGCGGTCTCGGCCATGAAGTGCACGCCGCAGAACACGATGGTGTCCTCCGGCGCCTCGGCCGCGATCCGGGACAGTGCCAGGGAGTCGCCGACGTGATCGGCCACGTCCTGGATCTCCGGCAACTGATAGTTGTGCGCGAGAATTGTCGCGTTTCGTTCGCGGGCCAGTCGCTTGATCTCCTGCGCCCACTCGGGGGTTGCTTCGACACCACTGAACCCCGACGGCCCGTCGAACACCTGCCCCATCAGCGGAGGCGCCAGTTTCGCACCCATCGTCGCCATGATGGCTCCCTTCGTCGTGCGAGTGGCTACTCCGCCGATTCGCACCAAACCAGGTTTTCGACTTATAATCGAAAACGTGGCCCATAGTAGCACCATCCACGAATCGCTCACCGCGGTGTTCCAGGTTCGCCGGTTCCCCGCGAACATCGCCGCAGGTCCGAGCCCTGCCGAT
Source organism: Nocardia sp. NPDC006044 (assembly GCF_042871115.1). Lineage (NCBI taxonomy): Bacteria > Bacillati > Actinomycetota > Actinomycetes > Mycobacteriales > Nocardiaceae > Nocardia > Nocardia sp. NPDC006044. The sequence goes on from NZ_JBIAID010000003.1 coordinate 75,254, forward strand.
GCTGGAAACGAGGTAATCGGTCGGTGCCCACCCGGGCAGCGGACCGAACTGGCGGTGCTGCTGTGGGAGCGTGCGCTGGACCCGCAGAAGGGCACCTGGTCGCTTCCCGGCGGCCGTTTGCGCGACGACGAGGACCTCGACACCTCGGCCCGCCGCCAGCTCGCGGAGAAGGTCGACGTGCGTGAGCTGGCCCATCTCGAGCAGCTGTCGGTCTTCAGCGCGCCCGACCGCGTTCCCGCCCCGCGCCGCATCGCCTCGGCTTATCTCGGCCTGGTCCCGCTCACCGCAGACCCGCAGCTACCCGACGACACCGCCTGGCATCCGCTCTCCGCACTGCCGCTCATGTCCTTCGATCACGGCACCGTCGTCGACCACGCCCGCGCCCGCCTGGCCGCCAAACTCTCGTACACCAACATCGCGTTCGCGCTCGCCCCCGCCGACTTCACCATGTCCACGCTGCGCGAAATCTACTGCGCCGCACTCGGTTACGATGTGGACACGACGAACCTGCAACGAGTCCTCTCCCGCCGCAAGGTAATCACCCCCACCGGCAAGACCCGCGCCCCCGGTCGCGCCGGCGGCCGGCCGGCCGCTGTCTACCGCTACACCGACTCCGGCATCCGCGTCACCGACGAATTCGCCGCCCTGCGCCCGCCCACCTGAGCCACGCAGAACTCACGAATCGACGTTCGCGTTCCGATGCTTACTCCCCCGCCGATACCGCTTCTTGTTCGCCACCGGCTGCGCGGCGCTACTGCGCCGCAACGCATCCCGCCGCCGCCAAGCCACCAGATCAGCCCGCTCCCGCACCTGCTCGACCGGCAGATCCGCCGCCTTGCTCTCCCCCATCGCCAGACCTCCCGTCCGCCAATCGCCCGAACCAACCCGCCGAAACTACCCCCATCCCCAGCACCCCCTCCACCCATTTATCCGCACCCTGCACCGTTCCCCTCGGCACGCGGCGCCCAACGAAAGTTTCGCAAGGGTCCGAGCCGATCCCCGTGGGCGGATTTCAGCGGTTCCGGCGCTCACGTCGTCAACAGCCCGCCGCCGTGCCCGTCGGCAGCGGCACGGGCCGAATCTCCTTGTCGAGCAAGGCCGTTGACGGAACGCTACCTCGAGACCAGATCAGGCGGTTTTCATTTGGGGCTGTGGGGGCGGGGTCATGGTGCGGGTGAAGAGGCGCGCGATGCCCCAGGAGAGCAACTCCACCAACCAGAACAGCACCAGGAATACCTGGACCACGATGGCCGGAATCGCCAGGAACACAACGGAAGGCACCGCGATCAGGACCCAGGTGATCAGCGCGCCGGGCGTCGCTCCGCGCAGCCCGCTGGCCAAGCGGACCGCCGCCCACATCATCCAGCGGCGCGGCACGGTGACACCCAGTTCGCGCAGGCAGCGCCGGAAGAGGCCGTCCGCGTCCGCGGTACCCACCGCCCCTGAGCTGCGCAGGTAGTCGTGCAGGATGGCCGCGCGGGTGTAGGCCCCGTAGCGCGGCACCAGCCACACGAAGGCACGCGGCACCGAGGCGAAGTCGGTCCGGAACCCCGCGGGGATCACGAATTGCTGGGAATCACCTTGATAGACGAGCGGTTCGACCACCCGCCAGAACTTGGCGTCGAGTTCCTCGACCACCAGCCCGCTACCGACGAACGCCACGACTCGTTCCTCTCTGAACGCACAGCGTGTCCCATAATTCTAGGCTGATCCGGTACGTCTGTGCCGTCCCGCGGGCAACGGTTCGGACAACGCGTCAGCGGTGGGGACGAGTCTCCGGCAACGAACCGGAACCGGCCTCGCCGGCCGGTTCGTAGTTACCGTAAGGGAGCGGACCGGCGCCCGCCGGGTACGACGCGGCGCGGTACGGGTCGAACGCGCCTGCCGGATCGTAGGTTCCGGCCGCGACGGCGGTGCCGGTGCCGAGGTCCTCGGACGAGTTCAGCGCCGCGAAGAACAGCACCAGCAGCGACGCGAGCAGCGGCTGCACGATCAACGCGAGCCAGGTGCCCACCTCGGTCGGTAGCTCCACGATCTGCCCGACCGGCGGATCGTGCGGCCGCGGGTGGTACCACTCGGCGACCTGCTCCCCCAGCCGCGCCATCACCACGGCGCCGATCAGCGAACCGGCCAGCAGGCCGAGCTGCAACAGCGGTCCGCGCTGACTGCGCCACCGCCACGTGGCGACCGCGCTCAGCACCCCGGCCACCGCGCCGAAGCACACGAACATCGCCACCGCGTCGAACTGGTGCACGCTCTCGCCGGTCAACACCGCGCCGCGCCCCGGCTCGACCACGAACAGCTGCTCGGTCGGCGCGAGCAGACCCCACCCGACGCCGCCGAGCGCGCTCACCACGATCACCGCGACGGCCACGACCACCGCCGCCCGCAGCGCGCTCTTCGACGCGCCCACTAGCGCAGTTCCAGACTGGCCGCGTCGATCACGCCGTGCCGGGAGCATTTGGCCCACCAGCCGTCGGGGCTCACCTGCACGATCATCCGGCGGCCGCACTGCTCGCAAAACCGCGGCGGTTCCAAGCCGAGCGCGGCGGCCGCGGGCACGGCGTCCTCGAGGCCGGGCACGATCCGTTTGCCGGTGAACGGGTTATAGCGCTCGTCCATGCCCATGACCTTACTCATGGGTCCGGTCACAACGTTTCGTTGAGCGCCTTGATCGGCATCTTCAACTCGCCGAGCAGATCGAGATCAGCCTCGGCGGGCCGGCCGAGCGTGGTCAGGTAGTTGCCGACGATGACGGCGTTGATGCCGCCGAGGATGCCCTGCTTGGCGCCGAGGTCGCCGAGGGTGATCTCGCGACCGCCGGCGAAGCGAAGGATGGTGCGCGGCAACGCGAGCCGGAACGCGGCGACCGCACGCAGCGCGTCGGCCGCGGGCAGCACCTCGAGGTCGCCGAACGGGGTGCCCGGACGCGGGTTGAGGAAGTTCAGCGGTACCTCGTCGGGCTCGAGTTCGGCCAGGTTCGCCGCGAATTCCGCACGCTGCTCCAGGCTTTCGCCCATGCCGAGGATGCCGCCGCAGCACACCTCCATGCCCGCCGCGCGGACCATGCGCAGCGTGTCCCAGCGCTCTTCCCAGGTGTGCGTGGTGACCACGTTCGGGAAGTGCGAGCGAGAGGTCTCCAGGTTGTGGTTGTAGCGGTGCACGCCCATGGCGGCGAGCTGATCGACCTGGTCCTGGGTGAGCATGCCGAGCGAGCAGGCGACCTGGATGTCGACCTCGTTGCGGATCGCCTCGACGCCGGCCGCGACCTGCGCCATCAGCCGCTCGTCCGGGCCGCGCACCGCGGCGACGATGCAGAACTCGGTGGCGCCGGTCTTCGCGGTCTGCTTGGCGGCCTCGACCAGGCTGGGAATGTCGAGCCAGGCCGCGCGCACCGGCGACTGGAACAGGCCCGACTGCGAGCAGAAGTGGCAGTCCTCCGGGCAGCCGCCGGTCTTGAGGCTGATGATGCCCTCGACCTCGACCTCGGGGCCGCACCACTTCATCCGCACGTCGTGCGCCAAGGCCAGCAGTTCTTCGAGGTGCTCGTCGCCCAGGCGGAGGACCTCGAGGGTCTGGTCCTGGGTGAGCCCTTCGCCGCGGTCGAGGACTTGCTCGCGGGCGACGGACAGAATGGAGGTGTCGACGGAAGCCTGGGTCACTGCACGAATCCCTTCGGTCGGCCGAGGTGGCCGGGCAACTTGAACGGTGTTCAGGCTAGGGTAGACACGACAGTGAGTCAAAACACTGGGAGCCGGGTGCACAGCCGCACAACGGCTCATCCGGGCGTGCGGCGAACACCGCGGCGTGCGAGCGGCAGCGCCCGAACCGGTAGCCTGCGTAACCACGAAGGCGGCCACCAGCGCCACCCTCGGACGGGAAGGAATTCGGGTGCAACTGCACAGAGCGGACGTGGTCGACGGCGCCATCGCGATCCTCGACCAGTACGGCCTCGCCGACCTCACCATGCGCAGGCTGGCCGGCTCACTCCAGGTGCAACCCGGCGCGCTCTACTGGCACTTCCCCAACAAGCAGGCCCTGCTCGGCGCGGTCGCGGACAAGATCCTGCTGCCCATGGACGATCCGATCGCCGCCACCGAATGGTCCGGCCAGCTCAGCGAATTGGCGCACCGCCTGCGCGACTGCCTGCTCGCCTACCGCGACGGCGCCGAACTGGTTTCCGCCACCTACGCGTCCAGGCTCACCACCAGCAAGGGCCGGGAGCGCATGTCCAGCGCCGCGATCCGCGCAGGCATGCCCCGGCCCGAAGCCGACCTGACCTCGTTCACGCTGCTGTACTACGTCCTCGGCCAGACCGTCGACGAACAGTCCAGGATGCAGATGGACTCCGCCGGCGCCCTCCCCGCCGACGAAACCCCCCTCGACGAATCCCCCGACCCCACCGCCCGTTTCGACTTCGGCCTGCAACTCTTCATCGCCGGCGTCCGCCAGCTCCTGGGCACCCGAGTCCGCTGAACAACACCGCCACGCACCTCGTGCTGCAGCCCACGTACGTGACCCGCGCACGCCTCCTGACGCACCGCACAATTTCTGACGCACCGCACGGTTTCTGACGCACCGCACACCTCCCGACGAGCCGCACACTTTCTGATTTCCCACACGGTTTCTGATTTCCCGCACCTGGAATTGCATGCGATTTCCGGTGCGGGAAATCAGAAGGTGTGCGGCTGTTCAGGTTTCTTCGGGGTGGGGGTTTCGGCGGGGGAACCAGCGGTAGATGGCGAGCGCGCCGGCGGCTGCGGCGGCGGCGAGGGCTAGCGACGAAATGCTCAGGAGGGCAATGGCGCTGACGGCCCCGGCGAGGATCGGGCCGGCGAACATGCCGATGTCGTGGGTCAAGCGCCAGGCGCCGAGGAATTCGGCGCGGCGGCCGTCGGGGGCCACGTCGGCGCCGACGGTCATGATCAGGCCGTTGCTCACGCCGTTGGCGAGGCCGAGTAGCACGGCGACCACACCCATGCCGAGTACCGATGACGTGAACGGCAGCGCGCCGAATCCGATGGCGAACAACAGCATTGCCGGGATACCGGTGGCTCGGCTGCCGCGCCGGTCCAACCAGAGGCCCGCCGGATAGGACATCAGCACATCCACCGCGCCCGCGATGCCGAACACCAGGCTCGTGGTCGACGCGCTCAGCCCGATGTGCGCCGCCCACAGCGGGAGCACCGAGACCCGGGCCGCGCGGACGGCGCCCATCAGCAACGCCGCAGAACCCAAAGTGCCGAGCACCGCTCTGTTTTCGACGACCACCGAGCGCAAGGTATGTCCGCTCCTGCCAGCATCCGTACCTTCCGGCGCGGGGATGGCGACCATCGCGGCGCCGGAGAGCACCGTGGTGACCAGCTGCAACCACAACGCGCCACTCGGCCCCATGCCGTGCACCAGCGCGGCACCCAGGAAGGGCCCGCAGAAGTACCCGAGCCGATGCGCGCCCGCAAGGGTGGACATCGCCCGGCCGCGCTCCGCCGCGGGCACGACCGCCACGATGTAGGACTGACGAGCCAGCCCCCACACCGCGGCAGCCGCACCGTTGAGCAGCAGACCTACCGCCAGCAACCAAACATTCGGCGCGGCAACCGCACACAGCACCCCGATTACGCCAAGCACCGAGCCGACCGCGATCGCACCCCGCTCACCGATCCGGGCCACGATCCGCCCCGCGGGCAGATCCGCCACCACCATGCCGAGCCCGCTCAGCGCGACCAGCAATCCGGCCAGCCCGATCGAGGCCCCGAGATCCAGCGCCCGCAACGCATACATCGGCGACGCCGCGCCGGCTCCGGTGCCGTACAACGCCATCGGCACGAACACGGTCCAGGTCAGCGACCGCAGCCGAACCGACTGCCGGGTAACGACTTCCGCGCTCACCGCGCAGCAGCCGAACGATGAACCATCCCGGAGCTCGCCGCCATCGAGCAGAGACCTACTGCGGGACGCCCACTTCCGACGCCGCAGCTCCCCGTCCGGCCAAGGACGGATGGCGACCGAACCAGACCACCGAATGAGACACACAACAGCGGTCGCTCCGCATGATCCAGGTGTACGTGGAGCGGAACAGTCCGCGTTCCGGCGGGACAGCCACTTTCGGTCTCCCACCGCCCCACTACGCCGAGGCCAGGTGTCGCGCGGATCCGCTCGCCAGGCCGGGCAAGGCGAAGTAATCGCCGAGCATGGCACCGACGTGAGCAGTAGCGAACAGCTGGTAGCCGCGTGAGACGGTCTCCGTGGCTCGCCAGGCCAAGGCCGGATGGCAACGAATCTCGATCGCCGAACGAGACACCCAAAAACGATCGCTCAGCATGATCCTGGTGTAGCGGTGCGGAACAGTCTGTGCGTCGGCTGGACAGCCATTTTCGGTCTACCACCGCCTCAACGCGCCAGTACCCGGTGACGTCTGCTTCTGCTCGCCAGGCGCGGCAAAGCGAGGTGATGGCCCAGCATGGCGGGGGCGTAATCAGTACGGAACAGGCGGTGATTCTGCGGGACAGTCGGTTTCGATTCCCTCCCCGGCTCACTGGGCCAAGGCCGGGTGGCGCGCGGTGCGGCCCGCCGGGCGCGGGAGGCCGAAGTGGTCACGCAGGGTTGTGCTGGTGTATTCGGTGCGGAACAGGCCGCGCTCTTGCAGGATCGGGACGACGGTCTCGGCGAAAACTTCCAGTCCGCCAGGGTAATACGGCGGCATCACGTTGAAACCGTCGGCGGCGCCGTTGCGGAACCACTCCTCGATCGTGTCGGCGACCTGCTCGGGTGTTCCGGCGAACACGCGGTGTCCGCGCGCACCGGCCAGCTTGTGCAGCAACCCGCGCACCGTCGGCCGCTCCCGCTGCACGATGCCCGCGACGACCTGCAACCGGCTGCGGGCGTTGTCGGTGACATCGCCCGCGTCGTCGAACAGATCGACCGGAACCGCCTCGTCGAGCGGCAGCTGCCGCAAACTCTTGCCGACGATGTTCTCCAGTTGGGTCAGACCGTATTCCGGCACGGTGAGCTCGTTGAACTCGCGCTCCAGCCGCTTGGCCGCCGCCTCGGTATCGCCGATGAACGGACTGATCCCGGGCAGGATCTTGACGTGCTCCGGGTCGCGTCCGAAGCCCCGCGCCTGCGCTTTGATGTCGGCATAGAACTTCTGCGCGTCCTCGAGCCGCTGATGCGCGGTGAAGATCGCCTCGGCGTACTTGCCCGCGAACGAGCGACCTTCGTTCGACGCACCCGCCTGCACGAGCACCGGGTATCCCTGGGGCGTGCGGGGCGCGTTGAAAGGCCCACGCACCCTGAGATGTTCGCCGACGAAGTCGATCGGATGGATCTTCTCGGGGTCGGCGTATACCCCGCTCTCCTGGTCCAGCAGGATCGCGTCGTCCTCCCAGCTGTCCCACAGCGCGACCACGGCGTCCACGAATTCCCGTGCCCGCGCGTAGCGTTCGGCGTGGTCCGGATGCTTGTCCAGGCCGAAGTTGGCAGCGGCCAAATCGGTTCCGGTGGTGACGATGTTCCAGCCGGCCCGTCCCCGCGAGATGTGATCCAGCGTGGAGAACAACCGAGCCAGGTTGTATGGCTCGTAGTAGGTGGTCGAGGCGGTCGCGATGAGCCCGAGACGCGTTGTCGCCGTGGCGATGGCGGTCAGCAGCGTGATCGGCTCCAGTCCGGACCCCGCGTTGTGCTTGACATTGGTGCGCAGCGCGGGCCCGTCGGCGAAGAACACCGCGTCGAGTTTCGCGGCCTCGGCGGTGCGGCCGATCTGCTGGTAATAGTCGACGTCGTAGATGCGCTCCGGCTGACTTTCGGGATGCCGCCAGGCCGCCTCGTGATGACCGGACGGGTAGATGAACGCGTTGAGGCTGAGCTGACGCGGAGTACTCATGAGGCTTGCTTCTCTTCTTCATGGCCCGCCTGGTCGGTGGAACCGACGCCGAGGCTGGCGAGCAACAGGGACCGATGCCGGATAAAGCCCGGATCACTGTGCCTGCGTGGACGTTCCAGATCGATGAGCTGGTCGACGGCGATGCGTCCCTCGTCGAGCACGAGGACGCGGTCGGCGAGCAGCACCGCCTCGTCGACGTCGTGGGTGACCAGCAGGACGGCGGGCCGGTGCTTGGCGCACAGGTCCTGCAGCAGCGCGTGCATCTTGATCCGGGTGAGCGCGTCGAGCGCGCCGAACGGCTCGTCGGCCAGCAACAGCTCCGGCTCCCGCACCAGCGAACGCGCCAAGGCGACCCGCTGCTGCTCGCCCCCGGAAAGCTGCCTGGGCCAAGCCTTTTCCCGCCCGGCCAGGCCTACCTCGGCCAGCGCGGCACGACCACGCTCGGCGGCACCGCTCCCCTTCAGGCCCAGGATCACGTTGTCGAGCACCCGGATCCACGGCAGCAGCCGCGAATCCTGGAACACCACGGCACGTTCGGCGGGCACGGTCAGTTCACCCGACCCGGGCACGTCGTAGTCCAGTTCCGCCAGCGCCCGCAGCAACGTGCTCTTACCCGAGCCGCTGCGGCCGAGCAGGGCAACGAATTCCCCGCGCGCGATGTCGAGATCTATGTCCTGCAACACGACTCGCTCGCCGAACCCGCGACGCAGATCGCGCGTCCGGACGACGTTCAGTCGCCCAATGTCTGTCGCCATGACAGCGCCTTCCTTTCCACCGCGCGCACGGCGAGATCACCGAAAAGTCCGAGCAGCCCGTAGATCACGAGCCCGACCACGATCACGTCGATCTGCCCGTAGGTGCGGGCCTGCGTCATCAGGTAGCCGATGCCGCTGGTCGCGTTGACCTGTTCCACCACCACCAGGGCCAGCCAGGCGATGGTGACCGCGAGGCGGAGTCCGGTGAAGAAGCCCGGCAGCGAGCCGGGCAGCGCGATCCGGCGGATGAAGCCCCAGCGCGAAAGACCGACGGTCTGCGCGAGTTCCACATACCTGGAGTCGACACTGCGCAGGTAAGCGTGGGTGTTCAGATAGATCGGGATGGCCACGCTCGTCGTGATGACGAGCAGCTTCATCTCCTCGCCGATCCCGAACCACACGATGAACAGGGGGATCAGCGCGAGCGTCGGAATCGCGCGTTTGATCTGAATCGGCCCGTCCACCAACGCTTCCCCAATCCGGCTGAGCCCGGCGACGAGCGCGAGCACCAAACCGACGAGCACGCCGATGGCCAGCCCGACGCCGGCCCGCTGCACCGAGGTGAGCAGGTTCGATTGCAGCCTGCCGTCGGAGATCAGTTCACCGGCGGTCGAGGCGACCGTCCACGGCGCGGGCAAGGTCTCCGGATCCACAGTGCCGGAGGCGGATCCGATCACCCAAGCGAGGACCAGCAGCGTCGGCCCGACGGCGGCGCCGAACGGAATCGGGCGTCCCGGCCCGAGCCGCTGCCGGGCCGGCCGGCGCTTGGCCAGCGCCGGGGCGGTGCGGCTGCCGAACCGGTGCCATACCCCGGCATCCACCGTAGCCATCAGCGCTCCTTCGGTGCGAACGCGGCGCCGCTCTGGGTGACCGCCTCGGTGATCGCGGCGTCGTAGCGCAGGTCGAAGCCCTTGGCCGCCTGCACCTTCTTCGGCAGCTCACCGGCCTTGTCGATGGCGTCGATGGTGGCCTGCTGGCGGGCGACGAGCTGCTGGTCCAGGTGCGGGAAGGTGAACAGGCCGAGCGAGTCGACGATGCGCTTGGCGTCCTCGGGGCTGACCTTCTGGTTGTCCACGTAGTACTTGCGCGCCCACTCGTCCTGATGGGTGTTGACCCACTGGTTTGCGCGCACGAAGGCGGCGGCCAGCGCCCGGGTCGCGGCCGCCTTGGCCGGATCCTGCGTCACCGCGCGGCGCGCGTACAGGTAGCCGAGTCCGCCGTAGATGCCCTCGGTCTGTGAATCCGGGATCAGCGAGGCCCCCGGCGTCCGCAGCAACCGGGTGACATTCGGCTCGATCAGCGGGGCGACATCGACCTGCGCGGTGCGCACGGCATCGAGGAACTCGGCCAGCTGCAACCGGACCAATTGCACGTCACCGGTTTTCAGCCCGGCCTTGTCCAGCGCGCGCAGCACCGCAGCCTGCTGGGCGGTGCCCTCGGCGTAGGCGATCTTCTTGCCCTTCAGATCCGCGAGCGTGCTCACCGATTTGCCCGGCGCGACAGCGAGTTTCAGCGCGGCGGGACTGGTCTGGTAGGCCGCGACGATCGGCACGTCCTGCCCGGCGATCAGCGCGTGGATCGGCGGGACGTCGCCCACCCACGCCACGTCGGCGGCTTCGGCGCGGAAGGCCTCGAGAATGGCCGGGCCGCCGACGAAATTGGCGAACTCGGCCTTGAACGGGAGCTTGTCCAGCTCGCCGGAGATTCGGAGCACCTGTTGCAGGCGCTCGGACTGGTCCGCGAGGACCAATGTGGTTCCAGCTGGAACTTCAACGGGCAGTGGCGTATCCGCCGCGACGGGACCGGCCGGCTTGTCGCTGTTCGCGCAGCCGGTGAGTCCGAGGGTCGCAACGGCTGCCACGGCGAGCAATGCGGCGGTGGTGCGGCCAGGGCGGCCGAACAGAAACGTGCGTGGTCGGTACATAGACGGATTCAAACAAGACAAAACCGGCCCGAACACCGTTTGTCTCAGCCTGGTTCGAACTGCTCGGCACGGTGCCCGGTGCGGTATCAGCGCGGCGCGGCCGCGACCGCCGTCTCCCGCACCTGCGCCTGATAGCGCTGGATGAACGGCAGGATCTGCTGATCGATGAAGGTGTTGTATTCGATCGGCCGCTGCATCGGGTTGGCGTGCCCGGTGTTTCGCGCGAGCACCACCGACAGCGTGCCATCCACACCGCCGGACTCCTCGATCAGCACCCGATGCGAGTACTCGACATCGACCACCCGATCCCGGTCCGGATCGCGCGGCCGGATGAAAACGATAGCGGGGCGCGGCTTTCCGTCCGCCGGGGCGGCCAGCGCGCGCAGATCGCCCGTCGCGCCGCCGGCCACGATCGCGGTGAACTGCGCCTCGATCAGGCCGTTGCTCGCCGCGTTGCGGGAGAAGATCTTCTCCCGCAACACCTCCTGGAGAACTTCACCGAACTCGGCGAAGCGGATGCCGGGCGGTATCCCACCGCCGCCGTGGGAGAGGAAACGATCCCGGCGCGCATAGGTTTCCACCGCGAGCCGCAGCAGCCGGCTCTCGCGCGCACCGGGCAGCCAGCGCATCCAGCGCACCATGTCCTCACCCGCGCCGCGGCTTTCCGGCCGGACCGCGTTCAGGTCCACCGGCGTGCAGTCCAGGATCACGCCGACCAAGCGGCGGTCGCTGTCCAGGTGGATGTGTTTGGCGACCTCCAGCGCGATCACCCCGCCCATGCTGTGCCCGACCAGCACCACGTTCTTCAGGCCGGACAGCTCCGCGGCGCGCACGATCAGGTCGGCGATCACCTTGGTGTCGATACCTTCGTTGTCGTAGCGGATCGCCCACACCACGCCCATCCCGCGCAGCGAGGGCAGCGCGGCGGCGGTCGAGCTGGCGTCCAAGCCGCCGAGGCCGACCATGTCCACCACCACGGTGTCCCAATTCTTGGGATCGGCAGGGGCGGCGACGGGCAGGATCGCGGGGTCGGTGCGCGCCAGGCGCGCTTGCTCGGGTTCGACATCGAAGGTCAGGTACTGGGCGAAGACGACGAGTATGGCAGCAAGCAATACGACCACCCGCAGCACTGCCGACCTGGTCCGGCGCAACGTCTTCCACTCGTGCCACAGGCTGGTGTCCCGTAGCCGGGCTTTGCGTCGCGCGTCGTCCCAGTCCGTGACAGTGGACGGGTGCCGGTCATCGAACGGCGACATCTTCCCCACCGTACGTAAGGGTGTGGATGGTCGCCATTGCGCGCACAACCCTGGCGACAGGGTTAACCCGACCGACCGGTAGAGTTCGTCCGTCATCCCTGGCGGGTGCGAGAATCCGGTGCAATCCCGGAACGGTCGCGCCACTGTGATCGCCCTCACCGGCGAGAGTCAGACCTCCCCTGCCAGGACAACTCTGGAGAGGCCGCGACTTGCCTGTGGAGCACTACTGATGAGCCGTGTGCGTTCGGCGCTCATCTTTCCCCTGCTCGGGGTGCTATTGATCGGCGCGATGGTGCTTGCCACCGGATTCGGGGCGGAGACGCTGCCGGTTTCCTCGGTGCTGGAGGTGCTTCGGCAGCGCGTCACCGGGCAGGCGCCTACCGATTTCGGGCTCGACACCATCGTGTGGCAGTTGCGGGTGCCGCGCACGGTGCTCGCGGCGATCGTCGGGGCGGGGCTGGCGCTGGCCGGGGCGGCGATGCAGACGCTGGTGCGGAACCCGCTGGCCGATCCCTATCTGCTCGGGGTGTCTTCGGGGGCGGGGGTAGGGGCGGCCGCGGTCATTACGTCCGGGTTGTTCGCCGGCGCCGGGGTGTGGGCGCTGTCCGGCGGGGCGTTGATCGGGGCGTTCGTCGCGGCGGGCCTGGTGTTCCTCATCGCGGTGGCGCAGGGTGGGTTGACGCCGTTGCGGTTGGTGCTCACCGGGACGGTGCTCGGATCCGCGTTCGCGGCGTTGAGCAGCTATCTCATTTTCCGGCGTCCCGATCCGGGCGCGGCCCAGTCGGTGCTGTTCTGGTTGCTCGGCAGTCTCGCCGGGGCGGACTGGACGCGAATCGCGTTGCCGCTCAGCGTGGTCGTGATCGCCGGGGTCGCGCTGCTCGCCGCGAACGGCTGGCTGGACGCGTTGACCGTCGGCGCGGATACCGCTGCGTCACTGGGTGTTCCGGTCAAGCAACTGCGTATCGGATTGTTCCTGCTGCTCGCGGTGCTGGTCGGGGTGCTCGTCGCGGTCTCCGGGGGTATCGGCTTCGTCGGTCTGGTCGTCCCGCATGCCGCCCGCCTGCTCGTCGGGCCGCGCCACCGCACCCTGCTGCCCGCCTGCGCGCTGTGCGGAGCGCTGTTCCTCGTCGTCGCCGACGCCGCTACCCGAATCTTGGTTCGCCCCACCGAGATCCCGGTCGGCGTGCTGACCGGGTTGATCGGCGCGCCGGCCTTCCTGATCCTGATGGGGCGTCGGCGCTATCGGTTCGGTGAAGCATGAACCTTCGCAACGATCATCGAGCACCACTCGATCGCACGTCGGACACGGCACACGGCGAGACTCGCGGCAATGGTGCGGCAGTCGAAGCGCGAAGTGCTGCCGGGACATTGGAGGCGCGCGGGCTCGCGTGCGCTGCCGGTCGGCGGACCGTAATCACCGATATGACCTTCGCGATCCAGGCCGGCGAGACGATCGGGATCGTCGGCCCGAACGGCACCGGAAAAACCACGTTGCTACAGACGCTGGCCGGAGTGCGGCGACCCGTGCGCGGCGAAGTGATCGCGGACGGGCAAGTCCTGCACCAGATATCGTCGCGCCGTCGAGCACGCACCGTCGCCATGGTGGCACAGGACGAACGCCCGCCCGCCGACCTGCGTGCGGGCGAGGTCGTCGCACTGGGCCGCACGCCATACCTGCCGCCGTGGGGCGCGGGTTCCCCGCGCGAACAACAGGTCATCCAGGATGCCTTGGCCGCCGTCGACCTGACCGGCTTCGCCGACCGCCCGGTCCACCGCCTCTCCGGCGGCGAACGCCAACGCGTCCTGCTCGCCCGCGCCCTCGTCCAGAACACCCCCATCCTGCTCCTGGACGAACCCACCAACCACCTGGACATCACCCATCGCCTCGAACTCCTCGCCTTGACCCGCACGCTGAACCGCACCGTCGTGATGGCACTGCACGATCTGGCGTTGGCCGACCGCTACTGCGATCGAATCCTGGTGCTACACAACGGCACCGCGCACCCGCTCGCCCCACCCGCCGACGCACTGGCCCCCACGGTGGTCGACGAGGTCTTCGGCGTCCGCGCGCTGCGCGTCCCCCACCCGGAAACCGGCGACCCGCACCTGCTGATCACTCCCCGCGAACTCACGCCATGACTCCCACCACGGCCGGCTCCCCACCTCACCCCAAACTTTCCTCCCAATCCACCCCGGCCAAGTCTCGTCGAACGCACTCCACTCGCATACAGGTCCGCACAGCGGCCCGCACGCCATCCGGCGCCCCGTCCCACCCTGCGCGCACGCACCCGCGAATGGGACCCCACAGCGGCCGCACTCGCGATTCGGCGCACCCACGTCCCAACCGGCGCACACCCAGCTCACAAACGGGACCTCACAGCGGCCACACTCGCGATTCGGCGCACCCATGTCCCGACCGGCGCGCACTCCGCTCGAATACGGGACCACACAGCGGCCCACTCGCAATCCGGCGCCCCGTCCCGCCCTGCGCGCACGCACCCGCGAATGGGACCCCACAGCGGCCACAACCACGATTCGACGCACCCACGTCCCAACCGGCACGCACCCAGCTCGCAAACGGGACCTCACGGTGGCCGCAGTCGCGATTCGGCGGTCTCATTTGCGATGGGTGGGGGCAGAGGGATGTCAGTGAGTAGGACTCGCTTGGTGCGCCGGTGTCCTGTTGCGGATCAGTACTGAACTTGTCGGTTTTCTCGAGAGGCGAATGAATGAAGCACACTGTGCGAGTGTTGGTGGCGGTTGCGCTGGCTGCGGCGGTGGCCGGGTGTAGTGCGGAGAAGGCGGCCGGAGGGGATATCACTGTTCGGAATTGTGATGTGGACGTGCGGTTTCCGGCGCCGGCCAAGCGGTTGTTCGTCAATGACGGGAACTTGATCTCGATGGCGCTGGCGCTCGGGGCGCAGGATCAGGTGGTCGCGGTGTCCAGTGTGCAGCGGGACGCGGATACGTTGCGCAGGCATTACGGTCCAGTGGTCGATCAGTTGAAATCGGTTGCGCCGGAATATCCTTCGCGCGAGACCGTGCTGGCGCAGGGGCCCGATGTGATGGTCGCGGGGTGGAGCTACGGGTATGACGAGGCGAAGAACCTGACGCCGGATTCGTTGAGCAAGGCGGGGATTGCCGCGTACACGCTCACCGAGAGCTGCCGCCAGCACAATGGTGAACGTCCGCGCGGGATCGTCGAACCGTGGACGGCGCTGCGCGACGACCTGACCAACCTCGGCGCCATCACCGGCCGGTCCGACCGCGCCACCGAGGTCACCGCCGATCTGGATCGGCGGCTCGCGGCGCTGGCAGGCGCACCGCAGGCCGAGCGTAAGCCGACCATCTTCCTGTTCGACAGCGCCACCGACTCGCTCATGTCCAGCGGCAGTTTCGGTGCGCCGCAGGCGATCCTGGACGCCGCGGGGGGACGCAACGCGCTCAGCGACGTCCCCGACACCTGGACCAGGGTCTCCTGGGAGCGCCTCGCCGCCGCCGACCCCGACGCCATCATGTTCGTCGACTACCCGCCACAGACCTTCGCCCAGAAGGTCGACGCGCTGCGCGCCAAGCCCGGCATCAACCAACTCCGCGCCGTCACCGAGGGCCGCTTCCTCAACCTCCCCTACGCCATGTGGACCAGCGGCCCGCTCAACATCGACGCCGCCGAGCAGATCCGCAAGCAACTAGAACGCTGGAACCTGGTACCCGCCTCGGCAATCCAGCCCAAGGCCGACGACACCATCCGCTGACCGACCTGCCGCGAGCCGAATCGTCAGCAGCGCAACAACTTCGCGCTGTCTGATGCGAGTCGAGCGAAACGTCACCCCGACACAGAGGGTACGCGTCTCCGAACTCGTGTCAGTGAGTTCGCACGACGGGCAGAGTCCACGCTCGACAGCGACATCAGGACCCGCTTTCCGCGAGGGCGGCGAGCTTGCTGAGCGAGATGCGCCAGCCGAGGTCGTTGTCTTCGGGCGCGACCCCGGCGGGCAGATTCTCGTGCACCGCATCGACATCGGTGCCGCCGTCTGCCTCGATGAGCGTGTAGGTGATGGTCTGCGGACGCGGTCCGGCCGTGCAGTCAGCTGAACGGTGACCAGGTCGGCGTGAACCAGTTGGGCGCGGTCGCGGTGAAGCGGTCACGGTTCCAAGCGCCGGCACCTGCGGGGACGGCGCCGACGAGGTCTACTCCGGTGACGCGGGGGAGGTCGACGCGGTTGCATTCGGCGGCCAGGTCGGGGTCGGCGGGCCAGGAGCCGATCACCAGGCCCGCGCACCGTACCCGCGCTGATTGCAGTGCGCGGGTGGTCAGTTCGGTGTGGTTCAGGGTGCCGAGGCCGGCGGCGGTCACCAGAAGTACAGGGGCGTCGAGTTTTTGGGCGAGGTCGAGGAGGGTGAAGTCGCCGAGCCGGACCAGCAGGCCGCCCGCGCCCTCCACCAGGGTGAGGTCCGCGTCGGCGAGTTCGGCTATCCCGGACAGGGTTTCGGCCAACGTCAGCTCGGGCAGTCCCGCGCGCCGGGCTGCGGTGTCGGGGGCCAGCGGTTCGGGGAAGCGGGCGAGCTCGACGGTGCGGGTGACGCCGCTGAGGCGCTCGATCTCGGCGAGATCGCCGGGTTCGGTCAGGGAGACACCGGTTTGGCCCGGTTTGCACACCGCCACCGACCTGCCCTCGGCCAGGGCCAGCGCGGCGACAGCCGCCGTAACCACGGTCTTACCGACCTCCGTGGATGTTCCGGTCACCAACAGAACGCTCATACCGCCACCTCTTGCATCCTGCGATCGCCCACGATCGCCACGTCATCGATGATCACCCGCACCCCAACCGTGCGCACCGGGCAGGTCGCCCTTGCACCAGGCGCCACTCCACGGTCCATATCCCTACGCGCAGCACATCCGTGGGACGTAGCCGCACTGCGCATTCCACACGCTCCCGGCACAGTATCGGCCGAGCCCGGTCCCGCTCGATACCCATGCCGCCGGCGCGCCGAGCCACCGCCGCAACTCACGCGCGCACCGCATTCAACCCACGAGCCTCCGCCAGCACCTGACCGAGAACCGTTGCGATGGTGTCGAGTTCGCCCGGAGTCAGGTTGGCGCGCGCCGTCAGTCGGAGCCGGGACGTGCCCTCCGGCACCGACGGCGGACGGAAGCAACCGACATCGAGACCATGCGCCCGGCATGCCTGCGCCGCGTCGTAGGCCACCTGCGCCTTGCCCAGCACCACGGACACCACCGCCGAATCCGGCACGGGCACAGCGGCAATCCGCGCGATATCGGCGGCACGTGCCAGCACCCGACCGGCCAACTCCGGTTCGCGACGCAGCACCCGCAACGCCGCTCGCGCAGCACCGACCGCAGCGGGCGCGAGCCCGGTATCGAAGATGAAGGTCCGCGCGGAATCGATCAGATGCGCGCGCACCCGCTCGCCGGACAGCACCACACCGCCCTGTGCGGCAAGGGATTTGGACAACGTCGCGGTGATCACCAGATCAGGCTCCCCGGCCAGGCCGACCTCGTGTACCAATCCGCGTCCGCCATCTCCCCGCACCCCGAGCCCATGCGCCTCGTCCACGATCAGCACCGCACCGCGCGCCCGGACCACCCGGTGCAGCTCGACGAGCGGCGCGAGATCACCGTCGGCGCTGAACACCGAATCGGTGAGCACCACCGCCCGCTCCTCGGTCCGCGCGGCGAGCAGCCGGTCGACCGCGTCGACATCACCGTGCGCGGCGACCTCCACGCGAGCCCGGGAAAGCCTGCACGCGTCCACAAGTGACGCGTGACTGCCCGCATCGGAGACCACCAGCGCCCCACGCCCGGCCAACGCCGTGACCACACCGAGGTTCGCGGCATACCCGGAGGCGAACACGAGACCCGCTTCGGCACCGACGAATTCGGCGAGCTCGGTCTCCAACCGCGCATGCTCGGCGGTGGTTCCGGTGACGAGCCGGGACCCGGTCGCCCCGGCGCCCCACCGGCGCACCGCCTCGATCGCGCCATCGATCACCTCGGGATGCCGGACCAGCCCGAGATAGTCGTTGGACGCGAGGTCGATCGACGGCGACCGCGCCGCCCGGGGGCGGAGTTCCCGGCGCAGACCGGCGGCCACCCGCGCCGACGCACGCTCGTCCAGCCAACTCAATGGATCGGTAGTCACAGCTCCGGAGCATACTTGAACACCGTTCAAGGTGCACAGGCCCGGCACCGAACTCACCCGCCGAACCAGTTCGGCGTATCGAAACGGAGCACTTCACCCGGCGTCACCGTGCGCAGATCCCGCTCGAGTTGCGCCAGCCGATCCGCGCCGAGCTGACGCGCCCAGCGCGCATGAATCCGGTCGAAGATCTCGGCGGACCGATTCAGCATGTCGAGGGCCCGATCGGTCTATGTGTAGACCTTGCGCCGCGCGTCGCCCGGATCGCGCCCTTACCGCAGATACCCCAGCCGCTCGAGCGCCTCGATGCGCTTGCCTGCGGCCTGTTTCGAGATCCCGAGAGCGCGGCCGAGGTCGGCGGCGGTGCACCCGTACGGTCTACCGACCCGCCCGACAGCCTGGAACACGAACCCGTGCATCGGCCACAACTCGGCGTGCCCCTGCTCGACCAACTCGGCGTGCACCTCGTCGATGGCGACACGAAATCCGAGCGGCAGCAGCAGCAGCGGCGGCGGAGTGACCGGGCATGACCGTCGTCCAACACACCGAAACCCGCCACACCGAAACCCCCATCGGTCAACCGAACTCGGGGCAGTCCCTCATGACCACCCTCGCCTCCCCCACGCAAGGCGGCAGTGCGCTCGCGCTGTGGCGGGTCGAGGTGCCGGCCGACAAGGAGGGCCCAGTGCTTTCATCGATACCGAACAGATCTGGACCATCGTCGCCGGCCGCGCGAACATCGACCTCGACGGCACGAAACTCACTGCCGCCGAGGGCGATACGGTCATTCTCCCGGCAAACATGTTGCGCCAGGCGCGAACCGACGAGGGCTTCACCGCGATCGTCGCGGCACAGGCCGGCTCCAAGACGGGCATGCCGGGCAGCGACACCCTGGTCGTGCCGCCCTGGATCGCCTGAGCTACACCGCAATGGGAGACTGCGCGGCGACCGCGGCGCGCATCCCGGCGGCGATCGCCGCGACATCCTCGGTGGTGCTGATGAACGGCGGCATGGTGTAGACGAGATTCCGGAACGGCCGCAACCACACCCCGGCGCCGACGGCGGCATCGGTCGCGGTGCGCATGTCCACCGGACGGTCGAGTTCGATCACGCCGATCGCGCCGAGCACCCGCACCTCGGCCACGCCGGGCAGCCCACGCAACGGCGCCAGCCCCGCTTCGAGCCCGGACTCGATGCGCGCCACGTCGCCCCGCCAATCCCCCGCCGTCAGCAGTTCGAGCGAGGCCACGGCGACCGCGCAGGCCAGCGGGTTACCCATGAAGGTCGGCCCGTGCATCAAACCGCCGTGCCCCGCGCTGATCGTCTCGGCGATCGACGCGGTGCACAACGTCGCGGCCAGGGTGAGGTAACCACCGGTCAGCGCCTTGCCGACACACATCACATCCGGGGCGGTCCCGACCTGATCGGCCGCGAAAAACGTTCCGGTGCGGCCGAATCCGGTCGCGATCTCGTCGAAGACGAGCAGCACCCCGTGCTCGTCGCACAGCCTGCGCAGATCGGTCAGGTACCGCGGGTGGTGCCAGCGCATCCCGCCCGCACCCTGCACGACGGGTTCCACGATGACCGCGGCGAGTTCGTCGGCATGGGCGCCGATCATGCGCTCCAGCTCGGCCACGTACCCGGCGCGATAGTCCCGCGGCGGCATCGGCGCGAACACCTGATCGACCAGCACATCGGTCCACAGCGAATGCATGCCGCCGGTCGGATCACACACGCTCATCGGCGTGAACGTATCGCCGTGATATCCACCGCGCCAGGTCAGCAGCCGCCGCTTTCCCGGCCGGCCGAGCGCGCGCCAATATTGCAGGCACATCTTCACCGCGACCTCGACCGACACCGAACCGGAGTCGCACAGGAACACCTTGTCCAGACCGCCCGGAGTCAGCTCGACCAGCAGTTCGGCCAACCGCGCGGCGGGTTCATGGGTGAGCCCGCCGAACATCACGTGGCTCATCCGCTGCGACTGCGCCACCAGCGCCGCGTCCAGGACCGGGTGGCGATAGCCGTGAATCGCGGCCCACCACGAACTCATGCCGTCGATGACCTCGCGCCCGTCGGCGAGCGTCAGCCGCGTGCCCGAGGCCTCGGCGACGACCAGCGGCTCGGTCGTCGCGGGAAATCCGCCATAGGGATGCCAGACATGCTTCGCATCGATGGCGGCGATCTCGTCAAGGGTCAGTGCCACAGGAATCCTCGCGGTCGAACAACGACGGGCTTGAACGCCGTTCAAGTTACCACCGGAGCTGCGCGCGAAAGATCTCCCCGCCAATTTCCGCCGGCCAGCACGCGTTCCGAGCTATTCTTTGACTGAGTCAACGATCACCGCACGAATGGAGCCGTCGTGACCACCGTCGCCGCTACGGATATCGCCGCAGTCCGGGAATTCAACCGCCGCTACACCCGGGTCATCGGCGTGCTCCGCGAAGGCCTGCTGGACAGCGAGTATTCGCTGACCGAGGCGCGAATCCTGTTCGAACTGGCCAACTCCGGGACCGTCGAGGTGGTAACCCTGCGCCAGACACTGGATCTCGACGCCGGATACCTGAGCCGCATCCTGGCCAGCTTCGAGCACGCGGGCCTGGTCCAGCGCAACCGGTCGAGCAGCGACGGTCGCCGGCAGGAGGTGCGACTCACCGTCCGCGGCAAGGAGATCGCCGCGGTCCTCGACCAACGCTCCGACGCCGAGATCGGCTACCTGCTCAACGCCAAGCCGCCGGCGGTGCGCAGCCGCCTGGTCACCGCCATGCAGACCATCCAGCAGATCCTGGACCACCCGGCCAACGCGGTGGCGGCGCCGCCCTTTCTGCTCAGGGAGCCGAAGGCAGGCGACTACGGCTGGGTCATCGAACGGCACGCCCGGCTCTACACCGACGAATACGGTTGGGACGGAACGTATGAGGAGCTGATCGTGCGTATCGTCGCCGACTACCTCGCGTCCCACGACGACAAGCGCGAGCGCGCCTGGATCGCCGAATCCGGCGGCGAACCGGTGGGCAGCGTCTTCTGCGTGGCCGAGAACGACACCACCGCCCGCCTGCGCCTGCTGCTGGTCGAGCCCACCGCGCGCGGCCTCGGCATCGGCGCCGCACTGGTCGAGGAGTGCCTGCGCTTCGCCACCGCCGCGGGCTATCGGGAGATGGTGCTGTGGACCAACGACGTCCTCACCTCGGCGCGGCACATCTACCAGCGCGCCGGTTTCGAACTGGCCGAGGAGAGCCCGCACCACAGCTGGGGCGCCGACTTGATCGGCCAGACGTGGCGCCGCTCACTCGTGCGGCCCGAATAGCCAACGTCCGACCGCAAACCGACGGGCAAGACCGCCCGGTCCGGGTTCCCCGCGCACCGGCATTGCTGTGCGATTACCAGGACGGCTACCCGGCCGGTCCCCCCGCTCGTCCACAACGCGCCGTACTGGGCGGATCGGCCCGCCCGGCCGTCCCGCCGGGCTATCCGAAGCGCTGCCTGGACACCTGACCAAGCCTCGCTGACCCACTCGGTCGCAACCACCCGCTCCGAGTAATGGGCCGCTGCCGCTAATGTCGTTCCTATGGCTCAGCCCGACGCAGCGTCCGGTGACGCGACACCACTCGGCGTGTGGCCCGGCACCGCTTACCCGCTCGGCGCGACTTACGACGGGGCGGGCACCAACTTTTCGGTGTTCTCCGAGGTTGCCGACGCCGTCGAGTTGTGCCTCATCGACCGGGACGGCAACGAATCACGGGTACCGCTGGACGAGGTCGACGGGTACGTGTGGCATGCCTACCTGCCCGCGGTCGGACCCGGTCAGCGCTACGGCTTCCGGGTGCACGGTCCCTACGACCCGGACCACGGATTACGTTGCGACCCGAGCAAACTGCTGCTCGACCCGTACGGCAAGGCGTTCGACGGCGAATTCGACAACGACCCGTCGCTATACACCCACGGCTTGGACTCGCTCGGCCACACCATGGCCGGCGTGGTGATCAACCCCTACTTCGACTGGGGCACCGACCGCGCGCCGAACCGCCCGTACCACGAGACGGTGATCTACGAGGCGCACGTCAAGGGCATGACCGCCACCCACCCCGACGTCCCGGAAGAGTTGCGCGGCACCTATTCCGGCATCGCGCACCCGGCGATCATCGAACACCTGAAAGGCTTGGGCGTCACCGCGATCGAGCTGATGCCGGTGCACCAGTTCCTGCACGACAGCGTGCTGCTCGATCAGGGCCTGCGAAACTACTGGGGCTACAACAGCTTCGGTTACCTCGCCCCGCACAACGAGTACGCCGCGATCAAACGCGCCGACTCGGCGGTGACCGAGTTCAAGGCGATGGTGCGCGCGTTGCACGCCGAGGACATCGAGGTGATCCTCGACGTGGTCTACAACCACACCGCCGAGGGCAACCATCTCGGGCCGACCATCGGCTTCCGCGGCATCGACAACGCCGCCTACTACCGTGTGCTCGACGAAGACCCCTCGCACTACATGGATTACACCGGCACCGGCAACAGCCTGAACGTGCGGCACCCGCACACCTTGCAGCTGATCATGGACTCGCTGCGCTACTGGGTGCTGGACATGCACGTCGACGGCTTCCGCTTCGACCTGGCCGCCACGCTGGCCCGCGAGCTGCACGACGTCGACCGGCTGTCCACGTTCTTCGATCTGGTGCAACAGGATCCGGTGGTCAGCCAGGTCAAGCTGATCGCGGAACCGTGGGACGTCGGCGAGGGCGGATACCAGGTCGGCAATTTCCCCGGCCTGTGGACCGAGTGGAACGGCAAGTACCGCGACACGGTGCGCGACTACTGGCGCGGCGAGCCGGCCACGCTGGGCGAGTTCGCTTCCCGGCTCACCGGCTCCTCGGATCTGTACGAGGCCACCGGCCGCAGGCCCAGCGCGAGCATCAACTTCATCACCGCGCACGACGGGTTCACCCTGCGGGATCTGGTGTCCTACAACGAGAAACACAACGAGGCCAACGGCGAGGACAACCGCGACGGCGAGAGCTGGAACCGGTCCTGGAACTGCGGGGTCGAGGGCGACACCGACGATCCGCACATCCTCGCGCTGCGGGCCAGGCAGAGCCGCAACCTGCTGGCCACGCTGGTGCTCAGCCAGGGCGTGCCGATGCTCGCACACGGCGACGAGATGGGCCGCACCCAGCACGGCAACAACAACGTCTACTGCCAGGATTCCCCGCTGGCCTGGATGGATTGGTCACTGATGCAGAAGAATTCGGACCTGCTCGAATTCACCCGCAACGTGATCGCGTTGCGCACCGAACACCCCGTCTTCCGGCGCCGCCGCTTCCTCGACGGCAGGCCGGTGCGCTCGAAGGACCGCGCACGCGACATCGCCTGGCTCACCCCGGAGGGCGCGGAGATGACCACCGCGGACTGGGACAGCGGGTTCGGCAAGTCGCTCACGGTCTTCCTGAACGGCAAGGGCATCCACGAACCGGACCCGCGCGGTCAGCGGATCACCGACGACTCGTTCCTGCTGTGCTTCAACGCGCACGACGAGGCCATGGACTTCACCCTGCCCGACTCCGACTACGGAACGCAGTGGGAGGTCGCGCTGGACTGCTCGACACCGACCGGGCTGGCCGAGGCGTGCTACCCCGCAGCGGCCACCCTGCCGATCGAATCCCGTTGCCTGCTGGTCCTGCGGCACGCCGGATGACCGGAACGCCCATGCCCACACCGGAACCCACCGAGACCTACGTGACCGATCCGCTCTCGATGCGCCGCATCCCGGCCCGGCCGACCACGGTCCGCAGCACCTACCGGCTCCAGCTGCGACCGGACACACTCACCTTCAGCGATGCGCGAACCATCGCGGAATACCTACAGCAGCTGGGCATTTCGCACCTCTACCTGTCGCCGATCCTCACCGCGGCACACGGTTCGACGCACGGATACGACGTCACCGACCCCACCACGGTGTCGGCCGCGCTCGGCGGACCGGCCGGGCTGAAGGCGCTGTCCGACGAAGTGCGCAGCCGCGGCATGGGTTTGATCGTCGACCTGGTGCCCAACCATGTCGGCGTGGCCGATCCGCGGCAGAACAAGTGGTGGTGGGATGTGCTGCGCAACGGCCGGGAGTCCGCGTACGCGCACTACTTCGACATCGACTGGAGCTCGGCCAACGGCGCGGGCGGTCGCCTGGCCCTGCCGGTGTTGCAGAGCGAGAACGACCCGGCCGCACTGACGGTCGACCGGTCCGGCTCCGAACCGATGCTGGCCCTGCACGATCTGCGCTTCCCCATCGCCCAGGGCACCGACGGCGACAACGCGCTGCGCATCCACGACAAGCAGCACTACCGCCTGGTGAGCTGGAAGGCGGGTGTGTGCACCTACCGCCGGTTCTTCGCCGTGAGCAGCCTCGCCGCGGTCCGCCAGGAGGACAAAGAGGTCTTCGAGGCTACCCATCGCGAGCTCGCCGCCTGGTGCGAGCACGACCTGATCGACGGCGTCCGCATCGACCATCCGGACGGATTGTCCTATCCCGCCGCCTATCTCGCGCGGGTGCGCAGGCTGATCGGCCCGAACCGGCTGCTGCTGGTGGAGAAGATCCTGGCCAACCGGGAGCCCCTGGACTCGACCCTGCCGGTCGACGGCACCACCGGCTACGACGCCCTCGCCGATCTCGGCGGCGTGCTCATCGACCCGGACGGCGAACAGGCGCTGACCGAGCTGTCCAAGCAGATCGCCGGGCACGGCAGCGACCGGTCCTGGATCGGCGAGACCGAACACCGGATCAAGCGTGCCGTCGCGGAAAGCATTCTGGCGCCGGAGGTCCGGCGTCTCGTCGCGGCGATCAAGCGGGACGCCGGGGCCGAGAGTTTCGACACCATGGCGATGACCAACGCCACCATCGAGGTGCTCGCGTTCATGCCGGTGTACCGGGCCGACTACGCGCCGCTGGCCGGCATGGTCGCCGCGGTCATCGCCGAGGTGGAGAAGCGCAACAGCGAACTCACCGCGCCGCTGGCGGTGCTGGTCGCCGCCCTCGCCACGGACGGCGAGGCGGCGGTGCGGTTCAGCCAGGTCTGCGGCGCGGTCACCGCGAAGGCGGTGGAGGACACCATGTTCTACCAGGCCGCCCGGCTGGTCTCGCTGCAAGAGGTCGGCGGGAATCCGGCCCGGTTCGCCCACTCGCTCAACGAGTTCCACCTGTCCAACAGCGAACGCGCGCAGCGCTGGCCGGCCACCATGACCACGCTGTCCACGCACGACACCAAGCGCGGCGAGGACGTGCGCGCCCGCATCGGCGTGCTCTCCCAGGCCGCCGACACCTGGGCGCAGAGCGTCGAGTCGTGGGAGGAGTCGACCCCGGGTCCGGACGGCGCGACCACACTGTTCTTGTTGCAGAACATGTTCGGCGTCTGGCCCGCCGACGGCCGTCCGGCCGCCTCGGTGCCCGGCCTGCGCGAGCGGCTGCACCAGTTCGCGGAGAAGTCGATGCGCGAGGCGGGCACCAAATCCTCGTGGGAGGAGCCCGACGCCGAGTTCGAGACCGCGGTGCACACCTGGATCGACGCGGTGATCGACGGCCCGGTCGGCTCCGAACTCGGCGACCTGGTGCACGAGCTGGCGCCGCACGCGTGGTCGGATGCGTTGTCGCAGAAGCTGCTCCAGCTCTGCGGCCCCGGCATCCCGGACATCTATCAGGGCTGCGAGCTGTGGGAGGACTCGCTCGTCGACCCGGACAACCGGCGTCCGGTGGACTTCGCGGTCCGCACCGGCATGCTGCAATCCCTCACCGGCACACCGGCACTGGACACCACCGGGGCGGCGAAGATGTGGATCGTCGCGTACGCGCTGTGGTTACGCCGGGAACGCCCCGACTGCTTCGTCGGCGGCACCTACCTGCCGCTGTTCGCCATCGGCGAGCAGGCGAGCAGGCTGGTGTCCTATGCCAGGGGCCGCGTGGGCGCGGCCCCCGAGGTGATCGTCGCGGCCACCAGGCACAGCGTCGACCTCGCCGAAACAGGCTGGGGCGATACGACTCTCGACCTGCCTCAGGGGACCTGGACGGACCGGTTAACCGGCCACACCTTCCAGGGCCGGGCTCGGCTGGAGAAGCTCTTCGGCCGGCTGCCCGTCGCACTGCTGGTGCGTTGAGACCGGGCTGACCTTCTCCAGCAGCTCCTCCGGGAACATCCCGCCGAACCGGGCGCGCCAGCGGCGCAGGTTCGGCGGGCAGTACTCGCCGTTCTCGTTGACCACCGAGGCCAGCCGGATGCCCTGCTCGTGCCCGTTGGCCAGGCGCCGCCAGGAGTCGAGGTAGAACCGCGGACTGCGCGGATGCCGCAGGGTGCGTACCACATTCAGGATCCGGTAGCCGAGGCCGAGCGACGGATGCGGCCGCATGTGCCGATCCTGGTCCACGGCCCGGCAGGTCTTGGACAGCTCCTCGAGCCGCTCCCGGTCGAAGGCGAGCCCGACCGATTCCGCCTCGCGCACCATCCAGCGCAGCGTGATGTCGGAGAGCCCGCATTCGGCGTAGCCGCCGCCGATGTCGCTGTGCACACCCTCGAACCACACCTGCTTGACCCGCTGGAATCCCCTGCGGTACTTCACATTCGGCTCGACCGGCACCTCCCAGAGGCACGGCTCGAAGTTGCGCCGCCGCTCGTCGATGGCCAGCGCCTGCCGCGCGCAGTGCACGCTCGGAGCGAGCTTGACGTCGTGGAACTTGTAGCGCAGCGAGGTCAGTCCCGGCACGCCGAGCGCGCCGACGGTGTCGAACACACCGAGGAAGTTGATGATCGGCGCGTTCCGGTGGCAGTTGTTCTTGCGGAAGTCCACCCACTCCTGCGGAGTCGTCCCGTTCTTGGGCGCCACCTGCTGGTGGATCTTCAGCGCCTCCGGGTACTTGCCGTTGATCATGGCCTCGGGCGTCAGGATCCCGATACGGTCGATCAGGCCGGCCAGGCTGCGCGCGGTGAACGCGCCGCGGCTGAACCCGAAGATGTAGATCTCGTCGCCCGGCTGCCAATTCAGCGCCAGGTGCCAGTACGCGGAGGACAGGTTCGCCTCCAGGCCGAGCCCGAACGCGCCGCCCATCAGCCGATCGGACAGGAAGCCGCGGGCGCCGGGGCCCGATACGTAGGTGACCCACTGCGGGATCGTCTCGCCCAGCGGACCGGCCGCGTCGTAGCGGATGGTCTGCGCGATTTTGATGATATTGGAGACCGTGGTGCTCGACTCCGCTTTCCACGTGCCGTCACAACATACGACCAGGCGTTTCATGGACCAAATCCTCCCGCCGGATTCCTGATGAAACCCGCGTACTCGACTACTCGAATCATCGAGCGCGCGGTGAACGGCGTTAATGAACTACGCCTGTTTCAATCAGGTAGGGCGTTTCAGCCCGGCGGATCTCGGCCGCTCAGAGCCAGGTGGGCTCGCCGAAGACGGCCCCGGAATCGTCGACCTCGGGGGATTTGTAATCGACGTACGCGTATTGCCGGAGCGTAACCGGGCCGGTGCACGAATTCACCTTGATATGGAAATCGCGGAAGCTGAGCTGGATCAGCTTGCCGGGGATCATGTCCTTTTCCGCGATTGCCACTTCGCCGACCTCGCCCGGCGCAAGATTCAGGGTGGCGACCGGGTTCGGGTTGACGCTGGGCTGCTGACCGATAACCAGGTCGGGCGTCGCGCCGAGGGTGCCCGCGCCGATCGTGACCGCACAGCCGACGTGGTATCCGATCCGGAGCTTGCCCGCCGAGGCCCCCTCGACCTGGCCGTAGCCGATGGAACTGACCAGCGCCTCCCGGGTGGTCCCCATGATGTTCAACGGCGGGATCCGGTAGATGTACTCCTCCCGGCTGCCGATGGTGAACTTCTTCCCACCCTCCCCCGGCGGGACGAAGGACTTCTCGTGCGGGGGCATGCTGATCACCTCGGCGGTCGCCGTCGGCGCGAGGGCAGCAACGGACGCGCAGGTCACGGCGACACCCGCCAATGCCTGGACAGCCCTTTTCACATTCGACCCCATAGCCCAGACCTTAGTAGCCGATCGCTATATCATCCGCGTACGACACGGCATAACCGCCACGCGCTCACCGACCGCTGATCGGCCGTCCAGCTGCCCGATACGGTGGGCACATGCTCCAGGGACGACAAGCCGAACAAGCGCACATCGATCGGCTTCTCGCTGCGGCACGCGACGGACGCAGCAGCGCGCTGGTACTGCGCGGCGAACCCGGGATAGGCAAGACGGCGCTGCTGGATTACGCAGCCGCTCAAGGCATTCCGACGGTGCGCAGCGCGGGCATCGAATCCGAGGCCGAATTGCCGTTCGCCGGACTGCATCTGCTGGTGCGCCCCGGCATCGCGCTGCTGGACAACCTGCCCGATCGCCAGCGCGACGCGCTGCGCGGCGCTTTCGGCCTGGCCCAACCGGATCCGGGCGATCGGCTGCTGATCGGTCTGGCGGTGTTGTCCTTGCTGGCCGAGGAGGCGACCGACGGGCCGCTGCTCTGCCTCATCGATGACGCGCACTGGCTCGATCGCGCGACCGCGGAGGCGCTGCTGTTCGCGGCGCGCCGGCTGGACGCGGAGGGGGTGGTGATGATCTTCGCGACCCGCCAGGGCGCTGACGTCTTCCCCGCGCCGGGCCTGCCCGAGCTGATCGTGACCGGGCTGCCACCGGAGGCGGCCGCCGCACTGGTGGACAGTCGTGACCCCGATCTATCGCCGGTGCTGCGCTATCGACTGCTCAGTGAAGCGGGCGGAAATCCGCTGGCGTTACGCGAGCTGCCCGCGGTGCTCGCGGCGGAATCGCCTGGCGCGGGGGCGAATCCGTTGCCGTTGACGCAGCGGCTCCAGGTCGCGTTCCACGGTCAGGTGAGCAGGCTGCCCGCGCCGACCCGGCTGCTGTTGCTGATCGCGGCGGCCGCGAGCAATGCCGAGCTCGCCACGGTGCTGCGGGCGGGCGCCGCGCTCGGCGCGCAGCTGCCCGACCTGGCGCCGGCCGAGGACGCCGGACTCGTGCACAGCGACGGCCGGACGCTGACCTTCCGTCATCCGCTGTTGCGCTCGGCGGTCTACCAGGGTGCGCCGCTGACTCAGCGCCTGACCGTCCACCGCGCGCTCGCCGAGGCGCTGACCGCGGACGAGGACGCCGACCTGCGGGCCTGGCACTTGGCCTCGGCGGCAACGGGTCCGGAGGAAACCACCGCCGCCGCGCTCGAGCACACCGCCGATCGGGCGCGCCGGCGCAGCGGTTATCACGGTGCCGTCGCGGCCTATGAGCGCGCGGCCGGACTGAGCACCGATGCCGCGGGCCGGGTGCGCAGGCTGGTGCTCGCGGCCGAGACCGCGGGCGAGACGGGGTTGCCCGATCTAGCCGGACAGCTCGCCGAACGCGCCGCCACCCAGACGACCGATCAGCTGGTGCTGGCGCGTCTGGACCTCGTCCGCGGTGTCGCGGAATTCGGTGCGGGCAAGCCACTTTCGGCGCACCGCCGACTGCTCGGCGCCGCCGCGGCGGTGCGCGGGTCCGAGCCGCCGCGGGCGGCGCGCATCCTCGCCCAGGCGCTGCACACGGCCTGGTATCTCGGCGCCCCGGAACTGGCGGAGGTGGTCGATTCGCTGGCGGCACTCGCGCTGCCGGACGGCGAACCGCTCGCGCCCATCGCCCGCTACCTGGTCGCGGCGGCCGACGGGCGGTTCACCGTCGACCTGCGCGCGGCGGCGACCGCGGCCCGGGACGCGGGTGCGGACAGTCCGCGAGACCTGGTGCAGATGTGCGGGATGGGGCTGGTCGTCGGGCAGGACGACCAGGTCGCCGAGCTGGCCGGCGAGCTCATCGCCGAATGCCGGGAGCAGGGCCGGATCGCGCTGCTGCCGACGCTGCTGTTCTTCCGGGCCGAGGCCGAGGCGTTCCTCGGCAGGCCGGGGGAAGGCCGAGTCGCCGCGACCGAGGGGTTGCGGATCGCGACCGACCTCGGGCACGGGCAGTGGATCAGCCAGCTGTCGGCCTACCTCGCGTATCTGGCTGCGCTGGAAGGCCGGGCGGAAGACTGCCGGGAGCTGGTCGGCCGTGCGCTCGCCGAGGAGTTCGGCGGTGCGGCCGCGGCCGGCGCGCCGTGGACGCATCTCGCACTCGGCCTGCTGGAGCTTGGACTCGGCAAGGTGGACGGCGCGTTGACCCGGTTGGCCCTGCTGACCGCCGAACCCGCACGCCATCACGTAGCCGGGCGGCGGGCGCTGCCCGAACTGATCGAGGCGGCGGTCCGTCTCGGTGATCCGGCCCGCGCGGGCGACGCGCTGGACCGGCTGATCGAGTGGGCCGAGGTGGCGCAGCAGGAATGGGTCGAGGCACTGGCCTGGCGCGGCCGAGCCCTGATCGATGACGCGAACGCCGACCAGCACTACCGCGCGGCGCTGCGGCTCGGCGGCCGGCCGTTCGAACGGGCGAGAACCCAACTGCTGTACGGCGAATGGCTGCGCCGCGCGCGCCGCAAGGCCGACGCGCGAACTCAGCTGCAACCCGCACTGGAAACCTTCGAACGGCTCGACGCCGGGCCGTGGGCACACCGAACCCGCACCGAACTCGCGGCACTCGGCGTCGGCGCCGCCGCCCGCGCCGCTCAGGGCGTGCTGGCGACGTTGACTCCGCAGGAGCTACAGATCGTCCGATTGGCCGCGCAGGGCATGTCCAATCGGGACATCGCCGCGCAGTTGTTCCTCAGTCCGCGCACGGTCGGTCACCATCTGTACAAGGCCTATCCGAAGCTGGGCGTGCTGTCGCGAGGTGAACTCGCGGACCTCCCGCTCGACCCGGACTAGGCGCCGCGATCGGCCGAGCGACGCGCGACGGCCGCCCCGACCAGCCAGCGAGCCGCGCCGACAGCAGCGGCGATCAGCACCGCCACCTGCGGCGATCCGGTGATCAGCGCGAGAATCAGGCAGGTCACCAGCGCGGCGGCCAGCGCCTCGAGCTTGTACAGCGGCCACGCGCTCCCGGCGATCTCGATGGTCGCGGAGCGGGCCGACGGGTGAACAACAGCCATCCAGTAAGGATATACGGACACCGAAGTTCGGTCTACCGAACTTTGGTGTCGCCGGGAACACAGTCGCGCGCCGTGACGTTTCCGCAGTTATGCCACTGACAGGAGAGTACGAACCGAGCACATCCGACTGGGCGCGCGAGCAGGCCGAGAAGTACGAGAACTCCGGCGGTACCGAGGGCACCGAGATGCAGGGGAAGCCGGTCATCCTGCTCACCACCAAGGGCGCCAAGTCCGGCAAACTGCGCAAGACACCGCTGATGCGGGTCGAGCACGATGGCGAATACGCGGTGGTCGCCTCGCTGGGCGGCGCACCGAAGAACCCGGTCTGGTACTACAACATCAAAGCCGAGCCGCACGTCGAGCTCCGCGACGGCGAGGTGAACAAGGACTACACCGCCCGCGAGGTCACCGGCGAGGAGCGGCAGCTGTGGTGGGACCGGGCCGCCGCGGTCTGGCCGGACTACAACGAATACACGAAGAAGACGGACCGGGTGATTCCCGTTTTCGTCTTGACTCCGCAGAACTGAGCCCACGCGCCGGATCATCCGACGCACCGACAGCAGATTCTGTGCAGCACCGCCACCCGCCGCAGCAGCCCGACGCGGCGGGTGGCAGCATATTTCGGGTGTCCAATCCGCTTGATGTCATCGACGCACTGTCCGCTTCTCGTCCCGCGCTGAGCGCGGACGAGATCGACGCTGCCGCCAAGCGAATTGCCGAGATTATCGAGCCGACTCCGCTGCAACGCAGCGAGC
This sequence comes from Nocardia sp. NPDC006044, assembly GCF_042871115.1. Lineage (NCBI taxonomy): Bacteria > Bacillati > Actinomycetota > Actinomycetes > Mycobacteriales > Nocardiaceae > Nocardia > Nocardia sp. NPDC006044. The sequence goes on from NZ_JBIAID010000003.1 coordinate 107,024, forward strand.
GGCTCTCGCGGCTCACCGGAGCGAACGTCTACTTGAAGCGGGAGGACCTGTCCGCGGTCCGCTCCTACAAGCTGCGCGGCGCCTACAACCTGGTGATGCAGCTGACCGCGAGCGAACGCGCCGCCGGCGTGGTCGCGGCCAGCGCGGGCAACCACGCGCAGGGCGTCGCGTTCGCCTGCCACGCGATGGGCATCAAGTGCCGCATCTACGTGCCGACCACCACACCCAAGCAGAAGCGCGACCGGATCCGGGTGCACGGCGGTGAATTCGTGCAGCTGATCGCGGTCGGCGAAACCTACGATGCCGCCGCCGCGGCCGCCAGCGACGATGTCGAACGCACCGGCGCGACCATGGTGCCGCCGTTCGACGACGTGCGCACCGCGGCCGGGCAGGGCACCATCGCGCCGGAAATCCTGGAGCAGCTCGGCACCTCCCCCGATCTGGTGGTGGTGCCGGTGGGTGGCGGCGGTTGCCTGGCCGGGGTCGGCACCTACCTGCGCGACCGGTCGCCGCACACCTCGATCCTCGGCGTGGAGCCGGCCGGTGCGGCCTCGATGACCGCGGCGCTGGTGGCCGGTGGACCGGTGACGCTGCCGGAGATCGACCCGTTCGTCGACGGTGCGGCGGTGCGCCGGATCGGTGTGGTGCCGTTCGCGGCGATCGCCGGATTCGGCGGCCGGGTGGTCTCGCACGCCTCGCTGCCGTTACTGACCACCACCGAATCCCCCACCGGGACAAGCTCTTTCCGGATGATGCAGGTCGACGAGGGCGCCATCTGCACGACCATGCTCGACCTGTACCAGAACGAGGGCATCATCGCCGAACCCGCGGGCGCGCTGGCGGTGACGGCGCTCGGCGAGCTCGCGGTGGAGCCGGGGTCGACGGTGGTCTGCCTGGTCTCCGGCGGCAACAACGATGTGTCGCGCTACGGCGAGATCATCGAACGCTCGCTGGTGCACCGGGGCCTGAAACACTATTTCCTGGTGGACTTTCCGCAGGAGCCGGGCGCGCTGCGGCGCTTCCTGGACGAGGTGCTCGGGCCGGACGACGACATCACCACGTTCGAGTACGTCAAGCGCAACAACCGCGAAACCGGTTCGGCGCTGGTCGGTATCGAGCTCGGCGCCCCGGAGGGTTTGGGCGCGTTGCTGGAACGGATGGCCGCCTCACCGATCCAGTGCGAGCGACTGGAACCTGGCTCACCGGCCTACCGCTATCTGACCTGACCTATGCCGCCGCCTCGCGCGTCTCCTCCACCGGGATGCGCCGGGTGGCGCGCAGGCAGTTCAGCAGCATCGGCAGCATCCAGAACGCCGCGGACATGTCGTAGGACATCTGGCCCGCCGAGAGCCGGTTGTGCACGAAGCCGACCGAAAGGCCGAGGCGCGGTTCGGCCCAGCCGAACGAACCGCCGAGACCGATGTGGCCGAATCCGGCGTGCGCGCCCGGCATCGGCAGCGAGTGATAGCCGAGCCGCCAGAGCATGGGCGTGTAGAACAGGGCATGGTCGAGGCGGTAGGTCTGAATCCGCCTGATCGCCTTGATGGTTCGCGGGCTCAGGTACTGACGGCCGTCGGCCATACCGTTGTTGGCGAGTGCGCCGTACATGGTGGCGAGCGCGGGCGCGGTGCAGACACCGTTGCCCGCGCCGAGCTCGGTGTTCAGGATCGGTGGCTGCTCACCGGCCAGGATGGATTCCAGGCCGGGCAGGAACAGGCAGCGGGTGGCCGCGCCCAGCGCGCCGGGGATCCGGTGGCTGCGGCCCAATATCATTGCGCTGACCGGCTTTCCGATCAGGCTCAGCTGGGAGCCGGCCAGTGGCGCGTAGGTGGTCGGTGCGTCCGGCGGCGGGGTGCCGAGGTGGATGCCGTCGATGCCGAGCGGGTCGGCGACCTCGGACCGGAACAACTCGCCCATGCCGCGGCCGGTGATCGCGCGGGCCAAGCCGGCCATCAGCCAGCCGAAGGTGAGCGCGTGATAGGCCGGAACCCCCAGCAGGCGATCGGGTTTCGCGGCGGCCAGGCGCTGTTCCATCAGCTCGTGGTCGAGCACGTCGCCGAGCCCGGTGGCCAGCGGCGCGAGGGCGGACAGGCCGGCGCTGTGCGTCATCGCTTGGCGCACGGTGATTTTCGCCTTGCCGTTGGCGGCGAACTCCGGCCAGTACTCCGCGACCGGTGCGGTGTAATCGATCAGCCCACGGTCGGCGAGGCGGTGGATGACGGTGGCGGTGATGCCCTTCGTCGCGGAGAAGATGATCGACCCGGTGTCCTGCGTCCACGGCGTGCTGCCGCCGGATCCGGTCCAGATGTCGAGCAGTGGCTCACCGTGCAGATGCACCGCGAGTGCGCCGCCCGCGCCGCGGCGGTGCCCGAAGGTCCTGGCGAAAGCGCGCACCAGCGGGGCGAATTCGGCGGTGGCGCGGCCACCCATCCCGGTCGGGATCGGCGCTAGATCCCCGGAAGCGTCGTTGCTCATCTTTCTACGGTAATGGCGGCGGTCACACCGGGCAATGAGTCTGTCTCGGACAGTTTTCTTTCGTGACTTCCTCGCAACCGGGGTTTCCTCAGTAGTCGGCGAGGATCGCGAACGAATGCGCGGGAAGCGTTGTGGCCGACGGACCCAGGGTCGGCGGCTCCCAGGACAGCAGCGAAATGCCGGTGACCGGCACGGTGACCTGGTCTTCGGACAGGTTGCACACCAGCTTCAGCGCGCCGCGGTGCACGACGATCCAGCGCGCGTTCTCGTCGTAGTCGACCGAGATGTGGGTCAGCCACGGGTCGGTGAGTTCGGGTCGGTCGCGGCGCAGGGCGAGCAGTTTTCGATAGCAGGAATGTAGCCGGATGTGGCGAGATTTTTCGAGTTCGGACCAGTTCAGCTTCGAGCGCAGGAACGTCCGGGGGTCCTGTGGGTTCGGTACCTGGTCGGTGCTCCAGCCGTGTTCGGCGAATTCGGCCTTGCGGCCGTCCGCGGTGGCGGCGGCGATCACCGGGTCGGTGTGCGAGGTGAAGAACAGGAACGGCGTGTTCGCGCCCCACTCCTCCCCCATGAACAACATCGGCGTGTACGGCGAGCACAGCACCAGCGCGGCCTTGATCGCCAGTTGGCCGTCGGTGAGATTGGCGCTGGGGCGGTCGCCGATGGCGCGGTTGCCGATCTGATCGTGGTTGCAGGTGTAGGCGAGCAGGGCGCTGGCCGGGATCACCGCGGTGTCGATCGGGCGGCCGTGGGTGCGGCCGCGGAAGCTGGAAAACGTTGCGGCGTGGAAGAATCCGTGCGTCAGGGTGTGGGCCAGGCAGCGCAGCGAGCCGAAATCGGCGTAGTAGCCCTGGCGTTCACCCGAGACCGCGGTGTGGATCGCGTGGTGCAGGTCGTCGTTCCATTGGCCGGTCAATCCGTAGCCGCCCGCGGCGCGCGGGGTGATCAGCTTCGGGTCGTTGAGGTCGCTCTCCGCGATGAGGGTGAGCGGCCTGCGCAGGTGTGCGGCGAGACGCGTGGTCTCGGTGGCGAGTTCGGCGAGCAGGTGGTTCGCGGTGCGGTCGACCAGCGCGTGCACGGCGTCGATCCGGAGTGCGTCGATGTGGAAGTCGCGCAGCCAGCGCAAGGCGTTGCCGATGATGTGCCGGCGCACCTCGTCGGAGTCGGGACCGTCCAGGTTCAGGCTCTGTCCCCAGGTGTTGCGCCCCTCGGTGAGATAGGGCGCGAAGCGCGGAAGATAGTTCCCGGAGGGGCCGAGGTGGTTGTAGACGACGTCCAGTGCGACCGCCAACCCGCGCGCGTGACAGGCGTCGACGAACCGCTGCAATCCGTCCGGCCCGCCGTAAGGTTCGTGCACCGCGTACCAGAGCACCCCGTCGTAACCCCAGTTGTGTGTGCCGTCGAAGGCGTTCACCGGCATCAGTTCTACGACGGTGATGCCGAGGTCGACCAGATAGTCGAGCCGCTCGATTGCCGAGTCGAATGTTCCGTCCGGGGTGAAGGTGCCGACGTGCAACTCGTAGAACACCGCGCCGGCCAACGGCCGCCCGGTCCATCCGGAGTCCGTCCACGCCGAGCGATCGAGGCGATGCACCGCGGACCGCTCGTGCACCCCGTCCGGCTGCCGAGCCGACTGCGGATCCGGCAGCACCCGCGGATCGTCGTCGAGCAGAAACCCGTAGCGCGCCCCGTCGGCAGCGGCCACCTCGGCCTGCCACCAACCACCCCCGGACCGCCCCATCGGATGGACGACACCATCCACATCCACTCGCACCTGCTCCACCCGCGGCGCCCACACCTCGAACAAGGTCACCTAGCCAGCATTCCACGGCTCGACTCCCCTCGCCCCGCAACCCGATCCCCTGTGGCTCTACACCGCGCTGAACCTCGCGCGCCTACTTCCCACGGGACCAGGTGGGCAGAGATGATGTGGGCGGTTCGAGGCCATGGAGGAGGTCCGGTGCGGTTGGTGACCAAGCGATCGATGACGGTGTCGTGCGCGGTGCTGGGGCTGTCGTTGGCCGTGGCGCTCAGCGGGTGCGGGGCCGACAGTTCGAACGGAGCGGACCCGAGTAGCGCCGCGCAGCAGCGCTCGAGGGCTGTGACGGCAACGACCGGCGGTGCTTCGACGGCACCGGCCACCAGCGCTGAACCCGTGGACCCGACCACGGTGCAGTCCGCGGGGTCGACCTACACGGTCCGAAAGGTGGAGGTGCCCAACGGTGTCGGCACTTCCGACGTCGCGGCGTCGCTGGAGTTGTCCGGCGGCGATCCGCGGGTGGCCGAGGTCTTCAATCGCGGTGTGCGGACGTATATCCAGGAGCAACTGGACGCGGTCGGCCACAGCGACGACCCCCGCCCGCATTCGGTCCACTCCACCGGCAAGATCTCCGTCACCGACAGCACGATCAGCGAGGTCATCTCCGGCCTGATCAGCTACCAGGGCGAGGCCCATCCGTTCAAGATCCTCGCCACCATCACCACCGACAGCCACGCCGCCGCCCCCGTCCTGATCGGTGATCTGTTCACCGATCGGCAAGCCGGGATCGCCGAATTGTCCGCGGCCGCAACCGAAGCGACCAAGCAGGTCCATCCTCAGATAGCCGACAGTCCCACCATCACCGCCGCGCTACTGCCAACGGAAAAGAACTTCGCCAACTGGGTTCCCACCCGCACCGGCATACAGATCTACATCGACACCGGCCTCTACGTCTACGGCTACCCCTGCGTGGAAGTCCCCTGGTCCCGGCTTCGACCGGCGCTAGGCCCGGTCATACGGCCGGTCGCGGAGAAGGCACCCGACGCACCTCCGACAGCTTGCACCGGGCCATAGGGCACATTCCCCGATTCCCTCACCCGCTACATCCCGGCCCGCTCAGCACCCCCGGCCCGTTCGGCACCCCGACCTGCTCAGCCTGCTTAGCCCGCCCAGCACGCCCAGCCCGCTCGGCACCCCCGGCCTGCTCAGCCCGCCCGGCCTGCTCAGCACACCCAGCCTGCTCAGCACCCCGCCTGCTCAACACACCCAGCCCGCTCGGCACCCCGCCTGCTCAGCCCGCACGGCCCGCTCAGCCCGCCCAGCACACCCAGCCCGCTCGGCACCCCGCCTGCTCAGCCCGCACGGCCCGCTCAGCCCGCCCAGCACACCCAGCCCGCTCGGCACCCCGGCCCGCTCAGCCCGCCCGACCCGCTCGGCACCCCGGCCCGCTCAGCCCGCCCGACCCGCTCGGCACCCCCGACCCGCCCAGCGTCCCGACCCGCCCAGCACCCCCAGCCCGCTCAGCCCGCCCGGCCTGCTTGGCGTCCCCGCCGTGCTCGGCGTTTGCTTCCCTCCGCCGTGTACCAACCTGTATCGACTGATGCCGAGCACGCCGAGCACTTGCTCCTTCGTCTTGGCGCGACGAGTGCGTCAGTTTCTGGGCCGGTCAGCGAACCGGAGTATCGCGCCGCGGCCGCGGTGGCGCGCATTCTGAATTCACCAGCACTGGTTCGTAATTCAGCACGCAGCGAGGAGTAGACGCGCAATGTTTTCGAGAACTCGGACCATCATCGCGGGCGCATCCGGGGTGATGGGCATGCTCGCGGCCGGGGTGTTGTTGGCGCCCAGCGCAGCGGCCACCTCGGTCACCACTGTCGAAGTGACCGGCGGAACCGTCGCGGTCGGCTGCACGGTCACCCTGACCTCACATTCTGTCCCGGCCCCCACCACCGGGTGGTCGACCTTTTTCTACGACAATGGCACCGAGATCGGCGTCGGTCCCGCCCACGGCCCGGGCGGCGACCGGTCCGTGACCTGGATCCCTGCCACCGCGGGCACCCACGAGATCAAGGCCATCGCCTGGATGAGCCGCATAGACGGCGGGAAATCGATCGGCACGACAACTGTGAAGGTAACGAACGACCCCTGCGCCTAGAACGGGTCGCGATTGACCCCAAGCAATGGGGCCAGACGCACGTGCGAGCCGACCGACGCGGCGACACCGGTTCGGTGCATGATCCCGGTCGGCTCGTTCGGAGATGACCTTGCGGTAAACCGCTGGTCAGCCGTGGCAACACGACAGCATCGGACACAGCCGGGCGTAATCGGGCAATCGGGGCGAGGTCCCCGCACCCGGTGGCGCTGCGGCGTCGGTGCTGGAAGAGTGAGGTGGTGGGCTTCTATGGAGATCGAATCGTGCCGCGGATCGTCGATGTGGCGTGTGGGATGCGGTTCAACGAGCCGCTGCGGGAGCGGGTGTGCTCCGGGTTGCGCGGGCGGGTCGTGGAGATCGGTTTCGGGTCCGGGTTGAATGTGCCTTTCTATCCGGAGACGGTGGATTCGGTCAGTGCGGTCGAGCCCGCTGATCTCGGGTGGAAGCTGGCGAGCGAACGCGTGGCCGCGTCGAAGGTACCGGTCGAGCGGGCCGGGCTGGACGGACAGTCACTCCCCTTCGCGGACAACACCTTCGACTCCGCGATATCGACCTGGACCCTGTGCACCATCCCGGATGTCACCACCGCACTCGCCGAGGTCCGCCGAGTGCTCGCCCCCGGCGGAACCCTGCATTTCGTTGAGCACGGCCTCGCCCCCGACCACAAGGTCCAGGTGTGGCAGAACCGCCTGAACCCGATCCAGAAAACCCTCTGCGGCGGCTGCAATCTGAACCGAAACATCCGCGGCCTACTGACCACCGCCGGCTTCGAAATCCAAGACATCGACGTCTTCTACGCCGAAGACGCCCCCCGCTTCCTCGCCGCCCAATCCCTCGGCACGGCAGTCGCCCCCTAGCTCCGGCACGCCCATCCCCGCCACACGGCGCGGTGCGGCCCGCTCGCTACCGAGAATTCAGTGCATTACGGAATTGCGAGTGCGAGCTTCAGTGCGGCGTTGACCGCAATCACTGTGCGTGGTCCGACAGTCCCGAGCAGCGGTCCGAGGTCGTCCCGGCGTAGCTGGTGGATGTCATCGGCGACAATATGGCCGACCAGCGGGTCATCGGAACCTAACCCGATCCAGGTCGGCAAGGCACCGTGCTTATCGCTTGTGGTGATTCGGGCGGCTAGCACATTGGATAACAACCGATTTCGACGATTGTTGGACACGATAAGCCAAGGTTTCGCCCCGAATCCGAGATCAGCGCGGTACACCTGACCCCGGACGGGCGCGGAGCCGGTCATCCGGGCATCACCCGGTCCACGTCCTCGGCATAACGACGCCGAAGCTCGCGCGTCTCATCCTCATCGATTATCTCTGGCCAATTTTCGGCAAGTTGCGCGTAGCCCTGCTCCAGTGCCTCATCGATGAGCACCTGCGCGCCGATCGACATCAGGACTCGGATGACAGTCGCTTCGGAGGCATCGGGGGTCAGGGAGTACCCGAGGTGAGCGGCGAGGGTTTCGAACAGCACCCACTCGGCTCCCTTTCGGTCGCTGAGCGTCGCCAGGGTGCGTTCCTCCCGCTCAGTGAGGGTCAAGGTGGTTCTTCTGGTCATGCATCAGATCGTACATCGATGCAGATGCGCTATCAAGCATCAGATAGTGATGCGAAAGCTCGCATCACTTTCGTTTTGAAACGAACTGTTCAAAACTGTGTTACCGTCTTTCACATGGCACGACCGAGGCAGTTCGACGAGGAGCGAGCAGTGGACGCCGCGATGCGCGCGTTCTGGACCGCGGGCTACGAGGCGACCTCGACCCAGGACCTCTGTGACGCAACCGGACTGGGCCGCAGCAGCATCTACAACACCTTCGCCAGCAAGCACGACCTGTTCGAGCGCGCACTGCGCCGGTACATGACGACGAAGAACGCCACCACCTTCGCACTGCTGGACGGCGACGAATCCGCGCTGGACAAGATGCGAACCCTCCTGCAACAGGTCGTCGACGCCCCGGACGACGACCCACTCGGCTGCCTGGTGGTCAACTCGATCATCGAACTCGCACCCCGCGATCCCGAAGTCGCCGCCACACTGCACGACGACCAGGAACTGCGACTCGCCGCCCTGACCGAGGTACTCGAAAGCGGTAGGCGCGCAGGCGAAATCGACAAGGCCAAGAACGCCCGCGAGCTGGCACACTTCATCAACGCCACCATCGGCGGAATGCGCGTGGCCGCCCGCGGTGGCGTCGGCCGCGACGCACTGCAGGCCATCGCCGCGACCGCACTGAACGCCCTCTGACCCAATCCCCCACGCCCGCAGCCCTTTTCCATGTGCCAGTTTTGAACTGAGCGATCTAAAACCAGAGAGGTACCCGATGCCGTTCGCCGTCTACATCCTGGGCTTGTCCATCTTCGCCCAGGGCACCTCGGAGATGATGCTCTCCGGGCTGCTCACCGAGCTCTCCACCGACCTCGGCGTCACCATTCCCCAAGCGGGACTGCTGATCTCGGCCTTCGCCATCGGCATGCTGATCGGCGCTCCGATCCTCGCCGTCACCACCCTGCGCCTCCCCCGCCGCAGCGCCCTGCTCGCCTTCCTCGCGGTGTTCGTCGGCGCGCACGTCGTCGGCGCGCTGACCTCGGACTACTGGGTGCTGTTCGGGACGAGGGTGGTCGGCGCGTTCGTCTACGCCGGTTTCTGGTCGGTCGCGGCGACCACCGCCATCGGCCTCGTCCCGGCGAACGCACGCGGCAAGGCAATGAGCATCGTGGCCGGCGGCCTCACCATCGCCACGGTCATCGGACTGCCCGCGGGCACCGCGATCGGCCAGCACCTCGGCTGGCGCGCTGCGTTCTGGGCCGTCGCGATCATGTCCGTGCTGGCCATGATCGGCGTGCTCGCCAAGATCCCGGCCGGCCGCACGGAAATCCGGCCGGACCTCCGAAAAGAACTGCGCAGCATCGCCGATCCCCGCCTGTGGCTCTCCTACAGCACCACCGCACTGTCCACCGCCGCGCTGATGGTCACCTTCGCCTACCTCGGCGCACTGCTGTCGAAGACGACCGGCCTGGCCGACGGCTGGATCCCGATCGTGCTGGTGGTCTACGGCATCGGCAGCTTCCTCGGCATCGTCGTCGGCGGACGCACCGCCGACGCCCACCCGATCCGCACCCTGTACCTCGGTTTCACCGGCGTGATCATCACGTCGATCCTGCTCGCCCTCACCGCCGAACACCCCGCCCCGGTCGTCGCGCTCACCTTCCTGCTCGGCGCCTTCGGTTTCGGCACCAACCCCACCCTCAACAGCCGAGTCTTCAATCTGGCCGCCGACGGCCCGACGCTCGCCCCGGCGTTCAACGTCTCCTCGTTCAACCTCGGCATCACCGTCGGCCCCTGGCTGGGCGGCCTGGCCATCGGCGCCGGCCTCGGCTACGCGTCGGTCGCCTGGATCGGCGCCGCCATCGGCCTGGCCGCCGTCGGCACGGTCACCTGGGAGCAACTCCTGAACCGTCGCCCAGCCACCCCATCGCAACTCGGCAAACAGCCCGAACTCGTGCACTGAGCACAATCAGAAAATCTCCGGCGGGCCTACCCCGCCGGAGATTTTCGCGTCGAACGGCCCACTCACAGGATGTTCCCTGAAGCACCGCCCGCCGGCCCACCGGCTCGCATACTGAAACCGGAAGCGTGCCTTGTGGAAAAGGGGTCAGCGAGCAGCTGGCTGGGCATTGCCCGTGCAGGTTCGAATCCTGTCGCTTCCGCCGACAACGGACCTGGCGGCGATCAGACCGCCAGGCACCCGGGACCGAGCAGCGCCTTCAGGTCGCCCATCAGCGCCGACGAGGGCGTAACCCGCAGGCTGTCATCGAGTTTCAGCAGCGTCGTCTTCTCCCGGGCGCCCACGTGCCGGATGTGCACATCGGCGGTGCCGGGATGCCGGGACAGTATGCGCTTGAATTCGCCGATCTTGTCCGGCGTGCACATCCGGGTCGACATCACCACCGCGAGCGGCTTGGCCACACCGATGGACGAGAGATCCGGCACCGCGAGATCGTTGGCGATCAACGAGATCCGGTCGTCGCGGACCGAGACGCGCGCCTTGACCAGCACCACCGCGTCCTCGACCACGTCCATCCCGTACACCGAGTAGGCCTGCGGGAAGAACAGCACCTCGATGCCACCGGCCAGGTCTTCCAGCTGGGCCGACGCCCAGGCCAGGCCGTTCTTGTTGATCCGCCGGTTCACCGACGCGAGAATGCCGCCAACGGTCACCTGGGTGCCGTCCTTGATGTCGCCTTCGAGGATCGCCGGGATCTGTGTATCCGCTTGCGCCGCAAGGACATGCTCGACGCCGTTGAGCGGATGCCCGGACACGTACAGGCCGAGCATCTCCCGCTCGAGCGCCAGCTTGTGCTTGGACTCCCACTCGTCGTCGGGCACCTTCACGTTGAACACCGACGACACCGACTCGTCCGCGTCCACCCCGCCGAACAGGTCGAACTGCCCGATCGCCTCGGCCTTCTTGGTCGACATCACCGCGTCGATGGCGTCGGAGTGGACCAGCAGCAGCCCCTTGCGCGGATGCCCCAGCGAGTCGAATCCGCCTGCCTTGATGAGCGATTCGGTGACCTTCTTGGTGCAGGCGACCGCGTCGATCTTGTTCAGATAGTCGGAGAAGTCGGTGAACTTCGACTTCTCCTTGCGCGCGGCGATGATCGAGGACACCACGTTCGCGCCGACGTTGCGCACAGCGCCGAGCCCGAACCGGATGTCCTTGCCGACCGAGGCGAAGTTCAGTTCGGATTCGTTGACGTCCGGCGGCAGCACGGTGATGCCCAGGCGGCGGCAGTCCGACAGGTAGACCGCGGCCTTGTCCTTGTCGTCACCGACGGAGGTGAGCAGTCCGGCCATGTATTCGCCCGGGTAGTTGGCCTTGAGGTACGCGGTCCAGAACGAGACCAGGCCGTAGCCGGCGGCGTGCGACTTGTTGAACGCGTAACCGGCGAACGGAAGGATGGTGTCCCACAGGGCTTTCACCGCGGCCTCGGAGAACCCGTTGGCGGTCATGCCCGCGTGGAAGCCCTTGTACTCGGCCTCCAGCACCTCGAGCTTCTTCTTACCCATGGCCTTACGCAGCGCGTCGGCCTTACCCATGGAGTAGGAGGCGACCTTCTGCGCGATGAACATGATCTGCTCTTGGTAGACGATCAGGCCGTAGGTCTCCGAGAGGATGTCCTTGAGCGGTTCCTCGAGCTCGGGGTGGATCGGGCTGATCGGCTGCCGGTTGTTCTTGCGGTCGGCGTAGTCGTTGTGCGCGTTCATGCCCATCGGGCCGGGGCGGTACAGCGCGAGCACCGCGACGATGTCGTTGAAGCCGGTCGGCTGCATGCGGCGCAGCAGGTCGCGCATCGGACCGCCGTCGAGCTGGAACACGCCGAGCGTGTCACCGCGGGACAGCAATTCGTAGGTGGCCTTGTCGTCCAGCGGCAGCGTGTCCAGATCGAGATCGATGCCGCGGTTGGCCTTGATGTTCTCCATCGCGTCACCGATGACGGTGAGGTTGCGCAGGCCGAGGAAGTCCATCTTCAGCAGGCCGATGGCCTCACACGACGGGTAGTCCCAGCCGGTGATGATGGCGCCGTCCTGGGCGCGCTTCCACACCGGGATGGTGTCGGTGAGCGGCTCGGAGGACATGATCACCGCGCAGGCGTGCACGCCCGCGTTGCGGATCAGGCCCTCGAGGCCGCGAGCGGTCTCGTAGATCTTGGCGACATCGGGATTGCTGCCGATGAGTTCGCGGACCTCGGCGGCCTCCTTGTACCGCTCGTGATCGGGGTCGGTGATGCCCGCGACCGAGATGTCCTTGGCCATGATCGGCGGCGGCAGCGCCTTGGAGATCTGGTCGGCGATGGCGAAACCGGGCTGACCGAACAGCACGCGCGCCGAGTCCTTGATCGCGGCCTTGGTCTTGATGGTGCCGAAGGTGATCACCTGGGCGACCCGGTCGGTGCCCCACTTCTCGGTGGCGTAGCGGACCATCTCACCGCGGCGGCGATCGTCGAAGTCGATATCGATATCGGGCGCGGACGGGCGTTCCGGGTTCAGGAACCGCTCGAACAGCAGGCCGTGCGGAATCGGGTCGATGTTGGTGATGCCGAGCGCGTAGGCGACCAGCGAACCGGCCGCCGAACCACGGCCGGGGCCGACCCGGATGCCGACCTCTTTCGCGTGCGACACCAGGTCGCCGACGACGAGGAAGTAGGCCGGGAAGCCCTTCTGCTTGATGACGTCGAGCTCGAAGTAGGCGCGGGTGTAGTACTCCTCCGGCACCCCGTCCGGGAACCGACGGGCCAGGCCGCGGTCGACTTCCTTGCGCAGGAAGGAGTTCTGGTCGTCGCCCTCGGGCACCGGGAACACCGGCATCCGGTCCTTGAACGCCCACACGTCGTCGTAGGACTGCACGCGTTCGCCGATGAGCACGGTGTTGTCGCAGGCGCCGGGCACCTCGGCGTCCCACAGCGCGCGCATCTCCTCGGCGGACTTCAGGTAGTAGCCGTCCCCGTCGAACTTGAACCGGGTGGGGTCGCTGAGCGTCTTGCCGGTCTGAATGCACAGCAGCGCTTCGTGATTGGTCGACTGGTCCTTGGTGACGTAATGGCAGTCGTTGGTCGCGATCGGCGGAATGCCGAGCTTCTGGCCGATTTCGAGCAGTCCCTCGCGGACCCGGCGTTCGATGGACAGCCCGTGGTCCATGATCTCCAGGAAGAAGTTGTCCTTCCCGAAGATCTCCTGCCACTTGGCCGCGGCCTCCAGCGCCTCGCGGTCGTGGCCGAGCCGCAGGCGCGTCTGCACCTCGCCCGACGGGCAGCCGGTGGTCGCGATGATGCCCTCGGCGTACTGCGCGATGATCTCTTCGTCCATGCGCGCCCACTTGCCGAGCTGACCCTCCAGCGACGCCAGCGAGGACAGCTTGAACAGGTTGCGCAGGCCGGTCGCGTTCTCCGCGACCATGGTCATGTGGGTGTAGGCGCCGGAGCCGGAGACGTCGTCGCCCTTCTGGCTCGGATCGCCCCACTGCACGCGCTTGGTGTCGAACCGGGAGGCGGGCGCGATGTAGGCCTCGATGCCGATGATCGGTTTGATGCCGGCCTTCTTCGCCGAGTTGTAGAACTCGGAGGCGCCGTACATGTTGCCGTGGTCGGTCATCCCCACCGCGTCCATACCCAAGCGTTTCGCCTCGGCGAACAGGGGCGAAATCTTAGCCGCACCGTCGAGCATGGAGTACTCGGTGTGGTTGTGCAGGTGAACGAACGATCCGGACGAGGCGGCCAAGACGGTCCTTCCTCCCAAGGTCTCGACGGGGGTTGGCCTAGCGATTCTAGGCACGTCGGTATGACATTTTTTCCGAGGCGCGCGGCGCGCAACGAGACGTCCCAGGAGGCCCCGGCGTGTCGGTGTCGAAGATCACCGGCGCGTCTGGCGAGTCGCCCTGGAGATGTCTGATTTCCGCGAGTGACGTCTGGCGCGGACCGGTCGACCCTACTCTGGCGCGCTCGAGCCATCCCCGGCAGTCGGCCACGACACTCGCGGTCAGATTTTCTTCCGCCAGACGAATTTCCAGCCGGACCAATCATTGTCGAAGGGGGCCAGCGGTAGTGCCCCCGGAATCGAAAGCATCGAATCGGGGATATCGCGTTGCGATAGGAGCATAGTCGGGGCATACGACAGACCCGAGTGTGACCGAACCTGCTGAGGTGTTTGATGAATTCGCTCAAGGCACTGTTCGCGATTCCCGCCGTACCCGCCCTCGCCGTGGCCGCCCTGGTCGCCACCTCGGCGCCGGCCGCGGCCCAGATCGTGGACCAGTTCGACAGTTTCTATTCGCTCACCGAGGGGCTCTGCGTCGCGCAGGTCAGCTCCGCCGTGACCAGCAACGCCTATCCGGAGCACGCGGCGTTCAGCGTGGCGACCACCATGGTCGGGGTCGGTGGCTGCACCCTGGCGCTCACGCTGAACTGGCGCAATGTCGAGACCGGCGAGACCGGCGCGTTCGCGGTGACCGCGCACGGACCCGGATATTGGGGCAACAGCGGCTATTCCGCGCTGTTCCACCCCGGCATCGGCAAATTCACCGGCACGATGACCGTCGGTGCGGCGCATATCCCCGAACCCGGCACGGTCGAATTCCGCGTCGACCATTACCAGGGATAGATCGTCCCAACAGGCAACGCCGTCGTTCCGAGTCGATCTGCGTTGCCTCTTCTCGACGGATGCTGCGACAAGCGTCAAGTGGACGCAACCTGCGTCGAGGCAACCCGGGGCTGCGGTGCACCGCTCGGGCATTCGGCGGACGGCATAATCAGCGGATGAACGCGCTGCCGGTGTGCTGGTTTTCGGAACCGCGATGACGACTACCGTTGTCGCCCTCGTCGTCTCGGCGGCGTTGATCGCCGGTGCGCTGATCATCTGGCCGCGGACCCGGCGTGTGGTGACCACGCCGGCCGAGCGGGCGGTGCACTCGGCGTTGCATACCGCGTCGCTGGCGGCGATTCCCTTGCGGCGCGGGCTGACCGCGCAGTCGGCGCAGGAGTCGGCCCCGCACCTGCGGGCGCTGACCGGGGCCGAGGCGCTCGGCGTGGCCGATCCGGACGGCGTGCTGCTCGCCTGGGACGGACCGCATGCCGAGCTCGCCGAACACTTCACCGAGGCGGCCAAGCGGGCCGTCGCCGGCGAGCGGCCGGTGCTCGTGTCCGGGCCGGGCAGCGGCGAGCACGCGGGCCGCGCGCTCATCGCCCAGCCGCTGCTGATCGACAGCACCGGGGTGGCCGGGGCGATCGGCGTGGTCACCACAGGTCAGCCGGGGCCGGGATGGCTCGGGGCGGTTGCCGAGGTGGCCAGGTATGCCTGCGGGCAGCTCGAATTGGCCGAGCTGGACGCATCCCGGGCCAGGCTGGACCGCGCGGAGGTGCGGGCGTTGCGGGCGCAGATCAGTCCGCACTTCATCTACAACGCGCTCAACACCATCGCCTCGTTCGTGCGCACCGACCCGGACCGGGCCCGCGAACTGATCCTCGAATTCGCCGACTTCACCCGCTACTCCTTCCGTGCCGCAGGCGAATTCACCGTGCTGGCCGACGAATTGCGCAATATCGAGCGCTACCTCGCCCTCGAACGCGCCCGGTTCGGCGACGCCCTCGACGTGCGCCTGCAGATCGCGCCGGAGGTGCTCGGCGTCGTCCTGCCCTTCCTCGCGCTGCAACCCCTCGTCGAGAACGCGGTCCGGCACGGCCTCGCTCGCGCCGCCCGCGGCGGCACGGTCAGCATCACGGCCACCGACGCGGGTACCGACTGCCTGATCAGCGTCGAGGACGACGGCGTGGGCATGGACCCCGAGCTGCTCCGCTCCGGCGCCCTCGACGCCGTCGAAACCGGCAGCGGCCCCGCGAGTTCCGGCGAATCGGCACACGTCGGCCTGGCCAACGTCGACGACCGGCTGCGCGCCGCCTTCGGCAACGACTACGGCCTCATCGTGGAAACCGCGCCGGGAGCGGGAACGAAGGTCTCCCTGCGGGTGCCGAAGTTCCGCGCCGGCATCCAGGCGTGAGCCATGGCGTCGGGCGAACCGCAGCACGAGCACCAGCGGCGCACGATGGCGTTTACGCGGCGAACATCGAGAAGGCCCGCCGTGGTGTGCCGCTCAGTGGGGATCCGGGTCGGGCAGCGGGGGTGATTGCTTACGATGGAGCGGTTGTGACGCGGACCACCGGTAGTGCGGGTGGCACCCTGCGGGTGCTGGCTGTCGACGATGAAAAGCCTGCTCTGGACGAGCTGGTGTATCTGTTGCGCGCGCAGCCCGGGGTCGGCGAGATCCACGATGCCGCCGACGCCACCACCGCCCTGCGGGTGTTGCGCGCGCATTCGATCGATGCGGTGTTCTTGGATATCAACATGCCGGGGCTGGACGGGATGGAACTGGCGGGCATCCTGTCGGAATTCGCGAACCCGCCCGCGGTGGTTTTCGTGACGGCCCACGATGATCGCGCGGTGGCCGCCTACGATCTGGGCGCGGTCGACTATCTGCTGAAGCCGTTGCGCGAGGCCCGGCTGGCCGAGGCGGTGCGCCGGATCGCCTCGACCCGGGGCACGCCGGCACCGGTTGCCGATGAGCCGCGGGCCGATCCGAGTGAGGTCATTCCGGTCGAACTCGGCGGCGTCACCACGCTGGTGCCGCGGTCGAGCGTCAGCTGGGTGGAGGCGGACGGCGACTACGCGCGCCTGCACACCAGCGACGGCTCCCACCTGGTGCGGATTCCGTTGTCCGCGTTGGAGTCCCGCTGGCAGGACGCGGGCTTCCTGCGCGTGCACCGTTCGTATCTGGTCGCGTTGCGACTCGTGACCGGCCTGCGCACGGTCGGCACCTCGACGGTGGTGTGCCTGCGCGCCGACGGCAATACCGCGGCGGTGGAACTGCCGGTCAGCCGCAGGCAGGTGCGCGAGCTGAAGCAGCGCCTGGTGCACGGCCCGCGGCAGCAGTGGACCGGCCAATGACCGGACCGCAGCACCGGCCGGCCAGACAGCGCGTCGTGCTGTCGGAACGGCGCGGCGCGCGCCGCGTTCGCACGCGCATGGAAGTGGCCGAGCAGACCGAGATCGGCGAGGCCTTGATCGGCGGCCTGATCCGCGCCCAGCTCGGTCTCGCACTGCGCCTCGGCTTGATCATCGTCGTCGTATTGTGCTCGCTGCCGGTACTTTTCGGCATCGGCACCGTCGGCTCGACGGTCGTCTTCGGCCTGCGCCTACCGTGGCTCCTGCTGGGCGTAGCCGTCTACCCCCTCCTCTACCTCGTCGGCCGCCTCTACGTCCGCCTCGCCGAGCACAACGAGCAGGACTTCCTCGACCTGGCCGAGGACTGACATGCCGGCCCGGCGCACATCGAGCAGAGCCGCACACCTGCTGATTCCCCGCAGACCGAATCACGTGCGAATTGGTGTGCGGGAAATCGAGAGGTGTGCGGCTGGCGGTGGGGCGCGGTGACTGCGGGGTCGGTGCCGGTGCTGACGGTGTTCGCGTTGTTGTTTGCCGCGCTCGCGACGGTTGCGATCGGGGCTTACGGGGTTCGGTTGGCGCGCACCACTTCCGACTTTTTGGTTGCCTCGCGGAGCGTCAGGTCCGGGTGGAACGCTGCCGCTATCTCGGGTGAATATCTCTCGGCTGCTTCGTTTCTCGGTGTGGCGGGGTTGATCGCGAAGTACGGGGCAGACGCGTTGTGGTATCCGGTGGGGTTCACCGCGGGGTACCTGTCGCTGTTGCTGTTCGTCGCCGCGCCGCTGCGGCGCTCGGGGGCGTACACGGTGCCGGACTTCGCCGAATTCCGTTTGGGCTCGGTGCGATTGCGGCGGCTGGCGGCGACGGTGGTCGTGCTGGTGTGTGCGGTGTATATGATTCCGCAGTTCCAGGGCGCGGGGTTGACCCTGCATACGCTGCTCGGCGTGCCCGATTGGGTGGGGGCGGCGGCGGTGGGCGCGATCGTGATCGCGAATGTGGCCGGTGGCGGGATGCGGTCGATCACGCTGGTGCAGGCGTTTCAATACTGGTTGAAGTTGACCGCGGTGACGATTCCGGCGCTGGTACTGCTCGGGCATTTCCTGGCCGAGGATCAACCGCTCGGCGCGCCCGCGCCCCCGGTGGTCACCGAGCGCACGGTGGTGGACGTGCGCACCGCGGTGGTGGTGCAGGTCGCTGCGGCCCAACAGGTTTCGATCAGCGGCACGCTCGACGGCAATCCGGTGAGCGGTCACGTGCTGCTGCCCCCTGGCCAGCACACGCTGTCGCCGGGCACCGAGCTGGTGCTGGAGGCGGGCGCCACGGTGCCGGTGGTGGCCGGCGCACCCGCGAACGGCGCCGAATGGCTGGAGCCGGGCGTCGGTTTCGGCGGCGCGCACCCGACCTATCAGGTGTATTCGCTGATCATCGCAACGTTCCTCGGCACCATGGGGTTGCCGCACGTGCTGGTGCGCTTCTACACGAATCCGGACGGCCGCGCCGCGCGCGCGACCGCGGCGGCCGTCATCGGACTCGTGGGTCTGTTCTACCTGTTCCCCATACTGCTAGGGGTTTTCGCGCGGCTCTACGTACCGCAACTGCTGATCACCGGAACCTCCGACGCGGCGGTCGTCCTGCTGCCCGCCTCGGTCGTCCTCGGCCTGCCGGGTCAATTGCTGGCCGCCCTCGTCGCGGCCGGTGCGATCGCCGCGTTCCTGTCCACCTCGTCCGGACTGCTGGTCAGCATCGCGGGCGTGCTCAGTACCGACATGCTGCGCGGGCGGATTCGCGACTTCCGGGCGGCGGCGGTGGTGGCCGGCGCTGTGCCGCTTACCCTTTCGCTCACCGTGGCCTCGCTCGACCTGTCCCGCACGGTCGGTCTCGCGTTCTCGGTGGCCGCCTCCACCCTGTGCCCGCTGCTCGTCCTCGGCATCTGGTGGCGCGGGCTCACCGCGGCGGGCGCGGGCGCCGGGCTGATCGCCGGCGGGCTGGCGGCGGGCGGAGCGACCGCGGTGTCGGTGACCGGTGGCCTGTCCGGCGAGGTAGCCGGCGGATGGCCCGCCGCGCTGATCGGCTATCCGGCGGCAATCAGCGTCCCGCTGGCGTTCGCGGCAATGGTGCTGGTCAGCAAGGTGACCCAGGGCCCTGGCGCCCGGCGGGTCGGCCGCATCTTCGTCCGCATGCACGCTCCCGAACGGCTCGGCATGGGCGCCGATCGCGAGGGCACGCTGCGCTCGAACTGAGCCGCCGGCCGCGACCGACGCTCAACCGTTCGTCGCGTCACACCGACCGTTCACCGCACAATCGGCCGCCTTCCCGGAGTGACCCACACCACATCATCATTTCCTCATGCGGACCTGGCTACGGTGCTGAACAAGTAAGCCATGTCACAAGCTAGGACGACCATGACCAGTACAGAACTCGACGGCACCGCCCCCCGGCGCACGCCGAGTGCAGACGAATTCATCGAGGTACAGGCCAGCCCGGACTTCCGAGAGTTACGAACCAGGTTGCGCCGCTTCGTATTTCCGATGACCGCCCTGTTCCTGCTCTGGTACCTCAGCTATGTGCTGCTCGGCGCCTACGCGCACGACTTCATGGCGCACAAGGTCTTCGGCAACATCAACGTCGGATTGCTGCTCGGCCTCGGGCAATTCGTCTCCACCTTCGCCATCACCGCGCTCTATGTCCGGTTCGCCAATCGTGAACTGGATCCGCGCGCGGCGGCCATCCGCAACCAGCTCGAGGGAGGCCACGCGTGAGCGTCAGCACCTATGCCGCCGCCGCGACGGTCGGCAACCCGACGGCCAACATCGCCATCTTCGCGGTGTTCGTCGCGATCACCATGGTCGTGGTCGTCCGGGCCAGTCGCAACAATGCCACCGCCGCGGATTTCTTCACCGGCGGACGCGGCTTCTCCGGACCGCAGAACGGTATCGCCATCGCGGGCGACTATCTCTCCGCCGCAAGCTTTCTCGGCATCGCGGGCGCCATCGCGGTGTACGGCTACGACGGGTTCCTGTACTCCATCGGATTCCTGGTCGCCTGGCTAGTCGCCCTGCTGCTGGTCGCCGAAATGCTCCGGAACACCGGCAAATTCACCATGGCCGATGTGCTGAGCTTCCGGCTCAAGCAGGGCCCGGTGCGCACCGCCGCGGCGCTGACCACCCTCGCGGTGTCGCTGTTCTACCTACTCGCGCAGATGGCCGGCGCCGGCGGCCTGGTCGCGCTGCTGCTCGACATCTCCGACAAGACCGGGCAATCCGTCGTGATCGCCGTGGTCGGCGTGCTGATGATCGTGTACGTGCTGGTCGGTGGCATGAAGGGCACCACCTGGGTGCAGATCATCAAGGCGGTGCTGCTCATCGCGGGCGCCGCGCTGATGACGGTCATGGTTTTCGCCAAGTTCGGTTTCAACCTGTCCGACATCCTCGGCTCGGCCCAGGAGCATGTCAGCGGGTCGAAGGCCAAGGGCGTGGCCGCCCGCGACGTGCTGGCGCCCGGCGCGCAGTACGGCGCCACCGCCACCTCGAAATTGAACTTCCTGTCTCTCGGTCTGGCGCTGGTGCTCGGCACCGCGGGTCTCCCGCACGTGCTGATGCGCTTCTACACCGTGCCGACCGCGAAGGAGGCGCGCCGATCAGTCGTGTGGGCGATCGGGCTGATCGGCGCGTTCTACCTGTTCACCCTGGTGCTCGGCTACGGCGCCGCGGCCATCGTGGGACCGGACCGGATCCTGGCGGCGGCGGGCGGGCAGAACTCCGCGGCGCCACTGCTCGCGTTCGAGCTCGGCGGCGTGGTCCTGCTCGGGATCATCTCCGCGGTCGCGTTCGCCACCATCCTCGCGGTGGTCGCGGGGCTCACCATCACCGCCGCGACTTCGTTCGCGCACGACATCTACGCCGGAGTCATCAAGCGCGGCAAGGTCGATGACGCGAAGCAGGTGCGGGTGTCCCGGATCACCGCCGTGGTGATCGGCCTGATCGCGATCGGGCTCGGCATCCTGGCCAACGGGCAGAACATCGCCTTCCTGGTCGCGCTGGCGTTCGCGGTGGCGGCGGCGGCGAACCTGCCGACGATCCTGTACTCGCTGTTCTGGAAGCGGTTCAACACCACCGGCGCACTGTTCAGCATGTACGGCGGCCTGATCTCGACCATCGTGCTGATCGTGTTCTCGCCGGCCGTTTCCGGCACGCCGAGCTCGATGCTGCCGGGTTCCGATTTCGACTGGTTCCCGCTGTCCAACCCCGGAATCGTGTCCATCCCACTGGCTTTCGTGCTCGGTGTGGTCGGCACGTTCCTCGGCAAGGCGGACGAGAACCCGGCCAAGGCCGCCGAGATGGAGGTCCGTTCGCTGACCGGCGTCGGTGCAGAGAAGGCGGTCGTGCACTGATAACAAGCCGATAGTCGTTGTCCCCCTTGTTCTCTCGTTAGGAGATATCGCGTGACCAGCGCAACCACCGATCCCCGCGACACCGCTGCGGTGTCCTACCCACCCGGCGATACCTTCGCCGCGACGGCGAATGCCGATGCGGGACTGTATGACCGGGCGGCGGCCGATCGGATGGAGTTCTGGGCCGAGCAGGCGCGGAGGCTGTACTGGGAACAGCCGTGGACGCAGGTTCTGGACTGGAGCGACGCGCCGGTCGCGCAGTGGTTCGTCGGCGGCAAGCTGAATGTCGCCTACAACTGCGTCGACCGGCACGTGCTCGCCGGGCACGGTGACCAGATCGCCATTCACTGGGAAGGCGAGCCCGGCGACTCACGCGATATCTCCTACGAGGAACTTCGAGACGAAGTCTGCAGGGCGGCAAACTATCTGACCGAGCTGGGGTTGCGGGCGGGCGATCGGGTCGCCATCTACATGCCGATGGTGCCCGAGGCCATCGTGTCGATGCTCGCCTGCGCCCGGCTCGGGCTCACCCACTCGGTGGTGTTCGCCGGCTTCTCCCCCACCGCCCTGCGGCAGCGGGTGGACGACGCCGAGGCTCGATTGGTGATCACCACCGACGGGCAGTGGCGGCGTGGGATGGCGGCGCCACTCAAAGCCGCGGTCGACGAGGCGCTCGGCGGTGCGCCGTCGACGGTCGAGCACGTGCTCGTGGTGCGCCGCACCAACATCGACGTGCCGTGGACCGAGGGGCGCGATCTGTGGTGGCACGACACGGTCACCGACGCGTCGCCGGAGCACGAGGCGCGGGCGTTCGATGCAGAGCATCCGCTGTTCATCCTCTACACCTCCGGAACGACGGGAAAGCCCAAGGGAATCCTGCACACCTCGGGCGGATACCTCACTCAGGCTGCGTATACACATCACAACGTCTTCGATCACAAAGCGGGACAGGACGTTTACTGGTGCACCGCGGACATCGGCTGGGTCACCGGGCACAGCTACATCGTCTACGGGCCGCTCGCGAATCGAGCCACCCAGGTGGTCTACGAGGGCACCCCGAACTCGCCCGACGAGCACCGGCACTTCCAGATCATCGAAAAGTACGGCGTCAGCATCTATTACATCGCGCCGACGCTGGTGCGCACGTTCATGAAGTGGGGCCGCGAGATCCCCGACGCCCACGACCTGTCCTCGCTGCGGCTGCTGGGCAGCGTCGGCGAGCCGATCAATCCGGAGGCCTGGCGCTGGTACCGGGAGGTCATCGGCGGCAACCGCACCCCGATCGTGGACACCTGGTGGCAGACCGAGACCGGCGCGATCATGATCTCCCCGCTGCCCGGCGTCACCGCGACCAAACCCGGCGCGGCGATGGCCCCGCTGCCCGGCATCTCGGCGAAGGTCGTCGACGACGACGGCACCGAACTCGGCCGTGGCGCAGCCGGATTGCTGGTGCTGGACCAGCCGTGGCCGTCGATGCTGCGCGGCATCTGGGGCGACATGGAACGCTTCCGCGACACGTACTGGGCCCGATTCGCCGCCGCCGGTTGGTATTTCGCCGGCGACGGCGCGAAGCTCGACGACGACGGCGACCTGTGGGTGCTCGGCCGGGTGGACGACGTGATGAACGTGTCCGGCCACCGGATCTCCACCGCCGAGGTCGAATCCGCGCTCGTCGGGCATGCGGCGGTCGCCGAGGCGGCCGTGGTCGGGGCCAGCGACGCGACCACCGGTCAGGCCATCGTCGCGTTCGTCATCCTCACCGCGGGCGCGACGAGCAGCGGCGATCCGCTCGTCACCGAGCTGAAATCGGCGGTCTCGCACGAGATCAGCCCGATCGCCCGCCCCCGGGAGATCCATCTGGTTCCGGAACTGCCGAAGACCCGCAGCGGCAAGATCATGCGCCGGCTGCTGCGCGATGTCGCCGAAGGCCGCGAGCTGGGCGATACCTCGACCTTGGTCGACCCCAAGGTCTTCGAGGCTATCGCCCGCGGGTAACTCCCGCCCCGGTGACGGACCCGGCGACCGCAATGGCGATGAGGGGTCGGGTCCGTCGCCCAGGGAGCGCGAGGCGGTACGCTCGCCGTGTGCGAGTCGCCTCGCTCCGCCTCTGCGCCGTCCTCCTGCTGATGGCTGCCTGTCTGCTGTCCGGTGCACCGGGGGCGCACGCACAGGTGAAGAAGCGCTGCTTCACCAATGACGCGGGCACTCGCTGCTACTACCTGTATGTGCCGCACGGTGACAGCGCGGGCGAACCGCTGATGGTGTATCTGCACGGTTGCGACGATCCGATCGCGCATCCGCTACCGAGTGGTTTCTCGCTCATCCGGGTCGCCGACGAGATGGGTTTCGTGCTGGCGTACCCGATCCAGGATCGCGGGTCGAACAAGGGCCTGTGCTGGAACTGGGACAAAGCCGGGCACCAGCGGCGCGGCGAGGGTGAGCCGTCCATCATCGCGGGCCTCACCACCGCACTCATCGATGAGTTCCATCTCGATCGCGACCGGGTCTATCTGGGCGGGTACTCCGCCGGCGGCGCGATGACCACCACGCTCGGCGCAACCTACCCCGACCTGTACGCGGCGATCGCCCCGATGGCGGGCGCGCCGTATCTGACCAGACTCGAAGCCCGGCCGATCATCGACGCGATGGGCCCACGCGCCCGTCCGCTGCCGGCCTTCTTCCTGCAAACCCTCTTCGACGAGATCAGCAACATCGTCATCGGCCGAACCAACCTCACCCAATGGCTCGCCGCCGACAATCTGGCCGACCCGGGATCGGCTCCCGTCCTGCCCACCGACGTTCAGGTACTCGCCGTCGGCCCCGGCGTGCCGATCCCGCTCACCGTCGAGCACTACGCCAGCCCCCGCGGCTGCGAACTCGCCCGGTTCACCCTCCCCGTACTCGCTGAACACGCCATCGGCGCCGGGTTCGTTCAGCAGGAACACGGCCTCGAAATCCAGCGCGATCTGATGCGATTCCTCCTGTCCCACCGCATGCCGCCCCCGCACCAAACCTGCTGAAATCCCCGGCGCCCCAAGCGCACCCCACCCGAAACCGAGGTTTTCGAAGCGTTCGCTCCGGGGTAACCCCCCTGCGGCGGACCCGGCGACCGCGGTGTTGAGGGGGGCCGGGTCCGCCCCGTGCGGCAGCCCGAAGCCGCGCGACGTTCACACCCGCAGTTCAGCCGTTGTCTCGGACAACGTTTCGCGCAGCTCCGCACGCAACCTCGTCAGGTCGGTGCCGAGGCGAATCAACTCCTCGATGATCTCCGCGGCGCAAAGGGGCATCCACCTCGATACGGGCAGCGAGGGACACGACACAGACGAGGACACGCCGGTATCCGGCGGTCGGGAATGTCTGTTTGAACCGGGCGGAGGGCTGTGCCGTTGACAATGCGAACAGCGGTGCCGGAACGGCTTGGCCGGGATCGCTTCGGCCGGTTTGCCGACGGCCGTTATCGAGGAGATCTGATGAAACGTCTCGGGCCTTGGCTCACTCTGGCGGCGGTGGCCGTGCTGGGGATCGTCTTGCTCGCGGTGAATATGTCGAAGGAGACCGAACCGGCGACGGCCGCGCCTAGTACGCCGGGAGTGCCGGTGACGACCAGCGCTGCTCCGGCCACTCCTGCGCCGCTACAGTTTCCGCCGAAAGCGGACTACGTCGGCAAAGTTCCGCTGCCGACGGGGGCGCCGATCACGCTTTCGGTCACCGTCGCGGGTGATAAAGCGACCGCTTACGCCTGTGACGGCAACCAGGTCGAGGCGTGGTTGCAGGGCAGCGCGGCGGGCGGCGCACTCCAGCTGACCGGGAAGAACGCCGCCGAACTGACCGGCCGCCACGACGGCAAGGTGGTCGCGGGCACGCTGCGGCTCGGTGACAAGCAGTGGGCATTCACCGCCGCGCCGGTGCGATCGCCCGCCGGACTCTACGTCTACAACGAGGGCGGCGCTCGCCAGAGCTGGATCGTCGACGCCGACGGCAACGTCACCGGTGTCCAGCGCGCGCCCGACGGCGCGACCTCCCCGGCGCCCGGCCTGTCCCCCGACGCGACGGCAATCGTCAACGGCAAGAAGATAACCGCGAACAAGGTAAGTGGTGGTGACCGTGTCGGCTGAGCGAGAGACGACGCCCATCGGACAACCGAACGCAAAGTCGTTCGCGGCCATAGCGATCCCGCTGCTCGTCGGCGCCGCGGTGTCGGTACTGCTCGGCGTCTACGCCAAAACGCATGAGCCGTCGGGCTTCTCCGTCGATGTCGCGGGTTTTTCCAGCCCGCAGGCGGTCAAGACCTGGCTGGCCACCGTCGCCTTCCTGCTCGCGCTGTGCCAATTCGTTTCGGCACTGGCGATGTACGGCAAGCTGCCGTTGCGGGCACCGTCCTGGATCGGCACCGCCCATGTGTGGTCGGGCCGGCTCGCCGTACTGGTCAGCGTCCCGGTCGCGGTGCACTGCCTGTACGCCTTCGGTTTCCAGCAATACGACACCCGAGTGCTGCTGCATTCACTGCTCGGCTGCTTCTTCTACGGCGCGTTCGTCGCGAAGATGCTGCTGCTCACCCGGAAAGGCTTGCCGGGCTGGGTGATCCCGGTCGCGGGCGGTCTCGTCCTGGCCGGGCTGACCGGCCTCTGGCTCACCTCGTCGCTCTGGTTCTTCCAGCACAACGGCCTCACCTTCTGATCGGAGATCCTCATGACCGACGAATCGGTTTTCCCCCGCCGCAGTGTGGTCGCGGCGGGCGCGGGCGCCGTTGTCGCGGCGGCGGCGCTGACCGCCTGCACCACCTACGGCAAGGAAAACGCCGCGCCCGCACCGAATCCCGCACCGAGCGGCAACCAGACGGGGGCCGATCAGCCCACCGGGAAGGCGCTCGCCAAGACCGCCGACGTCCCGGTCGGCGGCGGCGTGATCGTGGGCGACACGGTGGTGACCCAGCCGAGCGCCGGCACCTTCGTCGGCTTGTCCTCGACCTGCACGCATGCCGGGTGCACGGTCGCGTCGGTGTCCGGCGGCACGATCAACTGCCCCTGCCACGGCAGCAAGTACAAGCTGGACGGCTCGGTCTCGAACGGGCCGGCGACCAAGCCGCTGGCGGCGAAAACCGTTCGGGTCGTCGGCGATTCGGTGGTTCCCGGCTGACCCGAGCGCACGCCGGATCCGCCCAGATCAAGGACCTGGAACACCCTGCAGCCGACGCACCTGCGCGGCGGTCAGATCGCTGAGGACCCCGGCCTCGACCGGTTCCGGCGCGGTCACCCCCACCTGTACCAGCGTGCTGCCGACCTGCACGATCGCGACCGAGGAGTGCAGCGTCAGCCCGTCGCTGCTGGTGCGCACCTGGAACGCGGTCGCCGCGTCACCGGCCTGCGGTGCGGTCAGCCCGCCGACCCGGTAGTCGACGGAGATATCGGTGGCGTCCGTACCGGAGTAATGGGCGCACCCGCGCAAGGTCGCCTGCACCTCCGAAAACGCGGACGCCACCGCGTCATTCGCGTAGCTGGCCGCGTCGATATCGATGCTGGAGAAGTTCGGCCCCGAATACCCGACGGACGCTTTGGCGAGCGAGCCCGGCCGCTGCGCGGCCAGCGGGGTCAGAACCTTCGCGCACTCTGCCGGATCGGTCGGCGAGGCCTGCCCATCGGCGGCCACGTCGGCCCGCGTGGGCAGCGCGGTGAAGTTGGGCGGCAGATTCGTGCTGGTCAGCAACTGGTCGCGCAATCGGTCGGAGTCCGTGGTCGGCGGCGCGGTCACCGGCGCGGCGGCCGTGACCGGACCGAGCGACGGCAGCGGCGACGCCTCGGGAGCCGCCGATTTCGACGATCCGCACGCCGCGACCAGCGCGGTGGACGCGGCGGCCAGCAGCAGACCGAACCCGCGGCTCACTCCGTCCACGACACCTGCGTGTCGATCGTCTGCTCCAGCACGCTCGCACTGCGCGGATCGCGGTAACCCTGGTGCCCGCCGACCGTGATGGTTCCGGCGACCGGCAGCGGCAACCCGAGATCGACGGTGATGGTGCCGTTGCCCTGCATGACGTAGTCCTGGATATCGAGCTTGCCCGCGTTGTTGGGCAGGTTCCACACCGCGGACTTGGGCTGCTGGATGACGTCGAGCTCGATGGTCAGCCGGTCGCCCTCGCGCTTGGTCAGCGTCGCCGTGGTGGTCTGCTCCAGGGTGACCCCGCCGCTGATCTCCTGCTGCACCGTCCACACCGCGCCCTCCCCGACCGGCTGATCGGGAAACGCGATCGAACGGTAGACCGCCTGATAGAAGGCTTGCTCCAGCGCGGCCCGCGCGGGATTGGAGGTGTCCGGCGACGGCTGGAGCCGCAGCGCGGTAATCGCGCCCAGGTCGCTGAGGTCGAATCCGGCGTGCGAGCCGCCGGTCTTGGTGAGAGCCTTGGCCAGCGACGGGTCCGGCGTGGTGACGGTGCCCAGCGTCAGGTCGATGCCCTCGGCGTCGGTCTGCGCGGTCATCGGGATGGACAGCGCGGGCGCGGAGAAGTCGCGCGCGGGCTGATCGTTGATCTGCTGCGCGATGCGGTGCGAGGTATTCAGCGTCACCTGCTGCACGGTGCCGGCCGGGTAGTCGCGGCGCAGCAGCGAGCGCGGCTCGGCGCCGGGATCGACGATGGTGGTGATCGCGGCCGGGATCGGCACGGTCACACCCTTGCCGATGCCGAGCGGCTCGGTGCTGTCGGGTTCCGAGCGCGACTCGCTGCCACCGCTGCAACCGGTTCCGAACGCGGTCAGGCCGACCGCGAGCACTATCAGCAGCACACCCGAACGCGCGAACCGCGGGATGTGGGGGGAAGACAACACCGTCACGAGCATCAGGGTACGACCGGTTCCTGAGTGTCAGCTGGGTCTTGCGGGTGACCACCGCACACCGTGTCGGGTAGCTCGAGCGATGATGGTGCGTGTGAGTGAAGAGCCGCCGCCCGAGGAGAACCCAGCGAACCACGCCGAGGAGGCGACGCCAGCGGCTCCGCCGCAGCGGCTGCGGACCCTACTAATCATCGCGGCCGTCCTGCTCGGACTGGATCTGCTCACCAAATGTGTCGTGGTGGCGAACCTGACGCCGGGCGAGCCGGTGTCGATCATCGGCGACTTCGCGCGGTTCAGCCTGGTGCGCAATCCCGGCGCGGCCTTCTCCATGGCGACCGGCATGACCTGGCTGCTGACCCTGGTCGCGGCCGCCGTCGTGATCGGGGTGGTGCGCATCGGGCGCACGCTGCGCTCGCTGTGGTGGGCGATCGGGCTCGGCATGGTGCTGGGCGGCGCGCTCGGCAATCTGGTCGACCGGCTGTTCCGGGCGCCGGGGCCGTTGCAGGGGCATGTGGTCGACTTCATCGCGATCGGCTGGTGGCCGGTGTTCAACGTGGCCGACTCCTCGATCGTCTGCGGCGCGATCCTGCTGGTCGTGCTGACCGTGTTCGGCTTCGAGCCGAACGGGACGCGTACCGGACGCGACGAGCCCGGCACCGCCGACGACGCGGCGACCGAGACCACTGCGAACAAGACCACCAGCGAAGGGAACACCGCATGAGGGAAACACGAACCATGCCCGTTCCCGACGGGCTCGACGGCATGCGGGTGGACGCGGGGTTGTCCCGGCTGCTCGGCCTGTCCCGCACCGCGGTCGCCGCGCTCGCCGAGGAAGGCTCCGTGCAGCTCGACGGCGTCGCCGCGGGCAAATCCGACCGGCTCGCCGCGGGCGCCTGGCTCGAGGTGATCTTCCCGGAACCGAAGCGGGAGCTCTCGATCGAGGTCGCCCCGGTCGAGGGCATGCGCATTCTGTACGCCGACGACGACATCGTGGCGGTGGACAAGCCGGTCGGCGTCGCCGCGCACACCGGCGTCGGCTGGTCCGGGCCGACGGTGATCGGCGGGCTGGCCGCGGCCGGCTACCGGATCTCCACCTCCGGCGCGCACGAGCGGCAGGGCATCGTGCACCGGCTCGACGTGGGCACCTCCGGGGTGATGGTGGTCGCGCAGTCCGAGTACGCGTATACGGTGCTCAAGCGCGCGTTCAAGCAGCGCACCGTGGCCAAGCGGTATCACGCACTGGTGCAGGGACATCCGGACCCGAGCAGCGGCACCATCGACGCCCCGATCGGGCGAGCCCGCGGCAACGACTGGAAGTTCGCGGTCACCGCGGACGGACGGCCCAGCGTGACGCACTACGACACCGTCGAGGCGTTCCAGGCGGCGAGCCTGCTCGACATCCACCTGGAAACCGGCCGCACGCACCAGATCCGGGTGCACTTCTCGGCGATCCGGCACCCATGCTGCGGCGACCTCACCTACGGTGCGGACCCGCGGCTGGCCCAGCGGCTCGGCCTGGAACGGCAATGGCTGCATGCCCGTTCGCTCGGCTTCAACCATCCCGCCGACGGTCGCTGGCTGGAGATCACCAGCGAATACCCCGACGATCTGAAGCACGCGCTGGACGTCCTGCGCAATGCCTGACCGGCGGGCGCTGCCCCTCGGCCGGATCATGCTCGGGGCGGCCGCCGTCGCGCTGGTCGTGTTCATCGTGCTGCTCGGGGTACTGAACCCGCCGCGTAAGGCCGGGGTGTTCACCGACCGGCTCGGGCCGGAGCAGGGTGAGCGAGTCGCGGATTACCTTGCCCGAGCCCGGGATTCGCTGGCCGGTACGGACGGCGCCGATCATTGGGCGCTGGTGTCGTTCACCGAACCGCTGGTGCCGGAACAGATTCCGCCGAGCAGCGGTGGTCTGCGGATTTCGCAAGTGCTGTACCAGGTTCCGGTGCCCAGGGTGCAGACGCCGCTGGTCGCCGTGCCGGTCCCGCAGGGCGACGAGGCGGCGGTGACCTCCGCGGAGGCCGCCGCCTGGCTGCTCCCCCGCAGCACGTCCGACGAACGCGCCACCCGGATCGCCGCGCTCTCCGCCGCTCGCCTGCGCTCCGGGTGCGCCTGCACCGTCGGCCTGGTTGTCCGCGGACCACTCGACGGTCTCCGGAAGATCGCCTCCCAGAACGGAATCCGCGCGGTCGAGGCGCTGCCCGCCGACGCGGTAGCCGGCCGTTTCGGCGTGGTGCCGCTCCTCCCCGACCAGCTCGACGTCGTCCAGCCCGGCCCGAACGACGGACTCGTTCCGGATCGGTGATGCCGCGCACCAACTCTCCCGCCGCGCATGAATTCGCTCGCTGATCCGTGCGCGCGCGAACACCAGATACGCACGGCGACGTCAGCGCTGCGCCCGAGCACGGACGCGCCGCGCACCAGTTCTCCTGCTGCGCGTGGAATTGCGGGCTGATCGGTGCGCGGGAGGGAACGATGCGCGGGGGCGTTAGTGCTGCTGCGTCAGCCAGTCGGCGATGTCGGTGACGACGGTGCGGTCGACGTGTTGCGGAGTTTGGTAGTCGCGTGGAGTAGCGGGGGCGGCACCGGCGAAGAAGAGATGGTCGCACTGGTCGTAGACCCGGAAGGTGACATCGGGACGATCGGCGAGGCCGGACTGCCAGCCGGTGAGGTCGTCGGCGACGGTGACCTGGTAGTCGCGCGCGCCCTGCAGGATCAGGAGCGGCACGGTGAGCGCCGCCGCAGTCGGGACGGGTTGGTAGGCAAGCAGATCCAGCCAGTAGGCGCCGGAGTAGGCGAACGGCAGGTCCGCGCGCGGAGTCGACGGCGACAGCGCCGGGCTGTCCACCGCCGCGGCCTGCCGGGTGATCGCGGCGACCGCCGCGTCGGCCTGCGGGCCGGGGTCGAGCTCGGCGAGGTAGCGAATGACCCGCACCGCCGCGTGCTGCATGGGCTGGGTGTCGCCCGCCATGATCACCAGCCCGGCGACCTCGGGGGCCGCCGCCGCTACCCGCGGCGCAACCTTGCCGCCCATGCTGTGGCCGAGAACGAAGATACGGGCCGGATCGATGCCGGGGTGCTGCCGGAGCAGGTCGACCGCCGAAACCGCATGTGGCACATATTCGTCGGCCATCGTGAAGTCCGGCCGTTCGGCGACCTGCGGATGCGCGTAGGTCACCTTGTCGAAGCGGAGCACGGCGACGCCGCGGCCGGCCAGGCCCCAGGCCAGATCCTTGAACGGCTTGTTCGGGCCGCTGGTTTCGTCCCGATCGAACGGACCACCGCCGTGGAGCAGCACGACGGCGGGCCACGGGCCGGGGCCGGGTGGCACGCTCAGGGTGCCCGGGACCGCGAGTTCGCCGGAGCCGACGGTGATCTCCTGCTCCGCGAAGGCATCCAGGTCGGCATAGTCCGGCGGCGTCCAGTCGGTGGCCTCGTCCGCCAGCCGTAGACCTTGCAGCAGGCCCGCCGCGTCGATGGACATGATCAAGGTGAATCCGCCCCGCTCGCATACCACCGGCACGCTCGCGCGAATCAGCTTGTCGCCGAACGGCTCCAACCCGGGCTCGCCGATCGCGGTGATCGCGCCGACCCGGCTGATCTCGGTCAACCACGCGGCGCGCAGCGAATCCGGCGAGACCGCCGCCCGCAATGGCGCGCCGAACAGCTCGGCCACCCGCGTGAACTCCCGGTCCCGGAGCAATTCCACAACGTGGACGGGGGTTGTCCCATCCGATTCCACTACCGTTCTCATGTTTGAGAACGGTATCAGTTGTGAGATCGTGGAGCAATGGACTCCTTGGAGCTGCTGGCACATCCGGTGCGGTTGCGGATCGTGCACGCGTTGCGCGGCGGCCGCCTGCTCACCACCGCGCAGCTGTGCGAGCGACTTCCCGATACGTCGAAGGCGACCGTCTATCGGCATGTCGAAATGCTCACGGCGGGCGGGATTCTCGAAGTGGCCGAGGAGGAGCGGGTCCGCGGCGCGGTACAGCGCCGCTATCGGCTGCACCAGGAACGCGCGACTGTCGATCCGGCGGCGGCGCAATCGCTGACCCCCGACGACCATCGCCGGGTATTCGCCACAGCCATGGCCACCCTGCTCGCCGAATTCAACGCCTACCTCGACCGCCCGGCAGCCGACCTGACCCGGGACGCCGTCGGCTATCGCCAGCACGCGATCTGGCTCAGCGACGACGAGGTGCTCGAGCTGATCGAGGGCATGCGTTCGGCAATCCTGCCCAAGCTCGCGAACGAGTCGACGCCGAACCGCACTCGATACCTGTTGAGCCCCATCCTCTTTCCCGTCGAGGACCAGCCGTGACCCCGAGCGGCACAGTGATCGCGAACCCTGCCACGTTCACCGCAACCATGTGCTGCCGGATGATTCAGCCCGACGGCGTGACCAGCCCTGCCTCGTAGGCGGCGATGACGAGCTGAACCCGGTCCCGGGCAAGGAGTTTGGCGAGGATGCGGCTGACGTGGGTCTTGACCGTCAGCGGGCTGACCGTCAACGTCTCCGCGATCTCGGCGTTGGTCATGCCGCGGGCGATGAGGACGAGGACGTCGAGTTCGCGGTCGGTCAGAACGGCGATCTCCGGGCGCGGTACCGGATCCGGAACCGCACGCACCCTGGCGATCACGGCGGCGGTCGCGCCCGGCGAGAGCAGCGCGTCGCCCGCGGCGACCGTCCGGATGGCATCGAGCAGCAGGGCGGGTTTGGCGTCCTTGATGAGGAAGCCGCTGGCGCCCGCACGCAGCGCGGCGAGCACGTTGTCGTCGGTGTCGTAGGTGGTGAGGACCAGGACGCGGACACCGGCCAGGTTCTCGTCGGCGGCGATCCTGGCGGTGGCGGCGATGCCGTCGAGATCCGGCATGCGGATGTCCATCACGACGACGTCGGCCCGCTCGGTGCGGGCCAGCGCGATCGCGGCGCGACCGGTGGCGGCCTCGGCGACGACCGTCATGTCCGGCGCCGAGGCGACCAGCATGGCGAAGGCGCTGCGGACCAGCGTTTGATCATCGGCGAGGAGCACCCGAATCATGAGGCGGCGCCGGCGAAGTCGTCGCGGCCGGCGCCGGAGGGCTCGGCCGGGTCCGAGAACGCGCCGAGCACGGCGGCCTCGCCTCGATCCGCGACCGGCAGGTCCGCGATGACGGCGAAACCGTCGGTCGTCCCGGCCGCGGTCAACGTCCCGCCGATCGCCTCGGCGCGCTCGGTCATGCCGACGATGCCGAATCCGGTTGTCGTGCCGCTGGTTCCATGGCCCGGCTCGGGTTTCGCTGCCGTGCTCGGGGTTCCATGTCCGTTATCGGTGACCCGGATGGTCAGCCGGTCGTCCGCATAGTCGAGTCCCACCTGTGCCGCGGTCGCCCCGGAGTGCTTGGCCACGTTGGTCAACGCCTCCTGAACGATCCGGTAACCGACCAGCTCGACCGCGGGCGCGAGCGCGCGCACCCGGCCGGTGCGCTGGATCCGCACCGTGACGCCCGCCGCGTCGAGCGATTCGGCCAGCGTGCGGAGCTGTGCGAGGGTGGGCAGCGGGGCACGGGGCTCGTCCACCGCGGACCGCAGCACGCCGACGGTGGCGGCGAGTTCGGCCCTGGCGTCCACGCAGGCATCGGAAATCGTGTCCAGGGCAGCGATCATCGTCGCGGGCTCGGCCTTGCGCTCGGCGAGCAGATGCGCGGCGACGCCGGCCTGCACCTGGATGACGGTGACGGTGTGCGCGAGCAGATCGTGCAGATCCCGCGCGATGCGCAACCGTTCCTCGGTGACCTGCCTGCGCGCCTCCTCGTCGCGGGACCGTTCCGCGCGTTCGGCCCGGTCCACGATCGCGGCCAGGTAGGCGTGCTGGAGCCGGGCGGCCTCGCCGGCCACGCAGGCGACCAGCACCCAGCCGACCGAGTCGATCGCCAGGAACGCGGTGTTCTCCCCTGGCTCGGCGGAGTAGACGACGCCGAGCTCCGTCAGCGCGATGACCACCAGCGACACCAGCACCGTGCGCCGCCGGTCGCCGTACCTGGCGACCGCGAACAGGGCGACCATCGTGGCCGGGATCAGCGCCTCGTGCGGGTAGTCGGCCAGGTGGTAGACGGAGGCGGCCGCGAAGTTCGCCAGCAGCACTGCCAGCGGCGCGCGCCGATAGGCCAGCAGCGGCAGCACAGCCGCCACGAGCAGCAGCACGCCGAGCGGATCGAGGGCGGAATTCCCCGGCATCAGCAGTGCCCAGCCGAAACCAATGAACAGGACCACACCGGTGATCGCGCCATCGATCCACCATCGCCGCTCCATTCCAGCCATTGTGCGCGGTCTCGCGGCCGCGCACGTACTCCGTGCGGAGTACGTGAACTGCCCTCCGCGGGCGGACGTGATCCCGCTCCGCGCCAGCGACGCTGCACTCGGGACTCGACGGAGGAGAAATGATGGGAATGCGAACCCGGGCGCTGATCGTGCTCGGCCTGTGGCTGGTCGCGCTGCTCGCGCTGGTGCCGTTGGCCGGTCGGCTGGACGGCGTGAAGACCGATCGGATGGTGGAGTATCTGCCCGCGTCGGCACAGTCGACGGCGGCGGCCGAGTTGGAGGCGACGCTGCCGGGCGGCTCCGCGAACCTGTTCGTGCTGTCTTACTTCCGGCAGAGCGGATTGACCGACCTGGACCGGTCCGTTGCGGCGCAGCAGTTTTCGGCGCTGTCGGCCGAATTCGCCCCGGGCGCTGCCGCTTCGGCCCAGCCGACGGCGGCCAGGGACGGCACCACGCTGCTGTATTCGCTGACGGTCGACGAATCCCGCGGCGAGGCGGGCAAGTACATCAAGGACCTGCGAAAGACCGTCGCCGACCACCCGGACGGACTCACCGTGCACGTCACCGGCCCCGCGGCACTCCAGGCCGACTTCGAGGGCAGCTTCGACGGCGTCGATACCCAGCTGCTGCTGGTGACCGTGGCCGTGGTGGCCGTGCTGCTGTTGCTCACCTACCGCAGTCCGCTGCTGTGGCTGGCGCCGTTGATCTCGGTGGCGGTGGCCGACGTCGTGTCGATGGCCGCGGTGTACGGGCTGGTGCGGGCGTTCGGCATCACGGTGAGCGATCAGAGTTCGGCGATCCTCACGATTCTGGTGTTCGGCGTCGGCACCGATTACGCGCTGTTGATCGTGGCGCGGTATCGCGAAGAGCTGCACCACCATTCGGCGCCCGGCGCGGCGATGTCGGCGGCACTGCGCCGCGCGGCGCCGGCGATCACCGCCTCGGCGGCGACGGTGACGGCCGGGCTGCTGTGCCTGCTGGTCGCCGACATGAACAGCACCGCGGGGCTCGGCCCGGTCGGCGCGGCGGCGATCGCCGGCACGCTCGCGGTCATGCTCACGTTCTTTCCCGCGGTGCTCGTGCTGTGCGGCCGGTGGGTGTTCTGGCCGCGGATTCCGCGCCCGCGGTCCAGCGCGGCTCAGCGGACCGGGCTGTGGGATCGCCTGGGGCAAGCCATCTCTCGTCGACCAGCCACGGCGGCCGCAGCGTCCGTCGGCATACTCGCGGTGCTGACCCTCGGGCTGTTCGGCAACACCGCTGCGCTCGGGCAGGCCGATCGTTTCGTCACCGCGCCGGACTCGGTGGCCGGGCAGCAGCAGATCGCCGAACACTTCCCCGAACGCGGCGGCCTGCCGTTGACCGTGCTGGCCCGCAACGAATTCCGGGCGGAGGTCCTGCGGGCGGTGCGCGCCGACCCCGGCATCGGGTTCGCCGAGGACGGCCGGACCGGCCCGGAATACGGCGCGATCACCGCGATTCCGGTGGACGCACCGGATTCGGCGGCCGAATACGCCACCATCCAACGACTCCGCGACACCCTGCCGAAGGTCGGCGCCGGCACCCTGGTCGGTGGCCCGAGCGCGATGAATCTCGACGTCGACACCGCCTCCGCGCGGGACAACTGGTGGGTGCTGACGCTGGTGCTGCTCGTGGTGACCGTCATCCTCGGCCTGCTGCTCCGCTCGGTCATCGCGCCGATCGGGCTGGTACTGACCGTGCTGTTGTCGTTCGGATCGGCTTTCGGCGCAAGCGTTTTCGTCTTCGAGCAGATCTTCGGCTTCCACGGGCTCGAACCATCGCTGCTGGTGATGACGTTCCTGTTCCTGGTCGCGCTCGGCGTCGACTACAACATCTTCCTGATGAGCCGCGCCCGCGAGGAGACGCCGCGGCACGGCACCAGGGACGCGATGCTGCGCAGCCTGTCGGTGACCGGCGGCGTGATCACCTCGGCGGGCGTGGTGCTCGCCGCGACCTTCGCGGTGTTGATGACGTTGCCGCTGGTGGCGATGGTCCAGGTCGGGTTCACGGTGGCGTTCGGCGTGCTGCTGGACACGGTGCTGGTGCGGTCGGTGCTGGTGCCCGCGCTGACCCTGCTGGCCGGCGACCAGGTCTGGTGGCCGACGAAACCGGCCAGGGCAGAACAGGATTCGGTGGCGGTTCAGCGCAGGCAAGAACCGTCGCCGATTTAGGGAGGGGACAGACCTCCGCCGGGGTGATTCATCCCCACTTCACCCCGGCGGAGGCCTGACATCACCACGCCGCATCATGACTCGCCGCGCCGCGGTGACAGCACGCGACTCGACGAGTCGCGGATGCTCGGTTCAGTCCGGCAGCTGCACAACCCCATCCAGGTAGCGGCGGCAACGGCCGATGAGCAGCACGCGGTCGCCCGCGAGTTCGCAGCGCAGGCTGCCGCCGCGGCGGGAGAGCTGACGGGCGGTGAGTTCGGTGCGGCCGAATTCGCGGGCCCACAGCGGAACCAGTTGGGCGTGTGCCGATCCGGTGACCGGATCCTCGGGCACACCGACGCCGGGCGCGAAGAAGCGCGAGACGAAATCGGCGGATTCGCCACGGGCGGTGACGATCACGCCGCGCGGCAGCGGCGGAAACGCGGTGAAGATCGGTTCGGCGTCGCGGACTTCCTGTTCGGTGGCCACCACGATGACCTCGTCGGTGCCGGTGAAGGCGCGCACCGGGCTGACGCCGAGCGCGGCGACCAGCACCAGATCGGGTTGCACCTCGGTGGCGGGTACGGCGGGCAGATCGAGCACGAATTCGTCGTCGTCGGTGCGGTCCACGTGCAGCCAGCCGCTGCGGGTGAAGAAGCTCACCCGGTCGGCGCCGGGGTGCATGTCCGCCAAAATCTGTGCGGCACTGGCCACCGTGGCGTGCCCGCACATGTCGACCTCGACGGCGGGGGTGAACCAGCGCAGGTGGAACGCCGGCCAGTCGCCGGGAGGCGCACCGGCCTCCGGCGGTAATTCCGCGGTGTAGAAGGCGGTTTCGGCGAGATTGTTCTCCTCGGCCAGGTGTTGCAGCAACGAATCCGGGAGCCAGGACAAGAGCGGCATCACCGCGGCTGGGTTGCCCGAGAACGGTGCGTCGGCGAACGCGTCGATCTGGTGCAGCAGTACCTCCATATTCGGAGAAGGTACTCCAACACTGAATGGCCGCTTCGCACAAGGCTTCTCGCGGCGCGCCGGGTCAGATGTCCAGTTTGTCAGGAAACGTCGTTGTTCGGGGTCGGGAACAGTTTTCCTTTCTCGCCGAGCAGCCGCGCGCTCACCCACCAGGCCACCTCGACGAGCACGATTCCGACAGCGCCGCAAATGAATGCGGCCGTGGTGAGCCCGACGTCG
This sequence comes from Nocardia sp. NPDC006044, assembly GCF_042871115.1. Taxonomy (NCBI): domain Bacteria; kingdom Bacillati; phylum Actinomycetota; class Actinomycetes; order Mycobacteriales; family Nocardiaceae; genus Nocardia; species Nocardia sp. NPDC006044. The sequence goes on from NZ_JBIAID010000003.1 coordinate 144,781, forward strand.
GACGGATCCAGCTTGAAGAAGTGCCGGGTGAACGGGACGGTGAACAGGAAGACGTACGCGGCCACCGAAGCCCCGATGAGCACCACCTTCCACCACACGTACGGCCTGGCCACGATGGCGAGCACCCACACCGCGATCATGATCAGGGTGATCAGCGCGGTGGTGCCCGCCTGTTCCTTCTGCTGCGCGGTGGCGTCCGGACCGGCGTAGGCGATCAGGTAGGCGACGAAGGTGGCGACACCGATCACCACGCCGGACGGAATGGCCAAACGCATGACGCGCCGGACGAATCCGCTGCGCGCCCGCTCGTTGTTCGGCGCGAGCGAGAGGATGAACGCCGGGATGCCGATGGTGAACCAGGCGGCGATGGTGACGTGCCGGGGCAGGAACGGATAGCCGATCGGGTCGTAACCGAAGATCTGCGAGCCGACGCCGGCGATGCCGATCAGGAAGGCGAGCAGCACCGAGTAGACGGTCTTGGTGAGGAACAGATTCGAGACCCGCTCGATGTTGCCGATCACCCGCCGGCCCTCGCCCACCACGTACGGCAGCGTCGCGAACTTGTTGTCCAGCAACACGATCTGCGCGACCGCGCGGGTGGCCGGGCTGCCCGCGCCCATCGCGACGCCGATGTCGGCGTCCTTGAGCGCGAGCACGTCGTTCACGCCGTCGCCGGTCATCGCGACGGTGTGGCCACGCGACTGCAAGGCCGCGACCATGGCGCGCTTCTGGTCGGGGCGGACCCGGCCGAAGGTGGTCTCGTGGTCGAGCACGTCGGCCAGTTGTGCCCGGTCCTCGGGCAATTGGCGCGCGTCGACCGCGTGATCACCGCCCTGGAGATCGAGCGAGGCGGCGACCGCGCCCACCGAGACGGCGTTGTCGCCGGAGATCACCTTGATCGAAACATTCTGGCCGGCAAAGTATTCGAGGGTCTCCTTGGCGTCGGGCCGGACCCGCTGCTCGAGCACGACCAGCGCGGCGGGGCGCACGGTGCCCGGCGCGTCCGCGGCGTCCACCGGGCGATCGCTGCGGGCCAGCAGCAGGATGCGCAGGCCGGAGGAGCCGAGTTCCTCTGCGACCCTGGCGTCTTCGGAGTCCGAGTCGAGCAGCACGTCCGGCGCGCCGAGCAGCCAGTCGCCGTGCTCGCCGTAGGAGCAGCCGCTCCATTTCTTGGCCGAGGAGAACGGCGCGACCGCGGTGCGCTGCCAGCCGGGGCCGTCCGGCAACGCCTCCGCGATGGCCTGCACGCTCGCGTTCGGGCGCGGATCGTCGGCCGCCAGCGCGGCCAGGGCTTGGCGAACGTCGTTGTCCTCGAACGATTCCAGGACCTTGATGTCGGACAGGCGCATGCCGTTCTCGGTGAGCGTGCCGGTCTTGTCCGCGCAGACCACGTCCACCCTGGCCAGGCCCTCGATGGCCGGCAGTTCCTGCACCAGGCATTGCCGCCGGCCCAGTCGCACCACGCCGACCGCGAACGCCACCGAGGTCATCAGCACCAGGCCCTCGGGCACCATCGGCACCAGCGCGGCGACCATGCCGCTCACCGCGGGCCGCCACGACTCCTTGCTGGAGAACAGCTGGTTGTAGATGCTCAGCAGGCCCGCCGGGATCAGCAGGTAGGTGATCACCTTCAGGATCGTGTCGATGCCGCTGCGCAGCTCCGACTTCACCAAGGTGAACTTGCTCGCCTCGTCGGCCAGTTTGGCCGCGTAGGCGTCCTTGCCGACCTTGGTCGCGCGGTAGCAGCCGCTGCCGGAGACCACGTAGCTGCCCGACATCACCTCCGCGCCGACCTGCTTGTCCATCGGGTCGGCCTCGCCGGTGAGCAGCGACTCGTCGATCTCCAGCAGCGAGGCCTCGGCGACCTCACCGTCGACCACGATCTGGTCGCCGGGACCGAGCTCGATCAGGTCGTCGAGGACCACCTCGCGCGGCGCCACCTCGACGGCCTTGCCGTCGCGGCGCACGGTGGGTTTGGTCTGGCTGACGATGGCCAGCTTGTCCAGGGTGCGCTTGGCCCGGACCTCCTGGATGATGCCGATCGCGCTGTTCGCGATGATCAACAGGCCGAACATGCCGTCGATGATCGAACCGGTGGCCAGCACCAGGATGAACAGCACGCCGAGCAGGGCGTTGATCCGGGTGAACACGTTTGCCCGGACGATGTCGCGGACCGAGCGGCTGGCTCGGTCCGGCACATCGTTGGTGAGCCCGTCGCGGCGACGTTGCTCGACCTCCGCCGCGGTGAGTCCGGTGGCGCGCGATGCCTGCACGGTTGTCGACATGACCGCAAGGCTACGGGAGAAGTAGCGTCGGAAGCGTGCAGCGGAGCAGGTCTATCCCGGGTGTTGCGTTCGGTACGAGCGCGTTCTTCCTCTGGGGTTTGTTCCCCGCGTTCTTCGGGTTGCTGGCGTTCGCCGGCGCGGCCGAGGTGGTCGCGCAGCGGATCCTGTGGACGTTGCTGGTGGTGCTCGCGGTGCTGCTGGTGTCGGGGCGGCTGCGCGAGCTGCGCGGGATCGGACCGCGGACCTGGCGGTTGGCGGCGGTGGCGTCGGCGGCGATCGCGATCAACTGGGGTGTGTACGTGTACGGCGTGATCTCGGGGCACGTGGTGGAGTGCGCGCTGGGGTACTTCATCAACCCGCTGGTCACGGTGGCGTTCGGGGTGTTGATCTTCCGCGAGCGGCTGGCCAAGGCGCAGTGGGCCGCACTGGGGCTCGGCGCCGCCGCGGTGGCGGTGCTCACCGTCGACTACGGCAGGCCGCCGGTCATCGCGCTGGTGCTGGCCTGCTCGTTCGCGACGTACGGCCTGGTGAAGAAGGTGGTTCCGCTGGACGCGCTGCGCGGGATCGCGGCGGAGGGGGTGGTGGCCGCGCCGTTCGCGCTGATCTTCCTGATCGGGCTGGCGGTCACCGGACGCAGCGAATTCGGTTCCAGCGCAGGACATGCCGCGCTGATGATGGCGACCGGACCGGTCACGCTGATTCCGCTGCTGCTGTTCTCGGTTGCCGCCCAGCGGGTTCCGCTGTCCACCATGGGCCTGTTGCAGTACCTCACTCCGGCCCTCCAGATGGCCTGGGGCGTCGCCATCGCCCACGAACCCATGCCCGCCTCCCGCTGGGCTGGTTTCGCACTCATCTGGGCAGCACTGGCCATCTTCACCGCACACGCCCTGTTACGCGCGCGGCGTACCCGCCTCGGCCGCCGCTCGCCCGCGGTCGCCGAAAACAATTCCGTGCAGAAATCTGCATGAGCGGGTACGGTTATCTGCATGCGAACGACCCTGGACCTCGATGATGCGCTGCTTCGTGCGGCCAAAGAACGGGCCGCCCGGGACGGACGCACCCTGACCAGCCTGATCGAGGAGGCTCTGCGCATGCTGCTCGAAGAACTCAGCGAACGAGACACGGTCCGCAGGGACATCGCACTACCGACATTCGGTGGCGACGGATTCCAGATCGGCGTCGTGCCCGCCGATTGGAAGTCCGTTCGAGACGCCGATTACGAGGATGACGACGCGCTGCTGCGGTCGACGCTGCCCCATGCTGCTCCCTGACGTCAACGTGCTGGTCTACGCCTTTCGCGCAGAGGCACCCGACCACACCGAGGTCCACGCGTGGCTGACCACGCTGGTGAACGGGTCCGCCACCTTCGCACTGAGCGAGTTGGTGCTCAGCGGATTCGTTCGCGTGGTGACCAATCCACGGATCTTCCGGACGCCGACGCCGCCGGACCAGGCGCTGGAATTCACCGAAATCCTGCTCGGCGCACCGAATTCCCGCCCCGCACGACCCGGACCGAGACACTACGAGATTTTCGCGGACCTGTGCCGCACCGTGAACGCCCGCGGCAACGACGTCGCCGACGCTTATCACGCCGCGCTGGCGATCGAGTCGGGCAGCGAATTGATCACGTGCGACCGGGGTTTCGCTCGATTCCCAGGCCTACGCTGGCAGCATCCACTGCCGGCGAAGGCGAAGGGGGTACGCGCGCGGCGTCAGTAGCCCGGACGGGCGCCGGGCTGCCAGGCGGTGTTGATGTGGCCCGGGGTCCAGGTGCCCCAGCGCTGGGTCTGGTCGACGGTGACCTTGGCGGGCTGGGCGTTGGGGTCGAGGGGCAGGTATTGCTCGATCGAGCCCCAGTCGCGGTCCCAGTCCTTGTCCAGGTACGTGGGCAGAGTCCTTGCGGTGAACAGCATTTGGGTCCAGCCGAGCGGGCCGCCGCCGTCGTGCGCCTGCCACAGGTTGGTGATGGTGGCGCCGTTGCGGTCCGGCAGGATCCGGTAGACCGGCAGGTCGCCGACGCCCGCGTGCGTGGGCACCAGGTTCTGGCAGGGGAAGTGCAACACGACCTCCCAGTCCAGCAGCACCGGGGTCTTCGAACCGACCACGGCGGTCATGGTTTTCGTCTGCGGCACGCGCGGCGGGGTCACCGCGAGCCACTGGTCCTTGCCGAGATCCTTGTCGCTGGCCACGATCCGGACGACGTTCGCGTCGCCGGGCAGCTGATCGAACGGAACACGGACGTTGCGCCAGGACGGCGACGGTCCGATGTCGATCGGGTCGACGCTGCCGAGTGTGGTCGCGGTGCCGTCGGATCCGGCGCGACCGTACTCGACGCGCAGGTCCTGGCCGGGGTGCACGATGCCGTCGCGGTCCACGTGCCGGATCCGGCCGGCCACCGCGATCGAGACGATCGGGCCGCGACTTCCGTTGCTGTCCTCGGGAAGTCGATACCAGCCGGAGGTCAGCTCGGCCGGCACCTGCGCGCCGTCGTGGTAGCTGCCGAGCACCGGGGTGGTGGCCGGGTCGAGGCCGAAGGGCAGCGGGACAGTGCTGCCGTTGATCCCGACGCCCGACGTACCCGCCTCGGAGCCGGGCGATTTCGATCCGGCCTTCGGATCGGTGGTGTCGTCGGAGTCGGCGCTCGCGACGGAATTCGCCTTGCCCGTGGTGGATTCGACCTCATCGGAGGTGAGGTCGGCGGCCACGCCGTTCGGGGTGAAGCCGGTCGAGCCGACACCGGCGAGCGCGGTCGCGGGATCGCCGGACAGCGGCTTCAGCACCGACGCGTTGGGGTCGGTCTCGATCAGCACCTTGTCGGCGAGGCCGCAGCCGCCACCGGTCGCCGCGGACAGGTTCGACTGCGCGAGCGAGTACGACGGATACTGCGCCACTGCGGCTTTCGCGAAGGACAGCACCTCGAACGCCACCATCGCGGCCGCGACGACGGCCAGCACGGGCACCCGCGCGAACCGGCCGGGTACCGAGTCCGGCCGTGGCTGGGTCTGCGGCCGGATATGGAACCAGGCCGCCACCGCCAGGGCGAGCACCGAGAGCCCCGCGGCGAAGGTCGACAGACCGAAACCGGCGAAGGTCGGCGGCTTGTCCCACCACGGGATGCCCCACGCCGACACGTACCAGTAGCCGTTGGCGCCGACGAAAGTCAGTGCCATGGCGAAGAATACGGCGGCGGCGAACAGCGCGCGGTTGCGCAGCGGGCGCATGACCGCAGGACTGATGGAGACCGCGGTGAGCGCCGCGACACAGGCGGCCAGACCGGCGAAGACGCCGAACTGGTGGGTCCACTTGGTCGGGGAGAACATCATCAGCACCATCGCGGCGACGGTGATCCCGACCAGCCGGCGGCCGGGACCGAGCGCCGTCCCCGGAATGCGCCCGCCCCGGCGCAGCATCGTGACCACGCAGACCGCCAGGCCGAGCAGCAGCATGAACATGCCGAACCGCCTGGTCAGCCAGCCGTCGGCGTTGATCTGCAACAGATACTGATAGCGCAGGAACTCGAAGAACCAGGACTCGCCGGGCCCGATCCGGCCGTGCACGTAGAACATTTCGCGGGCGCCGGCCAAGGTCCGGTCCGCGAAGACGATGGTCAGCACCACGGTCCCGGCCGCGAGCCCGGGCAGCAGCAGCGCGAGGTAGCCGGAGTTCTTCGCCCGCTGCACCAGCACCGCGGTCATCGTGCGAGCACCGGCCGCGAGCGCGCCGAGACAGATCAGGCCCGAGGGCGCACAGGTCAAGGTCAGCGCGGCGACGACGATGGCGAACGCGTAGGGCAGCAGCCGCCGGGTCGCGATGGCCCGTTCGACCGAGGCCCAGGTGAGCACGACGCCGAGTGCCACAAAGGGTTCGGCGCGCAGGCCGTTGTCGTAGGGCATCCAGAACGCGAGGAACACCAGCGCGCTCGTCCACACCACAATCTTGTTGTCCCGCAACACCACACCGAGCCGGGGCAGGATCTCGCGGCTGATCAACCACCAGGTGAAGACGCCGACGAGCAGGGTGGGCAGCCGAACCCAGGGACTCGCCGAGGACACGTGGGTCAGCAGCGAGATCATGTCGGTGTACGGGGTGTAGAACGGGCCCTCGTCGACGCTGAACCAGCGGTAGTAGTTCGACATGAAGCCGGAACTCTGGGAGGCGCGCGCCATGCCCAGGATGTAGCCGTCGTCGGAGGTGTTGGCGCCGATGAAATGCCACACCAGCAGCGTCGCGAACACGACGTAGTCCGCCGGGCGCAACCGCCACCAGCTGGTCGGCAGGAATCGCCGGGTCCTCCGGCCGTCGAGGCCGTCCAAGCGGTACAGCGCGACCAGCGCCACCACGGTGGCCAGCGCGGCCAGCACCATCGCGGCCAGCTTCAGCACCGACGGCGAGGACGAGAACCGGGAATCCACTTGGACATTCACGTGCAGCCCGGCCGGCGCGGCGCCGGTCAGCTCGCTGAATACGCCGACCACCTGCGGGCGGATGTCGGAGGTGAACTCCTTGGCCGAATCGGCGAGACCGGACGCGGACACCGTGGTCCGCTCGGTATTCATCTCGATATCGACCGCACAGCCGGAATCGCGGACCGCGCTCAACGGCGCGGACCACAGCAGCATGTTGCGCGACACCACGTCGACCCGGCCCGCGCGATCCGGTGCGTCGGCGACGACCTTCACCACGAACCCATAGCGCTCCAGGTCCGGCGACTGGCGCGGAATCGTCGACACCACAACGCCGCCCGTATCCGCGAGCGCGCCGAACGCGGCACACGGGATCTGCGCGGAGAGGTTCATCGGCGCGTAGGTGATCAACGGTGCGGTCACCGACGTCACCGCGGCCGTCTGCGGCCACGCCACACTGGATTGGTCCTGCTCGACCGGCAGGAACGGAATCGATACCGCGGCCAGGAGCGCGAGCACCCCGCTGACGATAGCCAGCAATCGGAGCCGACCGGAGGCAGTGCGACGCTTGCTCGAATCCTGCTGGTCCGCCTGCTGGGCCGGCGGATGAGCGGATTCACGCACAGCGTCACTGACAGTCACGACGGTGGATGCTAGCGCGAAATCATCGGATGACACAGAGTCCCAGCTATCAGCGCTCGAATCATGAACTCAGCCTGCGTATTCGGCACCTCGCGGTACCGGACGAATCGGTCGTTGCCGTGGCCGGCTCCTCGGGGGCCGGCCACGGCGGACACGATCTAGCCGCAGGCCGTGGAGGTCTGGCCCAGGTTGGTCAGCATGGCGCAGGCCCAGGACTTCTGGATCTTCCACTTGCCGTTGTCCGCGACGAACGGCACGTCGACGATGTTCTCCTGGCCGTTCACGATGAACTTGGCCTTGGCGTTGACGCTGTCACCGAAGCTGGAGACGTCGGTGACCTCGATCTTCACGTCGGCGCCCTTGGCCGCCTGGGACAGCCGGTCCGGCAGCGTCGGGTCGGCCTCGGCACCCTGCACGCCGTCGAGCTTCTCCGACGCCGGAACCGTCGGGTCGAGCGCGCGAGCCAGGGCGGTGTTCAGCTCCGCGACGGTCGGGACCGGCGGCAGGTTCGCGGCGCTCGCCGACGCCGACGCCTTGGCGCTGGTCGTCGTCTTGGCCGCGGGCTTGTCCTTGTCGTCGCTGCCACACGCGGTCATCCCCAGCGCGGCAACCACGGCCAGGCCGGCGATCGCGATGCGTCCAGTCTTACGAAGCTTCAACTGCTCGTCCTTTGCGTTCGAGTAGGTCCGTGTCATGTCCACCAATGGCAGCCTCCACCCGACCGGCGGCGCTGCACGAGCTCCCAGGCTACCGGCACAGAGGACCACCGCGTGGACCCACACGGGACTGACTGATGTCGTCGGCAGCGAACGTAGCCGGTGTGCTCGGCGATGTCGAGCCGTTCGCCCGCGCGCTCACCGGAGACTGTTCAGCGGATCGGCTCTGGTCAGGCTCGGATCGTCGGCGGGAAAGGTACGCGCGGGACCGGGTCCGGTCGAACGGGTCTCGAACCGCACGGTCACCACGCCGTAGCCACCGCCCTGCACCCAGCCGTGGCCGAACTCGGCGTGTTCGACGTCCATGCCGGGATGCCAGAGCGGTCCCGCGGTCGTGCTCGCCGGCGCCGCGGTCGCGGGAGCCGGGTCCGGCTCGGCCTCGCTTTCCCACGCCTCGGTGATCGGTGCCTGATCGAGTTCGGGAAACAGGGATTCCTGTCGCACCGTGGACAATCCGCCGTAGCCGACCCCGACCAGCCGGATCGGCCCGAGCTCGGCCGGGTCGATCGCCGAGCGCTGGGCGGCGGTGGTCAGCGTCACCAGGTCCTCGGTGGCGTAGGGCAGGGTGAAGGAGCGGGTCACGATGCTCATATCGGACTTGCGCAGTTTGAGCACGACGGTGCGGGCCGCGCGGCCGTCCTTGACCAGGCGGCGATGCGCGGCCGCGGCCATCTTCTCGATGGCGGGGCGCAGCTGGGCCAGGGTGACGATGTCGGTCTCGTAGGTGGTTTCGGCGCTGATCTGTTTGGCCTCGTTGCGTTCGGCGACCGGCCGGTCATCGATGCCGCGGGCCAGCCGGTGCAGTGCGGCGCCGACGCTGCTGCCCAGGATCGACATGGCCTCGGACTCGGGCAGCGCGGCGAACGCGCCGACCGTCTCGATGCCGAGCGAGCGCAGCTTGTGCTCGGCCACCGGGCCGATCCCCCACAGCTTCCGGACCGGCAGCGCGGCCAGCATCTGCGGCTGCTCGACCGCCGAAACCACCCGTATGCCATCGGGTTTGGCGAGACCGGAAGCGATCTTGGCGAGTTGCTTGCCGGTGCCGGCGCCGACCGAGGCGGTCAGTCCGGTGCGTTCGCGCACGGCCGCGCGCAGATCGGCACAGAACTGCTGCACCTGCGCCACGGTCGCGCCGGCCAGTTCGGCGGGCTCGCCGAAGGCCTCGTCGAACGACAGCGTCTCCAGCACCGGAATCCGGCTGCGGAGCGTGTCGAACACCTGCCCGCTCAGCACCCCGTAGACCACGCCGCGCGGCGGCACCACCACCGCGGTGACACCGACCAGCCTGCGCGCCTGATGCATCGGCATAGCCGACCGCGCCCCATACACCCGCGCCTCATAACTCGCGCCCGCCACAACACCCCGCCCACCGATACCCCCGACCAGCACCGGACGCCCGCGCAGCGTAGGCCGGGTCAACTGTTCGACAGACGCGAAGAACGCGTCCATATCGATGTGCAACACCCAACGCCGAGCAGTGCTCTGCGCATCGGCCCGCACAAGCCCCGGCACCCCGCCAAACCCCGCACCCACCCCGTCTGAAGCCACAGCACCCACCACGCCGGTTGCCCCAACACTCAGCCCGTCGGCCCCCGCACCACCCGGTCCGCCGATCGCCACACCACTCGGCCCATCAGCACCCGCAGCACTCGTACCGTCGGAAGCCACAACACCCAGCACGCGAGCCGCCACAACACTCGGCACACCGGCCGCCACACCACCCGGCACATCGGTCGCTATAGCACTCGGCTCGTCGGCATCCGCAGCACTCGGCTCGTCGGTCACCACGGCGCTCGGCTCGTCGGCACCCACGGCACTTGGTATGTCGGCGTCGGCTGGGCTCGGTACATCCCCAGATGTGCCGTTCGGCGGGTCGGCGCTCGGCGGGTCGGCGTGCTCGGGGTGCGGACCGTTGTGAGACGGGTCGGCTCGAATGTCCGCGCGGGTCGGCGGATGCTGACCGCTCACCGTGGTTTCGCCGCGGGTTTTCTGGGCTTCGGGGCCCGCATCGGCAGCGCCTCGGCGGTGCGCTGCACGAACTCGGCCAGCCAGGCCGGATCCGCCAGCCGCGCTGCCGGCACCCGGTAGTAGTCCTTGGCGCCGGGATACGGTGGGGCCAGCCAGGATTCGTCGGCGTAACCGGCGGCCACCGCGGTGGGTTTGACGAAGAGGTGATCGTCGGCGATCAAGGCGACCAGCTTGTCGTCGCAGTACAGCCCGTACTCGCCGAACATCGCCCTGGCCCGCACGTCCAGCGGCTCGAGCTGTTCGAGGATCCCGGCGACCGTCGCCTTGTCGGTACTCACGACCGTGCCTCGGCGACGCCCGGCCGCGCTGTTCGCGGGGACGCGGTGCCGATGGTTCGCTCACTCACGACTGCGCCTCGCACGCCCGGCCGCGCCGTTCGCGGAACTGCCGCGCCGATGGTTCGCTCACTCACAGTCGGAAATCTACGCCCGGACACCGACAGATCCCGGCAGCTACCGATGCTGCGTAGTGACTGCGTACTAGCTGTTGGTTTTCTGTAGAGATCAACAGCCCTTGCCCGCTCGCCCCCGGCCCGGTCTTGAACCGTCAACCAGCCCACGACCTGGGCAGATATCACCCGCGCCGGCGCACTACACGGTTTCGGTAAACAGTTGACGAAGCACGGGGACCGGCCTTACCGCCCAGCTTCGTATGTGATGATCGGACCTATGAAGATCCGCAAGGCCGTGATCCCGGCCGCCGGTATCGGTTCCCGGCTCCTCCCGCTGACCAAGGCCATCCCCAAGGAGATGCTGCCGGTCGGCGACAAGCCGGTCATCGAGCACACGGTCCGCGAGCTGGTCGCGTCGGGCATCACCGACATCACCATCGTGGTCAGCAGCGGAAAGTCGTTGATCCAGGACCACTTCCGGCCCAACCCGGCCCTGGTGGCGCAGCTACGCGCGGACGGCAAGACGGCCTACGCCGACGCGGTCGAAGAGGTCGGCGACCTGTCCCGGCTCGGCCACATCACCTACCTCGACCAGCACGGCCCGTACGGCAACGGCACCCCGGTGCTGAACGCGGCCCGCAATCTGGGCGACGAGCCGATGCTGGTGCTGTGGCCGGACGACGTGTTCGTCGCCGAGGTGCCGCGCGCGCAGCAGCTGATCGACGCCTACGAGGCGACCGGCGCCCCGGTGCTCGCGCTGATGCCGATGGACCCGGCCGAGTCGCAGCGCTACGGCGTGCCGGTGGTCGCCGACGACCAGGGCAACGGCCTGCTGCGCATCACCGGCCTGCGGGAGAAGCCCAAGCCCGAGGACGCGCCGTCCGACTTCGCCGCGATCGGCGGTTACGTGGTCACGCCCGGCATCATCGACGAGCTGCGCACCCAGACCAGGGCCTGGTACGAGCACCGCTCCGGCGAGGTGTACCTGACCGACGCGATCAACGTGCACGCCGCCGAGAATCCGGTCTTCGGCCAGGTGATCCGCGGCAGCTGGTACGACACCGGCAATCCGGCCGACTACCTGGTCGCCCAGTTCGCCTCGGCGCTGGCCAATCCGAAGTATGCCCCGCTGCTGCGCAGCCTGGTCGAGGAGACCCGCTAGAAGCGGCGGATGGCGTAGATGTCGAACTGGCGCAGCGGGCTCAGGCCGACCGGCACGCCCCAGTCATAGGCGTTGAAGATCTGGCCGAAGCCGGCGTAGATGCCGACGTGCGAGCCGTCGGTGTTCAGCACCACCACATCGCCGGGCGAGAGGGCGAAGAAGGGCACGGGCGCGCCGGCTCTGGCCTGTTCCCACGTGGTGCGCGGGATGTTGACCCCGACCTGCCGGAACGCCCACTGGACCAGACCGGAGCAGTCCCAGGTGAACGGGCCGGTGCCGCCCCACTCGTAGGGCTTTCCGGTCTGCGACACCGCGGCGGCCAGCGCACCTACCCCGTGCGTGCTGGGCAGCGGAATCGCGGCGGACCCGGAGGCGGACAGGGATTCGGCGCTACCGGTCGCGCTGCCGGTGTCCGACCATCCGGGTCCGGCCAGGATGAGCGTCGCGGCCGTGGCTAGGAGGAATCCGAAAGCGATGCGACGCAAGGGTTTTCTGTTCACGTGCTCGTCCCTTCCGGCGGCCCGGCGAGCGGGTCGCCATCCGGCGGTCCCGGCGGACGCCTGGGTCGAGCGGCGTCATCCATGCGGAGCCGCAGTTGCCGCGGCCGGCTCGGCGACGCCGGATGCAGCGGGTTTCAGGTAGGACAATTCACGAACTCACTGCTGCCCCAGAAGTACCTCTCTGCAACAGCAGCACCAGCTCCGATTCTGCCGCGAGCCTCGGACCTGCAACAATACTTCAGCAAATTTCTAGCATGTGATCTGTCTCACATCGATGACCGACACGCGAAAGGCCCGCACACAGCGCCGTCACGCCTCCGATTCGGCGATCGCGGCCCGAACCAGCGCGCGGGCCGCCCAGCACATCGTCTCGGTTGCCGCCTCCGGATCGAGCCCGCTGGTGTCACGCGTGGAGACCAGCGCCTCGACGCCGAACACCAGCACGACCGCATTTACCAACCGCTCGAACCGCTCCGCCGAGAGCGTGCCCCGCAGCGGCGACAACGCGACCCGCGCCATCTCCAGCCGGGTCACCCCGCGCACCGGAACCCGTTCCGCCTCAGGGACATCCACCTGACCGAACCAGCGATCGAGGGTCGCCCGCAGCACGCCGCGCCACACCACCTCGTCGGCGAATTGGAAGGCGCAGCACTCGCGCACGACCCGCTCGATGCGCTCCTCGACATCCTCGGGCAGGTCGTTCAGCAGGTCGGGGAAGCCACCGGTGAACCCGGCCTGCCGGGTGGCCATGTCCGACCACAGCGACTGCGGATTCGGGAAGTACCGGTAGGCGGTGGCGGTGGAGACCTTCGCGGCCTCGGCAACCTCGGCGATCGACGGCGAGTGACCGTTGCGGGCGAGCTCGAGCGCGGCGTTGATCAGAGCCTCCCTGGTCCGCATCTTCTGATTCGCCGCTCGACCGCTATTGAGAATCTCGTCTCGCCGTGAGAAAGTCATCTCACCACGATAGCAGAATCTCACTATTCCGGAGGGCGTGCGATGACCAGAGAAGAAATGGACGAGCTGTTCGAGCGGCACTGCGCGGCCGAGGCGGCCAACGATGTCGACGCGATCATGGCGACACTGGCCGACGAGGTCGAGCACGACGCGGTCGGCGATCCGCAAGGGACCCTGCGCGAGCCGGACGCGATCGCCCAGCGCTACCGCGCGCTGTTCGACGCGATCAGCGAGGACAAGATGGAGAGCGTGCACCGGTACTACGGCGAGGACTTCTTCGTCGACGAATCCGTGTGGCACGGCCGGGCCCACGGCATGCTGCTCGGCGTGCCCGGCAACAACCGGCCGATCAGCTTCCGCATCCTGCACGTGTGCGAGGTCCGGGACAACAAGATCAGCCGGGAGAACGTCTGGCTGGATACCGCCGCGATCATGCAGCAGCTGATGGCGCCGGCCTGATGGGCGCCTACAAGGCGGCCAAGCGCGGGGTCGCGCCGGAGCGCTACGAACGGCGCGATCGGCGGCAGGACAGCGCCGACGTGTACTGGCTACCGCCGCTGGGGAATTCGGCCGCCGCCGGGCGGCCGCAGCCAGGCGCGGTGCGGGGCAGGGGATAACGGCGAGGGCGGGGACCGAACCGGACCCCGCCCTCGCCGCGTCGGCCTATCCGGCCTTGGTGACCCGGGCGCGCACTCCCCCGACCAGGTCGGCGGCGTCGGCGCCCGCATCGCCGAGGGTGAGGGCGGTGGCGAGCACCTCGCCCGCGATCAGGTCGCGATGGGTCTCGGCCCATCCGGCCCGATCGGCGGGCACCTCGAGCACCACGGTGATCCGGTCGGATACGTCCAGCCCCAACGACTTCCGGGTCTCCTGGAGGTCACGGATGAGGTCGCGGGCCCAGCCCTCGGCCTCCAGCTCCTCGGTCACCACCGAGTTCAGCACCACCAGACCGGCATTGCCGGGCAGCGCGGCGGTGGACTCGGGTTCGGCGGCGACCAGGCGCTGGGTGTACTCCTCGGGGAGCAGGGCGATTCCGGCGGCGGTGACGACACCGTCGGCGTCCTCGGACCACTCGCCGGCCTTGACCGCCTTGATCACCGTCTGCACCTGCTTGCCGAGGCGCGGACCAGCGGCCCGGGCGTTCACCACCAGCTCGAAGCGGCCGTGCACGGCGACGTCGGTGGTCAGGTCGACCTTCTTGACGTTGACCTCGTCGGCGATGATGTCGGCGTACGGCGCCAGCCGTTCGGCGTCGGCCGCGGCGATGGTGACCTCGGCCAGCGGCAGCCGCACCCGCAGGTTCTGCGCCTTGCGCAGGCTCAGCACCGTCGAGCAGACCACCCTGGCCTCGTCCATCGCGGCGACCAGCTCCGGATCGGCGGGCAGCTCCCCGTCTTTGGGCCAGTCGGTCAGGTGTACCGACTCGCCGCCGGTGAGCCCGCGCCAGATCACCTCGGTGATCAGCGGAAGCAGCGGCGCGGCCAGCCGGGTGACCACCTCGAGCACCGTGTGCAGCGTGTCCACCGCATCCGGCTCCTCGCTCCAGAAGCGCGAACGCGACCGGCGCACATACCAATTGGTCAACGCGTCGGCGAACCCGCGCAGCTCGTCACAGGCGCCGGCGATGTCGTAGGTCTCGAACGCCTCGGTCATCGCGTCCCGGGTCTGCGCGAGCTTGGCCAGGATGTAGCGATCGAGCACGTGCGGCGAATCGGTGCGCCAGGTACCGGGTTTCGAGGCGTACAGCTGCAGGAAGGTCCACGCGTTCCACAGCGGCCGCAGCGCATGGCTGACGCCCTCGCGGATGCCGCGCTCGGTGACGATGAGGTTGCCGCCGCGCAGGATCGGCGAGCTCATCAGGAACCAGCGCATCGCGTCCGAGCCGTCCCGGTCGAACACCTCGTTGACGTTCGGATAGTTGCCCTTGGACTTGCTCATCTTCAGGCCGTCGTCGCCGAGCACGATGCCGTGCGCGACAACGGTTTTGAACGCCGGGCTGTCGAACAGCGCGGTGGCGAGCACGTGCAGGTTATAGAACCAGCCGCGAGTCTGCCCGTTGTACTCGACGATGAAGTCGCCGGGGAAGTGACCGTCGAACCACTCGGTGTTCTCGAACGGGTAGTGCACCTGGGCGAACGGCATCGAACCCGACTCGAACCAGCAGTCGAGCACCTCGGGCACCCGGCGCATGGTCGAGTTGCCCGTCGGGTCATCGGGATTCGGGCGGGTCAGCTCGTCGATCATCGGCCGGTGCAGATCGGTCGGGCGCACGCCGAAGTCGCGTTCCAGCTCGTCGAGCGAACCGTAGACGTCGGTGCGCGGGTAGGCCGGATCATCGGACACCCACACCGGGATCGGGCTGCCCCAGTAGCGGTTACGGCTGATGTTCCAGTCCCGCGCGCCCTCCAGCCACTTGCCGAACTGGCCGTCCCGCATGTGCTCGGGCACCCAGGAGATCCGCTGGTTCAGCTCGACCATCCGGTCGCGGAACGTGGTGACCGCGACGAACCAGGACGGCACCGCCATGTAGATCAGCGGCTGCCCGGAACGCCAGCTGTGCGGGTAGGAGTGCTCGATCGTCTCGTGCCGCAACAGCTTTCCGGCGGCCTTGAGGTCCTTGATGATCACCGGGTTGGCGTCGAACACCATCAGGCCCTCGTACGGCGGCACCATCGAGGTGAACTTGCCGCCCTGATCGAGCGGTTGCACGATCTCGATGCCGTTGGCCGTGGCGACCTCCATGTCCTCCTCACCGAATGCCGGTGCGAGGTGCACGATTCCGGTGCCGGAGTCGGTGGTCACGTAGTCGGCGTTCAGCACGCGGTGCGCGCGCGGGTGGCCGACGAAGAAGTCGAACGGCGGATCGTAGGCCAGGTCGGTCAGCGCCGCGCCGTCGTACTCGCCGAGCACCTCCGGCTCGTCGCCGAATTCGCGGGCGTAGTGCGACACGCGTTCGGCGGCCAGCAGATAACGCTTGCCGTCGGCGCCGCGCAGATGCACGTAGCGCACGTCGGGGTGCACGGCGATGGCGAGGTTGGACGGCAGGGTCCACGGGGTGGTGGTCCAGATCAACGCGTTGGCGCCGTCGAGCGCGTGCAGCGGATGGTCGGCGGGCACGCGCAGCGGCATGTCGACGGTGACCGCCGGATCCTGGCGCATCTTGTACGCGTCGTCGAGCCGGGTTTCCTGATTGGACAGCGGCGTCTGCTCGTACCAGCTGTAGGGCAGTACCCGGAAACCCTGGTAGATCAAGCCCTTCTCGTGCAGCGACTTGAACGCCCACATCACCGACTCCATGAAGTCGAGATCGAGGGTCTTGTAGTCGTTGTCGAAGTCGACCCAGCGGGCCTGACGCGTCACGTAATCGCGCCATTCGCCGGTGTAGCGGAGCACGGAAGATTTAGTCGCCGCGTTGAATTCGGCGAGGCCCATTGCTTCGATCTGTGATTTGTCCGTGATACCGAGCTGTTTTTCCGCCTCGAGTTCCGCGGGCAATCCATGACAGTCCCAGCCGAAACGCCGGTCGACGCGCTTGCCGCGCATCGTCTGGAAACGCGGGACGAGATCTTTGACGTATCCGGTGAGCAAATGTCCGTAATGCGGCAGCCCGTTCGCAAACGGCGGCCCGTCATAGAAGACGAACTCCGCTCCCCCGGAACGGTTTTCGATGCTCACGCGGAAGGTGTCGGCGGCCGCCCATGCGTCTAGCACGCGGCGTTCCATCTCGGGGAACGTCGCTCCGGCACCGAGGTCGACCCTCGGGTAGCCGCTGTTGCTGGAAGTTTGGTCCGCCATCGCGGATGCGTCTCCTCGTGCCGTTTCCGTTGGCACGGGGACGATGCCGGCGCCGGTGCGCCGAAACCGCGGTACCACCCCGCTTGTCCGGCCAGAGCAGCCGAACCTCTCGTTGAGAGCTGTGACGGGCTCACCCGTTCGGTTCTACTGGGCACCGCCGCACAGGCGGCGGGTGCTGTTCTTCCGAAGGCTCCCCGGTGATGGCCGGATCAACACCATGTTCATGTTTGATTCTAGCCAGTGCGGTCAAACCTATTTACGGCCCACCTAGCGTTTCGCGTGGCGGCCCGGTGGCGGCGGAGTCGAATCTTCGTCCGGCTTACCCATAGACAAGGCACTGACCAGCAGGAGCACCGCACCGAGCACGCACACCAGGATGCAACCCCACGCCCAGATCACCGAACCGGTGGTGAGCGCGGCGACCAGTAGTGCGAAGCCGACGGCGGCGAGAACGAGCGTCAACACGAGCATGGAAACCCCCAACGCATGCCAGGCGGCTCGACAGTTCCTCTAATTGTACGAACTGCGGGTGGGTGCTCGGTTGTGAGCGGCTTACTTGCCACCCTTGGCGAACGAGGCAGGCTGCAGGTTGCCGGCCGTGTTGGCATCGGCGAACGCCTCGCCACCGTCGACCGGGACCGCCGAGCCGCGGTTCTCCAGCTCCTCGAGCTGCGACTCCAGGTAGGACTTCAGCCGCACCCGGTACTCCCGCTCGAAGGTCTTGAGCTGCTCGATCCGGCTCTCCAGCACGCTGCGCTGCTGGGTGATGGTGGCCATGATCTCGGTGTGCTTGCGCTCGGCGTCGGCCTGCAGGGCGTCGGCCTTTTCCTTGGCCTGCCGCAGCTGGTTGTCCGAACGGGACTGCGCGTCCGAGAGCATCGCGTCGGCCTTCTGCCGGGCGTCGGCGATCATCGCCTCGGAGCGGGTGCGGGCATCGCCGACCAGACGCTCGGAGTTTGCCCGGGCGTTCGAGAGCAGGTTTTCCGCCTCGACCTTCGCGTCGCTGGTCAGCCGGTCCGCCATTTCCTGGGCGAGGCTGAGCACCTTGGCGGCCTGCAGATTCGCGTCCGCGCTCGGCGCCTCTTTCGGGGCGGGCGGGGCGGGCATCGGGGCGGGCGGGGCCTGCTGCACCGGCGGCTTGATCGGCTCCGGGGGCGGCGGAGGGGCCTGCTGTACAGGCGGTTTCACGTTGCTCGGGCCGACAGGGCCGCGATTCTTCTTGGCATCGGCCAGTTCCGCGTCGAGTTCGGCGACCCGCTGACGCAGGTCGGCGTTCTCCTCGATCAGACGCGAGAGTTCCTGCTCGACGAGATCCAGGAAGGCGTCGACTTCATCCTCGTTGTAGCCGCGCTTCCCGATCGGCGGTTTGCTGAACGCGACGTTGTGCACATCGGCTGGAGTCAGCGGCATGGAAGGATCCCTTCACGCGTCTTTTGGAGATCTAGCAGATCTAGCAAGCTACTTCACGGCCCATTCTGTCACACCGGGGCTACCGGCTGCCCGAGCCTGCCCACGATCGACATCAAGATGAAGACGATGAAAAGCAGGACCATAATCGACAGATCCAGGCGAATTCCCCCCAGTGACACCGGTGGTATCAACCGCCTCAGGAGTTTCACCGGAGGGTCGGTGATCGTGAAGATCATCTCGAGGATGATGACCACGACACCGGTGGGACGCCAGTCACGAGCGAAGCTTCGGATGAACTCGACGATCACCCGGCTGATCAGCAACAGCCAGAAGATGAACAGTACGAAGTACAGCACCGCGAACAAGGCCACGAGTTCACTCTGCCGCAAAATCCGCTTTGCGCAAAATGACCGCGCCGCTTCACCTGCGACCGGTCTGCAACGCCCCCCAGATCACGACCTTATTTCTGGTTGTAGAAGCCGGTTTCGGCGATGCGACGGCGTTCTTCGGCTGATACGTCGACGTCGGCCGGTGAGAGCAGGAACACCTTGGTAGCAACCTTGTCGAACGAGCCACGCAGCGCGAACGCGAGTCCGGCGGCGAAGTCGACCAGGCGCTTGGCGTCGGCGTTGCTGAGATCGACCAGGTCCATGATCACCGGGTTGCCCTCGCGGAACCGCTCGCCGATGATCCTGGCCTCGCTGTAGTCGCGCGGACGCAGTGTCGTGATCTTGGACAAGGGGCCTCCGTCCTCGAAGATCCCCGGCCTGCGCGCGGGTGCCGGTTCGGGGCGCACGCGCTCCTCGAGCCGACGCTCCTCGGCGTCGGGATCGACCGCGAGCGCACCGCGGGTGGCGCCCCGCAGCGGTGGCAGGCTGCCGCTGCCCCGGAACCGGCCGGAGGACGGCGCGGTCTCGATCCGGGTCGGCCTGCGCGGCGAGTCGTAGCGGTCCTCGCCGTAGGGCTCGTCCGCGTACTCCTCGCGGCGCGAGACCGGGTAGCCGGCCTTGTACGGCGACTTGTAGGCAGGTTCCGGGTAGTCGGCGTCGTCCCGGTCGAAGCCGTCGGCGGCGTAATGACCAGCGCCGTAACGGTCTTCGGGGTACCGGTCGGCACCGTAGGCGTCCGGGTAGTCACGGGGCCGCGGGCGGCGCGCGCCGCGATCATCGATCCCCCGGGGGGCGCGATCATCGACATAGTCGTCTTCGTAGTCTTCGAGCGGGACCATGCCGAAGTACGCCTTGAACTTATGCAGCGTGCTCATGACTTGGCCTCGCTGACGCTCGGCGAAGCCGTGACCACGAGGGTGGCTGCGCCCATTGGCCGCTCGCTGCGCTCGCTCATGACCTGGCCTCGCTGACGCTCGGCGCAGTCATGACCATGATGGTGGCTGCGTCGAGAACTCGCTCGCTGCGCTCGCTCATATTGGTCGACCTTCCTTCGGCCCCGGTGGCGGCCGGGTGTTGAAGTCTTGCTCAGCCCTCGTCTGCCTCAAGCATATGTGTCGAATGTGACTGATGAGGTTTCTTTGCTACGCCGAGGTTATCGGTCGAGCGCCCATCAAGGCGGTACCGACACGCACACAGGTGGAGCCGTGTTCGATGGCAGATTCCAGATCGCCCGACATTCCTGCGGAAAGTTCTGTCGCGCCGGGATGCTCGGCGAGCAACATCGTGTGCAAAGTCGCAAGTCGCGCAAATGCCGCATCAGACTCAGCCCCCAATGGCGGAATGGCCATCAGACCGGACAGTCGTAATGCCTTGGACCCGGCAACTTGTTCTGCGAGACGGGCCAATTCGGCCGGCGCGACACCGCCGCGCGAGGGGTCGTCATCCAGGCTCACCTGCAACAGCACGCGCACCGGGTCGGTCCGCTCCCCCGCGTCCAGCGCGGTCTGCGCACCCGTGGCCAGGGCCGTTGCCAGTCGTTCGCTGTCGACCGAGTGCACGGTGTGTGCCCAGCGCGCGACGACCCGCGCCTTGTTGCGTTGCAGGCGACCGATCATGTGCCACTGCACATCCGGGAGTCCTTCGTCACCTTCGGCGTCCCGGCCGACCAATGTTGGCAGTTCTGCCACCTTTGCCGTGGCTTCCTGCTCGCGCGATTCGCCGAATTCGCGGCGGCCGAGGCGATACAGGATCGCCACGTCGCCGGCCGGGAAGAACTTCGTCACTGGGAGTAGACGCACCGAGTCCGGCTTTCGCCCCGCCGCGAGGCAGGCCGTGTCGACCCGTTGCAGCAGCGCGGACAGATTGGTGGCCAGTTCGGCGGTACGCGCGTCGACCTGTGCCGCAATGGCTTCCGAGCCGCTCATCAGCGCACCTCCGACCAGATCACGCTGCCGAGCCGTCCGGTGGGCGCGCCGCGGCGGTGGCTGAACAGGGTGCGGTCCTCGATGGTGCAGCGCGGGTCGATGGCGACGCCGTTGATCCCGGCCTCGATGAGCTGCCTGGCGATGCCGGCGCGCAGGTCGAGCGAGGGCGTCTTGCGCACGGTGGTGGAAGCGCTACCCGGTAGGTGCTTTTCGACGTCGGCGCGCATCGCGGCGGGCACTTCGTACTGCCGCCCCGAGGCGGCCGGGCCGAGGAACGCACCGATGCGGTCGACGCTCGCGCCGAGGGACACCATCGCCTCGAGCACCTTCGGCACGATCCCGATCCGCGCGCCGATCCGGCCGGCGTGCACGGCGGCGATGACGCCGGCCTCGTCGTCGGACAGCAGGACCGGCACACAGTCGGCGGTCAGCACCACCAATGCCAGGCCGGGAACCTTGGTCACGAGGGCATCGGTGGCGGGCACCGGCTCGTCGCGTGGCCCGTCGACGATCTCGACGTTGCGTCCGTGGATCTGCTCCATCCACACCAGCCGATCCGGCGTGAGCCCGATCCCCTCGGCCAGCCGATCCCGGTTGCGCCGCACCGTCGCCGGATCGTCGCCGACGTGATCGCCCAGATTGAACGACTCGTAGGGCGGGGCCGAGAAGCCGCCCGCCCTGGTCGTTGTCACTCGTCGAACGGTCAGCGTAGGGACAGAAGTCATGCCACCGAGCCTAATCGCGCGCCGCGCACCCGACGACCCAGCGGAGCACGCCACCCACTCCTCCACAGTTGCCCCGTAGCGGACTCGGGAAGTCGAGTCGAGTCATAGGGTCGCTAGTTGATCTTGAAAAGCGACCATATGACTCGACTCGATGACCCGACGACCACTCGGCTCGGCAGGCGGTATAACCGCGAAGGCCCTGATCCCGGCGGGATCAGGGCCTTCGTGGGTGAGGTCGGTCGATCTGCCGACCGAGCGTCACCGTCGCATGAAAGACGGGACGTCGACATCGTCGTCGTCATCGTCGTCGGGCGGCGCGATGTGCGTCCGGGCGTTGTTCGCCACGGTCGGGTCGGCCATCCGCGCCTTCTCGCTGTCCCGGTAGCTCGGGACGGCGCCGCGGGTGGAGGAGGTCGAGCTCGCGGTCGCGGCCGCGATGTCGGTGCTGCGGGCCGCCGCCTCCGCGGGCCTGCTCTGGCCGATCTCGCCGGCGCGGGCCGATCCGATGGTGCTGCGGCTCGGGTTCTCGAAGGTCCGCCGGGCGGGACCGCCCCCGTCGAAACCGGCGGCGATCACGGTGACTCGCACTTCGTCGCCGAGCGAGTCGTCGATCACCGTGCCGAAGATGATGTTGGCCTCGATGTGCGCGGCCTCCTGGACCAGCGACGCGGCCTCGTTGATCTCGAATAGGCCGAGGTCGGAGCCGCCCGCGATGGACAGCAGCACGCCGTGCGCGCCGTCCATCGAGGCCTCCAGCAGCGGCGAATTGATCGCCGACTCGGCCGCTTTCACCGATCGGCCCTCGCCGCGCGCCGAGCCGATGCCCATCAGCGCGCTGCCCGCGCCGGACATCACGCTCTTGACGTCGGCGAAGTCGACGTTGATCAGACCCGGGGTGGTGATCAGGTCGGTGATGCCCTGGACACCGTTGAGCAGCACCTCATCCGCCGAGCGGAACGCGTCCATCAGGCTGACCGCCGCGTCGCCGAGCTGTAACAACCGGTCGTTCGGGATCACGATGAGCGTGTCGCAGGACTCGCGCAGCTGACCGATGCCGGTCTCGGCCTGGCCGCCGCGCCGCTTGCCCTCGAAGGAGAACGGGCGGGTGACCACGCCGATGGTCAGCGCGCCGAGTTTGCGCGCGATCTGGGCGACGACCGGGGCGCCGCCGGTGCCGGTGCCACCACCCTCGCCCGCGGTGACGAAGACCATGTCGGCGCCCTTGAGCACCTCTTCGATCTCGTCCTTGTGGTCCTCGGCGGCCCGCCGGCCGACCTCGGGGTCGGCGCCGGCGCCGAGGCCACGGGTGAGTTCACGGCCGACATCGAGCTTGACGTCGGCATCGCTCATCAGCAGCGCCTGCGCGTCGGTGTTGACCGCGATGAACTCGACACCTTTGAGGCCCTGTTCGATCATCCGGTTGACGGCATTCACACCGCCGCCGCCGATACCGACGACCTTGATCACGGCAAGGTAGTTGTGCGGGGGCGTCATGGGCTCTCGCCTTCCTTCGATCTAAAGCCTGTCGTTTTCGGATTCGAGACACTCCGCCGTATTCGCCTGAGCGGCTTCACTCAGCGAACCGCCGCTCGGGCAAACCCTAAACCTCAACCATAGGGTTAGCGTTATGTCAAGTATCCGACTGCTGCGGAACGCTATTCGCCGCCGCCGCAATACGCGCGCAGGCGCGCCGAAACAAGAGACAGAATCTTGTGTGATCCCTCTCGTCTCGCAGCGCCGCACGACGTATGGTGAACGGTTGCCCCCTGCCGCTCGGTTCCCGGCGCGAGGGCCGGTGCGGTGAGCGTCAGGCCCGGAAGCGGCAGCTCGCACGACCCTTCCGGATCGGCGAACGCCACCCGTCGAACACTGCAATTCGACGCGGGCGCAATGGGTATCGCTCACTTTACCGTGACCAGGTTGGGACTCGACACATCGAACACCGTTCCAGGGCGGGTCAGCAGCGGGAGCACGACCGCCGACTTGCGTGCGGCGTCGCTCGTGCCGCCCCAGAGTACCGTGCGCCCGTCCTTCAGATTCAGCGAAATATCCGAAATTGACCGTGCCGCAACCTCGTCCACCTGAACGGCCAGCGCGGGCGGTAGCGCGGTGAGCACGCCGACCGCGGCCCTGGTCACCGGCGCGTCACTCGCCGGGTGATCGGTGATCAGCTTGGGCACGCCGATCGGCGCGTCCTCGATCGCGAATTCCACGCTCTCCGCGTCGAGTAGATGCGCGCCCTGCGGACTGTCGAAGAACAGCACCGGGACTCGTTCGACCACGGTCACCCGCACGGTCGACGGGAACACCCGCTGCACCCGAGCCGTCCGCACCTTGGGAATGCTCGCGACACGCCGGGCGATCGCGGTCGTGTCGATGCGCAACATCGACCGGCCGGAAGGGATTTCGAGCAGATCGCGCACCTGCTGTTCGGGCACCGCGACCGCACCGTCCACGTCGACGGTGCGCACGGAGAGCACCGGGGTGAACCACGCGACCGCACCGAAGACGACAAGGACGCACACGCCCAGCAATCCCCACAGCCGGACCCGCCGCCACCCGTGCGGGCTCAGCCGCAGACCGGCCGAACGCGCCGCGCCGACGCCCTGCTCGCGCACCGACCCCGCACCGCGCCTCGATCGCTGGGTCACGGCCTCACCGCCCGTACTGTGGACGCGCCCGTAAACCGTCGAGGATCTGGCTGCCGAGCATGGTCACGTCGCCGGCGCCCATGGTGATCACCACGTCGCCGGGCAGCGCGAGCTTGGCCACCTGACGGCCGACCCGCGACATATCCGGCTGGTAGTGCACGGGTTTGGTGACCGACTGCGCGACCAGCGCGCCGTTCACGCCGGGCAGCGGCTTCTCCCGCGCGCCGTACACGTCGAGCACGACCACCTCGTCGGCCAGGCTCAACGCGGCGCCGAAGTCCTGCGCGAACGTCGCGGTGCGGCTGTAGAGATGCGGTTGGAAGACCACGATCACCCGGCCCTGACGCGAGCGGGCGCCGTCGCGCGCCTCCTGCTGCACCAGCTCCGCGGCGGCGCCGAGCACGGCGCGCACCTCGGTCGGATGGTGGGCGTAGTCGTCGAAGACGCGCACGCCGTTCTCCCGGCCGGCGAACTGGAACCGGCGGTGCACGCCGCCGAAACCCTCCAGGCCCTGGATGATTTCGTCCACATCGGCCCCGGTCGCCCGCGCGGCGAGCAACGCGGCCAGCGCGTTCAACGCCATGTGCCGGCCCGGCACCGACAACCGCAGAGTGCGCGGTGCGGCTTCGTCGGCGAGCTGGAACTGGGCGATGCCGCCGACGTCGCGCGGCTCCCAGCTGTGCAGCCGCACGCCGACCGGGACCGGCGCGTCGGCCAGTTCGCCGGAGCCGTAACCCAGCACCCGAATGTTCTTGGCGGCCAGCTTCTCCCCCACCCGCTCGGCGAGCGCGCGGGAACCCGGGTCGTCCAGGCAGACCACCAGCAGGCCACCATCCGCGAGCCGGTCGGCGAAGTCGTCGAAGACCTGAACGTAGGCCTCGTCGGTGCCGAAGTAGTCCAGGTGATCGGACTCGATGTTGGTGACCACCGCGACGTCCGGGTCGTATTGCAGCAGCGACCCGTCGCTCTCGTCGGCCTCGGCGACGAAGATGTCCCCGGTGCCGTGGTGCGCGTTGGTGCCCGCCTCGTTCAGCTCGCCGCCGACCGCGAAGGACGGGTCGAAGCCGCAGTGCTGCAACGACACGATCAGCATCGAGGTGGTGGAGGTCTTGCCGTGCGTGCCCGACACCAGCAGCGTGCGGTGCCCCTGCATCAGCGAGGCGAGCACGGCCGGGCGCAGCAGCACCGGGATATCGCGCCGTTTCGCTTCCACCAGTTCGGGATTGGTCTTCGGGATGGCGGCGTAAGTGGTGACTACCACGGTCGGGCCGCCGGGCAGCAGATCCAGCGCGCTGGCGTCGTGACCGATGCGCACCTGCGCGCCGCGGGCCCGCAGCGCGAGCACGCCACGGCTCTCCTTGGCGTCCGAGCCGGATACCGCGCCGCCGCGGGACAGCAGGATCCGGGCGATGCCGGACATCCCGGCCCCGCCGATGCCCACCATGTGCACCCGCTCCAGCGAGGGCGGCAAGGCGGAGAGATCGTCGTCAGCCACCGGCCACCTCCAGCACGATCCGCGCCACCGCGTCGGCGGCGTCGCGATGCCCGGCACCGGCCGCGGCGCGGCCCATCTCGGTCAGCCGGGAGGGGTCCATGAGCAGCGGAATCACCTCATCGATCACGTATTTCGGCGTCAGCTCCGAATCCGGGACAATCCGGCCGCCGCCCTGCCGGACGACGGGTCTGGCATTGAGTTCCTGTTCGCCGTTGCCGTGGGCCAGCGGCACGTAGAAGGCGGGCAGGCCGACCGCCGACACCTCGGCGACGGTCATCGCGCCCGACCGGCAGACCACCGCGTCGGCGGCGGCGTAGGCGAGATCCATCCGGGAAAGATACGGCACCGCGACATACGGTGCGCCGGCCCCACTCTCAGTGGCGAGTGACTCCGCTCCGGTGGCGACCTCGAGCGTGTTCTTCGGGCCGTGCGCGTGCAATACCGAGATGCCCGCCGCGGCGAGTTGCGCTGCGGCGCCGGACACCGCGTCGTTCAGGCTGCGCGCGCCCTGCGAGCCGCCGAACACCAGCAGTACCGTTCCCTCGGCGGGCAGGCCGAAGTGTGCGCGCGCCTCGGCGCGCAGCGCGGCCCGGTCCAGCGTGGTGATCGAGTCGCGCACCGGAATCCCGACGACCTGCGCCCCGGCCAGGCCCGAATCCGGTACCGCGGCAAGCACTCGCGCGGCACGGCGGGCGCCGACCTTGTTTGCGATCCCGGCCTTCGCGTTGGCCTCGTGCACCACCACCGGCACCTTGCGCCTGCGGCGCAGCGACCCCTGCCCTGCGGCGAGGTAGGCGGGTAGCGCCACGTATCCGCCGAAGCCGACGATCACGTCGGCCTCGACCGCGTCGATCACCGCCCTGGTCCGCGCCACCGAGGCGCGGACCCGGCCGGGCAGCCGCAGCAGATCCGCGGTGGGCTTGCGCGGCAACGGAACCGGCGGGATGAGCTCGAGCGGATAGCCGCGCTCGGGAACCAGCCGGGTCTCCAATCCGCGTTCGGTGCCCAGCGCCGTCACCCGGATCGAATCGTCGAGCCGCCGCAGCGCGTCCGCCACCGCGAGAGCGGGTTCGATATGGCCCGCCGTGCCGCCGCCTGCGACGATTACCGAGATCACCTAGATTTTCCTCGTTCTCTTGTGTGGTTGACCGGGTAGCTGGGCTCCCACGCTCTGGTGGCGCGCAGCGAGCTGGTGCCGCGGCTCTCCGGCGAGCGGCGCCGTCCCGGCTCCGGCTGCGGGCGCCGCGCGGGCAAGGCCTGTCTGCCCGGCCGTGGCGGCTTTCGCTGCGCGGATTTCGCCCGAGCGGCACTGGCCCGCGCCGGTGAGTACACCTCCGGCTTGGGCAGCCGCAGCAACCTACTGAACCTACCGTCTTGCCCGGCGTGCAGCGCGGAGACGGCCTCCGGTTCGTGTCTGGCCGCGTTGGCGATGATGCCGAACATGAACAGCGTGATGGCCAGCGACGAACCGCCCGCCGACACCAGCGGCAGCTGCAGTCCGGTGACCGGCAGCAGGCCGACCACGTAACCGATATTGATCAGCGCCTGCCCGGTGATCCAGGTGGTCGCGGTCGCGGTCAGCAACCGCAGGAACGGATCGACCGAGCGGCTGGCGATTCGGATCCCGGTGTAGACGAACAGCGCGAACAGTCCGAGCACCAGGGCGCAGCCGAGAAAGCCCAGCTCCTCGCCGATGATGGCGAAGATGAAGTCGTTGTGCGAGTTGGGCAGGTAGCTCCACTTGGCCCGGCTCTGCCCGAGACCGCGGCCCCAGATCCCGCCGTCGGCCAGCGAGTATAGCGCTTGGCGGGCTTGATAACCGATGCCCTGCGGGTCGTCGCCCGGGTTGAAGAACGCGCGCATGCGGTCGGATCGATAACCGGCGGACAGCGCGAGCACCGCCGCAGCGATCATGCCGGACACCGAGACCGTGACGAACAACCGCAGCGGCAGCCCGCCGAACCAGAGCAGCGCGGCGAGCACGATGCCCAGCGCGATGGTGGTGGACAGGTTCGGCTCCACCACGACGAGCAGGCACACCAGCAGGCCCGCCGGAACCAGCGGCATCAGAATGTCTTTCAGCCCGGCGTGTTCCGAGCGGCGCGACGCCAGCAGGTGCGCGCCCCACACCACCAGGGTGACCTTCACGATCTCCGACGGCTGCACGTTGAACAGGCCGAGATCGATCCAGCGCCGCGCGCCCTGCACCTTGGAGCCGATGCCGGGGATCAACACCAGCACCAGGCCGAGCACGGACAGCACGAACAGCGGGAACGACCACTGTCGCAACCGGCGCAACGGAATCCGCAGCGCCAGATAGAACAGCACGGTGCCGATCGCGGCGAACATCGCCTGCTGGTTGAACAGCTTGTACGCCGATCCCTCATCGGCATACGCCTCGACGCTGGACGCGGACAGCACCATCACCAGGCCGAGCACCGTGAGCAGGGTGGCGATGGTGACGACCAGATGAAACGACGCGAGCGGCCGCGCCAGCCAGGCCACGAACCTGGCCCCGGCGCCTGGCTGTTCCTGGCGCCGCCGCGTCGGCTCTGTCCGATTGGCGCCGTTCACAGGCCCTCCATAGTCACACTCCGCTGCCGCCTCCGAGCCTCGTGCTCACGGCGCGGCCTCATAGCGTCCGCCCGACGTCACCGTCTTCCAGTGCGTGCACCGCGGCCGCGAAGCTGCGGCCCCGGTGCGTGTAATCGGTGAACATGTCCAGCGAGGCCGCCGCGGGGGCGAGCAATACGGTGTCGCCGCGGCGGGCGTATCCGGCCGCGGCCTGTACGGCGCGCGCCATGACGACGTCGGCCTTGTCTCTCGACGCGTCACCCATCCCTGCATCGTCTCCCGCGATCAGCTCGATGACCGGGACCTCAGGCGCGTGTCGCGCCAACGCGGCCGCGAATACCGGTGCGTCGGCGCCGATCAGCACCACGGCGACCAGCCGGTCGGCGACCTCTTCGACCAGGTCCTCGATCTGCGCGCCCTTGAGCTGACCGCCGGCCACCCAGACCACCTGCGGGTGCGCCAGGATCGCGGTGCGCGCGGCATGCGGGTTGGTCGCCTTGGAGTCGTCGATGAAGTCGACGCCGCCGACCTCGCGCACGAACGCCGACCGGTGCGGGCCGACCTTGTGCTCGATCAGTCCTTCCCGGATGAACTGCGGCGCCACGTCGATGGCCCTGGTCAGCGCGGACGCGGCGAGCGCGTCCGCGACACCGGCCGGTCCGGGCGGGCTGATGTCGCCGACCTCGGCCAGGATCGCGGCCTTGGTGAACGCGCGATCGAGCAGCTTGCCGTCCACCACGCCGAGCTCACCGTCGGCGGGCACGCCGATCCGGAAGCCGACGGTGCGCCGGGCTTTCGAACGGCGGGCCAGCGAGGCCGCCACCGGATCGTCGAGCCCGACCACGCCGACCCGGCCGACCAGCGCCCGCGCCTTCGCGGCGGCGTACGCGTCCAGGCCGCCGTGCCAATCCAGGTGATCCTCGGCCACATTGAGCACCACGCCCGCCTCCGGGCGCACCGACGGCGCCCAGTGCAGCTGGAACGAGGACAGCTCGACCGCGAGCACCTGCGGTCCCGGGTTGCGCCGCAACGCGTCCAGGATCGGCAGGCCGATGTTGCCGCACGCGACACTCGGGATGCCCGCGGCGCGCAGGATGGCGTGCGTCATCTGAGTGGTGGTGGTCTTGCCGTTGGTTCCGGTGATCACCAGCCACTTGCGCACGGGTCCGTAGATCCTGGCTTGATCGACCCACCAGGCGAATTCGACGTCACCCCACACCGGCGTGCCCTCGGCCACCGCCGCGGCGAGCACCGGCGAGTCCGGCCGCCAGCCCGGGCTGGTGATCACCAGCGCGAACCGGCTCCAGTCCGTGGTTTCCAGTTCCACGCAGGTGGCGATGTCCAGACCGAGCCCGGCCGCCTCGGCCAGCGCCGCGGCGCCGCCGTCGGTCACCACCGGGCGCGCGCCGATATCGCGCAGCGGCTCGATCAGCGAGCGTCCGGATATGCCCCAGCCCGCGACGAGAACGTCACGACCACGCAGGAATTCGAGCATGGGCCCAGGTGATCGCAGGGCCCGAGGAGAATGTTCGACCATCGCTAGTTCACCCGACCGCAGAGAGATATTCGCTGTAGAACAAGCCGAGCCCGACGGCGGAAGCCATCGCGGCCAATAGCCAGAACCTGATGATCACCGTAGTCTCGGCCCACTTGCTGAGTTCGAAGTGATGATGGAACGGCGCCATCTTGAACAGCCGGTTGCGCGTGGTGCGGTACACCGCCACCTGCAACACCACCGACAGGGTTTCGGCGACGAACAGCGCGCCGATGACGATCATCAGCAGCTCGGTTCGTGTGGTGATGGACAATCCGGCCAGCATGCCGCCGAGCGCCAGCGAGCCGGTGTCCCCCATGAAGATCTTGGCGGGCGCGGCATTCCACCACAGGAAGCCGACGCACGCGGCGGCGCCCGCGGCGCAGACCAGCGCCAGGTCCAGCGGGTCGCGCACGTTGTAGCAGCCGACCTCGGCCTTGATCTCGCAGGCGTGGTAGTACTGCCAGAACGTGATGACCACGTAACCGCCGAGGACCAGGCTCATCGAGCCGGCCGCCAGCCCGTCCAGGCCGTCGGTCAGGTTGACCGCGTTGGACCAGGCGACCACGACCAGGCAGACGAAGACCAGGAACACGACGACGCCCATGGTCACCGTGCTGATGTCGCGCACGTACGACAGATGCCTGCTGGCCGGGGTCAGCCCGCTCGCGCCGCGGAACTGCAACGCCAGCACGCCGAAAACGACTGCGGCAGTCAGCTGTCCGAGGTATTTGCCCGCGGCGGTCAGGCCGAGGTTGCGCTGCTTGCGGATCTTGATGAAGTCGTCGACGAAGCCGACGCCGCCGAGCGCGGTGGCCAGGCCGAGCACCAGCAGGCCGGAGGCCGACGGGCCGTCCGCGCGGTAGCCGATGCCGATCAGGTGCGAGCCGAGGTAACCGGCCCACATGCCGATGATGATGGCGACGCCACCCATGGTGGGGGTGCCGCGCTTGGCCTGGTGACTGGCCGGGCCGTCGACCCGGATCTCCTGGCCGAAGCCCTGCT
Source organism: Nocardia sp. NPDC006044 (assembly GCF_042871115.1). Lineage (NCBI taxonomy): Bacteria > Bacillati > Actinomycetota > Actinomycetes > Mycobacteriales > Nocardiaceae > Nocardia > Nocardia sp. NPDC006044. Next base: position 175,368 of record NZ_JBIAID010000003.1, read on the forward strand.
TGGCGAACATCTTGATCAGCAGCGGGGTCAGCAGAATGGATACGGCCAGCGCGATCGCGGCCGCGAAGAGAATCTGTCTCACGCCTTGGCCTCGCTCACTCAGTTGCCTCCGTGCTTGCCGTATGTCCGCTGGATGGCTCCGATGTGATCAAGTGTTCGGCGACCTCCCAGAGGCCTACCGACTTCGACGCCTTGACCAGCACCACATCGCCCGGCTCGACTTCGTCGTCGAGCAGCGCGATGGCCGCGCCGATATCGGGCACGAGGATCGACTCCTCACCCCATGAGCCTTCCATCACCGCTCCCTGGTGCATCGCCCGGGACGGCCTTCCGGTGCCGACCACGATCAGCCGGTGCACGTCCAGCCGCACGGCGAGCCGCCCGATCCGGTCGTGTTCGATCACGGATTCCTCGCCGAGCTCACCCATTTCGCCGAGCACCGCCCAGCTGCGCCGCGGCGTTTCGCCCGCGCGCGACATGGTGACCAGGGCCTTGAGCGCGGCGCGCACTGAGTCCGGATTGGCGTTGTAGGAGTCGTTGACCACGGTCACCCCGGTTGGGGTGGTCCGCACGTCCATCCGGCGGGCGGACGCGGCGCGCGCGCCGGACAGCGATTGCGCGATGGTGTCGAGGTCGGCGCCGCATTCGAGGGCGACCGCCGCCGCGGACAGCGCGTTGCCGACCTGGTGTTCGCCGTGCACCGCCAGCTGAATCGCGATGCTGCCCACCGGCGTATGCAGGGTGAAGCCCGCGCGCGCCGCGTCGTCGAGCCGGATGTCGGTGGCCCGCAGATCTGCGCCCTCGGCCTGGCCGACGGTCACCACCCGGGCGGTGGTGCGCGCCGCCATCGCGGCGACCTGCTGGTCGTCGGCGTTGAGCACGGCCAGCCCGGACGGCGGAAGGGCCTGCACCAGTTCGCCTTTGGTCTTGGCGATCGCCTCGCGGCTGCCGAACTCGCCGAGATGCGCGGTGCCGACATTGAGCACCACGCCGATGGTCGGCGGGGTCACCTCGGCGGCCGCCGCGATATGGCCGGGGCCGCGCGCGGACATCTCCAGCACCAGGAAGCGGGTATCGGCGTTGGCGCGCAACGCGGTCCAGGGATGGCCGAGTTCGCTGTTGAACGAACCGGGCGGCGCGACCACGGTGCCGAGCGGCGCGAGCACCGCCGCGAGCAGGTCCTTGGTCGAGGTCTTGCCGGACGAGCCGGTCACCCCGATCACGGTGAGCGTGCCTGCGGCCGTGAGCCGTTGCACGCTGGCGCGGGCCAGGTCGGCGAGCGCGGCGAGCACCGCGGCCCCCGATCCGTCCGAATCACCGGCCAGCGCAACCGAACTCGACGGCACCGAGCCCGGGTTCGGCGCGACGACGATGGCGGGCACCCCCACCGGGCGGGCCGCGAGCACCGCGACCGCGCCGGCCGCGACCGCCGGGGCGGCCCAGTCGTGCCCGTCCGCCCTGGTGCCCGGCAGGGCCAGGAACAGATCGCCGGAACCGATTCGGCGCGAATCGAATTCGACCGAACCGGTGACTCGCGCCTCCGGGTCGGGGACGTCGTGCAGCGTGCCGCCGACAACGTCCGCGATCTCCCGCAGTGTCATCTCGATCATGAAACCGTCAAGTCCTCCGCGTCCGCGTTGTGCGGACTTCGCTTGTCCAGTGCCGCCGCGAGCACGTCGCGGTCGTCGAAGGGGTGCTTCACACCCCGGATCTCCTGTCCGGCCTCGTGCCCCTTCCCCGCAACCAGTACCACGTCGCCGGGCTGAGCCCAATTCACCGCCGCCGCAATGGCTTCGGCGCGGTCGCCGAGTTCGCGCACCTCGCCGCGGCCGGCCTCGGCCAGCGCGCCGGTGCGCAGCGCACCCCGGATGGCTGCCGGGTCCTCGCTGCGCGGATTGTCGTCGGTGATGATCACCAGGTCGGCGCCGCGGGCGGCCACCGCGCCCATCAGCGAGCGTTTACCCGCGTCCCGGTCGCCACCGGCCCCGACCACCACGGCGAGCCGTCCGGGCGATTCCGGCGCGTCCGCCGCGAGATGTCCACGCAGCGTGGCGATCACCGATTCCAGCGCGGCCGGCTTGTGCGCGTAGTCGACGATGGCGAGGAAGTCCTGCCCGCGCTCCACCCGCTGCATCCGGCCGGGCACGTCGACGGTGGCCAGCGCGGGCGCGGCGACCGTCGCGTCGACCCCGGCGGCCGCGCACACGGCGACCGCGAGCAGTCCGTTGGCCACGTTGTAGCGCCCCGGAAGCCGCAGTCGCACAGCGATATCGCCGTCCGGGCCGGCCGCGGTGAATTCCTGCTCGCCGCCGTGCGCGGTGATCGCGCCGTCCAGGGCCCAATCGCCGGTTCCGGTGGTGGACACCGTGATCGGGGCGTCGAGACCTTCCGCGAGGCGCCTGCCCCACTCGTCGTCGACGCAGATCACCGCGGTCCGCGCGGCGACCGGCGAGGTCGGCTCGAACAGCCTGCGCTTGGCGGCGAAGTAGTCCTCGAAGTCCTTGTGGAAGTCCAGGTGATCCTGCGACAGATTGGTGAACCCGCCGACCGCGAATCGAACACCGTCGACGCGGCCGAGCGCCAGCGCGTGACTGGACACCTCCATCACCACCGCGTCCACGCCCTGCTCGACCATCAGCGCGAACATCGCGTGCAGCTGCGGCGCCTCCGGAGTGGTCAGCGCGCTCGGCACGCGCCGACCGCCGATCCGGGTCTCGATCGTGCCGATCAGCGCGGTGGACAGCCCGGCGGCGGCCAGGCCCGCTTCCACGAGGTAGGAGGTCGTCGTCTTGCCCGAGGTACCGGTGATGCCGACGATGCGCAGCCGCTCACTGGGATTGCCGTAGATCAGCGCGGACAACTCCCCGAGCACCGCGCGCGGATTCTCCCGCACCAGCACCGGCACCGTCAGCTCCCCGGCCAGCTCGGCGCCCGCCGCGTCGGTGAACACCGCGACCGCGCCGCGTTCGACCGCGTCGCGCGCGAACCGCGCGCCGTGCGCCTGCGCGCCGGGTAAGGCGGTGAACAGATCTCCGGGGCGCACGGCCTGCGACCGCTGCTCGATGCCGGTGACCCGGATCTGCGCGAGGGCGGGACCGGTCGCCTCGGCGCCGGTCGACGCCAGCACGGTGGTCAGCGCGGTGGCCGGCGGATGAGCGGGCCGGAGCGCGTGCTGGCTGGGCTGCGCAGGCACATTGCTCCTCTCTGATACGGGCGGGGACTGGGACGACGAGTCAGGTTACCGACGGCCGGTCACGGCGCCGCAACGCACCTACCGAACACCTCGCACCGCCCGCGCGGTATGTCCCACACCCGCACGGATTCAGTCGGCCTGGAGCACGAATCGCTTGGACGGTTCCGGCGACGGCGGGATGCGGTCGCGCTGCAACGCCCAGGAGGCGATGTTGTGGAACAGCGGCGCCGCCGACTGACCGCCGCTGCCGTCGGCGCTGCGGATGGGGTTGTCCAGCATCAGGCCGATGACGTAGCGCGGGTTGTCGGCGGGGGCGATGCCGGCGAAGGTGATGTAGAACGACGAGGTCGAGTAGCAGCCGCAGTTGGGATCGACCTTCTGCGCGGTGCCGGTCTTGCCGGCGATCTGGTAGCCCTCGATCGCGGCGGGCCCGCCGGTGCCGTTCTGGTTGGCGTTCATCGGGTCGCGCTGGACCACCGACTGGAACATGGTGCGCAACGTCGCCGCGGTCTGCGGGCTCACCACCCGCACACCGTCGGGCTGCACCTCGTCGGTGCGGGTGCCGTCCGGTGCGATCTTGGCCTTGATGATCCGCGGCGGGATGCGCACCCCGTCGTTGGCGATGGCCTGGTACATGCCGGTCATCTGCAACGTGGTCATCGAAAGGCCCTGGCCGATGGGGAGATTGGCGAAGGTGCCGCCCGACCACTGATCCCGGGCCGGCACCACACCGCCGCTCTCGCCCGGCAGGCCGACCCCGGTGCGCTGCCCGAGGCCGAAGCGGTTCACCATGTCGGCGAAGCGATCCTCGCCGACGCGCTGGGCCAGCATCAGCGTGCCCACGTTGGAGGACCTGCCGAAGATGCCGGTGGTGGTGTAGGGCGCGACACCGTGCACCCACGCGTCGTGCACGGTCACCCCCGCCATCCGGATCTCGCCCGGAACCTGGTGCACCTCATCGGGATTGGTCAGCCCGTACTCGATCGCGGCGGCCGCGGTGATGATCTTGTTCACCGATCCGGGCTCGAACACGTTCGACACCGACGGGTTGCTCATCTCCGCGCTCGCCCACGTCTGCGGGCCCAGCTGCGGATTGAAGGTGTTGTCGTTGGCCATCGACAGGACCTGCCCGGTCTTGGCGTCGAGCACGACGGCCGAGGCCGAGTTGGCGCCGGACATCTCCTTGGCCTGCTGCACCTGCTGCTGCACGTAGTACTGCAAGTCCGAATCCACGGTCAGCTCGACGCCGTGGCCGTTGACCGCGTCCTGCTTGTCCCGCGAGCTGCCGGGGATGACCGCGCCGTCGGAGCCGCGGTCGTAGGTGTGCGAACCGTCGGTGCCCGCGAGCACCGAGTCCAGCGAGGACTCGAGGCCGATCTGGCCGTGCCCGTCCCAGCCGGTGGTGCCGAGGATGTTCGCGGCCAGCGATCCGCCCGGATGTTCCCTCGGATACTGGGAGTCCGCGCCGACCTCGGGGTACTGCGTGCGGATATCCGCGGCGATCCGCGGGTCGACACCGCGCGCCAAGTACACGAACGTCTCGTCGCTGCGCAGCTTGGCGAGCAGGTCGGCCTCCGACGGGCCCGCCTTGCCGAGCTTGTCGTGCACGGTCTTGGCGATGGCCTTCAACCGCTCGTCCGGGTCGGGCGCCTTGCTGTTCTTCGCCTTGGCGTCGGCGAGTTGCTTACGGACCACGACCGGCTGGAAGTTCAGTTGCTTCGCGGCGATGGTGTAGGCGAGCGACTTGCCGTTGCGATCGGTGATCGGGCCGCGCACCGCGTAGTCCGGCTCGTGCTGCGTGCGCTGCGTCGCCGCCTGCGCGGACAGGTTCGGCGCGCCGATGGTCTGAATCCACAGCAACTGCAACGCGACGACGCCGAGCGCGATCAGCATGATGATCCGCCCGGCGCCGAGTCGCCTGCGTAGCGGCCGGTCCTTCTTCGGCGGCGCCGAACGCGGCCGAGCCGACTTGCTCGGACCAGGCTCGCGTCGCCGGCGCGGCGCGGGTCTGGTCTGGGTCACCGCTGGCCTCCGTCGGGAAGTGCTTGTGGCTGTGGGGTTTCCGCCTGCCCCTGAGCGAGTTCCGCAGGCGGGCGCGGGATTTCAGCCTGCGGCGGCGCGGCCTCGGCCGGCGCGGCGGGCACCGGCGGGACCGGGCTGACCGGAACCGGGCTGGCCTGGGCCGCGTTCACCTGAGCGGCGGTGCCCGGCACGGGCGGCAGGGCGGGCGGGGTCGTCGGTGTGGTCGTCACCGGCATGACGCGTTCGCCGCGTGCCTGCGCGTTGCCTGCCTGCGGGTTGGGCGGTGCGGTGGGCGAGATGTTCAGCGGCGGCACCGGGGGGCCGTCGGCCGGCGTCGGCTTGCCGATCACCGTCACGGTGCCGTCCGGGGCGACCACGATGCGGGCCGGGTCCTTGGCCGGAATCATGCCCAGTTCCCTTGCGCGAGCAGCCAAGTCGGGCGCGGAATCCGCGGACTCCACCTCACGTTGCAGCGCGGCCCGCTCATCGGCGAGCCGCTTGTTGGTCGCGCGGATGTCACCGAGCTGGTAGCTGTCCTCCGCGGCGCGGGTAGTCAGCAGCAGCGTGAGCGCGAGACCGCAACCGAGCAGCGCGATGATCGCCGCCACGAACGGAATCCGCGCGGCCATCACCGACCCCGACCGGGGCGGCAGATCAGGTGTGTCCGAACGGGTTTCGGCGCGAGTCCGGCGCCGGGCGTAGGCCCGTTGCGCGGCGCCCGATTTCACCCGCTCGGATTCGTGGACCCGGCGGGCGATCCGCCCGGGCGCCTCGACGGTCCGCGTTCGAATACTCATACTGCCGTCCCCTCGTGAGTCTGTGCGGGACATCCGGCCTCCCTTGTCCAGGCCCCGCACCCGGTCCACCGGACGAGTTCATCGCTCATCCGGCCTCCTGAATTCGCTCCGCGGCCCGCATCCTTACCGGTGCGGCCCGCGGGTTCTCCGCTATCTCCTCCTCGGTCGCTTTCTCCGCGCCACGGGTCAGCATCCGGAATTCCGGTCCCATGCCGGGCAATTCGACCGGTAGGTCGACGGGGGTGCGGGAGGCCGCGCGCGGCGCGAACTCCTGCTTGACCACCTTGTCCTCGAGTGACTGATACGACATGACCACGATCCGGCCGCCGACCCGCAGCGCATCGAGCGCCGCGGGCAGTGCCGCGCGCAACGAATCGAGCTCGCGGTTGACCTCCACCCGCAGCGCCTGGAACGTGCGCTTGGCCGGATGCCCACCGGTCCGCCTGGTCGCCGCGGGTATCGCGGCATACAGCAGTTCCACCAGCTCGGCGCTGGTGGTGAACGGCTTCTGCCGGCGGCGGCGCAGCACCTCCGACGCGATCCGGCCCGCGAAGCGTTCCTCGCCATAGGTTTTCAGCACCCGGGCCAGGTCGCCGTGGCTGTAGGTATTGAGCACGTCGGCGGCGGTGGGGCCGGTGGTCGGATCCATCCGCATGTCCAGCGGCGCGTCGACGGAGTAGGCGAAGCCGCGATCGGCCTCGTCGAGCTGCATCGAGGACACGCCGAGATCCATCAGGATGCCGGATACCGAGCCCTCGGCGGTCAATCCGGCTTGCGCGAGCGCCTCGGCGATCCCGTCGTATCGGGTGTGTACCAGGGTGATTCGATCCGCGAACGGCGCGAGCCGCTCGGTGGCCAGCTTCAGCGCGGCGGTATCGCGATCGAGACCGACGAGCCGGAGGCCGGGATAGGTCCGCAGGAAATGTTCGGCGTGTCCGCCGAGACCGAGGGTCGCGTCGAGGTAGACGGCGCCGGGTTCGGTGAGCGCGGGCCCGAGCAACGCGTCGGCTCGCCCGAGCAGAACAGGAACATGGCGGGGGCCGTCCTGCTCATGGTTCACCTCGACCTCCCGGGATCTGCCTCGCTTCGTCGCGCACCGCGGACGGGTCGCCATGTTCGGAGAATGCTGTGCATAAGAACCGTTGCCGGAGACGAATGCCCCGTGGTCTCTGACCGAACCTCGGCACCTGGCGTCGGGGAAGTACGTCAGGGTCCGCGTCCGGGCAGAGGCCGCGCGGCACTCGTTCGCTCGGGGGGCTAGAAGATTCCGCCCAGCGACTCGTCTCTCGCTTGCGAGAAGTCCTCCTCGTGCTCGGCGAGGTAGGAGTCCCACGCCTGCTTGTCCCATATTTCGAGGAAGTCGACCGAGCCGGTGACCACGCAATCCCGTTGCAGGTTTGCGTAGCGCCGATGTTCGGCAGACAACACGATCCGGCCCTGTGCGTCCGGACGTTGTTCATCCGTACCGGCCGCTAGAGCCCGGACGAACGCGCGAGCCTGCGGATTACTTCGAGATGCCGCCGCGGCTCGCCGGGCGAGCGCGGTGAACTCTTCCTTGGGATACACGGCAAGGCTGTGGTCCTGACCCTTCGTGACCATCAACCCTCCCGCCAGATCGTCTCGAAATTTCGCAGGCAACGTGAGTCGCCCCTTGTCGTCCAGCCGAGGTGTGTAGGTACCGAGAAACAACTCGATACCTCCCTAGTCGATCACCTCGATGGTCGGCCTTTCCTGTAGTGCGCGCTCCACATTACCCCACTTTCCCCCACTTTCAATCGAAACTGCCGGTGATCTGGCTCCCGGCTCAGACGATTCCGCAGGTCATCCCAGCTATCACCCCGGTGGAGAACTTTTTGCGTGTTCTGCCGACACGCACAGTCCGCATGGACAAAGGCCCGGAAACACCCAGCAAACGCCCAGGTGCGACGTCGCTCGGCTACGGATTGGGGGGAAGTGGGGGATCTTGTGGGGAGATGTGGAGCAAGTGCCGCGCGCCCCACGCGGAGATCACCGAGGGTCCGCGGTCCTCCGCACGCGAGACGGCGACGCCGCACCGGATCGGTGCGGCGTCGCCGTCTGTGTGCAGATGTCGGGCTACGAGCGGGCTAATCCTGCTCGAACCGTCGCCGGAATCGGTCCTCCATCCGTTCGGAGAAACCACCGGACTTACGTTGGCGCCCACGTTGTCCGGCCGTTCCACCGCCGGGACCGCCGGGCGTGGCGTCGCCGCCGGCCCGATCGCCCTTCGCCATGCCCTTGGAGGTGCCGACCAGCAGCAGTACGCCGGCACCGAACATGACGATGAAGCCGACCAGACTGATGATCGGGAAGCCGCCGGGCTTCACTGGAGCGGCGATGCCGGCGACGAGTAGGAACAGACCAAGGACGAACAAGGCCGCGGCCTGGAGTCTGCGGCGACTCGAGGTCGAGCGAAGGCGCCCGCCGCGGACGGACGACGCGAACTTCGGATCCTCAGCATAGAGCGCGCTCTCGATCTGTTCGAGCATGCGCTGCTCGTGCTCGGAGAGTGGCACGGTACCTCCCCCGGCACTAGGCGTGGCTGTCGCCTCCGGGTAGGCGACCTGATAGCCGACCTTGGCGGCTATCTGACACCAATGATACGAGTTCGATCAGGGCCGTACCACCTAGTCGCCCATAACTATGTGGGCGTGCCGCCGGTCACTATCCGGTCATGCCGTTTGTCCACCCCGGTGCGGGGCGCAACCGGGCCGATGCGCTGAGGAGATCTTCGACGTCGTGCAGGAATGCTCCTACCCGCGAATAGAACTCGTCGGCCTCGTCATCATCGATGTCACGGTCGAGTCCGGCCTCCAGCGCGGCCCTGGTCTCCGACCGCGCGCTGAAGTAGTCGGACCACATGACGAACTCGGGCGCGGCGGACTGCATCAGCACCCACGCGTTGCGCGAACGCGCCCGCGGCGCGTTGTCCGCACCGGTGAGCGCGATGACCGCGCCGGCCCCGCGCAATGCGGCGATATACGCGGCGCGGAAGCGCTCGCGCGGGTCCCGCTCCCCCGCCGCCTGCATGAGCAGGCCGTCGGCCCGTTGCAGCAGCTTGCCCGCCCGACCCGGCTGTCCCGGATATTCGACTCGACCAGACATCTCGCCAGTCCCTCCGCCATCGCGTGCCCGTGGCCAACACCGCCTTGGTGTGATCGAACAGGCATTCGAACGTTTGAATTGAGTTTGAATATAGAGACACCCACCGACAAACTTCCGCGCCCGCAGTGGACCCGACGAGAGCCATGACCGCCGTCAAGCCAAATCACACCCCCGCACCAGTCGTCGTCGACCTCTCCGTCGCGGCACTGCGCTCCCGGCTGCACGATGCGCTGGCGGTGTATGTCGCGGCGATGGACTATCCGCGCGGCACCGAACACCATCGCGCGCCGATGTGGACCGAACACACCACCCGCCCCGGCTGGCAGGCCGTCGCCGCGGTGGTGCCCGACGATTCGGGGCACGTCGACCTACGTTCCGCGCCGATCGTGGCGATCGCCTACGGCTATCGCGGCGCCGCGCACCAGTGGTGGCATCAGCAGGTGCACAGCGGGATGCGACGCTCCGGCTGGCCGGAACATTCGACGCGCGAACTGCTTTCGGACTATTTCGAGCTGACCGAGCTGCATGTGCATCCGTCGGCGCAGGGGCTCGGCATCGGCGGCACCCTGCTCGAACGACTGCTGCGCGACCGGCCCGAGCAGGCGGTGCTGCTGTCCACCCCGGAGGTGGCCGGCGAGGACAACCGGGCCTGGCGGCTGTACCGGCGGCAGGAATTCACCGACGTGGTACGGAATTTCGTGTTCGCGGGCGACAATCGGCCGTTCGCCATCCTCGGACGGCGGTTACCGCTGTGACGCTGCGGCCTCGGGGTACCCGCGTGAGGGTCACGTGACGGTCGTTGTCGTCGGTTCGGGCCACAACGCGCTGGTCGCCGCCTGCTATCTCGCGCGGGCCGGACACCCGGTGGAGGTGCTCGAACGCGACGAGGTGCTCGGCGGGGCGGTGTCGACGGTCGAGCGGTTTCCCGGGCATCTGGTCGATCGCGGGTCGTCGGCGCACATCATGGTGCGGCACACCGGGATCATCGAGGAGCTCGAACTCGACCGCTTCGGGCTGCGGTATATCGATTGCGACCCTTGGGGTTTCACGCCGGGTTCCGAAGGCCGCGCGCCGTTGGTGTTCCATCGAGACCTGGATGCGACCTGTGCGTCGATCGCGGCGGCCTGTGGCGAACCGGATGCCGCGGCGTATCGGCGGTTCGTGGAGGTGTGGGGACCGCGCAGCGCGCGGGTGATGCGCGCGTTCGGTGGCGGGCCGACACCCGGGCGGTTGCTGCGCTCGTTCTGGGGGCTGGACGCGAAGGACGGCGGGAGCGCGCTCTCGCGGGAGTTCTTGCAGTCCGGGGACGCGCTGCTGGACACGCACTTTCAGGACGAACGGCTCAAGGCATCGCTGGCCTGGTTCGGCGCGCAGTCCGGTCCCCCGATGTCCGAGCCGGGCACCGCGCCGATGGTGGGCTTCGCCGCGCTCATGCATACGCTGCCGCCTGGCCGCGCGGTCGGCGGTAGCGGCGCGCTGTCCGCGGCGCTGGTGCGGCGGCTGCGTTCCGATGGTGGCGTCGTGACGGCGGGCGACGCGGTGACCGAGCTGCGGCGCGCCGGGGACGGCTGGCGGGTGCGCACCGCGTCGGGGCGAAACCTGCACGCGGACACCGTTATCGCGGGCGCACACGTGCTGACCACCCTGGATCTGCTGGGTGCGGGCGGATTCGACGCCGCCGTGCTGGACGACTGGCGGCGGCGCATCCGGGTCGGACCAGGGATCGGCATGGTGGTGCGGGTGGCGACCAGCTCGCTGCCGAGTTATCCCGGCAGTGCGGTCGGCGAATCCGCCCGCGGGCTCCAGTTTCTCGTGTCCGACCGGCGGCAGCTCCGGCTCGCGCACGGCGCCGCGTCCGCCGGTGACCTGCCGCCGCGGCCGGTGGTGCTGGCGATGAGTTTCAGCGCGCTGGACCCGAGCATCGCGCCGCCCGGCGAACACCAGCTCTCGCTGTGGGCGCAGTGGCACCCGTATCGGCTGGCCGACGGCAGCGCGTGGGCCGCGCACGGCGAGCAGGAGGCGGATCGCATCATTGCCGAAGTCGACTCCTACGCACCGGGTTTCGCCGATTCGGTGCTGCGCAGGTTCGTGCAGACCCCGGTCGATCTGGAGCGCGAGATGGGACTGCTGGGCGGCAATGTGATGCACGTGGACATGGCGCTGGACCAGATGATGATGTGGCGGCCGCTGCCGGAGCTGTCCGGCCAGCGCGTGCCCGGCGCCCCCGGGCTCTATCTGACCGGCGCGTCCACGCATCCGGGTGGCGGCGTCTCCGGCGCCAGCGGCCGCAGCGCCGCCAACCTCGCCCTGCGCGACCTGCGCCGCGGTCGATTCCCGTTGCTGCGCAAGCGATGACCGCGCAGCCGCACCACTTTCGTCTTCCCGCGCCGAGAATCGCGTGCGAATTTCGGTGCGGGAAATCAGGAGGCGTGCGGCTGTGAGTGGCGCACATGGGACAGTGCGTCAGGTTGCGCCGCTCGGGTTGGCGGTGGCGCTGGTGCTCGTGCAGATCGCGTACCCGCTGTCGTCCGGCGGCGCGCGAGACCGGGTCACGGTGGCGGTCGTGCTGCTGTCGGCGGGCACGGCGCTGGCGCATGCGACGGCGACCCGCGGGATTCGTTATGCGGCCGGGTTTTTGGTGGTCGTGTCGGGACTCGGGTTGACCGCCGAGGTCGTCGGGACCGCGACGGGCATTCCGTTCGGGTGTTACGCGTATGCGGCCGATCGGCTCGGGCCCGCGCTCAGCGGGGTGCCGCTGGTGGTTCCGCTGGCCTGGACCGGCGGGTTGTATCCGATCTGGATCGTCGCGGGGCTCTTGGCGCGCCGCGCGCCCTCCCGCATCGGGCTGACCGCTCTGGGCGCGGTCGGCTGGGACCTGTTCCTCGACCCGCAGATGGTCGCCGACGGGCAGTGGACCTGGTGCGACACCGACTCGGGACTGCCCGGCCTGGCGGAGATTCCGGTCACGAATTACCTCGGCTGGTTCGCGGTGACGCTGCTCATGGGTGCGCTGCTGACCGTCCTGGATCGGGCGGTGCCCGCGTCAGCGGGGCTGGATATCCCGCCGAATCGGTCAGCGGGGCTGGACAGTGTTTCCGCGATATCCGTGCCGGTGGCGGTTTTCCTGTGGACCTGGCTCGGTTCCACGCTCGCGCACGCGGTGTTCCTCGGGCTGCCGGTCTCGGCGTGCTACGGCGGCGCCGGACTGGCCGTCCTGGGCCTCCCGCTGCTGCGTCACCTGCACTTTTCCCGCCTGCGACCGGAGCCCGTGGGCTAGCCCGGACACAACGCGCGCCTCGTTCCGCCCGTCGCGTGGGCATCTGGACGGATGGCCTGGCACGATGTCCCCGTGCAGCCGAGTCCCGTCACCACGATGCCCGATGCCCCGGTACTACCGTCGCCGCGGACGCGCCGCCTTGGCGTGCGTGTCGCCGCGGCCGTTCTGCTCGCGGCATTGCTGGTGCCCGTCCTCGCGGGCTGCCTGCGGGTGCAGGTGTCTATGGGTGTTTCGTCCAACGACCGCGTCTCCGGGCGGATCGTCGCCGCGGTGGTGCCCGCCGAGCCCAATGACAAGGGCCCGCAGCTGAAGGCGCCGGACTCGCTCGCCGCGAAGGTGCGGGTGGAGTCCTACTCGCAGGATGGGTACGTCGGCAGCCAGGTGTTCTTCGAGGACATGTCGTTCGGCGAGGTCGGCCAGCTCGGTCAGCTGTCCGAGCAAACCCAGGGCATGTTCCAGCTCCAGTTCCAGCGGGCCGGCGACCTGGTCAGCCTGACCGGCCGGGTCGACCTGAAATCCGTGCCGCCGCACGGCTCCGACGTGCAGTTCACCATCGCGTTCCCGGCCCGCGTGGCCAAGACCAATGGCAACCGCGAGGGCGACAACATCGTGTCCTGGAAGCTGCCCGCCGGCGACGTCTCCACGCTGCGCGCCGAGGTCAGCTACGCCGACCCGAACACCCGCTCGTTCGCGGGCTGGGCCGGCATCGTCGGCGGCATCACCCTCGCCGTCGCCGCCATCATCGCGGCCATGGCCTACATGGACCGCAACCCGCCCGCGCCCGGCGCGCCCACCGGTCTCTCCTGGAGTCGCTGGTGGAAATCGGTCAAGCAGAACCGCTGAGTTCCGTTCGGCGGGGCGCGGTTCGGGCCGGCGCCGGAATCTCGGTGGCGGGCGCGGTGATCGCGCTCGGCAACCGGATCACGGTGCGCCAGTTGACGAATGCCGCGACCGGCGTGATCGAGCCGGTCGCGGTGTGCGTGCCGGCCCGGAACGAGGCCGCGCGGCTGCCCGGGTTGATCGCGGATCTGCGGGCGCAGCGCGGGGTCGCGCGGATGAGTGTCGTGATTCTCGACGACGCGTCGGGCGATGACACCTTCGCGGCCGCAGTCGAGGCGGCCGGTGGCGATCCGCGAATCACGTTGTTGCGCAATGACGCCGAGCCTCCGTCCGGTTGGACCGGCAAAGCCGCCGCGTGTGCGCGATTGGCCGAATCGGTGGTTGCGCCGGTCCTGGTCTTCGTGGACGCGGATGTGCGGCTGGCGCCCGGCGCGATCGCGGCCGCCGTCACCGAATTGCGGAAGCGCCGGGTCGCCTTGATATCTCCGTGGCCGCTGCAGCGGGCCGGGTCGCTCGCCGAGGCCTTGGTGCAGCCGTTGCTGGCTTGGTCGTGGGCGGCGACGCTACCGATCGCACTGGCCAATCGAAGCCTGCGACCGTCGACTTCCGTTGCCTGCGGCCAGTTTCTGGTGTTCGACACCGCCGCCTATCGCGCCGTCGGCGGACACGCGGCCGTCGCCGCCAGCGTCACCGAAGACCTCGACATCGCCCGGACACTGCGCCGCGCAGGGCATCCCACCGCACTGATCGCCGCGGGGCGGATGGCGAGCACTCGAATGTACGAGAGCACCGCCGAACTCGAGGCCGGCTACACCCGCTGGCTGTGGTCCGCCTACGGCGGCACGGTCGCGGGTGGCGCTGCCGTGGGAACGCTTGCCGCCCTGGCCTATTGGGTCCCGCCGGTGGCCGCCCTGGGTGGTCGCGGCGCTGTGCGCCGGGCGGGCGTGCTGGGCTATGCGGCAGCCGTCACCGGCAGGCTGCTGGCACGCTCGCTCGAAACCCGGCGGATCGGCTCCACCGATGTCCTTGCGGCCCTACCTCACCCACTCTCGGTCGCCGCATATTTACTGCTGTGGGCACGATCCCAGCGCGCTCGACAACGCGGCCTATTGCGTTGGAAGGGCCGCGTACTCGACTTCGACGGTAGGTAACCGGCGGCAGCAGACGATCGGTTCGGCTGGCCTTCGCCGCTCACCCGGCAGGCACGCCTCCGCATATCCTCCCACCAGGCACACTGCGCTGGAGAGACGGCGCGCCCAACGGATAACGCCGGCCTACGGAACCTCGGTGATTCCGACCGTCGGCAGGAAGAAGCAGGACTTGCCGCCGTTCTCGACCGTGCCGAAGACCGCCGCGAGCACGGTGCCCTGCCCGGTGTCGACCGGAACGGCGCGCACGCCGCCCATCGGGAGGGCCGCGAAGAAGAAGTCCTGGATCGCCCGTTCGGCGATGGGGCGCAGCGCGATCGGCACCTCGGCCGGGATCATCGCGCGCAGGATGGTGGACAGCGGGCCCATCGACGCGAGTCCGCCGCGGCCGCTGGTCACGTTCAGCCAGGCCACCTGCATGCCGGTGGTGTCCGGTCCGTCCTGGTTCAGGCCGTAGGGGACGAAGGTGAACATGGTCTGCCCGGCCTTGACGGCGGACAGGTCGAGGCCGGGGATGGTGACCGAGGTCTTGGGCCACGGACCCGGCACCGCGCCGGCCACGGCCGGGGCCAGGCCGAGGGAGTTGCCGTTGAGGCAGTACGCGGCCGCGGTCGGGTAGAGGAACGGTTGCATGCCGAACGCGCGCAGGCCGTCGATGGCGGCGTTGTAGACGCCGAACAGATCACCGGGTGCGACGGCGCCGGTCTGCCCGGAACGGTCGGTGACCACCGGCGGAACCGGGGCGGCGGGCGAATTCGGGGCCGCGCCCGCGGACGGGGCCGCGAGCGCCAGCGCGACCGAGCAGGTCGCGACAGCGGACAATACGGTCAGACGGCGCGCTACGGCCATGGAGACCTCTTCTCATCGTCGACGCAATCGAAGGTTGACGGTACTCCGGCTAACGCCCTGAACTGGCATTATTGCCTGCGGCAAGCTATCGGCGTGTCCCCAGGGCCGCACCGCCGACGCCCAGTTCGCGGGGTCCGTACCCCGCGGACGGCGGTAGGCCGTATGCTGCTTCCCGGCGGAGCCGCCCGAGTCCGTGAGCGCCCGCCCCGCGAAGTCGACCGACCCCGAACAGACTGCGCCAGCGCATATTCGGCTATCCGACCTACCCGGCAAACCGGGCTGCGGCAAGATCTACGCTCACGATGATTGCTTCCCTTGCCTAAGGGTTCTCCTGCTGGGCATGATAATTCGGCTCGACCCTGACATCGTCCGATGTCCGGAGCGGCGACAACCATCCAGAGCGACCGAGAGACCTGGCTCGTCGACGTCGCAGCAACCCCCCGGTTCACCGGGTGCGGGTGCTTCCGCCGGGACCGATGGAGGAGAACCGAAATGCGAATCGCCGCTGCCCGAGGCACCCGTTGGGGCCGCCGACACATCGACCAATGCAAGGTGACCTCCGCGAGCTGTCGGGTCTGACCCGCAGCCAGTTCGTTGCACCCGTCGCTGGCCGGGTGGTGTGACCGCGGCCCGATGTGGCGCGGTCTCGTTCGTTCTTCCGAAGGACTTCGACATGAGTGCATTTATTGCACCCGATGCCGTCGACAAGGCCGGTGGCCGATCCGAACCAGTGCTCGAGGCGGCGCCGGACGAATCCGCGGCGCCGACGACGGACTCCGCGCCGAAGGTGGCCAAGCAGTGGCACCCGTGGCGCTGGGTGATCAGCGCCGTCGCGCTCATCCTGCTGGCTCAGTTCGTGCACGGCCTGGTCACCAACCCCGGGTGGGACTGGCCGACGTTCGCGAAGTACATCACCGCGAAGTCGGTGCTGGCCTCGCTGAAGGTGACGCTGGAGCTCACCGCCTGGGGCACCGCGCTCGGCTTCCTGCTCGGCACCGCGCTGGCTATCGCGCGGCTGTCGAACAATCCGGTGCTGCGGGTGATCTCGTGGTGCTACATCTGGGCGTTCCGCTCGATTCCGCTCATCGTGCAGCTGCTGTTCTGGTTCAACATCGCCTACCTGTACAACACGCTCTCGGTCGGAATCCCGTTCGGCCCCTCGTTTTTCACCTTCGAGGTGAACGGCGTGATCAGCGGGTTCACCGCGGCGGTGATCGGGCTCGCGTTGCATCAGGCGGCGTATTCGGCCGAGATCATCCGCGCGGGCATCATCTCCGTCGACGCCGGTCAGCTCGAAGCGGCTGCCGCGCTGGGCATTCCGAAGGTGCGCCAATTCCGCTCGATCGTGGTCCCGCAGGCCATGCGCTCGATCCTGCCCAACGCGACCAACGAGGTGATCAGCCTGTTCAAGGGCACCTCGATCGTGTCGGTGATGGCCATTGCCGAGCTGTTCTACCAGGTTCAGGTGATCTACGGCCGCAACGGCCGGGTGGTGCCGCTGCTGCTGGTCGCCACCGCCTGGTACATCGTGCTCACCACCGTTCTCTCGGTGGCGCAGTACTACATCGAGCGCCACTACGCCAAGGGCACCCAGCGCACGCCACCGCCGTCGCCCGCCCAGCGGGCCTGGCAGAAGCTGCGCGAGATCGCCGATTCCGGTTCCACCGCACCGCGAGGAGCGACCCGATGAGCACCGCACTCGCCGTCGAGGTCCGCGGCGTCCGCAAATCCTATGGCGCACACGAGGTCCTGCGCGGCGTCGACCTGACCGTGCGCTCCGGCGAGGTGGTCACGGTGATCGGCCCGTCCGGTTCGGGCAAGTCCACGCTGCTGCGGGTGGTCAACCACCTGGAGTCGCTGGACGCCGGCACCGTGCACATCGACGGTGAACTGATCGGATATCGGCTGCGCCGCAACACGTTGCACGCGCTGCCCGACCGCGAGGTGCGCAAGCAGCGCTCCCACATCGGGTTCGTCTTCCAGCAGTTCAACCTGTTCCCGCATCTGACCGTACTCGACAACGTCACCATCGCACCGCTTTCCGCGCAGCGCCGCGACCGCAAGGAGATCGAGGCCGAGGCGCGCGTGCTGCTGAACCGGGTCGGCATCGGCGAGCTGGCCGACGCCTACCCGCGCAGGCTCTCCGGCGGGCAGCAGCAACGAGTGGCGATCGCCCGGGCACTTGCCCTGCGCCCCAGGGTGATCCTGTTCGACGAGCCGACCTCCGCGCTGGACCCCGAACTCGTCGGCGAGGTCCTGGATGTGATCCGCGATCTCGCGCACGGCGGCACCGCGCTGGTGATCGTCACCCACGAGATCGGCTTCGCCCGCGAAATCGCCGACACCGTGGTGTTTCTCGACGCCGGCGCGATCGTCGAGCAGGGTCCGCCCGAGGCCGTCCTCGACCATCCCGAACACCCGCGCACCCGCGCCTTCCTTTCCCGAGTCCGTTGATGAACAGGTATCCGATGAAGCTCTCCGCCCTGGCCACCGCCGCCGCGACCGCGGTCGTACTGCTGGCCACCGGCTGCACCGATCCCGAAGCGGAGTCCGCGGCCCAGCCCGCCGGTGCGATCACCTTCGACCTCTCCGCCGCCCAGACCGGCCGGGTGCGCGCCGCCAAGGTGGACAGCATCGCCGCCGAAGTGCCGCAAGCCATCCGCGATCGCGGCACCCTCGTGGTGACCGGCGCGTCCGGCACCGCACCGCCGCTGCGTTTCTACGCCAACGACGACAAGACCGTGGTCGGCTCGGAGGTCGATTTCGCCTCCCTGGTCGCCGACATTCTCGGTCTGAAACTCGATGCGCAGGTGGCGGATTGGTCGCAGAACTTCGTGCGCATCGATTCCGGTGAGGTAGACGCGTTCATCTCCAACGTGACGGTCACCGAGGAGCGCAAGGAGAAGTACGACTTCGCCACCTATCGCAACGACACCGTCGCGCTCGAGGTGCCCAAGCAGAGCACGCTCGAGTACAAGGACCGGAAAAGCCTGGCGGGCAAGCGGATCGGCGTCGGCACCGGCACCAACCAGGAGCAGTTGCTGGTGAAGTGGAACGAGCAGAACACCGCGGAGAAGCTGCCGCCGATCGACATCGCCTACTTCGACAAGACCAGCGACTACTACCTCGCGCTGGCCTCGCAACGGCTCGACGCCTACATCGGCCCGAACCCGACCGCGATCTACCACTCCGCCACCGCGAACCAGACCAAGATCCTGGCCACCTTCTCCGGCGCGGGCGACGCGCTGCAAGGCGAGATCGCGGTGCTCACCAAGAAGAACAACGGGCTGGTCACCGCGGTCCAGCACGCGCTCAACTACGCCATCGAACACGGCACCTACCAGCAGGTGATCGATCGGTGGGGCCTGAAGACCGAGCAGGTCACCCAGTCGCGGATCAATCCGCCCGGCCTACCGAAGCAGCGGTGAGACATGAAATTCCTACTCTTCACCCTCGTCACCCGGGTGCCGGATCCGACCACCGGCCGGCTGCCCGGCACCAGGGAGCGCCTGCGCAACGTCGTCGAACAGGCAAGGCTCGCCGAGGATCTGGGTTACGACGGCTTCGCCGTCGGTGAGCGGCACGAGGATCCGTTCCTGTCCGCCGCTCCCCCGGTGATCCTCAGCCACATCGCCGCCGTCACCTCCCGCATCACGCTGTTCACCGCGGTCACCACGCTGAGCCTGCTCGATCCGGTGCGCGCCTTCGAGGACTACTCGACGCTGGACAACCTGTCCGGCGGGCGCCTGGAGCTGATCATCGGCAAGGGCAACGGGGCCGCGCAGGCCGAGCTGTTCCACGTCACCACTGACGACCAGTGGGACCGCAATCGTGAAGGCTACGACCTGTTCCGGGCGCTGTGGGACAGCGACAGCGTCACCTGGTCGGGCCGGTTCCGGCCGGAGTTGACCAACGCCAAGGCGCTGCCGCGGCCGTGGCAGCCGAAGATCCGGATCTGGCACGGCAGCGCGACCAGCCGGGATTCGGTCGAACTGGCCGCGCGCCACGGTGATCCGCTGTTCTCGGCGAACGTCACCAACCCGATCGAGCCGTACGCCGAACTGGTCCGTCACTACCGGGAGCGCTGGGAGTTCTACGGGCACAACCCCGCCGACGCGCTGGTCGGCGCGGGCACGGCGGGCTTCCACGTCGCCCGCAGTTCCCAGCAGGCATTGCAGACCTACCGCCCGATCTTCGAGGCGCGACTCGCGTTGGCGCGCAAGCTCGGCCTGCCGGTGGTGTTCGAGTCCCTGGACGACTTCGTCACGCGCAGTTCGGCTCTGGTCGGCAGCCCGGAGCAGGTGATCGACAAGGTCGGCAGGCAGCACGAGCAGTTCGGCCACGAGGTGATCCATCTGTCCGCCGAGCGCGACGGCCGCCCCGAGATCGACTACCTGGACAGCCTGGCGCTGTTCCAGACCGAGGTGGCGCCGGAGCTGCGCCGCCGAATTCCCAGCCGCCCCTTGGCCACCGGCGCCGATGCCGCCGAGCTCGACCCGCGCGACGAACCCGTCCGCGCCGAAACTTCTGGAGTTACCTCGTGATTCGCACCCGCCATCGAATCGTCGCGCTGGCCGGCGCCCTCGCGGCGGCCACCGCCGTGACCGCCTGCGGCACCGATTCGGCCGCACCCGGCGGCGATGCCGGGCCGCCCAAGCCGGGCGGCACCCTGCGCTACGGCCTGTCCCAGGCTCCGACCTGCTCGGATCCCGCGCAGTCGGGCACCAACCAAACGCTCTACGTCACCCGGCAGATCGTCGATTCGCTGACCGACCAGGATCCGAAGACCGGCGAGTTGAAGCCGTGGCTCGCGCAGAGCTGGGAAGTCACTCCGGACGCGAAGGTGTTCACCTTCCACCTCACCGACGGCGTCACGTTCAGCGACGGCACCGCGTTCACCGCGGACTCGGTCCGGCAGACCTTCGATTCGGTGCTGAAGCTCGGCGCGGCCAAGGCGGCGCTCGCCGCCAGCTACCTGACCAACTACGTCGGCACCACCGCCGTGGACCGGTTGACCGCGCGGGTCGAGTTCAGCAAGCCCAACGCGCAGTTCCTGCAGGCGACTTCGACGACCCAGCTCGGGATCCAGGCCGAGGCCACCACCGCCAAGCCGGCCGAGCAGCGCTGCCTCGGCGACAATATCGCCAGCGGCCCGTTCACCTACGCGAGCTACCGCCAGGACGCGTCGGCGACGCTGGCCAAACGCGCGGGTTACCAGTGGGGTTCGGCGGTGTTCGCGCATCGCGGCGAGGCCTATCTGGACAAGATCGAGTTCACCGTGGTGCCCGAATCCGGTGTGCGCACCGGCAGTCTCGCGTCGGGCCAGCTCGACGCGATCAGCGATGCCCTACCGCAGGACGCGCCGCAGATCGAGGCAGCCGGCGGGCGGGTGCTGAGCACCGCGAATCCCGGTGTGCCGTTCGGCTTCCAGACCAACGTGACCCGCGGGCCGCTGCGCGACCCGGCGGTGCGCCAGGCGCTGCTGCCCGCCATCGACCGGAAGCAGTTGGTGGACACCGTGCTCGGGCCCCAGTTCAAGCCCGCGACCAGCCCGCTGGCCAGCAGCACGCCCGGCTACCAGGACCTGTCGGCGCGCCTGGCCTACGACCCGGTCAAGGCCCGCGGCATTCTCGACCAAGCCGGCTGGGTACCCGGCGGGGACGGCATCCGGGCGAAGAACGGTGAGCGCCTGTCCTTCTCGGTGGTGTTCAGTCAGGTGTTCGGCGGCAACCAGGCGATCATCGAGCTGGTGCAGCAGCAGCTGCGCCAGGTCGGGGTCGAGCTGAAGCTGGACCTGGTGTCGGTCGCCGAGCAGACCGCCAAGCAGAACTCGAAGGACTTCGACAGCTCCTACGGCAACACCACCCGCGCCGATGGGGACATCCTGCGCACCTCGTTCGGTCTGGAGGGGCGCAATCTCAATGCGCGCGGGCCCATTCCGGCCCTCGACGACGCGCTGAACGGGCAGTTGAGCACCGTCGACACCGGCGTGCGCACCGGCCTCGTGCATACCGCGCAGCAGCAGGTGCTCGACGCCGGGCTGCTGATTCCGACGGTGGAGCTGTCCCAGGCCATCGGTGCGGCCGGCACCACGCAGGACCTGAAGTTCGAGGCATCGGCCCGCCTGCAGTTCTTCGACACCTGGCTGAGCGGACGGTAGTCATGGCGCGCTATCTGGCTCTGCGGGTCCTGCAGGCGATCTGGGTGCTGTGGGCCGCGTTCACCATCTCGTTCGTCGTGCTCTACCTGCTGCCCGCCGACCCGATCTCGATCGCGGCCGACGGCGCCGGTGCGGGCACGCCGGTGGACAAGGCCGCCATCGCCGAGTTGCAGGCCCGCTACGGGCTGGATCGTCCGCTGTGGGACCAGTATTGGACCGCGCTCGGGCACGCGGTGCGCGGCGACCTCGGGCATTCGATCGTCACCGGCCAGCCGGTGACCGATGCCATCGGCGCCGCGCTGCCCGGCACGCTCGGACTGGCCGGGCTGGCTTTGGTTTTCGCCACCGCCGGCGGGGTCGCACTGGCCTTCGCCTCGACCTATACCCGGCGGCCGTGGCTGCGGACCGCGCTGACCGCACTCCCCTCGCTCGCGGTCTCGGTGCCGACCTTCTGGACGGGATTGCTGCTGCTGCAACTGTTCTCGTTCAAGCTGCGATTGACGCCCGCGTTCGGCGGTCACGGGTTCGCGGGCACCGTCTTGCCCGCACTGACCCTCGCGCTGCCCATCGGCGCGGTGATCGCCCAGGTGCTGACCTCCGGGCTGGTCTCGACCTGGCGGCAGCCCTATGTCGATGTGGCGCTGGCGAAGGGCGGTTCGCGCTGGTGGGTGCAGCGCAGGCACGTACTGCGCCCGGCCAGCGTGCCCACCTTCACCATCGCCGGGGTGCTGGTCGGCAACATGCTGGCCGGGTCGGTCGTGGTGGAGACCGTGTTCGCCCGGCAGGGTGTCGGCCGCCTCACCCAGACCGCCGTACTGGCGCAGGACATTCCGGTGGTGCAGGGCATCGTCCTGCTCACCTCGGTCGTCTTCGTCTCCGTGAATCTCGCGGTGGACCTGCTGTATCCGCTGCTCGACCCGCGCATCGCGACGCGGGCGCGGCGGGCGGCGAAGGACGAGGAGACCGGCGATCGGATCGGCGGCACGGCCGAAGGGGTGGCAATTCATGGTTGACGTCATCGACGAGCGGCGCGGCGCGGTGCCCCGCCTGCGCACACCCGCCCTGCGGTGGAAGTGGCTGCGCGACAACCTCGTTCTGGCGCTGTCCGGTGTGGTGGTACTGATCGCGGTCGGCTGGGCGCTGTTCCCGTCCGTGTTCGCGAGCGGCGATCCGTTGATCGGGGTGCCGGCGCAGAAGTTCCAGAGCCCCAGTGCGCAGCATTGGTTCGGCACCGACAACCTCGGCCGCGACCTGTACACGCGCATGGTGCACGGCGCCGGGCTCTCGCTCACCGCCACGCTCGCCGCAGTAGGCATCGCGCTGCTCACCGGGTCGTTCCTCGGTCTGCTGTCGGGGGCGGCCGGCGGCATCGTCGACGCCGCGGTGATGCGCGTCGTCGATGTGCTGCTGTCGATTCCGGCCCTGCTGCTGTCGCTGGCCCTGGTCACCGCGCTCGGCTTCGGCACCCGCAATGTGGCGATCGCGGTAGGGGTTTCGCTCGTGGCCAACTTCGCGCGGGTGATGCGATCGGAGGTCCTGCGCGTACGCCACGAGGCGTTCGTCGAGGCGGCGCACGCCGCGGGGGTCCGCTGGTACACGGTGCTGCTGCGGCACGTGCTGCCCAACTCCTACCAGCCGGTGCTCGCGCTGGCCGCGGTCGAGTTCGGCATGGCCGTGCTGTCCATCTCGGCGCTGAGCTTCCTCGGTTACGGCGCGAAACCGCCCACCCCCGAGTGGGGTTCGCTCATTTCCGAGGGGCGCAACTATCTCGCCACCGCCTGGTGGATGACCACCCTCCCCGGCCTGGTCATCGTCGCGGTCGTGGTAGCCGCCCAGCGCCTCGGGCGCGCCGTAGGAAGGAACGAACAGCCATGACCACCACCTCTTCGCCGCGCGCGGAACCGATCGACGCGCCTGCCGAAACCGCTGGGGCGCAGACCGGCCCGCTGCTGCGGATCGACAACCTGCGCGTGCGCTACCGGTCGGACTCCGGTGACGTCACCGCGCTGGACGGTGTCACGCTCAGTGTGTCTCGTGGTGAAGTGGTGGCGCTGGTCGGTGAATCCGGTTCCGGCAAGTCCACGCTCGCGCAGGCGGTGATCGGGCTGCTCGGGGCGAACGCCGAGATCACCGGCGGGACTGTCGCATTCGACGGACACGTCGTCGACACTCGCTCCGAGCGGGCGTTGCAGCGGTTGCGCGGCGCGCGGATCGGGTTCGTACCACAGGATCCGGGACTGTCGCTGAATCCGGTACGGCGCATCGGCGATCAGGTGGCCGAGTCGCTGCTGGTGCACCGGCTCGCGGACAAGCGCTCGGCGCGCGAGCGCGCGATCGAACTGCTCGCCGACGCGGGCATCGATCGGCCGGAACTGCGGGAAGTGCAGTACCCCCATGAACTTTCGGGCGGGCAGCGGCAACGGGTGCTCATCGCGTCCGCGCTGGCCTGCCGTCCGGAGCTGGTGATCGCGGACGAGCCGACCAGCGCGCTGGACGCCACGGTGGCGCGGCGGGTGCTGGATCAGCTGGCGGCCCAGATCGCGGCCAAGGGCACCGCGGTGCTGCTGATCACCCACGATCTCGCGGTGGCCGCCGAGCGCGCCGACCGGATCGCGGTGTTGCACAACGGCGAGATCGTGGAGAGCGGCCCGACCACGACCGTGCTCGCCCAGCCACGGCACCCGTACACCAAGCGGCTGCTGGCCGCGTCGCCGAGCTTGGCGCCCGCGGGCGCCTACCGGACACCCAAGCCGCGCGCGGGTGCGCCGCTGCTGGCGCTGCGCGAGGTGCGCAAGCGTTTCCGCGCACAGGCCGGCGGGTCGGTGACGGCGGTGGCCGGTGTCGGCTTCGAGCTCGGGCGTGGCGAAACCCTCTCGCTGGTCGGCGAATCCGGTTCGGGGAAGTCGACGACGGCGCGCATCGCGTTGCGGCTCACCGAACCCGACAGCGGCCAGGTCACCTTCGACGGACACGAGCTGACCCGCGTGCGCGGCACCCGGCTGCGGTTGCTGCGCAAACGGTTCCAGGTGGTCTATCAAAACCCGTACGCCTCACTGGATCCCCGGTGGCGGGTCGGCACGATCATCGAGGAACCGTTGCGCGCGTACGGCGTCGGCGATCGGGCGGCCAGGCAGGCGCGGGTCGCCGAACTGCTGAAGCAGGTGGCCCTGCCGGAGCACTTCGCGCTGCGCAGGCCCGCGGAACTGTCCGGCGGGCAACGCCAGCGCGTCGCCATCGCCCGCGCCCTCGCCCTGCACCCGGACCTGCTGGTGCTCGACGAACCGGTCTCCGCCCTCGACGCCTCGGTGCAGGCGCAGATCCTGGAACTGCTGGACCGGCTGCAAACCGAGCTGGCGCTGAGCTACCTGTTCATCTCCCATGACCTCGCGGTGGTCCGCCGGATCAGCGATCACGTCGCCGTCATGCGGCACGGCCGCATCGTCGAATCCGGGCCGACCGCGGCGATTTTCGACAATCCGCAGCACGACTACACCCGCGAGCTGCTCTCGGCCATCCCCGCTCCCGCCGTCGCGAAAGGACCATCCTGATGTCGGACCCGACCTACCGGATACTCGTCCGTTCTGACCGGCCCGCGCACTGCCGCAGCAGGCCGGAGCACCCGGGCTCGCTGCCCGCGCGGGCGAAGCGCTGGTGGCGCACCCACCTGCGCAGGCCCGAGCACAGCGCGGTCACCGACCTGTGGCAGCACGCGTTCTTCTTCGCGCCGGACGCCGCGGGTGTGCACCCGGCGGCGCGGCAGTGCCTCGAATGGAAGGAAACCTACTGATGGCCGAATCCGACTTCTTCCTGGCGGTGGAGCTCGCCGGGACGGGGATTCACCCGGCGTCGTGGCGCCGGGACGACTCACGGGCCGAGGATCTGTTCACCGGCGGGTACTGGGCCGACGCCGCCACCGCGGCCGAAAAGGCCGGTGTGGACGCGATATTCGTGCCCGACTCGTTCGGGTTGCAGCCGGGTGGGCCCGGTGTCGCGCGGGGCAGGCTCGACGCGGTGGCGATCGCCGCCCGAGTCGCGGCCGCCACCCGGCACATCGGCCTCTTGCCGCAGGGCGCCGTGACGCACACCGAGCCGTTCCATCTGGCCAAGGCGATCCAGAGCCTCGATTTCGCCTCGCTCGGGCGCGCCGGCTGGGAGGTCGTCGTGTCCGAAGGTGTGGAGCAGGCACGGGCTTTCGGGCGCAAGGGCGAACAGGACGCGCAATCGCTGTGGCACGAGGCGGACGAGGCGATCGAGGTGGTCACCCGTCTGTGGGACAGCTGGGAGGACGACGCGGAGATCCGCGACGTGCCCACCGGGCGGTTCATCGACCGAGACAAGCTGCACTACATCGACTTCGCCGGGGACAACTTCTCGGTGAAGGGGCCGTCGATCACGCCGCGCTCGCCGCAGGGACAGTCGATCGTCGCGGTCCGGGCGCACGACGACGCGAGCACGGGCGTCGCGGTGCGGCGGGCTGATCTGATCCGGGTCGCCGCAGGCGATCTCGACTCGGCGCGGGTGCTGCGGACGGCGCTGCGCACGGCCGTGCGGACCGCCGACCGCGACCCGGACGCGGTCCGGGTTCTGCTGGATGTCGAAGTGCATTTGGCCGATTCGGCCGAGGCCGCGCGGGACGAGGCGGCTCAGCTGGATGGCTGGACCGCCGGCGCCCCGGCCGGCCTGCGCCACATCGGGACTCCGGCGTCCTTGCGCGAATTGCTGGGCTCCATCGACGCTTCCGGCGCGGCCGACGGCGTCGTGCTGCAACCCCTCGCGGTACCGGCGACCGTCCGGCAGCTCGCGGCGCTGGAACGGAATCCACTGTCCGCCACCACATTGCGCGACCGCCTCGGGCTGCCGCGTCCGGTCAGCCGCTACGCGGATACCACGATCCAGGAGGGCACGCCGTCGTGACCGGCACACCACGCAAGCAGATCCATCTCGCCGCGCACTTCCCCGGCGTCAACAACACCACCGTCTGGGCCGACCCGGCGTCCAAGAGCCAGGTCGACTTCGAGTCGTTCGTGCACTTGGCGAAGACCGCCGAACGCGGCCTGTTCGACTTCTTCTTCCTCGCCGAGGGCCTGCGGCTGCGCGAACACCTCGGGCGCATCCACGATCTCGACGTGGTCGGCAGGCCGGACACCTTCACCGTGCTCAACGCACTCGCCGGGGTCACCGGCAAGCTCGGCCTCGCGGGCACCATCAACAGCACCTACAACGAGCCGTTCGAGCTGGCCAAGCAATTCGCCTCGCTGGACCATCTGTCCGGCGGGCGCGCGGCCTGGAATGTGGTCACCTCGTCGGACGCGTTCACCGGCGAGAACTTCCGGCGCGGTGGATATCTCGAACACGCTCAGCGCTACCAGCGGGCCGCCGAGGTGGTCGAGGTGACCCGCAAGCTGTGGGACAGCTGGGCCGCCGACACCCTGGTGGTCGATCGGGCCGCCGGGGTGTTCGCCCGCGAGATCCCCGAAACCCGGCATCGCGGTGGGCAATTCGATATCGCCGCACGGTTCGTGCTGCCGCCGAGCCCGCAGGGGCACCCGGTGTTGTTGCAGGCGGGCGATTCCGACGACGGTCGCGAGTTCGGCGCGGCCGCCGCCGACGCGATCTTCACCGTGCACGGCACGCTCGAAGCGGGACAACGGTTCTACGCGGACGTCAAGGGGCGGTTGGCGAAATACGGCCGGACGCCGGACGAGTTGAAGATCCTGCCCGCGGCCACCTTCGTGCTCGGCGACACCGCGCAGGACGCCGAGGACCGCGCCCGCCACATCCGGCGCCAGCAGGTCGGCCCGCAGACCGCCATCGCGTTCCTCGAACAGGTCTGGGGCCGTGACCTTTCCGGCTACGACCCGGACGGCCCGCTGCCCGACGTCGAGCCGACCGACAACGTCAGCATCACCCGCGGCCGGGTCCGCCACGCCAAGGACCCGCGTGTGGTCGCCGAGGCCTGGCGGGCCAAGGCCGAAGCCGAGAAGCTCAGCATCCGCGAGCTGATCATCGAGGTCACCGCGCGCCAGCAGTTCGTCGGCACGCCCGCCGCGGTGGCCGAGCAGATCGACACCTACGTCCAGTCCGACGCCAGCGACGGATTCATCCTCGTGCCGCACCTCACCCCGGGCGGACTGGACGAATTCGTCGACCGGGTCGTCCCGGAACTCCAGGAGCGCGGCAGTTTCCGCACCGAATACACCGGCACCACGCTGCGCGACCACCTCGGTCTGCGCCATCCACACCAGCACACCACCGCCCACGAAGGAGCCCGAGCGTCATGACGACCAGCATCAGCACCGTTTTCGAAACCGAGTGGGCACACTGGCACGACAGCAGAGAGGACCAGCTGCGTGACCCGCTCGGCTTCCTCAGCCTGACCGGATTGCATTGGCTCACCGACCAACCCGAGCGGCTGCCGGACGTGCCCGGCACCTGGTGGGTCACCGACGACAAGGTGTTCATCACCGCCCAGCCCGCCGACCGGCTGGAGTTCGACGGCACGCGGATCGCGGGCGTGCAGATCGTCAAGCCGGCCGAGGGCGCGCCGGGACTCAGTGTGCTGCACGAACATCGGGTGCTCGAGGTGATCCGGCGCACCGGGCGGTACGCCGTGCGGGTGCACGATCCGGCCGCGCCGGCGCTGTCGAGTTTCGACGGCATTCCCAGCTACGCGCCCGACCCGCGTTGGGTGGTTCAGGGGCGGTTCACGCCGTTCGACGAGCAGCGCACGGTCACCACCGGCGCCGTGGTCGACGGCCTCGAACACCACCACACCGCCTCCGGCACTATCGAATTCACCATCGGCGAGGCGACCGAGCGGGTCATCGCGTTCGGCGACCCGAGCGACCTCCGGCTGCTGTTCACCGACGCGACCAGCGGCATCACCACCTACCCCGCGGCCCGCGCGCTGGCGGTCGGCGCGCCGGACGCGGACGGCACGGTACGCCTCGACTTCAACCGCGCGGCCAATTTGCCGTGCGCCTTCACCGATTTCGCGACCTGCCCGCTCGCGCCCGCGGAGAACCGGCTGCGGGTGGCGATCGAGGCAGGCGAGCAGCATCCACGGCTAGGGAGGAATGCATGACCGTCCCACTCTCCATCCTCGACCTGTCCCCGATCAGCGCCGGATCGACCGCGCAGCAGGCGCTGCGCAACACCGTCGATCTCGCACAGCACGCGGAACAGTGGGGCTACCACCGTTATTGGCTTGCCGAGCACCACTTCGTGTCGGTCGCCAGCTCTTCGTCGATCACCCTGATCGGTCTCGTCGCGGCGGCCACCTCGCGAATTCGGGTGGGGTCGGCGGCCGTTCAGGTCGGGCACCACACGTCGGCGTCGATCGTGGAGGCGTTCGGCACGATCGACGCGCTGTACCCCGGCCGCCTCGATCTCGGTCTCGGGCGGTCCGGTCATCGGCGCAGCCAGTACGGGGCGGAGCCGTCGCATCCGAAAGGCAGCCACCCCAAGCTGGATACGGCGACCGGGCGGACCCAGATCAGGGACGGCGTGGTCGTGCCGCCGCCGTTCGATCCCGGCCGGGTCACCGACCGGACGAAGTTCCTCGCCTCGGCCGCCGCGCTCCAGCAGGAGGGCGCGCAGCCGCAGGACTTCGCCGAACAGGTCGACGAGATCCGCGCGCTGATCGGCGGGCACTTCGTGAGCAAGGACGGCGTTGCGCTGCACGCGGTTCCGGGTGAGGGCGCCCAGGTCGAACTGTGGCTGTTCGGCAGTTCCGGGGGCGAAAGCGCCGTGCTGGCCGGACAACTCGGCCTGCCGTTCGCCGCCGCGTACCACGTGTCGCCCGGCACCGCCCTGGACGCCGTCGAGGCCTACCGCGCCGCGTTCCGCCCCTCCGCCCTCCTGGCCGAGCCCTACGTGGTGGTATCCGCGGACGTGGTCGTCGCCGGCGACGACGCCACCGCCCAGCACCACGCGTCCACCTACGGCCACTGGGTACACAGCATCCGCAGCGGCGCCGGCGCGGCCGACTACCTCGACCCCGCCACCGCCACCCCGCTGACCCCCGAGCAACACCGCCTCGTCGCCGATCGCCTGTCCACCCAGTTCGTCGGCTCCCCGAGCACGGTCACCGAACGCCTGGCGGCCCTCCAACGCGTCACCGGCGCCGACGAACTCCTCGTCACCAGCATCACCCACCACCACGCCGACCGCCTGGAGTCCCACCGCCTCCTCGCCGACGCCTGGGGTCTGCGCGCCGCCCGCGCCGCCTGACAACCCGCCTGGCGCGCCCGGAACCACCAGCATTCCGCGCGCGCCAGGCAACCCACGCCGCAGCAGACCTCCAGCCGGGCCGCGGCCTCGACACATCGAGTCGGGGGGGGGGGGGGGGGGGGGGGGGGTGTGGGGGGGGGGGGGGGGGGGGGGGGTGGGGGGGGGGGGGGGGGGGGGGGGGCGGGGGGGCGGGGCGGGGGGCGGGGGGCGGGCGCGGGGGGCGGGGGGGGGGGGGGCCGGCGCCCCCCCCCCCCCCGCGCCCCCCCCCGCCCCCCCCCCCCCCCCCCCCCCCCCCCCCCCCCCCCCCCCCCCCCCCCCACGAGCGTGGCGTGGCGGTGGGGTGGGCAGGTTGACGGAGTGGGGGTGGTGTTATTGGGCACCGGGACATACTTTTTGCGATTGGGTCGAAACATACAGGCGTGCATGTATATTTCTGGCCGATCGAGAGGAGATGTCAGTGTTGATTGCTCCAAAGCGTCGGTGGACCAGGTATTTCGTTGGCGCGGTTGCGGTGCTTGCGGTTTCGCAGGTGCTGGTGGCGCCCGGGGCGTCCGCCGCGCCCGAGGGGGTTGCCGGGTGGACTGCGGTGCACGATGGGCCGCAGCAATATCCGGGGATGCACATCGACTGGGATGTGCCGATCACGATGAGCGACGGGACGGTGCTGAAGGCGAATGTGTACCGGCCCGCGGATACGAACGGGCCGGTCAGCACGCCGCTGCCGACGATCGTGAATCTGACGCCCTACACCAAGCTGTTGTCCATGATCGCGCAGACCGGGTTGTCGGTGCCGGTACTGTCCGACGCGATCGTCGGGTTTCTGCGGGACTTCGAGTTGCCGGGGACTCCGCTGGAGGCGTTGACCGATGCGACGCGGGTGGCCGGTGGCGGGTTCGGGCGCGCTTTCGCCGTGGACCCCAACCTGATTCGCAGCGGTTACACGCAGGTCGTGGTCGATGTGCGCGGAACCGGGTTCTCCCAAGGTATCTGGGAGCCGTGGGGGCCGAAGGACCAGCAGGACACCCCGGAGGTGATCGCCTGGGCGGCCGCGCAGCCGTGGTCGGACGGGAAAGTCGGGATGACCGGCGCCTCGTACTCCGCGATCAATCAGGTGCAGGCGGCCGAAAAGCAGCCGCCCGCACTGAAAGCCATCGTTCCGGTGGTGCCGGGCAACGATCTGGTGCGCGACATGATCGCGCCGGGCGGGGCGGCCATCGGCATCCTGCTGCCCTATCTGCTCGCGGTGAATGTGGCCAAGTTCGTGCCGGATCTGGTGTCGCTGGTGCAGGGCAAGTTCGATACGCAGTGGCTCGCCGACCGGCTGGCCAGTCCGATGTCGCTCATGGACGTCGCGATTCAGACGCTGAGCACCGATTCGTTCGATGCCGTTCAGCCGCAACTACAGCGCGTCCTCGACCCGGACAGCCCAATTCGCCAGGCATGGCTGGGACATCCCGAGCGCATCACCGTGCCGACGATGGTGATCGGCGGCTGGCATGACAACTTCGCCAACGGCGAACCCCGTATCTACCAGGACATTCCGCTGCCGCCGGGGCAGAAGCAGCTGATCATGGGTAACGGTTACCACGTGAACACGGGCTTCGACATGCGCGGCAGGTCCGGCGAACCGCCGCGCATCGATGTATTGCAACGCGCGTGGTTCGACAAGTGGCTCAAGGGAATCGACAACGGCATCGACGGCTACGGTCCGGTCACGATGTGGCAGCAGGGTGCGGGCTGGACCAGCAACGACCAGTTCCCGCGGGCAGAAGCCGTCCATCGTCGCCTCTATCTGTCCGCCGCACCGAGCGGTACCACAACCATCAGCGCGCACGACGGAACCCTCACCGCCGCACCGACTTCCGAAACGACCCGGCTCACGGTCGCGCCTGCTCTCGCCAGCCTCTGCTCCACCGACGCCGTCCAGGGCACCGCGGGCATCCTGGTCTTCTCCGGCTGCGGCAAGGACGCCAGGGTGCAGGAACTCAGCGGATTGACCTTCACCAGCCCGCCGGTCGCCGAGCCGACGACGATCTCCGGCCCGATCGCGGTGCACCTGAACACGGTGCACGACGCCACCGACGGCTACTGGACCGCGACGCTGAACGACGTTGCCCCGGACGGCCGTTCGGTGACCCTCACCACCGGCCAGCTGATGTCCTCGATGCGGGCCATCGATGACGGCAAGAGCCGCCGATCACCCGACGGCGCGTACACCGATCCGTTCCCGGTGATGTCCCTCGCCGCACGGCAGGCCATGGTCCCCGGCCAGCCCACGCAGCTCGACATCGGCCTGGCCCCCACCGACGCGATATTGCAACCGGGACACCGGCTTCGGATCGACGTGTTCGCGGGCAACTACCCGAAGGGCCTGCCCATCCGCCCACTACTCGACGCAACCGAACTCAAACCCCAGCACCTGCAACTGGATCCAGCCGAACCCAGCTACATCAACGTCCCTCTCGCCGGCACTCCAGGCTGGTAACCCGCAGCCGCACGCCTCTTGATTTCCCGCACCGAGAATTGCCTGCGATTCCAGGTGCGGGAAATCAGAACGCGTGCGGCTGTGTGGGTTACGCGCTGATCGGGGCCGCGGTGACGCCGTAACCGAGGTTGGTGAGCACCTCGGTGGTCGCCTTGGCGAAGTTCAGCGTGATGAAGTGCAGGCAGGGCGCGCCCTCGTCGATGAGCCGCTGCCCCATCTCGGTGGCGATCTCGATGCCGACCGCGCGCACCGCCGCCTGATTCGCCTCGGGCTCGTCGCCCGCGGCGCGGTTCAGTCGTTCGAGCACCGTGGCCGGCAGCGAGCGCCCGCAGAGTTCCTCGGCCCGCGCGACCGTGCGCAGCGAGGTGATCGGCATCAGCTCGGGGATGATCGGCTTGGCGCCCTCGACCGGGTCGAACTTCGCGATCCGGTCGCGCAACCGCAGGTAGTGCTCGACGTCGAAGAACATCTGGGTGATCGAATACTCCGCCCCCGCACGCAGTTTCGCGGCCAGGTAGGCGGTGTCGGAGTCCAGATCGGGCGAGCGGTGGTGGCCCTGCGGGAACGAGGCGACGCCGACGTGGAAGTCGCCGAGGTCGCGCACGATGCGCACCAGTTCCTCGGCGTAGGCGACGCCCTCGGGATGCTGCTGCCATTCGCCCAGCGGGTCGCCGGGCGGGTCGCCGCGCAGCACCAGGATGTTGCGGATGCCCGAATCCGCGTAAGAGCCGACCAGCGAACGCAATTCGGCCAGGCTGTGCTCCACGGCGGTGAGATGCGCCACCGGAAGCAGGGTGGTTTGCTGCGCCAGCTCGCCGGTGACCCGCACGGTGCGATCGCGGGTGGACCCGCCCGCGCCGTAGGTCATCGAGACGAACGCCGGATGCATCCGTTCGAACTGGCGCACGGCCCGCCACAGCCTGGCCTCGTTGGCGGCGTCGCGCGGCGGGTTGAACTCCACCGAAAACGGCACCGAGGTGCTGGAATGGGTCCGCAGACTCTGGACGACCGAGGCAGTGGCGGAGACCTCCGGCCGCGTCCGGGGCGGACCACCTGGGGTCGAGCCTCCCCGCGCATCGTCGAAAGTCACCGGTTCAGTCTAGTGGTGGCAGTCGGCAGGCCCGAGGGGTCGTACCGACGAGTACGCGTATTCTTCGCAACAAAACCCGTGGCGCCGCCGCGCCCATCGCCCGCACGACCTTGGAGGCTCCCCTGTCCGCCGGATCCGGTATCCAGACGCCTCACCGCACGTCGGCGGCCGAGCTCATCGCCCCGCAGCCGGGCACGCCGGCCTTCGTCGCCGCCGTGGAAGCCGCGCTGACCAGGTTCTTCGCCACCCGCCGCGAGCTGGTCGAGCAGCTGGGCCCGGTCTTCGTGGAGGCCGCGGACGCGCTGGAACTGTTCGTGCTGCGCGGCGGCAAGCGCACCCGGCCCGCATTCGCCTGGACCGGCTGGCTCGGGGCGGGCGGCGACGCCGACGGACCGGACGCCGACGCCGTGCTGACCGCGTGCTCGGCATTGGAGCTGGTGCAGGCCTGCGCCCTCATCCACGACGACATCATCGACTCCTCGCGTACCCGCCGCCGGTTCCCGACCGTGCACGTCGACTTCGAGCAGCGCCATAGTGACCGCGGCTGGGCCGGGGACTCCGCGCACTTCGGCACCAGCGTCGCGATCCTGGTCGGCGATCTGGCGCTGGCCTGGGCCGATGACATGGTGCACGCCTCCGGGCTGGACCCGGCGGCGATCGCCCGGTTCGCGCCGGTGTGGGCGGGCATGCGCACCGAGGTGCTCGGCGGGCAGTTGCTCGACATCCACGGCGAGGCGGGAGCCGACGAATCGGTCGAGGCCGCGCTGCGGATCAACCGGTACAAGACCGCCGCCTACACCGTCGAACGCCCGTTGCACCTGGGCGCGGCCATTGCCGACGCCGACCAGGGTCTGGTCGACGCCTACCGCCTGTTCGGCACCGATATCGGCATCGCCTTCCAGCTGCGCGACGATCTGCTGGGCGTGTTCGGCGACCCGGCGGTCACCGGCAAGCCGTCCGGTGACGATTTACGCGAGGGTAAGCGCACCGTGCTGCTCGCCGAGGCGCTGGCCCGGGCCGACGAGGCCGATCCGGCCGCCGCGAAGCTGCTGCGCACCAGCGTCGGCACCGATCTGGACGCGGACGAGGTGGAAAAACTGCGCGCCGTGATCACCGAGCTCGGCGCGGTCGACGAGGTGGAGCGGCGGATCGGCGAGCTCACCGAGACCGGGCTGGCCGCGATCGAAACCAGCACGGCGACGGCGGCTGCCAAAGAGCGATTGCGCGCCATGGCATTGGCGGCGACCAAGCGCGCTGCGTGAGCGACGCCGCCCGCGAAAAGGGGGATCTGAATGAAAGACGTTGCCGCATCAGCTGATCGCGTGCCCGCGCGGGACGGTTCGGTCACCCGCACGCTGAAAACCGTTGCCGGGCCGACGGATCGGGTGGTCGTCGTCGGCGCCGGACTGGCCGGGTTGTCCGCCGCGCTCCATCTCACCGGCGCGGGCCGCAAGGTCACCCTGCTGGAGCGAGCCGATCATCCAGGCGGACGAGTCGGGCGCTACCAGGGGCCGGATTACGAGATCGACTCCGGCGCAACCGTGTTGACGCTGCCCGAGCTGATCACCGACGCGTTGGCCGCGGTCGGGCGGACGCCGGATACTTGCAAACCCGCGCTGCGCATCCATCGACTCGACCCCAGCTATCACGCCAGGTTCGCCGATGGCGCGTCCCTGCGGGTGTTCGCCGACGCCGACGCGATGGCCGAGGAGGTCGCGCTGGTCTGCGGTCCGGCCGAGGCCCGGCGCTACCGGCGGCTGCGGGACTGGCTGGCCCGGATCTACGCCGCCGCGTTCGGCGAGTTCATGGACACCAATTTCGATTCACCCCTGGACCTGATTCGCGTGCCCGAAAAGCGCCGTGCCCTCATGGATTTGGTGTGGCTGGGCGGGTTCGGCCGGCTCGGGCCACGGGTGCACCGGATCCTGCGGGACCGGCGGCTGGCTCGGTTGTTCACCTTTCAGGCGCTGTACGCGGGCATGCCGCCCGCGGAGGCGCTGGGGGTGTACGGCGCGATCCCGCACATGGACACCTCGCTCGGCGTCTACTTCCCCGAAGGCGGGATGCGGGCCATCGCGGCGGCGCTGGCCGAGGCGTTCACCGCGGCCGGCGGGACGCTGGAACTGGGCACCGAGGTCACCGGCGTGGATTATGCGCGGCGCCGGGCCGAGCGGGTGCGCACGGCGGACGGTCGAGCCTTCGACTGCGACGCCCTGGTGCTGACCGCCGACCTCGGATCCCTCGGACGGTTCGGCGTGCGGCGCCGGCGCGGGCTGCGGGCCGCGCCCTCTGCGGTCGTCGCACACGGCACCGTGCCGGCCGATGTTGCCCGCGCCTGGCCCGTCCAGGCGCATCACACGATCGAATTCGGCGACGCGTGGGAGCAGACGTTCGCGGAAATCGCGGGCCGCCGCGGGCGCTTGATGAGCGATCCGTCGCTCTTGCTCACCCGGCCCGCCCTCACCGACCCCGGCCTCTTCATCACCCGCGCCGACGGACAGCACGAACCATTCTCCTTACTCGCCCCCTGCCCGAATCTGGACTCCGCTCCCCTGGATTGGCCCCGGCTGGCCCCCGCGTACCTGCGCGAACTGCTCGAAGTGCTGGAAAGCCGCGGTTACACCGGGATTGCCGAGCATTTCACCGTCGACCATCTGGACACGCCACAAACCTGGCGGGATCAAGGGATGCTGGCCGGTACGCCGTTCTCCGCGGCGCACCTCTTCCGGCAAACCGGACCATTTCGCCCGCGCAATTTTCCGCGCTCCAGCGACAATGTAGTTATCGCCGGTTGCGGCACCACGCCGGGCGTAGGGGTGCCGACCACCCTGCTGTCCGGAAAACTGGCGGCAACCCGCATTACCGGCTAGCCGTACCCGCTCGAGATGAAACCGCGCGTACCAGCGAGATAGTGTTTCCGGCGACGCCGTAAACTAGGCGCCGACCTATTCACTCGCGGTTGCGACCGCTGACCATTCGGGGGGACCGACACCAGATGGCATCCCCCGAAACGCGCGCCGCAGAGGCCACCTTGACCGAAATCACCGGCCACGCACCGAACACCGCGGCGAAGCGCGAATCGGCCGCCGCCGAGCAACCCGGCGTGCGGTCCTGGATGCGCACCGTCGCGATCTTCCTGCGCAGCCCGGAAGGGCACTCCGCGCTGCTCGGTTTCTACGGCGCGATCATGATCACCTTCGGCGGCTTCGGCGCGGGCAGCACGCGCAAGCGCGACCCGATCCTCGAGGCGCTGCACCTGTCCTGGCTACGGTTCGGCCACGGCTATGCGCTGTCCACGATCGTCATCTGGATCGGCGTGCTGCTGATGATCACCGCGTGGGTGCGACTCGGCCGCACCACGATCGGCCGCGGCGACCGGCTCGACGCCGGCGTGACGCTGAACGAGTTGCGGGCCATCGTCGTCATCTGGATCACGCCGCTGCTGTTCGCCGTGCCCATGTTCAGCCAGGACGTCTACTCGTACCTGGCGCAGGGCGCGCTGCTGCGCGACGGCTTCGATCCCTACGTCGACGGGCCGGTACGCAACCCCGGCGTGCTGCTCGACAACGTGAGCCCGGTGTGGAAGACCACCACCGCGCCCTACGGTCCGATCTTCCTGCTGCTCGGCCGCGGGATCACCAGCATCACCGGAGACAACGTGGTCGCGGGCACCATCGCGATGCGCCTGGTCATGCTGCCCGGTCTCGCGTTGATGATGTGGGCGGTGCCCTATCTGACCAAGCACCTCGGCGGTAAGCCGACCGTGGCGCTGTGGCTCGCGGTGCTCA
Organism: Nocardia sp. NPDC006044; assembly: GCF_042871115.1. Lineage (NCBI taxonomy): Bacteria > Bacillati > Actinomycetota > Actinomycetes > Mycobacteriales > Nocardiaceae > Nocardia > Nocardia sp. NPDC006044. The sequence goes on from NZ_JBIAID010000003.1 coordinate 212,372, forward strand.
ACCCGCTGGTGCTGATCCACCTCTGGGGTGGCGTGCACAACGAGATGCTGATGGTCGGGCTGATGTGCGCCGGCATCGCGCTGGTGCTGGAACGTCATCACGTCGCGGGCATCGTGGTGGTCGCCATCGGCGTGGCGATCAAGGCGACCGCGGGTATCGCGCTGCCGTTCCTGGTGTGGATCTGGATGCTGCACGAACGCGAGAAGCGCGCCGCCCAGCGGGCCGGGCGCGACCCGGCGAACCTACCGGAGAGCGAACGGCCGCACGATGCCGCCGAACCGACCGAGGACATGCCGCACCCGGCGCTGATGTTCGCCAAGATCGCCGGGCTCGGGCTGAGCGTGTTCGCGGCGGTGTTCGTCGCCGCCTCGGCCATCGCCGGCGTCGGCATCGGCTGGCTGACCGCGCTGTCCGGGTCGAAGAAGATCATCAACTGGCTCTCGCTGCCGACCATCATGATGCACGCGGTCGGCTGGTTCACCTCGTTCGATCCCGGCAAGGTGCTCACCGTGACCAGGGCGATGTGCGCGGTGGCGCTGGTCGCCGTGCTGGTGTGGGCCTGGTGGCGGTTCCGGCACAGCGAGCGTGAGGCGGTGTTCGGCATCCTGATCGCGTTCGTCGGGATCGTCATCCTGTCACCGGCCGCGCTGCCCTGGTACTACTCGTGGCCGCTGGCGCTGGCCGCCGGGTTCGCGCTCTCGACCACGACATTGATGGTGCTGGTCGGGTTGTGTACCTGGTTGATGCTGGTGTTCCAACCGGACGGATCGATCGGGCTCTACAGCTTCTGGCACGTGGCCCTGGCGACGTTCGCCGCCGTGGTGGCGGCGATGTCGCTGCGTAAGGTGGACCCGCTGCGGTTGCGGGCCACGCCGCCGAACCTCGACCCGGCCACCGACGCTCGGCCATGATCGGCGATGCGCCGCGCACCGCGGGGCAGACAGAGTCGAGCGTTGCCTATCGCGAATGCAAGCGGATCGCGGCGGCTCACGGGCGCACGTATTTCCTTGCGACGCGGCTGCTTTCGGCCGAGCGGCGACCGGCGGTGCACGCACTGTACGCGTTCGCCCGCATGGTCGACGACATCGTGGACCATGCGGATGTGGCGCGTTATCCAACGGGGGAACGGTGCGGGCACAGTCACCTCGACCTGCCCGGCCCCGGCGATCAACTGGATCTGATCGAGAAGCAACTCCGGATCGCGCTCGACGCACAAGAGATCGCCGACGCCGCCCAGCCCACTGGGAGGTCACCCGATTCGCGGGAGACGACCGATACCGACTGGTCGCGCCGAGTTTCCCCGAGGGCACAGCTGACTGATGCGACCGAATCACTCGGGATCTCGCCGGAGTCATCGTGCGCGCCGGGGCCGCAGGCCTCTCCGCGACGGATGTCGACGGATGCGGTGAGCCAGCATCGGCGAGACCTGGTCATGCTTGCGGTCGCCGACACCATTCGCCGCTATGGCATTGCCGCCCAGCACTTCTGGACGTTCCTGGACTCCATGCGGATGGACGTGCCCGGCACGCCGCGCTTCCGCGATCGGTACGCCACCATGACCGACCTCTACGAATACATGAGCGGCTCGGCTGCGGCCATCGGTCTGCAAGTCCTACCGGTACTCGGCACCGTGGTGCCGATCGCGGAGGCCGAACCGGCCGCCGCCGCGCTCGGCGAGGCGTTCCAACTGACCAATTTCCTGCGCGATGTCGCCGAAGACCTGGACCGCGGCCGGGTCTACCTCCCCGCCGACGAACTCGCCGCCTTCGGCGTCGACCACACCCTGCTCGTCCACTGCCACCGCACCCGGCGCACCGATCCCCGCGTCCGCCGCGCCCTCGCACACCTGATCGCCATCAACCGCGACATCTACCGCCACGCAGAACCAGGCATCGACCTGCTCGAACCGCGAGTCCGCCCCGCCATCCGCACCGCCGCCGTGCTATACGCAAGCATCCTCGACCGCATCGAAGCCACCGACTACGCCATCTTCAACCAGCGCGCAGTAGTCCCCCGCCACCGCCGCCTAGGCGTTGCCGCAATGCACTTCACCGCCGCAGCCCTACGCCACCAAAGGCCCTGACCGCCATCGAGTCGAGTCAAAAGGTCGCTGAATGATCTTCAACAGCAACCTTTCGACTCGCCTCGATGCGAGAACAACCTTTTGACTCGACTGGATGAGCGCGCACGCCCCTTGGCTCACCTCGATCAGCGCGCATGCTCCCTTTGACTCGCCGCGATCAGCGCGCACGCCCCCTTTTCAACTTCGACGAACGAGCACGCCGTTCGACACCTAGATGAACGCGCACTTCCCTTCACCTCACCTCGATGGGCGATCGACACCTCGGAGCGAAGTGGCCTGACTCAACTCGACCAGCAGCAGACGACAAACATGACTCGCCTCGATCACCGAACCAACTACTGCCCCGTCGTTTCCCCAGCCTCTTTGATCCGGACCACAAGCCGATGACCCCGCTGGAACTTCCACGCTGCCCATGCCAACTGCGTGAGTAGGTCGGGGACCCCGCCTGACGTGCTCAGCACTATCGATCATCTCGGGGAGCAGGTGTACCTGACTCGCCAGGTAGACCCCTGGCATGTCCCAACGCGACCTGACGAGAAAACTGAAGACCTACCCCGGTTTTCACTGAAGTAGTGCTGAGCACGTCGCCTGCCGTACCCGGCTTTAGGCGCACGTCGAGCACGCGGCGTCGAGTTCCAGCGTGGTCATCTGGCTGTGGTTGCGTTATCGAGATTTCTTCGCATACCTGATTCATCGGTCGCATACCTGTTGAAGTGTTGAGGGGTATGCGAAAGATGAAGTAGGCGTGCGAGGTCGAACCTATCTGTCGCTTGGTCTGCACGCGGCATCAACTTCAGCGTGGTCATCTCGCTGTGTCGGCGTTCAGAGCATCTCGAGATCGACTAAGGCGCATCGTGCATCGAGTCGAGTCATATGGTCGCTGTTCAAGATCATTCAGCGACCTTTCGACTCGACTCGATGCGTCGATGACTCAGAACGGGTCGGCGGCGGCGCGGCGGATGACCTCGCGGGCCAGTGGGCCGTGCAGGGCGTCGACCGGCCTGCCGGGGAGGCTGTCGTCCTCGGTGAAGATCCATTCCAGGATCTCCTCGTCGGTGTATTTGGCGTCCTTCATCACGGTGATCAGGCCGGGCAGGAACCTGGTAACGCCCTCCTTGTCGAAGAACCGTTCGGGGACGCTGACCACGCCGTCGCGGCGGACGGCGATCAGTTGGTGGTCACGCAGCATCTGATGGACGCGGGTCACCACGAGCCCGAGCCGGTCCGCCACCTCGGGCAGCGGCAGCAGCGCCACGGACTCCGGAAGGACATCATCACTGCAGGGAAATGCACTCACGCGGATAACGGTAGACGGTCACCCGCAGCAAGTCGTGAGACACCCGGGTGCGTTTGGTCGATACCATCGTGAGGGCCGCACGGGGCGGTCGATCGCTTGTGGGACCAACCGCGAGGGGTGAGAACTTTGTGAAAGCCGGAGGACATCAATTGATCGGCCAGATGCTGGAAGGGCGCTATCGCATCGATGCGCCGATCGCCCGCGGCGGCATGTCGATGGTCTTCCGGGGTGTCGACACCCGCCTGGACCGTCCCGTGGCGATCAAGGTGATGGACCCGAAATTCGCCGGTGACCCGCAGTTTCTCTCCCGGTTCGAGTTCGAGGCGCGCGCGGTCGCCAAGCTCAAGCATTCGTCGCTGGTCGCGGTGTACGACCAGGGTGTCGACGGTGAATATCCCTTCCTGATCATGGAGTTGGTCGAGGGCGGCACGCTGCGCGAACTGCTGCGCGAGCGCGGCCCGATGCCGCCGCACGCGGTGCGCGCGGTGGCCGAACCGGTGCTCGCGGCGATCGGTGTCGCGCACACGGCCGGGCTGGTGCACCGCGACATCAAGCCGGAGAACGTGCTGATCTCCGACAACGGCGAGGTGAAGATCGCCGACTTCGGCCTGGTCCGCGCGGTCGCGGCGGCCAACACCACCTCGGCCAGCGTGATTCTCGGCACGGCCGCGTACCTGTCCCCCGAACAGGTGACCACCGGCACGGCCGACGCGCGCAGTGACGTCTATTCGTTCGGCGTGCTGATCTTCGAGCTGCTGACCGGAAAGGTGCCGTTCACCGGCGACACGTCGCTGTCGGTGGCGTATCAGCGGATCGAGAACGACGTGCCGAGCCCGAGCCGGTTCATCTCGGGAGTGCCGCCGGAGTTCGACGAGCTGGTCGCCAAGGCGACCGCGCGCGAACCCGCGCACCGGTTCTCCGACGCGAACGAGATGGCGGCGGCGCTGCGGCAGATCGGCGCGAAGCTGAACCTGCCGCCGTATCGGGTGCCCGCGCCGCAGGAGTCGGCCGAGCATCTGAGCGCGAGCTATCGGATAGCGACGCCGGCCACGCAGCAGGCCGCGGCGGTGCTGGAGCCGTATACGCCGCCGACCGTGCAGCACACGAAGGTGGTGACCGCGCCGCGACCCCGGGTCGACTACGGGCCGCCGGACGGTTACGAGCCGCAGCAGCAACCGGTGCGGCAGCAGCACGCGTCGTCGCCGTATCAGGCCTACGCACCCGATCGGTCCAAATCGCGCCGGACGACGTGGGTGTGGGTCGCCATTGTGGCGATCCTCACGCTGGTCGTCGGTGTCGGCGGCTGGTGGCTCGGCGTCGGCCGGTATTCGCCGGTTCCGGCGATCGCCGGGATGGATTCCGATCGTGCGGTCGCCGCGCTGCGGGACGCCGGGTTCGAGACCGAGATACGGCAGAAGGCGTCGGACATCATTCCGGTCGGCGGCGTGGTCGGCAGCGATCCGTCCGCCGGCTCGCGGGTGACCAAGGGATCGACGGTCGCGGTGCTGGTGTCCAGCGGCAAGCCGAAGGTGCCCGACGTGCAGCCCGGCGATCCGATCACCAAGGTCAATCAGCTGATCCGCGACGCCGGGTTGCAGCCGGTGGATTCCGGTGAGATCGGCAACACCGCGCCCAAAGGCACACTGGCCAAGGTCGATCCGGGTCCCGGCGTCGTCCTGCCGATGGGCGGACAGGTAAAGGTGTACCGCAGCAAGGGTTCTCAGCCGGTGAAGGTGCCCGATGTGCGCGGAAAGACGACCGACGAGGCAACGAAGATCCTCACCGCCGCGGGTATCGCCGTGCGCGAGACCAGGTCTCAGTTCGACCGCAGCATCGAGGCGGACAAGGCGATCGGCACCGATCCGGCCGCCGGCGCGACCGTCCAATCCGGTGACGGCGTCGCCCTGATCGTCTCCAACGCCCTCAAGATGCCCGACGTCCGCGGCTGGACCGTCGCCAACGCCAGGGCCAAACTGCAATCCCTCGGTGTCCAGGTCGAGGTGAAACAGCTTGTCGCGAGCGACAGTTCACTCATCGTCTCGCAAACCCCCGCCGTCGGCGCCAACATCGAATCGGGCAACACGGTATCGCTGGTCGCACTGCCCTAGGCACCCTGGCGGCTCCACCCCAGGCATCCTGGCCGCTCCGCCCTAGCCACCCCGGCCGCCCCGTCCCAAGCATCCTGGCCACTCCGCCCTAGCCACCCCGGCCGCCCCGTCCCAAGCATCCTGGCCGCTCCGCCCCAGGCATCCCGCCGGCCCCGCCCCAGACGCCCGGGCCGCTCTACCTAGGCACCCTCGTCGCTGTGCGCTAGGCAGTTACGCCGACGTACCTACTACCGCCGGACCCGGCAGCGCCCGGCCTCGGACAGTGACCTGGTCCCGATCTCGACTCACACGCTTCGCCGGAGAACCGGCCGCAACGTCGCAACCCGGCCGCCGCCCTGCGCAATACCTCGGCCCCGCATGGACCGGCGTGGGCTGCGGGGGTTCGGATTCACTGCCGCACTACTTCTGATTTCCCGCACCGAAAATCGCATGCGATTCCAGGTGCGGGAAATCAGAAGTGGTGCGTCTGCGCGATGCTGCCGCGTCTTGCTCAGCGAGGCATCAGCCGAGGGCAGACGGCCGCGGGTAAAGCTGCGCGCCGCGGTCGGCCCTTGCTCAGCGGAGCATTTCGGCGACCAGGAAGGCAAGTTCCAGCGACTGCTGGGTGTTCAGCCGCGGGTCGCAGGCGGTTTCGTAGCGGCCGGAGAGGTCCAGGTCGGAGATGTCCTGGGCGCCGCCGAGGCATTCGGTGACGTCTTCGCCGGTGAGCTCGATGTGCAGGCCGCCGGGGTGGGTGCCGAGGGCGTGGTGCACCTCGAAGAAGCCCTGGACCTCGTCGACGATGCGGTCGAAGTGGCGGGTCTTGAAACCGGTGGAGGCCTCGTGGGTGTTGCCGTGCATCGGGTCGCACTGCCAGATCACCTGGTGACCGGTGGCCTGCACCTTCTCGATGATCGGCGGCAGCACGTCGCGGACCTTGCCGTTGCCCATGCGCGAGACGATCGTGAGCCGGCCGGGCTCGTTGTTCGGATCGAGCCGCTCGACGTACTCCACGGCCATGTCGGGCGTGGTGGTCGGGCCGATCTTCAGGCCGATCGGGTTGGCCAGCAGTTCGGCGAGCGCGATGTGCGCGCCGTCGAGCTGCCTGGTCCGTTCGCCGATCCAGAGGAAGTGCGCGGACAGGTCGTAGAGCACCGGCTCACCCGCGGCGTTCTCGCTCAGCCGCAGCATGGCACGCTCGTAATCGAGCACGAGCGCCTCGTGGCTGGCGTAGATGCGGGCCGACTTCAAGCTCGGGTCGTTCACCCGGCAGGCGGTCATGAACGCGAGGCCGCGGTCGATCTCCTCGGCCAGCGCCTCGTACCGGGCGCCGGCCGGCGACTTGGCGACGAAGTCGCGGTTCCAGTCGTGCACCTTGTGCAGGTCGGCCATGCCGGCGCCGGTCAGCGCGCGCACCAGGTTCATCGCGGCGCTGGCGTTGGCGTAGGCACGGACCAGGCGGGACGGGTCGTGCTCGCGCTGCGCGGCGTCGGCGACCAGCGCGTTCACCATGTCGCCGCGGTAGGACTTGAGGCCGAGCGAATCGGTATCCGAGGAACGCGGTTTCGCGTACTGGCCGGCGATGCGCGCGACCTTGACCACCGGCAGGCTGGCGCCGTAGGTGAGCACGACGGCCATCTGCAGCAGGGTGCGGATGTTGCCGCGGATGTGCGGCTCGGTGTTGTCGGCGAACGTCTCGGCGCAGTCACCGCCCTGCATGAGGAACGCCTCGCCGCGGGCCACCTCGGCGAGCTGCTCGCGCAGGTCCTCCACCTCGGCGGGCACGCAGATCGGCGGCACGCTCTCCAGCACGGTGCGCATCTGCGCGGCCTGTTCTGGATCCCACGACGGCTGCTGTAACGCGGGGCGGGCCAGCGCTTCGTCCAACCGCCTGCGCAACTCGGTGGGCAGCGGCGGCAGTTCCGGCAGGCGATCGATCGGTACGTCGACGGTCCAGTTCACTCGTTCAGAATACGGATGAGTCGGACGCATGTGGTACCCACCATAGGGGTGTCTCCGGCCACCACCCCGCGGATCCGAGCCCGGCTGCATATCCCGGCCCTCCCCCACTTAGGGTGATTGTTCGGAACGTACGCGCGGCCGAACCGGCGCCACACCGAATTGCTGAGGAGTAGACCGATCTCGCTTCGATACTTTTACGACTGCGAATTCATCGAGGACGGGGTCGTCATCGACCTGGTCTCCATCGGTGTCGTGTGCGAGGACGGGCGCGAATATTACGCGGTGTCCACGGAATTCGATCCGGACAAGGCGGGTCCGTGGGTGCGCAGGCACGTGCTGCCGCAGCTACCCTCGCCGTCCTCGCCGCTGTGGCGCAGCCGCAAGCAGATCCGCGACGACCTGTACAAGTTCCTGGTGCCGCGCTCGTCGGTGGTGCCGGAGCTGTGGGCCTGGGTCGGCGCGTACGACCACGTGGCACTGTGCCAGCTGTGGGGTTCCATGGTCGACCTGCCCACCATCTTCCCCCGCTACACCAACGAGCTGCGCCAGCACTGGGACGCGCACGGCCGCCCCGAGCTGCCCCCGGTCCCCCCGGACGCGCACGACGCGCTCGCCGACGCCCGGCACAACCTGGCCAAGTTCGAGGCCATCGAAGCGGCACGCAGGCTCTGAACGCGTGCGTAGCGGATCTGCCCCCATTAGAGTTGGGACAGTCATGACGACAGGGGAGCATTCGATACCAATGGACGATACTAGCGACGCACCTGGCGCTCGCTCCGCCGCGGACGTTCAGCGAGAGCTCGATGCAAGCGGCGATGTCCTCGATATCGAGCGGGAAGATCTGGGAGAACCAATCGATCAACCGTACGATCCGGAGCGGATCGACGTGATCACGCGCAACCCGACTATCAGCCTGATGCTTTCCCGAATTCGGCGACAGACCGTCGACCTGCAGCCGGATTTCCAGCGCCTTGCCGGAATTTGGAACGATGTCAATCAAAGTCGGCTCATCGAGTCAATGCTGCTGCGCATACCGCTGCCCGCCTTCTATGCAGCTGAGACCGCAGATGAATCCTGGGCCATAGTGGACGGCATCCAGCGATTGACTGCGATCACGCGGTTCATGGAGCCCGAAGCATCGGAATTTCCGCAGCTAAAACTCAAGGGCCTTAATTACTTACCATTCAATAATTACTGCTTCGACGATTTACCTGGCCGCCTACAGACCAGGCTAGAAGAGACCGAAATCGTCCTCCATCTCATCAGGGAAGGGACGCCGGACGAGGCAAAATTCAATATCTTCGCTCGGCTGAACACCGGCGGCCTGCCGCTGACCACGCAGGAACTGCGCCATGCCCTGATTCCTGGCCAGGCCAGAGAGCTCCTCACCGAATTGGCGGATTCCGAGTTGTTTCAACGAGCCACTGCCGGCACCGTATCACGTAGCCGCATGGCCGACCGAGAGATGGTGCTGCGTTTCCTCGCGTTTATCCTGTTCGAACCAGACCACTACCAAAACAAAGATTTCGACAACTTCTTGCGCGACGCGATGCGTAAGATCAACACTCTCAGCTCACCGCGGCTTGAGGAACTGAGGGGACGGTTTTACTCCGCCATGGATGCGGCACACGAGATATTCGGCGAAAATGCATTTCGGAAAAAATACAAAGCCAAGGCAGCCCGCTATCCAATAAACAAAGCGCTGTTCGAAGCAGTCACCGTATCACTGGCTCGACGCTCACCGAAGCAACTTGAAAACTTGACACTTAAGCGCGATCTTGTAAACAAAGGATATATCAACCTGATGAATTCGGACAGCTATTTCGATCGGGCAATTTCAGTAAGCACCGGCGATCCAGCTAAGGTCCGCTACCGGTTTCGTGCTATCGACTCACTTTTCGCGGAATACGACGGGAGCTGACGATGCTGACCGATATTCGGCTGCAGAACTTCAAGGCCTTCGCCGACCAGAATATTCCGTTACGCCAGATCACGCTACTCTCCGGACTCAATTCGAGTGGCAAGAGCACAGTTCTGCAAGCGCTCGCCCTCCTGCGGCAATCGTATACAGCCGGGGTCTTGTCCAATCGCGATACCGGACTGCTCCTCAACGGAGAACTCGTCGAGTTGGGCACGGGCAAAGACGTACGGCATGAGGCTTGGGTACCGACGTCGAAAACCAAGGGCGGCATCGCCATCACCGTATCCGACGACGACCATGATCTCGCGTTCACCGCCGCCTACGCCCCTGAACAAGATCTGCTCAGTATCGTCGATGACCTACTCAGTTTCGTCCCGGAAAAGCTCGACCGACGGAGCCGGTTGTTTAACCAGCACTTTCAGTACCTTCGCGCCGACCGCATCAATCCAGCGGTCAGCTATCCACGCTCACACGACATAGCGATCAGAAGGAAATTCCTAGGTGCCCGCGGAGAGCACACTGTCAACTTCTTGCGGCACTATCGGGATGAGTTGGTCAGACCAGAGTTGCAACAGCCGGATGCCGCCTCGACTGACCTGTTCCGACAGACAGAAGCGTGGCTGCAACATCTGTGCCCTGGCGTAAATCTCGCGGCAACCGGCATCGACGGAACCGACACGGTCAGACTCGGATTCAGCTTCGGCACCGCCGGACTGTCGTCCTCGAACCAATATCGGCCGACCAACGTGGGTTTCGGCCTTACCTACTCGCTGCCGATTGTGGTTGCCTGTCTGAGCTCAGGACCCGGGACGCTGCTGTTGCTGGAAAACCCGGAAGCTCATCTGCATCCGCGAGGCCAGTCCGCGATGGCCGATCTACTTGCTCGAACAGCGAGGGCAGGCGCCCAGGTCATTGTCGAATCGCATAGTGATCACGTCTTGAACGGCATGCGCATCGCCGTCAAGAATCGGGTATTGACCCCTGATCAACTGGGTCTGTTGTATTTTCACGCGGACAGCAGTGGAACCAAGCATGTCGAGCAACTCGAAGTCAGCGGCCAAGGCAGCGTATTGCGTTGGCCGGATGGCTTCTTCGATGAGTGGGACCGGGCGCTCGACGAACTGATCGACTAATCGGGCCAAAACAGTACGGGGGATTGTGTGACTACGCTGCTTTGCCTCAATGAGCTCTCTTGCGGCCACCACCTTCCGGTCAGCAGGGTTGATGATGCGGTGCGACAGTTCGTCGCCACCCTCCGCGCGATCAAATCCGACGCGGTACTGATCACACCGGTCAAGCTTCCGGACATCGATCTTGCGCTGGACTACCCGATGCGACGGTGGGCGGCAGACGGTCGCAACAAGGACCATTGGCGTGCTATCAGGTCGATGCAGAGTCGCGCCCCGTTCACCTTCGCTGAACTGGCGCCGACCGAGCAAGACGACGACGAGTTCCGACATCGAGATCGGCTCGCCAGTGGGTTGGGCGTCGCGCACAACCACGATGGAATGGCTGTCAGCCTGCCGACACATGAAGAATGGGCACTGGACGCCATCGAACTAGATCGAATGTGGGTCGACGAGACGGTCGAAGAGATCTGCCAAGAAATCGTCACGGTACGACACGCATCGTGCACTGACCACGTCGACGTACACGCATCATGGCTCGACGAGAGCCGATACGACACCGATGTGCGAGCGGGTCGAGACGTCTGGGATCGCCGCCATCAGTTCTTCCCCGCGCTGGACTTCCTGCCTCGAGTCGAACACGACCTCACCGATATATCGCCGGTCTGGGTTAGACCAGTCTTCGTACGATTGAGGGAACTGCAAACCTCCGCTGTCGGCTGGGTTCCTAAGGCAGGCAGCCCGATATGGGGCAGCAAAGTTACACCAGAACATGACCAGCGCAAAGCACTGTGCAGGTTCGTGGATCTCGACGGAGTCACGCGCACCTTCGATATGCACGCCAGGTTCACCCCGGGTGCCGGACGGATCCATTTCCGATTGATCGCAACCGAACAGAAATTCCGCATTGCCTACATAGGGCGCAAGCTCGGCAGTTGAGCGCCACAATACAAAAGCCCCGAGCCGGTTTCGACTCGGGGCCTTTGTGTTTCAGCGATCAGTGGCTGTGCTTGCCACCGAGTTCCTTCTCCTGACGCGCCTGCAACACCTTGAGCTGCTTGTGCTCCTCGGCGTGCTCGGTCTCGAAGTGCTGCTCGCTCTCCTGCCACGGGTCCGCCCGCAGGAAGCTGCCGGTACCGGGCTTGCCGGCCGAGCCGAGCTTGCTCATCTTCTTCGGGACGGTCGCGCCCTGGTACTCCAGCGGGATCGGGTGGCCGTGGTCGTCGACCGGGCCCAGCGGCTGGTGCACCTCGATGTACTCACCGTGCGGCAGGCGCTTGATCACGCCGGTCTCGATGCCGTGCTCGAGCACCGCCCGGTCGCTGCGCTGCAGGCCGATGCAGAACCGGTAGGCGACGAAGTACGCCAGCGGCGGCACGACCAGGATGCCGATGCGGCCCATCCAGGTGGTCGCGTTCAACGAGATGTCGAACTTCAGCGCGACGATGTCGTTGACGCAGGACAGGGTCAGCACGACGTAGAAGCCGATCGACATGGCGCCGATCGCGGTGCGCACCGGCACGTCGCGCGGACGCTGCAGCAGGTTGTGCCCGGCGGTGTCGCCGGTCAGCCGCTTCTCGATCCACGGGTACATGATCAGCACGGTGAACACCAGGCCCATGATCAACGCCACCCAGAACACGGCCGGAACCGTGTAGCGACCCAGGTAGAGCTCCCACGGCGGCATCAGACGCGCCAGGCCGTCGGTCCACATCATGTAGAAGTCCGGCTGCGAACCCGCGGAGACCTGCGACGGGTTGTACGGGCCCAGGTTCCAGATCGGGTTGATCTGGAACAGGCCGCCCATGATGCCGACGATGCCGAGGGTGAAGGCGAAGAACGCGCCCTGGTCCGCGGCGAACACCGGGATGATGCGAGCGCCGACCACGTTGTTCTCGGTGCGGCCCGGTCCGGGGAACTGGGTGTGCTTCTGGTACCAGACCAGCGCCACGTGCGCGGCGATCAGCGCCAGGATGATGCCGGGCAGCAGCAGCACGTGCGCGATGTAGAGGCGCGGGATGATGATCGTGCCGGGGAAGTCCCCGCCGAAGATCAGCCAGTGCATCCAGGTGCCCGCGATCGGGATACTCATCGTGATACCGCCGAACGCGGCCCGCAGGCCGGTGCCGGACAGCAGGTCGTCGGGCAGCGAGTAACCGAAGAAGCCCTCGAACATGGCCAGGATCAGCAGCAGCGAGCCGATCACCCAGTTCGCCTCACGCGGCTTGCGGAACGCGCCGGTGAAGAAGATGCGGAACAGGTGCACGATGATCGATGCCGCGAACAGCAGCGCGGCCCAGTGATGCACCTGGCGGACGAACAGACCGCCACGCACCTCGAAGGTGATGTCCAGCGAGGTCTCGTACGCCCGCGACATGGTGACACCACGCAGCGGCTGGTACGAGCCGTTGTAGACGACCTCGGTCATCGACGGATCGAAGAACAGGGTCAGGTAGACACCCGAGAGCAGCAGGATGATGAACGCGTACAGCGCGATCTCACCGAGCAGGAACGACCAGTGGGTCGGGAAGACCTTGTTGATCGACCGCTTCACGAACGCTGCGGCTTGATACCGCTCGTCCATCTCGTTGGCCTGTGCGGCAGCAGAAGGGCTCATGAACGACGCTCCCAGTAAGCCGGGCCGAGCGGCTCGATGAAGTCGCCGTTGGCGACCAGGTAGCCCTCGGAATTGACGGTGATCGGCAGCTGCGGCAGTGCGCGAGCGGCGGGACCGAAGACCGGCTTACCCCATTCGGTCGCCAGGAACTGCGACTGGTGGCAGGGGCAGAGGATCTTGTTGGTCTGCGACTCGAACAGCGACGTCGGGCAACCGAGGTGGGTGCAGATCTTCGAGTAGGCGAAGTAGTCGCCGTAGTTGAAGCTCTCCTGGCCCTTACGCTTGATCGCCTTCTGCGCGTCTTCGGTGCGCAGGCGAATCAGCATGACCGCGTTGCGGATACCGCGCAGCGACTGGAGCGTGGCGTGCTCGTCCCCGCGCCACTTCTCCTTCCAGGGGAACACCGTCTCCATGCCGCCCGCGTCCATGTCCTCGGGACGCACCAGCACGATGTCCTCCGGGCGACCGGTGTCGCGGCGGATGTAGATGGTCTCGCCCTCGAAGTCCGGGGTCCAGCCCGAGACCCACAGCGGCGACTTCTCCCGCTTGGCCCACGGGTTCTTCACCATGCCGCCGACGAACACCAGCAGCGCTCCGATCCCGAGCACACCGACACCGGCGCCGGCCGTGCGGGTGATCAGCTTGCGGCGGGCCAGCGTGGAGGTCTCCAGCGCGTCGGAGAGTTCGGCGACCAGGGTGCGGCGCTCGACCTCGGGCGACGGGCCGTCGTGGCGGTCCTGGATGGACAGCTCGGCGGGGATGAACATCTTGCGGATCAGCACCACCGCGACGCCGATGACCAGCACCGAGACGCCGAAGGTGACACCGACCAGCGGGGTGAACAGCGAGTAGGCGGTGTGGCCCTCCTCGTCGGACGGCTTGAACTTCCACGGCCAGAACAGGTACACGCCGACCAGCGCCGCCGCGGCGATGCCGGACACGGCGAACCAGAACGCGACCGCGCGCTCGGCGCGCTTCTCGGCGCGGGTGCCCGGAACCGGGAACCGCTCGCGCCGGTAGGCGACGTCGACGCCGTCCCGCTCGGTACCGAGCTTGACCAGTTCGTCGCGCGTCATCGCGTCGAGTTCGGCCTCGGTGTAGTCGCGCTTCGCCGCGTGGCTGTCGGACTCCGTCACCGCGTGGCCGTCGGAATCGGCGACCACCTCGTGGGAACCGTGGCCCGTGGATTCCTTCGACGGCTCGCCGCCGTCGTGGCCCTCATCCGGCCGACCCATGTCGTTTGGCTCCTTCTCGTTCTCGCTCATGACCGTGACCCGATCCAGATCGCGGCACCGACGACCGTCGTGATACCGATCACCCACATGACCAGGCCCTCGGTCGCGGGACCGAAGCCGCCGAGGTCCCAGCCGCCGGGGGCCTTCTCCTCTTTCGCGTTCATGACGTAGGCGACGATGTCGCGCTTCTCCTCCGGCGACAGCTGCCGGTCGGAGAACTTCGGCATGTTCTGCGGGCCGGTCATCATCGCGTCGTAGATCTGCTGCTCGGAGGCGGGCTCCAGCGGCGGGGCGAACTTACCGGAGGACAGCGCGCCGCCGCGGCCGGTGAAGTTGTGGCAGGACGCGCAGTTCATCCGGAACAGTTCCGAACCGCGGGCGATATCGTCGCCGCGCAGCGACTCCTGCGCGATCTCGCCGTTCGCGTCGCGGACCACGGTCGGGCCGCCGCCGTTGGCCGCCACGTACGCCATCAGCGCGTCGGTCTGGTGCTCGTCGAACTTCGCCGGCTTGCGCTGGGCCTGGGCCTCGTTACGGGCCATCGGCATGCGGCCGGAGGACACCTGGAAGTAGACGGCGGCCTCGCCGACGCCGATCAGGCTGGGACCACGGTCCTGCACGCCCTGCAGGTTCGCACCGTGGCAGGTGATGCAGGAGGTGTCGTAGAGCTGGTTACCCTCGCGGATCAGCGCCGAGGAATCCTCGTTCGCGGTCGCCCGCTGCGGGTCCGGCGTCAAGGCCGCGGCCAGGAAGCCCGCTCCGACGAGGCCCACCAACAGCGCGAGCCCGCCCGCGATGCGACGGCGAACGCGGCGCTGCCTGCGTGTCTTGCTGGCCTCGCCGTTCCCGTTGCTGGCGGGCTCTGGCGCTGACGGGGGAGATGAACTCATCTGTGTCCCTTTGGAGTAGACGGAACCGACGTGTGCAAAAGACTGGGGTACGCCCGGCTCAGCGGACGAAGTAGATCGTGGCGAACAACCCGATCCAGACGATGTCGACGAAGTGCCAGTAGTACGAGACCACGATCGCGGCGGTGGCCTGCGCGGGGGTGAACTTACTGACCTTGGTGCGGATCAGCAGGAACACGAACGCGATCAGACCGCCGATGACGTGCAAACCGTGGAAACCGGTGGTGATGTAGAACACCGAGCCGTAGGCGCTGCTCGAGATCGAGGTGCCTTCCTTGACCAGGCTTGTGTACTCGTAACCCTGGCCCGCGACGAACATCGCGCCCATGATCAGCGTGATGACGTACCAGCGGCGCAGGCCGAACACGTCGCCACGCTCAGCGGCGAACACGCCCATCTGGCAGGTGAACGACGACGCGACCAGCACGGTCGTGACCGGCACAGCGAGCTTGAGGTTCAACTCGGTCGGTTCCGGCGGCCAGACGCCGTGCGCCTGTGCGCGCGCGACGAAATACATCGCGAAGAGGCCGGCGAAGAACATCAACTCGCTGGACAGCCAGATGATGGTACCGACGCTGACCATGTTGGGCCGATTCAGCGAGTGCACACGCTGGGTAATGGCCGATCCGGGGGTCCCTACTGCGGTCGTCACGGGGGTAAGTATGACTCGTCGTAGTACGACACAAGTACCCGGGTGCGAAACTTGTGTCTCCGTGTCGGAAAACCCACGGACAGACAGCCTCTCGACCAGGGCTCGGCGTGTTGAGGTCGGGCCGCCCGCGACGCGGCGGCGTCGGCCGGAACATGTTTGTCCGCCGGGTCCGCGTGCTCTCGGGTAGCCGGACCACAGCATGACAGGTGTGCGTAAGTAAAAGCTGAGATGGAGGCGATGTGGCAGGGCGTTTGTGGGGTCGGCTGTTCGGGCGCGGTGGCCCGGCGCCGCTGGATCCGAGCCGGGCCGATCTGGTGGTGGTCGCGTCGAGTTTCGATGACGCGGAAGCGTGTTCGGCGGCGTTGGCGCGGGCGAGCGAGCTGGTGCCGGACGCGGACGCGGTGTTGCGGCATCATCTGCGGATTCCGCCGGGACAGGTCGAGGCGGTGTGTGCGATCGCGGCGCAGGACGGGTACGCGCCCGCGCCGCGGGTCGGCGGGCCGGGGCACGAGGCGTTGGAGACGGTGATTCTGCAACGGGTGCAGGTGCTGGACGCGCTGCATTGTTCGCAGGAGCGTTCGCGGATGGCCGGGCTCGCGCAGCGGCACGACGGGACCGCGGACGGATGGGATGCGCTGCAACCGCGGCCGGCGGCCGGACAATCCGGGCCCGCGGCCGGGTGATAACCACGGGCTTTGCGCTGAGCGGGGGAAGTAAGCTGCTTCGCGACGAACTGGTTGTGAACCAGGTGACGGGAGAAAGTTAATTCATGAACGTGCGCAGCTGGCCCCAGGTGCTCGGAACCCTCGCCGACGGTGGCGACCTGGCCGCGGACGACACGGCATGGGCGATGGACGAGATCATGTCGGACAACGCCACTCCCGCCCAGATCGCGGCGTTCGGGGTGGCCATGAAGATCAAGGGGCCGACGCCCGAGGAGCTGACCGGGCTCGCCACGGGCATGCTCGAGCACGCGCGGCTGGTGCACATCGACGGTGACGCGGTGGACATCGTCGGGACCGGTGGTGACCGGTCCGGGTCGGTGAACATCTCCACCATGTCCTCGATCGTGGTGGCCGCGGCGGGGGTGCCGGTGGTCAAGCACGGGAACCGCGCGGCCTCGTCGAAGAGCGGCGGCGCGGACGTGCTCGAATCGCTCGGGGTGCGGCTGGCGCTCGGGCCGGAGGCGGTGGCGCGGTGCGTGCGCGAGGTGGGGATCGGGTTCTGTTTCGCGCCGGTGTTCCATCCCGCGCTGCGGTTCGCCGGGGCGGCGCGCAAGGAGATCGGGATTCCGACGGTGTTCAATGTGCTTGGGCCGCTGACGAATCCGGCGCAACCACGGGCCGGGCTGGTGGGGTGCGCGTTCGCGGATCTGCTGCCGGTGATCGCGGGAGTGTTCGCCGCGCGGGGCGGGAGTGCGCTGGTGGTCCGGGGGGATGATGGGCTCGACGAGATCACCACGTCCGACACGACCACCGCCTGGGTGGTTTCCGGTGGGCAGATGCGGGAGACGACTATCGATCCGACCCGTCTCGGCATTGCCCGCGTCGACCTGGAGGCGCTGCGGGGCGGCGATGCCGAGGTCAACGCGGGCGTGGCGCGGAGCGTGTTCGCCGGAACGAGCGGCGCGGTGCGGGACGCGGTGCTGGTCAACTCGGCGGCGGCCATCGTGGCCTACGACTTGTCCCAGGGGACAGTCGATTTCGCCGCCGACGTGCACGACGCGCTGGCCGGCGGGCTCGAGCGAGCCGCCGAAGCCATCGATTCGGGCAAGGCCGGGGCGCTGCTCGAACGGTGGACGAAGTTGACGGTCACACTCGGCGACCGCTAGCCCACAGCCGCCACCTGATGCGGGTGGCGATCATCGCCGGCGCCACGCTGTCGGCCAGCGCGCACGCGGCCAACTGTTGGGCGGCATCATCGCTGACGCCGCGCTGTCGGCCAGCGCGCACGCGACCAGCTGTCGGGCGGCATCATCGCCAGCGCCACTGTCGGCCAGCGCGCACGCGGCCAGCTGCTGGGCGGCATCATCGCCAGCGCCACTGTCGGCCAGCGCGCAGGCGGCCAGCTGTTGGCCCTACACCTGTTTTCGGTTCGGCGGGCACGCACTGCCGGAGATGTCGGGCGATCGGCGGACGAAGCGGGCCACTTCGCGGATTATCGAGCGCCACAGATCAGCCAGGCAGGTCGCGACCACGGCGGATGCCGCCAAGCAGGTCCTGAGCACGGCGAATGCAGCCATGCCGGTCTCAAGTACGGCGGATGCGGCCATATGGGTCCCGAGCACGGCAGATACAACCACGCAGGTTCCGAGCACGGCGGACGAAGTGGGCGGTTACACGGACTATCGAGCGCCGCAGATCAGCCAGGCAGGTGTCGAACACGGCGTATGCAGCCACGCTAGGTCCCCAGCACGGCGGATGCAGCCAGTCCGTCTCAAGCACGGCGGATGCAGCCATATGGGTCCCGAGCACGGCAGATACAACCACGCAGGTTCCGAGCACGGCGGACGAAGCGGGCGGTTGCGCGGACTATCGAGCGCGGCGGACGCGGCCACGCAGGTCCCGAACGCGACGGATACACCCACGCAGGGTCTCGAGCGCGACATATGGCCACGCAGGTCCCGAACGCGGTGGATACGGTCAGGCCGGCCTCGAGCGCGGCGGAGTCTCGCGGGGGCGAGATCGTCTGGCGTGGAATCGTGAGGTGAGCGCAAACCGTGGACTCATAGATAGCTGGCGTGCATAAGATGAGGTCAGCGTGGTAGACGGATTGGTAGGTCCATGCAAAGCCGGCTCGGCGCGGCAGGCGGCGAACGGCTTCGACCGGCGAGGAGCACAGCATGCGGCGCAGCGTTCGTGCAGTCTTCTGGAGTCTTTCGGTGGCCGCTGTCTGTGCCGCCGCTCCGCTGGCCACGGCCGACGGGTGTGGATTGTTCGTCGACGGAGTGAATTACACCGACCGAAACGGGTGTGTCCTGCTCGGCGAGGACGCGCCGCGCGCCTTCCAGAATGACACCGACAGCGTGGTGACGATCTATGCCGACGCCACCTGCGGAGGCATCTCCACCGGGGTCCTCTCGCCGCACGACAGCGGCACCTACACCGGTAAGTCGATGATCATCAGCTGATCCGGCAGCGAGAACCTCGGTCCTTACCAACGAGGAGCACCACATGAAGCACAGCATTCGTGTAGCACTCGGGGCACTGTCGATGGTGGCCGTATGCGCCATCGCGCCGGCGAGCGCGGCCGAGGGCGAATTGATCGTCGACGGTACCGATTACGGCGGAACGTCCGGCTGCGTCGACCTCGGGCCGAACGCGCCGCGCAAGTTCAAGAACAACAGCGACCGGCTGGTGACCATCTATATGAACACCCACTGCGTCGGCGCTGCCTCGGGAATCCTGCGCGGACGCTCGAGCGGCACCTACACCGGCAGTTCGATGCTGCGCAGCTGACCCTCACTCCCCCAGCGAGAAACCGGCCTCGGTATCCGCGCTGGCGTAGGACTTGAACGCGATGTGCGTGATGGTCCGCGCGACGCCGGGGACCTTGTCGAGGCGGTTGGTCACCACCTCGGCGATCTGCTCGTGGTCGCGCACCCGCACGATCGCGATCAGGTCCACGTCACCGGCACAGGAGTACACCTCGGTGACGCCCTCGGTGTCCGCGACGGCCTGCGCAGTCTCCGGAATGCGGCCGTTGTCGGCGTCAATCATCACGATCGCGGTAATCATGCGCTCAGCCTAAGCGGTCCACGTACGCATCCTCAGCGGGTTGGGCGTGCGCCGCCGCATCCGCCACCTCTGCCCACCCCACCCATCGCCCCGCCCCGTACATCGGCTCCCGATACCCCTCCGTAGTCCTTACTATCCGCACCCCCGCCCGAGCCAGCCAGCGCGCGATCAGCGCCGCCTCCTCCGGCGAGGCCCCCCGCAACGGCGGCACATTCACCGGCACCCAATCCTGCGCCAGAGGATCGCCCGCCGCGTCACCCTCGGTCCCGTCACAGCGCGGACCCCGAGAAGGGGTGCGGTTGTTGCCTACCGAGCGTTGTTCAAGATCAGGGGGAACTGATGCAAGATGCCTCTCGGGCGATACCTGCACCAGTTCCCCCTGATCTTGAACGGCGGCGGTAAGCCTGATACCAGTCCCATCGCCCCCCGCCACGCTCGCGACGTCTTGGCTTGCTGTGTGACCGACGTTCATGTGGGGGTCCGTCGCCGAATCCCCGAGCGTCCCGGCATGATCCGGTGGGATTGCCTGTATCTGTTCGGCGAAGCGGGCCCGACCCGGCGTGCGGGCCGGACCGGGGGCGTAGGCGGGACCGGATGCGGGGGCCGGACCGGGGGCGTAGGCGGGACCGGATGCGGGGGCCGGACCAGACGCGAGGGCCGAACCCGGTGCGGGGGCCGGATCCGACGCGGGGGCCGGATCCGACGCGGGGGCCGGACCAGACGCGGGGGCCGGACCAGACGCGGGGGCCGGACCAGACGCGGG
>NZ_JBIAID010000003.1:232858-666278 GCF_042871115.1 Nocardia sp. NPDC006044
CGGGCCGAACCCGACGCGAGGGCCGAACCCGACGCGAGGGCCGAACCCGACGCGAGGGCCGAACCCGACGCGAGGGCCGAACCCGACGCGAGGGCCGAACCCGACGCGAGGGCCGGACCGGGGGCGTAGGCGGGACCCGACGCGCAGACCGGACCGGGTGCGGGGGCCGGACCGGGCGCGGGGGCCGGACCGGGCGCGGGAATCAGAATGTCCGCCGCGATCTGCGCTTGGGCGGCGACGCCACCTTCCGGGATCACGGTTTCGGCGGCGGCGACGAGCTGTTCGACCACCACCATCGGCGGGACTCCGCGCACCGCGTTGCCCGCTGCCGCCAGTCGTCCGTAGCGGATGACGGCGAACTCCCAGCCGCCCGCGCCGTCGGGGTGGGCGGCGATCAGTTCGGCGATGCGGGCGACGGCGGCGAGGCGCTGGGTGCGGTGCAGGGCGCGGACCACGGCGGCGGTTCGGTCGCGGAGGCGGGCGGCCGCTTCGAAATGTTGTGCACGGGAGTGGGTTTCGATGCGGTCGAGCATCGAGCGCAGCGGGGCGTCGGAGTAGCCGGCGAACAGGGCGCGGACGAGCGCGGGCGCGGGTGCGTATTCCTCTGTATCTATAGGACTGCCGAGCGCGGAGGCGGGGCAGCCGCCGACGATCGCGGGCGGGCAGTCGTGCAGGGCGCGGCGGGGCAGGCGGGTACTGCAGGTGCGCAGGCCGGTGTATTCGGCGATGATCACCGCCAGCTCGGTGGCGTCGGCGCGAGAGGTGAACGGGCCCAGGGCATCTCGGTTCGGCGCGCGGACAACCGAGAAGCGCGGGAAGGGTTCGTCGGTGAGCGTGATCCACCAGGCGCGCTTGGGAAACTTGGAACGACGGTTGTAGGGCGGGGTGTGCGCGACGAGCAGGCGCAGTTCGCGGACCCCGGCTTCCAGCGCGTGCGCGCAGACCACATGGTCGACCCGGGTGGCGAGGGAGACCATCTCCTTCATCCGGCCGCGGGTCTCCGAGCCGGTGAAGTAATTGCGTACGCGGCGGCGCAGATTCACCGCGGTGCCGATATAGAGGACCTCGTCGGCAGGCCCGCGGAACAGGTACACGCCGGGGCTCGCGGGCAGGTCGTTGGCCAGCACCCGCTTGGCGCGCTGGCGCGGGGTGACGTCGGGCAGATAGTCGACGAGCTCGGTGAGGCTGTGCACGCCCTGATTGCCGACCCGCGCGATCAACGCGTGCAGCACGTCCACGGTCGCTCGCGCGTCGTCCAGCGCCCGGTGCGTCGGTTGCGTGCTCGCGCCGAGCAACTGGGCCAGCGCGCTCAACCGGACCGAGGGCGCCTCGTCCCGCCCGAGGACCCGACGGGCGAGCTTCACGGTGCACAACACGGTCGCCGCGGGCCAGGCCATGTCGTGCGCCGCCGCGGCCGCCCGCAGGAACGCCATGTCGAACCGCGCGTTGTGCGCGACCAGCACCGCACCGGCCGCGAACTCGAGGAATCCGGGCAGCACCGACGCGATGTCCGGGGCCGCGTAGACCATCGCCGTGGTGATCCCGGTGACCTGCACGATGGCCGGCGGCACCGCGCGCCCCGGATTGACCAGGGTGGCGAACTCGCCGAGCACCTCACCCCCGCGCACCTTGACCGCGCCGATCTCGGTGATCGCGTCACCCCCCGGACTGGTCCCGGTGGTCTCCAGGTCGACCACCACGAAGGTGGTGTCGAACAGGGGCGTGTCGAGGTCGTCGAAGACCAGCTGCCGAGCGGCGGCCTTGCGCGGTGCGGGGTCGGACACGGGCTGGAGCGTAGGCGGTGGGTCCGACAAGAACGGAGCGCGCGCGAGCCGGGTTGGGCGCACACGAAAACCCCACGAAATGTCCGAATGACACGGTGCGTATTTATGTTTCGGTACCCATGAAATGATCTAGAACGTCAAAAAGTGATACAGGTCACACTGTCGCATAAAACGTATCAATCGTCCGGGCGTGTCGGCCGACGCGGACGGGCCGCTTCAGGCTCGCTGTGACGGATCACAGCGAGTTGGCCGACCGACCAGCGTTCGACCCGCACATGTCTCCGAGATGAACGTAGCGACCTGGGGAAATGTCCAATCGGTTCACTTCCAGGGCTCGGTCAGGCATGGCATCGCTGACCGGGATAGCGGCCGCGAAGCTCGCCGGAGATCGCCCGTCGTTATCTTTTCGTGATTGCTGGGACATATCTCACACTGATTAAGCCCGAATTCAGACCCGCGCACGCATTCGGCAGGCGGCGGACTTTACAAACCCCCGTGATGTGTTCGTAACCTTTTCGAGACCTCACGGAGTCCGACGCACCAACCCGGTGCGAACGACACGAAGTCCGCGGCACCAGTCAGGGTGCGGCGTCGTGGGGCAGATTGGGAGTACCGCATCATGACGACCAATTCCGTCAAGCGTTCGGCGCAGCGTGCCGTCGCCGCCGGGGCCGTCGGCGCTGCCACCATCGGCGCGTTCCTGCTTCCGGCCGCCCCCGCATCGGCGCAGCCGGTGAACATCCCCGGCGTCGGAACCTTCGAGGTGCCGAACGAGATCCAGATCCCGCAGGGCATCCCGGGCATCGAACTGCCGGGCCAGGCCCCGCTGCCGTTCGTCGCCCCGAAGCGGACCATCGGCGAGGAAGCCCTCGACGCCGCCATGAGCAAGCTCGGCGCGCCGTACGTCTACGGTGCCGCGGGCCCGAACGCGTTCGACTGCTCCGGCCTGGTCAAGTGGTCCTACGAGCAGGCCGGCCTGGAGCTGCCGCGCACCAGCGGCGCCCAGCTGTCCGCGGGCACCCCGGTCTCGATGGACGACCTGCAGCCGGGCGACCTGGTGTCGTTCTACGGCGGCGGCCACTCCGGCCTGTACGCCGGCGACGGCAATGTCGTGCACGCCTCCACCGCGGGCACGCCCGTGCAGGTGGCCCCGATCTCCTCGATGCCGGTCGCCGGAGCCCGTCGCTTCTGACAAACCGCTGGTCGGGCCGTACGTTGCGGCCCGACCACCGGACGGCCCCTGTGATCATTTCGTTCTCTACTGGACACAGACGCAGGCCGTTCCGTAACCTAATCGAGACCTTCTGGAATTACCCGAGGCGTGCACCGCGCAAACCTTGTTTTCGATGAAGGTGCTCATCGGTTCGGATCGTCGGTTCCACCCAGATCGTTTCACGAGAGAGCGGGGCAAGGCAGGCTGTGGCAGCTCACCGGAGACATGGCTCACGACGTCTGGTCGGCGGAGCACTGGTGGCCGGAGTCCTGGCCACCACCGCCCTCTACGGTGGCAATCCGGCCGGCGCCGATCCGGTCGCGTTACCGGCCACGGCCACCGAGGCCGTGCAGCGGATGATCGACCTCTCCCGGCAGTCCGAGCAGCTCAATCAGCAGGCCTTGGACGCGCAGTCCGATCTGGACGCCAAGCTCGTCATCCAGCACGACGCCGACGCCAAGTTGGCCTCGGCCACCGACATGGTCAACCGAGCCCGCGACGAAGTACGCAAGTACCAGCCGATCATCAACCGGACCGCGATCGCCGCCTATCAGGGCGCACGCACCAACCGGTTGTTCGCCGTACTGGTCAGCGATTCCCCGCAGCAGTTGCTGGACCAGATGTCCACGCTGGACGTGCTCGCCGCGCAGACCTCCGCGCAACTGGATCAGTACAAGGTCGCCACCGACTCCGCCGACAAGGCCGAGGCGGTCGCGCGCCGAGCCGACGACGAGGCCCGCGCGGCCGCCAACAAGGCCGACACCGTGCGCGCCGACCTGGAACGCAAACGCAGCGACCTCGGCGGCGCCATCGCCCAGGTGGTGCAGGCGTGGGGTTCGTTGTCCGCCAAGGACAAATCAGCGCTCGCCGGTTCGCCCTTCCCGCCCGGCTTCGACCGCGACACCCTGCTGCAGGGACTGGTTCCCGGCAGCGGTACCAGCGCGTTGGCCGCGGGCCTGACCCGCATCGGCGACCCCTACGTCTGGGGCGCGACCGGCCCGAACCAGTTCGACTGCTCCGGGCTCGTGCAGTGGGCGTTCAAACAGGTCGGCAAGAACGTGCCGCGGACCAGTTCCGCGCAGGCGACCTACGGCACCCCGGTGTCCAAGGACGAACTGCAACCCGGTGACGTCGTGTTCTTCTACTCCGACATCTCCCACGTAGGCATCTACGCGGGCAACGGACTCATGCTGCACGCCTCCACCTTCGGTGTCCCGGTTGCCGTCGCCCCCATGGGCTCGACGCCCTACAACTCCGCTCGGCGATACTGACCAACTATGAATGGACATAACCTGTCCAACCCCTTGCCCGCCGAAAGCTGTGAACCGCCGGACCCGAGCGGCGGCACAGTGCTGAGCGAACGCCACCGCACGGGAACCGGCATGACCGCACGCCGCACGCGGCCGAGCCAGCAGGGCGCCAGCCCACACGAATTCAACCCGCGGGTCGTAATGCAGTGTGCACCGCGCGTGGTCGACGGCGATCTCATCTCCGCTGTCGGTGCGGGGCTGATGATTGCGATCCGCGGCGAGTGCACCAGCGACGGCGCAACCGTCCGGCGATACACGGGATCCGCTGGAGATCCAGCACCACAGCTCGGCGCTGTTTCGAGTGAGCGCCAGCAAGGTAACAGCCCACGCGAGTTCGGCCTGTCGATTGTTGACGCTGTGCGGGCTGCGCATGATCGGGCAGACAGGTTCGGCGCCCCGAGTGACAGGCGTACGGATCGTGGCGCTGCGGGCAGATGCACCGAGGCACGGCGATGAGTGGCGTGGGGCGGTTGCGGGCGTGGTGGTCGGCGCGGCGGCGGTTCGAGTTCTGTGTGACGGTGGCGATGGTCGTTGCGCTGACCGGGTTCTGCGGGGCCCTGGTGATGCTGCCGAACTCCGCGCTACCGAAACCGCATGCGGCACAGGCGACCGCCGATATCGCGGGACAGGCGCCGGCCGGCGATCCGCGGCTGGCCGAGGTGCGGCGCAGCATCGAACCGTTCGGCCCGCTCGTCGCCCGCCAGGTGGCGACCGGCGACGGGCAGCAATCCCTGGTCGTCGGCCATCCGGCCCAGCGCGTCGAAATCGACATCCTGGAACGCGAACTCGCCGCCGCCACTGCTGCGGTCAGCGAGGTGTGGGGCAAGGACTGGGCACAGGCGACCACGGTCGTAGTCGCCTCCTCCCCCGCCGAATTCGCCGGCCTCGTGCACGCGGGCAGCCTGTCCCCCGAGGTCGCCGCCGCCTCGGTCGCCGACCCGTTCGCGCCGGGCAGTCGGCCGACCGGTCAGCGCATCGTGTTCAGCCCCGACGCCGGCCGCCGCCTCGACCCCGAGGGCCTGCGCACCCTGCTCCGCCACGAACTCACCCACATCGCCACCCGCGCCGAAACCCGCGACGGCGCCCCGCTGTGGATGCTCGAGGGCTTCGCCGACTACACCGCGCATCGCGGCCAAGGCCATCGCTTCGCCGACATCGCCCCGACCCTCACCGCGCAGGTCACCCTTCGCAACCTCCCCGGCGACCTGCCCGCCGACGCGGAATTCTCCGGCCGCAACGCCGCCGCCACCTACGAACAAGCCTGGTCCGTCTGCGCCTTCATCGCCGACAAATACGACCAGCCCCGCCTGGTCGACCTCTACCGCCAGATCGCCGCGTCCCGCCAAACCCCAGCCACCGAAGACCAAATCCTCCAGAACGTCCTCGGCACCAACCGCACCGACTTCATCGCCGCCTGGCGCACGTGGCTCTCCACCCAAACAGCCTGAACCCGCCACACCCGCACACCTTCTGACGTCCGCACGCGTGTCAGCCCGGCAAACCGATGTGCGAGAAAACAGAAGGTCTGCGGCCGTTGTCTCTACACCCCACCGCCGCCCATCTATGCGACCCGGCGGGCAGAAGGACGCGACACGAAGCAGCAGCCGCGTCTAGCACCGTCGCCACCGCACACCTTCTGACATCCGCACCCGTACCAGCGCGGCAAGTCAGCACCACCGCCGCACACCTTTTGACATACGCACGCGTGTCAGGGCGGCAAGTCGGCGTGCGAGAAATCAGAAGATGTGCGGCTGTTGTCGCGACGTCGCTAGGTCTGACCCCCGTGTGAGAACACGCCGCGCGAAGTAGCGAAACGGGCAACACAGTAGGTTGTCACCATGGCCCGAACTCTGCTGGTGACCAATGATTTCCCGCCGCGGCCGGGTGGTATTCAGTCCTATCTGCATGCCCTGGCCGGTCAGCTCCCGCCGGACGATCTCGTCGTGTACGCCCCGCGCTGGCGCGGCGACAGTCACCTGAAATACGATGCCAAACAGAAGTTTCAGGTGGTCCGCCACCCGACGACGCTGATGCTGCCGACCCCGCTGGTCATGCGCCGGGCCGCGCGACTGCTGCGCAGCGAGAAGTGCGACACCGTGTGGTTCGGCGCCGCCGCCCCGCTCGCGCTGATGTCGCCGATGCTGCGCCGAGCGGGGGCCGAGCGCATTCTGGCCAGCACGCACGGGCACGAGGTCGGCTGGTCGATGCTGCCCGGAGCGCGGCAGGCGCTGCGGCAGATCGGCGAGCACACCGACGTGATCACCTACGTCAGCAAGTACACACGCGGGCGTTTCGCCTCGGCGTTCGGCCGCAACGCCGCGCTGGAGTATCTGCCGCCGGGCGTGGACACCGACGCCTTCCGCCCGGATCCGGCCGCGCGCGCCGAACTGCGCGACCGGTACGGGCTCGACGACCGCCCGACCATCCTGTGCCTGTCCCGACTGGTCCCGCGCAAGGGTCAGGACGCGCTGATCGTCGCCATGCGCGAGATCCGCGACCGAGTTCCCGGCGCGGTCCTGGTCATCGCGGGCGGTGGACCGTACGAGGAGAAACTGCGTCAGCTCGCGATCGCCGCGGGCGTCTCCGACGACGTCATCTTCACCGGCCGCGTCCCCTCCGGCGAGCTGGCCGCGCATCACACCCTCGCCGACGTCTTCGCCATGCCGTGCCGCACCCGCGGCGCCGGTCTGGACGTCGAGGGCCTCGGCATCGTCTACCTCGAAGCGTCCGCGTCGGGTGTGCCGGTGGTCGCGGGCCGTTCCGGCGGCGCCCCGGAAACGGTCATCGAGGGCGAAACCGGGCGCGTCGTCGACGGACGCTCGGTCCAGCAGATCACCGATGCCCTGGTAGACATCCTCTCCGACCCCGATGCTGCCGCCAGGATGGGTGCCGCGGGCCGCGCGTTCGTCGAGGACCGCTGGCGCTGGGACACCCACGGTGTCCGGCTCCGGCAACTCCTGCGGTGATCACCACTGCTGCGTCCAGCCCGCGATCCGATACGCTCACCCTGTGAGCGAGCGAACCAGAGACGCAGCGCCGATGGGCACGACCGCTAGCGAGGCGCTGTCGTGAGCACCATCCAGGTCGCCGACCAAACGTTCGTGGCCGCGCCGGGGATCGCGGTCGCCGATGTCCTGTCGGCACCGAACAACTGGCGCCGCTGGTGGCCGGACCTCACCCTCGTCGTCCGGGAAGACCGGGGCGACAAGGGAATCCGCTGGACCGTGTCCGGCGCGCTGGACGGCACCATGGAAGTCTGGCTGCAACCCATGCTGGACGGGGTGATCGTGCACTACTTCCTGCACGCCGAGCCGCGACCCGCACTGCCACCGAACCGGCTGGCCGCCGCCAACCGCGCGCGCCGCGTCGCGGGCCGCAACGTGTCCTTCGAACTCAAATCCCGGCTGGAGGCAGGTCGCCCGGCCGGTGTCGCACCCGCGCACGCCTCCTGACTCAGTTTCACCGGTCGCCGTCCCCACGTTTCACCGCTGAAAGGAACCGCTGTCCGCCATGGCCGACAGGACCCAGAGGTCGATCATCATCGAGGCCCCGTCGCAGCAGGTGATGTCCGTCATCGCCGATCTGGAGTCCTACCCGGAGTGGGTCTCGGCGGCGAAATCGGTCGAAGTGCAGGAGAAGGGGCCGGACGGCCGGGCGCGCACCGCGCGATTCGTGCTGGACGCGGGCGTGGTGAAGGACAGTTACGTCCTGTCCTATACCTGGAGCCCGGACAACAAGGCGGTCAGCTGGACGCTGGTCAGCGGTGAGTTGCAGAAGGCGCAGAACGGCACCTACGAGCTCATCGACCAGCCCGACGGCAACACCGAGGTGGTCTACACGTTGACCGTCGACCTGAACATCCCGATGATCGGCATGTTCAAACGCAAGGCCGAGAAGGTGATCACCGATACCGCGCTGAAGGAACTGAAGAAACGGGTCGAAGGCTGACGACGCACACGACCCGGGTCGAACTGTTCATCGGCAAAGGCGGGGTAGGCAAGACGACGCTGGCGTGCGCCACCGCCATGTCCTACGCCAGGGCGGGTGAGCGCGTGCTGGTGGCCTCGCTGGATCAGGCGCATTCGCTCGGCGACGCGCTGGGCTTCCGTTTCCCGCACGATCCCGGCACCGTCGCCGGGATCGCGAACATGCTGCCCGGCCTCGACGTGATCGAGGTGGATTCGCTTGCGCTGCTGGAGGATCGGTTCCGCGACGTGGTTCGCGTGCTGTCCCCCGGCACCGGCCACGAGCACGGCATCGACCTGGCCGCGCTGGATCCGGCCGAGCTGACCGGCCTGCCCGGCGTGCAGGAACTACTGATGCTGGTCGAGATCACCCAGTTCGCCAACGAGAACGACTGGGACGTGATCGTCGTCGACTGCCCGCCGTCGGCCGACATGCTGCGCATCATCACCGCGCCGGACACGCTGCTCGGCTATCTCGATCGGGTGTGGCCGCCGCACGCGCGGGCGATGAGCACGGTCGGCACCGATCTGCGGCAGGCCGTCCTCGCCGCGACCGTCGAACGGATCGTCAAGGCGGTCACCGAGGTCCGCGATCTGCTCGCCGACCATCGGCGTACCGGCGCGCGCCTGATCACCGTCGCCGAACGGGTGACCCTCGCCGAATCCGAGCGGGTCCGTTCCGCCGCCGCACTGCTCGGGCTGCGGCTGGACGCGGTGGTGGTCAACAAGGTGCTGCCGCCGACCTCCCCGCTCGACACCGAACATCCCGCCGTGCACTGGTATCTGAACCGGCGCGGCGAGCAGCTCGCCGTCATCGCCGAATTAGAACGCTCGATGCCGGGTATCCCGCTGCTGATCGCCCAGCACACCGGACCGGAGCCGATCGGGCTCACCTCGCTCGCGGCCCTGTCGTACGCGGTGGACGCGGACAGGAACATCGCCGGCACAGGACCTATGCTGAGCGACAGTCCGGCGGAGGTTGACGCGAGTTCCGGCGAACCGGTGGTTCGATGTGAATCAGGCACCGGCCTGCGCGCGATATACACACTGCGGATGCCCCTGCCCGTTGTCGACGCGGCAACGCTGCGACTTGGCCGAGTGGAGGACGATTTGATCGTGGGAGCGGACGGTGTCCGGCGGCGAGTTCGTCTTGCGCCGGTATTGCGGCGGTGCACGGTCGACGGTGCCGAACTCGACGGAGGACAACTCGTGGTGCGTTTCCGCCCCGATCCCGAGTTATGGCCCGAAGGTAGCGGCGATGAGCGGTGATCGGACGGGCGGGTTCTTCCGGCGGGGGGCCGGAAAACGCGACGTGCGCGAGTCGGAGAGCGGTAGCTGGGGCGCAGATGCGGACCGGCAGGGTTCCGACGAGCCCGGCACGAAGGAGGATGGTGCCGGCGATCGATCCGCGCACGACATCCGCGCCGATGAGCCGGGCACCCACGATCGAACCGGCGGTTCCAGGTGGCGTGCCGGCAGGTCGAGCGGTGACCGAACCGAGCATGGATTCCAGCATGAGCAACCGGCCGGCGGTGACCGGACCGACCCCGCGGACTCGGGGGTGGCCGATGACGAGCCGACGTCCGCTCGGGCGAAAGGTGCTGCGGGCGAGGGTGTTCCGGAGCACGGGCTGGCCGAGTTCGCGGCCGAGTTGAAGTTGCTCGCCGAAGCCGTGCTGGAGCGGGTCGAGCCGGTGCTGCGCCAGGCCGCCGACGGGCAGGTGGAGTGGTCGAGTTGCAGTTGGTGCCCCGTTTGCGCGGCCGCCGCCTTGATGCGCGGTCAGCACCATGAGGTGTTGCAAGCCGTTGCCGACCACGGCACCGCCCTGGTCACCGTGCTGCGCGAAGCGCTGGCCGGAGTCCCGGTCGACCCGGTCATGCCCGAACCAGGTGCGCATCAGCACAATCACGGTGTGCCACAGGATCATTCAGCCAGCACCTCGAAAGGTACGGAATCCACTGCCGGACAACACACATCGCGGACAGGCAAGCGTTCCCGCTATGTCGGCATTCCTGTGACGATCAAGGCATGACGCACCGCATAGCAGGTGCGCGACCGCTGACCGTCGGAATCGACGTCGGCGGCACCAACATTCGCGCATCGGTGATCGATACCAGCGGCGAGGTCCTCGACACCGTCCAGGCGCCGACCCCACATTCGGCCAAGGCACTCGAGGACGCCCTCGCCCGCTCCGTGCGCGAGCTGTGCCAACGACATCCGATCGGCGCGGTCGGACTCGCCGTCGCCGGATTCATCAACGGCGACCGCTCCACCGTCCGCTTCGCACCGCACCTGCCCTGGCAGAACACACCGGTCGCGCAACGGCTCACCGAACGGCTCGAACTGCCCGTCATTCTCGAACACGACGCGAATGCCGCCATGTGGGCCGAATATCGGTTCGGCGCGGCCGCGGGTGGTCACAACGTGGTACTCGTCGCGATCGGCACCGGCATCGGCGCGGCGCTGCTCATCGACGGCAAGCTGTATCGCGGAACCCATGGTGTCGCACCGGAACTCGGGCACCTGCAGGTCGTTCCGCAGGGTCGCGCCTGCCCGTGCGGCAAGCACGGTTGCTGGGAAAGGTATTGCAGCGGAACGGCACTCGCCGATACCGCGATCGAGATGCTGGCCACCGACCCGGTTCGGTCCGTGCTCGCCAAGGACGTCTTCCGCGATCCGGGCTCGCTGACCGGCCGCCGGGTCGCCAATGCCGCGCAGGACGGCGACCCGCTCGCCGTTCGCGTCATGGCGGATTTCGCCCGCTGGCTCGGCCTCGGCCTCGCCTTCGTCAGTGACATCTTCGACCCGGACCTGGTCGTCATCGCCGGCGGCGTCAGCAGCTCCGCGCCGCTGTTCCTCGACGAGGCCCGCGAGGAGTACGCGCGCTCCGTCACCGGTGCCGGCCACCGCCCCCTCGCCCGCATCCGCACCACCCAGCTCGGCGAGGCCGCAGGCATGATCGGCGCCGCCGATCTCGCCCGCGCCGCGCTGATCGAGAGCGAACACAAGTCCTCCCGCGTAGCCCGCAGCCACTGAGCTGCGGGCCACGCGGTTGCCCGCTGCCGGGGCTTCCGCAGAAGAGCAAGATCAAGAGGAACTGGTGTCGGTGCTCTCTCGACCGACACCAATTCCCGATGATCATGAACGCATGGGCTTGCCCGAGGCCGGCCCAACTTGTGGCGATCGGTGTCGCCGATCGCAGGTTGCGGTCAGGACTGGGACAGACGCTTGGTTGCACCGCTTCGGCGGCAATGCTGCTCGCCCAGGCCGAGTCTCGGGCGGGGGCCGTACCGGCACCCTCGTCGTCCGCCGCGGACGGCGATCGGGCCCGGATGAGTGTCTGTCCCGTGGTTGACGTTTCATTTGCTGCGGCAGTGGTATTCGATTGATACAAGCTTGCTTCGGTCGCCGATGACCTCCATTCCGGTCGCCGAGGAATCTGCTTCCGGTCGCCGATTGCGGTGTGCGCGCCTGCTCATGGCAGAGTGTGGTGAGATTCGCCGCTGCGCTTGGATGTGATCTGGCTCCAGCGGTAAAGTCGGCAGCTGACGCAGGTGCCCGCCTCTATCCCGGTCCCGGGGGAAGGACGTCATGTTCTACTGGCTGCTGAAGTACGTGCTGCTGGGACCGTTCATGCATCTCTACAATCGGCCGACGGTCGAGGGTGTGGAGAACATTCCGGCGGACGGTCCGGCGATCATGGCGGGTAACCATCTGTCCTTCGCGGACTGGTTGTTCGCGCCGCTGCTGAGTCCGCGGCGGATCAACTATCTGGCCAAGGCCGAATACTTCAACACCCCCGGCATCAAGGGCGCGTTCCAGAAGTGGTTCTTCACCACCTCCGGCCAGTTCCCGATCGACCGCACCGGCGCAGACGCGGCCGAGGACGCCCTCAACGCCGCCCGCAAGCTGCTCGATCAGGGTCGCCTCGTCGGCCTGTACCCCGAGGGCACCCGCTCCCCCGACGGCCGCCTGTACAAGGGCAAGACCGGCCTCGCCCGCCTCGCCCTGGAGACCGGCGTCCCGGTCATCCCGGTCGCCGTCATCGGCACCGACGAGGTGAGCCCGCCCGGCCCGTTCCGCTGGCGCCGCCGCAAGGTCACCGTCAAGTTCGGCACCCCCATCGACTTCTCCCGCTACGAAGGCATGGGCGGCAACCGCTTCGTCGAACGCGCCGTCACCGACGAGGTCATGTACGAACTCATGCAACTCGGCGGCCAAGAATACGTAGACGTCTACGCCGCCAGCCTCAAGAAAAACGTCCCCACCGGCGGCACCCCCCAGGAAGCCACCCGCATCCCCCACACCGCCGCCAGCTAACCCCGCGACCATCAGGCCGCTCGCCCCAGCCGATCCCCGGCCCGCGAGCGGCCTTCGTCGTCCCTGGCCCGTTCGACCCTGGCGACCGCCGAACGGGACACCACGAAGCGACTACTCGCATTGCGGCTCAGCCATCCCCCGCTCGGCTGCCACCTCACGCCGAACCGGCAGGGAGCCCCAACGCTCGACTTCACACCACCGCAGAACGATCCGGCCACCGCACGGCGCTCCATCAAATGGCAACGGTAAGACGGACCTGCTGGAAGTAATCGGCTACCTGCCCCCGGCTCGCATCGGGTCGCGGCCGATGGCTCGCTCATCCGGCTGGGCAACACCAGGATCGGCGTGTCCGTGGTCCACAGCGGCCGTGAATTGCGCGTGGACGTAGAGCTGGACCAGGGCAGCGCCAATCGCGCGCAAATCAAATCACTCGCCCGGCCAACGGGACATTGCGAAACGTCTACTCGCGATTCGGCGCGACAGGAACCCGTTGACGTCCGAGGTCGGTGTCCTGGGGTGCCGAGTGGGGTCCGGGAGAGCCGTTGTCGGGCAATGGTTCCGGGTTCAGAGGAGGAGGGCGCCGGCGCGTTTGATGGTTTTGATGATGGGGGCGGTTTCCATCGAAGTGATGCCTTGTAGTGGGGCGATTCGTTCGGTGAGGTAGGTGCTCAGGTGGGTGGTGTCGCGGCAGTTGATTGCCGCGAGGAGGTTGGTCGAGCCGGTGGTGAGGGCGGCGAAGGTGATTTCGGGGTGGTGGGACAGGGCTTCGGCGACGGCGACGACCTGGGCGGGTCGGGTGTTGATCCATAGGCGGGCCTCGGTGTGGAAGCCGAGTGTGGCGGGCGGTAGGTCGAGGTGGAATCGGAGGACGCCGGTGCGGCGCAACGCGGACAGGCGGCGCTTCACCGTGGACTCCGACCATCCGGTCACCGCCGTCAGCTCGGCATAGGACGTGCGGCCGTCCCGATTGAGGGCGTGCAGCAGTGCCCGATCCCCGGCGTCCAATTCGATTGGCGCGTTTGATGGTTCGACCTGCGGAGGCTTGAGGCCCGCCACCTGCTCCGGCGAAAGCGCCACCACGCCTTGCCATCCCGACGGCAACGCGAATCCACGCAGCACGAGATGCGCCGTCACCGAGACCACCCGACTGGTTCGCGGCAGTTTGTGCAGCAACAACGCGTCTTGTTCCTGGCTGCTCGCGGCCTGCACGGTGCACGACACCTCGGTGCCGCCGGACAGCAGATACACGAACGAGGTGTCCGCCCGATCGGCCAGCGCCTTGGCCACCGACATCGCGGCATCCGGCGTGCACCGCACCCGCACCGTCCACGACACGTACCCGAGCCGCCGCCCATCGACCATCCCGACCACCCGCATCGTGCCCTCGCCCCGCAGCTTGCGATACCGGCGAGCAACGGTGTTCTCCGAAACCCCCAGCACAGCGGCGATATCGCGAAAAGCAGCCCGTCCGTCGATATGCAGTGCGTGAATCAGCCCACGATCGACAGCATCCATTGGATGAGCATAAATCGATGACGGTATCCGGTATGTCAATCGCCCATGATGATGGCAACCGTCCGTCAGTCGACGCACACCCACGCGACACGCGGTCGTAAACGCGAGCCCAAAAACCGCCCGGTAGCGAAACCCCAAGCGATGCAATCGAATTCACCGTCCCTACAGCAACGACCCGAGTTCCGACACACCCCTCGCGCTACGTGCCCCTTCAGCCCCGCGGCCCGCCACTCGACTCGAAACCCTGCCCGGAAGGCATCGAACCGGCCGCTGTTCTCCCGCATCAGCCTGGCTCGCAACGTCGAACTCTGCGCCGCGTGATGGACATGCCAGTCAGCTTGGGCCTCATCAAAGACGCGTCGCCGCCCAAACCGTCCCATCGAGTGGCACACCATGGCGGCAAACGCCGAGAAGACCCCGCCATGGTGTGCCACTCGATGTCCAGCACTTCTCGATCGCGCGCCATCCGGCCATTGATTCGGGCGGAAAGGCGGCCGCCGATCTGAGGAGCCGGTACCCACGGTTTCCAGGGGTACCGGATGACCAGCCACCCGTTTCGAAGCCTGCTCGGAAGCCATTTAACCGGCCGCTGTTCTTCTGCATCAGCCTGGCTCGCAACGTCGAAGCCCTGCGCCGGGCGATGGACATGCCGGTCAGCTTTGGTTCCATCAAAGACACGTCGCCGCCCAAGCCCGTTCCATCGAGTGGCACACCATGGCGGCAAACGCCGAGAAGACCCCGCCATGGTGTGCCACTCGATTTCCACCCCCTTGACCGCGAGCCTGCCGAACCTCGAATTCAGGCAGAAGCGCCCACCGATCCAGTCGGCATCCAGGCGACGAGGGCCATCTTCGTCCTCGCCCGCACCATCGGCTGGCCCACACTCTCGACCTGCGCGACGCCGACGTCGTCTGCATCCGCAGCCTGCGCGGGGCGGGAGCGGGGCGGGAGCGGGCGGGGGCGGGCGTAATACCGGATCGCCTAGCCACGCAACATGCCTGCGGCGCTCGCCGAGACGGTCGATCTCATCACCCGCGAGAAGCTACACATTGCGGCAGGCGGCAATCCGGCCAGGCCGGACCCGTCGAGGATGGTGGCGGGCAACGCCTTTCCGGTCGCCCGGTCCTACTCGCTTGCCGAAGCGGCCGCGGCTCAGACTCCGGACCTTGGTCCATGCATAGGAACCGTGTTGCGGTCAAAGCATCAGACCGTGGTGCGTGCGGCAAAGGCCGCCGAACCGCCGGCCGACATCCACGACTCGCGTGTGGGGGCGGCGAGCTCCAGGTAACCTCCCCGGCGTGGGCTACTCACCGGCCGCGACGAGGGCAATTGTGCTGTTCGCCCGACCTTTTCATGGCGAGGCCATACCTCGTCATGCAGAGCTGGAACCACCCTTTCAGGTCGCGAGTGGCATATGGCTGCGGCGAACGCCGAGCGCTCAGCTTTATGATGCGGTGTTCGCACCTCCGCGTAATTCGCCGTTCGCACCTCCGCGCAACTCGGCGTTCGCACCTCCGCGCACCTATGCAAGTCCTCTCGGGGAGAGACCCGGCCTACGCGGACAATTTCCCCGCCTCCAACCGGAAATTCCCCCTGACCGGCGCGAAACTGTCCGCCCAGGCCGCCCCGTTACCCAACCGGACCGAACCCGTTCACATTGCGTTGAGATAGCTGGTCCAGGGTGATCCCATGACTGGTTCGATCTCCCGCCGCACCCTGCTGCGCACCTCCGCTCTCGGCCTGGTGGCTGCTCCCGCGCTGGCCGCGTGCTCGTCGAACGACGGTCCGGGGCTGGTCCGGCCGCGGCCGGTGCTGACACATGGTGTCGCGGTGGGTGACCCGCGTACCGACGGCGCGCTGATCTGGGCGCGCGCGGACCGGCCGGCGAAGTTGATCGTGGAAACGGCGGCCACCGAATCGTTCTCCAATGCCAAGCGATTCACCGGACCGTTGCTCACCCCGGATTCCGACGGCACCGGCCGGGTGCGGATCAACGGTTTGCCCGCGGGCGAACAGGTGCACTACCGGGTAACTCTGGAGGGCGACGACGGCGCCAAGTCCGAACCCATCACCGGTGTGTTCCGCACGGTCCCCACCGGCGCGTCCGACATCCGGTTGCAGTGGTCCGGCGACGTGGTCGGCCAAGGTTACGGCATCAATCCGGACCTCGGCGGCATGAAGATCTTCTCCACCATGGCCGCCCGCGACCCGCACTTGTTCCTGCATTCGGGCGATTCCATCTACGCGGACAACCCGGTCAAGGAATCGGTGACCCTCCCCGACGGGCGAATCTGGCGCAACCTCGTCTCCGAGGCGAAAAGCGCTCCCGCGCAAACCCTCCAGCAGTACCGCGGCGCCTACGCCTACAACCTGACCGACCAAAACTATCTCCGCTTCAATTCCTCGGTCGCCCAGGTCGTGCAGTGGGACGACCACGAGACGGTCAACAACTGGTACCCCGGCGGCCTGGTCGCGGAGTCCAAGGGTTACACCGAGCGCAACATGGACGTCCTGGCCACCCGCGCCTGGCAGGCCTTCCACGAGTGGATGCCGGTAGAGCCCAAGGAAGCGGTCGACGGCCGCCTGTACCGCAAGATCTCCTACGGCCCGCTGCTGGACATCTTCGTGCTCGACATGCGCACCTACAAGGACACCAACGACGCGAACAACGGCCCCGAGGGCCGCATCTTCGGTCCGGCACAGACGAAGTGGCTGATCGAGGGCCTGCGCGATTCACAGGCCACCTGGAAGATCGTCGCCAACGATTTGCCGTTGGGCGTGGTGGTCAAGGATGGTGAGCAGCCGAACACCACCGCGTTCGAGGGTCCGGCGAACGCCGATCCCGGCGCGCCGTCCGGCCGCGAAACCGAGATCGCCCAGGTGCTTTCGTCGATCAAGGCGAACAAGGTGACCGACGTGGTGTGGCTGACCGCCGACGTGCACTACACCGCGGCCCACCACTACGCCCCCGAGCGCGCGGCGTTCACCGACTTCGACGGCTTCTGGGAGTTCGTCTCCGGACCGCTCAACGCCGGCGCGTTCGGCCCCAACCCGCTGGACGCGACCTTCGGACCGGAGGCGGTTTTCGTGCACGCGCCGACCGTGCAGAACAGTTCGCCGCTGGATGCCTTCCAGCATTTCGGCGAGGTGCTGATCGACGGCAAGTCAAGGGAACTGACAGTCAATCTGTGCGATGCGAGCGGATCGGTGCTGTTCAGCCAGCGACTCGAACCGACCGTCCGGTAGCTCTCGAGATCGGGGAGGCGGCGCGGGCCGCGCTGTAGTAGCTTTCGTGCCATGAGCACGCCGCAGTTTGTCTCCGCCGAGGAATACCTACCCCGCGATACGGCGGATGTCGTTCGCACGGTTCGGGATTCACGCGGCCGCGCGGAACCGCTGACCGTCCGCGGCGGCGAGCAACTCGACGACGGACTGACACTGCCGGCCCAGCCGACGGTGGTGTCGCTGCGCCGGATGAATCAGGTGCTCGACATCAATCTGGGGCGGCGGACGGTGCGCGTGCAGGCCGGTGCCAAGCTGTCCGACATCGACCGGCGACTCGGCGCGCACGGGCTCGGCCTGCCGATCGTCGGCGACCACCGCGACATCACCGCGGGCGGATTCGCGTCTGTGGGCGGGGTGAGCGCGGCGTCGCACAAGTACGGGATGTTCATCGACCAGGTCGTCGATCTCGAATACGTCGACAACGACGGACGCATCGGCACCTGCGGGCGCACCCACCACGCCGAGCGGTTCCATCGCATCCTCGGCGCGGGCGGGCGCGCGGGCATCATCACCGCGCTCACCCTCGACGTGATCGACATCGACAAGGACCGCACCTGGCTGACCACCAACGCCGACCGGTTCCTCGACTTCGACTCCTTCGTCGAACACGCCTACGCCGAGATCATGCGGCCCGGCAACGCGGCGTTGCAGGTGGGTCGCTGGGTCGACACCGCGCCGTTGAAGGTGGCGCGCCCGGGCGGTGTCGGGCATGTGCAGTTGGGCACCGTGCGATTCGGCCAGTGGTCGACCCTGCATCCCA
Source organism: Nocardia sp. NPDC006044 (assembly GCF_042871115.1). Classification (NCBI taxonomy): domain Bacteria; kingdom Bacillati; phylum Actinomycetota; class Actinomycetes; order Mycobacteriales; family Nocardiaceae; genus Nocardia; species Nocardia sp. NPDC006044. The sequence continues at coordinate 251,011 of NZ_JBIAID010000003.1, forward strand.
CCACGCCGACCCGTTCCGTGCGGGCCCGGCGTGAGGTCGGTTCGCGCGCCCGGAAATCGCTGGGCGTCATCGCCTCCGCCGCCACCGGTCCCGCCGGCATGCCGCTGCGCAACGCCGCCGCGGGCGCGGTGCTGTTCGCGCCCAAGGTGCAGACCCTGCGCGATGCCGAATACCTCGCCGACACCGCCCTCAGCTCGTCCGAGCGCGGCCCCGCCTACCGCGTCGGCATTTTCGCGCCCCTGTCCAGCTACACGTCGGTCTTCTACCGCCTGCACGATCTGTTCGCCGGCCACCGCGAGCGCACCGGCTGCTTCACCGTCATCTCCGCCATGACCTATGGCGTCCGCTCCCGCTACCTGCGCTCCGAGTCCGCCGCCCGCGGCCTCTCCCCCGAAGACCACGGCCTCATCACCTTCACCAGTCGCCTCCGCCCCGCCGCCCTCCCCTCAGAACTGTTGCGCGACATAGTCGCCGGCATCGACGAGATCTGCCGCTCGGAAAACGCTCTACGCTACGAGTCGGAGGAGTAGGACCTCCGGCGCGCCGCCCACCCCAGTCAGCGCGCCAGAACCAACCCACCCCCACGACGACCCTCACGCCGAACGGGACACCACCGCGCAAAATCGCGAGACCCGCCACCGCAGTGTCCCGTTCGGCAACTCCCTTCGCGCCGAACGGGACTTGACGACGCCGAACCCTGGACCGCGACACGCTGATTCCCCGGCACCAAGACTAACGCCGCACAGACCTCGCCGCGCCAGCCCGCAGGACAGAGCTCGCTGATGTCCCCCTCGCCAATGACACTCACGACGAACGGGACATCACTACAAATGCGAGTCGGGCCACATCGACGCGCCTCCAATCTGCGCGCCAGATCGCCCCTCGACGTCACTACCCGTGTCGGTCCTACACCGAACGGGACCTCAATCAACCAAATCGCTTAACAATCCACGCTGACGCCCCGCCCGACAACGACCTATACGTCGCACGGGACATCACCGCGCAAAATCGCGAGAACAGCCACCACAAGGTCCCGCTGGACCACAACTTTCGCGCCGAACGGGGCATGGCTGAGCTGAATCGCGAGATCGGCCACGGTGATGTCCCATTCGACAGCGGCGCTTTCGCCGAACGGGGCTTACCGTGCCTAACCGCAACACGGCGCAGCGATGTGCCGCTTGGCAAGAGGTTTCGGCAGTTGGGCGTTGGTCAGGAACGCGACTCCGCCTAGGCACTGGACGTGAATTCCTGCTCGACAACCGGTCTCGCATCGAGTGGGACCTTGCTGCGCTCAATCGCGGGGCAGGCCCCGGTGAAGTCCCATTCGACAATGAAACTCACCACGAACGGGACATCACCCCGCGAAACCGCGAGACAGACCGCGGTGAAGTCCCACTCGACAACGACACTCACGCCGAACGGGACATCACCGCGCGAAACCGCGAGACAGGCCACGGTGAAGTCCCACTCGACAACGACACTCACGCCGAACGGGACATCACCGCGCGAAACCGCGAGACAGGCCACGGTGAAGTCCCACTCGACAACGACACTCACGCCGAACGGGACATCACCGCGCGAAACCGCGAGACAGGCCACGGTGAAGTCCCACTCGACAAAGCCATTCGCTCCGAACGGGACTTGACGACGCCCAACCTTGGGACTCAACACGCTAACGCCCCGCCCGACACCAAGACTCACGCCGAACAGACCTCGCCCGCAAAACCGCAGGACAGGGCTCGCTGATGTCCCCCTGGGCAAATGACACTCACGACGAGCGGGACATCACTGCGCTGAATCGCAAAGGCATAGCTGGTGTCCCGCTTGGCGACCATCGATTGGAGCGGGACACCGGCGATGCGTTATCGCGACGTTGTGGCCTGGTACTGGCGCCCATCGAGACTAGGGAGACGATGGGCGTCCGTTAGGAGGGAAGGATTAGGCGGAGGCTGCTGCTGCGGCGCTTAGTGGGGTGAGGATTGCGGCGAGGGGGCCGAGGATCGAGCTGCCGGTTCCGGCGATCGAGCTACCGCCGTCGAGCGCGGCGCTGCCGGAGCTGAGAGCGGCGCTGCCCGGGCCGAGGATCGAGCTGCCGCCGTCGAGGATCGAGCTGCCGACTCCGGCGATCGAGCTACCGCCGTCGAGGGCGGCACTGCCGGAGCTGAGGGCGGCGCTGCCCGGGTCGAGGATCGAGCTGCCGGATTCCAGGCCTTGGGCCAGTGCGGCTCCCACTTTCAGCGCGGCCGTGACGGTGGCGAGCAATGACGTGAGATCTGTTGCTGGAGCCAGCTTTTGGACATGCTCGACGGGCGCGGCTTCGGGGTTCGCGGTGTCGGCGGCGGCGTCAGCGCTGCTCGGCGCGGCCGGTTTGCCGGCCGAGGGAGTCAAGGCGGCGCTGCCAGACTCCAGCCCTTCGGCGAATGCCGCTCCTGCGTTGAGAGCGGCGCTGATGTTGTTCAGTAGCACAGTGAGATCGATTGGGGGCAGAGCGATTTGGGCGTTGGGCCGGACGGCGGTGTCGGTCCGATGGTGCGGGCGGGGTGTGTTCGTCCGGCCGGGCAGCGCCGTCGGCTCGAAGGGTGTAAGCGGCAGTCCGAGTCCGGCCGGCCCCACCTTTTCGCTGGATGACTGATCAGGTAGCGCGTCCGCGTCGATCGGCGGCCGGATCGGCCACGCATGCTTGCCTGCGACAACCGGCTGTTGCGTGTCGGCGGGTTCGGCGACCGGCGCCTGCGGAGGTAGGTCGGCCATGGTGGCGGTCAGGATCGCCGCCTGGTTCTCGGGGGACGGCCCGTGTTCGGTGGCGATACCGGTAGCGATCAGTGCGGTCATCGAGAGCATGGCCAACCGCATCGAACCGAGAGGGTTCCGTCTTGCGTTGTGTTTGCCCATCAGTTGTCGTCCTTAGTAACGAATCGATCGATTCAGTTGTGCCCGCACGTCGGTGTCACCGGATGCGACGAATCGGGCGCTGCTACTCGCGCACGTTCGCCCATGGTCGAGCATGGATGGGGATGAAGATCGAAAACGTCCGGTGTCCTGGGATGCGGCCATTTCGGATGCCACGCATCGTATCGGACGGTTCGCCTTCTCCGCTACGTTATGCGGTCGAATCTTGCGCTTTCACAGACCGATTGCCGCCAGGCCGCTGGACGGCACGAAGATCTTGCCTCCGCTCGCGCCGAGATGTTAATGTTATTCAAACGTAATACGAACCGTGGAGTCTGAATTATGCGTCTTTCTCCCGCTCTGATCCGTTCCTTACTTACTTGTCTCGTCATACCAACTTCCGCCGCCTGCCTAGTCGCACTGGGGCCGGCAGCACTGGCTGCGCCACAAGCTCAGTCCGTCACCGGAGAGGTGGTCAGCCGCACCAACGCCGAACGCGCAAAGGTCGGATGCCCCGCCCTGAAGGCCGAAAGCCGCCTGATCAAGGCCGCTCAGGCCCATACGGAGGGCATGGCTGCCCGTGGCATCCTGGACCACAATTCGCCCGAAGGCAGCCCGGGCGACCGGATCAAGGCGGCTGGCTACCGCGCGAGCGCGTGGGCGGAGAATATCGCCTCGGGTCAATCGAGCGCTGCCGCCGTGGTCGACGGATGGATGCACAGTGCGGGTCATCGCGCGAACATTCTCAATTGCAGTCTTCGTGATATCGGTGTCGGATTTGCCACGAGTAGAAATCGCACGCCGTATTGGACACAAGACTTCGGTACGTCCAGCGAACAGAGTTCGAATCAATCGTCCGGGCGGCCGCGTAGGTAAAACCTCCGTTTAGTCGCATTTGTATTCAGCGGAAATTAGGGCGGGGAAGCCGAATTTCCGCGCGTGAATTGCTTCTATCTGTCACGGACAACATAGTCCTGCGCATGGAACCCTAACCCGCTGACAGCGATGGGTCGACCAGTTGCCGACCCATCGCTGTCCATGGTGCCCGCACGCCGCGCCGACGGCATGTCGGTATCACCGCCGTCGTATGTGATCTGCCGGGGCACTGACGTAACCAACCGGACCCGTACGGAATTCACCGCGCAGGTCGATGGATAACGGAAACGTCCTAGCCAACCGCGCCATCCCGGGCTGAAGTGTCGCACAGCAGCTGGCTAAGCGTTCGGGACGACGCCCGCATTGTGTGGTGCGTCGGCGGTGCTGCTGCTCACGCCGTGACACCGAGGAACTCGGACAGCGCCATTCACATCCGGCTCCGGCCGGCGAACGATATCGGCCTCCTGATCTATCTTTCAATTCGGTCCACCGCACGCCCGCGGGGACCCACCGCCTGACCTGAACCGCTTCACTCGCACGAGTTCGGCGGCGCACGCATCGCTGAACGACCGAAAGATGTCGAGGGCCACGACGATTGAGAGTTGCGACTCGAGAACGCAGGACGCAACACCGTGCCATCCCGCTCGGTAACCACCGCCGCGCCAAACAAAACAAGGTCGCACCGAACGGGACGCGGTCGCGCCGAACGAGACATGATCACACTCAGCGAGAGCCGCCCGCGGAGGCCCACCGCCTGACCTGAACCGCTTCACTCGCACGAGTTCGGCGGCGCATGCATCGCTGAACGACCGAAAGATGTCGAGGGCCACGGCGATTGAAAGTTGCGACTCGAGAACGCAGGACGCAACACCGTGCCATCCCGCTCGGTAACCACCGCCGCGCCAAACGAGACAAGGTCGCACCGAACGGGATGCGATCGCGCCGAACGAGACAAGGATGCACCCAGCGAGACATGGTCGCGCCAACGAGACATGCTCGCGCCAAACGACGAGGTGACCCGAACTTGTGGTCGACGAGCAACGAGTGCCCTCTCGTCGCGTTGTGGTCAACGAGCACATTGAGCGGCAACCGGGCGACCGATCATGGCTCCTGTGGTCGTGCCACCACAGCTGGCAGCGGCAGACTCACCGCACCTGCCGGTAGGCATCGCGCGGACGCGGATCGTCGGCCTATTCGATCGACAACCAGCCCAATCGTCCATCGCGCGCCCGACCTGCCATCGCTCGCGGCGATTCTCGAACCTGCGGACAGGGTCGAAACTGCTACCGGCACCCGGACTTTCAGCACTCACTTGCGGCGTCATGCGTGAACCTAGCGGTGGCCCTGCATCACGCCCCACATGCCACGCGCCCTGCCCACGCGCCACGCCCCTCTCGCCACACCCCACGCGCCCTGCCCCACGCGCCACGCGCTCTGCACTCTGCACTCTGTGCCCTGCTCCACGCGCCACGCCCCACGCGCTCTGCACTCTGCGCCCTGCTCCACGCACCACGCACCCTGCCCCACGCGCCCTGCGCTCTGCGCCCTGCCCCACGCGCCACCCGCCACGCACCCTGCGCCGCGCCCTGCCCCACGCACCATGCGCCACGCGCCCTGCCCACGCCCCACGCGCCCCTGCCCCCGCGCCCTGCCCCACGCGCCACGCACCCTCCCCACGCGGCCTGCCTCACGCGCCACGCCCCACGCGCCCTGCGTGCCTGCCCCCGCGCCACGCCCCACACCCCACGCGCCCTGCACCCTCCCCACGCGCCCTGCCCTACGCGCCACACGCCACGCCCACGCACGCCCAACACCCAACGCCCAACGCCCGACGCCAACACCCAACACCCAACACCCAACACCCAACGATGGGAACAGAACCCCGCCCGAACCCATTCGGCGAACACTCCCATCAAATCGGCGGCAAACTTTATACTGTGACCGGCCGCAGATGGTCGCCAGGTGGTAGCGGCGGCGGGCGGTCCGGCGCAGTTGGTGGGTGCCGTGCGTGTGTTCAGCCGTTCACGTGTGAAGGTTGCTGTGCCGATGCCCGAATTTCGTGCTGCCCCGGTGAGATCCGCTGATCGTCAACGTCATCGTCCGCCGGAGGGATCGCTGATCGGGCAGCGCGTGCTGATCACCGACGCGTGTTCCGACATCGGCCGGGCCACCGCGAATGTGCTTGCCGCCCAAGGCGCTCAACTGCTGTTGGTGGCGCGCGGCAGTGACGAACTCATCGCCGCCTGCGAGGACATCCGCTCGGATGGTGGTGTGGCGGACTGGAATCGCTGCGACATCTCGGCCCTCGGCGACGTCGATCAGCTGGTGACCTGGGTGCTCGGCGAGTTCGGCACCGTCGACGTGCTGATCAATACCGCCGGCCGCCCCGTGCGCAGGCCGGTAACCCAGTCGCTGCACCGATTCCGCGACTATCAGCGCATGATGGCCACCAACTACTTCGGCCCGCTACGCCTCACTCTCGGCCTACTACCCGCGATGCTGCGCTCCGGTTCGGGCCATGTGATCAACGTCGGCCCGTGGAACGCGAACACCGGCGCCGCACCGAATTTCGCCTCCTACGCCAGCGCCCGAGCCGCCTGGACCACCTTCGGTCAATGCGCCGACGCCGAACTCTCCCCCCACGGCATCCAGGTCACCGCCGTCCACTACCCCGCCTTCCGCACCGACACCGCCCACTACAGCGAAGAGTCCCCCCTCGAAGCCGATCAAACCGCCCACCGCATCCACTCCGCCATCCACACCCGAGCCCCTCGCCTCGAACCCCGCTTCACCCGCACCCTCTACGCCCTGGCCGGCGTAGCCCCCCGCTCCACCGCCCGCCTCATGCACGCCTTCGGCATCTAGCCCCACTCCCACTCGACGCACCCAGCACCCTCTTGACGCACACTGCATCCTGCGCCAAGAGCACGCAAGCTACGTCAAGTCAGCGCCGTTCGACGAAACCCTGCCACACCTCTGTGTCAGCCCCATCTGATGATGAACGATGACCTGACCCGAACGGGGTCCTGGACGCGGCGCGGACCTGTGGTTCGGAAACGGCGAAAGCCCCCTCCGCACACAGCGGAGGGGGCTTTCACCAACTAACTCAGTGCTTTTCCGGACCCAGGTAGTACTCGAAAACCAGGCCCGCGGCCGCGATCAGGATGCAGACGACGCCGAGCCCGATCAACCAGAACTGGAAGAACGCCAGGCCGAGCGCGGTGATCGCGCCGGCGCCGGCCAGGGTGATGGGCCAGAAGCTGCCGGGCGAGAAGAAGCCCAGATCGCCTGCGCCATCGACGATCTCGGCGTCCTCGTAGTCTTCCGGACGCAGGTCGAGGCGACGCGCGACGAAGCGGAAGTAGGTGCCGATGATCAGCGACAGGCCTGCGGTCAGGACGGTCGCGGTGGTACCCGCCCATTCCACGCCGGTGCGGGACACGCCGGTGAAGTAGCCGTAGACAATCGCGACGATGATGAAGAACACCGTCAGCAGTTCGAAAATCCGCGCTTCGATCTTCATATCAGATCAGTCCCTTACTTTGCCTCGGCCGCGGTTTTGGTCGTGCGATCGGTGTTGAACGGCCGGGTCGACGTGGCGACCGGCGCTTCACCGATGGTTTCGAGCGCTTCGGCGTTGGTCTTGCCCGCCTTGCGCGCGTCCAGGTACTTGGTGAACTTGTCCGGCGAGACCGCGCGCACCTCGAAGTTCATCATCGAGTGGAAGGTGCCGCACATTTCCGCGCAACGGCCGACGAACGCACCTTCCTTCTCGATCTTGGTGATCTGGAAGATGTTGTCCGAGTGGTTTTCCTTCGGGTTCGGCATCACGTCGCGCTTGAACAGGAACTCCGGCACCCAGAAGGCGTGCACCACGTCGGCGGCGGCGAGCTGGAACTCGATCACCTTGTTGGTCGGGAGCACCAGGACCGGCACCTCGGTGCTGGAACCGTAGGTCTCGACGGTGTCGTAGTGCAGGTAGGACAGGATGTCGTTCTCCGGCTTGCCGTGCACCGGGCCCGGCTGCGGGTGACCGTCCTTGGTCCGCTCCTTGTACTCCTCGAGCTGCTCCTGGTTCGACGCCTCACGCGTGGTGTCGATGCCCTTGAACGAGTAGCCGTCCTTGAAGTCCACGTTGCGGTAACCGAACTTCCAGTTCCACTGGAAGGCGGTCACGTCGACCGTGACGTCGGGGTTGTCCACCTTTTCGTGCACGTAGTTCTGCACCACGACGGTGAAGTAGAACAGCACCGCGATGATGACGAACGGCACCGCCGTGTAGGTCAGCTCCAGCGGCACGTTGTAGCCGGTCTGCCGGGGGAACTCCGGGGAGTCGGCCTTCTTGCGGTGGAAGGCGACGGTCCAGAAGGTCAGACCCCACACCAGCACGCCCATCAGCAGGGCGGCGACGACCGACCAGGTCCACAGCTCCCGCATCCGGGTGGCCTGCGGCGTGATGCCCGAGGGCCAGCCGAACCGCAGCCAGACATTGTCGATCGAGCAGCCCGAGACGAGCACCGCGGTGATCCCGAGGGACACCGCCAGCCCGGCCCGCCGAAGGATCCGTCCCCGGGCCGGACGTGCCCCGATCTCTTCGCTCGCCTTGTGCGCCACGCTCACGCCTTCCTGGTCGCCACACATTCCGACATTTGCACCGCCTGGGCTGCGACCGCCCGGCGATACGTTCTAAGCACATGTCAGGCCGGTCCCGGGTCGGGCGCGTACGCCGCCTGAGAATGGCCTGAGTACTACGCAGCGTAGACCAAACGGGGGCCGTCATTGTCGTCGGGTCGCATTCGACACTCCGCCGATCGCGGTCACCAGCGCATCCGTGCTCAAAAGCCCTGCACAGGGTGCGCGCGACGCGCGGAGGGAGCGTGTGCGGCATACTCGGACACAACATTTCGGCCGCTGTGCTCACCGCGAGGGCAGGCTCCGGCACGTCCCGGATCGACCACTCGCGGCAGACACCGCGCACCGCCCCCGCAAGACATTCGGACGCGCCGGTTTTCGGCCGCGTCCCGACCGGAGAAACGAGGTTGCCGACGCCGTGTGTGGACTGCTCGGGTTTCTGACATCTGACGAGGCAGCGCCTGGCGTGGTGGAGCAGGTGTACGACGCATTGCACTGCGTGCGCCACCGCGGCCCCGACGAACGAGGGACGTGGCACGACGGCGGCGATGGTCACGCCGCGGGCTCCGCTCCTGTCCACATGATCTTCGGCTTCAACCGCCTGTCGATCATCGACATCGAACACTCGCACCAGCCGCTGCGGTGGGGCCCGCCGGAGAACCGGGAGCGCTATGCGCTGACGTTCAACGGCGAGATCTACAACTACATCGAGCTGCGCAAGGAACTGGCCGAGGCGCACGCCGCGGAGTTCGGCGAGGATTCGATCTTCCTGACCGAGGGTGACGGCGAGGCCGTCGTCGCGGCGTTCCACTACTGGGGCCCCGAGGCGGTGCGCAAGCTGCGCGGCATGTTCGCGTTCGCGATCTGGGACACCGAGACCCAGGAACTGTTCCTGGCGCGGGACCCGTTCGGCATCAAGCCGCTGTTCCTGGCCACCGGGCCCGGCGGGACCGCGTTCGGCAGCGAGAAGAAGAGCCTGCTGGAACTGCTGCCCGCGCTCGGCCTGACCGATGCGCTGGATCCGCGCGCGCTCGAGCACTACACGGTGTTGCAGTACGTGCCGGAGGCGGAGACGCTGCACCAGGACATCCGGCGGCTGGAATCCGGCAGTTACGCGACGGTCGGCCTCGGGCAGGCCCCGAAGGTCACCCGATACTTCAACCCTCAGTTCAAGATTCGCCCGTTCGCCCCGGGTTCGGCAGCCGCCCGCTACCGGGAGATCGCCGAGGCGATGGAGGATTCGGTCGCCAAGCACATGCGCGCGGACGTGACCGTCGGCTCGTTCCTGTCCGGCGGCATCGACTCCACCGCGGTCGCGGCGCTGGCCATGCGGCACAACCCGAAGCTGATCACCTTCACCAGCTGCTTCGAACGCGAGGGCTACTCGGAGGCCGACGTCGCCGCCGAGACCGCCGCGGCGATCGGCGCCAAGCACGTGATCAAGACCGTCTCCCCCGCCGAGTTCGCCGCCGCGATTCCCGAAATCGTCTGGTACCTCGACGATCCTGTGGCCGACCCAGCGCTGGTGCCGCTGTACTTCGTGGCCAAGGAAGCGCGTAAGCACGTCAAGGTGGTGCTGTCCGGTGAGGGCGCCGACGAGCTGTTCGGCGGCTACACGATCTACCGGGAGCCGTTGTCGCTCAAGCCCTTCGAGTACCTGCCCGGTGGGCTGCGCAGGCTGGCGGGCAAGCTCTCCGAGCGCATTCCGGACGGCACCAGGGGCAAGAGCCTGCTGCATCGCGGCTCGCTCGGCCTGGAGGAGCGCTACTACGGCAACGCGCGCAGCTTCAGCGACGCCCAATTGCGTTCCGTGCTGCGCGAATTCCGCCCCGAGTGGACCCATCAGGACGTGACCGCGCCGATCTACGCGCAGTCGCGCGGCTGGGACCCGGTGGCGCGCATGCAGCACCTGGACCTGTTCACCTGGTTGCGCGGCGACATCCTGGTCAAGGCCGACAAGATGACCATGGCCAATTCGCTCGAATTGCGGGTGCCGTTCCTGGATTCCGAGGTGCTGAAGGTCGCCGAGGGGCTGCCGTTCGAGCAGAAGATCACCAAGGAAACCACGAAATACGCACTGCGCCAGGCACTCGAAGGCATCGTGCCGCCGCACGTGCTGCACCGTGCCAAGCTCGGTTTCCCGGTCCCGCTGCGACACTGGTTGCGCGGCACCGAACTCTACGACTGGGCCCACCAGCAGATCCTCGAATCGCAGACCGATCACCTGCTGAACAAGGCCGCGATCTCCGACATGCTCGTCGCCCACCGCGCGGGCACCTCGGACCACAGCCGCCGGCTGTGGACGCTGCTGGTGTTCATGGTGTGGCACGGGATCTTCGTCGAGGACCGGATCAAGCCGGAGATCCAGGAGCCGGTGTACCCGGTCTCGCTGTAGGTCGTCCCGAAAGTGCCCCTCGCCGAAAGGTCGAGGGGCACTTTCCGTCTCACGCGATACCGAACGACGATCGCGCGCACGCAGCGCGCGAAATCGCTGAATGTCTCGTGCGCGGTGGGCGGAGCAACGCGCGGGATGCTCGCGTTGTCACGGCGAGCTGTGGGCGGCGAACAACCTCAGAGCAGCGGCTTGATCTCGGCGGCGGCCTCGGCGCCGTACGCGCCGGCCAGACGCTCGAGCGCGGTCTCCTTGTTGAGCGTCCACTCCTGCGTGCCCATGGTCTCCAGGACCAGCACCGCGATGAGCGAACCCAGCTGGGCCGAACGCTCCAGGCTCAGGCCCGCGGTGTGTCCGGTGAGGAAGCCGGCGCGGAACGCGTCACCGACACCGGTGGGCTCGACCTTCGTGGTCTCCGGGACCACGCCGACGGTCAGCTCGGTGCCGTCCTTGTCCACGATCTGCACGCCGTCGGCGCCGAGCGTGGTCACCCGGATGCCGACGCGCTGCGCGACCTCCGCCTCGCTGAGCCCGGTCTTCTGCAGCAGCAACGCCCACTCGTACTTGTTCGTGAAAAGGTATGCGGCACCGTCGATCAGCTGCACGGCCTGCTCGCCGTCGAGGCGGGCCAGCTGCTGGGACGGGTCGGCGGCGAACGGGATGCCGAGTTCGCGGCACTGCGTGGTGTGGGCCACCATCGCGTCGGGGTCGTTGGCGCCGACCAGCACCAGGTCCAGCGTGTGTGCCTTGGCGAGCTCGCCGATGGAGATGTCGCGGGCCTCGCTCATCGCGCCCGGGTAGAACGACGCGATCTGCGCCATGTCGTCGTCGGTGGTGCAGACGAAGCGGGCGGTGTGCGCGCGCTCGGAGATCAGCACGCCGGAGCAGTCGACGCCGTGCGATTCCAGCCACTGCCGGTACTCGGCGAAGTCGGCGCCCACGGCACCGACGAGCAGGGGCGTGCGGTTCAAGAGCCCCATGGCGTAGGCGATGTTGCCCGCGACGCCACCCCGGCGGATCTGCAGATCGTCGACGAGGAAGCTGAGGGACACGTGATCGAGCTGATCGGCCAGCAGTGCGTCACGGAACCGTCCGGAAAAACGCATGAGGTGGTCGGTGGCAATGGACGCGGAAACGGCGATGGACACGAGGCTGGCCCTTCAACGGTAGGCGGCAGGCGGTGCAGACCGGGAACGAAGTCCCTGCATCACCGTACCAATGTCGCAGGAGGGCACGGACCCCCTCGATAGGGGGACACGCTCGGCGAGATGCCCGGCGGTACGCGATCGTTGGGCCGCGAAGTCGATCTCGGCCCGCCTCAGCGCGGACACCGCCCGGGAACGCGCAAACCCCACGTGAGCACTTCTCACGTGGGGCCGGGCTGTTACGCGGTGAACCCGCTTACGACGAGTCGGACGGGTTCGGTCAGTTGAACGAATCGCCGCAGGCGCAGGAGCCGGTGGCGTTCGGGTTGTCGATGGTGAAGCCCTGCTTCTCGATGGTGTCGACGAAGTCGATGGAGGCACCCTGGATGTACGGGGCGCTCATCCGGTCGACGGCCAGCTTGACGCCGTTGAAGTCAACGACGATGTCGCCGTCGAGCGAGCGATCGTCGAAGAAGAGCTGGTATCGCAGGCCGGCACAACCGCCGGGCTGCACGGCGATCCGCAGCGCCAGGTCGTCGCGACCCTCCTGGTCCAGCAGCGCCTTCGCCTTGCTGGCGGCAGCATCGGTCAGCACGGCACCGTGGGTTTCGGTGGCGGTCTCGTTCTGCACAGTCATGAACTCTCCTCGAGGAACCTGTCGTCGACCCGTGAACAGCGCACGGGTCGTGTCGGTCAACACCACTCGGCGGGCTGCTATTCCCCATCTTGCCACCACCGCGCGCGCAGGAACACGCAACCTACGTGACCCGGCGCACCTGCGCGAATCGGACCGCATTTCCCGCCGCGTATTCCATCGAATAGCCTGGTCGATGTGAAATTGTTCCGTCGCGGCGAGTCCAGCACCACCGACGCGGCCGCCGATCAGACGGCGGTCGTGGACGGCGGCTCGACCGCGGGCACCACTCGCACGGCGGTCACCGCCACCGCGGGCAAGGGCCGTCCCACTCCGAAACGCCGTGACGCGCAAGGCAAGCGACGCGGCCCGATCGCTCCGGCACCGCTCACCGCGAAGGAGGCCCGCGCCCGGCGCAAGGCCACTCGCGGCAGCAAGGAGGAGCGCAAACAGGCCTCGGCCGAGCGCAAGGCGGCGGTCCAGGACCGGCGCACGCGCATGCTCGCCGGCGAGGACAAGTACCTGCTGCCGCGCGATCAAGGGCCGGTGCGGGCATTCGTCCGCGACATCGTCGACGGCCGGCGCAACCTGGTCGGGCTGTTCATGCCGATGGCGCTCGTGCTGATCCTGTCGATGTTCGTGGCGCCCGCGCTGCAGACGATCGTCACGCTGGCCATGCTGGTGATGATGTTCTTCATGATCGCCGAGGGGTTCCTGCTCGGGCGGATCGTGAACGGGCGGGTCAGGGAGCGGTTCCCGGATTCCGAGGACACCGGGTACAAGCTCGGCTGGTACGCGTTCGTGCGGGCGTCGCAGATCCGGAAGATGCGGGCGCCGAAGCCTCGGGTCAGTCCGGGAGACGCCATTTAAGTGGTCCGGCGTGTTCCGCCTGCCGGATCCGCACGTTAACCACCCTTGACCACCTGACACACCCTGAACATGATTGCGGCCCGGCTCGGGTACTCGAGCCGGGCCGCGGTCGGTTGCGGACACATGAGGATCAGATGTTGGTGGTTCGGCCGTGCATTGCCGACAGATCGGCCTGCAGGCGCTGCATATCGCGATCGGTGACGTTGGACGAACCGGCCGGCGCCGAGTAGTGGGCCACTGCGGCGGCGAAGGTGACGATGACTGCCATGGTGATCAGAAAAGTAAGCATGGCAGTAATTTTGCGCTCGGTCAGTTCCCGCCGAAAGTGGCTGAACTGACATAGTTCGTAAATATCCAGCCATACTGGAGCCATGCTGTCGAAGGTTGCGGTCGTGCTGTCCGAACGCATGGCCATGTTCGAGTTCGGGGTCGTCTGTGAGGTTTTCGGCCTCGACCGGTCCGCCGACGGGTTGCCCGCGTTCGACTTCAAGGTCTGCGGCGCGGAACCGGGGAAGCCGCTGCACTCCAGCACGCCCGGCATCACGCTCACGCCGGAGTTCGGGCTCGAGGAGCTGGCGAGGGCCGATCTGGTCGCCATCCCGGCCTTCTCGTCCAGGAACGGGATCGATCCGCGCCTCGTCAACGCCGTCCGGGACGCCGCGGCGGCCGGTGCGATCGTGCTGACCGTCTGCTCGGGCGCCTTCCTCGCCGGCGCGGCCGGGCTGCTCGACGGACGCAAATGCACCACGCACTGGACGCACGTCGACGCGCTGGCCGCGCTGTACCCGGAGGCGACCGTCGATCCCGACGTGTTGTTCGTCGACGCGGGCAACCTGATCACCAGCGCGGGCACCGCCGCGGGCATCGACGCCTGCCTGCACCTGGTCCGCCGCGAACTCGGTAGCGCCGTGGCCAACGCGATCGCCCGGCGGATGGTCGTGCCGCCGCAGCGCGACGGCGGCCAGCGTCAGTTCATCGAACGCCCCGTCGCCACCTGCACCTCCGACAGCCTGATGTCGACGCTGGAATGGATGAACGAAAACCTCGACCTCCCGCACACCATCGAAGACCTGGCCGCCCGCGCGACCATGTCCACCCGCACCTTCGCCCGCCGCTTCGCCGCCGAAACCGGAACGACCCCGGTCAAGTGGCTGACCAATCAGCGCGTCCTGCTGACCAAGCAGCTGCTCGAAGAAACCGACCTCGGGCTCGAACAGATCGCCACCCGCGCGGGATTCGGTTCAGGAGCGTTGCTGCGGCACCACTTCCAACGCCTGGTCGGCATCGCACCCACGGAGTACCGCCGCCGCTTCGGCGCGAATTTGGAAGCCGTGGAGACGCCTGCCTGATACGCGCGCCGCGAGACTCGTCCTCGAATCGGATCGCGCCGAAGCCGGGGGTGGATTCTGCGGCCTTGCGCGGCGCCGCCCGCATGCCCCATCGCAGACCTCGCCGAGGCGGTCCCGGATTCCGCGACGTTGTGCGGCACCGCCTTCAACCCCGATCATCGAACAGCGGCTCGTCCGTCCGCACCGGCGGCATCCAGTAACGCATTGTCGAGACGTTCGAGCTGCCGAGCTCGTCGTCGACGTCCCCCTTCACCGAATACGGCAGCTTCGGCACCACGCTCGAAGCCGTCGAGACATCCTGCTGGCCCGTACACCGGCAGGGCGGTGCTCCGACGTAGGCGTACGCCACCGAGTAGGCGGGTCGCTTCGACGTCAATCGCGAAGCGCACGAGCTGCCGGCGCGATCCTCAGACCATTGCCGGTTCCCCGATAGCCGTGCGCAGCTGCGATCTCTGGCAACGTGGAGGTGACTCGCATTCCGACGCATTCTCATCCAGGCCGGCGCGACGCCACCCGCGAAGCGCGCGAACTGCCGGCGCGATCCTCAGACCATCGCCAGATCCCCGATAGCCGCAGGCGGCCGCGATCTCTGGCACTGTGGAGGCGACTCGCATCCCGACGCACGCTCTCGTCCAGGTCGGCGCGACTGGGATTGATACCGTGCTGACGTGTCGCACAGTGTCTCGTCCGCGCCGCGCCGGATCCTCGTCCTCGGTGGCGCTCGGTCGGGTAAGTCCGCCTACGCCGAAGAGTTGGCTGCGGCGGCCGGGCCAGTTCGTTATCTGGCGACCTCGATTCCCGACCCGGCCGACCTCGACTTCGCCGCGCGCATCGCCACGCATCGCGAGCGCAGGCCCGCCGACTGGACCGTGATCGAAAGTGCCGATCCGGCGGCGGTTCTGGGCGAACGGGTCGACGGCACCACGCTTATCGATGACATCGGCACCTGGCTCACCGCGCGCATCGACGCCCGCGACGCCTGGGAATCCCCGCGCGGCACCGTCACGCCCGACGCCGACGCCCTGGTCGCCGCGGTGACCGCATACCCGCGGCGCCTGGTCATCGTGAGCCCCGAGGTCGGCATGGGGATCATCCCCGCCACTCGCTCCGGCCGCCTGTTCCGCGACGAGATCGGCACCCTGAACCAGCGCCTCGCACAAGCCTGCGACGAAGCCTTCCTCGTCGTGGCCGGACTACCTCTGCGGCTCAAGTGAATTCAGGGCGTTCTACTCGGCGACCAGGCCGAGCACCGCCACGGTGAGTTTCGCCGAGGCCGCGATGCCTCGCCCTGATCGGATGTTCGCCGCATCGGGATCAGCGCGTCGCGCATCGGATCATTGCCAGACCGAACGGCTCAGGCCGGCGCTTCGATCAGTCCACCGATGGGTGCGGACCGCGGGCATCGGCGAGTTGGGAACGAGTGACGTGCGACGCGCAGCCCGCGGCGAGCAAGACCGAACAGCTCGGGCCAGCGCTTCGATCAGTCCACCGATGGGTGCGGACCGCGGGCATCGGCGAGTTGGGAACGAGTGACGTGCGACGCACAGCCCGCGGCGAGCAAGACCGAACAGCTCGGGCCAGCGCTTCGATCAGTCCCCCGATGGGTGCGGACCGCGGGCATCGGCGAGTTGGGAACGAGTGACGTGCGACGCACAGCCCGCGGCGAGCAAGACCGAACAGCTCCGGCCGGCGCTTCGATCGGTCCACCGCCGGTGCGGGATCGCGGGCGTCGGCGAGTTGGGGACGGGTGATGTGCGGCGCACAGGCCGCGGCGGGCAAGATTGAGCGGCGTATGAGTGTTTGGACCGTCCTGACCGGAAAGGCTCGACAGTGACACACGGATTTGGACCGGTGACGCCTCCTGACGCACAGGTTCGGGTGGCGGCCGAGCAACGGCAGGCGCAGTTGACCAAACCCGGCGGGTCGCTCGGGCGGCTGGAGGAGATCGGCAACTGGGTCGCGGCTTGTCAGGGTGTGTGCCCGCCCAAGCAGTTCGAGCGGGCCAGGGTGGTGGTGTTCGCCGGGGATCATGGTGTTGCGCGGCATGGGGTTTCGGCGTATCCGAGTGAGGTCACCGCGCAGATGGTGGCGAACTTCCTCGGTGGTGGGGCGGCGGTCAACGCGCTTGCCGTGGTGGCGGGTGCGACCGTGCGGGTCGCGGACATCTCCGTCGACGGCGAGACCGACTCGCTGATCGCCAAGCACAAGGTGCGGCGTTCCAGCGGGTCCATCGATCGCGAGGACGCGCTGACTGCCGAGGAGGTCGAGGCCGCCCTCGCCGCGGGCAAGGCGATCGCCGACGAGGAGATCGACGCCGGCGCCGACGTACTCATCGCGGGCGACATGGGCATCGGCAACACCACGCCCGCCACCGCCCTCATCGCGACGCTGACCGAGACCGAACCCGTTGCCGCCGTCGGTCGCGGCACCGGTGTCGATGATGCCGGCTGGGCGCGCAAGGTCGCCGCGATCCGGGATGCGATGCGCCGGGCGCGCCCGGTCGTCAAGGATCCGGTCGAACTGCTGCGCGTTGCCGCAGGCGCGGACTTCGCCGCCATGGCCGCGTTCCTCGCGCAGGCCGCTGCCCGACGCACGCCGGTCATCCTCGACGGTGTGGTCGTCACGGCGGCCGCCCTGGTCGCCGAGGAGCTGGCCGCAGGTTCGTCAGCGTGGTGGCTGGCCGGCCACCGGTCTACCGAACCCGCACACAACCTCGCCCTGCAGCGCCTCCGCCTCGACCCGCTCCTCGACCTGAACATGCGCCTCGGCGAAGCCTCCGGCGCCCTCACCGCCCTCCCCCTGGTCCGCGCCGCCGTCGCGACTCTCGCGGAGATGTCCACGTTCGCCGAAGCGGGCGTGAGCACCCCGGACACCGACACCGCTGAAAACACGGACCTCACCGTGCCCGCCGACATCGACTCCGAAACCGCTACGCCCACAGACACTCCCCCGGACTTGCGGAAATGAGCCGCTGGCCGTCGCTGATCGAAGCCGGCACCACCGTGGTCGGCAAGTCCATCGACGGCCACGCGGCTCGCTCTGCACGATCCACGCGATCAACTCGCCATGTTCGGCGGCCCGATCGTGATAGTTCTATTGCCGCACAATCTCTTTCGAGTGGAACGGTGAAGTCGAACGGTTGCGGCACAGCCTCGACAGTGGCTGATCAGGACGATACGTTCCGGTATTCACCTGTCGCACAACATCCTCCGTGGAGAACGCCGAGGTCCTGCGGTTACGGCACTTCAGCTCCAACGCCCGCCGGTCGGGTCCCCGCCTTCCGTTATTCGATTGCCGCACAAGGTGTTCCGGGTGCGCGATGCGGCCGGGCAAACCTGGGATTGTCCGGATGAGCGGGTTGCGGCTCGCGGTTTCGTGGCTCACTGTTTTGCCGGTGCGCGGGCCGGACAGTGTCGACCGGGCGGTGGCCGGGCGGGCAATTGCGTTGGCGCCGTTGGTTGGTGGACTGCTCGGAGCCGGGGCGGCCGGGCTGCTGTGGGTGTTGGTGTGGGCGGGGGCCAGTGCGGCGCTTGCCGGGCTGCTGGTGGTCGGGGCGTTGGCGTTGATCACGCGGGGCATGCATCTGGACGGGCTCGCCGACACTATGGACGGGCTCGGTAGCTACGGTCCGCCCGAGCGGGCCAGGCAGATCATGAAGAGCGGCGGTGCGGGCCCGTTCGGGGTAGCCGCCATCGTGTTCTCCATTGGCGTCCAAGCGTTTTCCTTCGCCGCGCTGGCCGAGGCGGACCGCTGGTTCGCCGTAGCTCTCGCCGTAACCGTCGGCCGCGTCGCAGTCGTTCTCGCCTGCCGCGAAGGAATCGCCGCCGCCCCCGACGCCGGCTTCGGCGCCCTCGTGGCCGGCACCCAACCCCCGCTCACCGGCGCAGCATGGTCCGTGGCCGCCCTCGCCGCCGCCACCCTCGCCACCCTCAACCACTGGCAAGGCCCGCTCGCCGTCCTCATCGCCTTGGCCGCCTCGACCATCCTCATCCGCCACACCGTCCGCCGCTTCGCCGGCCTCTCCGGCGACCCCCTCGGTGCCACCATCGAATTAACCGTCTCCCTAACCGCCGCCACCCTCTCCCTCAACCTCTGACCGCCCCACTCCCAAGGATGTCCAGGTTTCCGGGGCCGGAGGGCACGGCGCAGCAAACTATTTGCGGCTGCGACGCGCGGATCGTCTGGGTCGGGCAATAAGGTGTGCGGTATGTCTTCTGAGCGCCTGTATTTTCGCCAGCTGTTGTCGGGGAGGGACTACGCCGTCGGCGATCCGATTGCGACGCAGATGCGGAATTTCGCGTATCTGATCGGGGATCAGGAGACCGGCGAGTGCCTGGTGGTCGATCCGGCCTATGCGGCGGGCGATCTGGTCGATATCGCCGAGGGGGACGGGCTGCGGCTGACGGGGGTGCTGGCGACCCATCACCATCCGGACCATGTCGGTGGGACGATGCTCGGGTTCACCCTGGGCGGGGTGCGTGAATTGCTCGAAAAGACAAGTGTCCCAGTGCATATCAACGCGCAGGAGCTTTCCTGGGTGGCCAACGTCACCGGCATCGCGCCGAGCGAACTCACCGGCCACGAGCACGGCGACAAGGTAAGCGTCGGCGCCTTCGATATCGAACTGCTGCACACCCCCGGGCACACGCCGGGCAGCCAATGCTTCCTGTTCGACGACCGGCTCATCGCGGGCGACACCCTGTTCGTCGACGGCTGCGGCCGCACCGATTTCCCGGGCGGCGATTCCGACGAAATGTTCCGCAGCCTCCGGTATCTGGCCGAGTTATCCGGCGCTCCGGTCGTCTACCCAGGCCACTGGTATTCGCAGGAGCCTTTCGCCCCGCTCTCCACTGTCCGGGACAAGAACTACGTCTTGCGCCCCAAAACCCTCGACGAGTGGCACATGTTCATGCCGAGCTGATTGGCCCGCACGATGGCCGACCCGAGCACCACGCCGGGTCGGGCCATCGTCACTCGCCCGAATCGACGCCGCAAGAACCCATTTGACGCGAGCATCACTACGTCAATACAAGAACACCTGATCGAGTGGCACAACGTGCACGCCCAGCCAATTGGCACACGATGCCGCCGAGCACCACGCCGGTCGCCCATCGCCACACGCCAGAATCAACGCCGCTGCTTCACCTAGAGCGGGCCCCCTACGTCACGACGAGAACAACCGAGTCGAGTGTGCTCAGCTGAGTTGACACGCGCGATGCCGATCCGCGCGCATACCGCAGCTCAGCCATGGCCACCCACCCGAATCGAGCGACACAGGTTCACGCGCAACTGAGTTGACACGCACGATATCGACCCGCCCGCGCACCACGGCTCGGCCATGGCCACGTAACCGAATCGACAGCACAGGCAATCCTGGAGCGAGCCCAGTACGTCACGCCAAGAACCACCGAATCGAGTGGCACACCATGGCGGCAAATCGCGAGAGACCCCCGCCGTGGTGTGCCACTCGATCGACTACATGCTGCGCATCCACCCGTGGATGTCGGCGAAGGTGCCGCGCTGGATGCCGGTGAGCGTGTCGCGCAGCGCCATGGTGACCTCGCCCGGCTCGCCACCGCCGATGGTGAACTCGCCGTCGTCGGAGCGGACCCAGCCGACGGGGGTGATCACCGCGGCGGTACCGCACGCGAAAACCTCGGTGATTTCACCGGATTCGGCGCCCTTGCGCCATTCCTCGACCGACACCTTGCGCTCTTCGACCTTGAATCCGGAGTCGGCGGCGAGGGTGAGCAGCGAGTCGCGGGTAATGCCGGGCAGCAGCGAACCGGACAGTTCCGGGGTCACCAACCGCGCGTCCGAGCCGGCGCCGAAGACGAAGAACAGGTTGTTGGTGCCCATCTCCTCGACGTAGCGGCGCTCGCACGCGTCCAGCCAGACCACCTGGTCGCAGCCCTTTTCCGTCGCCTCGGCCTGGGCGAGCAGCGACGCGGCGTAGTTGCCCGCGACCTTCGCCTCGCCGGTGCCGCCGGGCGCGGCGCGCACGTACTCGGTCGACAGCCACACTCGCACCGGCTTCACGCCACGCGGGAAGTAGGCGCCGGCCGGAGAGGCCATGAGCAGGTACTTGTAGCCGGCGGCGGGCTTCACGCCGAGCCCCGCCTCGGTGGCGAACATGAAGGGGCGCAGGTACAGCGAGTCCTCGCCGCCCGCGGCGGGCACCCAGTCGCGGTCCACCTCGAGCAGCTGACGCACGGATTCGATGAACAGTTCCTCGGGCAGTTCGGCCATCGCCATCCGGCGGGCGGACCTGCGGAACCGTGCGGCGTTCGCGTCGATGCGGAAGCAGGCGACGCTGCCGTCGCCGTGCCGGTACGCCTTGAGTCCCTCGAAGATGGCCTGGCCGTAGTGGAAGACCATGGTCGCGGGGTCGAGGGCCAGCGGTCCGTACGGTTCGACGCGCGCGTTGGTCCACTCGCCATCGATGTAGTCGATCGAGACCATGTGATCGGTGAAGAACCGCCCGAACCCGGGCGCCGCCAGTACCTCTTGTACCCGCTGCGCCGGGGCGGGCGCGGGATGCGGGACACGGGCAAACTGTGCAGCAACGGTCATGGCCCTGATCCTAGCCAAGCCGCTTTCAAGCTTTGCGGCCGATTGCCCCTCGTACCGCAGAACTTCCCGCCACCCCCGCCACTCGCGCACCAATGTGCACCCCGCGTCCCAATTCGCCCCAGGAAATCACACCGGCCAGTACGCACCTTGCGCACCGAGGAGTACGCCACGCCGCGACTTGCCGTACGACACACCGTGTCGCGCCAACGCCACGCCGCTGAGGTCATCCCACGACCCCCGGGGCAGGTTCTGTGCGCAAATGCGCGTCACCCCCTCAACAATGAGACACGACCCTCGAAGAGGACGCGACACACGGTGGACGAGCGGAACTCTCGGTAGGCACGCACCTCACCCGAGTTTGCGCACGACTCCACACCTCGCCTCGAGCCCTCGCACCTCCCCGCGACGCCACACCTCAACTCAAGTCCACACGTCGCACCGCACCGCACCGCACCGGACCGCGACGCGACACCTTGAGCCCACGTATCTCCCCGCGACGCAACGCCACACCTCACCTCGTGCCCGCACGTCGCACCGGTCCCACGTCCCGCACCCGATCTCGCACACGCCCCCGCCATCTCACGCCGCACCCGATCTCGCACACGTCCCCGTTATTTCGCGCCGCACCCCGCGTCCCCGCGATCGCACACGCCCCCGCCATCTCACGCCGCACCTCGGTCTCGTGCACGTCCTCCCGGTCTCGCGCACGTCCCCACGATCTCGCGCACGTCATGTGCTGAATGGCCGCACGATGCACAGCACCTCACAGGGAGCGCGTGTGTTTTCGAGCGGTCCTGCGCGTGGCCGTCGCGCAATCGGTGAAGTGGGTGCGCGCTTTGGCCGCGCACCACTACGTCATCTTGCGCGGCGACCACGACCTACTTCGTGTTCGTCTCCACGAACGGTGGGCGGATGACCTCGCAGCGGAGGCGGCGGCCGCGGACGTCCACCTCGACCTCGGTGCCGGGTTCGATGCCCGCTTCGGTGTCGAGCAGGGCGAGGGCGATGCCGATCTTGAGGCTGGGCGAGAAGGTGCCGGAGGTGGTTTCGCCGACTGGTTCGCCGTCGCGCAGAACGCTCTGGCCTTGGCGAAGGACGCCGCGGTCGAGGGCCTTGAGGCCGAGCAGGGTGCGGCGCGGACCGGCCGACTTCTCCTGCTCCAGTGCGGCTTTGCCCCAGAACTCCGGCTTCTTCCAGCCGACCGCCCAGCCGGTGCGGGCCTGGACGGGGGAGATTTCCAGCGACAGTTCGTGGCCGTGCAGCGGGTAGCCCATCTCGGTGCGCAGGGTGTCGCGGGCGCCGAGTCCTGCGGCCTGGCCGTCGGCGGCTTTCACCTGCGTGACGAGAGCGCGGAACAGCGGCTCGGCGTCGGCCCAGCGGGGCAGCAGTTCGTAACCGTGCTCGCCGGTGTAACCGGTGCGGCAGACGCGCACGGGACGCCCGTCCCATTCGGCGTCGGCGTAGGCCATGTATTCCATGTCGGTCGGCAAGCCGAGTGCGGCGAGCACCTCGGTCGAGCGCGGACCCTGCACGGCGAAGACGCCGTACTCGCGGTGCTCGTCGGTCACCGTGATGCCCTCGGGCGCCACCTTCTGCAACTCCGCGACCACCGACGCGGTGTTCGCGGCATTGGGGACCAGGAAGATCTCGTCGTCGCTCACGTAGTAGGCGATCAGGTCGTCGATCACGCCGCCATCGGGCGCACAGCACAGCGTGTACTGCGCCTTGCCCGGGCGGATCCGGCCCAGATCGTTGGTGAGCGCAGAGTTCACGAATGCCGCGGCGCCCGCACCACGCACCGTCGCCTTGCCCAGATGGCTCACATCGAACAACCCGACCGTGGTGCGGACCGACTGATGTTCGGCCACCGTCCCCTCGTAGGAGACGGGCATTTCCCACCCGCCGAACGGCGCGAAAGTCGCCCCCAGCTCGACGTGTACACCATGGATAGGGCCTTGCAGCAGGTTCGAGTCGGTCACTCGGCGAGCTTATCCGCCCCACCCGCACTCCGGGCCCGCTCCCTCACCCCCACCGTCTGATCCCCCAGACGACACCCCCTCCCCGACGTCATCGGACCCCGTCACCAACCACCATCAAAACCACCCACCAACCCATCACATCCGGCCCAGCCAGACGCTTCCGAGCCGACCGAATGGAACCCGACGACACTGCCACTCCCACTTCACCGCCACCACGCCCACTCAGCGACTCACGATCCGACGAACGGGACATCATGGCGGCGACACTCGCACCTCACCGATGTCATGGCCCGGTCGGCAATTCACGATCCGGGCGAACGGGACATCAGGGCGGCTGCACTCGCGCTTCGCCACCACCACGTCCCGATCGACGGCTCGCTATTCAGCGAACGGGACGTGGTGGGGGTGGCACTCGCGCTTTGCCTCGACCATGTCCCGTTCGACGGTTTCTATCCGCGGAACCACATGGGGCGCAGGGTTGGTCCTCCGTCGGGGAGGTCGTGGGTGGTGCCGGTTTGGGCGAAGCCCATGCGGGTGTAGAGGCGGGCGGAGCGGTCGGTGCTGGCTTCGAGGTAGGCGGGGACCGCGGCGGAAGAGGCGGCTTTTGTTTGGGCCGCGAGGATGGCGGCGCCTGCGCCTTTGCCTCGGTGTTCGGGGACCGTGACGATGACCTGCAAATACCGGTGCGGGAATTCGCGGGGGTGGGAGTGCTCGAGTAGGTCGCTGACGATGGCGGCTCGCTGGAGCGCGCGGACGTCGGGAACGGACTCGGCCAGTGCGCGGGCTTCGGCTGCCTCGCGCTCGAGCCGGCCGGCCGAGGTCACGTGCTGCCAAATGGATATCGCCCAGATTTCCGACTCGGTGCCGGCAATCCAGATCTCGTCGTCGCTCAGCGCACGGTCGATGAGCGCGGGCACGTACTGATCGCTGAACTGCTCGATCGGGTGTCCGTCGAGGATCCAGGCGGTCACCACCTCATCGGGGCTGGCGATCGCGAAGGCCTTGATCACCGCATCGCGATCCTGCTTGCTCGCCTGTCGAACCGTGATCTCCATCCGCTGACCCTTTCGTCGTGAACGCTGTGTGCTTTCGCCAAGGTAGGCAGGTCACGGCGATACAGCTACTGTTTCGTCACAAGTGTTCGTGTGTCGAAATGGAGGCCGGCATGGCCTGTGGGATCTGCGGGAACGCCCTCGCGCAACCGTCGCGCGGCCGCAAGCGCCGGTACTGCTCCCGCGCCTGCCAGGCCCGCGCCTACCGCGCCCGCCGCGACGACGTGACCCCCGCGCCCCGTCCCGCGCGACCAGCGAAACTGACCACGATCGCCATCCTGCGCACCGCCGTCGACCTCGCCGATCGCGACGGCATAGACGCCCTCTCCATGCGCCGCCTGGCCAGCGAACTCGGCGCGGCCACCGCCGGCCTGTACCGCTACTTCCCCGACCGCGAGGCGCTCCTCGACGGCATGGCCGAGCTGGTACTCGCCGAAATCGGCCCGCCGGCAACCGATCTCACCGACTGGCGAGCCAAACTCAGCTACGAGGCGCAGGCAGAATGGCAGCTCTACCAGCGGCACCCGTGGATGCTGCCGATCCTGGCCCGCACCCGCCCGCCGATCGGCCCCGCCCTGCTCGACATCCTCGAACGTTCCTTCACCGCCCTCGACCACCACGGCCTGACCCGCGAGCAGATGCTCGCCATCTACCTGTCCTTCTCGGGCTTGGTCCAGGGCCTCGCCCTGCTGACCGGTTCGGAACGCGCCGACCGGCAGCGCGGCAAGCACCCGGAGCGCCCGGCCGACCTCCCCGAGCTGCTCGACCCGGCCGTCCGCCCGGTCCTGCACCGCCTCTTCTCCGGCGGCGAGCCGGGCCCCGACCTGGACTTGGACCGAATCCTCGACACCGGACTCGCCTTACTCCTCGACGGAATCGCAATCCGACTGCCCAGTAGCCTGAGCCCATGACCGCTGTTGCAGATCGCTCCCTCGGACCGGAGCTCGCCCGTACGCAGACCATCGCCGCGGATACCGATGTCCTCGTCGTCGGCCTCACCTCGTCCGAGAACGGCCCGGCCATCGTGCCCGAGGACCTGTTCGGCGACGTGCTGCCCGCCGACCTCCGCGCGGAACTGCTGGATCAGCTCGGCGCGGTCGGCGCGAAGGGCAAGGCCGAGGAGCTGACCCGGGTGCCCGCTCCGGCCGGATTGGACGGGGTGACCAGCGTGCTCGCCGTCGGCCTGGGCGCCGCGGAGAAGATCGACGCCGAGCAGATCCGCCGCTCGGCCGGTGTCGCCGCGCGCACGCTGTCCGGCACCGAACTGGTGGCGACCACGCTGTCCGGCCTCGACATCGGCGCCGCCGCAGAGGGTTTCTACCTCGGCGCCTACACGTTCACGCCGTTCAAGTCAGGCAAATCCGCGCCGAAGCCGGACGAGCGCCCGGTGGCCAGGGTCGAATTCCTGGTCCCCGAACCGGAATTCGGCGAGGAGGAGCTGTTCCGCGCCCAGCTGGTCGCCGAAGCCATCGCCACCGCAAGGGATTTCGTCAACACGCCGCCGAGCCACCTCTATCCTGCCGAATTCGCCGCCCGCGCACAGGAATTGGCGGAGGCAGCCGGTCTCGAGGTCGAGGTGCTCGACGAAACCGCCCTGGACGCAGGCGGTTACGGCGGCGTGCTCGGTGTGGGCAAGGGTTCCTCGCGCCCGCCGCGGCTCGTCCGGATCACCTACGCGGGCGGCCCGAAGAAGGTCGCGCTGGTCGGCAAGGGCATCACCTTCGATACCGGCGGCATCTCGATCAAGCCCGCGCAGAACATGGAGAACATGACCTCGGATATGGCCGGCGCCGCCGCGGTCGTGGCCACCGCGCTGCTCGCCGCCCGGCTGAGCCTGCCGGTCACGGTCACCGCGACCGTGCCGATGGCGGAGAACATGCCCTCGGCCACCGCGCAGCGCCCCGGCGACGTGCTCACCCAGTACGGCGGCACCACCGTCGAGGTGATCAACACCGACGCGGAGGGCAGGCTCATCCTGGCCGACGCGATCGTGCGGGCGAGCGAGGACGAGCCCGACTACCTGATCGACGTGGCGACCCTAACCGGCGCGCAGATGGTGGCGCTGGGCACCCGCACCCCCGGCATCATGGGCACCGAGGAGTTCCGCGACCGGGTCGCCGAGATCTCCCGGGCGAACGGTGAGAACGGCTGGGCCATGCCGCTGCCCGCCGAACTGCGCGCGGACCTGAACTCGAAGATCGCCGACCTGGCCAACGTCGCACCGCACCGCTGGGGCGGCATGCTCTCGGCGGGCCTGTTCCTGAAGGAGTTCGTCCCGGAGAGCGTGCAGTGGGCGCACCTGGACGTCGCGGGCCCGGCATACAACACCGGCGGCCCGTTCGGCTACATCGGCAAGGGCGGCACCGGCGTTCCGGTCCGCACGCTGATCGCGGTCATCGAGGACATCGCCGGAGAGTGATCGAACCGTCGCCGGAGTCGAGCGACTCCGACGACGCAGATCCGGTAGAGCTGGACGAATGATCATGGGGAACTGGTGCTGGCATCGGCCGGGAAGCAAACAGCACCAGTTCCCTCTCGATCAACGACGCGCGGGCGTGGCAAGGTCGAGCGCTTGACCGGTTTGCGATCTGCTTCGGGCGCCGATTCACCCTGGATTTCCGGCCCGAAAAATCAGGACAACTCCGGCACGAAAACGGGTCGCCCGGCGGTAGCCAGCGGCTATAGCTCGCGCAGATCTTCCTCGAACGCGCGCTGCCGCTCGATCCGTTTGCGCGCGTCGTAGTCGCGCATCCGCTGCGGATATCCGGTCTTCGCGGCCTCGTAAACGGGAATCCGCAAATCCTTGGCAAGCCGTCGCGCTCCGCGCTCGCCGACGATCCGGCGGGTCCACTCACCGTCGGCCGCGACCAACACGACAGTGACATCCGTCACGGTAGTTTTCGGCTCCAAATAGCCTTCGACGCCCACGTGGGCACGCACCCACTCGGCCAGATAACGGGCATCCTCGCTACCCCCGGAACCCGCACGTAATGCGCTGCCACCCCGGGTCGCGCCGCCTCGGAAACGATCCAGCAAACCCAACGACGCGCACCTCCTTTCGCACCCCGATACCTCGAACGCATCGGTACCTCTATCTTGCCAGCTCTGTGGAGTTCGCCGCCCTTGTGCTACGCGCCGAGCGGACGAGTGCAAGGATGGATCGCGGTACAAGAACCACACAGATCTCCGGTGCCACGCACAATGATCGGTGGCTTTCGGACTCGCGCCGCAACCCGCGCCGGGGGTCCGCAGAGAGATCAACTGTTGTAGAAACCCGTCGAGCAGTCAGAGGAGTCAGAGGACATGGCCTTCTCCGTCCAGATGCCAGCTCTTGGTGAGAGCGTCACCGAGGGAACGGTCACCCGGTGGCTGAAGCAGGAAGGAGACACGGTCGAGGTCGACGAGCCGCTGCTCGAGGTCTCCACCGACAAGGTCGACACGGAGATCCCGTCCCCGCAGGCGGGCGTGTTGTCGAAGATCGTCGCCCAGGAAGATGATGTGGTCGAGGTCG
This sequence comes from Nocardia sp. NPDC006044, assembly GCF_042871115.1. Lineage (NCBI taxonomy): Bacteria > Bacillati > Actinomycetota > Actinomycetes > Mycobacteriales > Nocardiaceae > Nocardia > Nocardia sp. NPDC006044. Next base: position 278,913 of record NZ_JBIAID010000003.1, read on the forward strand.
GTGGTGAGCTCGGCGTGATCAGCGAGGCCGGCGAGGCGCCCGAGCCGAGTTCGGCTCCCGCCCCCGAAGCCGCTGACGCGCCCGCGCAGGAGGCTCCCGCCGAAGAGGTCGCCGCCGCCGAGCCCGAGCCTGCCGCCGAAGAAGAGGCACCCGCGCCCGCCGCCGAGGCCGCGCCCGCGTCGTCCGGCGACGGCACCCCGGTCAAGATGCCCGAGCTGGGCGAGTCCGTCACCGAGGGCACCGTGACCCGGTGGCTCAAGGCGGTCGGCGACGACGTAGCCGTGGACGAGCCGCTGCTCGAGGTCTCCACCGACAAGGTCGACACCGAAATCCCCTCGCCGGTCGCGGGCAAGCTGCTCGAGATCACCGCGCAGGAAGACGATGTCGTCGCTGTGGGTGGACAGCTCGGCGTGATCGGCAGCGGTTCCCCGGCCAAGGCGGCGGCCCCCGCGCCGAAGCCCGAGCCCAAGCCCGAGCCGAAGCCGGAACCCAAGCCCGAGCCGAAGCCCGAACCCAAGCAGGAAGCGGCACCCGCGCCGAAGCCGGAGCCCAAGCCCGCTGCCCCGGCCCCCAAGGCTCCGGCGCCCGCCGCGGCCAAGGCCCCGGCCGAGTCGGACTCCAGCGGCAACGGCGCGACACCGTACGTCACCCCGCTGGTTCGTAAGCTGGCCGACGAGAACGGCGTCGATCTGTCCGCGCTCACCGGTTCCGGTGTCGGCGGACGCATCCGCAAGCAGGACGTGCTCGCCGCCGCCGAGGCCAAGAAGGCGCCGGCCCCGGCCGCCGCCGCACCGGCCGCGGCTCCTGCGGCCAAGGCGCCGGCCGCTCCGGCGGCCGCCAGTGCGAAGCTGGCCCATCTGCGCGGCACCGTGCAGAAGGCGAACCGCATCCGCCAGATCACCGCGACCAAGACCCTGGAATCGCTGCGCACCACCGCGCAGCTGACCCAGGTGCACGAGGCCGACGTCAGCAAGATCGCGGCGCTGCGGGCCCAGGCCAAGGCAGCGTTCAAGGAGCGCGAGGGCGTCAACCTGACGTTCCTGCCGTTCTTCGCCAAGGCCGTCGTCGAGGCGCTCGGCGTGCACCCGAACGTCAATGCCAGCTACAACGACTCGACCAAGGAAGTCACCTACCACGCCGCGGTGCACCTCGGCATCGCCGTCGACACCGAGCAGGGCCTGCTCTCCCCGGTGATCCACAACGCGAGCGACCTGTCGCTGGCCGGCCTGGCGCGCGCCATCGCCGACATCGCCAACCGCGCGCGCAACGGTGGCCTCAAGCCGGACGAGCTGTCCGGTGGCACGTTCACCATCACCAACATCGGCAGCCAGGGCGCCCTGTTCGACACCCCGATCCTGCTTCCGCCGCAAGCGGGCATGCTCGGCACGGGTGCGATCGTCAAGCGCCCGGTGGTGGTCAAGGACGACACCGGCAGCGAGTCCATCGGCGTTCGTTCGATGTGCTACCTGCCGCTGACCTACGACCACCGCCTGATCGACGGCGCGGACGCGGGTCGCTTCCTCACCACGATCCGGCACCGGCTCGAGGAAGCGGCGTTCGAGGCCGACCTCGGTCTCTAGCCGTCGTGTTCGCATGAAGGTCGTGATCGCCGGCTCGTCCGGGCTGATCGGGACAGCGCTCGTCGCGGCCCTGCGCCGCGACGAGCACGAGGTCGCCCGCCTGGTTCGCCGGCGGGCGGCCGGGCCGGACGAGTTCACCTGGGATCCGGTCCGCGCGGAACTGGACGAGCGGGCACTGCGCGGCGCGGACGCGGTGGTCAACCTGTGCGGCGCGAGCATCGGGCGCCGCCGCTGGAACGGCAGCTTCAAACAAGAGCTGCGGGACAGCCGGATCACCCCCACCGACGTGCTGGCCGCGGCGGTCGTCAAGGCGAGCGTACCGACGCTGCTGAACGCCAGCGGCGTGCACTTCTACGGCGGCGACACCGGCGACCGGGTGGTCGACGAAACCTCCCCCGCCGGTTCGGGTTTCCTCGCCACGCTCTGTCGCGACTGGGAGGCCGCGACCCGGCCCGCCGCCAACGCGGGCGTGCGCACGGTGCTGTTGCGCAGCGCCGTCGTCCTGTCCGGCCACGGTGGTCTGCTGAGCATGTTGCACCCGCTGTATTCGCTCGGCCTCGGCGGACGACTCGGCAGCGGGCGGCAATACACGCCGTGGATCTCCCTGGCCGACGAGATCGGCGCGATCGTCTTCGCCCTCCGCACCGATACCCTCGCCGGTCCGCTCAACGTCGTCGGCCCGGCACCGGTCACCAACGCCGAATTCAGCCGGGCCCTCGGCCGATCCGTGCGCCGGCCGACCCCGCTGGTGGTGCCCGCGTTCGCGCTGCGGGCGCTCATCGGCGAGTTCGCGCAGGAGGCGATCCTGCGCGGACCAAGAGCCATACCCACGGCCCTCGAGGAGGCGGGCTACGAGTTCCAGCACCCGACCATCGGCGCCGCACTGGCCGCTACGGCGGGCCGACCCGGAGACGATCGATGACCGACCAGCTCGACACCCGCCCCGCCACCCGCATCCGGGACGCGCACCGCGACGACCTCCCCGCGATCCTCGCGATCCACAACGCGAACATCGCCACCTCGACCGCGATCTGGGATCTGGAGCAGGTCGGCCTGGACGAGCGGGTCGCCTGGTTCGAGGCGCGCACCGCCGCGCAGCTGCCGATCCTGGTCGCCGAAGTCGACGGCGAGATCGCGGGTTACGCCAGCTACGGTCCGTGGCGGCCGAAGGCGGGTTACCGCTTCACCGTGGAGAATTCGGTGTACGTCGACGAGCGGTTCCAGCGCCGCGGCATCGCCACCGCTCTGCTCACCGAGTTGCTCGACCGCGCACGCCGGTCCGGCCACGTGCACGCGGTCATCGCGGGCATCGAATCCGGCAACACCGGCTCGATCCAACTCCACGAACGCTTCGGCTTCCGCGTCATCGGCGAGTTCCCCGAGGTAGGCCACAAGTTCGGCCGCTGGATGGACCTCACCCTCATGCAACTCACCCTCCCGGTCCACGCCCACTGAATCCACATTCAGTGGCACACCATGGCGGGACCTTCTCGCGTTTTACCGCCACCATGTGCCACTGAATCCCGATTCGTCGTTGGTGGGCGACTTGCTAGCGGGGCTGCCGGTTGCAGGCGGGACGGCGAAGACCCGCTACCTTGTGGCGCGCTCCACAGAGCACAGCTGGAATAGACGTGGCCGTCCGGCGTACCGTCGAGCTCGTGAACGACACGCGCACCACGTGGTCCGCCCGATTCGATACGACCCCGATCGTGGTCGAGGATCTCGGACTCATCGACTACCACAGCGCCTGGGACGTGCAGCGCACCATCGCCGCGGAACGGGCCGAGGGCATCGGATCCGATCGCCTGCTGCTGCTCGAGCACCCCTCGGTCTACACCGCGGGCCGCCGCACCGAGGCCGAGGATCTGCCCATCGACGGCAGCCCGGTGGTCGAGGTGGACCGCGGCGGCAAGATCACCTGGCACGGCCCGGGCCAGCTGGTCGGCTACCCGATCGTGCGGCTCGCCGAGCCGGTCGACGTCGTGCACTACGTGCGCAGGCTCGAGGAAGCCTTGATCACCGTCTGCACCGACCTCGGCCTGACCTGCGGCCGGATCGAGGGCCGCTCCGGGGTCTGGCTGCCCGCGACCGACGTGTTCGCCGAACGCAAGATCGCCGCGATCGGCGTGCGGGTGCAGCGCGGCGTTGCCCTGCACGGCATCTCGCTCAACTGCAATTCGGCCATGGACGGCTTCCAGGCGATCGTCCCGTGCGGCATCCGCGACGCCGGCGTCACCACGCTCTCGCGCGAGCTGGGCCGCGAAGTAACCGTCGACGAGGTGAAGCCGCTCGTCGCCGACGCCATCGCCAGGGCGCTCAATGGCGAACTGCCGGTAACCGCGCACAATATTGCGCGCGTCACACCGGCAGGAGGGGACGCGAGCGCCTGATCCGGTAGGCGTAATGTCGATCAAGTGACCTCAGCTTCAGCACCGGCAGGACGCAAACTGCTACGCATCGAGGCGCGCAACGCGGAGACCCCGATCGAGCGCAAACCTCAATGGATTCGGACCAAGGCCAAGATGGGCCCGGAGTATTCCGAGCTCAAGGGCCTGGTCAAACGCGAAGGCCTGCACACGGTGTGCGAGGAAGCGGGCTGTCCCAACATCTTCGAATGCTGGGAAGACCGGGAGGCCACCTTCCTGATCGGCGGCGAGCAGTGCACCCGCCGCTGCGACTTCTGCCAGATCGACACCGGCAAACCCGCCGCACTCGATCGGGACGAGCCGCGCCGGGTCGCCGAGAGCGTGCAGGCGATGGGCCTGCGCTACTCGACCATCACCGGCGTCGCCCGTGACGATCTGGAAGACGGCGGCGCCTGGCTCTACGCCGAAACCGTGCGCGCGATCAAGCAACTCAACCCGAGCACCGGCGTCGAGCTGCTGATCCCCGATTTCAACGCCGTCCCCGATCAGCTGGCCGAGGTCTTCTCCGCACGCCCGGAGGTGCTGGCGCACAACCTGGAAACGGTGCCGCGCATCTTCAAGCGCATCCGCCCCGCCTTCCGCTACGAGCGCTCCCTCTCGGTGCTCACCGCGGCCCGCGAGGCCGGCCTGGTCACCAAGTCCAACCTGATCCTCGGCATGGGCGAGACCCCGGAAGAGGTCACCCAGGCGATGCGCGACCTGCACGAGGCAGGCTGCGACATCCTCACCATCACCCAGTACCTGCGCCCCTCCCCCCGGCACCACCCGGTCGACCGCTGGGTCAAGCCGCAGGAATTCGTCGACCACTCGAAGATGGCCGAGGAGATCGGTTTCGCCGGCGTCATGGCCGGCCCCCTGGTCCGCTCGTCCTACCGCGCCGGCCGCCTGTACAGCCAGGCCATGGCCCACCACGGCCGCGAAATCGCCCCCGCCATGGCCCATCTCGCCGAGGGCGGCGCAGCCTCCCAGGAAGCCTCGTCCGTCCTGGCCCGCTTCGGCAACTGAACACGGTGCGTACGCCGGATCTCCCCGCGGGTGATCCGGCGTACGCCATCAGAGCCACGTCGGCGAAAGCCTCCCAGGCGAATCCTCCTCGGCTGCACCTGACTCGGTCAGACCTTTACTCCCGTTTGTTCAGCGAGACCGAATCCTCCGGTGTGGCAACGGCGGTCCGCCTCCACAGCACCAGGGCGCCGATGGCGGAGCCGATCATGGCGAAACCGACGACCCAGAGGCCGGCGCGCTGGGTTCCGGTCCAATCCTTCAGTCCGCCGGTGATGTACGGGGCGGCGAAGCCGCTGATGTTGCCGATCGAGTTGATCAGGGCGATGCCGCCCGCCGCGGCGGCGCCGGTGAGGAAGGCGCTGGGCAGAGCCCAGAAGGTGGGCAGGGCGGCCAGAACGCCGACGGCACAGACGGTTACGGCGGTCATGGCGGCGATCGGATTGCCGAGATAAAGGGCGACCGGGATGGCGAGTCCGCCGAGCAGCGCCGGAAGCGCTACGTGCCAAGGACGTTCACCGGTCCGGTCGCCGTGCCTGCTCCACCAGACCATCACGACGGCGCCGATGACGTAGGGCACCGCGTTGATCAGACCGCGCTGCACCACCGAATAGTGCGTGCCGTACTGCTGCTGGAATCCGTTGATGATCGTCGGCAGGAAGAAGCCCAACGCGTAGAGCCCGTACACGATTCCGCCGTAGACGAGGGCGAGCCCGATGATCCGGGTATCGGTGAGCGCCTTGCGCAACGTCCACTGCTCCGCCTGCTCCACCGCGGCCTGCTCGGCGGCGAGTTCGGTACTGAGCCACCGCCGTTCGTCGCTGGTGAGCCACTTCGCCTGGGCGGGACTATCGGTGAGGAAGAACCAGGTGACCACGGCCAGCAGCAGCGCGGGCACGCCCTCGACGAGGAACATGAATCGCCAGCCGCTGAGCCCGAATACACCGTGCCCGTACTGAATGATCAAGCTGGACATGGTCGAACCGAGTGCGGTGGAGATCGGCACGGCGACCATGAACAGCGCGACGAACTTCGCCCGCTGCTTCTGCGGGAACCAATACGTCAGGTACAGCAGGATGCCGGGGAAGAATCCCGCCTCCGCCACACCGAGCGCGAATCGCAGGATGTACAGGACGGTTTCGTTGGGCACGAACGCCATGCCGGTCGCGATCACGCCCCAACTCGCCAGGATCCGGGCGATCCAGCGGCGCGCCCCGAACTTGTGCAACGCCAGATTGCTCGGCACCTCGAGCACCAGGTAACCGAGGAAGAAGATCCCGGAGGCGAACCCGAACGCCGTCTCGGTGAGTCCTAGATCGGCCTTCATCCCGCTGGGCCCGGCGAACCCGATATTGACCCGGTCGAGGTAATTGACGAAATAGAGCAGCCCGAGAAACGGCACCAGGCGAAGCGTGACTTTGCGCAGCGTCGCGCGCGGCACGTCCTGTGTGACAACCATGCCGCACTCTCACCCCGCGGGCACCCGCCGGTCAAGCCCCCAACCGGGGGTCGGCATGTCTCGAACCCTCCGGCTCGCATCCGCGCGGTCGAGTTCGAGCGTTCTCCGGATGCACGTAATTCATAGCAGGACTGCAAGATTCAGACTCCCCCCGGGCCCCGGCCAGGCCGTCTACGCTGTGCGCATGGCGAAGATCAACGAACGGCTCACCGACATCCCCGGCGTCGCCCCCGGCTTCGGTTACGCCCACGCGATCACCACCTCCAACGGCCTCGCCTACGTGTCCGGCCAGATCGCGGTGGACGCGGACGGCAACCTGGTCGGCGAGAACGACATGGCCGCGCAGACCAGGCAGGCGCTGACCAACCTGCAGAACATCCTGCACGCCCTCGGCACCGACTGGACCGGCCTGGTCAAGTTCACCTGGTTCGTCACCGACACCAGCAAACTGCAAGAAATCCGCGACGTCCGCGACGAGTTCCTCCGCCCTGTCCTCGGCGACCTGCCCAACCCTGCCAGCTCGCTCATCCAGGTGGCCGGGCTGTTTCGCCCGGAGTTCCTCATCGAGGTGGAGGCCGTGGTCGCGATCGGCTGACCAGGTACGGACCGCGCAGTCCGTCATATCGGATCTCCCGATCCGGGCACGCGCGGCGACCGCCGGTGGGAAGCTCGAAGGACCGCAGGTGTCGGGGCGCGAGGAAGCGAGACGCACAGTGGAGAAGTCGAGTGGGACCGTAGGGGGCAACGGCAGAGTGTTTGCGGCCGAGCGGCCGGAACAGATTCGAAATGTGGTGCTGGTCGGGCACAGCGGGTCGGGGAAGACGACGCTGGTCGAGGCGATGGCGCTGACCACGGGGACGGTGAATCGGGCGGGGCGGGTCGAGGACGGAACCTCGCTCTCGGACTACGACGAGATCGAACATCGGCAGCACAGATCCGTGCAGTTGTCCGTGGTTCCGCTGGCCTGGTCGGGGATGAAGATCAATCTGCTGGACACGCCCGGTTACGCGGACTTCGTCGGCGAACTGCGGGCCGGCCTGCGGGCGGCGGACGCGGCGCTGTTCGTCATCTCGGCGGCCGAGGGCGCGGAGGGCGTCAGCGGCGCGACCAGGGCGCTGTGGGAGGAGTGCGCGGCGGTCGGTATGCCGCGGGCGATCGTGCTCTCCCATCTGGACACCGCGCGGGCCGACTTCGAGGAGATGACCGAGACCTGCCGCACCGTGCTCGGCGGCGGCGCGTCGGAAAACATTCTGCCGCTGCATCTTCCGGTGTACGGACCGAAGAGCGCGGACGGCCATCGCCCGGTCACCGGGCTGATCGAGCTGTTGCCGAACTGCGTGGTCGACTACTCCTCCGGGCAGCGGGTGGAGACCACGCCGAGCGCCGAGCAGCAGCCGACGCTGGACGAGGCGCGCAACCGGCTCATCGAGGGCATCATCGCCGAATCCGAAGACGAGACCCTGATGGAGCGCTATCTCGGCGGCGAAGAGATCGACCTCGCCACCCTCGTCACCGATCTCGAACGGGCCGTGGCCAGGGGTAGTTTCCATCCGGTCCTGTTCGGTGCGCCCGCGCCCGAGGGCGCGAAGCAAGGCTTGGGCACCGTCGAGCTGCTCGACCTGATCACCGGCGGTTTTCCGACGCCGTCGGAGCACCTCGTCTCCGCCGTCACCGCCGCGGGCGGCAACACCCGGCGCACCCTCGACTGCGATCCGGACGGCGCGCTCGCCGCGGAAGTGATCCGCACCGCGTCCGATCCGTACGTCGGCCGGGTGTCGCTGGTGCGGGTGTTCTCCGGCACCCTGCGCCCCGACGACACGGTGCACGTCTGCGGGCACGGACTGGAGGAACGCGGCCACGAGAGCCACGATGTGGACGAGCGCGTCGGCGCGGTCTCCTCGCCGTTCGGCAAGGGGCAGCGCCCGCTCGGCCAGGCCATCGCCGGCGACATCGCCTACGTCACCAAGCTCAATCGCGCGGAAACCGGCGACACCCTCTCCGGCACCGACAAGCCGCTGCTGATCGAGCCGTGGCAGATGCCGGATCCGTTGCTGCCCATAGCGATCACCGCGCACAGCAAGGCCGACGAGGACAAGCTCTCGCAGAGCCTGGCCCGGCTGGCGGCCGAGGACCCGGCCGTGCGGCTCGAGCACAACGCGCACACCCATCAGCTGGTGCTGTGGTGTCTCGGCGAGGCGCATCGTGACGTCGCGCTGGAGCGGTTGCGGACCAGGTTCGGGGTGCAGGTGGATGTGGTCGAGTATCAGGTCGCGTTACGAGAAACGTTCGCGGGCAAGGCGAACGGTCGCGGCAGGCATGTGAAGCAGTCCGGCGGGCACGGGCAGTACGCGGTGTGCGAGATCGAGGTCGAGCCGTTGCCCGGAGGTTCCGGGATCGAGTTCGTGGACCGGGTGGTCGGCGGAGTCGTTCCGCGCCAGTTCATTCCGTCGGTGGAAAAGGGGGTGCGCGCGCAGGCGACGCGCGGGGTCGCCGCCGGCTATCCGCTGGTGGATGTGCGGGTGACGCTGTTCGACGGCAAGGCGCATTCGGTCGACTCCTCCGATGCCGCGTTCCAGACCGCGGGTGCGCTCGCGTTGCGGGAAGCGGCGGCCGGCGCCGGTGTTTCGCTGCTGGAGCCGATCGCCGAGGTCTGGGTGGTGGTGTCCGACGACTACGTCGGACCGGTGCTGAGCGACCTCTCCAGCCGTCGCGGGCGGGTTCTCGGCACCGAGCCGCACGGGGTCGGGCGGACCCGAATCCATGCCGAGGTACCGGAACTCGAACTCAGCCGATATGCCATCGATCTGCGTTCGCTGTCGCACGGGACCGGCGATTTCACCCGTGCCTACACCCGGCACGAATCGATGCCCGACCAGCTGGCCGCCGCACTGCGCGGGCAGGCAAAGAAGTAGCGAGCCTGCTACGGCCGCAAGGGTTCTGACATCCGCGCGGGTGTTTGCGCCGCGAGTCCTGGAGCGGGAACCCAGAAGGCGGGGATAGGGTCGATGATCGCCGCGACCGGGCACGACAGTGGCGACGACATCGGGCCCACCCGCGGGTAAGCGGTTGGGCCCGAACGTCTTCGAGCGGCTACGTGACCAGGTTCTTACGCAGCTTGAGAATCGTGCCCGCGTCCAAGCCGAGTCCCTTGGTGAGGAACTTGCCGAGATCGCCGTAGTCCTGCTCCAGCTTGTTCACCGCGGCGTCGAGGTACTCGGGGCGGACCTCCTGCAACGGGATCAGCAGGTCCGGGTTCTGCATCAAGCCCGCCTGCTTCACCTGCTGGCGCAGCGCCGCGTCCGCCGCGGCACGGTACTGGTTGGACAGCAGATAGTCCTGCCGCGCAGTGCCTTCCGGCACGCCGACCGCGCGCAGCAGCACGTAGGTCGTCCAGCCGGTGCGGTCCTTGCCCGCGGTGCAGTGGTACAGCGTCGCCTTGTCGGTGTTGGCAAGATCCTTCAGCGTCTGCCCGAACGCGGCGCGCGACTCCGGGCGGCTGATGAACGTCGTGTACATGTTCAGCATGATCTGCTCGGCCTTGCCGTTGCCGAGCGCCGCCTCCTGCTTCTGCGGGTCGCGGGTCTGGATCACCGCCAGCATCTGCTGGAACAGTCCCGTGTCGTCGATCGGCCGCGATACCGCCTGCGCACCCGGGATCGGCTTGTCCGCGCCGGCGAACTGCACCCCCCCCGGCGTGCGCAGATCGATGACGGTCTGCACCTTCAGCCCCGCCAGCTTCTGCACGTCCGCGTCGGTCAGTTTCTCCAGCGAGTCCGACCGAATCGCCTTGCCCGACTTCGTCTTCTCCCCGTCGTAGGTCCGGTACCCGCCGATGTCCCGGGTATTCACCGCCCCTTGCAGATCGATCTTCCCGCTCGCCACCGCCAGTTCGGCCTCCGGCTGCGCGGTCGCGAGTGGTGGAGCGGTAGTCATCGTCACGGCGAATATCGCCAAAGCCGCAGTTATCAATGAAATTAACGAACTCTTCATGACGCCGGACACTAGAACCCGTTTCAGTCAGGTAGGGGCGTTCGCGCCCATCCACCCCACTCACCGGAACTCAGAGGGCAGTCAGCGAGATTCGCTCTGTACTTCGTGCCCGATCTCCGACCCACTTCGGCCGTGACCTGATCTGTCGCACCACCAGGACCACTGCCCCTCTCAAGCTCGCCTAGACTGACAGCCTCCTTCATCATGAATCTCGCAGTGGCCAAAGCACCCCGTCGCCACAATGGTTGCGGTAAACTGCTTGCCGTCGCAGATCGTTTCTACACAACCGTAGATCAAGTGCAGAATCGCGACCGTCGAGGTGCATTTTGATGAGTCCTAAAAGGACGCAACGTTTACCTTCCACTCGCGTCCGACACACTCGTTCTCGGCTGAGCATAGCGCCTGCAGCCCTCGGGGGATCAGTGCTGATGCTTGCAATTGGGCTCTTCGCTTATAACACTCCGAACCCATTACAAGTTATCGGATCCGCACTCGGATACGCACTTGCCAGCCTGCTGGCGGGAGGTCTTCTCGGATTCCTTTTCGGCATACCGCGGGCACTTACTTTCAGCCGTGACGGTGACAATATAACGACCGCAGAGAGTGGCAGGGCACCCAGGTTTGCCGGGAACACCAACCTGGAGCAAATATCTGACTGGCTGACGAAGATAATCGTCGGCGCCACGCTGACACAGTTAGGGACCATCGCCGATGGCGGCCAGCATCTGTTTACCGCAGTCGCGCCCTCTCTGGGCGGCATGGACGGAAGCGCTTCGTTTGGCGGCGCATTGATAGTATTTTCTGCGATCGCAGGCTTCATCGGCGGGTGGTTATTCACTCGTCTGTATCTCGGCCGAGCCCTAACTGCAGCCGATCGAGCAATTGAGCTTCTCGACGAAGCCGATCGCGCTGAGGTTTACGGCGAATCAGAGCGTGCGTCAGAACTAAGGCGGGAAGCGGCTGAACTTCTTGGAGCTGTCGCATCCTCGGCAGCCGATTATGAACGGTTGCGCGAGACCGAAGATCCCAGTCGCGAACGCACCAGAAGAATGGAAGAAGTCGTTAGCAGCGCTCGCCATCTTTCGAGCATAATTAACTTTGACCGGCAGACCGTGCGAAACATATTCGACCAAGATAGTGATGGTAACCGTATCGTGGCGATCGCCTTGATGCAGGCGAATCCATCGCTGGCAGATATATCAAGACTTGCTCATACGGTCAACAACTCACGTTCGGCTTTCGAACAGTATCAAGCACTCGTAGCCCTAAGTATGAGCTTGAGCAGAGATTTAAGCATAACGAGCGACCAACGTCAGCTGATAGATCTCGCACTGAAAAATGAGCGAATCAAGGTCGGCACTAGCCGATATGAAATCGCCCGCCAAATAAACGAGCTGCTACAGCTATATCCGCAGTCGTGACGTACGAATATTCACGAACTCCCCGCAATAAAAGTAGCCGCGTCGGCGGAGAAATGCTGAAAACCGAGGGATGTCAGTGGCGATAGTTCATTACCGGATTTTACCTGACTCCCCAAACCGCGAGATTCGTGAGCATGTCCAATCGAAGTCATACCCGGCAAAAGCGGAAAATCCGCCCGAACGGTACATAATAGTTCAAGATCCAGACCGATACCGAGTGCGATCTCGTATGGATCAATCGCAAGAAGGTCGGCTACCATCTGAACAGCCGGATGTAACGGAATCAACGCTAAGTCAATTTCAAACTCGCAAGATGCCGCTCGCTCAAGTTCACGGATAGACTCGGCGAGACCATCGGTGATATCGATACATGCCGTGCACGAGTCAAATAAGAGTGCGGCCAGATCTACACGGGCCACCGGCCGAGTGAGGCATCGTCGAAGCTCCACTTCGGTTGTTTCATCTAATTTTAAATCCCGATCGCGGCGGTAGTAATACGTAATTGCCGCACCAAAACCGCCAACCGGGCCCGACACGGCAAGTACGTCGCCCGGCATGGCTCCTCTGCGCGTTACCATTCGGGATCGCTTCACATAACCAATCGCTACACCGACAAGCTCCGGCGAAGCCGCAGACTTCGTATCACCACCCACGATTGGCGCGCCAAGTTCAGTAGCCCTCTCTGCTGCGCCGCGTATCAGATCGAAAAAGTCTTCGACAGGGTACGCAGCAGGAAAACCAAGATTGAGAAGGAAGGCATGTGGAGTTGCACCCATCGCGATAATGTCACTGACATTAACTTCGACAAGATAACGACCTAGTTCATATGGACTTATCAATTCCAGCCGCCAAGCCAGCAAGTCACCAGGTACCCGATCCGTTGAAACTACCAGCGCATTCGGGTGCGGGAAATCAACCACTGCAGCGTCGTCGCCGATTCCCACTATAGCATCGGCGCCTTGTCCTATAATCCTGCCGAGCTCAGCGACAAGCCGCTTCTCCCCCCAATCACCTATAGTTTCAGACATTCATCCTCCGCCCGCTAACTCTTCACCGACAATCGCTAATGCATCAAGTACCTGAAAGAAAGGATATACATCCAATTTAGAGAGGCCATAAAGCATCACATACTGCGCCGCTAGGTAATTGTTGAAGTCATACAATTCGCCCGCATGTTTCTTTGCCGCAGACCGTATCACCGCAACGACACGCGCCATTCGCCGATACCGTTCCCCGTGAATCAAAGAACGGTCCGATTCGTACCGCCCAAGAACTTCTTGACAGCCATCTTCTTGAGCTAATTTTTGCGCGACCCAACGATTCTGAGACCAATTTACATGATGCGGGAACAGAAGAAACCTGACCGAACATTCCATAAGTACAAAGTCGGCAAAGATATCACCGTCATGCGCCCAGGCGAAATCTATCAGAGAAGGCGTTCTACCGTCTTGGAGAACAACATTGTTTGGATGGAGATCTCCGTGTACAAAACCTGAGGCGATATTCACCTCGCGCTCCAATATCTCCTGAAGCATTAAGATTGGATTGCGATACTCCGCGCCCAAGAAGTCGATGGTACGATCGTCTGGCGACAGTGAATCCTTGATTCTGTCGGGCCGGTTTTCTCGCAGATATCTGATATATTCTACTTTCAACTTTTTCCTACACAGCTTCGGTCGGTGAGCGGCAGTAAACGCCGAGTACAGCATTTCCACCGACCGACAGAGGTCATCATCGTTCGTGTCCTTATGAACATACTCTTCCCGCAGCTCTTTGATATTTCCGTCCGATCGCGCGAAGAGGCGGTATATTATGGCCGCTTTTCCGTTCTCCGGCTCTGGCGCGCTATAAAACGCAAGGGCGTCATGGAAATACCTCGCCGCACTGGTCAAGGCATCGAACTCTCGCTCGATATTTGCTGATGAGTCAATTTTGATAACGTACGGCGCGCCGATTCCATCCGAGTCGAATCGAGCATCGAAGAGTCGCGCCTGTGTGTATCCGAAGCGACCGAGCGGTTTTACGTGAATACAGTTCTGCCTCCGATCGCGCGCGCAGGCCACCAGAACCGCGCGATCTGCCTCGTTGAGCGAGTGATCGTGAAGTCTTGGCGCATCAAACACTATGGATCCCAACGTTCAAGATACGCAAGGACTCATCAAACTGAGCCCAACGATCGAAAAGGCGCCAATCCCAAGATTGACCGAGGTGCTCGCATGCAATCTTCCGCACTAGCTGACTGGAAACGTTCTCGCCATCGAACGCGACCTGGTCGTCAACCTCGCCGAACATTAGGTAAGACTGTCCCGGCCGTAACGCTGCGCATACCTCTTCGCGGGTACCTCGAGCCAGTAGGGTCAAGGAAGCCATCAATCGGCGGAGTGTTCTGACGCGCACTTCCGAGGGCAACGGAAGTACGTGAATATGTGCATGAACGATTCCACATCCAGCTGAGCTCGTTGCGCCGACCCCATGCTCGAAGGAGACGATAGCGTCGCGATCTGCGAGCAGGCTCCTCGTCCAATCAAGGGCCGCCGATACTGCCCGAACTTCGGCTGGCACGCACTCTTTGGTAGATCGGACATGACGAACAGGTGCTAACAGAAGGTGACCGGGTGCTAGTGGGGAGACCGAGGGAAATACCGTTATTCCATGTACCTGGGTTATCCGACTCGTGGAACCCAGGTGAGCATCAATCTCAGCACGACGGGCCACGCCTGACTGCTCGCGGCAGAATTCGCATCGACCTTCCTCTGACGCGTTCACAGTCACAACCACGAGCGTAGTCCGTTATCCCGGTGTAGGACGGACAACCGGGGCCTGAAAGTCATCGTCTTGTCGAGAAGTTACGCAATCGCCGAGTTGCCGCGCATCCGCTCCCGAGGCCTTGCGAAACGAAGTTGCTGTAGTGGCAGTTTCGCGACTGACCGCCCCGCAACGGGCAACGGCCCACCCGCGGATGCGGATGGGCCGTTGCCGAACGACTCGGTGTACGAACGACTTACACGTCGTAGTACAGCTCGAACTCGTAGGGGTGCGGGCGCAGGTTGACCGGGGCGATCTCCTGCTCGCGCTTGATGCTGATCCAGGTCTCGATCAGGTCGTCGGTGAAGACGTTGCCTTCGGTCAGGTAGTCGTGATCCTGCTCGAGGCGATCGATGACCGTGGCCAGGCTGGTGGGGGCCTGCGGGATGTTCTTGGCCTCCTCCGGCGGGAGCTCGTAGAGGTCCTTGTCGACCGGGGCCAGCGGCTCGATCTTGTTCTTGATGCCGTCCAGGCCGGCCATCATCATGGCGGCGAAGGCCAGGTACGGGTTGCCCGAGGAGTCCGGCGCGCGGAACTCGATGCGCTTGGCCTTCGGGTTGTTCCCGGTCACCGGGATACGCACGGCCGCGGACCGGTTGCGCTGCGAGTACACCAGGTTGATCGGCGCCTCGTAGCCCGGAACCAGGCGGTGGTAGGAGTTCACCGTCGGGTTGGTGAACGCGAGCAGCGACGGCGCGTGGTGCAGGATGCCGCCGATGTAGTGCCGGGCCAGATCCGACAGGCCACCGTAGCCGGCCTCGTCGTGGAACAGCGGCTTGCCGTCCTTCCACAGCGACTGGTGCACGTGCATGCCCGAGCCGTTGTCACCGAAGAGCGGCTTCGGCATGAACGTGACGGACTTGCCTTCCTGCCACGCGGTGTTCTTCACGATGTACTTGAACAGCTGCAGGTCGTCGGCCGCGCCGAGCAGCGTGCCGAACTTGTAGTTGATCTCGGCCTGACCGGCGGTGCCGACCTCGTGGTGGCCGCGCTCGAGCTCGAAGCCCGCGTTCTGCAGGTTGGTCGAGATCTTGTCGCGCAGGTCGACGTAGTGGTCGTACGGGGCGACCGGGAAGTAACCACCCTTGTTGCGAACCTTGTAGCCGAGGTTCGGGGTGCCGTCCGGGTTCGTCCGCGAACCGGTGTTCCAGGAGCCCGAGACCGAATCGATCTCGTAGAAGGCGCCGTTCATCTTCGACTGGTAGCTGATCGAGTCGAAGATGTAGAACTCCGCCTCGGCGCCGAAGTACGCGGTGTCGGCGATGCCGGTCGAGCGCAGGTACTCCTCGGCCTTGCGCGCGATGTTGCGCGGGTCGCGGCTGTAGGCCTCGCGGGTGAACGGGTCGTGCACGAAGAAGTTGAGGTTCAGCGTCTTGGCGGCGCGGAACGGGTCCAGGCGCGCGGTGCTGAAGTCGGGCAGCAGGAGCATGTCCGACTCGTCGATCGACTGGAAGCCACGGACGGAGGAGCCGTCGAACGCTAGCCCTTCCTCTGCGAGGTCGGTCGTGAAGGCCTTCGCCGGGATCGAGAAGTGCTGCTGAACGCCGGGAAGGTCGCTGAAGCGGATGTCGACATATTCGACCTCTTCGTCAGCGAGGAATTTGATGACCTCGTCGGCCGTGCTGAACGTCACTTGTTCTCCTTACGGATCGGTTCCCAGCGAGTGTCGATTGCATGGGTTCGTCGCGTCCAGACGGTATGGACGCGGTGTTTCCCGGCAGTCAAGTCTGTGTTTCGCCAGTGTTACACGTACGGCTGGCCGGGTGACTAGGCCCACCCGGGCTCGAACAGCATGCTAATCCTGCCATCCGTACCACTGTGCGCTGACGTGAACTCCCCTTATGCGGTGCCGGGCGGCCGGTCGGTGCCGCATATTGTGGGAGGCATGGCACGCATGACGGGATCGTGGCTCTCCGGCCCTTCGGAGGGTGCGGGCGATCCGGCAACCTCCGAGTTCCCCGGCGAACAGCTGGGGCTGCCGAAGTCCGGTGCGGGATCGTTGTCCGGGATGGCCCGGCGGATCGCCGCGCTGTTCGTGGACTGGTTGATCGCGCTCGGCATCGCGGCGCTGATCATGCGCGGCGGGTCGGCGTCGAGTCTGACGTTGCTGATCTGGTTCGTGATCGGGGTGGCGGCGGTGACGTTGTTCGGGTTCACGCCCGGGCAGTACTTCCTGCGGTTGCGGACGGTCCGGATCGATGCGCCGGTGACCGTCGGTTTCGTCCGCGCGCTCGCCCGGCAGGCGCTGCTGGTGTTCGTCGTGCCCGCGCTGTTCACCGATTCCGATGGGCGCGGGATGCACGACCGAGCGACCGGAACGGCGCTCGTCCACTCCCGCTGACTCCAGCACGCACGCTGACTCCGGGCGGCCGCGTGTCACGGATTTCGGCCGCACCCTCGCACGCCGGCCCGACGGCACCTGGCCGAACCCATGCGCGAACCGCGGGAAAGCGTCTGACGGCGAACACTGCCCGACTCAGCCGGTTACGCTCCGGCGGTGTCACTCAATCCGGCCATGCTCGCGATCCGGTTTCTGCTCGAGCTCGTCGCTATCGCTTCCTTCGGTGTCTATGGCTGGCGAGCCTTCGATTCGCCGTGGAAGTTTCTCCTGGTAGTACTGTTACCGCTGGTCGCGGCGGCCGTGTGGGGGACGTTCGCGGTGCCGGGCGATCCGAGTCGCAGCGGGGAAGCGCCGGTTTCGGTGCCTGGACCGGTTCGGTTGGTCGTCGAACTCGCGGTCCTCGGTGGCGGTGCCGCCGCACTCTGGGCGGCAAGCCTCCCCAAGTGGGCACTCATCTCCGCCATCGTCCTGGTCGTCTACCACGCCCTCGCCTACGACCGCATCCTCTGGCTCGTCAAAGCATGATCACCGGGAACTGGTGCAGGTATCCGCCGAGTAGCGAACCGCACCAATTCCCCCTGATCTTGAAGTCTCCCCCGCAACCGCAAAACGTCTGATCTCCAGCACGGCGACTTGCCGCACTGACACGCGTGCGTTTGCCAGAAGGTGTGCGGCTGTCCGATTCCTCCTGCCGACCGGTGACGCCAGGGTCAGACCTACGCTGGAATGGACACGCGAAAGGCCCGCGTCCCACGGACACGGGCCTTTCGGGAAGGTCTGACTCAGCGCCGGCGAATGGTGCGCTGCACGCCGCGCATCTTGGCGCCCGCGGGCATCGGGCCCTTGGGCAGCGCCGGGCCGGTGCGCGAGCTGAGGGCGGTCAGCCGCCCTTCGATCAGGTCCATGCGCTTGGCGTCGATGTTGCGCGGCAGCTTGGTCAGGTAACGCTGCAACTCCTTCAACGGCACCTGGCCTTCGTCGTTGCCGATGACGACGTCGTAGATCGGGGTGTCGCCGATGAGCCGGGCGGTGCGCTTCTTCTCCTGCGCGAGCAGCGATTTCACCCGCTGCGGTGAGCCTTCGGCGACCAGCACGACGCCGGGCAGGCCGATCACCCGATGCACCGCGTCGAGCTGGGTGGTCGCGGCGATGCCGTTGGACACCCGCCACTTGCCCTGCAGGTTGTCCAGCACCCAGGCCGCGGCGCCGGCCTGGCCCTCGGCCTTGCCGTAAACGCTCTTCTGCACCCGCCGGCCGAAGATGATGAACGCGGCCAGCGCGCCGAGTACCACGCCGAGCGGGACGAGGAACCAGGTCAGACCGAAGATCAGGCCGATGACCAGGAAGACGGCGGTGATGCCGAGCAAGGCGCCGATCATCAACGGCAGCAGCAGCTTGTCTTCCTTGCGCTGCATCTGGAACGCCTGCCAGAGCTGCTGCCTGCGCTCTTTCGACTGCTGCTTGCGGGCCGCTTTCGCCGCGGCCTTCGCTTCCTTGGTGGGCTTACCTGCTGCCATGCCACTCAGGATAGTGCCCATGTCGTGCGAGTTTCGCCACGCCTACCTCGGCGGCGGTTATCGCCGTCGCGGCGGCGTCAATTCCAACCGCGCCTGGCCATCGATCCGAGCACGGTGAGATCCAAATCACCGGACGCCTCGGTCCAGCCCATTGCCCGCAATTCCACCGGCGTGGCGACACCGAGCGCGTCCCGGAATCCGATCGCGACCGAGCGGGCGAACTCGATCAGGCTGCGCGGGGAGATCGGCCAGAACATCGTCCTGGTCCAGTTGTCCACCTCGCGGCGCAGCATCGGCTCATTCCAGCCGAGATCGCGCAACTCCTGCGCTGCGGCATCGGGAATGGGCTCGGTCAGATAATGATCACCGGCCAGTTCCGCGGACAATTTGATGTCGTACTGCATGAACTGGACGTACCGATTGCCGGGTGCCGCGATGATCAACGTGGCCCGCGAAGGTAGCTCGGACAGACATTGCGCCAGTGCTCGAACGAACTGTTCCCAGTCCGCGGTCACCGGCTCGTTCATTCTTCCCCCGGGCGCTCGCACTGGCCCGATCATACGCCGCCCCGCCTCGGACACCAGGTGAATCCTGTTGGAGCTCCTGATACTTCGCAATGTCCATAGCCAAAACGAATGGCCCGTCGTTCGCTGGAACGCGGGCCATTCTCCGGCTTTTCACACCGTCGCCGACGCCCTCGGGTTCGGCGATTTCTCGAACTCCGGTGCGCGGCCGTAATCGCGGAACACCGGCACCGCGAGCTTGCGGCCGGCCGGGCGCAGCGCCCATGAAACCACCACGCACAACGCGAAAAACCCGGTATAGAACAGGTGATTCACCCCTGATCCATGCGCGACGTGCGAAACCAGCCCACCCGTCAGATCGAAAAACGCTCCCGCATACGCCCATTCCTTCACCAGCGGAAACCGCGGAACGGCAATCGCCGTGGCGCCCAGCACCTTCCAAAACCCTAGAATGCCCATGACATACGTCGGGTACCCCAGCTCCACCATGCCGTCCGCGGTACCCCCGCGCTGGATCAAATCGGCGACACCCCCGGTCGCCAGCACGAAAACCACCGCCCCGGTAGTGGCCCAATATCCGATCGATCGTGCGTTGCCCATCTTTCCTGCTCCTAGCTGATCCCAGGGCGCGATCCCGTGCGCCGTCACCTCCCTTGACCGGCTGGTCGGCAGAAATGTGACGAGGTGTCGTCAGTTCTGCCGACTTCGGATCTCCAGTTCCAGCTGATCGAGGGTGTCGGTGTCGGCGAGGAGGTCGATGGCGACGATCCGGCCGTTGGACACGGTGAACTCGAAGACCACCCGGGGTGTGCCGCCCACCGACCAGACCGCGCCCGCGCGACCGTCGATGAACGCGAGCCGCGCGGCTTGCGCGCGACCGGAGAAGGTCTGGGCGACCGCGTCCGCGCCGAGGGCGCCGATCGCGCCGGTGGCGATGGCGGCGGCATCCACGCGGAGCACCACCTCCGGGTCGAGCAGGGTCAGCAGCGCGCCGAAGTCGCCGCCGCGGGAGGCGGCGAGGAACGCCTCGACGACTTCGCGCTGCCGATCTCGGTCGGCGCCGGCTCGCGCGCCCTGTACCCGGCGGCGGGCCCGGCTCGCCAATTGCCGTGCGGCGGCGGACGTTTTGCCGACGATCGGGGCGATCTCGTCGAACGGCACCGCGAACATGTCGTGCAGCACGAACGCGAGCCGCTCGGCCGGGGTGAGCGTGTCGAGCACCACCAGCAGCGCCAGGCCGATCGAATCGCCCAGCACCGCTTCGTGTTCCGGGCCGGTGACGAGTTCGGCCGGTTCGTGGTCGTCCAGCGGCTCCTCACGGCGGGTTTTGCGCGACTGCAGCATGTTCAAACACACCCGCGCCACCACCGTGGTGAGCCAGCCGCCGAGATTATCGATCTCGTCGGCATCCGAACGGCTCAGGCGCAGCCAGGCCTCCTGAACCGCGTCGTCGGCTTCCGCGCCGGTACCGAGGATCCGATACGCCACCCCGTGCAGGTGCGCCCGCTGCTCCTCGAACCGCGCGGCCAGAAAATTCGCGTCCATCTGTCACATTCCTTCGATAGCTCCGGTCAAGCAAACGAACCGGGCCACACCGGATCGAGCCGACAAGGAGCACATCATGACCGCTGGACTGCACACCATCGTCTACCCCGTCACCGACCTCGTCAAGGCGAAAACCCTGTTCAACGCCCTCCTTCACGCCGAACCCACCATCGACACCCCGCACTACGTCGGCTACCGGATCGCCGGCCAAGACATCGCCCTGGACCCCAACGGCCACACCGGGAAAGGCATGACCGCCCCCATCGGCTACTGGCACGTCACCGACCTCCACACCCACCTCACCACCCTCGTAGCCGCGGGCGCCACCATCACCCAACCCCCCACCGACGTAGGCAACGGCAAACTGATCGCCACCATAACCGACCCCGACGGCAACCAGATCGGCCTGCTCCAACCCTGACCAGCCCCGACGGAACCTGACCGCCCCACGAAAAATGGCGCAACATCATGCTCCCGCCGGACTTCGCCGAACGAGCCACGACCCCGCCGAATCGCGAGCACGCAGTGACGTCCCACCCGATGAGCAGTGACACCGAACGGGACGTGGCGGTGGCGAATCGCAAATGAAGACGCGGTGACGTCCCGCCCGGCGAATAGCCACACACCGAACGGGGCGTAATCGTGACCAACCGCGAATGAAGCCCCGGTGACGTCCCGTCCGGCGAACGGCCTCACACCTAACGGGGCGTAATCGTGACCAATCGCAAGTGAACTCGCCGTGCTGTCTCGCTCGATGGCACTCAGGTTGAAACGCGCTGCCGTGAGTCGGGTTGCTCGAGCCGATTCTTACCACCGAATCGCGTTGTGGCAGTGAGGTTGGCGGCACCACGCCAGCGCAAACATCGCCCGCCGCCTAATCATGAGCCCGCGCTCCACCCAGCACAAGCACTGGGCCGCCCAACAGCCAGCCCTGCCGCGCACCACGGAACATGACGGCAGCGATCACGAGTAGGGCGCGGTGGCGTCCCGCCCGACGAATGGCCCACACATCGGACGGGACATGACAGCACCCAATCGCACGCAGGACCCCGGCGACATTCCACCCGACGAACAGCCACACACCAAACGGGACATGACAACACCCAATCGCACGCAGAGCCCCGGCGACGTCCCGCCCGACGAACAGTCATGCACCGAACGGGACATGACGGCGCCCCATCGCACGCAGGGCCCCGGTGATGTCCCGTCCGGCGAATAGCCACACATCGGACGGGACATGACAGCACCCAATCGCGAGCAGGGTCCGGCGGCCTCCCGCTCGCTTGACTGGCGGGTGTGGGCGGGGCTGACCTGGCTGGCAGGGCGCCGGCCGGAACTGAAGCGGGGACGGGGGTGGTGTTCTGGTGGGGCGGTGCCTATCCGTTGGGTGGTGGCATCGTGCTGTTCAGCTGGTGGTCATGGGGCGGTGTTAGTTTGCGGTGCGTGTGTGCGCGGTTGGTGGTGAGCGTCCATGACGTCGCACCGGCGAGTGCGGCTGAGACGGCGCGTTGGTGTGCTGATGCCGACGGGTTCGGGATTCCGGTGTCACTGCTGGTGATTCCCGGGCCGTGGCGGGGTGCGTCGCTGGCCGGGCAGCCGGACTATGCGAGTTTCCTGCGGGAACGCCGTGCCGGTGGAGACGAGATCATGGTGCACGGGTGGTCGCATCGGGCCGGACCCGAGGGTGGGTGGCCGCGGCGCGCGCTCGGCCGGGCGGTGGCGCGCGGTGCCGCGGAATTCGCGGCGCTCGACGTCGGCAAGGCGACCGAGAAGTTGCGCGCCGCCCAGCAGGTGATGGCCGAATCCGGGCTGTCGACAACAGGTTTCACCCCGCCGGGCTGGCTGGCCTCGCCCGCCGCGGAACGCGCACTGCGCGCGGCAGGCTTCTCCCACACCACCGACCATTTCGGCGCGAAAGATCTCCGGACCGGTCGCCGTCATCGCGGATTCGCCCTCTCGCACCGCCCCGGCGGCGGCTGGTCCGAACGCTTCGGCGCCGCCATGCTGGAAACCCTGGCCCGCCGCAACGCGGTCCGCGGCGGCCTCGTCCGCCTCGCCCTGCACCCCGACGACCTCCGCCACCCCGGCCTCCGCGAAGCCACCCTCCGCGCCATCGAAGCAGCCCTGCAAGCCGGCGCACAGGCCACCACCTACGCCGACCTCGTCGAATCAGCGGTGAAGTGATGCGAACAATCAACCGCTACGCCACGACCGCGCCGCCGATCGCCTGCCATCGCGCGAGCTTGCTCGACGGCGCACACGTCGCCTCCCTTGCGGTCCGGCGCTCGAGATCAGCATCCCCGACGGACTGCCAACTGGCTCGAACTACCAACGGACACAACCCAGATCACAACGCGATTAGCAAAACACCCTCCCCCACCCGCCAGACCACACAAGCAGCCCCAACACCCAACAGACACAACCCAAACCTCTACGTGGGCAGCAAAACACCCTCCCCCACCCGCCAGACCGCACAACCAGCCCCAACACCCAACAGACACAACCCAAACCTCGATGTGGGCAGCGGAACACCCACCCGCACCCGCCGGAACGGCGACCGACGAATGCGAGCAGTCAACTGGCGCAGCATCGTTCGGGATCTCCCAGCTCAGACAATTGCCTGCCCCGACCCGGCCGGATTGGTGGTCCGCTAGTGCGCATCGTGCAGATCGCGAACTTCTACACACCGGCGTCCGGTGGACTGCGGACCTGCCTGGACGAGGTCGGGCGGGGGTATTTGGCGGCGGGACACAGTCGGGTGCTGGTGGTTCCCGGGCCCGCGGATGGGGATGAGCTGACCGGGTCCGGGCGGCGAATTACGGTGCACAGCCCTAAGTTCGGGGCGGGCGGGTACCACGTGCTGACGGCGCGGCGGACGCGGACGGTGCTCGATCGGCTGCGGCCGGATGTGCTGGAGTGCAGTGACAAGTTGAGTGTGCGGTGGTTGGCGCCGTGGGCGCGGGGAGCGGGGGTACCGCTCGTGTTGTTCTCGCATGAACGCATCGATGCGATCCTGCGCACGCGCGTTCCACCGGGCTTCCCCCTGACGACGGCCGCCGACCTGGCCAACCGCCGTCTCTGCGTGCGGGCCGAAAAGGTCGTGGTGACTTCGAGTTTCGCGAAGGCGGAGTTCGCCCGCATCGGTGCGGACAACGTGCGGCGCGTTCCACTGGGCGTCGATCTGACGACCTTCCACCCGATCGAGTCCGCAGGCGAAAACCCCTGGGCCGCAGACGAACCTGTCCGACTGGTACTGGTGAGCAGACTGTCCAAGGAGAAGCGCGCCGAACTCGCCATCGAGGCGGTGCGCGTCCTGGTCGAATCCGGCCTACATTGCGAACTGTCCGTCATCGGCGACGGCCCACTACGCCCCCGCCTCGAACGCCTCGCCGCCGGCCTCCCGGTCACCTTCCACGGCCACCTCACCGACCGCACCACCATGGCCACCCGCATAGCCGAGGCCGACATCGCGGTTTTCCCTTCCCCCGCGGAAACTTTCGGCCTGGCCGTCCTCGAATCCCTCGCCTGCGGCACCCCCGTCGTAGTCCCCGCCGCCGGCGCCGCCGGCGAACTGGTCGACGCCCCCGGCTCCGGCATCGTCTCCGACGGCTCCCCCCACGGCCTCGCCGCAGGCGTCCGCGACCTCCTCACCGTCCCCCCTCCCCAACGCCGCCAAGCCGCCCGCGCAGCCGCCGAACGTTTCCCCTGGTCCGCCACAGTCGCCGGCATGCTCGCCCTCTACGCCGACTACGACACCCCCGCCCGCACCGCCTGACCCCACGGCAGACCGAACACAGCGGCGGCGACACCCCCATCGCGTCCCCCTGACCGCGAACCCGAGACCACCCGCAACACCCGCACTACCTCTCGGGATCTGCACCCTTATGCGGATACAAATCCCAAACGCAAGTAGGGATTCCCCCCCCCCCCCGTCCAAGAAGTAAGCCACTTCGCTCAGCAAACCTCAAGGCCGCCACCATGCCTCAACCACGAAGCCGGCCAATGAGCTCACATGACGTACGAACCATCCTCTTGACGTAGGTTGCAGCGTGCGTGACGAGCACACTTCGTACGTCAAGTCGGGCAGGGCAGTTCGGCAACGATCGGGGTGGCTGGTTGTTGCTGGTGCAGGGCGTGGACAGGGGCTGGATGAGCAAGTCCTGGCGACGAGACTCTCTGAGCCCATTCTCGCCTGACTCGGAACGCTTGTGACGCGAGGACAGCCGGTCTTTTCGTCGAAAACCAACGCCTCATGGACTATTCGCCTCGCGCCAGCGGCCGGGCGTCTCGTCGGCCGCGGCGGTGTTGGTGGAGTCGGCCAGTTGTGCCGCTACTGATCATCCCGGTCGAGAACATCACCTTCGGCACCTTCGGATGCGGAATAACGGGTACGGCATGCGGCGTGCTCAGCGCTATCCGGGCACCACCCGGTCCGTGGACGTCGGGGCAGACCGGAAGCTGATCGAGAGCCCGCCGACCAGCACTACGGAACAGCCTCGAGTACAGGCGGTTTCGCGGGAGAGCCGTCCAGTTCGTCGTGCAGGGTGGGGGAATTGGCGAGTAGGGCGATTCCGGTGATCACCGAGGCGGCGGCCAGGGCAAGCAGGGCGGGGTGGGGGTGGATGGTTACGGCGAAGAGGGTCAGACCG
Source organism: Nocardia sp. NPDC006044 (assembly GCF_042871115.1). Lineage (NCBI taxonomy): Bacteria > Bacillati > Actinomycetota > Actinomycetes > Mycobacteriales > Nocardiaceae > Nocardia > Nocardia sp. NPDC006044. Next base: position 304,172 of record NZ_JBIAID010000003.1, read on the forward strand.
GCGGTGTAGCTGAGGACGGGGTCGGTGATGGTCATGGCGGTGAGTGCGGTGGGCAGGGAGCCTCGGGCGTAGGCCTCTTGGGTGAGGAGGCCGCCGAGGACGGTGGAGATCGGGATGCCGAGCAATGCCCAGCTCGGGTGGGGTAGGGCCGATGTGGCGATCACCACCAGCACCGCGGTGGTCGAGAAGCAGCATCCTGCCGCGACCGCGACCAGAGCCGAGCGCAGTTGTGGCGAGCGGGTCAGCCGGGACACGGCGATCAACGTGACGATCGCGGCGAATACCCCCGCGCCGACGCCGGGCAGCATCTGCGGTCGCACCTCCGCGTGCCCGGGCGCGCTCTGCCCGACGAGCAGGATCAGCCCGCCGCACACGAAAACCGTCCCCGCCCAATCCCGCCGGAGCAGCGCCCGTTTCCGCCGAGCCGCCGCGAACGGCAACGCGAACAGTAACTGCACCACGAGCAGCGCCTGCACCACCGCGATCGCCCCGAGCCGCAGCGCGACCGCGTGCACCACGAACCCGGCCACGTTCGCACCCTGCCCGGCCAACCAGCGCCGATCGGTGATCAGCCGGCGAGCGATCCCGACGATGACCAGGAACCGCCCCTGCGCCGCTTCGGTCGCAGCCGCTCGCGCCGCCCCCTGCTGCAACGCGGCGGAGACCGCGAACAGGAGCGCGGCGAACAGCGCGAGCGAGATCGTCCCCACCGCGAGCACATCCACGGACGCGGTGCCAAGCGTGTCGACGGCCTCCGGCATACCGTCCATGCTCGCGGGCGGGAGTGAACACCGGATGGCATCCGCCCGGCGGCTCGGCAACACCTCCGGCAGGCCGCCCGGCGCAAAGCCCGGCTCTTGCCTTGCCGGCCGCCGACTGCACGTCGACATCCCCCAGGCAATCCGCTGTCCGCGCCGAACGCGAGACCACATCAACTCGGCGAGCGCACTCGACCCACCGGCCTGCTCGACACCAGTCACCCTCGGCAACAGCCCACCCCGGTTCCATGGGCTGGACGGTCGTCCGGGCACACTCGATAGTCCTATGGTGAGCGAACGAACCGTCGTGCTGCGGGTCCTGTGCGGACTGTTGCTGTTGCTGTTGCTGGCCGTGCTTACTCCGGTGAGCGCTGCGGCGGAGCCGCTCGGGGTGCCGTTCCAGTGGAGGCAGGCGTTCATCGATGCCCCGGACGGCACGCGGCTGCACGCCGACGTCCTGCGGCCGGAGGGCCTGGCCGACGACGTGCGCACCCCGGTGATCCTCACGGTCAGCCCGTACCGCGCACACCTCGCGTATCTGAGCGAACCACGGTTGAACGGCGGCCCGTCCACCGACAACCTGCAAGCGGACATGTTCCTGAAGGCGGGCTACACCTACGTCATCGTCGACCTGCGCGGCTTCGGCGGCTCCTCCGGCTGCCCGGATTTCGGCGGACCGGGCGAACGATCGGATGTCGCGACCGCGGTCGAATGGTCCGCGAACCAGCCGTGGTCCACGGGCAAGGTCGGCATGTTCGGCGTCTCCTACGAGGCCTGGACCGGCCTGATGGGCTTGGCGACCAAGCCGAAGGGGCTGGCGGCGGTCGCGTCGTTCGAGCCGGTGGTCGACCCGTACTCCTACCTGTACATGCAGGGTGTCTCGTGGAAGTTCTCCGGCAAGCCGATCACCGAGAGCGGTGTGCGCCCAGCCGATTTCGCGGGCCTGGAGCACCTGCTGATCGCGTCGACTCCGGGCCGCCCGGACGATTCGCCCGAATATCGCGCCGACGCGGCACAATTGCCGATCCAGTGCTACCAGCAGTACCTCGCCGACATGACCAACCATGACGGCAACTCCCCCTTCTGGCGCGACCGCGACCTGATTCCCCGCTTGCGCGGCAACACGATTCCGCTGTTCCTCGGCCAGGGTTTCGTCGACTACAACACCCGCCCCTACCGCGTCTTCGATCTGTGGAACGGTCTGGGACCCGGTGAGCACAAGGCGTGGTTCGGCCAGTGGGGACACCGCACCTGCCACGACAAATGCGACACACCGCAGTTCGACACCGAACTGCTCGCCTTCTTCGACAGGCACGTCGCGGGCCGCGACGTCCAGGTGCCGGGACCGCGAATCACGGTGGGCCAGTTCGACGGTCGCTGGCGCGCCGAAACCGCCTGGCCGCCCGCCGATGCCGCCCGAGTCCCGGTCGAGCTGCGCCCCGGCGGCTACACCGACCGCGGCCTGCTGCCCGGACCGGATCGCGAATTCTGGTCCGTCTCCGCACCATTGACCCAGGACCAGCACCTGGCCGGCCTGCCGTCGGTATCGCTGAAGGTAACCGGACCTACCAACGCCACAGTCGCAGTCGAGCTCTACGACATCACCCCCGGCCGGCAGGCCACCGTCATCACCCGCGGCATCGCCCCGATCACCGGCGACACCGCCGAAGTCCGCCTGCTCGCCCAGGATTGGCCGATCGCCGCCGGACACCGGATCGGCGTGCGCGTCACCGACGTCGTCGACGACGTGTGGTCGCACACCCCCGCCTTCGCCCCGGTCACCGTCACCGAGGCACGCCTCGAACTCCCGCTGCTGACCGCGCCCCGCACGCCGGACCTGCCGGGCGGCGTCACCGAGGGCATCGTGAAGTGGCGAAACGAGAAGACCATACCGGTCGCCCCCGGCATGCTGGACAATGCAGAGGTGTCCATGAATTTGCCGAACCGCGCCGAGCACCGATGACCGAACCCGTCGACGACCGCACCGCCGAGCGCCTTGCCGTCGCATTACGCTGTGCCACGGTGTCCACCGACACCAGGGGTGAGGTCGACGATCCGGCGTTCGCGGAACTCTCGGCACACCTCGAGCAATCCTTTCCGCGGGTGCACGCGGAGCTCGAGCTGGAGCGATTCGGCTACAGCAGGCTCTACCGGTGGCAAGGCATCGAGCCGGACGGGGTCGCCGCGATCCTGCTCGCGCACCAAGACGTGGTCCCGGCCGACGACCCGCACCGCTGGACCCACCCGCCCTTCGCGGGCGTGGTCGACGACGAATTCATCTGGGGCCGTGGCGCAATAGACGACAAGAGCCGGGTGCTGGCGATCCTGGAGGCGGTCGAGGCCGCCCTAGCCGAGGGAATTCGCCCGCGCCGCACCATCTTCCTCGCCTTCGGACATGACGAGGAGGTGTTCGGCGACACCGGCGCGATGCACATGGCCGAGCGCCTCCGCCAGCTCGGGGTGCACGCCGACCTGCTGCTCGACGAGGGCGGCATGATCACCGAGGGCGTCGCCGACGGCGTCGACCAGCCGGTCGCCAACCTCATGGTCGGCGAAAAGGGTTATGCGACAGTGCACCTGTCGGTGACCGCGGTGGGTGGCCATTCGTCCATGCCGGGCAGGCAGACCGCGGTCGGCCGGATCGCTCGCGCGGTGAGCCGCATCCAGGACACCCCGATGCCGCTCCGCCTGACCCCCATCACCGCCGACATGCTGTCCCGGTTGCGTCAGGCGATGCCCGCGTCGCGCCGCCACCTGCTCGGCGCCGCCCGTTTCGCCGCACCGCTGATCACCCGGGTGATGGCACTGCGCCCGCACACCGAGGCGCTGGTGCGAACCACCACCGCCCCCACCGTGATCCATGGCGGCGTGAAGTCCAACGTGCTCCCCCAGCACGCCGAGGCCGCCGTCAACTTCCGCATCCTGCCCGGCGATTCGGTGCGATCCGTGCTGGAACACTGCCGGAAAGTAGTGCGGGACAAGGGTGTTCACATCGACGCGGAAGGCATGTCCTCGGAGCCGACGGCGAATCTCACCCCCGGTCCCGCCTTCGAACTCGTCGCGGACATCGCCCGCGCCATCGTGCCCGGCGTCCTCGTCACCACCGGCATCGTGCCCGGCGCCACCGACTCCAGGCACTATGACGACCTCGCCGCCACCCGCTGCAACTTCGCCCCGATCGTGCTCGGCGAACGCGATTTGGCCACGATCCACGGAACCGACGAGCGCCTCTCCCGGCTCAACTACACTCGACTCATCGAATTCAACCGGCGGCTGATCGCCCAGTTCGCGCAGTCGCCCGCCACCGTGCCGCAGACGTCAGGAGCCGATGCATGACCGCCGAGCCCGAGGCCACCGGAAGTCCCGAGCCGCAGGCCACCGCCGCCGAAACCAGCAGCGCCGCGCCCTCGGCCGACAGCACCGCGCGACCCGGCGCAGATGGCGGCTCCGCGCCGCAGGTCACCACTGCCGAGACAGACAGCGGCGAGTCATCCGCCGCCGCTCAGCCCACCGGAAGCGCTGAGCCGCACCCGGTCACCGAGCCGAGCCCCGACGACAACGGCGGCCCGCAGCCCAGCGGCACCGAGCCGGAGCCGAACGCCGCACCGCAGGCGGACACCGTCGAATCGCCGACGGTCAACGCCGCGCAAATCCGCACCGATACCGGCCGATTCGACGGCACGGGCAGCGGGATCGCTTGGCGTGCATGGCTTCCCGAGTCGGCGGCGCGTGCGGTCATCGTCCTCGTGCACGGTGTCGCCGAACACTCCGGCCGCTATGTCCACGTCGGCCGGCGCCTTGCCGCCGCGGGTTTCGCCGTCTACGCGCTCGACCACATCGGCCACGGCAAATCCGCAGGACACAAGGCCAACATCGATTCGATGGACGGCGCCGCCGACAACGTGTCCGCCATGCTCGACATCGCGACCCGCGAATACCCCGGCATCCCCCGCTTCCTGATCGGCCACTCGATGGGCAGCCTCATCGTGCTGCACCTGGCCACCCGCGCCCCGATCGACGTCACCGGCATCGTGCTCTCCGCCCCGCCGCTGGACATCTCCGCGGGCAACGCCGTCCAGCGCGCGCTCGCCCCGGTACTGACCAGGATCACTCCGAATCTCGGTGTGCTGCAACTGGATTCCACGCACATCAGCCGCGATCCCGAGGTGCGGCGCGCCTACGACAACGACCCCCTGGTGTACCGGGGCAAACTCCCCGCCCGCACCGCCACCGAGATCCTCGACACCTCCGTCCTGGTCAAGGGCCGCCTGTCCAGGCTCACCGTCCCGGTGCTGGTCCTGCACGGCACCGCCGACGCCCTCGCCGCACCGTCGAGCACCGACCTCATCGAGCGGGGTGCGGGCTCGAAGGATCTCACCGCGATCCGCTACGACGGCCTCTACCACGAGATCTTCAACGAACCGGAGCAGGACAAGGTGCTCGGCGACGTGGTGGACTGGCTGGAAACGCACGTTACCGACAAGTAAGATCCGGGGATGGGAACCACCGGATCCGTCGCGTTCATTCGCGCCAGCTGGCACAGCTCCATCGTCGGCAAGGCCTACGAGGGCTTCACCGCCGAGTACGCCGACCTCGGCTACGACCCGGCGACCGTCGAGGTCTTCGACGTGCCCGGCGCGTTCGAGATCCCGCTGCACGCGCAGCGGCTCGCCCGCTCGGGCAAGTACGCGGCGGTCGTCGCGGCCGCACTGGTCGTGGACGGCGGCATCTACCGGCACGATTTCGTCGCGTCCGCGGTGATCGACGGCCTGATGCGGGTGCAGCTGGACACCGACGTGCCGGTGTTCTCGGTCGTGCTGACCCCGCACCATTTCCACGAGCACAGCGAGCACGTCACGTACTTCACCGAGCACTTCGTGACCAAGGGGGCCGAGGCCGCCCGCGCGCTGGCGACCACGCTCACCTCCCTGCGGTCGCTGCCGGTGTAGCGACCTACTTGTAGCGGGACAGGCAGGCCTGCTCGCCCTCGAGCACGCCGGTGCGGAACGCCTCGACGCGCTGGTACCCGCTCGGCACCACCTTGCCGTTCACGTCACTGGCGGCCAGGCCGTCGGCGAGCAGTTCGGAGACGGCTTCGTCCAGGTCACCCGCGGACAGGCGCGGGTCGCTGCCCGGCTCGCTCAGCTTGGTCGTCACCACGCCGGACAGGCACGCGGTGCGCAGGCCCGCGGTCTCGGCGCCGGTCAGGGCGAGCTTGCGCTCGTTCTGCACCGCGAGGACATACCGCGACACGAAGATGACGAAGGCGTTGTAGTCGCCGTTCACCACCGCCGAGAGCGGGTCCTCGCGACCCTTCATCGGTGCGCCGCGCTTGGCCAGCTCCGGCACATCGGTGCCGATCGTGTTCGTGCCGGGGCAATACGAAACCGGTTCGGTCGCGGTGACATTCGAGCAGTTCTTCACCACACCGGAGTAGTCGAACCTCGGCTTCCGGCCGGTCGGGAAGATCTTGGTCAGGGCCTGGCCCACGCTGTTCAGTGACTCGGTGTTCACCGGAAGCTGAGCGAATTCCTCACCGGGCTCGAACGATATGGGCAGCGTGCCGCGGCGCTGCGCGATCTGCTGCGTGGTGATCGACTTACACCCTTGCGCGCCATCGGAATAGCCGATCTGCACCGCCGTCACCCGCTCGAACGCCGAGCCGTGCGCGTTGCGCGGATCGCTCGGATCTTGATCGCGAATCGCCACCGTCGCCCCGAGCACGGAGTTGAGCCCGTCGGTGGTGTTCAAGGTGAAATGGGCCGAATTCCCCTCCGCCACATGGTGTAAGAACACGCCGGCCAGACAGTCGGCCTGCTGCTCGAGCACCAGCGTCGGCGTCCGCATACCCGCGAGCCTGGCCTGCCCCTGAATGGCGTGACCGTACTCGTGCGCGAGCACCATCACCACGGCCATCTCGCCGAACTTCTCCACCACCGCGGGCAGCAGCACGCCGCGATCCCAGCCGATGGTGTGGTCGAGGCTGCAATAGGCGGCGTTCACCACGTGATAAGTGGACTCGCCGCAGAACTCGATCGCCTGCTGCTTGGGTGCCTTCGCGTCCCAGGACGCGAAGACCGAGACCGGCGTGAACGTGCCGGGAAAGACCTTGGGGTAGGTCGCGCTCCAGTACTCCTGGAGATCGGCGATCGCGTTGAGCGCAAGCTTGTCGTACTTGCCGCCGTCCCCGTTGACCGCGGTGAGCGGGGCGTCCGGCACCCCCTTGCGCGGTCCGTTCGGCCCGTTGGCCGTCATCGATCCGGCCACCTCCCAGACGGTCTCAGTGCTCGGCGGCTTGGCATTCGGCGCAGGCTGCGCGCCCTTGTCACACCCGGCCAGCCCCGCGCTGAACAGGACGAGCACGATGACCGCACCGAGCCGCAACCGTTGTCTATTCACCATTCACGGGCCTCTCCGAGTACCAACACCCAGCGCCCTACCCGCGCGCCGAGCGTTCACACGGTAATCGCCGGATTCGCCGCGCACGCATCACCCTCGGCCGAGGATTACGCGCAGTGACCGGTGCGGACCGTGCCTGCGAGATCAATTCAACCGCACCCTGGCGATCAACGCGCGGTGATCGGAGCCGGGAACACTCAGCGTGCGCACCTCTTGGGCGGTGGCATCGGCCAGCAGGATGTGGTCGATGCCGATGATCGGCCCCCAGGACCGGTCGTTCGGGAACGTCGGCAGCAGGCCGGCGCCGACCTGATCGGCGGCCGACTCGAACCGGCCGTGCAGCAGATCGCGATACGCCGCGTGATCGCGAGTCGCGTTGAAGTCCGCGCCGACGAGCACGGGACCCGTTTGCGCGTCGAGGATTTCGCGGATTCTGGGCATCTCCACCAGCCAGTCGGCGAAGTTGAACGGGGGCGGGATCGGATGGAAGGCGAACACCGTGATCGGCCCGCGCGCAGGGTGATCCATGATCGCGGACACCTGATTCAGCACGAAGCCGTCGTATTTCTTGGTGTCGCGCAACGGGTATCGGCTGTAAATGCCGGTGCCGCCGCCACCATCGGCGGTCGGCTGGAGGTAGGAGTACGGCAGTTGCTCGCCCAGTCGCGCGGCGGCCAGGCGGTCGACCGCCGAGTTCGTCAGCTCGTCCACGGTGAGCACATCGATGCGGTCATCCCGCACCGCCCGCACCACCGCGTCGACGTCCGCCTGCCCGAACAGCAGATTGGACTGCATCACCATGACCTCGGGCCCGCTCGCCGCCCTGCTCTCCGGGACGAACGCGGGCACCAGCGTCCACAGCACCACCCCCACCAGCACCCCGGCCACACCCGCACTGCGCCAGCCACGTGCGATCAGAAAGATCACCAACCCGACCAACGCACCGATCATCAGATACGACGCCCCCGACTGCGCCAGCACCAGCGTCCGGCTTTGCCAAGCCCCGAAGTGCAGCACGACACCGGCGACCCCCGCCACCAGCGCACACCAGCCCACCCCGAGCGCTATTCGCTCCAACCATTTCGGCATACCCCGACCCTATGCGGCGAATGTGGAGAGGTTGTGCGCCGACCGTGGAGTTCCCGGCGACAGCGCGCAGATCGGCAGTCCGCACTGTCATTCGGCCATTCGAGCGGCAGTCCATGCTTTCGTCCATCCAAGGCGGGTCCGAATATCCGTCGCCTGCCAGTCCGGCGGATTACCGCTGTAGGCAGTGCCGAAGGCTGAGCCAGAGCACTCGCGCACTTGGGCAACTGCGCTCTGTCCGGTGCGCCGGAAGAACCGGACACCTCCGATGATCTGGACGCAGACAGCACGCGCGACGAAGTTTCGTCGCTGGTGCGCAAACGCATCGCCGCCAACGCGGCCGAGAAGGCAGCGGTAGACGCTGCCCGTGCGAAGGGTGGCACGGGGTAGGTCGAGCGGCGGCGACTCTGCCACCAACGCGGTCGGCAGCGCGCAGTCAGTTGGCAGCGCTGCCGGACTGACCGAGAGCGGTTGACCAGCAGCTGCCATTGATTCCGCCGCCTAGAATGAGGCGCAAACGTCCGAGGAGGGCCGATGTACGTCGAAGAGTTCCGCGTCGCAGGCCCGCTCAGCGCCGACAATGCCGAAGAACTCCTGCTGGCAATGCTGGGGTACACCTCGCGGATCACGGTCAGCAGCAATGGGCGCAGCGTCAACGCGCCGCTGCTGCCGACCTGTTCGGACGTGCTGAGGCTGCGCGCCGGCAGCGTGGTGACGGTGACCGTCGAGCACGGTCACCGCCCCGAGATCGATGAGGATCGCCGTGCGATTCGCGCATTCGTCGACCGGTTCCGGGAACTCACCGACGGGTGATCTCCTGACGCACAGGCACATCCCTCGTCCCCGCGCCTGCCCGGGCGGGGTGCCTGTGCGCCAGGGAAAGTCAGCCCCGGTTCATCAGATCGATCAGCGCCTCGGTCTCGGTCATCAGCGAGCCGCCGGCGAATTCCAAAGTGGCGTGCGATCTTTGGGCTGCCGCCGGATGGCCCGCGCCGCACGCGTCGGTGACCGTGATCGGCAGGTAGCCGAGGTCGAGGCTGTGCCGGACCGTCGGTTCGATGCCGACCTCCATGGCGATGCCCGCGATGGCGTAGGAGTCGATTCCGCAGTCGCGCAACGCGATATCCAGCGGAGTGGCCGCGAAGGCGGACATGGTGATCTTGTCGAACACCACCTCGTCGGCGCTGGGGGTCAGCTCCGGCGTGAGCTGGTACTGCGGCGAGCCCTGCGGGAAGCTGGCGTGCAGTTCGTCCAGGTCGTCCACTCGCTGCCATTGCATGGCGGTGCGCAGTTGCGAGACGCCGGACGCGGCGATCGGCAACGACACGTGCCGGGTGTAGAAGATACGGAAGCCGTTGGCCCGAGCGGCATCTCGCAGCTGAACACACCGCTTCACGATGGTGTCCCCATCCGGGATCTGGCCGACGATGCCGACCTGCATGTCGTAGATCAGCAACGCCATCCGCGTCGGATCGCAGGCGTCGGCCACCGTTTGCGGAATGCTCAGGCCGAAGGCGTTTCGCATGGGCGCGACCTCACTTGGTCCGGTCGTAGGGCTCGGCGACGTCGACCTGCGGATCCATCAGCGCCTCCAGCGGCAACGGGGCCTGCACGGGAACATAGGTCCACTCCAGGTAGCCGGCCTTGGTGAGCGGGAAGTCGGCGACGTACTTCTGCGCCTCTTCGACGCTGTCCACCTCGAACACGATCACCACGCCCGGCTCGTCGGCGCGCGCGTAGTTCTCCCGCACGATGCCCGCTTTCCACAGCCGCCACACATTGGCGACCTCCTCGGGCAGATACGGGTTGATGGTCTCCAAGGTCACGCCGGGCTTGAAACGGTCGAAAACGATGACCTTCATAGGAATTCGGGCTCCATGTCTGCGGTAGGAATGCGGTGGTCCCGTCCATGGAATCGCGATGATTACAGTGTTACAAGAACGCACTTTTTGGTGAGTACCCGAAAGGCCAGCAATGCCGGAGAAGCGCTACCACTGCGCGGTGGAGGTGACCGTCGACCTGATCGGCGGCAAGTGGAAGCCGGTGATCCTCGCCCACCTCAAGGAAGGCGTGCGGCGCTACGGCGAGCTGCGCCGGCTGATGCCGACAACCAGCGAGAAGATGCTCGTCCAGCAGTTACGCGAGCTGGAAGCGGACGGCCTGGTGCGCCGCACGGTCTTCGACACGGTGCCGCCCCAGGTCGAATACGACCTGACCGACGAGGGCTGGACCCTGGTCCCCGCCCTCACCGCGCTCTACGAGTGGGGTGAAAAGCGCGCCGAGCGAACAGGTTTACTGGTCGAGCCCGCGCCATCGACCTAGTTCCTGTGCCACGATTGATTCTCGTCGCACACCGCTGTGTGGAGGGAATGAGCCCATGGGATCGCTGATGTCCAGGCGCGTCGTCATCACCGGAGGGGCTCAGGGCCTGGGGCTGGAAATCGCCCGCAGTTGCGTTCAGCGCGGCGCCTCGGTAATCCTGCTCGATATCGATGCGGTCGCGCTTCGGCACGCCCGACGCGAACTGGGCGAACAGCAGTGCGCGACGTTCGTCTGCGATATCGCTGATCGTGAGCAGATCGCGGCCACGCTCACCATGATCGCCGCCGGGAATTCCGGCGGTATCTCGGCTTTGGTGAACAATGCCGGAGTATTCACCAACGACGCCATCGAGGCGGCCGACCCCGGTCGCGCGTCGCTGGCTATCGCGGTCAATGTCAACGGAACGATCAATATCACCGATGCCGTCCTAAAACAGGGCCTCCTGTGCCGGGAAACCGGTCAGATCGTCTTCATCAACTCCTCCGCCGGAGATCCGCTCCATACCGGAACGGGCGCCCGCGAAAGAGTCTATGCCGCAACAAAAGGCGCACTGACCGGGTACTCGAAAGCTATCGAAGGCGTAGCCAAAGGCACTCCACTGCGGGTGACCACGATCTTCCCCGGCGGCATGGACACGAATCTCTATGTGAACGCGGGCATGTCGGCCGAAGACGGCCACAACAAGCCGTGGCTCATCCCGCCCCGCCGCGTCGCCGATGCGGTCACCTTCGTGCTCGAATTGCCCGTCGACACAACCATCAGCCGGCTGGCCATCGGCCCCAACCTCTAGGGCGGGTGCTACTGGCCGAACACCCGCTCCACCACAGCCTTCGCCCGCCGGGTCACCCGCATGTAGTGATCGAGGAACTCGCTGCCGTCGTCGTTGGGCCACCCCGCCACCCGCGCCACCGCGGACAGCAGCAACCCCGGACCGGGCAGCTGATCGGTCGGCTTCCCGCGAACCAGCACCAGCGCGTTGCGCGCCTTGGTCGCGGTGAGCCACGCGTCGCGGAGCAACGCGACATCGGCCGCGTCGAGCAGCTTGGTCTCCTCGATGACGGTGAGCGATTCCAGCGTCGAGGTGTTGTGCAACCCGGGAACATCGTGCGCGTAGCGCAACTGCATCAGCTGCACCGTCCACTCGATGTCGGCGAGACCACCGCGCCCCAGTTTGGTGTGCGTCGCCGGATTGGCGTTGCGCGGTAGTCGTTCCGCGTCGATGCGGGCCTTGATCCGGCGGATCTCCCGCACCGCCTCGTTCGAGACGCCGCCCTCCGGATAACGCACCTTGTCGATGACGTGCAGGAAGCGCAGTCCGAGCTGCTGATCGCCCGCGACCTGGTGCGCCCGCAGCAGCGCCTGCACCTCCCACGGCTGCGCCCACTGCTGGTAGTAGGCCGCGTACGCCGCCAGGGTGCGGACCAGCGCACCGTTGCGCCCCTCGGGCCGCAGCCCGGCGTCCACCAGCAGCGGCGGGTCGGTGCTGGGTGCGCCGAGCAGCTTCTGCACCCTGTCGGCGACGCTGTTGGCCCACTTCACGGCCTTGGTCTCGTCCTCGCCGGGACGCGGATCGCAGACGAACAGGACGTCCGCGTCGGACCCGTACCCGAGCTCGTGCCCGCCGAGCCTGCCCATCCCGATCACCGCGAAGTCGGCGGGCGCGGGCGCGCCCATTTCCGCCTCGCTCGCCCGGATCACCGCCGCCAGTGACGCTTCCAGCACCGCGACCCACACCGAGGACAGCGCCCGGCAGACCTGTTTGACCTCGAGCATCCCGAGCAGATCCGCCGAGGCGACCCGGGCCAGTTCGTGCCTGCGCAACGAACGAGCCGCCGCCACAGCGCGTTTCGGATCGTCATACCGTGCGGCGGCCGTCATGATCCCGCGCGCGACGTCTTCCGGCTGCGGACTGAGCAACAGCGGACCGCCGGGCCCGTCGGCGTACATCCGAATGGTGTCCGGCGCGTTGATCAGCAGATCCGGCAGATACTCCGAGGAGCCGAGCACGATCATCAGCCGTTGCGCGATCGCCCCCTCGTCGCGCAGTTCGCGCAGGAACCAGGTCTGATCGCCGAGCCCCTCCGACACCCGCCGATAGGCGAGCAGGCCGGCGTCGGGATTCGGTGTCTCGCCGAGCCATTCGAGCAGGGTGGGCAGCAGCAGCGCCTGGATCCGGCCCTTGCGCGACACCCCGCCGGTGAGCGCCTTGAGGTGGCTGAGCGCGTGTTCGGGCGCCTGATAGCCGAGCGCGGCCAGCTGCCGGACCGCCGCCTCGGGGCTGAGCCGCAGCGCGTCCGGCTCCAGTTTGACCACCGATTCGAGCAGCGGACGATAGAACAGCTTGGCGTGTAATCGCCGCACCCGCACGGCATTCCGGCGTATCTCGTTGCCGAGCACGCCGACCGCGTCCTGCCTGCCATCGGGGCGGATGTGCGCGGCGCGAGCCAGCCAGCGCATGCCCTCTTCGTCGTCCGCGGCGGGCAGGGTGTGCGTGCGGCGCAACCGTTGCAGTTGCAGCCGATGTTCGAGCAAACGCAGAAACTCGTACGACGCAGTGAGATTCGCGGCGTCGTCGCGGCCGATGTAACCGCCCGCGGCCAACGCCGTCAACGCCTCGACGGTGCCCTGCACGTGCAGCGACTCGTCCACCCGGCCGTGCACCAATTGCAGGAGCTGGACGGCGAATTCGACGTCGCGCAGGCTGCCGTGCCCGAGTTTCAGTTCCCGCTCGCGCATGTCGGCGGGGACCAGGTCCTCCACCCGGCGGCGCATGGCCTGCACGTCGGCGACGAAGTCGGGACGCTCGGAGGCGGTCCACACCATCGGCATCAACGCGGCCTTGTACTCCTCGCCGAGCTCGAGGTCGCCGGTCATCGGCCGGTTCTTCAGCAGCGCCTGGAACTCCCAGGTCCGCGCCCAGCGCTTGTAATAGGCGACGTGCGAATCCAGCGTGCGCACCAGCGCGCCCGCCTTGCCCTCCGGCCGCAGCGCCGCGTCCACCTCGAAATAGGCCGCGCTGGCGACGCTCATCATCTCGGCCGCCAGCCGGGTCGCGGTGGCGTCGGCGGGCTCGGCGACGAACACGACGTCGACATCGCTGACGTAGTTCAGCTCGCACGCGCCGCTCTTGCCCATGGCGATCACCGCGAGCCGCACCGGCACCGGGCCGTCCTTGCAGACCCTGGCCACCGCCACGGACAGGGCCGCGGTCAGCGCGGCGTCGGCCAGCGCGGTCAGATGGCGGCCGACCACCTGGTACGCCAGTACCGGTTCGTTCTCGACGGTCGCGGCCAAATCGAGCGCGGCCAGCAGCATCAACTGATCGCGATACCGCTTGCGCAGCAACGCGACCACCTCCGGCCCGGACTCACCGGCCCGGAACAGGAGCCCGTTTGTCGCCCGGCTCACGGAGGCGCCCGGCGACGCCGTGTCCGGCGCGGGCGGCCCGTCCTCCGGCACCGCGTGCACCGCATCGAGCAGGTCGGCGATCAGTTCGTCCCGGGTCGGTAGCTCCTTGCGGCGCAGGATCTGCCAGGCCGCCGGATCGACGACCAAGTGGTCGGCGAACGCACTGGACGAGCCGAGCAGCGCGAACAGCCTGCCGCGCAACGCCGTTTCCGCGCGGATCGCCGAATCCAGTGCTGCCCAATCGCTTTCCATCCGCTCACGCAGCTTGACCAGCGTGTTCAACGCCAGATCGGCGTCGGGCGCGCGGGACAGCGCCCACAGCAGCGGAATACTTTCGACGTTGTCCCAGCCCAATTCGTGCAGCGAGGCGGCGGCGGTGGGCTCGAGCAGACCGAGCCGACCGACGCCGGGGACCGCGGAGCGGGCAGTCGGTGGGCGGACCATGGGTCTCAAATTACAGGTTCGATGCCAACGACTCGCCCCCACCTGGACATACGTTCGGTTGCAGAAACGCGCCTTGTTCTACAGACCGAGGTATTCCTTGAGCTCGTACGGCGTGACCTGGCTGCGGTAGTCCGCCCACTCCCGGCGCTTGTTGCGCAGGAAGAAGTCGAACACGTGCTCGCCGAGCGTCTCGGCGACCAGCTCGGAGCGCTCCATCGCCTGCAACGCCTCGTCCAGCGTTCCGGGCAGCTCGCGGAAGCCCATGGCGCGGCGCTCGGCGACGGTCAGCGACCACACGTCGTCCTCGGCCTCCGGCGGCAGCGTGTACCCCTTCTCGATGCCCCGCAGGCCGGCCGCGAGCAGCACGGCGAAGGTCAGGTAGGGGTTGCAGGCCGAATCTGGGCTGCGGATCTCGACGCGGCGCGAGGAGGACTTGTTCGGCGTGTACATCGGCACCCGGACCAGCGCGGACCGGTTCGACCGGCCCCACGAGGCCGCGGTCGGCGCCTCGCCGCCGTGGATGAGCCGCTTGTAGGAGTTCACCCATTGGTTGGTGATCGCGCTGATCTCCGGCGCGTGCTCCAGGATGCCGGCGATGAACGCGCGCGCGGTGCCGGACAGGTTGATCGGGTCGTCCGGATCGTGGAACGCGTTGGCCTCGCCTTCGAACAGGCTCATGTGCGTGTGCATCGCCGAGCCCGGGTACTGGGCGAACGGCTTGGGCATGAACGTCGCGCGCACGCCCTCGTCGATGCCGACTTCCTTGATCAGGTAGCGGAAGGTCATCACGTTGTCGGCCATGGACAGCGCGTCGGCGTAGCGCAGGTCGATCTCCTGCTGGCCGGGCGCGCCCTCGTGATGGCTGAACTCGACCGAGATGCCCATCGACTCCAGCGCGTCGATCGCGTGCCTGCGGAAGTTCGGCGCGGAATCGTGCACGGCCTGGTCGAAGAAGCCGCCGGAGTCGGCCGGGATCGGCTGCGAGCCGTCCACCGGGCCGTTCTCCAGCAGGAAGAACTCGATCTCCGGGTGCACGTAGCAGCTGAAGCCGACATCGGCGGCCTTGTTCAGCTGACGGCGCAGCACGTGCCGCGGGTCGGCCCAGGACGGCGAGCCGTCGGGCATGGTGATGTCGCAGAACATCCGCGCGGAGTGCTGGTGGCCCTTGCTGGTCGCCCACGGCAGCACCTGGAAGGTGGATGGATCCGGGCGGGCGACCATGTCGGCCTCCGACACCCTGGCGAAGCCTTCGATGGCCGAGCCGTCGAACCCGATGCCCTCCTCGAAAGCGCCCTCTAGCTCGGCGGGAGCGATGGCAACGGACTTCAGGTAGCCCAACACGTCGGTGAACCAGAGCCGCACGAAGCGGATATCCCGCTCTTCGAGCGTCCGCAGCACGAATTCCTTCTGGCGATCCATGTCCGCGAGAGTAAGCACCCGGCGTTAAATCCGTGTTACATACACGCTGAGTGTGCTGACCTTGTTGTGCGAAAAAGACATCACCGCCCGTCGGCTCAACAGGTGAGGCCCGGCTCCGGGTCGGCCAGGTCGACCAGGTAGTCGATCACCGCCTCGTCCACACACGACGATCCACCCGACAGCGCGATGGTGTGCCGGTTGCCCTTGTAGGTCAGCAACGAGGCGCCCAGTTGCGTCGCCAGGTCCACGCCGGCCTGGTATGGGGTCGCCGGGTCCTCGGTGGTCGAGACGACCACCACCTTCGGCAGCCCGGTCACCGTGATCCGGTGCGGCTCACTGGTGTTCGGCACCGGCCAGACCGTGCACTGGTCCAGCGGGGCCGCGCCGGTGCCGCGGCCGTCGTCGAGGAACGGGGCCGCCTTGCGGTATTCGGCGTCCTGCTTGCCGGTGATGCCGCGGTCGCTGATCCGCGGATCGTCCACGCAGCGAATGGCGTTGAACGCGTCGGTGGTGTTGCTGTAGGTGCCGTCGTCGCGGCGGCCGTCGTAGAGGTCGGCCAATTGCAGCAGGGTGTCGCCGCGGCCGTCGCGCAACTCGGACAGGCCGAGGGTGAGCACCGGCCACAGATCGTTGGTGTAGAGGGCTTGGCGCACGCCGGTGAGCGCGTCACCGTAATTGAGCCCGCGCGGGTCGGTGGTCGGTACGGTCTTGTCCCACAGCGGATTCACCAGCGCGCGGAACCGCTGCACGGTCTGCGTCTTGTCCGTGCCGAGCGGGCAGTCCGGCTTGTTCGTGCAGTCCGCGGCGTAGGCGTCGAACACCTTCTGGAAGCCGGCCGCCTGGCGCAGCGACTCCTGCACCGGGTCCTGCGAGGAGTCGATGGCGCCGTCGAGCACCAGGGCGCGCACGTGGTCCGGGAACTTCTCGGCATACGCCGATCCGATCTTGGTGCCGTACGAATAACCGAGGTAGCTGAGCTTCGCGTCGCCGAGCGCCGCCCGCATCACGTCCAGGTCCTGCACCACCTCGCGGGTGCCGACATGGGCCAGGAACTCCTGGCCGGTGCGTTCGGTGCAGCGGTCCGCGTACTGCCTGTTCTCGTTCTCCGCGGCCGCGATGCCCTCGGGCGTGTTGTCCTTCTGCGGTTCGGCGCGCTCGGCGTCCTGCTCCTTCGCGGTCTCGCAGACGATGGCCGGGGTCGAGGAGCCGACGCCGCGCGGGTCGAAGCCGACCCGGTCGAAGCGCTGGGCCAGCGGGGTCTTGTTGCCGAGCGAGGACATGGTCAGGCCGGACTCCCCCGGGCCGCCGGGGTTCATCAGCAGCGAGCCGATGCGCTGGCCGGTCGCCTTGATCCGGGAGACGGCGATCTGCGCGGTCGGCCCGTCCGGGTTGGCGTAGTCGACCGGCACGGTGATCCGCGCGCACTGCGCGTTGGGCGCGAAGCGATCGTCCGGCGAACCGAATCCGGAGCAGCCGCCCCACTCCACGGTCTGCGAGTAGAACTTCGTCAACGCGGCGGGCGCCGCGGGCATCGGCCCCGTCGGATGACCGTTGATCGTGCACCCCGCCGCCACCAGCGCCAGCACCGCCACCATCAGCGCACCGCCGCGCCCACTCCGAACCAAAGCCATCCACTGATAGTGGCAGCTCGTCGCCACGGCGGGCACAACGCACCGGTCAGAGCCCGGTCGGCGCGGCTGAGCCGAGCGCGCGGTCCGGACTCCTTTGTGCGCCGGCGACGGACCGGCGCCGCGCCGATGTGATCAATCGCATCGGGCGAAGCTCTTAATCCGGCCTGCCAACTGCTGCACACTGGATTTCGTCAGACGAACCCGGGGACCCGGATGGGCCCCGAGGAGACACCAGACGAAAGGGACGAAGATGTCCGTATCCGATTCGGAAACCCCTGCTTACGGTGCGGCACCCGCCCAGCCCAAGAAGGCTATGCGCAAGACCAGGGTGCACCATCTGCAGCAGATGAAGGCCGACGGTCAGCGCTGGGCCATGCTCACCGCGTACGACTATTCCTCGGCCCGGCTGTTCGAAGAAGCAGGCATCCCGGTGCTGCTGGTCGGTGATTCCGCGGCCAACGTGGTCTACGGCTACGACACCACCGTGCCGATCACCGCGGACGAGCTCATCCCGCTGGTTCGCGGCGTGGTCCGCGGCGCACCGCACGCGCTGGTGGTGGCCGACCTGCCGTTCGGCAGCTACGAGACCTCGCCGCAGCAGGCACTGGCCACCGCGACCCGGTTCATGAAGGAGGGCCAGGCGCAGGCGGTGAAGTTCGAGGGCGGTGAGCGGGTCGCCGAGCAGATCGCGCTGATCACCTCGGCCGGCATTCCGGTGATGGCGCACATCGGGTTCACCCCGCAGAGCGTCAACACCCTCGGTGGGTTCCGCGTGCAGGGTCGCGGCGACGGTGCCGAGCAGCTCATCGCGGACGCCATCGCGGTGCAGGAAGCCGGCGCGTTCGCCGTTGTCATGGAGATGGTTCCGGCGGAGGTGGCCGCGCAGGCGACCCGCAAGCTGACCATCCCGACCGTCGGCATCGGCGCCGGCGTGGAAACCGACGCGCAGGTGCTGGTCTGGCAGGACATGGCCGGCTACACCAGCGGCAAGACCGCGAAGTTCGTCAAGCGGTTCGGCAATGTCGGCGATGAACTGCGCACCGCCGCGGCGGCCTACGCTGAAGAGGTAGCCCGGGGCACCTACCCGGGGCCAGAACACAGCTTCTAGTGGAGTAACGATGAACGGCCGAGCAGTGCACGCACCAGCCGCACTGCTCGGCCAGCCACCCGAACCGCTGATCGACTGGGCGTCGGGTGTGCTCAAGGCACACGAGATAGAGGTGACCGGCGCGCCGACGGTGACTCGCCGCCGCGCCTGGTCGCTGATCGTCCGGCTGCCGACCGAGACCGGCCCGGTCTGGGCCAAGGCCAATGCCCGCGCCTTCGCCCACGAGGGCCCGCTGATTCAGCTGCTCGCCCGGCTCCGGCCCGGCAGCGTCCTGGAACCCCTTGCGGTGCAGGCGGATCATGGGTGGTTACTCAGCCCGCACGGCGGCGAAACCGCCCGCGATACCGATGCCGAATGGGCCGGCCTGTTCCGCTCCTACGCCGAACTACAGCAGTCCGTCGCGCCGGACATCGACGCGCTGATCGCCACCGGCACCCCGTACCTTCCGCCCAGCCGGCTGATCACGGTCTACCGGCATTTCGAAGCACGCATGCCCGGCCTCGGTCACCGCATCGAGGAGGCCGCCGCCGAACTGGCCGAGTACGGCAGGCTCACCATCGAGCACAACGACGTCCACCCCGGCAACGTCTTCGCCGGCGCGACGCCCGGCACCGGCCGGCTGTTCGACTGGGGCGACGCCGTGATCACCCACCCGTTCCTGTCCCACCGCATCCTGCACAGCCCGCGTCGCGCGGACTACTTCGCGCAATGGCAGGTCTCCGCCGCCGAGATCACCCTCGCCGAACGTCTCGCCCCGTTGATCGCGCTCAATCCGTGGCGAACCGTCGACACGTCGATTCCCCGCTTCGCCCGTTTCGTCGAAGCACTGCTGGACGAGCTGCGCGTCACATTCCGATAGCCGCGAACGGGGGTGTGAGCGCCACACACTCCGGGCCACGACGGCGAATCAATGGCAGACTCGATGCGGACATTCGCGATCAAGAAGCAGAGGTACCGATGCCGCACAGCCGTTGGATTTCACGCAGCACCCTGCTGCTGGCGGGCGTTTTCGCCGCCGCAGCACTGACCGCATGCGGAGGCTCGTCGAACCCGGCGCCGACCGGGAGCTCGAGCTCGACAACGGGGTCGGCGACGGCGACCACCAAGCCCGGCGGCACCGCGGGCACGCCCAAGCCCGGCACCACCCCGGAGATCTCCGATGCCGCGGCCGCCCAGCTCTGCGACATGATCAAGCCCGAACTGTCGAACTGGCGGGTGCAGGGGCCCACGCTCGGCCGGATCGGGCTCAATGCCCTGGTGCACGAGTGGGCGCTGCGCAACGGCGGCATCAACGGCGCGGTGCTCGCCGACAAGCCGATCGTCGACCGGCTGACCACCAAGAGCTGCCCGGACGTGCAGAAAGAGGCGATCCAGGCACTCGAGCTCCCCGACCTCGCCTCGGGTCTGGCGTTCTGATGAGCGAGGCACAGCTGCGGACGCTGTACCCGGAGATCGAGGCCTACGACTCCGGTCTGCTCGACGTCGGTGACGGCCAGGCGATGTACTGGGAGGTCAGCGGCAACCCGGACGGCAAGCCGGTGGTCTTCCTGCACGGCGGTCCGGGCGGCGGCACCTCACCGGCGCAGCGGCGGTTCTTCGACCCGGCGGCCTACCGGATCGTGCTGCTCGATCAGCGCGGCTGCGGGCGCTCCACCCCGCACCTCGCCGACAACCCGGACCTGGCGACCAACACCACCCAGCATCTGATCGCCGACATCGAGGCGCTGCGTACCCATCTCGGCATCGAGCGCTGGCAGGTGTTCGGCGGCTCGTGGGGCTCGACCCTCGCGCTCGCCTACGCCGAGACCTACCCGGACCGGGTGACCGAGCTGGTGCTGCGCGGCATTTTCCTGTTGCGCCGCAAGGAAATCGACTGGTATTACAACGGCGCCGCCGGCTACGTGTACCCCGACGAGTGGGAGAAGTACCTCGCGCCGGTACCGGAGGCCGAGCGCGACGAAGACCTGGTCGAGGTCTATCACCGGCTGCTGCACTCCGCCGACGAGCAGGTCGCGCTGCGGGCCGCCATCGCCTGGTCCACCTGGGAGGGCGCGACGAGTTCGCTGCTGCCGCAACCGGATCGGGTCGCCGAATCCGCCGATCCCCGGTTCGCGCTCGCCTTCGCGCGGATCGAGAACCACTACTTCCGCAATCACGCCTTCCTCGACGAGGGGCAGCTGCTGCGCGACGCCGACACCATCGCGCACATTCCGACGGTCATCGTGCAGGGCCGCCACGACATCGTCTGTCCCGCGGTGAGCGCCTGGGATCTGCACAAGGCGTTGCCGGCTTCGGAGCTGCACATCGTCGAAGACGCCGGACATGCCTCCTTCGAGCCCGGCATCACGCATCATTTGATAGAAGCCACCGATAGATTCGCGAAGGCGGGGTAACCATGACGGCCACCGCAGGCAGGGCCATCGTCGCGGCACTCGGCGACAATGTGGACCGGCTGCTGGCCGCCGAACCCGAAGTGCGCGCGGACGAACCGGATTCGATCCATCAGATGCGCGTGGCCACCCGCAGGTTGCGCAGCGTGCTGCGCTCTTATCGCGGGCTGTTCGAACGGACACCGGCCAGGACGATGGGCGATGAGCTCAAGTGGCTGGCCGGTGTGCTGGGCGTCGCCAGGGATGCCGAGGTGCGGGCGGAACGGTTCGAGACGTTGCTGACGAAACATGGCGCGCAGGGCGAGCATTCGGCCGACGATCTCGAATCGGCGACCGCGCGGTTGGTCACGGCGGAGAACGGCAAGTACGCCGCGGCACACGCGGATGTGCTGCTCGCGCTGGACAGTGGGCGCTACCGCGAGCTGCGGGATGAACTCACCGAGTGGCGCACCGAACCGCCGCTGCGTTCCGCACGCGCCGAAGTGCCTGCCGCGGAGTTCTTCGGCGTCGTCCTGGAACGCGACCGCGAGCGCGTGCTGGAGCTGATCGAGCGGGAACCCACCGTCACGCCCGCCGAACGCGTCGAACTGCTGCACGATATTCGCAAGAGCGCCAAGCGTTTACGCTACTCGTGCGAAGCCGCCGAAGCCGTCCTCGGCACCGCCGCCACCGACCTCGGCGGCCGCGCCAAACGACTGCAAACCGTCCTCGGCGACCACCGCGACGCCGTCGAATCCCAGCACGCCATCTACGGCATCGCCGCGGACGCCGGCGCCGCAGGCGAAGACACAACCCTCTACCGAATCCTGGCCGGCGCCGAAGACACCGCCGCCCGCCAAGCCCTGACCCGCTACCCCGACGCGGCCGCCGCCTTGTCCGGCGAATAGCCGCACCCCTCCTGATTTCTCGCACCGAAATTCGCACGCAATTCTCGGTGCGGGAAAGCAGAAGTAGTGCGGGTGAGTGAGTCCCCCTTGCCCCCAAAGGTTTACAGACTCAGGCGCCCCGCCCGAACAGATACACCACTCCCGGAATACACCCGGCCCACAACCCGCACCCTCCCCACGAATCCACGGTCTTCTTCTCAGCGCCGCTCCCGAGAGGCAGCGCGGATCCTCGAGGTGACCGACTCCCGGACCGCCTTCGCAGGCGGGTTCACCGTGCGGGTCACTCTGAACGCCCCAGAAACCGCCGCTGACCGGCCCACTCGTATCCGAAGTGTTTGTGACGCAACCACAGCCAGATGACCACGCTGGAACTCGACGCCGCGTGATCGACATGCGCCTAAAGCCGGGTACGGCAGGCGACGTGCTCAGCACTACTTCAGTGAAAACCTGGGTAGGTCTTCAGTTTTCCTCGTCAGGTTGTGTTGGGACATGCCGGGGGTCTGCCTGGCGAGTCAGGTACACCTGCTCCCAGAGATGATCGATAGTGCTGAGCGCGTCAGGTGGGGTCCCCGACTTACTTACGCAGTTGGTATGGGCAACGCGGGAGTTCCAGCGTGGTCATCGGGTTGTGGTCCGGTTCAAAGAGGCTTGGGAAACGAGAGGGCGAGAAGCCAACTCAGCCACCACGGCACAGCGAGGGGCCGTTCACTGCTGGTCGGGTCCAGTCAGGTCACTTCGCTCATCGAGTTGTCGAAGGGACATGCGCACCCATCGAGTCGAGTCAAAAGGTCGTTCTCGCATCGAGTCGAGTCAAAAGGTCGCTGTTGAAGATCATCTAGCGACCCTTTGACTCGACTCGATCCGCGTGGCGGGTTTCGGTCCGGCGGGATGCGTGTATTTGTGCGTAGCTGCATACCTGTTGATTTCTCGCACATGGAATGACATGCGAATTCGTGTGCGGGGAATCAGGAGGTGTGCGGCTGCGGGGCCAATGGCTTGGCTCCGGCGGCGAAGGTGTCGCTGCCTGCTAGGTCCCCGCCGCTACCCTGACGCAGCAGGGGCGCTGTCACAGCACCCGCACCACTCTTGATTTCTCGCACCGAAATTCGCACGCAATTCTCGGTGCGGGAAAGCAGAAGTAGTGCGGGTGCGTTGCATCACGGCCATCGGGGTTGTGCGCGGATCAGGTGCCGCGCGAAGGGTGTGCGACTGTGAACTCGGCTCTGGCGCGGTCGGCTGATGGGCATGACCGTCGGCACGGCGGCCGGTGCTCAGCGCGGTTGGTGAGTCAGGACCCGGCGGGGTGGGTGTTCGGCGGCGCGAGGTCGGGTGCGGCGGGGTAGGCGAAGCTGATCTTGCGGGTGGTGGGGTCGGCGGAGAGCAGGCGGACTCGCACTGCCGCGCCTTCGGGTGGTTCGCCCACGCATGGACCCAGCACCGGTGGGTCGGCGATGAAGATTTCCGCGGCTCGGTTGCCGTTGGCTTCGCGGACGACCACCGCGTCGAACTCGGTGCCCGCTCGTTCGGCGAGCAGCGTGGATTCGGTGAGGTCGATGCAGGAGCGTTCGACCTTGTTCGCTATCGAGTCGCTGCGGCGCATGCTGTCGGCCGTTTCGGCCAACCCGTCCACAACCCATTGCGGCACTTCGGTTCCCGCGCAACGCGCCAGACAGATCTCGATGCTGAATCGATCGCTCAATCGCCGCAGCGGTGCGGTGACGTGGGCGTACGGTGCCCGAATCGCACTGTGCTGCAGACTTTCCGGCGTGGTGACCTGGGTGTCCCCGTCCACCACGGTGTAGGACGCCCCGCGCAGCAGGCTGGTCGCCTCCGACATGAGCACAAGCGCGGCAGGGGTATTCGGATCCAGCCGAGCCAACATCTGCCCGACCGACAACTCCGCGGGCCACTCGACGCCCAACGCGGCTGCGGTGCGATGCATGGACGCTATCGCCGACTCGGCGGGCGGCGGCATGGTGCGCAATAATGCCGGCGCTCCCGCATCGATCATGATCCGCGCCGCGCACATTCCGGTCAGCAGTGAAACCTGCTCGTTCCAATCGTCCGCGGCCGTGCGCGGTTCGACGATCAGCCGCCAATGCCCGTCCGACTGATCGTCGCGAACAATGCTCTGCGCGGGCAGGCGCAGCCCGATCGCGCCGCGCAGCAGCCCGGCCTCGATGCGCCGCGTGCCGAATTCCGGCAGGGCCGCGATCGAAGGGTGCAGTCGTCCCGCGTCGGCGTCGGCCTGCACGCCCGCGTAGTCGAGCCTGGCCCGCGAACGAACCAGCGCTCGCTCGACCGAAAACCGTTGTGGCTCAGCCTTTTCGTCCAGCTCGATGGTCCACAGCGCGGCCGGCCTGGTCTGCTCGGGCAGCAGGCTCGCGGTGCCCTCCGACAGCACCGGCGGGTGCAGCGGCACGGTGCCGTCGGGTAGATAGAAGGTTTGCCCCCGCGCGCTCGACTCCTTGGCCAGCGCGCCGTGTGGATCGATCACCGCACCGACATCGGCGATGGCGTAGTGCAGCAGGTAGCCGCTGCCGGTGCGTTCGAGATGCAGAGCCTGGTCCAGATCCATGGCCCCGGGCGGGTCGATCGTCACGAACGGGATGTCGGTGCGATCGGCCCGGTCGCCCGCGAACGCGTCGGACGCGTCGCGGGCTTCCGCGGTGGCCTCGGCGGGATACGCCGAGGCCAGGCCGAATTCGGAACGAATGGCGCCGAAATCTACCGGCGCCGAGACGATCCGCTGATGCAATTCCACGCTGGGGCGCCAGACCTACTGCAGCGCCAGCATGGTGCCGTTCAACGAATCGAGCGGGCCGTACACGGTAAAGGTGACATGTCCGCCCGGAACCGCGGCCGACACCGCGGCCGCCGCGTCCAACGCCTCACCGAACGAAGCCGCCGAAGGGTGCGGCAGACCACCGAGAGTCTGTCCGAAACGGTTCTGGGCAACCCAGACCGTGTCAGCCGGGCTGAGGTCGACCTGCACCCCACCCGGCAGCGGCGTCACCGCTACGGCACTGGCGGAGCCAGCGCCCATCATGGCGAAAACCGAAGCAGCCCCGGCGATCAACGCGCCGGCGACCAGTGAGCGAACAATCCGCATAGAGTTGAGACCTGCTTTCCCGCATTCGAAGTGTGAAGGGCTCGTTGCGGCCAAGCAACGGGCCGTGCCAACGCGCACTACTTTATGACGTCGATCACGGTCCGGCTAGTTACCGGCAGATACGCCCGGCGAGTTCACCACCCCGACATGGCCGCGACGTGGCTGCTAACGTGGGCCGCCGTAGCGGGTCTCACACTTCGACCGCACTTTTCGAAACGTCCTGTACGTCGACAATTGGGAGTTCCACGACTATGTCATCGATTCTGTACGACTACCTGTTGCCGCTCATCGGAGCAGACCAGGCAGCGTATTGGGCCCAGGTCTTCGTCATCGCGCCGGTCTGACCCACAAGTCTTGCGCCACAAGACGTCGCCTCCCGTTCACCGGACGGGAGGCGACTTTCGTCCGGGACCGCTAGCATCCCGCTCCGTGATCAGAACTACCGCCGCTATCGCGGCCAGCGCCACCCTCGTCGCCCTGCTGCTCACCGGCTGCGGGGACGACAAGGCAAGCAGTGCCACCCCCTCCTCCTCGGCTCCCACGGCGGCGTCCAGCGGTGACGCGCAAGTTGTCGACAACGTGAAGGCGGGCGCGTTCGTCGTCAGCTTCCGCGGCGCGTTCCCGAAACTGGCCGACGGCAAGGACGACGCGAAGATCGCCACCATCCTCAGCGACACCTGCAAGGAGATCAAGGCGAACAAGTCCGAGGACGATGTCGTCAAGAGCATCGTCAAGCGGTCCTCCGGCAAGGTCGAGGCCACTCCCGAGGAGGCGCGGGCCATCTACCAGATGGCCAAGATGATGTGCTGAGTCAGCGCTCCTTCAGCCACGGCAGATAGTCGGGCAGGTACTTCAGCAGGTAGCCGATGGTGATCATGCTGATGATGGCGATGACGGGGATGAGCACGGACATCGGTCCGGTCCTAACGTTGAGCTGCCGGTGCGGGTGGTACGGCGCCGAAAACGGTGTCGGCGGTACCCGTATCGGTATACGCCGGTGGAGTTACGCGCGTGTGCCGTTTTCCGTCGTCGCCGGCGATTCGTCCGGCGGATCGAGTTGGCGTTGCCCCGGGCTCACGGGAATCGACGCGGGCTCATCGGGCTCGTCAACCGCCGCGGGTCCGTTCGGTCGGCTCACCGCCGCGGGCTCGTTCGGCCCGCCCACCGCCGCAGGCCCACCCGACGCGCCGACCGCCGCAGGCCCATTGGGTGCCCCAGTCGCCGCAGGTCCGTCAGGTGCGGGTATCGCCGCGGGTGCGACCGGCAGCGGATCGGCGGGCGCCGACTGCTGTTGCGGCGGTAGCGGATTGGTCGCCGCCGCCGGTGTCGCGCGCTCGAGAAAACGCAGCAACTCCACCGGGAACGGCAGCACCAGCGTCGAATTCTTCTCCGCCGCAACCTGAACCACGGTCTCCAGCAGTCGCAACTGCAACGCGGCCGGCGACTCCGACATCTGCGCGCCCGCCTGCGCCAGCATCTTCGAGGCCTGCAACTCGCCCTCGGCGGAGATCACCCTGGCGCGGCGTTCGCGTTCGGCCTCGGCCTGGCGCGACATCGAGCGTTTCAGCGAATCCGGCAGTGCCACATCCTTGATCTCTACCCGATCGATGTGTACGCCCCAGCCGAGCGCCGGGCTGTCGATCATCAGCTCGAGGCCCTTGTTCAGCTCCTCGCGATTGGACAGCAGGCTGTCCAGGTCGCTCTTGCCGATGATCGAGCGCAGCGACGTCTGCGCCACCTGCCCGACGGCGAACAGGTAGTTCTGCACCTCCACCACCGCGAGCACCGGGTCGTACACCCGGAAGTAGACGACGGCGTCCACCCGCACCGTCACGTTGTCCCTGGTGATGCCCTCTTGCGCGGGCACCGGCATGGTGACGATCTGCGTCGACACCTTGCGCATCCGGTCGACGAACGGAATCAGCAGGCGCAACCCCGGTTCCCGGGTGGCGACCACCCGGCCGAACCGGAAGATCAACCCCTTCTCGTACTGTGCGACCACCCGCGCGCCGGCGGCGGTCAGCACGCCGCCGGCGATCGCGCCCACCCCTAATATGCTTCCGAGAACAGCGAGTAGGTCCATGCCTGGCCCCTGAGCGCGCCCGCATGCAGCAGGAGCGGGCGCCTGGGCGCACCGGCCCCGCGGCTACCTCCATGATGGCACCGCGGAACCGATTGCGGCAGAAGATCAGACTGCCACTATTTCAGCGTCAGCCGCTTGACGGCGGTGCCGCTCTCCAAACTCTGCTGATTGTCGCCCGACACCAAAGTGCTGAACACCCTGACGGTTTCGCCCGCCGCAGGAGTGAACGGCTCGGCATCCGGGATCTTGCCTGCCGTGACGGACACGGTCTGACGTTCGGTATTGCAGGTGGCCTTGGTCGTCGCACCGATCGTCTGCTGCGCGCCCTCCCCCGTGCTGCGGACGAACACTTGCAGCGTCACCGTCTTGCCGGGCGCCTCGCACTTGTAGGCCACCGAGACGTTCACACCGCCGCCGCTCAATTCGGCGCCGGTGATGTCGACGTTGGTCGTTGGGGGCTTGGCCGGGGTGGTGGTGGTCGGCTCCGCGGCGGCCGCACCGGCACAGGCAACGGTGGCCAGAGCGGCCGCCGACGCGAGGACCCCCGCGCGACGCAGCATGGTGTGAACGTTGATGACGATCTCCTAGCAGTCGATCCCGCGGCGGCCCCGAATCGGGCACACCGCACAAAACCTCGACCGACAATGTACTGGTATCCGCTGCGTCCCGGTTGTCCCAATCATTCGGCCACAGACTGGATCTCGGCTGTTAATCCGGAGTTCGCCGGAAGAGCCCCGACGGGCGGACGAGTTGGCCTGTAAGCCGGATCCTGTCCCCGGTTCGCACCGGGGGGCGACCATCCATCTGGACACACCGTTGCCGGGTGCCTCGAGCGGTCCACCCGCAGGCTCGGGCGAGCAGCCCTCGAACACCTGCGCAGCCGCACCGCGAACGGTGCGACCTTTGACCTTGCTCCGGGCGGGGTTTACCTAGCCGCCCCGGTCACCCGGGGCGCTGGTGCGCTCTTACCGCACCGTTTCACCCTCACCACACGACCCGAGGGTCGTGGGCGGTCTGTTCTCTGTGGCACTGTCCCGCGGGTTGCCCCGGGTTGCCGTTAGCAACCGCCCTGCTCTGTGGAGTCCGGACTTTCCTCGACGCCGGGCGGCGGCACATTCGTGCCCGTTCCCGATGCCGCGGTCGCCCGGCCAACTCGTCCGCCGTACCAGAGTACTGGTCGCCACCCACGCCACCAGGGTGCGACCCCCGCCAACACAGTACGGTTGGGTGCCATGGAACGTGTCGAGGTCGGCTTCCCGTCCGGAAGCGAGCAGTGCGCCGCCTGGCTCTACCGTCCGGATGGTGCGCCCAAGCCCCGTCCGCTCGTCATCATGGGGCACGGCCTAGGGGCGAATCGGGAGATGGGACTCGACCGGTACGCGCGGCGTTTCGCCGCCGCGGGCATGGCGGTCCTGGTGTTCGACTACCGGCATTTCGGCGCGAGCCAGGGGGAGCCGCGGCAGGTGATCCGGATCGGGCGCCAGCGCGAGGACTGGCAGTCCGCCATCGCCTACGCGCGCACCATCCGCGGCATCGACGCGACCCGGATCGCGTTGTGGGGCACCTCGTTCAGCGGCGGGCACGTGCTCGCCGTCGCCCCGCACGACGACTACCTGGCCGCGGTCGTCGCGCAGGTGCCGTTCACCAGCGGCTGGTCCTGCGCGATGGCCAAGGGCCCGATCAGCATGACCAAGGTGACCGCCATCGCCGCCACCGACCTGCTCATCGGTCCGCTGCGGCGCAAGCACGTCGGCATCCGGCTGGCCGGACGCAAACGCTCCGCCGCCCTGATGAGCGCGGCCGACGTCCCCGAGGGCAACGGCAGGCTGGCCGAGGAAAGCGAGCACTACAAGCCGAAGGTCGCTGCCCGCGTAGCCTTCTCGGCCCTGTTCGACTCCCCCGGCAAACGCGCGAAGTCGCTCAAGATGCCCGTCCTCTACGCGCTGTGCGACAACGACTCCATCACCCCGGTCAAGTCCGCCCTCCGCGCCGCCGAACGCACCAAGCACGCCGTCGTAAAGCGCTACCAAGCAGGCCATTTCGACATCTACTTCGACGACGTCTTCGAAAAGGCCGTCTGGGACCAAACCGAATTCCTGGTCTCCATCCTCCGCCCGTAGGCCGCCAGAACCGAGCCGCCGATACCGCTAGCATGCTTGCCATTTTTTTGGCTACTCTGCTAGCATTTCGCTGTGATCGCGGAGCAGCCGACCCGGAAAGTCCTCAAGGGTCTCAAGGCCGAGGGCTGGTCCCGGTTGCGCGATGGTGCTGGTAGCCACACCATTTACGGTTGCCGTGGCGGCAAACACGATGTCAGCGTGCCCGACGGATACCCGTCGATCTCGCCGGGCGTCGTCCGCACCATCAGGAAAGCCATGGCATCCTGCGATTGCCCGGAGGAGGAAGTATGAGCAAGGCAATCAACTACGAGGTGCACGCATATCGGGTCGGCCGCTGGTGGGAGATCATCATCCCCGATGTCTACGGAGACGATCCCTGCGGGCAGGCACGTCATTTGACCGACGTCGGATACGAAGCGCGGACCATCATCGCCGCCAAACTCGACGTTCCCCTCTCTCAGGTCGACACGTCGTTGATCGTCGACGATTTCGGCGGCGCACGCGACATTCAGCCACGTACCGAACGCATTGCCGCGCTTCGGATACAGGTAGATCGCTTGTCGAGCGAACTCAAGGCCGAGCAGGTCGCACTCGTGAAAGAGCTTCGGCGCGAGGATGTTCCAGATATCGACGTGGCTACGTTGCTCGGGGTGGCACGTCAGCGAGTGGGCCAGCTCGCCGAATAGCGTTTCGCATTCCGCTGTCGTGGGTGCGGCAGTCGGAACAGGTGTGCGGCAGGGTGTTCCCGGCGCACGTAGATTGTCGGGAAACTCGCTGGAATCGAGGAGCCGCGATGATCGATCCACTGATCCTGGAAGCCCGGCGGGCTTACCTGCTCGACCAGTTGCGCGAACTGCGGCGCGGCGTGAGCGAACTCGCCGAGGGATACGGCGCGCTGCGGACCTCGGGGCTGCTCATCGACACCGAAGGGATCGGCGCGCTCACCACACCTGCCTACTGTGTGGCCGGTGCCCGAGAAGTGTTCGAGGAGGCCGTGATCGAACTCGACGCCGCCGTCGACGCTCTCGATCGTGCGGGGATGTACACGACCCGGCTTCGCCCCGTCGTCCTCGACTGAGCCCTTTACCGTCGTCCCCGTGCCCGGTGGCGGCGCACGAATTCTTTCGCGGCGCTCCGATGACCAGCGATGCCTGCGTGTCGTCGCGAGAGTTAGTCGATGCTTCCGGCCGGACAGATCAATCGAGGACAACCCAGCAGGGCGTCGATCGGTGCCGTAGTCACGACGAGCGCGGCACGCCGTCACCGCATCAATGTCGGTGCCCGCCGCTACAGTCCCCGGCTATGAACCCTGCGACTGCTGTCGTCGCCGAGATCGTGAGCGGCATCGTGCCCTTCGATGCCCTCGAACAAGAACACATCGACGAGGCCCTGTCCTGGCTGGCATCCACCGATGACGTGTATCGCCGCGTCAAACCGGCAACGCCACCACGGCATCTGGTCGCCTACGTCGTGCTCGTGGACCCGGATGCCCGAGCGGTACTCCTGGGTCACCACCGCCTCGCCGGACTGTGGCTACCGACCGGCGGCCACATCGACCCCGGCGAACGCCCGCTCGAAGCGGCGCGCCGCGAGGCAACCGAGGAAATCGGCATCGACCCCGAATTCACCGTCACCGGCCCCGACCCCTTCTTCCTCACCATCACCACCACCAACGGCGCCGACAGCCACGAAGACGTCAGCCTCTGGTACCTCATCCACGGCACCCGAGCCCGCCCCTATCCCCTCGACCCCCGCGAATTCAGCACCCAACACTGGTGGGACATAGACAAATTCGCCGTCCCGGACTCCGACCCCCACTTCCCCCGCTTCCTCGCGAAGCTCGACACCGCCCTCCCCTGAATCCCACCAATGTCCACCTCACCGTCTACCCCGTGCTTCCGAACCTGCGAGAGACCCCGCGACGAGGCAATCGAGCAGCCGACCGCCACGGCCGACTTGACTACAACGACGCGCTGAGCGGGGTGATGCGTTCGCTGCACAGCCCGCTCGCCTGGCCGGGCATCACCAAGGGACTCACCGAGGGTGATGCGCGCCGAATATGCAAGCAAACAGCGGCGATTTCGCTGGTAGCGCAACCGATTCCCGGAACGCCGGCACACACCTACGGTTAGCCCCATGCAGTCACCGATCACAGGCACCGCGGCCGGCGTACCGTTCACGGCTTTGCCACCGGCAGTCGACGGGCCCGCGCCGTTGATCATCACCTGGCACATGCTGGACGCGCCGCGCACGGACGCCGCGTTCGCCGCCGCGCTGCCGATGCACGACGTGCCCGCGTGGCGGGTGCATCTCGGCATGCCGATGTGCGGAGCGCGCATGGTCGACGGCAGCACGGACGCCGTGGTGGAGCTGGCCACCAAGGACCCGCTGATGCTGTACTTGGCCCCGTTCGTCCGGCAGGCGGCCGAGGAGTTCCCGGCCGCGCTGGCATCGATTCGTGAGCAGTTCCCGATAGCCGACGGCCCGATCGGGATACTCGGCGCCTCGTTGGGCGGTGCGGTGGCTCTGCGCGTCCTCGCCGAAACCGACACCCCGATCTTCGCCGCCGCCATCCTCAACGCCGCCGTCCGAATGCGGTCGGTCGTCGACCTGTTCCCGGGCCCGTACCCGTACGACGCCGAATCCGAGCGGGCCGTCGACAACCTGGACTTCGTCGCCAAAGCAGGTGCGATCACCGGCCGCGCGCCCTTGCTGGTCATCAGCGGCGAACTGGATCACCCGGCACTACGCACCGACGCCTCCGACCTCGTCGCCGCGGTAGGCGCCGGCGCCGAACTGCTGGCCATCCCCGGCCTGGCACACCCTCTCGCCGACGAGCCCGGCCTCGAGCCCGCACCCCAGTCACCGCAGGCGCGCGCGGCAGACGCCGAACTGACCGCCTGGTTCCGCCGTCAGCTTGCCGCCACCAGCAGGTAGCCGACGCGGAGTCAGCGGCGATGCAACAATCGCCACAACACGAACCCACCCAGTGCGGCGACCGCGGCGGCGGGCACTGGTCGGCGGCGCGCCGCGGCGACCAGTGAGCCCAGTTGTCCCGCAACGGATTCCGCCGGATCAGCGACTCGTTCGGTGGCGGCGCGAGCGTTCGCGGTCACCTCATCGGTGCGTTCGACGGCCGCGCGGATCGACTCGGCGGCCTTCTCCCTTGCCGCCGCGGTCTTTTCGTCGGCCGTGCGCTGATCCTCGGTGGTCGCCGCGTTCCGGGATTCCTCCGCGGCTTTCGCCTCCGCCCGGTGCACGACTTCGGCCGCCTTTTCCTCGGCGATCCGGCGCATTTCCGCGGCCTTCTCCTCCGCGCGATGTTCGGCTTCGGTCGCCTTTTCCCTGGCCGCGTCAGCTACCTCGTGGAATCTGTCGCGCTCCGGATGCTCGGTCTGATTCATCGTTTCCTCCTGTCCGCGGAGTCGTCGGCCGGTGCCGCGGCCGCGTCTTCTTCAGCACCACTGTGCTTTTCGGCTTCCTCATCGGACATCCAACGAGTGTCGCGGGGCGGCAGGAACGGTTCCTCGTCCGCCGGCCACCCTTGTTCGATGCGCCGCCCGCGCGCTAGTTCGGCGTCGAATTCCGCGCCGAGCAGAACCGCGACGTTGGAGATCCACAGCCACACCAGGAAGACGGCGACGCCGCCGAGCGATCCGTAGACCTTGTTGTAGGAGCCGAAATTGGCTACGTAGACGGCGAATCCGGCGGACGCGATGATCCACAACAGCACGGCGAGCACACTGCCCGGACTCAGCCAGCGGAAGCCGGGCTGCTGCGCGTTCGGCGCGGCCCAGTACAGCAGCGCGAACGCCAAACTGACCAGCACCGCGAGCACCGGCCATTTCGCGATGTCCCACACCATCACACCGGCCGACCCGACACCGATCCACCGTCCGAGGCGCTCGGCGATCGAGCCCGTGGCCACAACACCGATGGCGCACAACGCAAGCAGCACCACCATCGTCGCGGTCAAGCCGACACGCACCGGGACGGTCTTCCAGATCGGCCGCCCCTCTTCGATGTCGTAGATGGCGTTGGCGGCGCGCATGAATGCGCCGATGTATCCCGAGGCGGTCCACAACGCGGTGCAGAGACCGATGATCGCGAACGGACCGGCCAGTTGCGGAGACCCGTGCAGCTGGTCGATCGCATCGACGAGAAACGCTGTGCCACTGCCGGGTCCGATCTCCCGAATGGTGTCGACCAGCGACTGGGTGGCGGACGAGCCGAGCGCACCCAGTATCGCGGTGAGCACGATGAGCCCGGGGAAGATCGACAGCACGCTGTAATAGGTAAGTGCCGCAGCCCAATCCATGAGGTTGTCGTCCAGGAACTCCGTGACGGTCCGCCGCAGCACACCCCACCAGGACCGCCAGCGCAGCACCGACGGCCCCTTCGACCAATCGACCAAGCGGCGTACGCGCCGCGCCGCGGCCTGCTTCGGCATGCCCGTCACCTCCCGATCGGGGAGCGGATACCCGGGTGCCGGGCAGGCAAACTCGCCGCGCTACAGGTGGTGCACCATCTCGTATTCCAGTCGCGGCTCGCCCGGCCGGACGAACCCGCTCACCCCGGTGCGCACGAATCCGTGCCGCAGATATAGCCGTTCGGCCGCGATGTTCCCGTCGGCGAACTGCAGCCGGACCACCGTGTGCCCGCCCGCCCTGGCCCAGCCGAGGACCGCGCGCACCAGCAGGTCCGACACCCCGGTGCCCCGCGCCTCCGGCGCGACCCACATCGAAATCAGGTGCACACCATCACGTTTGGAATCCGGCATACCCGCGACCGTGCCGAGCTCGACTCCCCCGGCGCTGGCCACGAACTGCGCCCGATCGACCAGCGCCGCCCGCCAATCCGCCTCGGTGCGCGCCTGCGCCTCGGCCAGCGTCGACCCGAAGAACTGCGGGGTATCGGCCAGCGCCCGTAACCGGACCCGCCGGAACACTTCCCACTCGTCGGCGGTCAACTGCCGCAGGTCGATAGTCGAGATGTTCACCCAAATTTTGTACTTGCCGGTCCTCTTCCAGCGCAAACGGTTTTGGCAATGGCACGTAGCCCACTGAACTCGATCGCGGCGAAGGTCGCGACCACCGCCGCACCGATGAACAGGAACGCGACACCGAGTCCGGTCAGGTCGATCAGTCCGGACAGTGCGAGCACGACCATCCCCACCGCCGACAACGCGTTCACCGCGACGACCGCGCACGCCTGGCCGAACGGGATCTGCGGTGCACCCGCGATGAGCAACAGGGCGAGCGCCCCACCGAGCATGGCGACGCCGAACGGAATCGACCAGGCCGTGGGCAGGCCGAGGGGATCACGCAGGACCGCGGCACCGGCCAGCATGACGATGCCGAAGGCGCCGGTGCTCCAGCCGTCGACCCGCAGCGCGGTGCGCAGGAAATCGGTGCTCAGCGCAGGTGGGAAGGTCGTGCTCATATCCAGCTCCTGATCTCTGGTCGGGGCCGATCGGCTCCCGGAACCCAACCTTGCCGACGTGAGGTGAGCGTCTCAATAACCTCGGAGGTCATGGCCGCGCGATACGACCGGTGACTAGCCTGCTCAGGTGGCACAACCTCGACTGGCAACCCGTTCGCAAGCCGGCCTGCTGCTGCGCGAGTGGCGGCAACGGCGCAGGCTCAGCCAACTCGACCTGGCATTGCTGGCGGATACCTCGGCCCGGCATCTGTCGTACCTGGAAACGGGTCGCGCCAAACCGAGTCGCGCGATGGTGCTGCGCCTGTGCGAAGCGCTGGAAGTCCCACTGCGCGACCGCAATACGCTGCTGCTGGCCGCCGACTACGCACCGGCCTACCGGGAGAGCAGTCTCGACGACACGAACCTGACCCCGGTGCGAAGCGCGCTGGAGACGATGCTGACCGCACATGAGCCGTACCCGGCGGTGGTCGTCGACCGGCTGTGGAATGTGGTCACCGGCAATGCGGCGATGGGTGTGCTGATGCACGGCATACCGGAACATCTGCTGCTGCCACAACCGAATGTGTGTCGGCTGGTGCTACATCCGGAGGGCTTGGCCGCGCGGCTGGCGAATCCGATCCAGGTCCGAGAGTTGTTCCTGGAGCGCCTGGTCCGGCAGGTCAGCGCCGGCGGCGACGCACAGCTGACGGCGCTCTACGACGAGGTGAGCCGCTATCCGCTACTACCCGATCCCCCGGGCGAATCGAAAACCGGAGCCGCGCAACCGAGCCCGTTCGAAGTCCCGATTCGCGTCCGCACCCCCGTGGGCGAGATGTCGATGTTCAGCACGATGGCCACCTTCGGCGCACCCGCCGACGTCACCCTCTCCGAGCTGGCAATCGAATTGTTCTACCCGCTGGACGAATTCACCGCGGCCGCCCTGCGTGAGCTGGCGGCCGCGGCGAATCCCCGATCCGGCTAGATGGGCTGGAAGCCGGCCCCGACGCCACCCTGGGCGTTGATCGCGGCGAGGATCACCACGATCGGCTGGAAGAACGCGGGCGAGTGCAGCGGGTTGGCGGCCGTGGTGCACGGCACGTCGAAGCCGATCGGCCCAATGCCGGTGAGCCGGCCCTGGTTCATTCCGACCAGCCGATCGCCGACGACCACCGGACCACCGGAATCGCCTGGCTTCGAGCAGTATTGGTTGATGCTGGTGCCCTCGAGCTCACCCCACACGACGCCGCAGTCGGTGCCGGTGGTGCGGCCGCTGGAACACACGGTGGCGCCGGCGCCGGGCGCGTCGGCGACGCCCGCGATGGTGGTGGGGCCGACGGTACGCACCGGGGTGATCTTCGCCGGATCGAGTTCCAGCACCGCGTAGTCCAGGGTGTTGCCGTCATCGGAGAAGGCGACCTTGCCGAGCACGCCGGCCTCCGGCGTGCGCTCGGACACCAGCCGGGAGCCGGTGGGTGCGCAGTGACCTGCGGTAATGCCGACGAGCCTGCCCGCGCTGTCGTGACCGATCGTGGTCAGCGAGCACACGGAGTTGTTCTCGAAGGCGATGCCGGAGCTGCCGCCGAGCACGGCGGTCGGCGCTGCCGACGCGGTGCCGGCGGCGCCGACCACCACGGATGCGAGGGCCGCCGTCGCGAGCGCCATCGACCTGAATCTTGTTGTCACTTCTCTCCTTTTCGAAAAAGCGAGCACGGCACTGACTGCCTGGCTCGCCAGGACCGGGGAGGGAACCGCCCCCGAGACACTCAGCGGTCGCCGGATCAGCAAACGGATTCGCCTGCGCAGAGGAATTTCATCGACGCTGGTTATCTGCTGGCTAACTCAGCATTGACGTGCGGCGGGCGGGTCCGCAACAGACCTGTGCGCCGCACCACAATTGATCCCCGAGTGAGACCCGAGCCACACGATGGCAGATCGGCTCTGAAAAACGTTCGCCCGAACTGACTTTCACTCTCACCCAACCCCAGCTGCGGCCGAATTGCCCGGCCGACGAGACTCAACTGTTATACGCTGCGCAACCGCCGCACCGCGAATCAGGACGGAAATCACCAGGCCGACCGGAGCTCGCGAGGCACGACCACCTCATCCTCGGCAGGAGGCTGGCACACCGGGATGACCATTGCCGAGCATGCGGCGACGGGCGAGTGAACCCCAATGGTCGAGCGCATGGCACAGCCCGAACACGTTGAGACAATGGGCAATTCGCCCAGCGACTACAGGTAGGAAGTGTCGTTCACCAGACGCACCGACGAGCCGCCGTCCGGATAGAACTCCGCGATCGACAGCGACGCCAGATCCAGATGCAGCCGGTACAGCAGCGACGGCCCGACCCCCAGCGCCAGTTGCAACAGCGTCTTGATCGGCGTCACATGGCTGACCACCACCAGGTTCGCGCCCGGATACAGCCCGACCAGGTCACGCCGGACCGCGTCCACCCGCTCACGGACCTGGTCGAAGCTCTCCCCGCCCGGCGCGGGCAGCGCGGGGTCACCGAGCCAGCGACCGTGCAGTTCCGGATCGCGCTCGGCGGCCTCGCGGAAGCTGAGCCCCTCCCAGTCCCCGAAGTCGGTCTCGATCAAGCCGTCCAGCACGGTGAGCGGCGCACCCAGCGCCGTGGCAGCGGCCTCGGCGGTGTCGCGCGCCCGGCTCAGCGGCGAGGTCAGCACGGCGGTGATATCCCCCTTGGCGGCAAGCATTTTCGCCGCACGCGCGGCCTGCTCGCGGCCGAGTTCGGTCAGCGGCGGATTGCCGCGGCCCGAATAGCGGCGCTGCACAGAGAGTTCGGTCTGACCGTGGCGCAGGAGCAGCAGCCGGGTCGGGCGACCGGTGGCGCCGGTCCAGCCAGGCGCGGGTTGCGCGGCGACGGCCGAGATGACCGGATCCGCTGCCGGTGCGGGCTTTTCGGCCTCGCGGGCGGTGCGCACCTCGTCGACCAGGGTGGCGTCGTCCATTGCCTCGTTCGCGAGACGATCGGCATGCGAGTTCTCGGCGCGTGGAATCCAGGTGAAACTCACCCGTTCGAACCCGGCGACGAGCCGGCGGGCCCGGTCGGCGAGCGGAATCATGGCCGCGTGCTTGACCTTCCAGCGGCCGGACATCTGCTCGACGACCAGCTTGGAATCCATCCGCACCGCGACGATCTCGGCGCCGAGTTCGGCCGCCGCCTCCAAACCGGCGATGAGCCCGCGGTATTCGGCGACATTGTTGGTCGCGATACCGATGTACTCCCGCCGTTCCGCGAGCACCCGCACATGGTCGGCGGCGAAGACGACGGAACCGTAGCCCGCCGGTCCCGGATTGCCGCGCGAACCGCCGTCGGCCTCGACGATCACCTCGCGTTCGGTCACCGCGGGGTCCCGATCACAGCCCCGATTCCTTGGTGCGCACCAGGATCGCCCCGCACTCCGGGCAGCGCACGACCAGCTCGGGAGCGGTTTTCGCGATCCTGGCGATCTCGCCGCGATCCAGCTCGATCCGGCACGCGCCGCACCGGCGGGCCTGCAACAGCGCCGCGCCGACACCGTGCTGGGCGCGCTGCCGGTCGTAGATCGCCATCAGGTCGGCCGGGAACAGCGAAATCAGCTTCGACCGGTCGGCGTCGCACCGGCCCTGCGCCACCTCGAGATCGGCCAGGGCCTCGTTCCGCTGGGTCAGCGCGTCGGCCAGTTCCTGCTCGGTCTTGTCCAGCCGGGCGCCCGCGTGCTGGTAGTCGTCGGCCGAGGCCTCCCGCTTCTCCATCACCTCGAGCAGCTCGTCCTCGAGCACCGAGCGCCTGCGCTCCAGGCTGCCGAGTTCGTGCTGGATCTCCGAAAGCTGTTTGGCGTTCACCGATCCGGCGGTCAGCATGCCCTTGTCGCGCTCCTCGCGCTTACGGACGGCGTCGACCTCGCCCTCCAGCTTGCGGATGTCGCGATCGAGGTCGTCCAGCATGATCTGCACGGCGACGGCGGCGTCCTTGTGCGCGTTGCGCTCGGCCTCCAGCCGGGCCACCTCCTGCTGTTCGGGCAGCACGGTGCGGCGGTGCGCGATCCGCGTCAGCTCGGCGTCGACAGCGGCGAGCTGAAGCAGCTTGGCCTGGATCGGTGGGTCAACATTCAACGCGGACAAACTCCTGGACGCTGTGGATGGGTCGGTGTTCAACCGTACCCCGCCGACCCCGCGCCGCTGACCGACGCCGCACCATTCGGTGCGGCCGAGGCGGTTGTCCGGGCGTGGCCCCGATCGCGGGCAATGTCGCGGCTACGCGCGGGCCCGGGTCACGCGGGCGCGCGGGTCTTGATCGCGTCCCTGGAGACGAAGACGTCGTATTCGCCGGGGACGGCGATCACCGCGTTGCCGTAGGCGGAGCGCACGAACGGCTCGGTCCACCAGCGACCCTCCCGCATGTCGTTGAAGAAGTCCTGGTCTCCGTCGTTGAGGAAGATCTG
This sequence comes from Nocardia sp. NPDC006044, assembly GCF_042871115.1. NCBI lineage: Bacteria > Bacillati > Actinomycetota > Actinomycetes > Mycobacteriales > Nocardiaceae > Nocardia > Nocardia sp. NPDC006044. Next base: position 343,205 of record NZ_JBIAID010000003.1, read on the forward strand.
ATGCTGGGTGGGCGAGACGCCGTCGAGGCGCTGGCCGTACAGCCGGGTGATCTTGTAGCCGGAGTGGAAGCCGAGCGCGTTCACCCAGGGTTCCAGCTCGACGATGCCCGACTGCAATACCCACATGTCGCCCTCGACCTGGTACTTCAGGTGCTGGTCATCGTGCTGGTCGTCGCCGTAGAGGGTGAGGTCGACGTCGAGCAGATGCTCTTGGCCCGGCACCTGCTTGGCCACCACGTGCGCCGCCTTGATTTCACCGGTCAATCCGAGATAGGTCTGCAACAGCGTGGCCAGCCACAGCAGCAGCACCGCGACGAGCAGCAGTACCAGTCCGCTGCCGCCACGCGCGACCAGCGCTCGCATCCCGACCCGGCGCGCCCGCAGCAGGCCGGACAGGAGCAGCGCGACGCCGACCAGAAGGATCAGGATCAATCCGACCTGAACGATGCCGAAGTTCACCGGGAAATTCATGCGGTAGTTGTACCCCCGGAACGGCGGTCGACTCGCGGAAACCGCCCTGCGCACAGACCAATCCGGCAGACACGCCACGACACGCCGTAGCGCGGTATGGTCAGCTGCGTCACAGTTCGATTCTTCGGGGGTTTTGCATGTTGATCTGGGGTTGGCGCCGGTACGTCACGCGGCTGGCCGCACTCACCTTGGTGTGCGGGAATTGCGGGAATCCGGCCGCGCACACACTGCACAAGCTGGTCACCAAGTTCACGCTGTTCTTCATCCCGCTGATCCCGTTGAGCACCAAGCATTCATTGCAGTGCACCTGGTGCGGGGTCGAGTCGAATCTCGCGCAGCAGCAGGTCACCGAGTTGCTCGGGCGAGCGCAGGCCCAGCAGATGCAGGGGATGCAGCAGCCCGCAGATCCGTCCTGGCAGGGGCAGCCACCGCGCAACTATTGAGTTGGTCGCGCGGGCAAGCCCGTTGGGGACATCCAGTAGCAGGACGCGCACGACTATAGGTCTTGTCGGCAGGAGCTGCGCCAAGCGACTGTTGGCCTGGTCGGCAGCAGGAACGCTCGGCTGGTGGATTGATCGGCACCGAGCGACATGTCCAGCGGCAGTTGGGCAGCCATTAGGACCGTCCAGCGTCAGCAGTGGTCGCGCGAAATGTTCGGCAGCACCCGGGGCGGCGACTCAGCACCCAGTGAGGCCGGATGTCTGGCGGCAGCGGCCAGCCATTCGTCTGATCAGGCTTCAGCGGCAGCGGGCAGGATGCCGGGCCGCCTTCAGCAGCGGCGGGATGGGATGCCCGGCCGCTTCAGAAGCGGCAGGATGGATTCGCGGCTCGCAGCGAGGCAGCACTTGGCCCGGTCAGTTCCGCGCGCTGACCGTCCACGGGTCGGTTCGCTGGGTCGAGACGCGGGTCTCCAGATCGGGCAGGGCGGCTTGGACTACGCCTTCCGCCTGTGCGCACCAGGGGAATTCGGTGGCCCAGTGGGCGGCGTCGACGAGGGCCGGGCCGCCCTTGCGGAGGTGTTCGTCGACCGGGTGGTGGCGCAGGTCCGCGGTGACGTAGGCGTCGACGCCGCGGCGGCTCGCCGCGTCCAAGTAGGAATCGCCCGCACCACCGCAGACTGCGACCGTGTAGACGGAGCGGTCCGGGTCGCCGGCGGCGCGGACACCCCACGCGGTGGGCGGCAGGGCGAGGGCAACTCGATCGGTGAAGGCGCGCAACGATTCCGGCTCCGCCAAAATGCCGACCCGGCCGATGCCGACCGACGAGGACAGCAGGGCGCGTTCGGTGATGTGGTAGGCGGGATCCTCATAAGGGTGGGCGGCGCGCAGGGCGGAGAGGATGGTGGCGCGCGCGGCGGGCGGGGCAACCAGCTCGAGCCGGTCCTCGTCGACCTGCTGGAGTTCACCGACCACGCCGATCGCGGGCTTCGCTTCCGACATCGGCCGGAATTGGCTCTTGGCGGCTACCCGCAGCGCGCAATCACGATAGTCGCCGCTGCCGCCCGCGCCTGCCATGAACAACGCGTTCAGTACCGCTTCGGTATGCGCAGGCGGCACCTGCACCACCCAGTTATCCACGGCGGGCTCGGGTTTCGCATCGAGTGGGTCGATGACGGTGAGGCCGAGTGCGGCGGCGAGCGCGTCGGAGACACCGGGGTCGGCGGAGTCCGCATTGGTGTGCGCGGTGAACAACGCACAGCCGGAACGGATAAGCCGGTGCAGCAGTGCGCCTTTCGGCGTATCCGCGGCCACCGTGTCGACCCCGCGCAACAGCAGCGGGTGATGCACCACCAAAGCCTGTGCCCGCCAATCGATCGCCTCGTCGACGACGCCGGCCGTCGCGTCGACCGCGAACAGCACGCGGGTGACCTCGTCACCCGGATCGCCCGCGACCAACCCGACCGAGTCCCACGATTCGGCCAGTTTCGGCGGGTAAGCCGCGTCGAGCACCTCGATCAGATCCGCCAGCGCCGTCATCGTCCACCCTTCTCTGTTCCAGTTACACACTGCCGCAACGATTTTCCCGAGCGCGATACAGCATCCAGAATTCGCGTCACACCCTCTGTTCCGATTACCACAACGCTGCCGTTCGAATCGCGGTTACCAGTTGCTCCACTTCGGCGGCGCCGCGCACCGCCACTCGCAGGTGGTTGGGTCCGAGGCCGGGGAACGTGTCGGCGCGACGGACAGCGATGCCCTTGTCCGCGAGGTGTTTTCGGAGTAGTGCACCGTCAGGGACGTGCATTAGCAGGAATGGGGCCTCGGCTGGAGTGTGGACCTGCACGCCGAGTTCGGTGAGCCGATCGATCATCGCGTGACGTTCGGCGGCGATGACCTGAGCGCGCCGCTGTTCCTCCGCGACAGCGGCGGGTTCGGCGGTGGCGGTGATCGCCTCTAATTGCAGGGTGCCGAGGGGCCAGTGGGGACGGCCGTGATTCAGGCGGGCCAGGAGTTCCGGGGCGCCGAGGAAGTAGCCGCAGCGGAGTCCGGCGAGGGCCCAGGTTTTGGTGAGGCTGCGCAGGACCAGTAGGTCCGGGGCGGTGGAACCAGCCAGCGATTCGGGTTCGCCGGGGACCGCGTCGGCGAAGGCCTCGTCCACGACGATGATCCGCCCTGGTGCGCGCAGCGCGTGGATGGTTTCGGCGGGGTGCAGGACCGAGGTGGGGTTGGTCGGGTTGCCGAGCACGACCAAATCGGCGTCGGCGGGGATCGCGGCCGGGTCGACGGTGTACGGCGGTTCGAGCAGCACCCTGCGCACCGCTACGCCTGCCTCGCGCAGCGCGAGTTCCGGTTCGGTAAAGGACGGATGGATCACCGCGGCCAGGCGGGGTGCGAGCCGAGGCAGCATGGCAAAGCCCTCGGCGGCGCCGGCCAGCAGGAGAACTTCGTCCGGGCGGCGGCCGTGGCGTGCCGCGACGGCGCGGCGGGCGGTGTGATCCTCCTCGGCGCTGGGGTATCGGCCGAGGGTGTCCAGCCGGGCCGCGAGTCGTTGCCGCAACCAGTCCGGCGGGGCGCTGCCCTGCACGTTCACCGCGAAATCGAGCATGCCGGGGCGGGCGTCCACGTCGCCGTGGTGGCGCAGTTTCGCGGGATCGACGGTGTCCTCGGGCACGAGATCACACCCTACGTGGCGAGCCCGTAGGTGGACCGGCCAGAATGGCTGTCGTGGGTGAGCTGCATGTGTCGTTCGTCTGTACCGGCAACATCTGCCGTTCGCCGATGGCGGAGAAGATCTTCGCCACGCATCTCGACCGCGCGGGATTGGCCGATCGGGTTCGGGTGAGCAGCGCGGGTACCGATTCTTGGCACGTCGGCGACGAGGCGGATTCGCGCACGAACGAAACGTTGCGCAAGTACGGCTATCCGACCGGGCATGTCGCCGCCGCCTTCGGCGCCGATCATCACGACGCGGATCTGCTGGTCGTGCTGGACACGGGGCACGAGCGTGAGCTGGCCCGGCGCGGTGTGCCGGCGGATCAGCGCAGATTGCTGCGCAGTTTCGACCCGGCCGCCGACGGACCCGACGTGCCGGATCCCTATTACGGCGACATCGCGGGCTTCGAACTGGTCCGGGATCAGATCGAAGCGGCGATGCCCGGTCTGCTCGACTGGGTGCGCGAGGCGCTCGGCGAGCCCGTGCCCGACGGGCGCCGCTGATGCGCAAGCTGACCTTCCTGCTGCGGCCGAGCTGGGTGATCCTCGCCGCGGTGGTCGCCGTGTTCGCCTACCTGTGCTTCACGGTGCTCGCGCCGTGGCAGCTCGGCAAGAACACGACCACCTCGCATCGCAATCAGCTGATCGCCGACTCGGTCGGTGCCGCGCCGATCGACATCACCACCGTGCTCGGTAGTTCCGCCGACGATGACTCGCACACCGAATGGCGCAAGGTCACCGCTTCCGGGAGCTACGTTCCCGACTCCACGGTGCTGGTCCGGTTGCGCCACCTCGACGGTGCTCCCGGATATTCCGTGCTGGCCACGTTCCGGTTGGACGACGGACGCGTCCTGCTCATCGATCGCGGACTGGTCGCGGCGGTGGACGGCTCCCGGCCGCCGCCGATCCCGGACCCGCCCACCGGACCGCAGCGCCTCGAAGCCAGAGTCCGGATGTCCGAAGGCAGCACGCCCGGCAAAGACCCGTCCGTCCAAGACGGCTACCGGCAGGTCTACTCGATCGACACCACCCAGGAAGCCGCCGTCCTGCAACAACCCCTCACCGCCATCCCGACCGGCGAACGCGGCGGCTACCTCCAACTCGACGAAAACCAGCCCGGAGTTTTCACCCCCACCCCCCTCCCCCAGCTCGACGCAGGCCCGTACCTCTCCTACGGCCTCCAATGGCTCGCCTTCGGCATCATGGCCCCGCTCGGGCTCGGCTATTTCCTGTATGCCGAAATCCGCGAGCGTCGCCGGGAAAAGGCAAGTCCCACAACCGAACCCGCCGAAGCTGTAGCCGCTACTACCCCGCGTTCTCCGGCCGGCGCCGAATCCTCTGCACCAACTCCGCCCGCCGCCTCAACCACCGAAGCGCGCCTGGCAGACCGATACGGCCGCGGGCGGGACTGACTCGGCGCGCATTCGCTGGAGCTTCTCCGGGACCACCACCCGATGACCACACCGGAACCCATACCAGCTGCGTAGGTAGGCCGGATTACCTCACTCGATGTGCTCAGCGCTACCCGGTACGAACAGCTGAGGACTTCCCAACGCGGACCGAATCCGCATGGTGAACGGGGCTTGAAGCCGGGCGAATTCAGGTGGTCATTGCATCACTGGGTGGATTGGTCGGGTTCGAGAGCCGCTCGTCGAGAGTTCGGCGGGTTGGACCCAGTTCAGTCTTTTGCGGGGTCGGTTCAAGTGCGACGGCGTGGCTGTGCAGACCTAGCGGCGAAGCGCGGACCAGAGGGCGGCGACGGCGAGGGAGGCCAGTTGCACGGACTCCGACATGTGTACGGCGCGATGGAGATCCGCGACGGTGGGGGCGGGGCCGTCGCCGAGGGTGGGGCGCAGTTCGGTCCCGTGGCGGTATTGGGTGCGGCCGCCCAGACGGACGCCGAGCGCGCCGGCCATGGCGGCTTCGACTACTCCGGCGTTGGGGCTGGGGTGTTTGGCGGCGTCGCGGCGCCAGGCGTGCAGGGCGGCGGCGCGGCGTCCGCCGACGACCGGGGCGAGGGCGACGGTGAGCAAGCCGGTGAGGCGGGCAGGTAGGAGGTTGGCCAGGTCGTCGGTGCGGGCGGCGGCCCAGCCGAAGTGGTGGTAGCGGTCGTTGCGGTAGCCGATCATGGCGTCGAGGGTGTTGATCGCGCGGTAGCCGAGCAGGCCGGGGACGCCGGCGATGGCGCCCCACACCAGCGGTGCGACCGTGGCGTCGGAGGTGTTCTCGGCGATGGATTCCAGTGCGGCGCGGGCCAATCCGTCGGCGTCGAGCACCTCGGGGTCGCGCCCGCACAGCGAAGGCAGCAGCGCCCGCGCGCCGTCCATATCGCCGGCCTCGAGCCGATCTGCCATCTCGCTACCTGCCCGCGCCAAGCTGCGACCACCGAGCACCGTCCAGGTCGCCAGCGCGGTCACCGGCAGCCCGAGCCGGCGAACCCCGACCCCCAACCCGACCACACCGCCCACCAGCAGCACCTCGTGCAGCACCCCCGCACTACGCCGATCCGCATACGTCACCGATTCGAGCGCACTTGCCGCCGAACCGAATCCCGCCACCGGATGCCACCGCCGCGGATCCCCCAACACCCGATCCAGCACAAACCCCAGCACCAGCCCCACCGCCGTCGAGGTCCCCTTCTGCACCCGCCGAGCCTATCCCCTCCCCCACCAACCCACCTCCGATGCCCAACGGGACCTGACAGCGCTCGCACTCACACAACGACTCGACCATGCCCCGCTCGCAGCCTGCGGGCCTACGTGGCAGCACTGCGGAGGAGACCTCGCGTGCGGTGGGCGAACGGGCGGCTTCCCGGCCGACGTGGCTTTACGCGCCATCGGTCGGCTGCGCGCAAATTGCAGGCCACTCCATACGCGCCGGGCCACTCCGCATGCGCCGGAACCGATCGGTATTCGGCGGGCGATCCGTGTGCGGTGGGCGATCGGTATGCGGTGGGCGATCCGTATGCGGCGGGCCGACCTCACTTCTCCGGGTCGGGCGGCTTATGGGTTGCCGAGCGTTCTAGTGACGCGGACCTCGCTGGTGGTGGGCGTGGCGGGTCGGCGTGTCACACTCTGGTTCTCTGCGTCGTCGACCTGGTGACGTACTCATAGGACTCGCGCCCCGGCGGGGCGGAACGATCGAACGGCGAACAGCAGTGACTTCGGAACAGCCTTCTACTCCGGAACCTCTCGACCAGGCCGAACTGGCTCGGCGGTTCGAGGAGCACCGGTCGTATCTGCGCAGGCTCGCCTACAGCACGCTCGGCAGTCTCACCGATGCCGACGATGTGGTGCAGGAGGCGTGGCTGCGGTTGCAACGCCAGTACGAGGCGGGCACCGCGGGGCAGATCGAGAACCTGCGCGCCTGGCTCAGCACCGTCACCGGGCGGCTCGCGCTGGACCAGCTCGGGTCGGCCCGCGCGCGCCGCGAGCAGTACGTCGGCGAGTGGCTGCCGGAGCCCGAGGTGACCAGCTGGGACGATCCGGCGGATCGGATCACCCAGGACGAACGGGTGACCACGGCGCTGCTGGTCGTCCTCGAATCGCTGTCACCCGCCGAACGCACGGCGTTCGTTCTCCAAGACGTGTTCGGCATGACCGGCCCGGAGGTCGCCGAGGTGGTCGGCCGCACCCCGGCCGCCGTGCGGCAGCTCGCTTCCCGCGCCCGCAAACGGGTCGAGGACGGCACGCCACGCTTCCCCGCCTCGGCCGCCGAGCAGGAAAAGGTCGTCTCCGCGTTCGCCGTCGCCTGGCGTTCGGGCGATCTCAGCGCGCTGCTCGGCGTGCTCGACACCAACGTCAGCCTGACCGCCGACGGCGGCGGCAAGGTTCCCGCGATCCGGCAGCCGGTGCACGGCGCCGAGCTCATCGCGAAGATGCTGCTCGGTTGGTACCACGCGCCGTCCGCGGCGAACGGCTGGGGACGCGCGGTGCTGGTCAACGGCGCGCCCGGCCTGGTCGTCTTCGACGGCAACCACACCGGCGTGTTCGCCTTCGTCATCGACAACGGCCGCATCGTCGCGATCAACGTCATCCGCAACCCCGACAAACTGCACGACCTCCCCACCAGCGGCGAGCCCGACTGGTACCTCGGCGCTACTGCCACCGAGGACGAATAGTCCACGCGCACACCGTCTACGTCGGCCGCACATCCCCTGACCTCCCGCCACGCAATCGCATGCGATTCGGTATGCGGCAGGTCAGGTGGTGTGCGGCTGTCGTCAATCAAGTACGGCGAGAGGCGTTTCGGCGTGCGGAAGGCGTCGTGGAAGGTCGCCGACCCAGGCCCGCAGGCGCGCACGCCCCAAGCCGCGTGCAACCGGCCACAAGCCGTGCGGCGCAATCCCACTGCGGCGGGGCATCGATGCGGCGCGACCGTCAGCGTGCCGAGCCGACCGGCTGGGCCGTCGGGTATCCGTGTGCCGCGGCGACTTCCGCGGACAGCAACCTTCCCGAGTCCGCGGTCAGTCCGTGGGCGAGGTCGGAGTGGGTGGCGCAGGCTTCTCGCCAACCGAGGTCGGCGATGGCGCGGATGTACGGCAATGTGGCGTTGGTGAGGGCGACCGTTGCGGTGTGGGGCACGGCCCCTGGCATGTTCGCGACACAGTAGAACAGCGAATTATGCACGCGGAAAGTCGGATTCGCGTGCGTGGTCGGTCGGGAGCCGGCGAAGCACCCACCCTGATCGATGGCGATGTCGACGAGCACCGAGCCGGGTCGCATCTGGGCGACGAGATCATCGGAGACGAGTTTCGGAGCGCGCGCACCGGGCACCAGGACCGAGCCGATGACCAGATCGGCGGACGACACCGCCCGCTCGATCTCGGCGGTATTCGAAGCGACCGTGGCGATCCGCCCGTCGAACCGCGCATCCAACTCACGCAGACGAGGCAAGTTGGTGTCCAACACCGTGACTCGCGCCCCCATGCCGGCGGCGACCGAGGCCGAATTCGACCCGGCGACACCTCCGCCGAGCACCACCACATCGGCCGCGCGTACGCCCGGCACCCCGCCGAGCAGCATGCCGCCACCACCCAGCGGCGCCATCAGGTGGTAGGCGCCGACCTGGCTGCCGAGCTTGCCCGCCACCTCACTCATCGGCGCGAGCAATGGCAGTGAACCGTCCGCGGCCCGCACCGTTTCGTAGGCGATCGCGGTGATCCCGGAACGCAGAATGGCGTCGGTGCAGTCACGCGACGCAGCCAGATGCAGATACGTGAACAGCACCTGCCCCCGCCGCAGCCGCGGATACTCCTCGGCGATCGGCTCCTTCACCTTCAACACCAGGTCCGCCTCCCACCAGACCTGATCGACCGGTGCCAACCGCGCCCCCACCGCGGCATAGTCGGCGTCGACGAACCCCGACCCGACGCCCGCCCCGGCCTCGACCACCACCTCATGCCCCAGCGCGGCCAACTCCCCGGCCCCCGCCGGCGTGAGGGCAACCCGGAACTCCTGCTCCTTGACCTCGCGTGGCACTCCGATCTGCATAACGCCATCGTGAACCCAGCGCGGGTCGCACGCCACGAACGACGCGCGGATATCACACGATGATCACGAGACGGCCCGGTCGCCGACCATTTCTACGCAAGTTGATCAGCACGCCGATAGGGGCCTGAACAATCGGCGCCGTGCGGGAGGGCAGCCTCGGCGATGAGTGCTGCCGGCGCGAACCCGGCCGGTCGCCGACGAACTTCCAAGCGGTTGCGACCGCTGACCTACGCGTTATGATCTTCGGTTCCGCGCGAGTGCGCGGGTGCTCGAGGGCTGAGTGCTCAGCCGGTGGGGGAAGATCGTGCAAGACCAGTGGTACAACCATGTCGATCCGGCCGCGGGCGGCGGCCCCGGCGATCAGCAGACTCCGGATCTCGGTGCGCAATCCGGTGATTCGTGGCCCGACAGCCGATGGGGTGCGCAGGAAACGCCTACCGCACAACAGAAGTCCGAATCCACCGCCCCAGAGATGGGCGCTAGGGCCACCGATGAACCGCCGACAAGTAACCGATGGGCAGCACAGGAAACGCCTGCCGGACAACAGATGCCCATACCTGCGGCCCGAGAGATCGATACTCGAGGTATCAGTGGACCGGCAACGAGTAGCCACTGGGAATCGTCGGCAATGCCTGTCGCACAATTGGATTCGATGCCGGAGACCACCTCGGGATCAACCGGGCGGCGCAAGTGGGTGTGGCTCGCACTGGCCTCGGTGCTGGTACTGATCGGGTCGGCCCTGACCGGCGGCTACTTTCTGCTCCGCCCCGAACCTATCGCCCTGGCGGTCGGCGACTGCGTCACGCTCGACGTCTCGGGACCGATCGAATACGGCTGCGCGGACGGAAAAGCGTTGTACCGCATCACCGCCCGCGAATCGGTCGTATGGCCGCTGGAGTCGGCATGCATGAAGTACCCGGACGTCACCAAGGCCGTCGGCGACGTCCCGAGCCCGAACCCCGGGGTCGTACTCTGCCTGACCCCGACACGCTTCAACACCTCAGACCCGGGCGCGCCGCAAGCCGGCGACTGCGTCGAGATCACCGGCGCGGGTGACACGGTGAGCCGAATTCCCTGTGCGGCCAACAAGGAAACCAAGGTGCTCAGCACCGAGTTGCATCGCCAGGTGCCGGTGACCGATCAGGCCTGCCGCGATCAACCGCAGGCCCGGCAAGCGTTCGCGCAGGCCTCGCTCGGCGGGCGCGCGATCGTGCTGTGCACGTTCATCACCGACCCGCAGAACATCGACTCGGCGCAGGTGAACGATTGCACCAACAAGGATCTGCGCAAAATAGTGCGGTGCGAGACACCCGAGGCCAACCTTCGCGTGCTGACCGTCCGCGCACTGCACCAACGGCCGACGAAGCCACAGTGCCCAGATGTGTTCGGCGCCAACGCCTTCTCGATGACCCACAACGAGAAAACCGATCTGGTGCTGGCGATCTGCCTGGGCCCCTCCGACAACAACGCCGTCATCTACGCCAAGGTCGGCGACTGCGTCGTCTCCGGCGGCACCGGCCCTGCCGACCGCTCACGCCGCACCGACTGCGCCGACCCGGCCGCCACCCACCAGGTGATCGACCGTCACGACTCCAACGACGGCAACTGCCCCGCAACATCACCCGCCTGGATCACCTTCGATCCAGGCGTAACCAACGGAGCGACGATCTGCCTCACCCGTAAGTAGCGCAAGCCAGGTCGTCGGTGGCTGCCATCACGCATTGCGAAGGGGGTTTCGTGCTCCCGCGTTGCGGTGCTTCGATTCTCGGCACTGTCGACAAGCTCAGTGCGGTGGTGCGCTTCGCGCGGCGTGGTGGAGCGCTTCGCGGAGCGCGGTGAGGACCTTCTTCTCATACTCGGACTCTCGATCGAACTCACCCTGCGGCAGGACAAGGACCTCGTCTATGTGCCCACCCGGCTCGGCATCAGCCTGGACGAGAACGTCAGGTAGGAGCGCGCGACCAGCAGGCACGCGGAAGTCGTTGACGCAGCGCACCATTCACTGCGGTGAACACGCATTCAGGTGAGTACAGCGCGGACGTGTCCGCCCGGCCTCAGCCCAGCGTGACCACCTTCGCGGTGCCGGATATCACGGTGTTGACGTGGTCGACGAGGGCGGCCCGGACCTGGACCGTCTGGCCCGGTCCCAGGGGCGCTCCGTCCAGGGTGACGACAGTGCTCTGCTGTTCGCCGGTGCAGTTCACCTCGGTCTGCTCGCCGATAGCCGAGGGACCGTCGGCTTCGGGAGCGCCGACCATCACTTTGACCGCGGCGACCTCGGCCCGGTTGTCACAGCTGTAATTGACCCGCACGTTCACCGGGCCGAGGCCGTCGACATCGATGGAGTTGGCGGCGAGAGCGGGGGCCGAGGTCGAGACAATGGCCAAGGTCATTGCGCCGAGAGCGGCTGCGACGAGGGCTGGACGACGGTAGTTCCGGGTGGTGACCATGGATCTTTGTCCTCCTGGGTAGTGGAAGTAGATCGCGGGACACAATCGGTGAGGAACTCGTACCGGATGCCCATGTTGCCGCATGGCTAATCATCAGCAACGAGTTTTGCGGGGAATACACCCTGGCGCCGCCGTCCAACAGCGTGCATCCGGCCTGGCCGGACGGTCATCGGGGACTATTCGGCCGGAAGTCCCGGAAGGCGTCGAGATTCTCGGCCAGGAAGGATTCGAGGGTGCGCGGCGGTCTATAAACCCGTCCACTTCGCTCGCTCAGCTGGAGCGAACCGCTCTACCGTGCGGCGTTTCCGGCCCGAGGATGCGGTCCAGGAGATGGTCGACGAGGACGAGGGCGGCGTCGGCGGTGCCGTAGCCCTGGAGCATGCCCTGGGCGAGGCCGCCGATGGCCATGGCGATGAGTTCGGCGTCGAGTTCCGGGTTACCGACGAGCCGGGTTCGGCGGAGCTGGCCGGCGACGATGGTGACCAAAGCCCTTGGCGCGGCGAATGTTTCCTCAGCCGCAATGCCCTGGCCGGTGATCGCGGCCCAGCCGAAGGCGCCGAGGACGATCGTCTCGGCTCGGCGTTGATCGTCGAGGGGAAGCAACTCGGTCAGGACCGCGCGGATGGCGTCGCGGGGCGCGGGGTCGGAACCGAGGGCCGTCCAGCGTTCGGCGAAACGCGCGCCGGCATCTTCCATGACCGACCGGTGCGTCGCGAGGAGGAAGTCCCGCTTGGCGCCGAAGTAGTACTGCACGAGCCGGACCGAGATCCCGGCCTCGGCGGCGACGGTCTGAAAAGTGACGGCTTCGAGGCCGCCGCGCACGATGACTTGCCTTACGGCATCGGTGATCTGGCGTCGCCGGACCTCATGGTCGACCAATCGTGGCACGAAACCTGCCGCCTTCCCTTCCCGCCGGAGAACCCTGAGCCCTAGATGGTACGCACGTATCGCTTCCGTGATACGGCCATATCATTTTATGTGATACGGTCATATCGTAAAGACGAAGTAAAGGGGAGGCGCTCATGCCGAAGATCGGGAAATTCACCAACGACGAGGCGCAGGCCACGTTCGCGCGCATCTACGACACCGTGGCCGCGCAATGGCCGGTGCCGTCGGAAGACCTCGATGTCGAAACATCTTTCGGGACAACGCGAGTGCGCAAATCCGGGGCCGGAGCGGGCGCGCCGATCGTGCTGCTGCCGGGCATCGGAGGCAACGGCATGATCTGGTATCGGTTCATCCGCGAACTGACGCGCGACCGAGTCGTATATACGCCCGACGTCATGGGCTGGGCGGGGCGCTGCAAGCAGACCGCACCGCTACACAATGCGGAAGACGTCGCGAAATGGCTGGCCGAGACGCTCGACGGCCTCGGCGAGGATCGAGTCCACCTCGCCGGAAACTCCTACGGCGCATGGCTGGCCGGGACCGTCGGGGTGTTCCATCCCGACCGCCTGGCGAGCCTGACCATGTTCGAACCGAGCGGAGCGACCTTTACCAAGCCGAGTTGGGGGCTGCTGTTCAAATTCCTGAAGGTAGGCCTACGGCCAACCCCTGAACGAATGCGAAAGTTCAATGAGTGGCTGACGCCCGGTCTCGAGATGACCGACGACGAGTTCGCACTTGTCATGGCGCTGTTGAAGTTTCGATCGGGTGTGCCGTGGGACCGTCCGTTCACCGACGAGCAACTGGCCGGCATCACCGCACCGAACCTCATGCTCTTCGGCGCCGAAACGGTGATCAACGATCCCGAGCGGTGCGCGGTTCGCGCCCGCGCACACATCCCGTCGGTCGAGATCGAGATCTATCCGGGCATCGGGCACGATCTGCTGTGGGCCAACCCGGACCAGGTGATTCCGCGCTTCCAGGACTTCATCGCCAGCCACGATCAGGTCCGGGCATGAACCACTGGTTCACGAGTGGAATCGAGTGGTCTCACTGAGATCGGCGCGCGGCACCGTGACGGCATTGGCCCCAGCCGAGGGGTCTGCGTAGCCAAAAGAGATGCCGAGCAAGACCTTTCGGTCCTCGACACCCAACTCGGCACGAATGGTGTCGGCGTAGAAACTCAATAGCCCCTGCGGGCAGCTGGCGATGCCGTACGCGGTCATCGCCAGCATGAGCGTCTGCGCGTAGATGCCCACGTCAGCGGCCATCCGCACCTCGGCATTGGCGGCGGTGAACAGTAGCGCGACGTGCGGAGCGCCGTAGAAGCGCAGGCTCTGGGCGTTGTAGGCCTCGCGTCCGGCGTGGTCATCGCGGGCGATGCCGACCGCTGTGTACAGCCGCTCCCCCGCGTGTTGCCGTCGCCGCTGGTAAGTGCCGCGATAGAGATCGTCGCTATAGGGGAAGTCGAGCGAGAGGTGGTTGCGCGAGTGCGCGGCCACCAACGCGTCGGCGAGGCGATCGCGGGTCGCGCCGCTGACCACCTCGATGTGCCAGGGCTGGGTGTTGGAGTTAGAAGGTGCCGCACCGGCCAGCGAGAAGACAGCTCGCAGCGCGTCCTCGGGCACCGGGTCTGGAAGAAACGCGCGGGTCGCTCGTCGTCCGCGGATCAGGTGTTCGGCGTATTCGGGCTGGTAGTCGATGATCATCGCCTCGTGTCCTGGTTGTTCCTAGGTAAACGAGATCGTTTACCTAGGAATGGACCCTAGCGGAGAATCCGTCATAGGTAAACGGCAACGTATACTTAAGCTGTGATCGACGAACACGAAACCGCCCGACGCCGCGGGCGCGGCGGACACGAGCGCATCCTGGCGGCCGCCACCTCGCTGTTCGAAACGCAAGGAATCAACACCACGAGCATGGAGCAGGTCGCCGCGCAGGCTCCGGTCTCCAAACGCACTCTCTATCAACACTTCCCGACCAAGGATCAGCTGGTGGTGGCATACCTGGGCCACCTCATCGAGACCGGTCGCACGATGGACGGCGTGCTGGACCGCGCGGATCTGCCGCCCAGGCAGCGACTCCTGGAGTTGTTCGCCGTGCCGGAATCCGCGGGTCCCATCCGGGGCTGCCCGTTCATCGATGCCGCGGCCGAGTTCCCCGATCCGGAAAGCCCGGTGCACGCCTACACGAAACAGCAGAAACAGCGCTTCGCCGGGCGCATCACCGACCTCTTACGCCAACTCGGCGCGGCGCACCCCGAAGTCCTCGGCGAGCAGCTCGCGATCCTCGCCGACGGCGCCGCCAGCCGATCGATGGTGCTCAACGATTCCGCGCCCGGCAGCCACGCCCGAGCCGCCGCCGAGGCTCTGCTCGATGCCGCCTCCTGAAACCGTGAGGCACCGCGTCCGATTCCGCACCTTGACCCTCCCGCGACGTGAGGCCGCACAGTGACAGACATGGAACCCATCGAGCACACCGTCGGCGTAGTCGCCCAGTTGACCGGGGTATCGGTCCGTACCCTGCACCACTACGACGAGATCGGCCTGCTGCACCCCAACGGCCGCAGCGCGACCGGATACCGCCTCTACAACACCGCCGATCTCGAACGGCTGCAACGCATTCTGTTCTATCGCGAACTCGACTTCGGCCTAGACGACATCGCCGCCCTGCTGAACGACCCGGGTTTGTCCGACGAAGACCACCTGCGCCGCCAGCAGGACCTGCTGACCGATCGGATCACCCGCCATCGGTCCATGCTGGCCCTGATCGACAAGGAATTGACCGCCCGCAAGGCCGGTATCACCCTCACTCCCGCCGAACGCCTGGAAGTCTTCGGCGGCGACCGCCTCATAGACGCCGCCGACGAGGCCGAACGCCGCTGGGGCCACAACCCGGACTTCACCCAGCGCCGGGAGCGCAGCGCGCAGTACAGCAAGCAGGACTGGCTCGACCTGCGCGCCGAACAGCGCGACATCCATCAGCGCCTCGCCGACGCCATGCACACAGGAACTCCGGCCGACGACGAGGCGGTCATGGACTTGGCCGAACAGCAGCGCCGCCATCTCGAAAAGTGGTTCCACGACTGCGATTACGACACGCATCTCCGCCTGGCCGAGGACTACCGTGCCAATCGCCGGCTCGGGCGCAACTACGACGACATGGCGCCGGGGCTGTCCCAATACATCCACGACGCGATCGCGGCGAACTGCCGACGCCACCAGCAGTGAGGACAGCGGGGCCGCACGCGTGAGGACGGTTCCGCCTCGCACGTAAGGCCCGGCTCCACGCACGGGTAAGACTGAGTCGTCCCCCTGCTACCCCGGCGGGCGGGACCGGCCAGACGCTTTCAACCGGCCGGTCCCAGCGGACAATACTCGCGCCAACTCGCACCGATGCCCCCGAATCAGGGCGAAATTGTCCGCCCAGACCGGCACCTTCAGACAGTGATCTCCTCGCCCAGCGGCGGAATCCGCAACTGCTTCTCCCGCCCGGCGTACGCGAACAGCAGACCCAGCCGGTCGAGCGTCTCGCTGAAATGCACCCACCCTTCGCCGTGCACCGGCACGATCACCGCGTCGCCGAGCAGTTCCGCCGCCTGAACCGCGGTCCGCGCGTTCAGCGTGAGGTCGATGTCGCCGAAGTGCCCGACGTTCGCCGCGCCGACGAACAGCACCGCGGCGTCGATCTGCCCGATCCGCTCGACGATCTGCGCGACCCGGTCGACCGAGGCGTTGTCCCCCGAGACGTACACGGTCGGCTGACCATCGGCCTGCAAGACGAACCCGGTGACGATCCCGGTCACCGATTCGCATCCTTCCGGCCCGTGCAGCGCGGGCACCCCGGTGATCCGGACGTCGCCGATCGTCACCGACTCCCAATTCTCCAGTCCGCGAACGCCATTGATCCGTTCGGCGGCGCCGGGCGTGGACAGCACGGCCCCGGCGGTCTGCAGGAACTCGCGCCCGGCGTTGTCCAGGTTGTCGGCGTGCTCATCGTGCGAGAGCAGCACCACGTCCACCGCACCGACCTGCTCCGCGGACACCGCCGGGCCGACGAGCTTGTGCAGGGTGACCGGCCCCGACGGGTAGTCGCCGGGCTCGTCGAAGGTGGGGTCGGTGAGGAAGGTGAGGCCGGCGTACCGGAGGCGCACGGTGGGTCCGCCGATGTGCAGAACGTCGAGCTGGTTAGTGGTTTCGATCGTGTCGGTCATGGCTTAGAGCTTGTCAACGCGTCGACGCACCCAACAGTGGCCCGAGAGCCGCCTACCGATAAAATCGGGCCATGCATACTGTGGCTGTACTCGCCTATGACGGCATGAGCCCGTTCCATCTGTCCGTGCCGAGCCTCGTCTTCGCCCGGGTCGGCATCGGCGGGAAGGCGCCCTATCAGGTCGACGTCTGCGCGGAGAAGCCCGGAACCCTGCGCACCCCAGCCGGTTTCGACATCGAGGTCCGCCACGGACTCGATCGGCTGGTCCGCGCGGACACCGTGATCATCCCCAGCTGGGAACGCGATATGCCGCTGTCCGCCGAGTTGCGCGCCGCCCTGCACCACGCGCACACGGCCGGCGCGCGGATCGTCGGCCTGTGCCTCGGCTCGTGGGCGATCGCGGTCAGCGGACTGGCCGACGGCCGCGAGGTGACCACCCACTGGGCCGGCGCCGCCGCCTTGGCCCGCGCCTGCCCGACGGTCCGGGTGCGGGCCGACACGCTCTGGTCCGACCTGGGCGACGTGATCACCTCCGCGGGCGTCGCCGCGGCCCTCGACTGCTGCCTGCACCTGGTCCGCAACGACCTCGGCAGCCGCGCGGCCACCGAGCTGGCCCGGGACCTGGTCACCGCGCCGCACCGCAGCGGCTCCCAGGCCCAGTACATCCCGATCGCGGTCCCCGACGCCACCGACGACGACCCGATCGAACGCGCGATGGTCTGGGCCAGAACACATCTCGGCGAATCGATCGATCTCGACGGCTGGGCCAGGGTCGCGCTCATGTCCCGGCGCACCTTCACCCGCCGCTTCCGTGATCGCACCGGCAACAGCCCGCAGCAGTGGCTGCTGCACCAGCGCGCCGACCGGGCCCGGCTGCTGCTGGAAACCACCGACGACACCATGGAACGCATCGCCACCGACACCGGCTTCGGCACCGCGGTCAGCCTGCGCCACCACTTCCACCGCATCCTCGGCACCAGCCCGGCCGCCCACCGCGCGTTGTTCCAGGGCGCACGGCTAGGTTCGTCGGCATGAGGATTCAGATCGGCGAGTTCGCCCCGGAGATCGATGACGCGGCGTGGGTCGCGCCCAACGCCACG
Organism: Nocardia sp. NPDC006044; assembly: GCF_042871115.1. Taxonomy (NCBI): domain Bacteria; kingdom Bacillati; phylum Actinomycetota; class Actinomycetes; order Mycobacteriales; family Nocardiaceae; genus Nocardia; species Nocardia sp. NPDC006044. Next base: position 360,967 of record NZ_JBIAID010000003.1, read on the forward strand.
GTGATCGGCCGGGTGCGGCTCGCGGCCGAGGTGAGCGTCTGGTACAACGCCGTGCTGCGCGGCGACCTCGAGCAGATCACCGTCGGCGAGCGGACCAACATCCAGGACGGCTGCGTGCTGCACGCCGATCCGGGCTTCCCGCTCACCGTCGGCAGCGGGGTGTCGGTGGGCCACAACGCGATCCTGCACGGCTGCACGGTGGGCGACGACGTGCTGGTCGGCATGGGCGCGACCGTGCTCAACGGCGCGGTGATCGGCGCGGGCAGCCTGATCGCGGCCAACGCGCTGATTCCGGAGGGCGCGCAGATTCCGCCCGGGTCGCTGGTCGCCGGAGTACCGGGTAAGGTGCGGCGCGAACTCAGCGAGGCCGAACAGGACGGCATTCGACTGAATGGGGCTGTGTACCTACACAACACGGCGAATCACCGGGCCGCAAAAGAGGTGTGAGACAGAGCACACTGATCAAGCGACCAGTAGGAATCGCTGATAACATTTTGCCAGCGTGCCCGGTGACTCGGGGTCTCCTGCCGATACGGTAGTCGTGGCGGCTTGTAGCGCAGTGGATAACCCACGCGGGTCGGTGGGTCCGGAAGCGTGCAAGGCAGGAGGTATCGGTGATGGTCTACGTGCAGTCGAGTATGCACCGGTCCATGGGGCGGATCAGCCTGGCCGACATCGCGGCCCAGCCGGGTGGTGTCGAGGCATTACAGCGACGAGTCCATGAATTACGTTCCAGCGGCGTAGATTTCGCCGCGAACGCGATCGAGCAGGAAATGGCGGCGCTGGACTTACCGCGTCAGTGACCGCCGGTCCACGGTCATCGCCGGCTATTCGGCGGCGGTGACCGTGGCCAGTCCGGCCGTGGTGTGCTGATCCAGCACCATCAGCGCGGCCCGCACCCGAACCTTTTGCCAGCCGCCGTCGATCCGGCGCAGCCGCAACGTGCCCTCGGCGCGATGCCGGGCCAGCTCGCGCGTCATCTCCAGCGCGGCCGACAGATCGTCCGGATGGATCTGCGGTGGCGGCTGGCCGGGCAGATCCGCCCAGGCGATGCCGGGCATCGGCGCGCCGATCCAGCGAATCAGTTGCAGCGAGCGCAGATTCACGATCGCGCGATACTCCCCCGGCGCCGTCGACGCCTCCAGCAGCTGATACTCCAGGATCATCGGCGGCGGGGCGGCGGGCACCGCGATCGCCTCCCCGATGTCCTGGGTCACCCCGCGGAACAACACCTCCCGGCGGCCGTCCGCATCGACCTCGACGATGATCCGGCAGGCGAAATGTCCTGCGCGCAAGGCCTCGTCGTCGCGGCGGACGGTCCACACCGCCTGATGCTCGGTACCCGGCGCGGAATTCACGATCTTCGCCAGCGCCTCGCTCTCGTCCCGATTGGTGACCAACCGGGTGAACGCGCCCGCGATGGCCAGTTCGGCCTCCCGGTCCTGCGGCGCGACGCCGTACAGGTCGAGCAGGTCCACGCTGCGCACCGACCGATTGGTGGTGAGGTTGAAGTACCACGCCCCCACCGGTTCTCGCGGCGGCAGCGGCTCCTTGACCGGACCGACCCACAGCCGGACGGCGTGCGCCCGCTCCGGCGAGATCAGCAATGGCTCGGCGCGCACGGCGCGGCGTCCGTCGTCCGAGACCCGGTCGACCACGGACCGAGACGAACACGCCTGTGCGAGAGCGGCTTCCGCGTCCGCGAGCGACAGTGGGTTACGCAGGATATTGCTCAGCGGCACGAACGATTTGGGCGCGGCGCCGAACGCGATCACCTTGCCCGGCGGGCCGGAAAAGCATTCGACCAGGATCCATTTCGCCATCAGTCGCGCCCGATCGATCGCGCAAAATCGTTTGCCGTCGCGAGAAGTGTTCGACCAGTTGACATTTCAATCACCCGTTCCCGATCGCGCACGGTTGCGCGGTCAGGAACGAAATACCATGTCCAGCACCCGTTCGTGATATGAGCCCGCGAACCTTGTGACCAGATCCACAAGCAGGGCGTCCAGTCCGACCAGCACCTTGGCCTCGCCGCGCGCGGCTCCGCGCAGGATCGTCCTGGCCGCCGCGGCGGGGCTGGTGCGCGCGACATGCCCCTCGAACCGCCGGGCCACCGCCTCGGCGTCGATGCCGGGCGCGACCAGTGCCGACCGCGCGATGGTGGTGAGCACCCCGCCGGGATACACCGCGGTCACCCGGACCTTGCCGCCAGCGGCGCGCATGTCCTGGCGCAACGAGTCGGTGAATCCGCGCACCGCGAACTTGGCCGCGTTGTACGGCGCGTGCTGCGCCATCCCGACCAGCCCGAACGCCGAGGATGTGTTCACCACGTGCGCCTGCTCGGCGGCCAGCAGATACGGCAGGAACGCCTTGGTGCCGTTGACCACTCCCCAAAAGTCGACGTCCATCACCTGCTCGAAATCGCTGAACGGCGACTCCGCCACCCCGCCGACGTGCAGGATTCCGGCATTGTTGAACAGCGCCTCGACCCGCCCGAAATGCGCGACGGTAGCCGCCGCATGCGCCAGCACCGCGGACCGGTCGGTGACGTCGAGCGTGGTCACCGCCGGTTTCTCTCCCAATTCGGCGCACCGCCGCCCGGTCTCGGCGACCGCGTCGGCCGATTTGTCCGACAGCGCCAGCAGCGCGCCGTCCCGGGCCAGCGCCAGGGCCAGTTCGCGGCCGATGCCCGAGCCGGCTCCGGTGATCGCCACCACTCGGTCCGCGAAATACGCCACCGCTCAACCCTTTCCAGCGTGAATACATCCAAATCGGATATCCATGAAGGCTAACCAGACAATGCCGGAGGCGCGACCTATGCCGCATTCCGGCGATCCGCGACCGGCCCGCCGCACGTCGGTGAAATAATGAAGGTCCATCACCCGCACCGTCGCGACGCCTTTCCGCACGCCCGGCACTCGCACGAATCGACTGGAGACCAGATGCCCACTGTCCCGCCCATGCTGCAGCGCATCCTGGACAAGCCCGTCGCCGACGGCGAGAAACTCCTGGAAAGCGCGCTGTCGGCCTTCCTGGACTTCGGCATCAAGCGGACCAGCATGGGCGAGATCGCCCGGCGGGCAGGCATCAGCCCGGCCACCCTCTACCGCCGCTTCGAATCGAAGAACGAGCTGGTCGAAGCGGTGAGCGTGCGCGAGGCGCAGCGGTTCGTGGCGATGATCGACAAGCAGGTGCGGGCCGTCAGCGGCTCCGAGGACCAGCTGATCGAGATCTTCGTCGCGTTCATCACCGCCATCGCGAACAACGAGCTGCTGCGCCGCCTGCTGCGCACCGAACCGGACCTGATCCTGCCCCGGCTCACCACCGACGCCGGCCCGATCCTCACCGTCGGCCGCAGCTACCTGGCGGAGAAACTGCGCGAATTGCGCGACACGGAGAACACCCACGACTTCGACGCCGACCTGGTCGCCGAGATCATGGCCCGGCTCGCGCTGTCGCTGGCGCTCACCCCGGACGGGCTCATTCCGGTCGCCGACCGGGACGCCGCTCGCGAGTTCGCCCGGCGGACGTTGATGCCCATGGTGGGCGTGCACGTCACCGCGTAGTCAGAGGACGGGCAGCGACACCTCGAACGCCCTCGCCACCCGCTGGTCCAGTTCCGACCGCGCCGCCGCGTCCGGCAGACGGCCGTCGACGAACTCACGGGCCAGCTCGACGATGGCCGCCGAACCCGCCGATCCGGGATTCGGCAGGGGTAGTCGCGAGACGTACTGGGTGATCCATCGACGGCGGCCCGAGTACAGGCGGTTGCCGCAGACCGTGTCGTAGAACCGCAGTCCGAGCGCCGAATTCGCCACGCCCATCAGCAGATACGCCAGCCGGTCGGCGTCGGCGGGGTTCGCGGCCAGATCGGGTAGCGAAATCCAATAGCAGTCGCCGTTCACCACCGCGTCCGATCGATCGAGGGCGAACCTGGGGCGGTCGCTGATGTCCGGGAAGACCAGTTTCGGTTCGCGCCACAGGTGCGGACGCTGCGGTACCCAGATCTCGAACCATTCGCGGCCGCTCGGAGCCAGATAGTGGCGGGCGGCGAGGGTGTCCTTGTGGGCGCGTAGATACTCGGCGGCGCAGGGGAATTCGTTGAGATCGATCGGTGTGCGGTTCGGGCGTCCGAGGTCGTACGGGTACAGCACACGGGCATCGTGTGCTCGGGCGATCCGCCACGGTTCCAGATCGTGGTGGGTGATCAACTCGCGCAACAGTTCCGGCTCCGGAGGCGGCTCGACATCGGACCATCGGTCGGAGATGAACACCTTGTCGGCAGTTGTCTTGATACCCACCCGGATTCGGGCAACCTCACCAAAGGTCCGCCAGGTGGTCGCGGCGATACCGGATAACCACGAGTCGACCTCGGCGTTCGACATGCGCCACGCGGTCTCGGATTCCTCCTTGCGCCGCACAGTTCTTCGGCGCCCGGTCCGGTTGGATAGGCGTTCGGGCGCTGACTGCAGCGCCGAATTCGATCCGAATTGCCACGGCCCGTCACCCTCCAGCCCCGCCCTCGTTCCACGAACCTTCGACGAACCACCGGCCCCCACATCCGCCCTCGACCCACCAACACTCAACGAACCCTCAGCCCCCAGGCTCGCCTTCACCCTGGGTCGGCGGGGGCCTGTGTCAGGATCGTCCGCGCGGTCCCCCGCAGAAACATCCTGCACCCCTGCTGACCCCGCCGACTGTCCGGTTACCAAGGTGCCGACTTCTATCGCGAATGTTCGTCCGCGGTGTGTGACACGGCGACCACTTGTGCCGGTGAGTGCGTCGAAAAGGTCTGTCGTGGGGTCGGTTTCGCTTCCCTCGACCTCGTATGCGGAGACGTACCTGCAGGCATCGTCACACTCGGCCCTGGTCGCGATGGTGATGGCCGGCAGTACCGCTGCCTCGAACAACTTGGTGTCCCCGAGGTCGTACAGCTCTACCGGTGTCAGCTCGGCCAGTAATAACCGGCGAATGTTCGCGCCGGCCTTGGTCGTCAGGAATCGGTTGGCGCACAGCAGCCCGAGTACCCCACCGGCACAGAGCAATCGGGGCAACGTCGCGACGAACGGATGCGTCAGATCGATTCGTCCGCGCAATCCGTACTGCTTACTCAGCAGTTGCGCGGTGGCCCCGCCCAACTGCTGGGTCCGCACGTACGGCGGATTCGTGATCACGGCGTCGAACGAACCCGCCGCGAGTTCCTCGGCCACGGTCAGGAAGTCGCCGACCTGCCAGTCGACACCATTGCCCGCGGTGCGCGCTCGCGCTGCCGCGAGCGCCGCGGCGTCCAGGTCGTACCCGGTCAGTTCGACCCGGACCCCCGGCAGCCGGATCGCGGCCTCGTCCCGCAACGCGAACAGCAACTCCCCGTCGCCGCACGCCGGATCGAGCACGCGCAGCACCCCGTTTTCCGGCCGCGGCACGTGCGTGAGCAGCCGTCCGGCCAGGAAACGTGCGAGCTCGGGCGGCGTGTAGTGCCTGCCGTGCCGCTTGCGATCCCGTGCGGCGGGGGCTCCGGACGCCATGCGCTGGATTCTGCCCTGTCAGCGCCCGGCATTCAGGGCAATGCGCGCACTGGCCCGCTCTGCCCGCGACAACGACCGGCTTCCGCTGCTAACGTTCGGTCTCATAATGGGACTAAACGAAGGAGCGGGGATGACCACTGCCGATGCGGCCACGGACCAGTACACGGCGCTGGCCCGGGTGCTCGACGAACGCTGGACCTGCCGGCAGTTCCGGCCCGATCCGGTGCCTCGGGAGGTCATCGAGACGCTGTTGCGGCTGGCCCAGCGCACCGCCTCCTGGTGCAATACCCAGCCGTGGCAGGTCGTGCTGACCGAGGGCGCGGGCACCGAACGGTTCCGCGCCGAACTGCTCGCGCACGTCCGAACCGCAACGCCGGAACCGGATTTCCCGTTTCCCGCGCAGTACACCGGGGTGTTCCGGGACCGTCGGCGCGAGTGCGGCATGCAGCTCTACGACAGCGTCGGCATCAGCAAGGGCGACCACGAGAAGACGATGCGGCAGGCGGTGCGCAACTTCGAACTGTTCGACGCGCCGCACGTGGCGATCGTGACGACGGAGGCGGATCTCGGCGTGTACGGCGCCGTCGACTGCGGCCTCTACCTCGGCAACTTCCTGCTCGGCGCGCACGCCCTCGGGCTCGGCGCGGCACCGCAGGCGGCGCTGGCGTCGTATTCGCCGTTCCTGCGCGGCTATTTCGGCATCCCGGACCATCGCCGGGTAGTCGCCGGAATCTCGTTCGGTTACCCGGACACCGAACATCCGGTCAACGGGTTCCGCACCGCCCGCGCGGACCTGGATCAGGTCGCGACCTGGTTCACCGACTGATCCGCTTCGCTCGCCGGCGCGAGCAGGCCCCGGCCGGCCTCGGGCCGCACGTCGCGCGCGGTGAGTTCGGTCCCGCACTCGTCGCAGCCGAGGGTCGCGTGTGCCTCGCCGGTGCAACCCTGGTGGGCGTAGCGCACGGGCGGGCCGTCGGGGGCCAGGTAGGTGTCGCCCCAGTCCCGGATGGCCATCAGGATCGGATAGATGTCATGGCCCTTCTGCGTGAGCCGGTACTCCTCGTGCGCGCCGACGTCGGCCTTGCGCTTGACCAGGATCTCGTGCTCGATCAGCCGATCGAGCCGGTCCTGCAGGCGGCTGCGGGAGATGCCGAGCGCGCTCTGGAAGCCGTTGAAGCGGCGGATGCCGGAGAACGCGAACTTCAGGATCAGCAGGGTCCAGCGGTCGCCGAAGATCACGAGCGGGCGCGTGATCGAGCACGGCACGTCGGCAAGTTCTTCGTAGCGCACTTCTCGATGCTACCGAGCGGGGCTGCGCCGGCAGCCGTTCACGGTGCCGCCTTTTCCAGCGCGTACTCCGACATCGGATCAGGGTCTTCCAGCGGAGGGACCTCCGCACCGTCGAGCACCTTGCGCATTCGTTCGGTGTCCAGCTGCCCTTCCCACTTCGCGACGACGAAGGTGGCGACGCAGTTACCGAGCAGGTTCACCGTGACCCGCATCGAGTCCATGATGCGGTCGGCGCCGAGGAGGAGGGCGACGGCGGCGACCGGGATGGAGCCGTGGCCGATGGCGGTGATCGTGGCCGAGAGCGCCAGGAACGACGAACCCGGCACGCCCGCCATGCCTTTCGAGGTCAGCACCAGCACGCCGACCGCGGTGAGCTGCTCCCAGAGGCTCAGGTCCACGCCGAGCGCCTGCGCCAGAAACAGCACGCAGATGGACAGATACAGCGTCGCACCGTCGAGGTTGAACGAATATCCGGTCGGCACAACGAGTCCCGTGGTCGCCTTCGAACAGCCGGCCTCGGTGAGCTTGATCATGATGCGCGGCAACACGACTTCGGTCGACGCGGTGCCGAGCGCGAGGAACAGTTCGTCCTTGATGTACTTGACGAACTTCCACAGACTCACCCCCGCGAACACCCGCGCAACCACCGCCAGGATCGCCAGAAACAGCAGTGCCGCAAGGTAACAGCAGGCGATGAGCTTGCCGTAGCTGCCGAGCGAGGACAGCCCGTACTGGCCGACGATGTAAGCCATCGCACCGAACGCGCCGAGCGGGGCCAGGCGCATGATCCAGCCGATGATGGTGAAGAAGATCCGCCCGAGATGATCGATGCCCTCCAGGATCACCGGCGGCGCTTGCTTACTCAGCCCGTCGCCCGCCTTCCCCGAGCCGAACTTGGCCAGCGCCAACCCGAACAGCACCGCGAACGTGGTGACCACCTCGAAATAGATCAACGCCTGCACGCCGATCCGCCCGACCGCCTTCACGTCCCCACAGATATATCCGGCACCCACACAGCCGCGTCTTTGCGCACCTGGTTGTCTCATCACACACCACTCAACCTGCGCAGAGGTGTGCGAGGAATCAGCAAGTGCGCAAAGTAGCCGGTGGGTGTGCGAAAGGGGTGCCGGACAACGAAAGTGGGCCCCGGGTGTACCCGGAGCCCACTGTTTGGCGCTCAGTTCAGAAGCCCACTATTAGCGCTCGGATCAGAGCGGAATGTTCTTCAGGTGACTGGCCCGCGCCGGAGCCGCAGCCAGGGCCGCGGCGATGATGCTGCGCGTCTTCGCGGGATCGATGACCTCATCGACCACGCCGATCGCGACGGCACGCTCGACACCGCCGGCGATGCGTTCGTGCTCGGCGGTCAGGCGCTCATGCAGCGCTTCGCGCTCCTCTTCCGGAGCCGCGGCCAATGCCTTCTTGTGCAGAATTCCGACGGCAGCCTTGGCCCCCATCACCGCGACCTCGGACCCGGGCCACGCGTACACCGCGGTCGCCCCGAGGGCACGCGCGTTCATCGCGATGTAGGCACCGCCGTAGATCTTGCGGGTAACCAGGGTGACCCGGGGAACGCGAGCTTCGGCGAAGGCGTGCAGCAGCTTCGCACCGCGACGCACCACACCCTCCCACTCCATACTCACGCCCGGCAGGTACCCGGGAACGTCGGTGAGCACGATCAACGGGATACCGAACGAATTGCACAGCCGCACGAAACGCGCTGCCTTCTCGGCACTTTCGGAGTTCAAGCAGCCGCCGAGCCGAATCGGGTTGTTCGCCAGCACACCCACCGTGCGCCCGGCCAACCGGCCGAGACCGGTGACGATGCTGCGCGCGTACCCGCCCTGCAGCTCCTCGAACGAGCTCTCTCCATCCACGTTGTCGAGCAGTTCGTGGATGATCGGCTTCACGTCATAGGCGCGCTTGGCCGACTCCGGCAGCATCGCCTTCAGATCGACATCGCCGTGCTCGGCGGCGACCAGATCGAACTCGCCCTGCTCAGCGAACATCGACACCAGGCGACGCGCGCGATGCACCGCGTCGGCCTCGTCATCGGCGACGATGTGCGAGACACCGGACTTCTTGCCGTGGGTGACAGGCCCACCGAGGGTCGCCATGTCGACCTGCTCGCCGGTCACACTGCGCACCACATCCGGGCCGGTAACGAAAATGCGGCCCTCCGGGGCCATGATCACGATGTCGGTCAGCGCGGGGCCGTACGCGGCGCCACCGGCGGCGAAACCGACAACCACGGAAATCTGCGGGACCAGCCCGGACGCGCGAACCATGGCCTCGAAGACCAGTCCGACGGCGTGCAAAGCCTCGACCCCCTCGGCGAGCCTGGCCCCGCCGGAATGCCAGATACCCACGATCGGCACACCGGATTCGATCGCGGTGTCGATCGCGTCGACGATGTGCTTGCAGCCCTCCACACCCATCGCACCACCCATCACGGTGGCATCCGAGCAGTAGGCCACGGTGCGCACGCCGTCGACCTCGCCGATGGCGGCGAGCACACCGGACTTGTCCCTGGGGTGCAGCGGAAGAATCGTGCCGGGATCGAAGAACCGCTGTAGTCGGCCGAGTGGATCGCGCGGATCCAGGTCCGTCCCCTGTTGCAACGCGGGAGCGATAATCGTCATCGCGTTCTCTCCTCACCTCGATGAGTGCAGCGCCACTGCGGCCGCAAAAATGTGGAAACCCCGGCGGGTTCGGACCTGCTGGCCCGATCCCGCCGGGGTCGTCGTGCAGTCGATCCGGTCTGTGCGGTAGGCCCGGAGGCGGCAGCTTGCGTCACCACGCAGGGCCCCGCACAGACCGAATTCGGCGCTGCTGTTGTTACGCCCGGCCGAAGGCGAGCGCCACGTTGTGCCCACCGAAACCGAAAGAGTTGTTGATCGCGTACTCGATCTCCTGACGGCGAGCCTCGCCGTGCACCACATCCAGATCGATCGCCGGATCCTGGTTGTCCAGGTTCAGCGTCGGCGGGACGATGCCGTCCCGGATGCTGAGCACCGTGAGCACCGACTCGAGGGCGCCGACAGCGCCGATCGAGTGTCCCAGCGCGGATTTCGGGGCGTACACCGAAGCGTGCTTGCCGATCGCCAGGTTGATCGCGTTCGCCTCGGCGGTATCACCGATCGGCGTCGCGGTCGCGTGTGCGTTGACGTGCGTGATGTCCTTGGCGGACAGACCTGCGGTCTGCATCGCCCTGGTCATCGCCCGCGCCGCGCCGACACCGTCGGGTGCGGGCGCAACGAGGTGGAAGCCGTCGGAGGTGATACCGGCACCCATCAGGCGGGCGTGGATGGTGGCTCCACGTGCCTTGGCGTGCTCTTCGGTCTCGATGACCATCAGCGCGCCCGCCTCACCGAAGACGAAACCGTCGCGATCCTTGTCGAACGGACGCGAGGCACCCTTCGGATTGTCGTTGCGGGTGCTCATGGCGCGCATCATGCTGAACGCCGCGATCGGCACCGCGTCGATGTAACCCTCGACACCACCGGTGACGACCATGTCGGCATCGCCCATGACGATCATCCGCCATGCGTTGGCGATGGCCTCCGAACCGGACGAGCATGCCGAGACCGGAGTGACCACTCCTGCCCTGGCCTTCAATTCGAGGCCGACAACGGCCGAAGGGCCGTTCGGCATGACCATCTGCACAGCCAACGGCGAAATCTTGCGATAGCCACCGCTCTTCAGCTTGTCCACCGAGTCGATGAGGGCGTCGCCGCCACCCAACCCGGTGCCGATGGCCACACCCAGCCGTTCCGGGTCGACCTCCGGGCTGCCCGCGTTACGCCAGACTTCGCGACCGAGAACGGTCGCGAGCTGCTCGACGTACGCCATGCGCCGGCACTCGACTCGGGTCAGCAGGGTCTCGGGCCGGACCTTCAGGTGACCGCCGATGCGGACCGGAAGGTCGTATTCCTCGACGAAGGAATCCTCGAGAACGTCGATACCGCTCTCGCCGTTGAGGAGTCCCTTCCACGTCGCATCGACATCACCAGCGATCGACGTGGTCGCCGCCAGGCTAGTGACGACGACGTTGGGGAAGTTCCCGTTCAAGGTGGAAGGAGTGGTCACAGTGTCAGCCCTACTCGGCGTCGAACTTGGCCTTGAGCTCCGCGGCGGCTTCGCTGTTCTCCGCCTCGAGCTTCTGGATGTAGCCGACAGCGTCGCCGACCGTCTTCAGGCTGGCCAGATCCTCGTCCGGGATCTTCACGCCGTACTTGTCCTCGGTCTGAACCGCGATCTCGACCATGGACAGCGAGTCGATGTCCAGGTCATCGACGAAGGACTTCTCGATCGTCACCTCGGAGGGTTCGATACCCGTCACCTCTTCGATGATCTTGCCGAGTTCCTCGACGATTTGTTCCTGGGTCAGAGCGGCCACTTCGTGGCTCCCTTCTTGTTCTTTTTGTAGGGCGTGTACTGGTTTTTCGGATCGAGACGGCCGAAGGTTACGTCCGCTCGGTCACAACCGTGCATATCGATGCATGGCTGCGCAGGAAAACTAGCCGGAAATGCTCACCCCGGCCAACGCGGGGAGGTCTTCCGGGGTCTTCAGGGCCACGGTGCGTGTGCCCTTCAGCTCCCGTTTCGCAATGCCGACGAGGGTGCCCGCCGGTGGCAACTCTGCCACCATGGAAACCTCTGCCCGCCTTACGGTTTCGGTGCACAGATCCCATCGGACGGGCCGGGTGACCTGGGCAGCAAGCTTGTTGATCGCGTCGCGACCCGAGCTGACCGGCTTGCCGTCGAAGTTCGACAGCAACGTCCTGGTCGGGTTGTTCGGCACGATCTGCGATATGGCATCGGTCACAGCCTCCTGTGCCGGCGCCATGAACGCCGTGTGGAAAGCACCCGCGACGGGCAGCGCGCGAATCCGCGCCTTCTCCGGCGGGTTCGCGGCGAGTTCCGCCAGCGCGTCCAACCGGCCCGCGGCCACAATCTGGCCCGCCGCGTTGCGGTTGGCCGGAATGAGGTCGAGCTCTGCGAGCCGGGCGAGCACGGTGGCCTCATCGCCACCGAGCACCGCGGACATGCCGGTCGGCTCCAACGCGCACGCCTTGGCCATCTCCGAACCACGGATGGCGGCCAATCGCACCGCGTCATCCGGGGAGATGACCCCGGCGACAGCGGCGGCGGCGAGTTCACCGACCGAATGCCCGGCGACGATGGTAGCGGCCGGAAGTGAATCCGTGGGGATTTCCGCATAGGCGAGCAACGCGGCGGCCACGACGAGTGGCTGGGTCACTGCGGTATCGGTTATCTCCTCCGCCGTCGCGGTGGTGCCGAGGCGAACCAGGTCGAGCCCGGAGGCCATCGACCAGAGGATAAGCCGGTCACGCGCGCCAGGGAGATCGAGCCAAGGCGCGAGCATGCCGGGAGTCTGGGACCCCTGTCCAGGGGCGAACAACGCGATCACTCCCTAAGAGAACACTGTGAGGCGCCTCGCCGGAGATGTCGACGCGAATGAAGCTTGCCCTCACGTTTTGTGGGACTCCCACAAAACGCCACGTGGGTCGATCAGATCGAACGTCCCACGATTTCCGTTACAGGCCCTCTTCGCCCACCGTGAAATGAGTGGCCTCTGGGGTTGGTGTTGACGTTTCGTTACGGGTTCGTGTCAAACGACCCACGGTGGCGGCGATTCTGAGCACGTAGGCGTCCCGCGGATTCATCGGATCACGTCCCGTGATTTCGGCAATCCGTTTGAGGCGGTAGCGAACGGTATTTGGATGGACGTACAACTGACGCGCGCACGTCTCGACGGCTCCACCGCAATCCAGATAGGCCTCGAGCGTGTCCGCCAGTGACGATCCCGCCGAGGCCAACGGAAGGACAAGATACTCGTTCAACGCGTCGATCGCAGCTCGATCGCCGAGCAAGGCGCGTTCCGGCAGCAATTCGGTCGCATGCACCGGGCGTGGCGCGCCCCGCCAGCCCACCACGGCCTCCATGCCGGCCAGCGCCTCGACCGCGCTGGCGTGCGCGGCGCCCAGCGTGCGGGTGGTCGGGCCGATCACCACGGGGCCGTCGGAGAAGACGTCGGCGAGCAGGTCGGCCAGAAACGGCGATATATAGGAGGACTCGCCGAGGTGGCCGCTCACGACCATCACCAGGCGAGTGCCCTGTACTACGGCGAGCGCGGCGCGGCCGTGTCGCGCCGCGATCGCGTGCACCGCACCCACCGACGACACACCTTGCTCGCCGGGTGGTGTGCCGACCAGCACGGTGGCCGGCGCGGTGGCATCCCAGTTCAACGTGGCGGCCCGGGACAGCATGTCCGGCCCGGTGTCGCCCCGCACCACGGCGTCGACGACCAGTGCCTCCAGTCGGGTGTCCCACGCGCCGCGCGATTCGGCGGCGCTCGCGTACACCGAGGCGGCGGCGAAGCCGAGCTCACGCCCGTACCGCAACACCGCCTCGGTGAGCGCGACCAGCTGCCGGTCGTTGCGCGCCAGCGCGGGCAGCCACTGTTCGAAGAACTCCATGGCCACCCGGACCATGTCCACGGTCTGGCGCAGCGTCAACCGCCGCGCCAGATCCTGCGGGATCACCTGGAACGCGTCGAGGCTGAACCGGATATCGCTGTCCGGGTCCTGTAGCCATTCCAGGAAGTTCACCACCGCGGTCTGCACCAGCATCTGCACGCCCGCGCGTTGCGCGGCGTCCAGATCGGCGAAGAACGGCAACCGATCCTGCATCGACCCGACCGCCTCGGTGGAGAGGCGGCCCGAGAACTGCTTCACGCGTTTGAGCAGCGTGTCCGGTAGCGGGTCGCGGGTTTGCCGGTTCGGGGAGAGCGCGCCCGTCGGCAGATACACCTCGTGCTCGGAAGAGCCCTCGGAGATCCGTCGCGGCCGCGGCGGTTTACGGTCCACCATCCAATCGTCCGCTACTCGCCGTCCCCGTCGGAACTCGAGGCGTTCTTCGGCGCGGCGTCGACGTCATCGATGCGGTACTTGCTCGCGGCCTCGATCACCTTGGCATTGTCGATCTTTCCCGCCTTCGCGAGACCCGACAGCGCCGCTACCACGATCGATTGCGCGTCCACATTGAACACCCGGCGAGCCGCGGCCCTGGTGTCGGAGAAGCCGAAGCCGTCCGTGCCGAGTGTGATGAAGTCGCCGGGAACCCACTTGCGCACCTGGTCCGGAACCGCACGCATCCAGTCGGTCGCGGCGACGAACGGGCCCTCGGCGCCGGAGAGCGCCTCGGTGACATACGGCGTGCCGTGATCCTCGTCCGGGTAACGCAGTGCGGCGATCTCGCGCTGCAAGGCCTCCTTGCGGAGCTCACCCCACGAGGTCACCGACCAGACATCGGCCTGCACGCCCCACTCCTCGGCGAGCAGCGCCTGCGCGCGCAGGCCGTCCGGCACGGTGACGCCGGAGACCAGGATCTGCGCCCGCACCTCGCCTTCGCCGCCGGGCTTGTACAGGTAGATGCCCTTGAGCAGGCCGGCGATGTCGACACCCTCCGGCTCGGCCGGCTGCTGGTACGGCTCGTTGTAGAGGGTGATGTAGTAGAAGATGTCCTCGCCGCCGAAGCCGCCGTCCGCCTTGCGGGTATCGGTGCCGGGCACCGCGTACGGACCCGGTTCCGGGGCGCCGCCGCCGTACATCCGGCGCAGGCCGTCGCGAATGATGTGCGCGATCTCGAAGGAGAACGCCGGATCATAGGTGACCACAGCCGGATTGGTGGACGCGAGCAACAGCGAGTGCCCGTCGTTGTGCTGCAGGCCCTCACCGGTGAGCGTGGTTCGCCCGGCGGTTGCTCCGAGCACGAATCCGCGCGCGAGTTGATCCGCCGCGGCCCAGAGGCCGTCGCCGGTGCGCTGGAAACCGAACATCGAGTAGAAGATGTACAGCGGGATCATCGGCTCGCCGTGGGTGGAGTACGAGGTACCCACCGCGGTGAACGACGCCGTCGAACCGGCCTCGTTGATGCCCTCGTGCAGGATCTGCCCGACCGTGCTCTCTTTGTAGGCAAGCATCAACTCGGCGTCGACCGATGTGTACAACTGGCCGTTGCGGTTGTAGATCTTCAACGAAGGGAACCACGAGTCCATACCGAAGGTACGGGCCTCGTCCGGGATGATCGGGACGATCCGCTTGCCGATCTCCTTGTCCCGCAGCAGCTCCTTCATCAGCCGCACCAGCGCCATGGTGGTGGCGACGGCCTGCTTGCCCGAACCCTTGCGCACCGACTTGTACGCCTCGTCGCCCGGGAGTTGCAGCGGCTTAGCTGTGGTGCGTCGTTCGGGCAGGAACCCGCCGAGCGACTTACGCCGATCGAGCATGTACTGGATCTCGCGCGACTCCATGCCCGGGTGGTAGTACGGGGGCAGGTACGGATCCTTCTCCAACTCGGCGTCGGTGATCGGAATCCGTTGCAGATCACGGAAGTCCTTGAGGTCCTGCAGGGTCAGCTTCTTCATCTGGTGCGTGGCGTTGCGGCCCTCGAAGTGCTTGCCGAGGGTGTAGCCCTTGATCGTCTTGGCCAGGATGACCGTCGGCTGACCCTTGTGCGCCATCGCGGCCGCGTAGGCGGCATACACCTTGCGGTAGTCGTGGCCGCCGCGCTTGAGGTTCCAGATGTCCTGATCGGACAGGTCCTGCACGAGCGCCTTGGTCCGTGGGTCGCGGCCGAAGAAGTGGTCGCGCACGTAGGCGCCGTCGTTGGCCTTGTAGGTCTGGTAGTCGCCGTCGGCCGTGGTGTTCATCAGATTCACCAGTGCGCCATCGCGATCCGCGCCGAGCAGCGCATCCCACTCGCGGCCCCAGATCACCTTGATGACGTTCCAGCCCGCGCCGCGGAAGAACGACTCCAGCTCCTGGATGATCTTGCCGTTGCCGCGCACCGGGCCGTCGAGCCGCTGCAGGTTGCAGTTGACCACGAAGGTCAGGTTGTCCAGGCCCTCCAGCGCCGCGACGTGCGCGAGACCGCGCGACTCCGGCTCGTCCATCTCGCCGTCGCCCAGGAACGCCCACACGTGCTGATCGGAGGTGTCCTTGATGCCGCGGTCGTGCAGGTAGTGGTTGAACCGCGCCTGATAGATGGCGTTCATCGGGCCGAGACCCATGGACACCGTGGGGAATTCCCAGAAGTCCGACATCAACCGCGGGTGCGGGTACGACGGCACACCGTGCCCCGGACCACCGTGGCTGTATTCCTGCCGGAAGCCGTCGAGCCGGTCGGTGCCGAGCCGGCCCTCGAGGAACGCGCGCGCGTAGATGCCCGGCGAGGCGTGCCCCTGGATGAAGATCGAATCGCCGCCGCCGGAGTGATCCTTGCCGCGGAAGAAGTGGTTGAAGCCGACCTCGTAGAGCGCCGCCGAGGACGCGTAGGTCGAAATGTGGCCGCCGACACCGATGCCGGGGCGCTGGGCGCGATGCACCATGATCGCGGCGTTCCAGCGGATCCAGGCCCGGAAGCGCCGCTCCACCTCTTCGTCGCCGGGGAACCACGGCTCGTTCTCGGTGGGGATGGTGTTGACGTAGTCGGTCGAGGTCAACGCGGGGATGGCGACACGGCGTTCACCGGCCCGCTCCAGCAGACGGAGCATGAGGTAACGCGCTCGGCCGGGACCCTCACGGTCGAGCATTTCATCGAACGACTCGAGCCATTCGCTGGTTTCCTCCGGGTCGATGTCCGGTAGGTAGGACGCCACCCCTTCGCGGATAACCCGAACACGCTCGGTCGGCTGGACTTGCGATCCGTTCGGATCACGGCCGGCCGGGGCGGCGGGATCGGATCCAGCGGGTTGCGCTGGAGCGGAAGAGTGGATCAGGTCGGTCAAATCTGCTCCTCGTACAGGGGTGGACATGCGGATAGCGTCGGTATCCCCGAGTGATGGCGCGTGGGTTTGCGTACCACTCGTTTACGTAAGGTCGGGGCGCACCCTCCATCCTTGCCGATGGTGTGCCCCAGGTCATCATGTCAGCAGGAAATCCAGTACCGTGCGCTGGGCAACATGAGCCGAGGCCGCGATAGTTTTCCAGCGCCAGCGAGGCGCACGTCATACGGGAGGACGATGAAGACGCTGGACCCGCGCGGGTTCGGATTGGTGTGCGCGACCGGAGCGGTCGTTGTCGGCATGGTCGTGGCCGGCTGCGCGAATCGGGTCGAGGGCACGGCCAACCCCAATACCGCTGATCTGGCGGCCTACAAGACCGAGGCGGCAGCCTCGTCGGCCGCGGCCACCTCGTCCAAACGCGCTGCGGCACAGGACCGGGCGATCACCGACAACTGCGCTCAGTTCCCGACCACCACCGGCGTCGGAGTCTCCAAGTACAACGAGTTCATCGACGCGCACGACGCCAACGCGCCCGACTACGCCGCCAAACGAGAACTCGCCGCGTCAACCCTCGATGACGCCGCGAACAAGGTGGAGACCGGAGTCAGCACCGGCAAGGACGCGCTGCCGCCGGAGCTCGCGGCAAAACTCACCGATTACGTCACAGCGGCCCGCGCGCTCTCCGCCGAGACCCGCAAGATGACCTACACCGCGCCTGTCGGGCCGCTCAACGACGCAAGCAGGCGGGTCAACGACGCGCGCAACGCCGTTCGCGACGCCTGCCCGAAGCGCTGAAACGGTCCATGACACAACATTGTCACGCGACATTCCGGGCCATTTTCTGCGGATCGGCTTGCGCTGGCGGCAATAACCATGTTCGCTTGCAACTACCTATTGTCGGGAGTTGAGGAGGACACCACCGTGGTCGCCGCGGCGGACGCGCAGAACTACGCTCAGAAGCTTGGCATTACACACGGCTTGGTTGTCCAGGAATTGGGCTGGGACGAGGACGTCGACGACGACTTGAGAGCCGACGTCGAGGAGGCCATCGGCAGCGATCTTGTCGATGAGGATTCCGATGAAGTAGTCGACGTCGTGCTGCTCTGGTGGCGTGACGGGGACGGTGATCTGGTCGACGCACTGATGGATGCGATCGGTCCGCTCGCCGACGAAGGCTTCGTCTGGGTACTCACGCCCAAAACCGGACATCCAGGACATGTAGAACCGAGCGAAATCGCAGAATCCGCACCGACCGCCGGTCTGACTCAGACCTCGGCGATCGCTCTGGGTAGCTGGGCGGGTAGCCGCCTGGTGCAACCGAAGGCGCCCTCGAAGCAGCGCTGACCCACCTTTCGCTATGGTGTCGCCGGGCGGTGATCGCGCCGCCCGGCGGAAACCCGACACGATGGAGGATTTGCGATGCCGCTCGAAGTTGGCACTGTCGCGCCGGATTTCACGCTCAAGGATCAGAACAACCAAGACGTCAGCCTGTCGGACTACCACGGCAAGAAGAACGTCCTGATCGTCTTCTACCCGCTCGCCTTCACCGGCATCTGCCAAGGCGAGCTGTGCAAGGTGCGAGACGAACTGCCCAAGTTCCAGAACGACAACGCGGAGATCCTCGCCATCTCCGTCGGCCCGCCCCCGACCCACAAGATCTGGGCGGCCGAACAGGGCTACGTCTTCCCGTTGCTCTCCGACTTCTGGCCGCACGGCGCCGTCGCCCAGGCCTACCAAGTCTTCAACGAGAAATCCGGCTACCCCAACCGCGGAACCTTCGTCGTAGACCGCGAGGGCTACATCCGATTCTCGGAGATGAACGGCCCCGGAGAGCCCCGTGACCAGGCGGCTTGGGAGAAAGCGCTCACCGCGCTAGATTCATAACCCGGTCGTCAACGATCAAGGGCGTATAGCTCAGCGGTAGAGCTCTGGTTTTACACACCAGCGGTCGGGGGTTCGAACCCCTCTGCGCCCACTTCGCTCAAGGACGAGCCTTCCTCGCGGAAAAGCGCGAGCCTGGTTCGCTTTGTCTGTCTAGTGGGGGCGGTGCACCGCCTGCCCAGCTCGCCGGTCCCGAGACCATGCCCACTGACTGTCAGTCCCGAAAGTCGCACCCTGGACCCCATCCCAGGCGTCCGTCCCGAGGCCCGCCGGGACATGTCGTTGCGCCCCGCAGAACTGGTGCATGACGCCCTTAGGGATCAGGGCTGCCGCCTTTTCGTGTTGGACAAGACGGCGCGAGCATCAGCACGACGGCCGCTGTCTCGATGAAAAACGGCAACGATGCCAGCACACAGCCTGACTGGACCATCGCAGTGCAGCCACCAAGCCAAGGCGCCGACTACCGTCGCAACTGTGCCGGCGCCCGCGAGCAGTTGATCAACGTCACCTCATTGTCTCCGCAGTAATTGCTGTCGACTACACGATGTGGCTCTGCAATTCCGGGGCAGTCGCAAGGCGCGACCGGGGACGTTGCGCAGCTGTCCGGCCGAACGGGCTCACGAAGGTGTAGCGGAACTCCTGAGCGACCGGCCAGGCCGCCAGGGGTGTTGGCTTGCTCCAAATTTCATGTTCCAGCAAACCGACTCGGCGCAGTTCTCGTAATCCCCGCTCAGCAGTTTCGCTGCTTATGCCATACCAGTGGCTGGCCCGATCCGCAGGCAGGATGAATCCAGGGGCTAGCGTTGACCCGATCAGGAGCATGGCCTTCGCATGGAGTGAGGTTCGCCTGAAGTAGTGGACATCCGAGATAGCGGGACCGATGGTCCCTGGAAGGATGTTCCTCATGCCTCGTCCGCGTCGATCGTATTCGCCCGAGTATCGGGTGGAGGCGGCGCATCGGGTGATCGATTCCGGTCGTCCGGTGCGTGATGTCGCTCGCGAGCTGGATGTGCACGAGAACCTGCTGCACAGGTGGGTGCGTGAGAGCGGCGGCGAATGACCGCGGCCGGGCAGGCCGGTCGTGGTGGGCGAGAACCCAATACCGGAGGCGAGCAACCACTTTCCGAGGAAGAGCGTGCGGAACTGGCCACGGTGACTGCGTCAGGCGGCGAAGATGGCCGAACAGGCCAAGGACATCGCTTTCCTGCACAAAGCCTCGGCGTACTTTGCGGTACGGCATCCAAAATGAGCAGGTTCGAGCTCATGGCGGCAGCGTGCGCCGACCACGATGTGTGCCGTATGGCCGGACTGCTCGGCGTCTCAACCTCGGGCTACTACCGGTTCCTGCAGGTCCGTGCCGATCCGCAACCCGTACCGCGACTGCAGCGGCGCCGGGGTCTGGAAGTGAAAATCCTTGCCCACCACCGTGCCTCGCGCGGCACCTACGGTTCGCCGCGCATCACCGACGACCTACACGCCGAGGGCGAGCGGGTCTCGAAGAACACCGTCGCAGCGATCATGGCCGACCTCGGGATCGAGGGCATCAGCCCGCGCACGTTCAAGACCACCACCGTGGTCGACCCGGTCGCGGAGTTTCCTCCAGATCTGGTTGTCCGCCGATTCGACCGTGGCCGTCCCGATCTCGTATGGTCCTCGGATATCACCTATCTGACCTGCGGTGAAAGGTGACATGTTCTTGTGCGCCATCCGCGATGAGCATTCCCGGGCGCTGGGCTGGGCGCTGTGGCCGACCATATGCGCGCCGAACTCGTCATCACCGCGGTCGACCGGGCGGTGTTCGTGCGCGGAGGCCGCTGCCGGTCGACGATCCTGCACAGCGACCGCGGCACCCAGGACACCGCCAAGGCCACCGCCGCGGCCTGCGCCCGTCACGGCTTGCTCCGATCCGCCGGCGCGACTGGAATATGCTGGGACAACGCTGGTGCCGAAGGCCTGTGGTCGAGTTTCAAGCATGAGTCCTACTACCGGCACGCCTTCGCCACGAAGGCCGAACTTGTTGCTGCAGTTGACAATTGGATGCATTTCCACAATCATCAGCGGCGTCACTCGGCGATCGGAATGCTCTCACCTATCGACTACGAGCAGTCCCTGAACGCCACCCCCGAAGCGAGCTAACCGCGTCCACTTTTCGGGGGAACCTCACGTTGTCCGACACGCACCTTGGTCGGACGCGCAACCCTGGACACTTTGCGGTCGAAGCTCGCTCGAGGGAGCTTCGACCGGGAGATGCCTGGGTTGGCAACCGTCAGCTGGCAATGACCTTCGCCGACGATGCCACATTCGGCGAGACAACCGACTAACGTAAGAAGTGGATCTTGTTCGGGCTGAAGAGCCGACGCGGGGGAGGCGAGATATCCATGACTGGTCAGTGGGCCTTGGGCGAGAAAGAACACCAGGGGCTCTACGGCGAGAGCTTTGTGCAAGCCCTCGCTGCCGCCGCTGGCCTACAGACCGCCCGCCCCTACCCGGACTGCACCGGCATCGACTACCAGCTCACCCTGCCCAGCGAGCGAGACGACGACTTCCCCCGGATGGAGGTCCAGGTCAAGAGCTGGTCCAAGCCGAAGCAGGCAAACGGATGCTGGCAGTACCGGGGGCTGACAGAGAAGCAGTTCAATGCACTGGCCGGGAAACGCCGCGTTCCGCGATTCCTGTTCCTCGTAATCGTGCCCGACTCCAGCAGCGGTTACACGGTTGCGGCGGAGTCGGGCCTTATGCTCGCTCGTGCAGCTTACTGGCAGTCGTTCGAAAACGAGGATCGTGTTCCCAACCCGAGCCAGTTGAGGCGTAGAAAGGTGCTTGTTCCCGAGACACATCTGCTCAGTGTTAGGACATTGCTGGATCTGTTCGATCCGTTGCGCGAGTTGGGCCGACCATGAGCGAGCTTCCCAGCCCCATCGATCCCGCTGCTCTCAGCGGGTACCTCGCCAGTCGCGGCTGGCAGCAGGACGGTTCGTGGCGCGGTGCGCACATCTGGACCCAACCTGACCGCGGTCGGTTACTAGTTCCTGAGCACGTCGAATATGCCGATGACGCGGAGCTACTCCAAACCGCGGTGATCAAACTCGCGGGTATCGAGGATCGCGCACCGCGTGAGATCATGCTGGATATCGCTGAACCGGAGATGGACGTACCGGTTTTCCGGCTGCAACCCGATACCCCTTCAGGCACGATCCCACTTCCCTCAGCGATGAAAGCGATACAGGGTATACACGATGCGCTGAAAGTGTCGGCGCAGACCGTCGAGCTCGGGCCACGTTTGCTCTATACCGGCCAACGCTCACGCTATATAGACCACTTTCTGCGGCGAGTACGCATCGGAACGACGCGCGCGGGAAGCTACGTCTTCGACGCGCGTGTTCCAATCGGGGCACCGCCAAGGCTGACGCTCGACGAGCTATGGAATAACGAGTTGCCCGGCCGTCACGTCATGACCACGTTTTATCAAGCCATCGTCGCTGTTCACACAGCTGCGGCGAATGTTGCGGGCGATCAGGCCGGCTTCGGTCTGCTCGACGATGGAACGGAACAAGGTGTTTCCGCGAATCTGTGCTCTGCGCTGGGCAATCTCGGTGGGGTGGACAAGAACCGTCCGTTCGACGTCGGTATCACATGGGCACGAGCCGAGGTCCCCGAGTTGCCGTCGACCACTCTCTCGTTCAGTCCGGGAATGGTTCGCACACTGGTAGCGGCGAGTTCTGAGCTCGAAAAGCTCGCGAAGTCTGGACGTGCCACAGTCACCGGAATCGTAGAGACCCTCACGTGGCCAGATGGGGAGGGACCGCGAGTTCGGATCAAAGGCGCTCTTCACGCGAGCAACGAAACCTTCCAACGTTCGATCTGGGTAGTGCTGACGCCGGACGACTACCGCCGTGCGTTCGACGCGCATGACGCTAAGAGGCAGCTTCGCGTGACGGGTCAGCTGGTCCCTGATCGAAAGCGCCTCGAAATGCGTCCAGATCCAGGCGGATTCGATGTGCTGTAGGTATCACACGGTGAACCACCGCGCACCGGACACGGGGCGCCCCGTTCCCCCTGAACTAACGGATGACCGAATCGCGCCGATACCTGGGAAACACGGTTCGCTGCAGTGTCGGTACCAAGTTTGACCCCTGCCCCGCGTCCCCCATCAGGAGCACCTTCGAATGACCTACGCCGCAGAGAGTGAGCGTCTAACAGTCGCCCCAGGTTCGATAGTCGTTGTTCGCGACGAGGAGTGGCTGGTCACGTCCGCCGAACATGGCTCTGACGGATGGCTACTGCGAGTGCGCGGTTTGTCCGAATTGGTAGCAGACACCAGCGCAGCGTTCTATGACAGCCTCGACGACGTCGAGGTGCTCGATCCCGCAAAAGCGCAAGTCGTCGCCGACGGTTCCTCCGGGTATCGGCAATCTCGACTGTGGCTTGAGTCGCTGCTTAGGAAAACCCCTTTCCCCTATGGCGACCAGACCCTGACGGTATCACCTCGTATGCTCGCGGACTCACTTGGTTACCAACGCGCTGCTGTGGCGAAAGCCCTAGACCCACAACATATTCGACCTCGCATCCTCTTGGCGGATGCGGTCGGTCTCGGAAAGACTCTCGAGATCGGACTCATCCTCTCAGAGTTGGTGCGGCGCGGCCGGGGCGAACGTATCCTTATTGTGACGCCGAAGCATGTGCTCGAGCAGATGCAACACGAGCTGTGGTGCCGCTTCGCACTACCGTTCGTCCGGCTCGACTCGGCAGGCATCCAGAAGGTTCGCCAGAAGCTGCCGGCGACCCGTAATCCGTTCACGTACTACAAGCGCGCGATTATCTCGATCGACACCCTCAAAAGTCCACGCTACAGGGCGCATCTGGAGCGCCAGACGTGGGATGCGGTCGTGATCGACGAGTCGCACAATCTGACCAATGTGGGCACGCAGAACAACGAACTGGCTCGTGTCCTTGCGCCAAACGCCGAGGCGTTGATCCTGGCATCTGCGACCCCGCACAATGGTCGCGAAGAATCCTTTGCCGAGCTGCTACGCCTGCTTGATCCGACGATGGTTGCAGCAGACGGGTCGTTCACGAAAGAGGATGTCTCGACACTGCTGATCCGTCGGCATCGGCACCACAGCGAGGTTGCTGCTGAGGTAGGCAGCGACTGGGCTGAACGAGCCGAGCCTGTGCACCGTCTAGTCGCTCCATCAGGTGCAGAAGATGCTGTAGCACAGGAACTTTCACAGACCTGGCTGTATCCGCAGCAGGGTTCATCGCCCTACTCCGGAGAAACGAAGGCACTGTTTCCCTGGACACTCGCGAAAGCGTTCCTCTCGTCCCCGGCTGCCCTGCAGGAGTCAGTCGAGCAGCGGCGCAAGAAGCTTCGCGACAAGGGTGGCCCGCACACCGCAGCGCAGCAGGTCGAGCTGAAGTCCCTAGATATGCTCGCGAAATTGAATGAACACGCCCTCGGCGAATCGGCGGGGAAGCAGAGGGCGCTGATCGACCGCCTCCGCGAAATCGGAATCGGTGCTAAATCCCCTATGCGTGCAGTGGTTTTCGCTGAACGCGTCGCCACCTTGAAATGGCTCAGCGAATCCCTGCCTGCCGAGCTCGGACTCAAACCTGAGAGCGTAGCGATGCTACACGGCGGACTGTCGGATATGGAACAGCAAACTATTGTCGACGGATTTAAAATGGAGACCTCACCTATTCGTGTACTTGTCACCGGCGATGTCGCTTCCGAGGGCGTAAACCTGCATGCCCAGTGCCACAACCTGATTCATTACGACATTCCCTGGTCGCTGATCCGCATCGAACAGCGCAATGGCCGAATCGACCGATACGGGCAGAAGTTCCCGCCGGTGATCTCCTCAATTATTCTCGAGCCGTCGGATCCGGAATTCTCCGGCGACCTGCGAGTACTCTCACGCCTCCTCGAGCGGGAGAACGAGGCGCACACTGCGCTAGGCGACGTCGCTTCCCTGATGGGCAAACACAGTGTAGGCGAGGAAGAATCGGCGATCCGTGATGCGCTCGCCAGACAGACGTCCCTGGACGAGGTGCTGCGAACGGTCGACCAGGTGGTCGAGGGCGAGGACATGGATGCATTCTTCGCACAGTTCAACACGGAGGAGATCGAGCCGCCGACTCTGCAGGAGGAGCCGCGCCACAGCTTGTACGCCGATGACATCAGCTTCCTCGATGAAGCAATGCGAGCCGCATTCCACGATGTGCCGCATGCCGATCCGGCCAGCGGCGGAATCGGATGGACTATGCATACCAACCATGGGATCGCCGAACTCATTCCGCCAAAGGATCTCACGCAGCGACTGAAGCAGCTCCCGCAGGCGTATGTAGAGCAAGGCGTGGACAAGCGGCTTAAGTTAGCCACATCGAAAGCGGTGGGCGACGCGCAGCTGCGTGCCGCGCGAAAAGGTAATGGCATCAACAACACAACCTGGCCGGAAGCACATTTCCTCGGCCCCCTGCACCCGGTGCTGGATTGGGCGAGCGACCGTGCGCTCAGCGCGCTGGGTCGAAATCAGATCTTCGTGATTCGGGGCGAGGTGGACGCAACAATGGTGCTGCTGATGGGCACGCTGATGAACCACCGCGGTCAGCTCGTCTCACGTGTCTTCTCCAGCGCTGCGTTCCCAAATCTGGATAATCCGTCGTTCTGTCTGGTCGAGACGCGGGAAGACCTCGGATTCCTCACCACAGAAACCGGTTTGAAGCCGGGCACTGCCAATCCTGGTCCGATCCCCGCGGTAGAGCGCTTCAGCGAGCTCGTACCGGTGGCCGTCGACAAGGCTGCCGAATCCATGAGATTGGTGCTGGACGAACACCAACGCTCCGCAGAGCAACGACTTCGGCAGTGGCGACAACGTGCCGACCGCTGGCACTCGAGCGCAGAGCAGCTGGAGTTGTTCGGCAGTCAGAAAAACAAAGTCGACAAGCTGTCCCGTCGCATCGCCGAGGAACAGCGCCTCGCCGAATCCCTGGCACCGACCCAGCAGTTGGTGCGTCCGCTCCTGATGATCGTTCCCGAGAAGGATCAGTAACCATGGCTTCTTTCGATTCCATCGTCATCGGTGAGGATTGGATCAGCGAGCACTACTTCACCACTGACTCTGTGAAGGAGTCATTCCACGGCAAAGTGATGGAGCTGCGCAAATTCTGGGACGCCGAGGCGAAAGAAGGGCGGACGACTGTCCGCAGCTCGCTGCTAAACGCCTGCCGGAGCCTACAGGTCGCTTTGGCCGCGCTGGTCGAAAATCCTGAGGCAGCGCCTGCAGCACACACACAGGTGCGTGCCGCCTTCGGATTCCCGGGCGAGCTGGCGACGTTCAACGCTGCGCGGGCTGGCTCCGAGCTGGAGATTCCCGATGCAGCACTGCCGGGCATCGCGAAAACCCTCTTCATCCAGGCGAACCCAGTTACCGCCATCGAGGACCTTCTCGACCCCGAGATCGGACAACTAATCAAACCGGCCACCGAGGACGGTAAACCGATCGAGTCCGTTTCAAAGGCAGTGTCAGCAGCCTTTCGATCCGACGCCGAGCCTCCCTTTGTCGTGGTGCAGGCGGGACAGTGGATGTTGCTCGCAGAGCGAGAGCGCTGGGCCGAAGGTCGCTACCTTGCCGTCGACGTGCTCGTGGTTGCCGAGCGCAAGCATGAGGCTCGCGGTGGCGAAATAGACAGGGCAGCAGCAATCTTCGGGCATCACGCGTTGAGAGAAGACGCCGATGGCAATATTTGGTGGACCGGTGCGCTGGAGGACTCAGTCAAGCACACCGTCGGTGTGTCGAAGGATCTGCGCGAGGGCATCCGCCTGTCGATCGAGATTATCGCGAACGAGGTCGTGAACCGACGCAAAGATCTCGATCTGACTATGGCGGGAGTCGACGCCAACGAGCTCGCAAAGCAATCACTGCGGTTTCTCTACCGAATCTTGTTTCTTCTGTACGCAGAGGCTTCTCCCGAAATGGAAGTACTTCCCTCCGGGGCCGCGGAATACGACGAGGGTTACGGGTTGGACCGGCTCCGGGAGCTAACTCTCACTGAACTCGTCTCGGTACGAGCCAGAAACGGCACCCATCTGTACGAGTCCCTGAAGAAGCTGTTCGACCTTGTGGAGTTCGGGCACGAACCGAAACGCGGAGAACGCCTCGTAGACGACCCGGCCCCAGGACTACAGTTCAATCCCCTGCGCGCGGATCTGTTCTCGCCCAAGGCAACTGCGCTAATTGATGATGTGCAACTCGGGAACGAAGCCGTACAGCATGTTCTCGAACACCTGTTGCTCACCAAGGAGAGCAAAAGCCGCAAGGGTTCCGACCGCGGCTTCATCAGCTACGCCGAACTCGGCATCAACCAGCTCGGCGCGGTCTACGAGGGACTCATGTCCTACACCGGCTTCTTTGCCGAGGAGGACCTGTTCGAGGTCGCTAAGAACGGTGATCCGGACAAAGGTTCGTGGGTGGTGCCAGTCGACCGCGCTGACCATCTTTCCCAGTCCGACTTCGTTCGCACTGAAGACTCGAACACTCACGAGAAGAAGCCTGTCGTGCACCGCAAGGGCACGTTTGTTTTCCGACTCGCCGGCCGCGAACGCCAGCAATCCGCGTCCTACTACACGCCCGAAGTACTAACCAAATTCGTTGTCTCGCAGGCACTCGAAGAACTCCTCACCCACGAGACCACTCCTGAGGAGATTCTCGAACTCACGATCTGTGAACCTGCCCTCGGTTCCGGCGCATTCGCCATCGAGGCAGTCCGCCAACTGGCGGCGGAATACCTCAAACGCAAGCAGGAGAAACTCGACAAACGCATCCCGGCCGACAAGTACCCAGTTGAGCTACAAAAGGTGAAGGCACACATCGCGCTGCACCAGGTATATGGTGTGGACCTCAACGCAACGGCCGTCGAACTTGCGGAGATTTCACTGTGGCTCGACACCATGGTCGCCGGTCTACAGGCACCATGGTTCGGCCTACACTTGCGCCGAGGTAACTCGCTCATCGGGGCGCGCCGGGCGGTCTACGCCCCAAATCAAATGGGAAAAAAGGCCTGGCTCAAAACTCCGGCCACTGACGTCCCGCTAGGTACTGACATCGGCACCGGCATTCACCACTTCTTGCTGCCGTCCGAGGGATGGGGCGCGGTCATCGATACCGCAGAGGCCAAGACCTACGCCCCCGACCGACGCGAAGAACTGCGATTGTGGCGCAGTGAGATTCGCAAATCGCCAACCAAGGAGATAACCAAGCGACTCGCTGCCCTTTCACAGCGGGTCGAGACACTTTGGGAATTCACCCTACGCCGACTCACCATCGCAGAGTCAGAGATCCGCCGAGATATCCATCTCTGGGAGTCCGAGGCGGTCGAGTACACCCCAGCGGTAACCCGTGATCAGATCGAATTAGCGCTCCGGGACGAGAATGGTCCATACCGTCGACTGCGCCGTGTGATGGACGCGTGGTGTGCTCTTTGGTCCTGGCCACTGATAACAGATGTCAAGCCACCAGACTTGGACCAGTGGGTTAGCGGACTCGAGGAAATTCTTGGCCTGGCCCCGAAGGCCGACAGGTTTGAGAAGTACGGGCAGACCAGCTTTACCGGCGATATGGACTGGCACGACCTTGACGTAGCGGAGGACATCGATCGTTCGTTCGCCAGGGTTCAACTGATCGACACAGGCTTCAAAAGATTTCCATGGCTGAAAGTGACCGCCGATATCGCGAGCGCGCAAGGGTTCTTCCATTGGGAATTAGATCTTGCCCCTGTCTTCAGAACAGGAGGTTTCGACCTCCAGATCGGTAACCCGCCGTGGGTTCGCCCGGAGTGGGACGAGGCATCTGTCCTCGCGGAGATAGATCCTTGGTGGCAACTGATTACCAAGCCCGAAGAGAGCGTGAAGCAGCAAAAACGTAACGATACACTTGCACAACCTGGAGCATTTACTACATTGCTCACCGAGCGAGCTGAGCGGGCTGGAGTGAATGAACATCTAACGTCCGGAGTGGATCGCCCAGTGTTGGCAGGATTGCAGCCTGATCTTTATCGATGCTTCATGGATCACACATGGCGATCAATGTCACCTAGAGGCATCGTCGCCCTAATCCATCCAGAAAGCCATTTTACCGAACAACGAGCACATGCTCTCCGGCGAAATACTTACGCTCGCCTTCGGCGACACTGGCAATTTCGTAACGAGGAACGTCTATTCGAAATTGATCATGCGAAGGATTTTGGCGTCCACGTGTACGGCGTAGCCTCAGAAATTAGATTCTTGCACGGAGCGTCATTTTACCATCCCGACACCGTCGAGCGCTCTTTTCTCCATGACGGGTCGGGTACCGCACCCGGCATCAAAGACGAGAACGGAGATTGGGATCTTCGCCCCCACGCACAACGGATTATTAAAGTGAGCTGCTCGCGGCTATCGACGTGGTCTGCCTTGATCGACGAGCCCGGCACCCCTGCCGCAGATGCGAGGATGCTATATCCCGTCAACCGAGCGAGCGCTGACGTCCTTGACAAAATTGCAACGTCATCTAGGCTCGGCAGCCTAGGCTTCAACTGGACCGCTGGCTGGCACGAAACGGCCGATCGAAAGCGCGGATACTTCAGATCAGAATCGGCCGTGCCCGAAAATTGGAAAGAGGTCATACTGCAGGGCCCACATTTCACTGTTGCGACTCCTCTATTTAAGCAACCGAACCAGACAATGAAGAATAATCTCGACACAAGCATAATAGATCTCGAAGATATCCCAGATAATTTTATCCCCCGGACGAGTTACCAACCCAACCTCACTTATCGCGAGTATATATCCGCATACAAAAAATGGTCTAGCGCACCCAGTTCAGAATTCTTCCGGATTGCGTGGCGACGGATGGGGCAAACCGCTAATGTCCGGACCTTGCACGCCGCAATCATCCCTCCGGGACCTTGTCATGTTAACCCCGTACTCACGGGAGCATTTAAAGAAAAATCCGATCTTGCAGTCGCCAGCGCCTTTTGGGCGTCCATACCTGTTGACTACTTCATCAAAGCCGCTGGTATCTCCGAACTAAATCAAGGCGTGATCCGCCGCCTTCCCCATATCCGCAACCATCCCCTAGAGTCGCGGCTTATCCATCGAGCGCTACGCCTCAATTGCCTCGTGAAGCCCTATGGTCCACTCTGGTCGGAGTTGCACGACTCTACCTGGCGTCAGGATTCATGGGTACCGCATATTGGATTGGACTACCTCGGTCGAACTCCTCTAGGCGAGATCGAAAATGAATGGACATGGTCAACTCCACTGCGCCGAGCAGCCGACCGCCGTCAGGCTCTTGTGGAGATCGATGCGATCGTCGCGATCATGCTTGAAATAACCACGGATGAACTCTTGACGGTCTATCGCACTCAGTTTCCAGTTCTCCAGAAGTACGATCGTGACGCCCTTTACGATGCCAACGGCCGACAACTCCCCGGCAAGCTGGCCGCCGAATATCATAGAAAGCGTACCCTAAGACCCTCTCAACTGGTAGTCGACGGGATCATCTATAAGGAACCTTTTCTCGGCGTGGACCGCGAACGCGACATGGAGTTGGCTCACAAACATTTCACTCAACTTCTTGAGCACTCAAGCTACCCCTGATCTCAACGGTCAACTATGCGTTTCACAAGCAAAGAAGGGATGAGAGCCGACCATGGGAGCGTTGCTACCCACTCTGCAAGCCGATCGCTTGCGAGAAGGGTTGACGGACTATCTCACCACGACGTTTGCGCTCACCGACCCGGACGCACAGGGCGCGCTGACCGATTTCATCGGCCACCCGGTGTCGGGAATGTTCAAGGGCCCGTACCTACGGTTGCGGTTGCCGTTCGCACCTGCGCGCGGTAACTGGGGCATGCACTTGGATTGGTGGCCAAAGGAATTTGTGCCCTACGGCCACCAGGCCAGCGCATTCGAGCGTTTGTCGACAAAGTTTCAGGAACGCCCACAGCCAACCCTTGTGACCACGGGTACTGGCTCCGGCAAGACCGAGTCGTTCCTCATTCCCATCCTCGATCACGTGCTGCGTGCCAAGAAGGCTGGCGTGATCGGCATGAAGGCACTCATCATCTACCCGATGAACGCGCTGGCCAACGATCAGGAGCAACGCCTCGCCAAGCTGATCAGCTCATATCCCGAACTCGCCGGTGTGACCGCCGGCCTCTACACAGGCGAGCAATCCGCTGGAGGCCGGACGCTGGTTTCGGCGGACGGTCTGATCACCGACCGGCGGCTCATGCACGACTCACCACCGGACATCCTGCTGACAAACTACAAAATGCTGGACCACCTTCTGCTTCGTCCAGATCGCGCTGCTATGTGGCGACAGTCGTCAGAGTCTCTGCAATACGTGGTGCTCGACGAGTTCCACACCTACGACGGCGCGCAGGGCACCGATGTGGCGATGCTGTTGCGGCGGCTCGGTCTCACGATCAAGGCGCATTGGACTGATTCTTCGCCGGCTACCGATGAAGATCGCGCACGTCCGCTCGGGCGGATCACGCCGGTCGCCACCTCGGCAACGCTGGGTGGCGAGGGCTCGCCGAAGGCGATGCTCAACTTCGCGCACACCATTTTCGGCGAGACCTTCACCGATGACACATTGATCGGCGAGACGCGTCTCACCCCCGAGGAGTGGCTGAGGGACCGGGGCACCACCTTGGACCGCCTCTACGAGGCCGTTAAGCCTGCAGTGGAGCAAGCGGTCGACCAGCTCGAGCACTTCATACAGAAGCACTCCCCCGGCAATGCATTGCTGACAGCGGCGGTGCTTGCCACCCTGTTTCGACGCTCCAACGATTCCAGCGATGACCTCGAGCGCACCGCGGCAGATCTTCGATTGCTCGAGGAAACTGAGCAACTAGACCTTTTTAAGAACCACGACCTGTTCAAAGCTCTACTGGCGATAACAGTTAACGCCGTCTCCATCGAAGACTTAACCGACACGATCCTTCCCGCACCCACGGCGGAGCGGGACAGCCCACGTGCCCGTGCCAAACGGCAACGCTATGTCGAGTACATCTTCGCTGCTCTGTCGCACCTGCGTGCGGAGATCGGACGCAGCGCTCTGAATGTCGATGTACACCTGTGGATTCGAGAGCTATCACGCATCGACCGCACCGTGGCCAGCGCTGCCGGCTTCCATTGGTCCGATGACGGTGCCATCGAGGACCCAAGCGTCATGTACTTGCCAGCGTTGTTCTGCCGACACTGCGGTCGGTCCGGATGGGGCGCGCGCCTCGCACCGACCGGCGACTCGCTCGACGTGAGCGACGAATCCATCCGCGCCCACCACGCCTCCGGCGGCTCCCGCTTCCGTGCGTTGATCTCCGCGCCAGTCGAAGCTCAGCTCGGGGAGAAAGTCGAGGGGTTGCGTTGGTTGCATATCGATGAACGCGAAATCAGCGAGCAGACACCGGATCCCGAGAGTGCCGAGATGGTCGAGGGGCGCGTGCTGCCGATCCTCGCCCTCTATGGCCCTGAGGCGGAAGATCATTCGCGGAACGACGTGTGTCCGGCCTGCCGGACTGCCGATGGCATTCGGTTTCTCGGTAGTGCTGTCGCCACCCAACTGTCGGTGGCGCTGTCAAGCATGTTCGGCGACGCCGACCTCGACGCCGACGAAAAGAAGGCATTGATGTTCACCGACAGCGTGCAGGACGCCGCGCATCGGGCCGGCTTCGTCCAGGCTCGCTCGCACACGTTGAGTCTGCGTTCGACACTGCGAAACGCCTTGGATGCTGCTAACTCCGGAACCGGCCTGATGACGTTGGCCGAGCTGTGTCAGGCGGTAATCGATAGGGCCGCGGACGACCCGATGCGCCGCTACCACCTACTCGCGCCCGACATTGTGGAGCTCGATGAGTTCGCGGCGTTCTGGCGTCCCGACAAGTCCACCGCCGAACGGCGGAAGGCTCTCCGATTGGTGCAACGGCGCCTCCAGTTCGATATAGACCTCGAGTTCGGTTTACAGGCCCGGCTGGGTCGAACCCTGGAGCTCACCGGTAGCGCCGTCGCCGAGGTGGATCTAGGTCCCGCTGAGCGGGTCGCTCAGCTCGGTCTGCAGGCATTAGAAGGCGCGCAACACCAGATCGCCTTCTCCGAGCCGAATCCCACAGCGGTGACGCGGTGGGTGCGCGGGACGGTCGAGCGCATGCGCATGCAGGGCGCGATCGGGCATCGATGGTTGGACAAGTACATCGCGAACGATGCCAACCGGCGATGGGTGTGGGGTGCCCGCCCCAAGGGCGAGGGGATGCCTGCCTTTCCGAAAGGCCGTCCCGCCCCGGCATTTCCAGCTGTCGGCTCACGCACGATTCCCGAAGGTTTCGACGCGATTACCGCGCCTGCATCTTGGTATGCCCGTTGGGCTTCAAAGTGTTTGGACGTTTCGGCCTTCGAAGGTGGCGCCTTGGCCAGGTCGCTGTTTGCGGCCCTCGCCGAAGAACGCATCGCGACGGCGTGCAGCACCGAGAAACAACACACCGCATACCAGCTCAGCGCCAACGCCATCCTGGTCGGCGCGCCAGAACTCGACGATCTGGAAGGCGGACGTCATCTGCTGACTTGCGACGTCTGTCAGTCACCCAGTCCGGGCAGTTTTGCTGTAGTCGATCAGCTTGATGGTGCCCCATGCCTTCTCGACCGCTGCCCGGGGACATTGCACCGTGCGCCGAGACAGAACAACTTCTACCGCAGGCTCTACAACGATTCCGAGATGAAGCGGGTAGTTGCCCGCGAGCATACCTCGTTGCTGCCGACAAAAACTCGCCTGGAATACGAAAACAAGTTCAAGCGCGGTGGCACCGATCCAACCGCGCCGAATGTGCTGGTCGCGACTCCAACGCTTGAAATGGGTATCGACATTGGCGATTTGTCGACCGTCATGCTCGGATCGATGCCGCGCAGTGTTGCTTCGTATCTCCAGCGAGTCGGCCGTGCCGGCCGTCTCACCGGTAATTCTCTGGTACTCGCCTTCATCCGAGGCCGCGGCGAACATCTGCCGAAGCTCTACGATCCGAAATCCGTCATCCAAGGAGAGGTTCGGCCACCAGCCACTTTTCTCACTGCTGAGGAGATCCTGCAACGTCAGTACGTTGCCCACATCGTCGACCGGATCTCCCGACAGCCCGGCGCTGAAGATCCCATGGCAGCCGAGCCTGTCCTGAATACGTTCGACGAGGGCAGTTGGATGGGAAAGCTTCTCGCTGTCGCGGACGAGAATTCAGAGGAACTCCTAGATATATTCCTCGCGCAGTTCGACAGTCTCCTCGACACCGACACCAACGAATCTCTGCGAACCTGGGCCACTCCATCGGGCAGTGGTGTCCCCAGTGCACTGCGCACTCATCTGCAAGACTCGGTACGCCATTGGAATCGGGATGTCAAAGAACTCCGTACCCGTCGCACGGCCGTCGATGCCGCGATGCCGGAGTTCGAGCGACGCGCCAACTCGCCAGCCGCCACCGACGACGACAGGCGAGAGCTGCGTACCGCACGGGGAACCCTGCGATTACTCGGCAAGCACATCAGCGATCTGACGAATGAGCACTGGGTCGGTGTGCTCGAACGGTACGGTGTGCTGCCCAACTACACTCTGCTGGACGATGCTGTGACGCTGGATGTCGGGATAACTTGGATCGACCCAGACACCAACGAATACGTCGGGGACACAGCAAGTTATAAGCGCGGGTCACGGGTTGCTCTTCAGGAGCTGGCGCCTGGCTCGACGTTCTACGCCCAAGGGCTCGCGGTGCAGATCGATGCCATCGACCTCGGCGCGGGCGAATCGAACATCCACACCTGGAGGATGTGCCCGCAATGCGGATGGGCGGGAATCGCTCATGCCACCGAGGACACTCCCGAACCGGTTCAATGCCCGCGCTGCCACACCAGTGCCATCGCCGATGTGAGCCAACAGCTTCATGTGGTGGAGATGTCACGGGTGTCCGCCGAGGTGCGGCGCGACGAAGCCGCCATCACCGACTCCCGTGACGACCGCAAGCGGGAGACGTTCACGGTGGTCACCGCTGCCGATATCGACCCGGACCACATCGTCGAACGATGGTTTGTGACCGATTACGAATTCGGCGCAGAGTATCTGCAGCGCATGGATATTCGCTGGCTCAATATGGGGAAGCGGACCTCGCAGGGCGCGAGACGGACGATCGCAGGTGCCGAAACGACGAGCGGCTTGTTCCGGGTGTGCTCGAGCTGTGGCCAGCTCGACCGCACCGCCGGGCGCAATGAGCCTCGCGAACATCGTAGTTGGTGCAAGTACCGGAAGGCTGCCGATGAAAAACACGTCCGGGAGATCGCACTCGCCCGAACGCTGCGCACTCAGGCTGTGCTGCTGCACCTGCCCGGCTGGCTGGAGTATGACCCGTTCGCCCATCCCAGCCTCAGTGCAGCGCTTCTGCTGGGTCTGCGACAAGTAATCGGCGGTTCACCCGAGCATCTGGATGTCGTGACCATCACCGACGCACTGCATGCACCGAATCAGCGCGCGTTACTCATTCACGACACGGTGCCTGGAGGTACCGGATACCTCGCGGAATTCGCCGATGCTGCAAAGGTCTGGTCAGTGCTGGTGGCTGCCCGGCAGGTGGTCGAGGACTGCGAATGCGCCGCCCAGGACCGGCTCGCCTGCCACCGGTGTCTGCTGCCGTTCGCCGCGCCGCACGAGCTCGACAAGACTTCGCGCAAAACGGCGGCGGCGGTGCTCGACAAGTTGCTGGGCACAAACAGCGCCGCAGAACCGGTCTGGGCGACCTGGAAGAGCTCGCTCACCTCGGAAGCGCCTCTCAAGCCGCTCGGCAGCGAGGAGTCACCACTTGAGCGCGAGTTCTACATGGCGTTCATCGACCGCCTGCGGGCGGCGGGCGCGACTGTCAAGGAGCGGCCAGGAACCTACGCGCCCTCCGCGGCAATCACCATGCCTGGCAAAACGATTCGCACCTGGAGTCTTGCGCCGCAGGTGCAGATGGGCAACAGCAGGCCGGACTTCGTACTCGATTGCACCGACTCTGCCATTCCCAGCATCGCTATCTTCGCCGACGGCCGCAAGTTCCACGCCGTGTCCGGCGCCAACCGAGTCGCTGATGATGCCAGGAAACGCGAGGACCTGCGAGCCGGAAACGTCATCGTATGGTCATTCGGGCATGAAGATCTCCAACGATTCAAGAACAACTCGTCGGTGGCTCCGCCCTGGTACACCGATAAGTTGGCTCACTTGACCATGCAGAACGGCAATCTGCGGCCAGCGCTACTCAAACTGCTCGCCGCCGACCCGATCACGCAGCTGCTGGAGTTCATCAATGACCCCGACCAGGAAGCATGGGCGGCGGTAGGTCAGTGGCTGCCAATGATGTTCATGCGCAAGGACCAAATTAAGGGCGATATCAACGCCATCGCCCCCTGGGCGTTGGATATCCTCGACGGCAAGAAGCCATCAGTTGCCGCAGGGACCTACGCTTGTTGGTCATACTCAGATGGACCGCTCGCTGTCACTGCGGCCATGCGTATGGACACCAAAACGATCACCTCGGTCCTCGCCCTCGACGACCGAGATGAGAAACTCGAAGTCCTCGACGGTAAGGCGTGGAAAGAATGGGTTCGCCTGTCGAATTGGTTTGGACTCTGCGACAACCATTTCGTTACCACTCGTAGCTTGATCGGTACCGAGACCGTTTCTCCTGCACCGAAACCCGATACGACTGGCGTGCACCTCACCCTCGAATGGGAACAGGTGCTTGCCCAAACCGTCACTGACGCAGAGAAAGAGCTCGTGCTGGCGTTGGCCAGCGCCAGCGCACCCGCTCCAGAAATCGGGGCCGAGACCGACGACGGTGATGTCATCGACCTTGCCTGGCCGGCTGCGCGAGTCGGTGTGCTCTTCGACGATGCCTCCGAGACAGTCCAGACGATGGCTAAACTCGGGTGGACGATCTGCCCACCAGACCCGGCACAAATCATTGACGCTTTGAACACGAACGGGGTGATGTGATGGCCAACATCGTGATGGCGACCAGCAAAGCGATGGGCAAGCTCGACGGGTCGATCAAAGCAAAGGTGTGGGACTTCCTCGAAAAAGTTCAAAAGGACGACACCGCACCGGGTTTGCACATCGAGCCGCTCAAAGGTGCTGTCGACGCTAGGGTGCGGACAGGGCGCGTCGACTTGAACTTCCGGGCGATCATGTTCCGCATCGATCCCAAAGGTGGCGACACCACCTACATCTACATGGGTACTTGGAAGCACGACGAGGCCAATTCACTCGCCGAACGCAGCACGCTGAGGGTCAACCCCATCAACGGCACGCTCGAGGGCATTATTGGAGAACTCAGCGCCGAAGCCGAGCAGCACAAGTGCACCGCCACCACGTCCGGAAACGGCTTTCCCGCAGTTGAACCGGCCAGCACGGACGATCGGGTTGGCTTTCTGGCGCAAGCTGGTTTCACACCCACCGATCTCACCGAAGGCCTCGGTCTGGACCCAGGACTTGCCGAGCTCGCCCTCTCTGCCGTCGACGACTACGCCATCAACGATATCGCCACGAAAATCGATGGCTGGCAGGCCGACGCACTGCTCGATCTGGCGTGCGGCACCGCCATCGACGAGATACGGGCGAAATATCAATTCACCAACGCTGTGGTCGATCCCGATCTCGATGAAGACACTCAGATCATAGAAGCGCTCGACCGACCGGCGTCAAAGATGCAGTTCACCTACATCGAAGGTAGCGACGAGCTGCGACGTGTGATCGAGGGCGGAGACTTCGCCGCCTGGCGCACCTTCCTACATCCCGAGCAGCGGACGTATGCCGAGAAGGACTTTAATGGCGCTTTCCGTCTTTCCGGTGGTGCCGGCACAGGAAAGACGGTTGTCGCAATCCATCGCGCTCGGAACCTCTGGAGACGAAACCGACATGCGCGAATCATCCTGACTACCTTCAATAAAACTCTTGCCAAGGGCCTCGAGGCTGACCTGAAGGTCCTGCAGCCCAACATCACAATCGCGAAGAAGCCGGGCGATCCAGGTGTTTACGTAGAAAGCATCGACAAGGTCGCGAGCGATATTCTGAACCGAGCCGACGACCCAGGTCCCGCCACCGAAGCGTTATTTGGCCACCGATTCGACGTAACCTCCGCTCGTACCAACAAGGACAAGGTGTGGCGAGATGTGATCCAGACGGTCGACAGTGTTCTCGATCCTCGATTGCGCACTCCTTGGTTCCTCGACACCGAGTACGTCGCGGTCGTCCTCGCCAACCGGGTGGCCACGCTCGAGCAGTACGTCAAAGTAGCCCGCACCGGACGGGGTGTACGCCTGAGCCGC
Organism: Nocardia sp. NPDC006044; assembly: GCF_042871115.1. Lineage (NCBI taxonomy): Bacteria > Bacillati > Actinomycetota > Actinomycetes > Mycobacteriales > Nocardiaceae > Nocardia > Nocardia sp. NPDC006044. The sequence continues at coordinate 398,843 of NZ_JBIAID010000003.1, forward strand.
CAGCAACGGATAGCGATGTGGAAACTGGTGGATGCTTACCGGCGACGCAGCCGAATGGACGCCAGCCTGAGTTTCCCCGAAGTTCTGGCTCTCGCCGCCGAATACATGAGGCAGCGCAACGATTCGGGTCAGCCACACCTGGCAGACCATGTGATCGTCGACGAAGCCCAAGACCTGCATGCCACTCACTGGGCTCTGCTGCGCGCACTGGTTGCCGAAGGGCCCAATGACCTGTTCATTGCCGAAGATTCGCATCAGCGGATCTACGGCCAGTCAGTTGTGCTGGGCCGTCTCGGCGTCAAGATAGTTGGCAGGTCTCGCCGGCTCACACTGAACTACCGCACGACAGCCCAAAATCTACACTTCGCGCTGACCATCCTGTCCGGCGCTGAATATCACGACCTGGAAGCGGCAGAAGAGTCCACACTGGGCTACCGATCTGCCCGCAAAGGCCCGAATCCCATAGCTGTCCAATGCAATTCGGCTGTCGATGAGCTCGACAAGGTAGCGAATAAGGTCCGTGAATGGCTCGCCGCTCCCGACGTCGAGCCGTCGACCATCGCCGTGCTCACCCGCGGCCAGAACGACCGCAGTCAATTCGTGCGCGCTCTCGGCGAACGCGGGATCGAAGCACGGGCTCTCGACGACAACCTAGCAGGCACAGGGCACGTGCAGGTGCTGACTATGCATCGTTCCAAGGGCATGGAGTTCTCCAAGGTGGTCCTGGCCGGAATTGACGACGCCCATGTTCCCTCAAAGGCCGCCATGCACACGGTTCCCGAAGAGGAGAAGGCCGAAGCGGAGCTGCGCGAACGGTCCCTGCTCTATGTCGCGGCCAGCCGAGCCCGCGATGAGCTCGTCGTGACTTGGAGTGGCAAGCGGTCGGAGTTGCTCGGCTAGTCGGAAACTATCCGAATCGGAAGGCTCCATGCCTTCAAGGAGCCCGAGTCGTACTTGCTCATTGTGGAGTGGTTTCTACCTCTCACTGTTTGTAGCGAGCTGGCCGACATTACCACCAGCAGCATCAATCCGGCTTCAATGTTTCGACTTTGCTCCCGCCGGTCATTTGGGATAGTGCCGCGCTGCCGGTACATCCTCTACTTAGGCTTAGTTATCGTTTGACTTATTGATTCGCTTGGTCACAAGTCAGTCAACGAGACTCGCGAGGAACTCTTGCGTCGCTGGATCCACTGCATAGATAACTACGCCTCGCATTCCACGCGTTAGCAACACTTTGTATGAGTTTCGCACCAAATTATCGAACTGTTGATCATAGACTGGTTTACCCTTCGTGCCTTTCAGCGCACGATCCATATTGGCGTCCCGGCGAATAGTCAGGTTCTGCCCGTCGACAACGATGTCCTGCCCGAGTATGACGCCGGCCCAGTCATATTCGAAGCCCTGTGCTGTATAGACGGAGCCGATCTGATCGAAGCCGCGCGGATCCGTTGCCCAAAACTCCGCAGGAGGAGCTGCGTCGGTCAGTTTACGGTCAAATTTGGCCCATGGTTTCGACCAGTTCCCGATCGTGACGTCGTTTACAAGCGAACCATCCGTACGCAACTGCTTATTCCACGGCCAGCAGTATCCTGCCGCGATGCGCGCAGTCTCGCCACCGTTGATCTTCGTGCGGAGGAAGTCTTCCATCTCCTGCGGTGAGGCCGCGACTCGCACATCGAAGTTTTTGTCGCCCTTCCATTTTGTAGGTCCCAATGCTCGCAGCCCGAGCAGATTCAACATCCACTCCTCGTACGCAGCACTCCCTCCGTAGCGGAACCGGCCGTCGAGACTGATACGGATCACCGGAAGCCCTAGACGTGCCGCATGATCAGTGATCAGATCAACTGTTCCAACTTCATCGGGCCTGACGATCTGATTCTCGTCCAGAAAAAAAACTGGAACCCTTGCGGCCGATATCAATTCATCAACTTGGGGCCGGTCTGTTTTCAACCCCCGTGGGGCGAATCTGTTCGAGGATGTTCTCTGGATTCGATGAGCGTCGTCGCAGATCAGCACATCAACCCCGTTCGGCGCAGCGGTAGCTAGGTTGCTGTAGTAAGTGAACAGCTGCCGCATATCAGGCCTTCCCTTGCCCACAGATTTCCTCATGTATTCGATGCGGGCAGAGGATCCGGACGCATACACTACCCGACGGTGATCATGCCGAAGGGCAGAAAGCAAAGACATTGCGATCATGCTCTTTCCGCTTCCGGGCCCGCCCATGACGATGATGACTCGCTTATTGTCTGCCTCGAAGGCATGTTTAACCTGGCTCAGTACACTCTCGTACGGCACATGGGAATGAGCTCCTGACCACACGCTCTGCGTAACCCCAAGGTCCAAGGATTGATCAAGTTGATCTACCGGCACGTGCGAGTCCGGCGAGGGTGGATCAAGTTCATCGGGATGGTCGCGAACAGCCCACTGCCATACCTCAAGCCCTCCTTGTTGATGCGATGGAGTCAACTCGATAGGCGAGTCGTCCGACACTCGATCCGGCAGCAGAATCCAGTTCGGCGACGCATCTAGCGCGACAGCTAGCGCCATCAGATCGTCGACATCGATCCGCCGCTGCCCCTTCTCCACCTTCGCTAACGCTGAGATATCGATTGGCCGGCCAAGGTCCGCCAGCTTCGATGCCAGAGCGTGGAGAGTAAGACCTTGGTGACGGCGGAGGTCTCGCACGCGCTGCCCTACCCGGATCCCCGCAGGACCCAGCGCCGCTACTTGCTTAGCCATGGCAGAACCATAGCTCATTTTGTCGAAAATCAACATATAAAATGTTTCCCTTGACCAAAGAGGTTCTGGCGTGGAGGCTTGTCGTCAGAGACGGCTAATCGGCGCCCGAAAAGGCAACTACTCCTACAGGCAACGGGCGTTCTCGGCACGACCGTGGTTAACAGGGAGGACGAGAATGCCACCAGTAACCGGCTCCGGCGGCCAGCGGCCGCGTGGCCGATCCGGAAGCGGCGATCGAGACGAGTCGATCGTCTCTTTGCGGTCAGCGGTAATCATCGGCATATCGGTTCTGGTCGGCCTGTGCGCTGGGGCAACGGCGGCGGCAGCTGCCGGATTGCCCGTTGCAAAAGCCTATGGCGGGAGCGCTGGCCTCGCAGCGGGATTCGTCGCGGCCATCGCGGCCGGGCTACTCGCTGCACTGGCAACTGCTCGTCACCTCCACGATCTAATCGACCGCGGAAGGAACTAGGTTCACGTCGTCTTCAGGTGGTGCTATGAGGTCGACCTGCTGGTCGCATCGGGGTGCCGCGCTTGTTGAGTCCGCGGTTGATGCTGCTGGAGGGAAATCCGGTCAATCTGCTGCAGGCGACCAGAGAGTGTCCTTCCAGGTAGAGCCGTTCGGCCCGGTCGATGTCGGCTTCGGTCAAGGACTGATAGCGCCGCGTGACGCCACACTTAGTCAGCAAACCGAGAACCGCGCTCTTGGATACGCGATAATTTTTGGCGAGCTCCATAGTGGATGCGCCACCGACGTATGCCTGGACCAACTCCTCAACCACGGACTCCGACAACCGACGTTCGAGCCGCTGAAAGGCTTGACGTTTCGACTTTGATCGCGATGGCCGTTTGGGGCCGCGCCTCACCGCCGGTGCATCCACTGCCTCGATCTTGGCACGGGCAGCTTCAAGTTCCCGCAGGTCAGCACGGTTTGAATAACGTCCCGCTAGGTCCACAGATGAAGTACCAGGTAGACGGCAGTTATGTCTTCCTACTCCGCCTGCTCCACGCCCACACCGTAGAGCAAACGTGGAGCAGCTGATCGCATCGACGCCGTCCTACTAGGTTGCGAGTTAGGGGGTACTCGGGCGCCATGAGGCCTAGTTGTGTTGTCTCATAACGTTGGTTCCTCGGCGGTGAGGTCGAGCGCGAGTTGCTCGGGTCGCATGATCGGTTCGGCCGGGATGACGATTCCGGTCTCGGTCGGTCGGTAGGTGCGTAGCGGGACACGGCTGTCGGGCGGGCGGTGGATGATTCCGAGATGCTGCACGACTGACAAGCCGTGGCACCGGCCACGAATTCGATCGTCAGTCCCGCATCTCCATGATGATTTCCCGGCGACGCCGAGCCCCCCGTCGCCTGTTCCATGCTCGATTCCACGGCGTACGTGCGTATTTGTCGACTTGTCCGCCAGCAGCGACGATCTTGGCTGCCAGTGTGGCTGGCGTCGACGACGCCCGAATGTCGCTCTCTTCCAATCTCACACCAGTAAGCTTGTCGAGCGCATCGATTACGTCCCTGAGCACCACGAGACACCCCGTGAAGTCGAACAGGCTGTCATCGAAACCGATCCGGACACTCAACGGACCATCTTCTTCCTGTGGTTCACTCTGATCGAGGGCTGCCGTTAAGGCTCTGACCTCCCACTTCTCTTCAAGAAGTACCGAAGCGAATACGAAAGCCACCATTGCCTCGGCACGCCCTCGTCTCCGGCGTGCAGCGAGCCGCTGCGGGATGGCGTCGACCAACACGACTTCCAACTGCTCGGCAACGAATAGTGGTCGTTCGATCCGCTGGATCGCGTAGAGCTCAGCAATCAATTCCTGACGCCGCGGATCGCCGTACGGATACACCTTGACCATGATCCGCAGGACGAAACCCGGCGCAAAGCCGAAGAACGCGATGGCAAGAAGCAGCGTAGGCCACGACGCGATAGCACCAATGAGTTCTGTCATCTCACCCAACCGAGATTCATTGCGGCAAAACGTCTGTCGTTGCGAGCTGCACGAAGTGCCGCACCTAGTTCCTCCCTTCCTAGCATCGTTAGCGTGTAGTAACGGCGCGGTGGGCGCTTCTCCTTGATCGTTGCCGGGTCCTCCCACCCGTCGGCCAACCACCCGTCCACCAACATTCTCGTCAGCATCGGGTAGACCACACCTGAGCGCTCACCCGAGCGTTTGACCAACTCGTAACCCCAATGATTGTCGTCAGGTCGCGACAACAGTTCAGCCGCGACCTGTATCAAACTGCGTGTCATCCGCATTGCCGTAGTCTACATAGGTAATACACGAGCTATGATGGGTCTGTCCAGATACCAGATAACGGTGTAACTCGGGTTGATTGAGATTTCCGTCCGGCGGTGAGTCGGCCGTCGAAGGTGATGTCGAAGGCGTTCAACGCTGCTTTCCAGCGGGTGATCCAGCGTTTCTGGCCCTCGCCGGTCGGGTCGAGGGCCATGAGGGCGAGGTAGACGCATTTTCAGGGCGGCTTGTTCGTTGGGGAAGTGGCCGCGGGCGCGGACTGCGCGGCGGATGCGGGCGTTGACCGACTCGATCGCGCTCGTGGAGCAGATAACGCGGCGGATCTCGGTGTCGAAGGCCAGGAACGGGGTGAACTCGGCCCACGAGTTCTCCCAAAGCCGCACGATCGCAGGATATTTCGTGCCCCACACCTGCGTGAACTCGTGAAGCCGTTCCAGCGCCGCGGCTTCGGTGGGTGCGGTGTAGATCGGTTTGAGGGCTTTGGCGATCGCGGCCCAGTCCTGGCGTCCGGCATAGGCGAACGACGCGCGCAGCAGGTGAACGATGCAGGTCTGGACCACCGCGGCCGCCCAAGTCTGCCGGATCGCCTCGGGCAGTCCCTTGAGCCCGTCGCAGACGAGCATGCAGACATCGTCGATGCCACGGTTTTTCAGCTCGGTCAGGATCTCCCAACCAGAACTTCGCGCCCTCCCCGCCGTCACCGGCCCAGAGCCCCAGGATCTCGCGGCCCGCCCTCGACCGTGACGCCAACGCGACATAGATCGGCCGGTTGGCGACTTTGCCGTCGCGGATCTTGACGTGGATGGCGTCGAGGAAGACCACCGGATAAACCCAGCCCAGAGGCCGGTTCTGCCATTCGGCCATCCCGTCCATGACCTTGTCGGTGATCGTCGAGATCGTCTGCTTGGACACCTCGGCGCCATAGACCTCGCGCAGATGCGCGCAGATCTCACCATGGGCCAGCCCCTTGGCCGAGAGCGACAGCACCATGTTCTCCACCCCGTTGAGCCGACGCTGGCGCTTGCGCACGATCTGCGGTTCGAAGCTGGAGTCACGGTCACGCGGGACGTCGATCTGGACCGGACCGACATCGGTCACGATCGTTTTCGATCGGGTTCCGTTACGCGAATTCGGTGTTCCCCGTCCGGCCGGATCGCTGTGGTCGTAGCCGAGATGATCGGTGATCTCCCCGTCGAGCGCGGACTCGACCACCAGCTTGGTCAGCTGCCCCAGCAACCCGTCCTCGCCGGTCAGCTGCAGCCCGCTCGCGCGGGCCTGGGCCACGAGCCGGCCCACCACATCGGCATCCACCGCTGTCGTCTTCGTTTTCCTGGCTCTGGCCACCGCGTCAGTATCGACCAACTCGGCACTCGCCACATCAGAGTTCATGTGCCACTCCTCGTTTCGGAGTTACACCGCTGTTCTTACAGTCCGCCGGATTGCGGAGTTGTCGTTGAAGTCGGGTGACATCCTCGCCCTCGAGTCTCGATCCGGGAGGGCGGTTGTCCTCGGTGACGCTCACTTCAGAGCTCCCCGTGCAGCATTCGCAGCAGATGGTCGAGAACGCGTCCGTTGCTGACGCGAAGACCGTCGTGCTCGTGCTCGTTGGTGGCCCACAGGCGTAGGCCACGGATGGTGTCAGCGGTTTGCAGCGAGTAGGTGGCGTCGACGTACATGTCGTCGAGGTAGACGGCGGCGGCTACGGCGACGTTGTTGTCGGCCAGGCGCTGAGGGTCGTAGAGGTCGGGCCAGTCCTTGCGGGCGAACGATATTTCCGCGGCCTCGTGTAGGGGCGCGAGGTAGGGCTGGTCGAAATGGCATCTGTAGGTCATCTCGCCGGTGAACAGCACCGGGTCGTCCCCGGCCAATGCGGCGCGCGCGTCGAACTGCGGAAACTCGGCGCGTACCCGCTCGGCGGCCCAGTTCGTCGCGCCAGTTTTGCGCTGGGCGTAGGTGAGTTCGTGCATGAGCGGGTTCAGCGGCAGTTGGGCGTAGCTGAGGAAAGCCGCGGTGCGGGCGAGGAAACTGTCGGACAGTTCCGCTCCGGCCCAGGTGTCTTCGAGCAGGTAGTGGAGCACGTCCGCGCCGTCGCGCGTGCCGAGCATCAGGCCGAGCGACTGGAACGCCTCGACGGTGAGCAAGGATCCGTCCGGCAGGGGCGCCGGGCGCTCGATCAGGTGCGCGGCGATGCGGCGGACGGCGGCGGCGTCTTGCGGGTACCGGCGGTAGTAGGCGGTGTTCTTGCGGTGCACGCGCGGATAGGTGGCGCGATAGACCTCGTCGGCGGTGACGCGCAAACCGGGAAGACCGCCGGTGATCATCGCTTCACGCAGGCCCTCGGGCGCGAACGAGAGGTACGTGACGGTGCACATGCCGCCGAAGCTCTGGCCGAGCACCGACCACGGTTCGCCGACCAGTTCGCGCCTGATCAGTTCGGCGTCGCGGACGATGGCGTCGGCGCGGAAATGGGTGAGATAGTCGGCCTGCGCGGCGGGCTCGCCCCGGGCCGGGAGCGTTTGCCGGGTGATCGGGGTGGAGCGGCCCGTGCCGCGCTGGTCGAGCAGCAGGACGCGGTAGTCGTCGAGTGCGCGGTCCAGCCAGGACTCCCGGCCGATCGGACGCGGCGGCAGCATGCCGGGGCCGCCTTGCAGGAACAGCAGCCAAGGAAGTCGCTCGCGTCCGGTGGCCACCACCTCGCGCGCGTAGACCTCGATGTGCTCGCCTTCCGGCTGATCGTGGTCGAGGGGAACGGAGAAGAAGTGATCGGTCAGCGTTATACCGCGCACGGGAGGGTCCTTTCCTGAAACAACTTATAGCGCTTGCGCGTACGTGGAGCGGCGTCAACCGCCTCTCGACTTCGTGAGGATGCTGATGGCGTTCGCCGCGATGATGGCCGCGATGCTCGACCAGGCCGGCAGATCGAGATTCTGTCCCAGCACGAGCACGCCGATGACTGCGGCGAACACGGGATTGACGCTCATGAACAATCCGAACACCGCGGCGGGGACGCGGCGCAGCGTGAACAGGTCCGCGAGGAAAGGCATTGCGGAGGACAGGATTCCGGCCGTGACGGCCGCACCGACCGCCCCGGCGGAAGGCGAGTGATGCACCACGACGAAGGCTCCGATGGGCAGGTAAACCAAGGCGGACAGCCCCGCCGCGGCGGTCGTGCCCTCGGCGCCGGGGAAGCGCTGCCCGATGGAACGGTTGAGCAGGATGTACGCGGCCCAGCACGCGGCGGCGAGCAGCGCGAGCCCCATCCCGAGGTAGTCGGCCGTAGGGCGAGGACGCATCAGTACGACCACTCCCGCCGCGGCAAGTACCGCACAGCCCAGGTCCACGCGTCTGCGCGAGCCGGCCAGCGCGATCGCGAGCGGACCGAGGAACTCCAGGGTCACCGCCAGCCCGAGACCGATCCGGTCGATCGCGGTATACAGCGACAGATTCACCACCCCGAGGACGGCCGCGAGCACCAGCACCGGCCCCCACTGACCCCGCGTGAAGGACCGGACACGGGGCCGGCCGACGGCGAGCAGCACCACCGCCGCAACGCACTGACGGACCGCGACCACACCGACTGGGCCGAGCACCGGGAAGGCCAGCGATCCGATCGCGGCGCCGAGCTGGGTCGACAGGCCGCTGGCGAGCATCGTGCCGACCCCGGCCATGGGCACGCCGCCATGCGTGGGCCGGGAGGTGCCGTCCGCAGGACGAGTGGCGGGATCCGTTTGCACGCATCGATCCTGTGCCGCACCGGGCCTTGCGCAAAATGCATGGCGCACACCGACTATACGATTTGGTTATGGATATCGAGCTGCGTCAGTTGCGCTGCCTCGTCGCGATCGTGGACGAGGGCACGTTCACCGACGCGGCGATCGCTCTGGGTGTTTCCCAGGCTGCGGTCTCCCGTACCCTCGCGGCGCTCGAGCAGCGCCTCGGCGTACGGCTGCTGCGGCGTACGTCCCGCGAAACCACGCCGACCGCGATCGGACTACGCGTCGTCGCACACGCCCGGCGCGTGCTGACCGAGGTCGACAACCTGGTGCAGGAAGCCACATCGGGCCACATCGAACTCCGCATCGGCCACGCATGGTCGGCACTCGGCCGACGCACACTCGACTTTCAGCACCGGTGGCGGGACGCGCACCCGACAACGCAAATGCACCTGCTCCGCATCAACTCCCCGAGCGCCGGCCTGGCCGAAGGCACCGCGGACCTCGCGATCATCCGCAGGCCACTGACGGATCGCCGTTTCGAAGGCGCCATCGTGGGCCTGGAACCACGCTGGTGCGCGCTGGCCGCCGACGACCCGCTGGCGCGGCGCCGCTCGGTGCATCTGGACGACCTCAGCAGCCGCGTCCTGCTCGTCGACCACCGCACCGGAACGACCGGCGCGGATCTGTGGCCCGCGAACGCGCGCCCTGCGATCCAGGAGAGCCGCGACATCGACGACTGGCTCACGGTCATCGCCACCGGCCGCTGCGTGGGGGTCACCGCGCAGTCCGTCGTCGACCAGTACCCGCGCCCCGGCATCGTCTACCTGCCGGTACGCGACGCCGAACCGGTCGCCGTACGACTGGCCTGGTGGCGCGACGACCCGCACCCGGCGACCCGCGCCGTGCTCGAGCTTCTGACCGAGCTCTACCGCACGTGACCGATCGACGCCTGAGCCGCAACAAATGCGTACCCAATGCCGCCGGGAACCGGACATACCACACGGTTTGTAGGATTGTTCGAGCTTTGCGAGAAAGAGAGGCCGATGGACCCCGCGGCGCTGAGTTTCACCATGCTGGGCCGGGTCACGGTCCGCCACGGCGAACTCACGATGCCTTTGGCACGCCCACGCACCCAGGCGGTGCTGGCGGCGTTGCTGTTCGCTGCCGGTGGACCGCTGTCCGCGGCGCAACTGGTAGACGCGGTGTGGGGTGACGAACTTCCCGGCGATGCCGTTGCCTCGCTGCGTTCGCACGTGCGTTTGCTGCGCCGGCTCATCGAGCCCGACCGTGCTCCACGCACGCCGTCTTCGATTCTCGTGTCGGTGGGCGATGGATACGAACTGCGCGTGGCACCCACCGCGGTCGACGTCCGGCAGGCCGAGGAGCTGGCCCGCTCTGCCGACAATGCAAGGGCCGCAGGAAATTTCATTCAGGCGCGGGAACTTCTCGGTCGCGCGCTCGGGTTGTGGCACGGCGAGGCTCTCGCCGGCGTGCCCGGCCCGGCGGCCGCCGGTCAGCGACAGCGGTTGTCCGAGCTGCGCACGTCCCTGCTGGAGGCTCGGCTGGACGTGGATCTGCGGCTGGGGCGACACGACCAGGTGATCGGCGAATTGGCCGCGCTCAGTGCCGAATTCCCGCTGCGCGAACGCCTTCGAGGGCTGTGGATGGCCGCGCTGTATCACTGCGGGCGGCGCAGCGAGGCGCTGGCGGTCTACGCCGGCACCCGCCGCTTGCTCATCGACGAGCTCGGTATCGAACCCGGTCCGGAACTGGCCGAGCTGCATCAACGGATCCTCGATGACGACCCGGGGCTGAGCAGAGCCGAATCCCGTTCTCCAGCAAACGAGACGCCCCTCGAGGTCGGCACGAGCGTGCGGCCGGCCCAGCTCCCCAGAAACGTCGCCGACTTCACCGGCCGCGAGGCAGTCGTGCGCGAGCTGTGCGAGACGCTCGTCCCCACCGGGAGCTCCGCGCCCATCGCGATCGTCATCGGCATGGGAGGGGTCGGAAAGACCACCCTGGCAACGCATGTCGCACACGCGGTCCAGGACCGCTTCCCGGACGGACAGCTCTACGCGGACCTGCACGGAATGGACGAGCGCCCCGCGGATCCGGTGGCAGTGCTCGGCACGTTCCTGCGCACACTGGGAGTGCTCGACGGTGACCTGCCGTCCGCGGGTCCCGAGCGGGCCGGGCTGCTGCGCAGCCTGCTGGCCGATCGGCGGATTTTGCTGGTGCTCGACAACGCCGGCGGACTGGATCAGGTCATACCGCTGCTGCCGGGTGGCGGCGGCTGCGCGGTGCTGATCACCAGCCGCGCGGTGCTGCCGCTGGCCGACGCGACGATCCGGCGGCTGGATGTGCTGTCCGACGGCGAAGCACGAAACCTGTTGGGGCGCATCATCGGTGAGCAACGAATAGCGACCGAACCCGAAGCCGCTCAGGCGGTCGTCACCGCGTGCGGCAGACTGCCGTTGGCGATCCGGGTGATCGGCGCCCGGCTGGCCGCGCGCCCGCAATGGAGTATCGCCACGGTCGCGGGGCGCCTGGCCGACGAGCAGCGTCGGCTACCGGAGTTGCGGTGTGGTGATCTGGCCGTGGATGCCAGCTTCGCCTTCGGCTATCGGCAGCTGGATTCGGCGACCGCGCGGGCGTTCGTGCGATTGGCCGTCCCCGCGCTGCCGGACCTGTCGCTCGCGGCGGCGGCCGCGATCCTCGGGGTCACCCCCGCCGCCGCGATGGATGTGTGCGAGTCCCTGGTCGATCTCGGTCTGCTGCAATCGATCACAGCCGACCGCTACAGCTACCACGATCTGCTGCGGCTGTTCGCACGCACGATGGAATCGCGAACCGATCCGGAAGAAGTACTCGCACGACTGCTCGACTACTACCTGGCGACCGCGAAAACAATTGTCCGCCAACGCTATCCGGGGCACAGCCTCGACTATGTCCCGGCCACCGAGCACGGCGGCGAACCGATCCGCACGGCGGCGCGAGCGCAAGCCTGGCTCGACGCCGAGCGTGCGGGCCTGATCGCCCTGCACCGCCAGATCGCCGCCGGCCACCCGGACCTGGTGCCGGCCAGCGTGGACGTGGCGATGCTGATCAGCGAGACCATCGACACCTCGGCCCAGTCCGGCGAATTGGCGCAGGCACTGCGGCAACTCCTCGCCGTCGCCGAGCAACGCGGCGTCCCGGACACCGAGATCCGGGCGCGTCTGGCACTCGGCCTGGTACTCGCGCTGGACCTGGGCCGGGGCGCCGAAGCCGCCATCATGCTCGAGCGGGCCTGGGATCTGCTCCACCCGAACGGGAATCGCTTGCTGCTCGGCTTCGCCGAACATCTGCTCGGCGCTGCCGCGTGGGGTACCGGCCGGGACGAAGACGCGATCATGCACATGGCCGCGGCGGTCGAGTTGTTCCGCGAACTGGGCGACCCGTCGTGGGAGGGTTGGGCGTGCGCCACCCTCGCCGATCGGTACGGCGATGCCGCGCAATGGGATCGCGTCGTCGAAACCGCCGAGCGCGCACTGCGTTTGGCCGCGGAGCTCGGCGGCGCGGCCTTCGATTCACTGGCGTTGGGTCAGCTCGGGCGGGTGGCGCTGATCCGTGACCGGGACCCGGAACGGGCGCTGTCGCTGTGCACGGAAGGCGTGCGCGCGGCCCGGACCCACGGACGGCGGCTGCACCTGGGCTGGGCGCTGTTCCGGCTGGCACAGGTCGGCCTGCACGACCGTCGGTTCGATGTGGCCGAGGCAGCCGCGGCCGAGGCGGCCACGGTACTGGCCGAGGCCGCCGATCCGATCCGGCGCGGCCATGCCTTGCAGTTCCAGGCGGCCGCACTCACGGGCCAGGGCCGGATAGGCGAGGCGCGCGCAGTACGCGGCCGGCTCGATGAGTTCTACACGCGAATCGGCCTGACGCCCCCGCCGTCGGACTCGGTCGCGGATTCCATCGCGATGGCGACCGCCGGAGACCAGCGAAACTAGCCGGTCCACCAGGGCGTTCATGCTCGGCTCATCGAGCGCTCGAGCGCGCTGCCGAAGATTTCCCCGGGTAGTCCGCCCGGCTCCCTTTACGGGATCCAAATCTTTTACAGCGCATGAGCATTCGTGTGCCCTACGCCAGGAGCGAACGTGCAGTACCGACTCGGAAAGATCGACGAAGGATTCGTGCCGAAACAGTTCACGGTCTGTTACGTGACCGTATGCGAGGGCGAGATCGACAGCACGTTGCTACAGCTCGCCTTCGAACTGACCGCCCGGCGATACCCTATGCTCACCGGAACCATCGAACTCGCGAACGATGAATGCCTGCTCCACATTCCGGACGACGGCGCGGGCAGCGTGGTGACCGAGATCAGCCACGGCACCCTGTCCGACTGGTTACGCAACGGGGCGACACCGCTGAATCCCGCACGAGAGCTGGCGAAGCTGGAGATCGTGCAGGCCGGGCAGACCGCGGCGGTCAGCCTCCGGGTGTGCCACGCCATCAACGACGCTCATATGGGATTCGCGCTGCTCGCGGACTTCTGGCGTACCGCCGCGGCACTCAGCACGGGTGCGGCGCTGCTCGATCCGACGCCGATCTACCCGCGCAGCCTTGAGGATCTACTCGCCGATCGCGGGGTCACGCCGCCCGCACCGTCCCTGCCCGATCCGGGGCAGGTGTACAGCTTCACCGGCCCGCAGACACCCGGCGCACCTGGTCGCCGCCTCGCCCCCGGCGAGCGGATCACGTTGTCCGAGAACGAAACCGGTCGGCTGATACAGCACGCGCGCACACTCGGCACGACCGTGCACGCGCTGCTCGGCGCCGCGATCGTCCGGGCCGAGCGCGCGACGATCACCGAAACACCGGCCACCGCGGCCGAAACCGAGCTACCGATGCTCATCGGTCATGCCGTGGACCTGCGGCCGCATCTGCAACCAGCCGCACGGCCCGCCGACGCGACCAACGCCCTCGGCTTCGCGCCCACCGTGACCGTCTGCACGGCCGACTCCGATTTGCACCTGCTCGGCAAGGAGATCAAGGCGCAGATCGTGCACGGCATCGACAGCGGTACCGCACTCGCGACCATGTACGCGGCCGCCCATGTCATGCAGAGCGATGCCAGGGCGGTCGCCGTGAACACCGTCACCAACTGGGGTGTGGTGCCCGTCCTGGAATCCCCGAAAGGCATGCGCATCACCGATTTTCATGGATTCGCCACCTCCGGTCCGGTGCCGGAACTGAGCTACTTCGCCTACACATTCCAAGGACGGCTGAACCTCGAATTCGCCTACTCCGAACAGCACCATCGACCCGAGCGAGTCGCCCACCTGCGGAACATCGTGGTCGAGAACCTGAAACAGGTTGTCCCGGAACCCCAGCCGGCGCTTGCCTAGCGCCGCCAGGGTGCGCTGATCGCCCGTTCATCGCGAGCAATTCGGCGATGAACGGCGGCACCGGCTATGACATAGATCACAAGCCTTGCGCTTCGCCGAGCCCCGCCCCCTATAGTGTTGCACATAAGAAACAAGGTGAGCATTTTTGTTTCACATTCGGGACAAGTGAGGTTTCGTTCACGCTCCTGCGGCGTTTCTCGACCGCGTATCAAAGCCTTCCACGTCTCGTGCCGGACGGCTGACTTCTTTGCAGGTACCGACCCCTGATTCGCCGCGGCATCCGCGGCGCACGGAAAGGAACGGAATCTTGGTGCGTCAATCACGATTCGGCGTTTGCGCGAGGCTGCGAATGCAAGCGTTGGTCGCCACCCTGGTCGGCATGTGCGTCATGGGCACAAGCGGTCTGGTTTCGGCTACCGCGACCGCGGCGCCGACCCACGGCGCTCCGGTAGTACTGGCCACGAATATCGAGAACGCGGGCGCGGAACTGGCGGTGAGCGCCGGCCGCTTCGTCGAGCAGGCCGCCACCGGAGTGGTCGACCTCGTCGACGCGGCCGGACAGCTCGTCGAGCAGCTGGTCCCGGTAGTGACAGTTGACGACATGGCACGCCGGGTCAAATTCGCGATCACCGAAGGAGGTCAACGAATGCGGGTGACTGTCGAAGGCGGCATACGCGCAGGCGCCAAGGTTGTCGGCAATTTCGTGTCCGAGGCGGGCACGACAGTCATGAAATGCCTGACCGAAGGAACCGCCACAGCGCTGGAGACAGCATTGATCGCCGCGATCTCCGGCGGCATTACCGCTGTTCTGGCCGGCGGCCCCATCGGGATCGTGACGAGCGCGGCACTGGCCGGTCTCGCAGGCGCTTGGCGGGGCTTCGTGTCCGGCTGCGCCGACGGCGTCACTGCCGCCTAGTTTCCGGGCTCGGCAATCACCGATTCGGCATCGAGTTCGATTCCAGTAAGCTCTCCCGGCAGAAATTGGAGCATTCAGTGGGCAAAGTACTGACCTTCGCGGCAATACTTCCGATCGCGGCGATAGTAGCGGTTCCGGCGGCCGATGCGGTCGCCGACGACGCGACCGCCTATGTGTATATATGCGACACCGTGACAGAGCAGTCTGCTACATCCAGCGGCAGCGCAGGCGGGCCTGCGGCCAGTTCGAATCCGTTCGGGTCTCTCGGTTCCGCTTCCGTCCCGGACATGGAAATAGTGGGCAAAGGCGACTGCCGAGCGTCGACCGGGTCCATAGTGACAGGCCGCATCGATGCGGACTTCCATTTGATCGCCAAGAAACAAAGTGAGCTCTATCGGTGCCGATACGGTGCGGCCTCGATACCCCTCGAGGTGGTCGGTCGATCCTGCACAGGACCAACTCCTTTGTGAATCAGCGGCCTGATTTCAGACGGAAAGAAAACGATGCGCACGTTCCGCCTATTCACTGTGCTGATAGTTGCTTTCAGCGTGCTCGGCACCCCGCTGGTAATACCCGCAGCTCGGGCTGCAGCGGACAGCACTTTGGCGACAGTGCCGATCCGGAAGGAGGAAGGCCGCTGCGACCTCAATGCCCCAACGTTCGATGACGTGGTCGCGGCGACGTCGACAATGCTGCGAATGCTGGTTCCCACCAATCAGCTAGCGGCGTTCGACGGGAGGGTGGGCGAGGTCCGTGCCGCGCTCGCCACGGTGCGGGTACATAGAGACGGATTGCCAGTCGACCCCCGAAACGTCAATGAACGCACCGCATTTCTGGACGACCCTGTCGTCACCTATGTGGTGAACGGCTTGGACGCGGTGCGCACAGGACGGATCGACACCACAATGTCAGTCTCCCAGCTGACGGTGAACGAAGCGATCGAGGTGTTCATCCTGGCTGCCCGGATCGTAAAGATCCCCACCCAGTTGATGGCCGGCCTCGTACCCACCGGCGGGTTCTTGCTGCGGGCGGCAGTAAGTGCGACGTTCTTCGGCGTCAAAGCGCTGGCCCGACAGGTACAGAACCACCTCGCCGCCAGTTGCGCCGTACCGACGGTGTATCCAGAGCTGCGATCGGTCACCCGAGGCACCGAACACCTCGACCTGCCCGCGCCACTGATCACCCTGGCCGACAGCGTTATGCCCGCTGACGGCGTGTGCACTCCGGTCGCCGAGCTGACCACCCGCGCCGTGGTCGAACGGACCCGGGCTGTCCTGGACAGCGCCGATCTACCGCTGGACCGTTCAGCTCTCTCGGCCGCCGCCGGCACACTGCAACAGTTCCTCGATGAGCATCGGATCGCCAAGGTCGCGCTCTTACGCCGCACCGAAGAACTCGGCCCCATGGTCGACGCCTTCGACTACGCCCCTATCACCTTCCTGGCCAACCTCGGCTTCGATATCCACGAGGGCAAGGCACTCGACACCGTCGCCCTCTCCGAGATCAAGGTCGAGAATATCCTCGACCTGATAACCCTGCCCCTGGAAACCGCATCCTTGCTGATGCGGGCGACTACCACGGCCGCTGATTGGTATTTCGAACTGGGCGAGGCCGTTCTGATGCCCCTGACGACCGTCCAAACCCTCGACTTTGCGCCATCTGTATATGGTGCGCCGATCCTCAAAGGTGTTATGCAATCAATGTGCGCCGTGTAATCCGGGGCGCGTAAGACTATTACCGTTCGACATCGGTCACCTGCCGATAATGCAAGCTCTGCCGCAGGCATCTATCGCCTGCGGACCTCCAATAGCGTTCAGATAGTCTGACCCATAAGGAGTGTCAACGAGATGTTGCAAAAGCACAGCAGTCGCGCTTACGGGGTAGGCGTCGCGTTCGTTTTCACATTGGCGACGGCAGCGGCAATTGCCGCTCCCCCGGCCAATGCTTGGGTAAGTGGCATCAAGGTTTCCAGCGAACGACTGACCGTTGGTTACTCCTACAAAGTGACTGCGATTATTTCCCGCGACCTGATCTCTTTGGTTTCGTTCACCGACAACGGCGACCAGATCAACGGTAGTCCCGTGCGCCCCTGGGGATTCGAGGCAAGCGTTACCTGGACCCCGAAAACGCCCGGCACTCATGAGCTCACAGCGTGGCAGCGAATCGGCGGAATAGATTCCAAAACCATCACCGTCGTGGTGGCCGACAAAAACCCTGTCGATCCGAGCGGTGAGCGCCCCGGCACAACGGGATCCGCGAACTCGATCCCCCTGGACGGCCTGCCCGCTACAGGGTCGGCGAACCTCCCCTGAGCGTCACGCCGCATACCACAAGGCGACATCGCCGTCTCCGACGGACAATCACGCGCTATCCCATTGGGCAGTACATCTTCCATTCGAAGGAGTCATCCATGCGCCCACTCGCTTGCGCTGCCACGGTCGCGGTCACCGCCGTGGGCGCCATCGGGATCGGATCCACCGGCGCGGCCGCGGCCGCGCCGGTGCAGACGGACGCGCTACCATCCGGCCTCGAAATCATGCTCGGTACGCACGCCGGCGATAGCCCGAATCCGCGTATTGCCATGCAGACCGGCATGGCCACCTTTGTCGGACAAAGCGACAGGCTCCGGGCACCAGACGCAGCCGACGACTCCACGACCGGTGACGCCGCCTTCGACATGCGCCTCGGCGATATTCGCCTCGACCCCCACACCGAGCGCTTCAACACAGCGATAGGGGCCGCTGCCACGGAGTTCGGGCTGGCCACCGGCATCGGGACGCTGGTCGGTGGAATCGCCGGCGCATCCATCGGCTGCGGTGTCGGTGGCGTGGCCGGTGCGATCTTCGGAGCGCCCATTCTCGACGCCGGGGGGCTCACGATCATCGCAGGCTGCCTCGCCGGCGCAGGGGCCCTCATCAGCGTCGGTTCCCTCCTCGGCGCAGCCCTGCTCGGAGTCCCGGTGGGTATCGCCGCCGCGATCCAGTTTCAGAACACCATGAATGAACCCTACGACTCTTGAGCAAGAGAGCGACCGGACCGGCGACGACCGAACCCCGAACGGTGACACCACCTAAATCCTTGCACCGCAAACATTTCCGGGCAATATGAACTGAACCCGCGAATGTGCGTCCGCATTTGCCGCCCCGCCTGTCGGTAAACCAGGTGCATTTTCCAGGGACCACTCTCCACGATCCGCACTCGAATGATCGGCCCACGCCAAAGGCAAGCCATCGTTTGATTTGACCGGTTCGCGTGATGCACATAGCCCGCAGGTTGCGACCGCGGCCTCGCACGGCCGAACGGTGCAGGAGTCGCTTTCAGCAAGTGATGCCAGGTCGGCCATGACTCTCCAGAGGAGATCCTTCAGCTGACCGCACCGCCGCCGGGCACCACGGTGTGCCGCGTGTCCGCTAGACGGTTTTCGGCGGATCTCCATCAAGCAGAATCGTTCTCCATTGCTCCCTGCGCATGAGCAGTTGCAATCGGTGCACAAGGTAGTGACGGAGATATTGCCGACCTACCTGTATCCCGATATCGCGTGCGGTCAATTCAATGGCTCGCGCCAAGGCCGTCGCGTCGGGAACAGGGCGATCGGAGGTATGAATTCGCGGCGTCAACAGCATTCGCGCGAGGCGCAGGGCGACGCTGTAGGCGTCGCCGGCGCAGAACACGTCACCTTCGCGCATCGCCCGCAACAGCAGGCGATGCGAACCGACGACCAACTGCCCGTACGCGTTTCGCGTCGTCGACCACTGGACACCCCGGATACCGTCGATCACGATCGGTCGCTGACCTGCCGTGCCGAAAAGCACAGCAAGCCAGATATCTATGAGCACAATGGCAGCGGGCCCGCCAAAGCCCTCTCGGCCCTCGATGAGCTCTGCCACCTCGTCTCCGCTGGAGACCACCGCGAAGTCGAAGAGCTCATCGATCCCGTTGAAATGGAAGTAGAAGACGTCACGTGGAAGATTGCAGCGTTCCAGTAGGTCGTCGACCGCGATGCTCCTCGTCCGAAGCTCGAGCGCAAGCTGCACGCCGCTGGAAATCAGCTCATCACGGCTGCTGGTAAGACGTTTCTGCATCTACACGCTTTCTCTTAACCTGCTGTTGCGCACCACAAGGGAACATTCGACGGCCTTGGACACGACTGCCGGACGACTTCGTGAACAGGAGGCCGGTTCCACCAGAAGGTCACCCGCAAGCGTGCCGCTATCGAGCTAGAGTGTTCACATATTGCAACACTCTGTCAAGCATCTCAACCGGCCCGTACGCAACCCTCACTACGTGAGCTGGCATAAATCTCCATCGGCTCCCGATAGATGTGACACAGTGCGTCCCAATATTGAACCATACTGTGATAGGTTCCCGTTCGGCGATGAGCTTGTCGCAGGTGCCATAGCCGACCGGACCCACATCGACGGACAGGGAGGAACACATGGATAAGCCCGAAAGGCCACCGCTCGCGACCCCCATGCCTTCCGCTCAATCGCCGAATCCCGGGGAAGCGGACTTGCGCGTCCTGGTCTACTTGCGCGGAGTGCGCATGGACTTTGCCGCCTGCGTGTCGGCGGCCTGCGGCTTTCTCCGGGAGTCCAGGGCCTCCAACAGCTATGACTCGATACAGGTATCAACAGCCGATACCGGCGGCCTGCCGCGGCTCCCTTGCGAACAGCTCTACCTGGGCCCATCCGCCCGCAGAGCTCACCCGCCCGCACAACCACCGCCGAGACACGTCCCGGTGCCGCTGGCCCACCATGCGCGGCCGACTCGTGCCCGGCAGCTCATCTCCCGCTTACGCGACCATCCGGCCGCCTACCTGATCGTGACATAACAGCAGGTTTCGCACCAACCCCATTCCATTGCACAACCGCAAGCGTTTCCAGCAAGCAGAAGGTGACATGAAGTCGGTAGTAGTAGGGTTACTGATCGCATTCGCAATTATCGGGACAGTGCTCGCATCTATATTTGTCGCTCTTTTCGGCACATTCTGATTTTTGTCTCGACGAGGAGCGGCAAGTGCACAATGTCAACCGGCGGGATCTCCTCAGAATCGCGGGTTTCGCCAGCATCCTGGCCACCGGCGGCCGCTTGTCCCCGATGGCAACGGCACGACCACTCGTCTCCGACGGTTCGGGAACGACGCTCGACGCTGTCGCCACACCACTCGGTGACCACGGATACCAACGACTCGGCCCCGGACCGGGTTGGCCGACAATCATCCGGAGCGATCTCGCCGAACCACTGCCGAGTCGAGAAGACCGCCGGGTGCCGCTCGCCTCGGTGGTGCAGTTGACCGATGTCCACATCATCGATGCGCAAAGCCCCGCACGATTCGAGTATCTGCACCCCATCAATGGATCGGCGTTTCGTCCGCAAGAGACGCTGACAGTGCAGGGCCTCATCGCACTGGTACATCGGATCAACGCGCTTCGTGCGGGGCCGCATGGGGGGCGCGCCTTCGACGCCGTGATATCCACCGGAGACAACTGCGACAATATGGAGATCGCAGAGCTGGAGTGGTTTCTGACCGCATTGAACGGCGGCAGAATCGCACCCGATACCGGCCTGCCGAACGTGTACGAGGGCGTCCAGAAATTTAGTAGCAACCAGTATTGGAATCCCGACGACCCGATATTCGATCTGTACAAGCAGGCCGGCTTCCCCACCGTCCCGGGCCTACTGGAGGCCGCGATCAAGCCGGTGGACAGCCCCGGTCTCACAACGCCCTGGTACAGCGTCTTCGGTAATCACGACAACTCCGTCAGCGGCGTCGCGCCGTTCGGCATTCCTCCGCTACAAGCGATGTACACCGGCAACCTCAAGTACGTCTCACCGGCCTCCCCGACAGCTCGGGCGGTCAGTGCGGCCATCGATACCGATCCGGCAGCGATCGTGGCAGCGCTGTCCGCCGCCACGGTTCCGCCCCGGCTGGTCACGGCCGACCCTGCTCGCCGACCCCTCTCACCAAGGGAATACATTGCCGCGCATCTCGATCCAGCCCATACCGGGCCGGGACCCCTCGGACACGGCTTTGCTCCAGACGCAGGTGAGACCGGCATCGGTTACTACTCCTTCGAGATCGCACCGCAAGTCGTCGGCATCAGCTTGGACACCGCCAATCGAGCCGGCCTGGTCGACGGTTCCCTCGGCGAAGCGCAGTTCCGCTGGGTCGAGGGGTTGCTGCGCGCGGGGAGCAGCAAGTTCTACGACTCCGCCGGATATTTGACGACCGAGCCCAAAACCGACACCTACTTCCTCATCTTCAGTCACCACACCAGCGCCACCATGGACAATTTGGCCCCGGATCCGGAACGTCCGCAGGAGCTCCGGTACAGCGGAGCCCAACTCATCGAGTTGCTACGCCGTTTCCCTAACGTTCTCGGCTGGGTCAACGGCCACACTCATATGAACAAGATCACGCCATGGCCGGGGCCTACGCCCGAGCAGGGATTCTGGGAGATCAACACCGCGTCGCATATCGACTTTCCGCAGCTGGGACGGATTATCGAGATCACCGACAACCGTGACGGCACAGTCTCACTGTTCTCGACACTCTTCGAGGCGATGAGCCCCTACTCCGTGGATTACGACGACCACTCCCCGCTGGGGCTGGCGTCGCTCTACCGAGAACTTTCCTACAACGACATTCATCGGTCGGCAGACCTGGCCGGCGCGCCGCCGGATCGCAACGTGGAACTCGTGGTCAAAGTGCTGCGGTAATGCGCATCACCGATTTTCGCGGATCCGCCGCCTCCCACCAGGTGCCGGGTGAACTACTTCGTCCCTCCCACCAGGTGCGTTGATCGCCCGTTCATCGCGGGCGATTCGGTGTTGAACGGCGATCCTTACCGTCCGAACCATGACGAATCAGACACCTCCACCATTCGCCGCCCTGCACGAACCTTGGGGCTGGATCAAATCGCTGACCGTGCTGCTGATCGCGACGGTGCTCGCGGTGCTACTCGCGATCGGCGACCTCCTCGGCGGCAGACGGGCGAGCCAAGCCACCGACGTGAGACCTGACGCATGAGTCGGCACTTCCCACGTGCCGAGCTGTCTGGGGATTCGATCGAGGACGGACCGAGGTGTGATGGTGGAGAGCGCAATCAATCACCCGAGACAGGTAATTGCCTGGTGCAGAACATGACTGGGGAACACTTCGCCCAGTCATATTGCTACGGTTGCGAAACGCCCGGGAAGTAGGCCGGGGATGCGGCCCGGCGTCCTGTGGCGACCCTATGAGTGGTCTGAATTCTTTTCCGACATAGAAGGATGCCGTGTCATGGCCGAGTATCCGGGGACCGCCGGACGGCGGGCAACCACGCCCAAGAATTGGATCTTGAAACTGGCCGTCGCCACGGTGGCGGCGTGCGCCGGCACCACGATTCTGGCCGGCACCGCCATGGCCGACCCCACGCTCAAACTCACAATCGACAGCAAACAGCACCTCAAGGACGACGGCAGTGCGCAAATCACCGGCACCTACACCTGCACCGCCGTCGGCCGGGCCAATACCGCCAGGTTCGCCTTCCTGCGACAGGGCGAGATCCAGGGCGACGCGCCCGGCGGACGCGGGTTGGTGACCTGTGACGGCGCCGCACACCCCTTCACCAGCGACGTCGCGGCGCCGGTGACCTTCCCCTACCAGTTCGGCCCCGCCACCGTCGACGTCACCTGGGATCTGTACAGCGCCGACGGCAGCACCGAGGTCAGGCTCACCGATATTCCCGTCACCCTGCAATAGCGAAATTCGGGCCGCACGCGCGGACTCCGGCATCGTCAATACCCCTGACCGGTCGAACTGCGCCGAAACCACTGTGGTTCAAGCATTTTGGCGTTAGCATCATGATTCGGAGGAATGACTCCGAAGAATCCGCTGTCCGGGGAGGAACGTGGATCCCATGACGACAAGTGACGCATCCAGCACACCGCGACGTACCCTGTTGCGTCTCGCGGCGGGACTCGGAATAGCCTCTACCGCAGCGCCTTTGATGATCGAGAAGGCCGCCCCCGCCTCGGCCACCCAGCGCCTGTGGCGACGATGCGCACGGTGTAGCGGGCTCTGGTTCTCGGGTAACGGCACCCGCGGCGGTTGCCCGGCCGGCGACATCTTCGACGGTGGCCACCACGACGACGGAACCGGCGACTTCATCTTGAAGGAAACCCCGGATGGCGGTCAGGGCCAATCCGATTGGTTCTGGTGCCGGAACTGCCAGGGCCTGTGGTTTCAAGGAAACGGCGGATTCGGAGTATGCCCTTCGCCTTATCGCATTCCCGGTCATAACTCCACGGGATCCGGCAACTATCGACTGGAAGACATCACCAATCGGGACGGGCCGGGCGGGACCACCAATTGGCGCTGGTGCCGTAAATGTTTCGGCTTGTACTACAACGGCGCCTCCCCCGGCGCCGCCGGCCTGTGCCCGGCCGACCACCAGCACCACGACGTCGTCGGCAGCGGCAATTACCTTCTCCGCGACCCGGATGCGACGCGACTGCCGAGACCACCCTACTGATCCACCGTCGAAACCCCTCGCACCGATAATTGCCTGAAATGATCTCGGGTCCAGACGGTTCCGCTCAGGCGGCGGCGAGGCTCACCGGTGATCGGTGGCACCGAACAGGTCGACCGTGGCGGTTTCGAGCAGCGGCAGCAGGGCCGGCAAATGCGCGGGGCCGCGGGTTTGCAGGCAGTGACGGACGCGGTCATCGATGCCGCCGATGATGAAGTCGAAGGTCTCGTCCGGCCGGGCGAGGAGCGTGGGTTGCTGTTGGCGAGCCAGGTGGTGGGCTCGGCGCATGCGGTCGGCGAGGATCGCTTGAACCTGGGCTCGTTGGTCGGCGAGTTCGCGGCCGGCGACCAGGGTTTCGACGTGCAGCGCCTGCGCGATGGCGGGGTTGTCGGCGAGCGCGGTGAGATACAGCTCGAGCGAGTCGTGGACCAGCGTGCGCCAGTGGCGGGTGTCCAGCGCTGCCGCGCGCGTGCGGACTTCGGTGTCGAGGGTGGCGATGAAGTAGTCGCAGGCCGCGCGGAAACAATCCTGCTTGTTGGCGAAGAACTCGTAGAAGGTGCGCCGGGAGACGCCCGCGGCGGCGACGATCGCGGCGACGGAGGTGCCGTGGTAGCCGTGGGCCGCGATCTGCTCGAACGCGGCGCGATGCAGTCGTTGGATCTGCGAGGTGACGACGGTGTCGCGCGCGAGTTTGTGCCGCCCAGGAGGTAGCCGGGTGGCCGAACCAGCGTTGCGCGCACTCATCGGAAGCAGCGTATCCGAGATCGTGCAGGCCAGGGCGGCGTCCCTTATTGCGCGTCGAGGGAATGAGAGATACAGTCCCCCATTGTTTAGGTACGACAGTGTTTCCGTTGCGTTCGATCCGCGACGCGGTGCGCCGTGATCAGGACGAACCCCAGGCCGGCGGGCGGTCCTCGAGCTCTCCCGTGACCGGGCCGAATGTGCTGCGAATGAGCCGACGGCTCTGGACAAAGGTTGCCGATGTCTGACTGCCCCCTTCCGACTTCCAACACGATCACGCTGCGCCAGTTCGACTACTTCGTGAGCGCGGTGCAACTCGGCTCGCTGTCGGCCGCGGCCAGGCGATTCGGGATAACACCGTCGGCGATGTCGCAGCAGATCGACGCGCTCGAGTCCACCCTCGGCCAGAAGGTGTTCGATCCACGGTCACGCCGGTCGAGGCTCACCAAGTTCGGGCGGGAGTTCTTCGCCCAGGCCGCCGTTGTGGTCGAGTCCGCCCGGCAAGCAATCGCCATGGGGCACACCTTCGGCGAGGGCATGATGACCGTCGGCGCCACCCCGACCATCGCCCAGAAACTGCTGCCGCCGCTCATCTACCGCCTGCGCCATCAGCAACATATGGACAACGTCGAGGTCCGGGCGTTCGACGACCTCCGCGAGCTCAGCGCGGCGTTGGCCGAGGGCGCCCTCGATCTGGCCGTCGGACCGCTCGAACAGTCCAGCTCGCGGGTGACGCACCGCTTGGGCGCGGAAGAACTCGTCGTCGTCTGCCATCCCGGCCAGCGCGGCAGCTTCGACGGCTCGTGGAAACAGCTGGTCCAGGCGCCGTGGATCCGTTGCGGCGCGAATTCCGATCTCACCGACATCGTCGCGCGCGAGGCCGGCCGGGCAGGCGTGCACGCTCGATTCACCGTCCGCGCACCCGACGTCCCCACCGCGCTGAACCTGGTCGAGCACGGCGTCGGCGTCGCACTGGTACCGAAAATGGCGCTGCACGGATCGGCCAGGATGCTGTCCATGATTCGGCTCTCCCACCCGATTCGCCGGGATGTGACCGTGCACGCACGCGACAAATCCGTCCAGGTCGAGAAGTTCCTCGAGGTCATCACCGACTCGGACCTCATCGGACGGTTCGCGGCCTCGGGCCTGCTGGAGGTCCGGCGGCCGGAATCCTGAAGCAGCGCTTCGCGACACACCGATACCCGGACCGGCGGTGCCGGTTCGGCGCGTACCTGGATCTCGTGCGCGGGTCGCGTGTCGGCTCGCGCCCGTGCGCCATTGCGCAGACTCGAACTGGCGCAAGGGATTACCGTAGGCGGGTTGTCGCGATTTCGAGCTGATGAGGGGTACGGCAGGTGGAGTCTCCACACAGATCTCGGCGAATCGTCGTGGTCGGCGCGGGTTTGGCAGGTACCGCCACAACGATACGGCTGCTGCGGTTCGCCACCGAGCCGGTTGAGATCGTCCTCCTCGAACGCCGGAAAGAACACAGACACGCGGGGGTCGCCTATTTCCCGGCGGGAAATCCGTGGAGCCACGTCTTCAATATCCAAGCGGGCCGGATGTCGGCGTTCCGTGAGGACGTCGACGACTTTCTGAATTGGGCCAACGAGGAAGCCGATCGGTCCGCGTGGTCAGCGGAATGGCGAGACGTCACATTCTTCGAATCGGATCCGGCTCCGCGCCGGCTGTACGCCGATTACCTCGCTCAACGGCTGACCGAAGCCGCCGGGGAAGCTTGTGCCGGCGTCGTCCTGCGGGAGGCAGACGGCGAGATGATCGACCTGGTGCCGTGCGCCGCCGGCGTCACCGCCGTCATCGAAAACCTGTCCTGGCCGGGAAAAGAACCCGGTCTCGGATCGACCACCCTCGACGCCGACCACATTATTCTCGCGACCGGGCCCGAACTGCGTCACCCGCGGTTCGCGGCTGCCGTGCTCGATCACCCGTCCTACCTTCGAATGCCGTACACCGGCGCGGCGGTGGAGCGAATCCGGACGCTTCCGCCGCATGCGGTCGTCGCGATCATCGGCACGATGCTCAGCGCCTACGATTTCGCCGCACTACTGCTACGTCAAGGGCACGCCGGCCCGATCTACATGATTTCGCCGTCGAGCCTGACACCGAGAACATATCCGGCCGACCATCGACATGGGGTCCTGGATATCCCGGCGCCCACCATCGATGTCGAGCGTGGAAGCGCAACGCTCGCCGGTCAATTCGAAGCCGAGTGGCTGCGAGCCTGTCTTTTCGTTGCCGGTCAGCATCCCGAGGTGCATCCCACGGTGATCTCGGAGCGCATCGCGAAATCCTGGGAAGCGCATCTACCCGAAATAATCCGGCACGTTTCCGCCGAGGACTTGCAGACCCTCTTGGCCCGGTACGGCAGCCGTATCGCCACTCTGCGGGTCAGCGCGATGGCTTATACGACCGCACTCGTGGATTCCGCCTACCGCGACAGCGGCCAGGTCCAGGTGATCACCGGCCGGGTCACGGACGTGCGGCCGCTCGGGCAAGACCGATTGTCGCTGACGCTGTCCGGCGGTGGGTCTCCGCGGACCGTGGAGGCGGACCTGGTCATCTCCAACTTCGGCCGCGAGTTCGACTACACCGAGGTGGCTTCCCCACTGTGGCAACGTCTTTTGAGCAGCGGCTTGGCCGTGCCGCACCGAAAGACCGGAAGAGGCGTGGAGGTAGACGAATTCGGCACCTTGCTCATGGCCGATGGTCGCGGGTCCGGAGCGATCTGCGCGGTGGGAGCTCCGCGCGAAGGCGACGAAATAGTCCGGCACGGACGTCTCGGCGCCTTCGGTTTCAATCTGGCGACTATCAAGAACCATTCCGTTTCGGTGGCCGCACATGTGCTGCGCCACCTCGAATCCCGATTCGACAGCAGCGAACCCGACGGCCCGCCAACTCCAGCCCTGGACAACGAGTGGGCCGACCTGGTCTCCCTGGAAATCCAGCGCCTGGCCGCTCGCGAGCGCCGGCGCCGCGCCGAGTACCGAGCGCAGTTGGATCTGAAACTCCGCACGGGTTTGGCACAGTTCGACATCCGCGCATGGTTGTCGGCGATAAACCGAGCAGCCATCGATCGCTTGACCGAGGTGTCCGTGACACCGAGAGAACTACGCGCTCAGCTCGCGCTCGACCACCAGTCCGCAACCTCGGATCGGTCCCTACAGTGACCGATCCCCCGGCCGTTGATACGGCGCGCGCCCGTCCGGGGGTTCCGGTGTCGGTCGAGAGGGCAGGTCGGGGATTGCCAGGGACTGGGGGTCGTGGGCGAGGGTGTGGCGGTGGCCGTGGTGACGGAAGGTCAACGGGTCGCCGGAGAGCAGGCGGTAGACGACTTCCTGGCGGGTGATTTCGACCGATAAACGACTGCCGCGCCACATGATTCGGAACGCGAGCCGGTTCAGCGCCTCGGGAAGCCTTGGGGCGAACTGTAGTTCGCCGTCGCATTCGCGCATGCCGCCGAAACCAGCTACGCAGCAACTCCAGGTGCCCGCGAGTGAGGCTATGTGTAAGCCGCTGGGCACGTTGTGGTGCAGATCGTGCAGGTCGGTCAGCGCGGACTCGACGAAGTAGTCATAGGCCAGGCCGAGGTGACCGACCTCTGCCGCCATAATGGATTGGGCACAGGCCGACAGCGACGAATCGCGGACGGTCAGCCCTTCGTAATAGTCGAAGTTCCTGGCCTTCTGCTCCGGCGTGAACGCGGTGGGGCACAGGTACATCGCCAACGTCAGATCGGCCTGCTTGACC
The DNA here is from genome assembly GCF_042871115.1 of Nocardia sp. NPDC006044. NCBI lineage: Bacteria > Bacillati > Actinomycetota > Actinomycetes > Mycobacteriales > Nocardiaceae > Nocardia > Nocardia sp. NPDC006044. The sequence continues at coordinate 426,881 of NZ_JBIAID010000003.1, forward strand.
ACCTGCTTGCGGTGCAGATCGAAGTACGGATAGTGCAGCAGCAATGGATAGTTATGGGCCGGGGTACCCGCGAAATCCCAACGCGCGTAACGGGTGAAGCCCTCGGACTGTTCGTGCACGTCGAGGTCGGCGTTGTACGGCATGGCCGGATTCTTCGCGCAGTCGCGCCACCGGCCGATCTCGGCGTCGGACACCCCGAGCCGCTGCGCCACCGCGCGGTGCCGCTCACACGCGGCCACCGCGCCCAGCAGATTCCGCTGTGCCATCAGGTTGGTGTAGATGTTGTTGTCCGCCAGCGCCGAATACTCGTCCGGTCCGGTGACCCCGTCGATCCGGAAGATCCCGGCCGAATCCAGATGGCCGAGATCGGCCCAGAATCGCGCGGACTCCACCAAAAGCTCTACGCCGCAACTTTTCTCGAACTGCTCATCCCCGGTCGCCGCGACGTACCTGATGACGGCGTCGGCGATATCGGCGGTGACGTGCACGGCGGCGGTACCGGTCGGCCAGTAACCGGACCCTTCCTCGCCGTTGATCGATCGCCACGGAAACATCGCCCCGGACTGACCGAGCTCGCGCGCCCGCTGCCGCGCCAGATCCAGCGTGGAATGTCGCCAACGCAGCGCGTCCGCCGCGGCCATCGGCACGGTGTGAATCAGCACGGGAAGCACGAAAGTCTCAGTGTCCCAGAACGAATGGCCGTCATAGCCAGGCCCGGTCAGCCCTTTGGCCGGTATCGCCCTGGTCTCGCCGCGTGCGCCAGCTTGCAGCACATGGAACAGCGCGAAGCGCACCGCCTGCTGCATTTCCGGATCGCCGTCGATCTCGACATCGGCACTCGACCAGAAATCGTCGAGGTAGGCACGCTGGCGGGCGAGCAACTCGTCCCAGCCGGTCTCCATTCCCGCCGCCAAAGCCGCGTCGACCTGTGCGCGCAACGCCGGCGTCGAGCGCTGACTCGACCAGCCGTAGGCGAGGTATTTGGTCAGCTTCAGGGTGTCGCCCTTGGCGACGTCGACCGCGATCGTCAATCGCGCCAGATCCTCCTCGGCGTCCACCGAACATCTCGGCTCCGCGGTCGCCTCGAGTTCGTGGTCCATCGCCGCGGCCATCCGCAGCCCGGAGCGCTTGGTGTGATGGGCGAGGACGGCATGGAAATCCCGGGCTGCCGCGAATTCGGCCACCAGCGGCCGGTCGAGCGTCGCCGCGAGTCGCGGATCGTCGCCACGCTTCGCGACCGGCTCATTGGCGAGCAGATCCGATTGAATCACCAGGTCCAGATCGTTATCGATCGGCTCGACCTCGTAGCGAATGGCGGCCAGCGCCCGTTCGGTGAACGAGACCAGACGTTCGGTACGAATACGCACGGACTGACCGGTCGGCGAGGTCCATACCGTGCTGCGCCGCAACGTCCCGGAACGGAAGTCCAGTACCCGCTCGTGTTCTCTGGCCTCGCCGTAGCGCATGTCCATCGGCTCGTCACCGACGAGCAACCGGATGATCTTTCCGTCGGTGACGTTCACCACGGTCTGGCCGTTCTCCGGGTATCCGTAACCCGCTTCGGCATAGGGCAATTCACGCTTCTCGTAATAGCCGTTGAGGTAGGTGCCCGGCTCCCCGACCGGCTCCCCTTCCTCGAAGCTGCCCCGCATGCCGATATGCCCATTCGACAGCGCGAAGATCGACTCCGTACGCCGTAGTGCCTCGAGATCCAGTCCACACCAACGCAATTGCCAAGGATCCACCTCGAAGCCGCGACGGTCCGCACCCATTCGGCTACTCCTTCAGTTCCGACAGGTCGCCGACGACGATATCGGCGCCGGCCTCGGTCAGCTCCTGCCGGTGACTGCCGCCGACCCGATCGACGCCGACGACGAAGCCGAATCCTCCCGTGTGTCCCGCCGCGACCCCGGCGACCGCGTCCTCGAAAACCGCTGCCTGCCCCGGCTGCACCTCGAATCGGGACGCGGCCTCGAGGAAACCGTCCGGCGCCGGTTTGCCGCGCAGCCCCAGCTCGGCGACGACGGTGCCGTCCACCCGAACGTCGACGCTCTCGGCGAGCCCCGTAGTGTCCAGCACCGCAACAGCATTCGCGGACGCGGTGACCACGCCGACCTTCAACCCGGCGGCCCGGACCGCGGCCAGATAGTCGACCGAGCCGGAATACACCTGCACGCCTTCACGATCGATGAGCGACAGCAGCAGCGCGTTCTTGCGATTGCCGATCGCCTGCACCGTCGAATCTCCCGGCTCGGCGTCCGGATCGCCCTCCGGCAGGGTGATCCCCCGCGAGCGCAGGAACTCGCGAACTCCGTCCGCGCGTGGGCGTCCGTCGACATACCGCAGGTAGTCGTCCTCGCTGAACGGCCGAAACTCCGGGCCACCGTGCTTGCGCAGGTAGTCGTCGAACACCTCGCGCCACGCTCGCCGATGCACCGTCGCCGTATCGGTCAGCACACCATCCAGATCGAACAGCGCGACCGATATCGAGTCGGGTAAGCCCAGCCGACCACCCTGGCCGTCCCGCGATGAGGTCATGCCGGGACGTTACCCCGTCGATCGGTACGGAAACTGTGGCACGCGCCGCTCAATCGCGTACGGCCCCTGCCGAGATGGCGATATAGATGAGCGTGATCGTCATGAGAAACCAGCCCGCGCCCTGCCAGGTCACCCACGAACCGCCGCGCCGCCACACCCGATACGTGGTGCCGAATGCCCCGAGGGTGCCGGCCAGCAGGATGGCCGCGGGCACGACGGAGACCAGATACCTGGGGTGACTCGCACAACCGGCGCAGTCGGCTCGGCCGACCCACGCTCCGATGATCACCATGGCGACGAGCGCCAGCACTACCACGCCGCCGACGAACAACCCCGCGTGACGATAAGCCCGGCTCCCCCGGTCAGTGTCCGGGGTCGGACGGCCTCGGCCGCTCACCGCGGCGCCTCGGCGGGTCGCCAATATACACAGGTCACAGCCACCGCGTACCCGCGATCTCGCGAGTCATGCATGCGGGCCGCGCTGCCCGCGCGCCGCTTCGCCGTCGGCTTCGACCGAGTCGGACCCGGCGACCAGGCTGAAACGCTCGATCGCGTCCCGGCTCGCACCCACGGTCCGGCCCGGGGAGCATGGCTCGCCAACGGCCCGCTCCAGGTTCCGGCATCCCGCCCAGGAGCACGGGCATTTCACTGACGACCAGGTCCTCGGCGCGCCGTTTGCGAGCGACGCTCGGCCGAACCCGACAGGTCGGTGCCCGCCGCCAAGAACGGCAGGAACTGGGACAGGAATTCCTCGACGCTAGGTAACGCCAGAATGCGGGTCACCGCGCCGCACACCGTAATCAGCTGCGCGACAGCGGGCACGGTATCGATGCCGCCCGCGACTGCGACGACGGGGATGAGCGAGGCGAGTGCGACGAGCACGGCGAAGACCGTGCGCGCGGTGGCCTGCCAGGGGTGGGTGACCTGGGTAGGCATGACAACATCCGGCATGATGAATCTCCTTCGTAGGCCGTCGATGCAGGATGGCGTATCCATGCCCGGTCGGAAACCGACTGTTCCGCGCCGCCGAACGACCCAGGAGTATTCCGCTCTCGGCTCCCGGTCCGTTGTCAGCCCAGCCGTTTCGCCATCTCGTCCATCAACGGCCAATCAGCGACAGGCCGGGCCTGCCCGATGACTCGCCACCCCCACGACGCATAAAGCTCCCCGGCCGGGTTCTCGCGCCGCACCAGTAGGTAGGCGAGCCGTTCGGGCCGTTCGGCGAGGACCGCGTCGTGAATGATCCGCCCGTAACCCTGACGCTGATGGTCCGGGTGAACGGAGAACTCTCGGAAGATGTAGACCGGCGCGTCCGCGGCTTCGGCGGCGAGTTCCGGAAAGACTTGCGCCGCTTTGGCTCTGGCTTCGGCCGGCCGTCGATACGGGGTGCCGAAGGCATAGCCGGCTATCCGGCCGTCACGCCACCCGGCGACCAGTTCGAAACCGGGGACCGGCGCATACAGCTGCTCGAGTCGTGCCCAGAAGTTCGCCGGGCAGTACCAAGAATCGCCCTGCCGGGACCGGTGGGCGGCGAGATAGACCGCCTTGATCTCGTCGGCGTGCCGCGGTATTTCCGACGAGGTGTATCGGACGACTTTCAGTACCGTCTCATCGGTGTTCACGCTTCGATCGCCTTTCGTGCGGCCATGCGTCAGAGCTTGCGGGTGACTGTCACCGGTCACCACTCGACGAGGGTAGTCAGGCGACGGCCAGAGGCAGTACTTCCCCCGCAGAGCGGGGATCGGCCGGATGCACCGCACTAGGCTAGGCATCTTGCCTCGCAATAGTGCGGTTGCGGCAGGCATTCTGTGCAGGTTGCCCGGCAGTGACTAGGCAGGTTGCGCGGAAATCATCCGGAATTCACAGTTGCTGACACAGCGGGTGCCGTCCGGCTCGGATCATGCTCGAGTTGGGTTGCCGCCCTGCCCCTTTGGTCGACGGCACATTCCGGACGGTGAGGAACACGCAGATGAAGAACCTACTTTTCCAGTTCGAGGAGAAGGCGCCCGAGATCGTGTTCGAGTGGCAGGACTCCGAGACCACCGCGAAGGGCTGGGTGGTGATCAACTCGCTGCGCGGCGGGGCGGCGGGCGGCGGAACCCGGATGCGCCGCGGACTCGATCGCAACGAGGTCGAATCGCTGGCGAAGACCATGGAAATCAAGTTCACCGTGTCCGGGCCCGCGATCGGCGGCGCGAAATCGGGGATCGATTTCGACCCGCGTGATCCTCGCAAGGGCGAGGTGCTCAGCCGGTGGTATCGGGCGGTCGCACCGCTGCTGAAGGCTTATTACGGAACCGGCGGCGATCTCAATGTCGACGAAATGGCCGAGGTCGTCCCGATCACCGAGAGTTACGGGTTGTGGCATCCGCAGCAAGGCGTGGTCAACGGGCACTACGGCGCCGACGATCGGGAACTCGTCCAGCGGGTGGGCCAGCTGCGACTGGGTGTGGCGAAGGTGGTCGAGGATCGGCGCTTCACCCCCGATCCGAATGGCAAATACACTGTCGCGGACTTGATCACGGGCTGGGGCGTAGCCGAATCGGTCCGCCATTTCTACCGGATCTACGGTGGCGATATCGCCGGGAAACGGGTGATCGTCCAGGGTTGGGGCAATGTCGGCGCGGCCGCCGCCTACTACGCGGCCCAGGCCGGGGCCCGGATCGTCGGCATCATCGACCGCGACGGCGGTGTGCTGAATCCGGCTGGCTACACCCTCGAGCAAACCCGAGAGTTGTTCTTGGCCAAGCAAGGTAACGCGCTGCGCGCCGACGACGCGCTGCCGTTCGACGAGGTCGACGACCGCATCTGGAATCTCGGCGCCGAAGTGTTCCTACCGTGCGCCGCGTCCCGTCTGGTCACCCACGACCAGATCGATCGCATGACCTCGAACGGCTTGCAGGTGATCGCCAGCGGCGCCAACGTGCCGTTCGCCGATTCCGAGATCTTCTACGGCCCCATCTACGAACACGCCGACAAGAGCGTCGCCGTGGTCCCCGACTTCATCGCCAACTGCGGCATGGCCCGCGCCTTCGCATTACTGATGCAAGGCGACGTAGAAGTCTCCGACGAGGCGATCTTCGGCGACATCTCCACCACCATCGCCACCGCCCTCGACCGCTGCCACTCCCGCTCCCCCCTCACCACAAACCTCGCCAGCACCGCCTTCGAAATCGCCCTCGACCAACTCGTCTAGGACCGGGTCGAGTCAGGTCGCGGACGTACTCCGCCGAGATCAGGCCTGTTTAATGGTCCGTGCGTCGGCCGCCGACGCACGACCAGCTTCCACCAGCCAACGCACTCGACTCGACGAGGCGGCGGTGGCGACGAGCCGGAACGACTGCCGCGGACCACGGTCGGCGGAACTGCTCGGGGCCACCACCGGCTCGTCGCCGAACAGCCGGCGCTGCCCGTAGCCCTCGCGCGCTGATCGGTGCCGTACCGCGGGGCAATTAATCGGTCGAAATCCTCCGTTTTCGCCTGCATAAGATACCGACCAGTCGCCTATAAAGAAGACGTGTCAGTATTACCCCCGAAAACTACGGTCTTGTAAGAGATTATTCCGACTTATATGGCTAGGGCGGTATTCCAGCGAAAATTGAGGCATTATTGAGTGTTACCGCTGTGTGATGCAAGTCACATATGAATTTTGTTGCCGCTACTTTGTAAGATCGACTGTAATGATTTCACTCGGAACCAGGGGAACACCAAGCTCTCACAGGGGGTGAGATATGCACGGACTTTCCGGACGGAACATTCCGGTGCCGGTCGAGGCACCGCGGTTCGGACAGTCCCGAACCTGACTAGCTTCGGCCGCGCTACCAGCGCGAATGCCGAGCTCTACCCGTTCTGATGTCGTCCCACATCGCCCTGGGCCGACGTCAGCGAACTCCGCGGAAAAGCCGCGACCGCCATCTTTGGTCGTGCTGTCCGCAAATATCCAGCACCGGGTTTATTAGACTTTCCACGCCCGGTGAGATTTCTCTGCGCGAAAGTCTCGGGCGATCCCCGGGATTGTGAGGCTGACTGTGAACGAACACGCTCTTACATCCCCGCCGGTTATCGGCGAACGATTCACGTTGCTGGCGGAACAGCACCCGGAACGGGTAGCGGTTATCGGCGACGGCGGCCAACTCAGCTATGCCGAACTCGACCGGCGATCCGACGCACTGGCCCGGCATCTGCAAGAGTCCGGCGTACGCCCGGGCGACATCGTCGCAATTGACGCCCGACGCCGAATTACCACCATCGTCGGCTTGCTCGCGATTCTGAAAGCGGGCGCCGGCTACCTCGCACTCGATGAACGCTCGCCCCGCCGGCGCCGCGAACTCGTGCTGCGCCGATCGAACGCAAAGATCGTCCTGACCCACGACGGACAGACGCGAGACCTGCCCGCGGACCTCACCGCGGTCTCGCTGGACGTGGACCGGCCCGACACCCCGCCCGCACCCGTCACCATCACCGGGCTGCACCCGGCCTATCTCGCCTACACCTCCGGCTCCACGGGCACGCCCAAGGGCGTGTGTATCCCGCACCAGGCAGTGGCACGCCTGGTGGTCGATACCGACTTCATCGCGGTGACGCCCGACGACGTCTTCCTCCAGTTCGCCCCGATCGCGTTCGACGCCTCGACTCTGGAGATCTGGGGAGCCCTGCTCAACGGCGCCCAACTCGTCCTCGCACCCGCCAGGGAACTCTCGATCAGCGACTTGACCAAACTCGTCGGCCACTACCGGGTGACCGTCCTCTGGTTGACCGCGGGCCTGTTCCAGCAGGTCACCGACGCCGGTCTGGACGAACTCAACGGCCTGCGCTATCTGCTCGCCGGCGGCGACGTCCTGTCCCCCGCACACGTCCGGCGCGCCGTGGCCACCCTCACCGGCACCACGGTGATCAACGGCTACGGACCAACCGAGAACACCACCTTCACTTGTTGTCACATAATTACCGACGAACCGTCCGGTCCGGTTCCGATCGGCCGACCGATCCAGGGCACCGCGGTCCGGGTGCTCGACGCCCACCTCGCGCCGGCCGAGGACGGTGAGCTGTATGCGGCGGGAACCGGTCTGGCACAAGGATATTGGCGAGATCCCGCGCTCACTGCGGCAACCTTCGTCGCCGATCCGGCCGCCGAGATCCCCGGCCGGCGCATGTACCGCACCGGCGATCTGGTCCGGCGCCGAGCGAGCGGCACCCTCGACTACCTGGGCCGAGCCGACCAGCAGGTGAAGATCCGCGGATTCCGCATCGAACTCGGCGAGGTCGAGTCGGCGATCGCCGCGCTGCCCGGCGTCGCCGAACTCGCGGTCGTCCCACAGGACCAGCACAGCGGCGGAAAACGCTTGGCCGCCTGGATCGTCGGCGAGCCTGACCACGCCCTGTCCACCCTCGACATCCGCCGCGCTCTCACCGAAGCGCTCCCGGCCTACGCGGTCCCGACGCTGATCCGGATCGTCGACGCACTCCCGCTGACCGCCAACGGCAAGATCGATCGGAAAGCCCTGGCGGCCGACCGACCCACCGAACGCCCACAGCTGACCATGGCCTATCGCGAGCCCGGCACCGCGATGGAAACGGCCGTGACCACGCTCTGGAGCGACCATTTCGGCATCGCCGGCATCGGCGCGGACGACGACTTCTTCGAGCTCGGCGGCCACTCGCTGCTCGGCGTCCGGATCACCGCCGACCTCGAACGCGAGTACGGCGTCGCCGTCTCGCCGGTCACCTTCTATCTCGATCCGACCCCCGCCGGCCTGGCCACGGCCGTCGAGCAGGGACGGCCGACCGCGTGAAAATCAGCACCGACGTGCCCGCGGCCGTCGACCTGGCTCAGATCAACCTGTTCGATCCCCATTTCTTCGCCACCGGCGATCCGCATCCGGTGTGGGCGGCCATGCGCGTCGACGCACCCCTGCATCGCCAGGTGCTGCCCGATGGGCGGTCGTTCCGGTCGGTCACCCGGCATGCGGATGCCTGCCGGGTGCTCGGCGACTATCGTGCCTTCACCTCCGAACGCGGCAGCGTGCTCACCCAGCTCGGGCACGGCGACATCTCGGCCGGCAAGATGCTCGTATCCACCGATCCCCCACGGCATTCCGAGTTGCGCCGACCGCTGCAACCGAAGCTCTCGGTACGCACGATCGCCGCGTGGCAGGACCGGATTCGCGCCGTGGTGCACCGGTTCCTGGCCCCGGCGTCGACCGGTGACGCCTGGGATGTCGCACAGCGGGCATACGAACTGCCGATGACGGTGGCCGGCGCGCTGCTCGGCGTCCCCGAGGCCGACTGGGACAAGCTGGTGCAGTGGACGGCGATGGCCGCGGCGCCGGAGGATCCGGAGTTCCAGGTACGCAACGGATTCGCCACGCTGGCCATCGCCCACCACCAGCTGTTCGACTATTTCGCCGCGCAGGTCAAACGCCTGCGCGACAGCGAACCGACCGCAGATCTGCTCGGGCACATGGTGAGCATGGACGCCGGCGGCGCCCCGCTCACCGACGAAGAGGTCATCTACAACTGCTACAGCCTGCTGCTCGGCGCGAACGCCACCACGCCGCACACGGTCAGCGGCACCCTGCTCGCGCTGAGCGAGCACCCGGACCAGTGGGATGCCGTGCGCGCCGACCCCGCCCTGATCCCCCGGCTCGTCGAGGAGGGCCTGCGCTGGACCTCGCCCGCCAACAGCTTCCTGCGCTACGCCAGCACCGACACCGAGCTGAGCGGCGGGCTGGTCGAGGCGGGTGAGGCGGTCGCGGTCTGGATCGGTTCGGCCAATCGCGACGAATCGGTGTTCGCCGACCCGTACCGTTTCGACGTCACCCGAACCGACAACCGCCACATCGCCTTCGGCCACGGACCGCACTACTGCCTCGGCGCACCGTTGGCGCGGTTGACCTTTCGGGTGCTGTTCGAGGAGCTGTTCGGGCGGTGCACCGGCGTCGAGCCGGTCGCGCCGCCGCAACACCTGGCCTCCGTCTTCATTGCCGGGATGACGCACTTCCTGATCCGGACCCCGATGAACCAGTCCGGCGAAAGCCGGCACTTCAACGAAGGGATGTAACTCGTGACTTCGGATACCACCCTCCGCGACACCACACCGCTGACCCGCTGGCTGCTCCGCCTACCCGACGACGACTCGACCGCCCGGATCTTCTGCTTCCCGTACTCCGGCGTCGGCGGGTCCATGTTCAACCAATGGCCGCGCCGCATCGGGGGCATCGAGGTCTGCTCCATCCAGCTGCCGGGACGCGAAAACCGGCTCCGGGAACGGCATTACGGCACCTACGAAGATCTGGCCGAGGTGCTCGCCGAACAGCTGCTGCCGCACCTCGACCGGCCGTTCGCCTTCTTCGGGCACTGCGCCGGCGCGCTGCCCGCCTTCGAAACCGCCCGGCTGCTGGCCGAACGCGGACTCCCGACGCCGCAGCAGCTGTTCGTCTCCGCGCAGGTCGCGCCGCACGACTGCCCGCACGATCGATTCCTGGACATGTCCGATGACGAGTTGCGCGCGGAGCTGGAATTCCTCACCGCCACCCGCGGCGGGCTGGTGCACCCGCAGTTGATCGAGCTCGGCCTGGCCATCCTGCACGAGGATCTGACCGCCAATCGGGTCTATCGCAGGTCCGCGCCGATCGAGGTGCCGTTCCCGATCACCGTGCTGCACTGGTCCGAGGACCCGGAGGTCACCGCGGCGGAACTGCGCGGCTGGCAGCACTATTCGGCCGACGTCCGCTTCCCGGTGGTCGAGGGTGGTCACTACGACTTCCTCAGCGCGCCGGAACCGTTGCTGGCACATCTCTGCGAACCGTTCGCGCACGCGCACGGGACGTGCCAATGCTGAAAACCATGGCGCAGGTTCCCGGTTTCGGTCGCCTGCTGCTCGGGCGCACGCTGTCCTTCCTGGCCACCGCCCTGGTGCCGATGGCGCTCACCCTCGCGGTGATCGACGCCACCGGACGGGGCAGCGATCTGGGCATCGTGCTCGCGGCGGAATTGTTGCCGCAGTTGGTGTTGCTGCCGATCGGCGGGGTGCTCGCCGACCGGTTCCCGCCGCAGAAGGTGGCGTTCGCCGCGGATATGACGCGCGGGCTCGCCCAGCTCGGCATCGGTATCGAATTGCTCTGTGGCGTAGTGCGAATCACCGATCTGGTGATCCTCTCGGCGATCACCGGCATCGGCGTCGCCTTCGGCACCCCGACGATGTCGCCGCTGGTCTTCGCGACCGTGCCGCAGGCGCATCGGTTGCAGGCCAACAGCTATCTCGGCGTGGTCCGCGGCGTCACCCTGGTGGCCGGTCCCGGCGTGGCCGGCGTGCTGACCGTAACCGTCGGCGCGGGTTGGACATTCGTCGCCACCGCCGTGCTGTTCGCGGTCGCGGCCTGCACCCTCGGCGGACTCCGGATCGCACCCAGACCGGCGATCGCGCATCCGGTGACGTTCTTCCGGCAGCTGGCCGACGGCTGGCTCGAGGTGCGCAGCCGAGCGTGGTTCTGGTCCAACCTGATCGGTCACGGCGTCTCCAATCTCGCTGCGGGCGTGCTCATGACGCTCGGACCGCTGATCGCCGTGCACTCGCTGGGCGGCGAGGTGTCCTGGGTGCTGATCTATCAGGCAGGCATGGCCGGGGTGGTGATCGGCTCGCTGGTCGCGCCCCGGCTGCGGGCGCGCCGTCCGCTGGTGCTGACGTCGCTGTGCGGCGCGCTCTTCGCCCTGCCGATGATCAGTTTCGCGGCGCTGCTGCCGAATTGGGTCGACGCCATCGCCTACGGCGCCGCCATGCTCGGCGTCGGGCTGCTGAACACGGTGTGGCAGACCACGATGCAGCGTGAGTTCCCGGCCGAGGCACTGGCCCGCGCCGATTCCTACGACGCGCTGCTGTCCTTCGCCGCGCGCCCGCTCGGCATGGCCGTGGCCGCTCCGATCGCCGCGGCCACCGGCAACGCCGTCCCGCTGCTGACCATGGCCGTCCTGGTCGCGGTGGTGAACCTGGCGATCATCGCGCTGCCCGAGGTCCGGGCGATGACCACCGAGAAAGAAACGACACGGCTATGAACAACCGCGAGGACGCAGCGGCGGTCGCCGTGATCGGCGTCGCCTTCGAACTACCCGGCTGTCCCGACTGGAACTCGCTCACCGCGCTGTTGCGCCACGGCCGGGACACCATGCACCGCTTCCCGGACGCGCGGGCCGAGGCCACCGGCGTGGCCCGGTCCGCGACCGACCGGGAGGGCGGCTGGATCGATGACATCACCGGCTTCGACTACCGCTACTTCGGCTTGGCCAAGGCGGAAGCCGAACTGATCGATCCGAGGCAGCGGCGCATGCTGCACCTGGCCTGCCGCGCGATCGGGCACGCGGGTTACGCGCCCGCGGAATTGGCCGGGACGAATACGGCCGTGGTGGTCGGCGGGTACGGCGCTCCGCATCCGAGCCTGTCCGACCTGCTGCCTGCCGAAGAGCGCCACAGCGGCCAAGCCAAGACCGGCAGCCTGCACGCCTACGCCGCCGGGCGTATCGCGTATCACCTGGATCTGCGCGGCGCGGCGCAGGTGGTGGACACCGCGTGCTCGTCCTTCCTGATCGCCTTGCACGAGGCGCGCTGGAAACTCGCCAGGGGCGAAAGCGATCTGGCGCTGGCCGGCGGCTACGAGCTGGTCCTCGGAGCGCTCCCGCAGCGCGGCGCCGACGGTATGGGCGTGCTCTCCCCCGTGGATCGGTGCCGGCCGTTCGACGTCGGCGCCGACGGCACCACCTACGGCGAGGGTGGCGGTTTCGTCCTGCTCAAACCGCTCGACGCCGCCCTGCGCGACGGCGACACGGTGCACGCGATACTCCGCGGCAGTGCGGTCAACCAGGACGCTCGGCGCGGCGCAGGGCTCACCGCGCCGAGCCCGCAGGCCCAGACCGAGGTCATCACCGCGGCCCTGCGCGACGCGCAAATATCCGCTGCGGCAATCGGATACGTCGAGGCGCACGGCACCGGCACGAAGATCGGCGACCCGATCGAGATCCAGGGGCTGCTCGACGCGTACGCCGGGCAGCTCGACGAAGCTGGGCCCGCGGTCTCCTCGATCAAGGCGAACGTCGGCCACCTCGGCTGCATGGCCGCGTTCGCCGGACTGGTCCGCATCCTCGCGCAATTCCGGGCCGGCGAGATCTTCCCGACCGCACACCTCGAACGGCCGAATCCGTTGCTGGACATAGACGGTGCGCCGTTGCGCATCGCCGATCGCGTCCAGCCGTGGGCGGACGGCGCGCGCTACGCCGCAATCAGCAGCTTCGGCCTGAGCGGCACCAACGCGCACATGATCATCCAGGCGCCGGAGCCTACCGAGTCCGCCGCCGCCCCGTCGGGCGGTGCCCAGGTGATCGTGCTCTCGGCCCGCGACAGCGCCGGCCTACGCGCCCAAGTGCAGGCCCTGCACGATCAGGTCGCCGCCGATCCGGGTTCGTTCGACCTCGTCACCGCAGCGGCCGTATTGTCCTTGGGCCGTGAGCATTTCGCGCACCGCCACGCCTGGGTCGTGCACGACGCGAAGGAACTGCTGGAGCGGCTGTCCGACACCTTGGCGACACCCGGCGATCAGCAGGGACCATCGGATCCCACCCCCGTTGTGGTCGCTCTGGGCGATATCAGCGATTTGCCCGCCGACCAACTGCAAGCAGCCGCCGACACGTTCCCCGCCTTCGCCCGCATCATCTGCGAGGCCAAATCTTCTGCGACAGAAGAAGACTGGACACCCACGCAGCGCGGACTGATCTGGCTGCTCGGCGCACATCAAGTCCTCGCCGACGCCGGAATCACGCCGGACCTGCTCCTCACGCACGGAATCGGTGCGACCGCGGCCCGAGTTGCCAGGGGCGACGACGACCTGGCAACCGCCCTCCACGCCGAAACCGTCGCACCCCACCCACCGAGAGCCGATGCCCTCGCCAAAGCCATGGCCGGCCTGCCCGCCGCCCCGGTCATCATCGATCTGGCACCAGGCACCGAGCTGTCGACCCTGCTCGCCGACCACCCGTCCGCCGCAGTCACCTCAACCCTGGCCGACGCCCTCCGCCAGCTGTATCTCACCGGGCACCAGATGAATTGGCGCGGCGTGTACGGCCAGACACCTCGCCGGCGACTCGAACTCCCCGTCGCTCCGATGGCCGAGGTGCACTGCTGGCCCACGGTCGCCACACCCCATGCACCGACGTCTGACGCATCCCCCACCGTCACGACCGCATCACCCATCCCCATCGCGACACCATCCCGGATCGCCGCGTCGGCCAACGGCGCCGCGCCCACGCCTACGTCACCGACCGGCGGCACAGCCCCCACCAGCGATGCAACGTCCACCGACGCGTGGTCCACTGCGGCCCCACTACCCACGACCGGCGTATCGCTCACCGCCGCTACATCATCCACCGCCACATCAGCGTCCAGCGTCGCGACACCTGCCATCTGCAAAGCGGTGGATGACACATCGCCCGCTGACACTGCCCCGGCCGGTGAACCGACCACCTCGAACGCCACCACCACGCCCCGGCCTACACCTGAGCCCCCGGCACCCTCGGTCGCCGAGGTCGTGATCGCGCTGGCACGAGAGGTACTCAAAGAGCCGGCACTGCAACCCGAGGACGATTTCTTCGACGTCGGCGGCACCTCCCTCAACGGAGCCCAATGGGTCGCCCGGATCAACGACCGGTTCGGCACCGACCTCGGCGTGCTCGACCTGTACGACTATCAAGACCTGGGCGAAACAGCCGCAGCTGTCGCGGAATTGGTCGGCGAGGGCCCCTCCGCCGCATCAACCACGGCGAACGCAACCTCCACCCCCGCAGCGCCCACCGCGTCCATACCGCCGGCGGGCAGCCAAACCTCGACCACCGCTGCATCATTCACCGACACCACTCCGCTCACCGACGAATCACTCAACGGCGGCACCGTATCCGCCAGCGATACAGCTCCCGCTGGAATCACGTCCCCCGCCACGATCGCTGGCGCACGAACGGCCCCCAACCCCAACGCGGCGTTGGTAGATGGAACCCCCTCCACCCCAGCGCTCGCCGGCCCCGCATCAGTTCCCAACGGGACGACGCACACCGACAACACGCCACTCACCGGCGGCACCTCATTCACCTCCGTTGCCGAGGCATCGACCGCGCTGCAACCCCACTCCGTCGCGGAGACCGTGATCGACCTGGCCAGGCAGGTACTCAAAGAGCCGGGACTACAGCCCGAAGACGACTTCTTCGACGTCGGCGGCACCTCCCTCAACGGAGCCCAATGGGTCGCCCGGATCAACGAGCAATTCGGCACCGACCTCGGCGTCCTCGACCTGTACGACTATCAAGACCTGGGCGAAACCGCCTCGGCAGTAGCGGAATTGGTCGGCAGGGGCTCCTCCGCAACCGCCGGCCAGACCCACGAGGAGCCGACTGCGGTTTCGTCGCTGGAGAGCTCACACGCCGAGGAGAGCCCGCTGTCTGGGCAACAGATGGCGATCTGGGCTGCGGACCGGCTCGACCCTGACACCGGGGCGTACAACGTGCCTGCCGCGTTGCTGCTCGACGGTGAGGTGGATATCGCGGCGGTCACCGAGCGGCTGCGGGTGGTCGTGGCGCGGCATCCGATGCTGCGGGCGCGGGTCGTGGATACCGCCGACGGGCCCCGGCAGGTGGTTACGCCTGTCGATGAGGTTCGGGTGCGGCTCACCGAGCTGGTGGTCGATCTGACCGGCGTCGCCGTGGCCGAGGGGCGTGCGGAACTGCTGGACCGGCTGCGGGCGCTGGTCGCCGAGCCACTGTCGCCCTACGGTCCGTCGAGTCGATATCTCTTGGTGCGGGCCGAGTTCAGTGATGGTGCACAGACGATCCTGCTGCCCGTCTTCCATCACCTGTTCGTGGACGGCTGGTCGTGGAGCCTGCTGTTCGCCGAATTGGGCGGTGACCCGATCGCCCTGCCCGCGCCGGAACGCCGTTACGCCGACTACGTCGCCGATCAGCAAGCGCTCCTGGACGGGCCGGCGGGAACCGACCTGATCGATTTCTGGTCGGAATATCTGTCCGGCGCACCCTATGTGCCCTTGCCCACCGATCCGGAGCCAAGCGAAACAGCGGACAGCACAGGCGAATTGGCGCTGCCGATCGACAATGCCCGCGCCGCACGACTACGCGAACTCGCACGACGCGAACGCTGTTCCCTCAACACCGTGCTGTTGGCGGCCTGGATGACACTGCTTCGGCAGATCACCGGCGAGCAGGACGTCTGCGTGGCGTTCCCGGCGGCCGGACGCAAGCCGATCGATGAACCGGTGGTCGGCAACTACGCCACGACATTGGTCGTGCGCGCCACGGTGCGGCCCGAGCAGTCGATCACCGCCCTGCTCACCACGGTACGCACCGCCGCGCTGCGCGCCCTCGACCATCAGGACCTACCTACCGATCGCCTCCGGCGATTGGCGCGCCCCCACTCGGCGGACCCACTGGCGTCCACCATGTTCACCGTCACCAGCGACGTAGAACCGTTGCGGCGCTTCGGCACTGACGGCCCGGCAGTGGAGCTCCTCGATGTCGGACAGGGCGGTGCCGCCTTCCCCGTCGCGGTCACCGTCCTGGAGTACGACGACCAACTGCGGTGCCGACTGCAATACGACCCGGCGATGTTGCGCGCGGGCACGATTCGCGGCTGGGCCGACGCATACCAGGCACTGCTGGATCGCCTGGTGTCTCTGGCACCGGAGACACCGGTACGCGCCTTGTCGACCGGTATCGCATCGACGCCCCGTCGCCGACCGGCACAGCTCAGCACCAGCACACAGACGACCGCCGCCTACGCGGCACCGAATACCGCCCTGCAGCAACGACTATTCGCGCTGTGGTCCCACTATCTGCGCCGCGACCGAATCGGGATCGAGGACGACTTCTTCGACCTGGGCGGCGACTCGATCTCCGCGATCGCCATCGCCGCCGACGCGGGCACCGACGGCATCCCCTTGCGGCCGCGCTACATTCTCCAACTCCGGACGATCGCGGCCGTCGCCGCCACGATCACCGAGCGCGAAATCAGCCCGGCCGAAACCGCTTCCGGCAACGCGTCTTCGATCCGACCGGACGAGTACACGGCCGACCCGACCCCACCCCAGCTGGAGTTCCTCGCCCGTGGCGTACCAACCCCGGACCACTGGAACCACGGCGTGCGCTACACCTTGCGGCACAACATCGACACCGACACCATCGAACGCGGCGTACGGGATCTGGCTCTCCGCCACCCCGCCTTACGCGCCCAGCTGCGCACCGTCGCGGGCAAATGGCAGCTGCTACCCGACGGCGCTCTACCCGAGGTCACCGAATTCGACCTCACCACAGCCGATCCCGCCGACCTCCCGACCCTGGTGCACAACACGGCAACCACACTGCACCGCACGCTGAACCTGTCCGACGGCCCCGTCTGCCGAGCGGGCATCTTCCGCACCCCGCCGGGCCACCACGACCAACTCGTGCTGGTGATCCACCACACCATGGTCGACCTCTACTCGTGGAACGTGGTGACGGAGGACCTTTCGGCACTGCTCGCCGGAACGAGCACCGCCGAACTCCCCGCATCGAGCTCCAGCTACTTCGAGTGGGCCCGCCGACTGGCTCACTTGGTCCGCACCGCCCCGAACACCTTCGACGCCAGCTACTGGCTGGACCGCTCGTGGGGCGAGGCGACCCAACTACGTCTCGCCGACACCGAGTCCTTCGGCGTAGAGGGCAACACCGGCGAGTTGGTCACCGAATTCCCAGCCCCAGAACAGGTTCCAGGTCTCAGCCGAGCCGAACAGCTGCTGGCCGCCCTCGCCGCCGCCATCCAGCACTGGCTGAACGTACGCGGCGGCGAGATCGCCGTCCAACTGGTCGGCCACGGCCGCGAGGACCTGTTCGACGATCTCGACCTCGGCCGCACCGTCGGTTACTTCAACACCACCTACCCGTTCGCCCTCGGCCTCCCCGGTCGCCGCACGCCTGCCGATCACGCCGCCTTCGTCGCCGAACAGCTCCGCTCGATTCCCGGGCGCGGCTTCGACTTCGAGCCCCTGCGCAGGTTCCACCCCGACGCCGCGATCCGCACCGCACTGGATCGGATAGGCACCCCCACGGTGCAGTTCTCCTTCTGGGGCACCCCCGAATTCTTGTCCGCAGCCGAAGACCCGGCCAAAGCACTCACCAACGCCGACAACGAACTCGTCGGCCAGGACCGCCCCGACGACATGCCGAGACCCTGCGCCATCGAGGTCTACCCCATGCTCGTCGCCGACCGGATCCGGGTGCAGTGGCGCTACAGCGGCGAATTGTTCACTCCCGACCGGATTCTCGCGCTCGCGGAAGCCTTCGGCGCGGCCTCGGCCACGCCCGCACCAATGATTCACCAGAAAACAGGAGTTACCCGATGAGGAAAATGTCAGGCCGAATCCGGCTGCGGCGCAGGCACTTCACCTGGAAAGGCCTCGTAGTGCTGACGGCGGCGGCGTTGCTCGGCGCGCAAGCCATCTCCGCCGCCGCGGACCCCGGCGATCGCGCACTCGCCGACCGGCTCGCGAACGAGGTCTCCGGCGACGGAGCGTGGCAGCACCTCACCGCGATCTCCGGGGTGACCATGGCCCTCGGCGGGAACCGGCTGTCCGGCTCGCCCGCCTACGAGGCGAGCGCGCAGTATCTGGCCGCGCGGCTCACCGCCGCCGGATACCAGGTGACGCGGCAGCAATTCAGCTTCCCCGACTACGACATTCAGGCCGAGACCGGCTCGGTGACCGCGCCGCAGGCCCGCCCGCTGCACCCGGTGATCGCTCGATTCTCCCGGCCCACGCCGAACGGCGGCCTGAACGCCGCCCTGAGCCTGCCCACCGGTAAGGACACCGGTTGCAGCGCTGACGATTACGCGAACAGCGATGTGCGCGGCAAGATCGTGCTGGTCCGGGTGGGCGACTGCTTCATCACCCAAAAGCAGCTGGTGGCCGCCGAAGTCGGCGCGGCGGCGATGCTGATGAACGGCGACACCCCGAACCCGACGCTCAATCTGCGCTACCGGATGGTCCCGCCCACCGACGCGCGCATCCCCACCGCCACCCTGGCCCGCGGCGAGGCCGAGCAGTTGATCGGCGAGGTCGCGGCCGGCCCGGTGCAGCTCACCCTCGACCTGCGCGGCGCCGAAATCCAAACCAACACTTTCAACCTCATCGCCGACACCCCCACCGGCCGCGCGGACAACATGATCGTGGTCGGCGCACACCTGGACTCCGTCGACACCGGTCCCGGGATCAACGACAACGGCTCCGTCGCCGCGGTCAACCTGGAGACGGCGCTGCGCCTGGCCCCGTACCGCGATCAGGTCCGCAACAAGGTGCGGTTCGCCTGGTGGGCCGCCGAGGAGAAGGGTCTGGCGGGCTCGCAGTTCTACGTCGATCGGCTCTCCCCCGAGCAGCGCAAGAACACCGCCCTCTATCTGAACGCGGAAATGATCGGCTCGCCCAACTTCGCCCGTCAGGTCTACAACGGCAAGACCGCGAACGGCCAGGGACCGGCCGGCTCCGATCAGATCTCCGCCCTGATCAACGGATACTTCGCCGAGCGGAATCTGCCCACCGTCGGGCTGATCCTGGACGGCCGCTCCGACCATTCCCCGTTCATCGACGCGGGCATTCCGGCGGGCGGCGTCAACGGCGGCGCCGACACGGTCAAGAAGGCGGATTGGGTGCAGATGTTCGGCGGTGTCGAGGGCGAGATGCTCGACCGCTGCTACCACCAGGCCTGCGACAACCTGGACAACATCAATCGCACCAGTTTCGACCAGTTCGGGCGCGCGCTCGCGTGGGCGACCGGCCGGTTCGCGGTGAGCACCGAGGACATCAACGGCGTGCGCTAGTCGCAGCGGAGGGACGACGAATGTCATTGGGAATCATGGCCATCGGCTACGCGCTGGGCACGCCGGTCCCGCTCGACGAGCTGGCGGCCAACGGCATCACCGACGACGCGAAGGTGCGGCAGTGGGGTTATCGCCGCCTGCATCGCGCACCGGAGGAGACCGGACTGACCGATCTGGCCGTCCGAGCGGGAGAGACCGCCCTGCGGCGCGCCGGTGTCGAGGCCGACGAGGTCGATCTGGTGATCCTGGCGATCACCGATATCGCCGAGTATCTGTACTGGGACGCCGCCGCCGCGGTGACGGGCCGCCTCGATGCCCGGCACGCGGAGGCGATGCTGCTCAGTCAAGCCTGCGGTAGCGGCGTCGCGGCCTTCGACGTCGTCGCCGGCAAGTTCGCCACCCACCCTCGATACCGGACCGCACTGGTCATCGCCGCCAACCGCATCGCCGAATCCTATTGGGACCGGGTCGAAACGAGCACGTCGCTCAGCTCGGACGGCGCCGCGGCCGCGGTGCTGCGGCGCGACCACCCGTCGTGCCGATGGCTGGCGACCGAGGTCGTCACCGACGGCCGCTACGCGGACTTCATGCGGATGGAGGCGGGTGGCGCCGCGCACCCGTTTACCGGTGCCGAACGGCCCGCCATTCCTCCGTTGATCGACCGCATGGACACCTTCTTCGACGGAAACGGCGGCGCCGCATTGGCCTTCGTCGACCAACTGCACGCCCGAAATCGTGATGTCGTCGAACGCGCTTGCGCGAGTGCGGATGTCGCGATCGGCTCGATCGAACGGGTGCTGTATCTGCACGACAACGGCGGTGCGTTCGCCGATCTCGCGAAGGCGCTCGGCATACCGCTCGACCGCACGAATCTCGAGATCGCCCGTGACCACGGGCATTTCGGCCCGGCCGATCAACTCCTGAGCCTGGAGCGGCTGCTGGCCACCGGCGAACTCGTCACCGGTGACACCGTCGCCCTGCTGAGCATGGGCACCGGCATGCATTGGGCCTGCACGCTGCTCCGCATCTGATCGACAACGAAAGAGAGGACGGTCGTGAACGACCTACTCGACCGCGCCCGGCGGCTGACCGAGCCGGGCGCCGAACCCGATCCGACGCTGGCGTCCGCGCTGGCACACACCCCCGACATCGGCACCGCGCGGGAGGCGGGGCGACTGCTCGGACGCATCGATCCCACCCTGGTGACCAGGCCCGGCACGAAGCCCTACCCGCTGCGGGTGGCTGTCGCCGCCTCCTTCACCGCCGACAATGTGGTTCCGCTGCTGCGGATTTCGCTGCTCGCGGCGGGGATCGACGCCGAATTCCAGCTGATCCCACCGGATCAGCTGCTCATGCAGCTCAGTGATCCGGATTCGGCGCTGGCGCGCTCCGCGCCCGATCTCACCGTGTGCCCGATCCATGACGAGCTGTTCCTGCCCCGCGACGCCCCCACCGCGGATCTCGACGCCGTTCGCGACCTCCTGGAACAACGCCTGGACCTGTTCGGCGCTGCTCTGTCGGACTTCGCGACCCGCACCACCGGAACAGTTCTCGTGCACACCGTCCCGCTGCCGCAGCCGCGCTGGCGGACCGTCAACGCCTACCGCTCGCGCGCACGGCTCGGCCGGGCCTGGCGCGAACTCAACAGCGGCCTGCTCGAACTCGCCGACCGCCTCGACGGCGTCGGCGTGCTCGACCTGGAGATGCTGCTCGCCGACGCCGCCGTCCCGCTGCGCGACGACCGGCTCTATCGCTTCGGCAGCATGGCCTGGTCGCCGGCAGTCGAGCAACTCTTCGCCGGCCAGGTGGCCGGGTACGCGAGCGCGCTCACCGGCCGCTCGAAAAAGTGCCTGGTGCTGGACTTGGACAACACCCTGTGGGGCGGCGTGCTCGGCGACGACGGGCCGGAGAACATCGAGCTGGGTTCGCTGTATCCGGGCAATGCCTATACCGAGCTGCAACGGGCCGCGCTCGCGCTGCGCGATCAGGGTGTGCTGCTCGCGGTGGCCAGCAAGAACGATCCGGACCTGGTGACCCAGGTGCTCGCCGAGCATCCCGAAATGCTGGTCCGCGCCGCGGATTTCGTCGCGGTCAAGGCGAACTGGGAACCCAAGGACGCGAATCTCACGGCGCTCGCCGCCGAATTGAACCTCGGACTCGACAGCCTGGTCTTCGCCGACGACTCGCCGTTCGAATGTCAGCTCGTCGCCCGCTCGCTGCCGCAGGTCACCGTCGTGCCGATGAGCGGCGATCCGGCCGGGCACCTCGGCACGCTGCTGGCCGGCGATCACTTCACCGTGCTCACGACGACCGACACCGACCGGGAACGCACCGAGCTGTACCGCGCCAGGGTGCATCGGCAGGAGTGGACGCGCGGGCACTCCGCCCTCGACGGCTACCTGAGCGAACTCGGCATCGAGGTCACCGTCCGCCGGGCCGACGAGTACCTGCTGCCGCGCATCGTGCAACTCGGCGGGCGCACCAATCAATTCAATCTCGTCGGGCGCGCGCATTCGGCGCAGCAGACCGGCCGCATGGCCGACTCCCCCGACCACGCGGTGCTCGGGTTCGAGGTCGCCGATCGGTTCGGCCGCGAGGGCATTGTGGGGGCGCTGTGGATCGCCAAACACACCGATCACTGGCTGATCGAGAACGCGGTGATGAGCTGCCGGGTGTTCGCGCGCGGCATCGAATTCGCGGTGCTACAGACCGTGATCGACGAAGCGGCCGCGACCGGTGTACTGCGGCTCGAGGCGGCCTTCCGCGGCACCGGCCGCAACGGACCGGCGGAGAGATTCCTCGCCGACGCCGGTTTCGTTCCGGCCCAACGGGATCCCGACCCCGACGGCACCGTCCGGCGCGTGCTGCACCTCGACCCGCGTCCGGCACTGTCCCCCGCGTGGATCTCGATCCACACCGAAGAATCGATGAAGCCCCATGCCTGACCTGAAAACAGAACTGGCCCACATGATTTCCACGGTCACCGATCTACCGCCCGAGGCGATCACCGGCGAGCGCCGGTTCGACGAGCTGGACAACTGGACCAGCCACACCGCGCTTCGCCTGTTCACCGCGCTGGAAGAACGCTTCGCGGTCCAGCTCTCGCTCAAGACCTACTTCCGCACCCCGACCGTAGCGGCGCTGGCCGAGCTGATCGAGACCACTCGTTCGGCCGCCGCGTCGCACTGAACTTCCCCGGAACGAATCGAGTTTCCCATGCCGACAACGTCTGTCGCCTTACGACAGTCCCCGACCGCCGCACACGCCTTCGCGCGCCTCGCCGCCGACCTGCCGGATCGTCCGGCCTTGCGGCAGGTCGAAGTACAACTCACCTACCGCGAACTCGCCGCCCACGCGGCCGCAGTGGCCGCCTGGCTGCGCGGCGAAGGCATCGGCCGCGGCGATGTCGTTGCCACACTGATGGATCGATCCGTGCGCTGCATGGCCGGAGTGCTCGGGGCGTGGGCGGTGGGCGCCGCGTACGTCCAGCTCGAGGCGACCGATCCCGAGCCACGCCTGCGCTCGCTGCTCGACACCACCCGGGCGCGGGCGGTGCTCACCGACGCTCGAAACCGGTCG
Source organism: Nocardia sp. NPDC006044 (assembly GCF_042871115.1). Lineage (NCBI taxonomy): Bacteria > Bacillati > Actinomycetota > Actinomycetes > Mycobacteriales > Nocardiaceae > Nocardia > Nocardia sp. NPDC006044. The sequence goes on from NZ_JBIAID010000003.1 coordinate 449,886, forward strand.
CGGCTGCCCGCCGACGGCCTGCCCGTGCATGTGCTGAGCGACGAGCCGTCCACCGAAAACCTGGATATCGCAGCGGGGCTCGACCGCGACGATGTCGCTTACCTGGTGTGCACGTCCGGCTCGACCGGCACGCCGAAGGCGGTCCAGGTATCGCATCGCGCCTTGCTCAACTACTGCGCGGCGTTCTGGGAGCGAGTGAGTGTCCGATCGATGGAAAGCTTCGGCCTCGCTACGACTTTCGCCGCCGACCTCGGCAAGGTGTCGGTGTACGGCGCACTGCTGTCCGGGGCGCGGCTCGATGTATACCCCAGGGACACAACCCTCGACCCGATCGCGCTGGCCGCGGACCTGGCCGCGCATCCGGTCGACTGCCTCACCTACACCCCGTCTCAGCTCGAGGCCCTGGCCGCCGAGGGCAATCTCGCCGCGCTGCTACCGAGGCGCGTGCTGGTGGTCGCCGGCGAGGCCTTTCCGCCGCGCCTGGCCGCCGCGATCCTGCGGGCTCGCCCAGACCTGGAGGTGCACAACGGATACGGCCCGTCCGAGGCCACCATCCTGGCGACCATGCACCGGGTCACCGCCGCCGACGCGGAGCGCCCCCGAGTGCCGGTCGGCACGCCGCTCAACGGCGTGCGCGGCGTCGTTCTCGACCACGACCTCGGCCAGGTGCCGGACGGCACCCCCGGCACGTTGTACCTCGGCGGCGAGTGCGTCGCCCTGGGCTACCTCGGCGACCCCGCGCGCACCGACGCCAAATTCCTCCGGCTCGACGCCTCCGGTGACCGCTTCTACTGCACCGACGACCTGGTGATCCGCGAACCCGGCGGCACGCTCGACTATCTCGGGCGGGCCGACCGGCAGATCAAGATCCGCGGCAACCGGGTCGAGCCGGGCGAAGTCGAAGTCGCGCTGCTGGATTCGCCCGGCGTGCGGCAGGCGGTGGTCACCGGGGAGCGCGCGCAACCGGAGCAGCCGCTCGAACTGGTCGCCTACGTGGTCGGCACTGTGCAACCGGCAGAACTGATTCGAACGCTGCGCGCCACGCTCCCCTCGGCGTTGGTGCCGAGCCGCATCGTGCCGGTGCCGCACATCCCGGTCACGCCGAACGGCAAGGCCGACTTCACCGCCCTGCACGCGCTCGCCGATCCGGCCCCCGCCCGCGCGATCGATCCGCCACGTACCCCCACCGAACAGCTGATCGCCCGGCTGTGGAGCGAGGTGCTCGGCCGCGCCGACATCGGGCGAGACGAGCGGTTCATGGAGATCGGCGGGGATTCGTTCAAGGCGCTCACCGTGTTCGCGCGCCTGCGGCGGCACTATCCGACGCTGGTCATCGCGCAGATCTACGCGCACGCCTGCATCGCCGATCTGGCGGCCGCGCTGGACGGGCCCGCCGCCTCGGTTCCGGACACGGGCCGGGCCGTCACGGTCGTCGAGCTATGAGCGGCGCACGTCCGACCCTGGTGGTCGCGTACGACGAGGGCGCCGCACACCCCGGCGACATCGCGGTCGGGCTGGCGGGGTGGGCGAACTGTGTCTTCGTCGCCGAGCCGAACGAGCACACCCGCACGATGGAACCCCTACTGTCCCAATTCGGTTCGGTGCTGTGGGCGGAGTCGATCGCCCATGCCGCCGACGCCGCACGGGCGCACAAACCCGACGGTGTGGTCACCTACACCGAACGCGGTCTCGGGCTCGCGGTCGAGCTGGCCGACGCGCTCGGACTGCCGTTCCACGATCGGCGGACCTTCGCCGCGCTGACCGACAAGTGGGAGCAGCGAGAAGCGTTGCGGCGCGCGGGTGTCGACGCCGTGCGCTGTCACCGGATCGATGCGGAGTCGGACTGGCCGGCCGCCGTCGCCGCGACCGGGCTGCCCGCCGTGCTCAAGCCGGTACACGGCGGCGGCAGCCGCAACACCTTCTACATCGATGACGCGGACACCGGGCTCGAGCTGACCCGGACGCTGCTCGCGCAGTCCCGGCCCGGTCTGGTCGCCGGCGGCACGCTCGTGCTCGAGGAGTACCTGGTCGGCCGGGATTGCGCGCCGTTCGGTGATTACGTCTCGATCGAGAGCGTCGTGCAGCACGGCGAGATCCGGGATCTGGCGGTCACCGGCAAGTTTCCGATGGTGCCGCCGTTCCGCGAGACCGGGCGGTTCTGGCCGTCGCCGCTCGCCCCGGACGAGGACGAGCAGGTGCGCACGCTGGCCAGGCAGGCCGTCGAGGCGCTCGGCGTGGTCACCGGCCTGACCCACACCGAGGTCAAGCTCACCCCGCGGGGGCCGCGGCTGATCGAGGTCAACGGGCGACTCGGCGGCGGCATCAACGAACTCGCCCGGCGCGCACTGGGATTGGATCTGATCGAGTTGGCCGGGCGGGTGGCGATCGGCGAATCGTGCAGTCTGCCAGCGGTTTACCAGGGACGGGCCTACTACCAGCTGTTCCACCCGGCACCGCGCCGGGCCGCCACGCTGGTGGCCATCGAGGGCGTGGACGACATCAAGGCGCTGCCCGGCGTCACCCTGCACCGGCCGTACGTCCGGCCGGGCACCGCGCTGCCGGGCGGGGTGGAGACCAGGGAGATGGACATCGTGATGGGCGAGGCGCACGACATCGGCGAATTGGCCGTCATCGCAAAGCAAGTCGAGTCGACCCTGCGCTACCGATTCGACTTTCCGGCCGCGCCGGACGCACCGGCACACACCCGCACAGTCACCGCGGCAGAGCTGGGGCAGCTGTGACCACGCTACGGAAGGATTTCTCGATGAACGACAGCATTGCGGCGCCCGAGGACGTGTTCGCCGCCATTTGGCAGGAGGTGTTGCAGGTCGACCACGTCGGACCGGACGACGACTTCTTCTCGCTCGGTGGTGATTCGCTGCTCGCGCTCAAGGTGCTCGGCGCGGCGCAGGAGCAAGGGCTGGCGCTGACCCTGATCGATCTGTTCCGCAATCCGACCCCGCGCGGGGCCTGCGCGGCGCTCGGCACCTCCGCCGCGTCCCCGGCGGGCGCCGATGATCTGCTGTCGCTACTGGATCGCGCACGACTGCCCGATGATGTCGAACAGGCTTATCCCGCAGCGCGGCTGCAGCTCGGGCTCATTCACGAAAGCCTCATGAGCGACGGTGCTTTCTATCTGGACGTGGTCTCCCGCACCGTGCTGCGCCCGCTGGATGCCGCGGTGTTGCGGCAGGCGCTGGATCTGCTGTCCGCGCGGCATCCGGTGCTGCGCACGCGATTCGACCTGGCCGGCTTCAGCGAGCCGATGCAGCTGGTGCAGCGGGCCGCGCCGATCCCGCTGACCACCGCCGATCACCGAGGTCTCGACGACACCGGGAAAACCCAACGGTACGAACAGATCATGGCCGAGCTCGGGCAGCCGTTCGATCCGGAGACCGCGCCGCTGATCCGCGTGCACGCCGCCGCCACCGGCGCCGACACCTTCGCGCTGTCCTACTCGTTCCATCACGCGATCCTCGACGGGTGGAGCGAGGCGGTGTTCTGCAACGAGCTGGTCCGCACGTACGCCGGTCTGCTGGACGGCGAACCGCCGGAATTCCCGGAGCCGGTGCCGTATTCGGAGTTCATCCGGCTCGAACGCGAAGCCATGCGGGCGACCGACTCCGCAGATCTGTTCCGGGAACTCCTCGGCGCCGTCCCCGAGCCCGGTACCGGAATCCCGGTGCATCGCAAGGTAAGTGCAGCCGTGCCCGCCGACGACGCCCGCCGCCTGGAGGAGTTGTCCGCGCAGTGGGGCCTGCCGCTGAAAAGCCTGCTGCTGGCGGCCAATTGCGCGGCGATCGGCACGGTGTGGCATACCGACGCCCCGGTGGTCGGGCTGCTACTCAACGGCCGGCCCGAACGCGCAGGCTCCGACGTCACCCTCGGCCTGTTCCTCAACCAGCTGCCGCTGCGTCTCGAACTGTCCGGCCGCGACTGGCAAGCCGCCGCCCGCCGCGCATTCGACGCGGAGAACCGCCTCCTCACCCACCGCCGCTTCCCCCACTCCGAGGTCCGCAAACTCCTCGGCGGCGACCCCTACCACGTCATGTTCAACTACGTCCACTTCCACCCCCGCGACGAACTCCTCGCCGCCGGCCTCATCGCCGCCGAAGAAGACATGCGCGACCACACCAGCCTCCCCGTCCGCGTAGAACTCCTCGACGACCGCCGCGGCCAAGGCCTCAGCGTCCACGTCACCGCCGACACCACCCGCTTCGGCGAAGACCTCCCCACCCGCCTCCTGAAAGCCCTCCTCCACGAAATCCACACCCTCTCCCGCCCCACCTAACCACCCCCAACCCAGCTCCGTCGGCGGCGGCGAAGCCCCTTCACCGCCGCCGGCAACTTCTCGAACGCAGACCGACGAATCGTGGTTGGTTCGCGCATCGGCCGCCACACCGTCGCCGATCAGGTCGGCGTCCTGGACGAGACAGGATGCAGCCTGCTGCTCAACAGCTGCGAAGAGCTCATCGACCCGCCGAGTCCGGCATTTTTTTGGGGGCAGACCTCCCGCTTATCGACGACGTTCTGTCGGTCATCGCCCTGCGCTGGCCGTTGCAACGCCCGCACGTCGCGAAGGTCCGGAATCGACTTCAGCTCAATGACTCCGGTGAGGAGCGGCGGTAATCCGCTACGTCTGCGGAGGTGGCCGACTCTGGACCACTGCGATATCGAGGCCGGATCGACTGCATGGCGGGCCGAGCGGGGTTGTTCAGGTAGCGGTGTTGTGGCGGCAGGCAGCGCGGCCAAGCCGCCGGCCTGCGCGGGATTATCCGGTCGCGGGGACTCCGGTGGGGGTGAGGACGAAGGTTAGTTCGGTGCGGCGGGCTATTTCCAGTTTGCGGTAGACGCGGGTCAGGTGTTGTTCGACGGTGCTGGTGGTGATGTCGAGGGTGGCGGCTATGTCGCGGTTGCGTTTGCCGTGGGCGGCCAGTTCGGCTACGCGGCGTTCGGCGGGGCTGAGGGTGTCGAGGGCGTTGGGGTGGGGGCGCAAGCGGGGGCGGGGCGGGGTAGGGCGCTGGGCACGGTCGCCGAGGAGGGCGCGCAGGAGGGCGTCGGCCCCGCAGGACTCGGCCAGGCGGATGGCCTCGCGGGTCAGCAGGCGGGCTTTGTCGTGGTCGCCGACGGCTCGGTGGGCGGCGCCGAGTTCGCCGAGGGCGGTGGCCAATTCGAGGTCGCAGCCGCCGGAGCGGGCGATCGCGGTGGCGGCGCGGAGTAGCCGGACGCGCTGATAGCGGTCGGCGGTCGCGGCGAGCATGCGCAGCGATACGCCGCCGGTGCGGTGCTGGCTCGCGGCGCCGAGCAGGTCGAGATGGCGGTGGGCGACGGCGCGGGCGTGCCCGTGCTCGCCGAGCGCGAGATGGGCGGCGGCGACGTCGTTGCGCCAGGCGACCAGCCAGGGAAAATCCATGTGCCAGCGACGCATCAGGTGGCCACAGCGGCGGAAGGTGCGCAGCGCCTCGCCGGCGTTGTCGACGGCGAGGTAGTGATGGCCACGGGCGTGCAGGTAGGGCAGGCCGAACCGGGACTCGAACAGCGCACGCGGCACGGGTCTTCGGAGTTGCGCCTCGGCGCCCGCGTGCTTGCCGGCGAGGGTGAGCGCGCGCACCAGCGCCGCGATCGGTGTCCCGATCCAGACCCCGAGCTGTTCGGCAGGCACATGCTTCAGCGCGAACACCGCGTCCTCGGCCGCGGCCCGCGCATTGCCCTTGCGCAGCATCGTTTCCGCGCGCAGCCCGGTGAAGATCGACTGCCAGGTCGGGGCCCGCCGCGCCTCCGCCTCGGCCAGCAGCGAGTCGCACCAGGCCGCCGCGATATCGAGCTGATCGGTGTAGATCAGGCAATGTACCGCTGCCGCAAGGGTTTCCACCGTGCCCGCCGCGAGCCGATGGCCGGTGAGCAAACGCTGTGCCAGAGTGACCGTTTCGGCCTGCGGCCATCCGGTGAACAGGCTGGTCAGCAGCTCCGCGCCGAGCAGATGCGGAGACAGCTGCAGCGCCATCGCCGAGTGCCGCCGCGCGCGGGCGGCCAGCAGGCGCGGATGGCGTTGCGCGTGCGGCGGATGCGCGGACCGCAGCCACGCGCACAGGAAGTCGACCTTCGGCGCCGCCTCGTCGAGCGGACCGCAATCCAGTTGTCCGAGCGCCTGATCCGCGTGCTGGGTCTGGCCGTGCCAGAGCAGGAACATGACGACGGCAGGCAAACCCGAGGTGGGCACCCGCCCCGCGCGAACGGCCGCGCGCATCCGCGTGTAGTTCCGCGTGCGGTTCGACGGACTGCTCCGCCATTCGGCCCGCACCAGGCGAATCGCGATGGTGGCACGGTCGGCCGGGTCGCGCGTGGCCCGGTAGGCCAGCTCCAGCCGCGCCACCGCGCGGTCGATCTGGTCGTTCGCCAACGCCTCCGCCGCGGCGGTGAGCAGCACCACCGCCGCCCACGGATGGTCCGCGGCACCGGCCGCGACCAACTGGTCGGCTATGGCGGCAGGCGGAAAACCCTTGTCGTGTAACAGCTTCGCCGCCCGCGCGTGCAGTTCGCGGCGGATCTGCGCCGGGATATCGCGCAGGATCTGTTCGGCGAGATCGACATCGTCGAACATCGCCCGCGCCGACGCCCCCGCGGCGAGCTGCCGGACCGCCGTGCGCACCACCGCCTCGTCCGCCTCGAGCAATTCGGCCACCAGGCCGACCGTGCTCGCGCCGCCCAGCACGGCCATTGCCTGGCCGACCGCGGATCGGTCGAGTTCCGACCATTTCTCGCCCTGCGACGAGATCTGCTGGTGCATTCCTGAGCCCCCTTCATCGACGAGGTGTACCCGACTGTGACGGGCACCATCGAAGGGGTGCTGTAAATGCGGCATCGTCGCAGCAGGGGCGTATCCGTACGCCCATTGATCCAGCCGGTGCCCATAGCGTAGGTCGCCGACCGCTGGCCTGTCATCGAATCCCGGCAACAAGATCGCCGCCACGATTCCGACATCCATGACGGAATACGATTTACATCAACGACTTTCGCGCCGCGCCACGCCACCCGCGCCCACCGTGGCGACCGCCGCCGACTGCGGGTGGTAGGCGAGGCAGGCGGCCGCGGCCTCGTCGGCGGCCAGGAACAGCACCGAATCGGCGTGCTCGAGCACACCGGATTCGCGCGCGTTCAGGTACGCGTGCACCGGCGCCGCCGTGTACGGATCGCCGACCGCCGGAGCGACACCGACCACCGATTCCGTGCGCAAGCCCAAGGTTTCGGCCAGCCGAGCCGAGAACCCCGCGGTCGGCGCCGGCGCGAGCAACACCGCGCGCCCCTCGGCGAAATCGTCATCGTCGAGGCCCTCGTCCGCCACACAGGCCCGGACCGCGGCGGCCGCGAGCTCGAGCGGATCCTCCGCCCGGTGCCGAATGCGCATGGCCGAGCGCCCGTTCGGACCGGCCGCGGCCAGGTCTACCCAGGCGGCGGGATCAGCCGGTCCGGCGGTCTCGCGCGTGTGCAACGGGCAGAAGCCCCCGGCGGTGGGCGACCCGCCGAGTAACAGCGCGCCCGCCCCCGGGGTGTACGGAAACCCCTCGACGTAACGCTGGGTGGACGGATGGGTGTCCCCCGCCACGACCAGCGCGTACTCCACGTCACCGCTGGCCAGGAAGCAGTCCGCGGTGTTGACGGCGTGCAACAGCCCGGTCGCGCCGTGCATCAGATCGAAGGAGAACGCGGGCACCCGGCCGGGCTGATACTCCAGGCCGAGGCCGATCCGTTTCTGGATCAGCGCGGACACCGCCGGCTCGGAAATGTTGTGGTCGCGGAACACGCCGACGTTGATCAGCATGCCGACCTCGTCCACCGAGACATCCGAACCGGCCAGGCACTTGCGGACCGCACGGGTGGCCAGCTCGAAATAGCTGCCGGTGTCGAGATCGGTATTGGTCGCGGCCGCGACAATCGTAGTACCCATAACTCACGCCTCCAGACGCGAAATAGTCGCGGCCAGATGACCGGAGACGAGCCCGGAAGCCGCGGGAATCATCAGGATCTTCGATCCCTTGGGAATCTTCTGCTGCGCGAGATGCTCGTGCAGCACCAGGAAATGTGAGGTCGACGCGGTATTGCCGAAGTCGTGCAACACATTCAAGGCCTGCGGCATCGGCGTGCCGAAATGCTGCTCGGTCAGGTGCCCGAGGTAATCGATGACCGGCGCGCTGAACTGGTGATGGATCCAGTAGTCGAATTTCTCGCCCGCCCAGGTGCGGCCGGTCTCTTGCAGGAAGGTGTCGATGCGGTTGATCGCCTGCCGGTACCGGCCCTCGTTCTGCATGGCCCGGTTGTCGGTGTAGAGCGCGATCCCCGCCGTCCGGTCGCTCGGCATGCCGAGGCAGTGCTCGGCTCCTTCGGCGGCGGTCAGCAATTCGACGTAATGGATTTCGTCGTGGTCGTCACCGCGGTCGTCGAGCACCACGGCCACCGCCGCGTCACCGACGGTCAGCGCGGCGAATTGCGGATCGTACGGTTTGCTGATTTCCCGCACCGCCGTCTCCGCGATCGGCGTGATCTGTTCGCCGCTGACCACCAGACCGTTGCGCACCACCCCCGCCTTGATCATCCGGTCCAGCACCAGCACTCCGGTCAGCATTCCCGCGCACGCGTTCGACACATCGAAATGCCGGGCCGAGGTCGCGCCGATCGCGTTGCCGAGCATCAGCGCGAAGGCCGGCGCGTAGCAGAAGACTTCCTTGCCCCGGGTGCGGGTGATGGACGCGGAGATGACGATGTCGAGTTCGTCCGCGGCGTAGTCGGAATGGCTCAGGCAATCGTCGATGGCCCGCAGCGCCAATTCGAACGACGATTCGTAGCGGTCCGGATGCGCGTCGTAGACCCGCCGATTCTTGATCCCGGTTATCCGCTCCAGATCCAGCGACCTCGGCACCGCCAGGCTGTCGATCAGTTCCGCGGTGGAACGGACGGTTTCCGGCGTGTACGAGCCGATCGACTCGAAACGCGTACGCTGCATAGCCTCTGCCTCCTGCAGATCAGTCGAGGACAAACCTGATGTGTCGCTTGGGATTTCCGACAGCGTTGTCGTTGACTGCACAGCGGCCGCGCTATGGCTCGACCATGGTCGCGCTCACCTCGCACAACCGCTGCCCGAGCGCGTCGTCCTGCGCCCGGCGCGATGGAGTCTTGATGCGGTTCTTCTGGAAATAGGCGCCGCTCACCCCGGCCACCTCCGGGTCGGTCGCGAGATAGGTCAGCGCCCGCCCGCCTTCCCCGACCGGGATCATGAACAGGCGCTTGGCCAGCGCGATCAGCGGCTGCCCGTACCACGGCAGCGAATCCCAGATCCCGCTTTCCACCGCGCCGGGATGAAAGGCGTTGACCGTCACGCCGGTTCCCTCGACCCGGCGCGCCAATGCCCTGGCGTACAGGATATTCGCCAGCTTCGATCGGCTGTAGGCCTTTTCGCCCGAGTACCCCTGTTCGAAGCCGAGGTCGTCGAAGTCCAGGGTGGCGCCGAAATGCAGAACCGACGAGGTGAACAGGATCCGCGACGGCGCGCTGCGCACCATCAGATCGATGAGCAGTTCGGTGAGCAGAAAACCGCCGAGGTGATTGACGCCGAACGTCGCCTCGACGCCGTCCTCGGTCTCGGTGCGCTGCTTGTGATAACCGCCCGCATTGTTGGCCAGCACGTCCAGCCGGTCGTAGTGCGCCAGCACATTTTTGGCGAGCTGACGAATCGAGGCCTGCGCGGCGAAATCGCATTCGAAGGTGTCCACGCCGCCCGCCCCGGCGGCCCGCACCGCGGTCGCCGCGTCGGCCAGCTTGCGCGGATTCCGTCCGACGAGGATCAGCCGATCACCTCCTGCGGCGCACTGCTGTGCTGCGGCAAGACCGATACCCGACGTCGCCCCCGTGATCAGGATCGTTTTCATAGCCGATCACCCTGCCACACGTTTCCGGCATACCGGCGGCGCCGATCGGCTGCCCACGCGACCTGAAACATGCTGCGCAGGAACAGCATTTGCCGAAATACGCAGGTCCGGCCAGCCGCGCCGGCCCGCCATACCCCTACCCGCCACCACCGCAGGCATCGCCGCGGGGCAGCGGGTAGGGGGTTATAGGGGTATGCCCCGATCAGCCGATTCCGAGTGCCCGGCCGATTCCGCTGATGAGCGCGTACGCCCCGCCGATGACGAGCAGTGGCGAGAGCAGGACGAGCCAGACGAGCGCGCCTTCGGGATTATTCACGTCCATTGCAGTCTCCTTAACCGTGATCCAATCTGGTCAGACGTCTTATCGGATTGTGTTTGCTAGATGTTACCCAGCTATCGAGAAAGAAGCCAACGGCGGGCGACAGGGGCGATCCGCGACCGGCGATCTCACTCCCGGCGCACGTACCCGAGCAGCCGCTGCAACACGACCACCACGAGCAGGAACGCGCCGCTGACCACCGACTGATAGTTGCTGTCCAGGGTGCCGATCTCGTTGATAATGTCCTGGATGACATTGCGCAACAGAACGCCGAAGAGGGTGCCGATCACCGTGCCGGCCCCACCGGTGAGCAGCGTTCCCCCGATCACCACCGCGGCGATCGCGTCCAGCTCGGTGCCCACGCCGATCACGGTGACCCCGGATTCCAGATAGGCCGCGGTCATCGCCCCGGCGAAGCCGGCCAGTAGCCCGCTGAGCGTGTAAACCATGATTTTCGTGCGGATCACCGGCAAACCCATGAGCACGGCCGACCGTTCGGACCCGCCGGTCGCGAACACGACCTGACCGAAGGCCGTCCGGCGCAGCAGCACCGCCCCGGCCGCGAACAGGATCAACGTCAGGTAGACCGGATACCCGATCCCGAACAGTGTCCCCCGGCCGATCTCCAGGAACGCCTGCCCCCGCTCGATCTTGAAGGTGGTCGCGCCCTCGTCGGTGATGGCGAGCAACAACCCGCGGGCAAAGAGCAGGGTCGCCAGCGTGACGATGAACGGCGCCATCCCGGTCCGCGCCACCAGCAGCCCATTGATCATCCCGATCAGGCCGCAGACCGCCAGCGGCAACAACAGCGCAGCCAGAAACCCCCACTGTGATCCGTACGCGGCCAGCACCCCGCCGAGCGCGTACACCGACCCCGCCGACAGGTCGATGCCACCGGAGATGATCACGAAGGTCATGCCGAGCGCGATCACCGCCAGGAACGAACTCTGCATCGCCAGATCGCGCATATCGGTGACGCTGCCGAAATGCGGCAGCGCCACCCAGGCGACCGCCGCCACCACGACGAAAACCACCGCCGCGGGCTGCTTCTGCAAGAACTCGAGGAGCAGTCGTGCGCTCCTGCGCACAGCCGACTCGGCGGGCGCGCCGGAGCGAGCCCGGCGATCGGCCGATCGGATCGTAGTGCTCATCGGCTGTTCCGCTCCCGCGCGACGTACACGGCCGCGACGATGATGACCGCCTGCACCATCTGCGCGGTCGAAGACGGCAGATCGTGCTTGATCAGGGTGGCCAGCACCAATTGCATGAGCAACGCGCCGGCCACGGTGCCGACCACCCTGACCTTGCCGCCGGTCAACGGCGTGCCGCCGACGACGACCGCGGTGATCGCCGAAAGCTCCATCAGCAGACCGATATCGGCCGGATCGCTGGCGTGCAGCCGGGCGGTGGCCAGCACCCCCGCCAGCCCGGCGAACACACCGCAGATCGCGTAGACGGTGACCAGCACCCGCCGGACCGGCAGCCCCGCCAGCTCGCTCGCGGATCGGTTGCCGCCGATCGCCACCAGCTGGCGGCCGAATGTCGTTCGGCGAATGAGCAATCCGGTGCCAATCGCGAGCACCGCCGCGATCAGCACGCTGAACGGCACGCCGAGGAGATCACCGGAGCCCAGGGTGAGGAAGGACGCGTTCTTGATGTCGACGAGCTGCCCGTTCGCGATCACCAGCGCCAGCCCGCGCCCACCGACCAGCAGTGCCAACGTGGCGATGATGGGTTGAATACCGATGCGCGCCACCAGAATTCCATTGAAAACTCCCGCCGCCAAGCCGATCAGCAGCGCCACGAGCACCGCCGCCGCCGGCCCGTAGCCGAGGTATCGCGGAATCATGGCGGCGGCCAGCGCCATCACCGCGCCGACGGACAGGTCGATGCCCTCGGTCCCGATCACCAGCGCCATGCCGAGCGCCACGATGATCACCGGCGCGGCCTGTAGCAGCTGGGTGCGTAAATTGGTGAGCGTCAAGAAGTTCGACGTGGCCACCAGATTGAACAGGATCAGCCCGCCGAGCGCGGCGTACACCCCGTAGGCCTGTAACCAGACCGTGGCCCGGCCCCGCCAGGCGGGTGGGCGCCGGACCGTCACCTGCTCAATCATGCGTCGCCCCTTCGGCTTCGACGGCGTCCGGCGCCTCGGCGAGCGCGGCCAGCACATTGCCCTCGGTGAGCTGATCGCCGGCGAGTTCACCGACGGTCGCCCCGTCGCGCAGGATGAGCAGCCGGTCGGCGCCGTCGAGCAACTCCTCCAACTCCGAGGAGATGAGCACGACCGCCAGCCCCGCGTCGGCGAGTTCATCGATCAGCGCCTGCACCTCGAGCTTGGCGCCGACGTCGATGCCGCGGGTCGGCTCGTCCAGCAGTAACAGCTTGGGCTGCAGGCACAACCAGCGCGCGAGCATGACCTTCTGCTGATTCCCGCCCGAGAGTTCGGATACCTTCTGCTCCGGACCGGCCACCTTGATCCGCAGCCTGGTGATGAACGTGTCGACGATCCGGTCCTGTCGCGCACGGCTGACCAAGCCGAACCGGGACAGCCGCGGCAAGGCCGCCAGCACGATGTTCTCCCGGACCGACAGCTCCGGAATGATCCCGTCCACCCGGCGATCCTCGGCCAGCATGGCGATCCCGGCCGCGATCGACGCGGGCGTGCTGCCGGATCGAACCAACTTGCCGCCGACGACGACCGTGCCCCGATCCAGCGGCAGCGCCCCGAAGATGGCGCGCGCGGTCTCGCTGCGCCCGGAACCCAGAAGCCCGGCCAGCCCGACGATTTCACCGGCACGGGCGGAGACCGAGACACCGGCGAGCCGATGCCTGCGGGCCAGATCCTCGGCGCGCAACACCTGTTCGGCGGTGGCGTGCCGATCGTCGCTGAAGTTGGTCGCGCCATGTGCCTCGAGCTCGCCGATATCGCGGCCGAGCATCATGGCGATCAGCGGCAGCCGCTCGAGTTCGGCCAGCGGCCCGGTGTGCACCAGCTTGCCGTCGCGTAAGACGGTGACCCGGTTGCAGATTCGGTAGAGCTCGTCGAGCCGGTGACTGACGTAGACCACGGCGATCTCGCGTTCGTGCAGGCGCTCGATCACCGCGAACAGCGTCTCCACCTCGCGCGGCTCCAGCGCCGAGGTCGGCTCGTCCATGATGACCACCCGCGCGTCGATCGACACCGCGCGGGCCAGCGCGACCATCTGCTGCGCGCCGACGCCGAGACTGCGCAGCGGCCGGCGCACATCGTCGACGACGCCGTATCCGGCCAGCAGTTCGGCCGCCATCCGGAACATCTTCCGCTGGTCGATGAGCCCCCACCGATTTCGCGGTTCGCGCCCGAGAAAGACGTTGTGCGCGATGCTCATCATCGGGACGAGATCGACCTCTTGGTAGATCGTGGAGATGCCCGCGCGTTGCGCGTGCAGCGGCGTCGGGAACACGACGGGTTCGCCCCGATAGCGCAACTCTCCGCCGTCGAGCTGATAGACGCCGGTCAGCGCCTTGATCAGGGTGGATTTGCCCGCACCGTTCTCCCCGACCAGCGCATGCACCTCACCCGGGCGCAGGGCGAAACTCACGCCGTCGAGCGCGCGGGTGCCGCCGAACTCCTTGCGCGCCTCGACCACCTCGAGGACCGGTTCGATCATCGGAACCTGCTTGCCGGCGTGATCAATACGAGTTGGCCGCCTTCGCGGCGGCGTTCGTCTCGTCGTACTCGTCGTCGGATATGATCACCGTCGCCGGGATGGCGGCGCCGTCCTGGAACTGCTGCAATGTCTGGAAAGCCAGCGGGCCGAAGCGCGGATTCGACTCGATGACCGCGTTGTACGAACCGTCGACGATGAGCTGCACCGCGTTGTGCGTGCCGTCCACCGAGACGATCTTGATGTCGGTTCCGGGTTTCTTGCCCGCACCCTTGATCGCGTTGACCGCCCCGATACCCATCTCGTCGTTCTCGGCGTAGACGGCGGTGATGTCCGGGTGGCTCTGCAACAGCTGCTCCATCACCGACAGTCCCTTGGACCGATCGAAGTCGCCGGTCTGCTCGGCGACGATGGTCAGCCCGGGTGTGCCTGCCAGCCGGTCCTTGAAACCCTTGGTCCGGTCGGTGGTGACGTTGTTGCCGGAGGAGCCGAGCAGGATCGCGATCTTGCCCTGGCCGCCGGTGACCCGGATCATCTGATCGGCCGCGCGCCTGCCCTGCTCGACGAAGTCGGAACCGATGAAAGTCAGGTAGTCCGTGCAGGGTTGGGAGGTCACCTTGCGGTCGACGGTGATGACCGGAACCTGCTTGGCCTTCGCCGCGTCCAGCGCCGGTTGCAGGCCGTCCGAATTCAGCGGGGCCACGATCAGCGCCTGCACGCCCTGGTCGAGCAGCGACTTGATATCGCTGATCTGCTTGTTCAGGTCGCTCTGGGCATTGGTGACGAGCAGGTTGCCGGACGGGATGCCCAGCGCGGCGGCCTGTGCCTTGATCGACGCGGTCTCGGTGATCCGGAACGGGTTGGCCTCCTTCTCCGATTGGGAGAAGCCGATTTTCGCCGTCTTCGGGTCGATCTTCGGATAGCCGGTCTGGGCCAGGGTGCAGGTCGACTGCCCGCTCGGCTGAGTCGCGGCCGCGGACGCCGCGGGGCCGGCCCCGGTCGGCGCGGACGAATCCGTCTCGGATTTCGCACATCCGGACAGGGTGAGGCCGACCGCGGTGGTGACCGCGACGACGATCGCGTGGGTCTTGGTGACGGGCATCGGTAACTCCTCCAGGGCACCGGCGTCGAGGGCCGGAGCGCGACCCGGTCCTCGCTGCCGTGCGAGGCGTTAGATGAGTTTTACAACGTTGGAACAACGTTGTAAGTAGTTTGGAGAAAACCGTTGTAGTTCGGTTTCCGTGGATCGGGCCGATGGCGAGGAGGAGCAGCGCAGTGGCCGCCACGCTCAAAGATGTTGCGACACTTGCCGGCGTCTCCATCAAGACGGTATCGAACGTGGTCAACGGGTACGACTTCGTCAAACCGGAGAACCGGCGCAAGGTGCTGGCGGCGCTGGAGGCGACCGGCTACCGGCCGCACCGTGGCGCGCGCAATCTGCGGCGGGGACGGACCGGGTTCATCGCGCTGGTGCTGCCGGAGCTGAGCATCCCGTACTTCGCCGAGCTGACCGGCCTGGTCATCACCGCCGCCCACCGGCACGAGTGGGGTGTGCTGATCGAACAGACCCAGGGCGTCCGGGGCCAGGAACGCGACGCCCTCTCATCGATGGGCCCCTACCTGATCGATGGGGCGATCGTCAGCCCGCAGGCGCTCGAGGCCGCGGACTTCGCCGAGCTGTCCCCCGCGGTCCCGCTGGTGCTGCTCGGCGAGCACGCCGTCGACGTCCCCTTCGACCACGTGGCCATCGACAACGTGCGTGCCGCCCGCACCGCCGTCGGTCACCTCGCCCGGATCGGCCGCCGGCGCATCGCGGCGATCGGCCACAACCCGCACCGCGGCACCGCCGCGCTTCGCCTCCTCGGCTATCGGGAGGCGTTGGCCGAGAACGGAATTCTCGAGCGGAGCGAGTTGATCGTGACGGCGCTGGAGTATCACCGGCGCGACGGCGCAGAGGCCATGGATCATCTCCTGGATCTGCCGGAACCGCCCGACGCGGTCTTCTGCTTCAACGACCTGCTCGCCCTCGGCGCGATGCGCAGGGTCGCCGAACGGGGCATGCGCATCCCCGAGGATGTGGCGATCGTGGGCTTCGACAACACCGAGGAGAGCGCGTTCAGCGTCCCGTCGCTGACCACCATCGCGCCGGACAAGTCCGCCATCGCCAGCACGGCGGTCGAACTGCTCCGCCGCCGAGGCACCGAAACCTTTGCCATCCAGGACATTCAGATCCCGTTCACGCTGGAGATCCGGGAAAGCACCGGCAGCTGAACGACATTCGGCTCGATGCGGCGGCGAGGAGACGCTTCAGCCGGCGCTCTGGTAGTCGGGTTCGATCCGGGCGACGACCCGCTCGAGATCACGGGAGTACGGGTTGCCGGTGTATTTCATCGCGAGGCGGTCGATGATCGGCCAGGCGGCGTCGCCGGTCAGCCATTCGACGACCTTGCCACGGATGATCACCGGCTGAAAGAACTTCTCCGCCGGGGTCATCGAGAGCGCGACGCGGGGATCGCGGCGCAGGTTGCGGGCCTTACGGCTGCCGGGACCGGTGAGGATGACGACATGGTCCCCGTCGGTGCCGACATAGACCGGGATCGCGTGCGGCGAGCCGTCGGGCAGGAGGCTGGCGAGGTGGGCGTGCGGTGCGCCGTCGAGCACTCGGCGCACTTCCGGGTCGAGGGTGCGAGGTACGGAATCGACCTGGTCGGCCGACGCGGTGTCGGCGCTGAAGTCCTTGCTCATCTCGATATGCCTTTCAGAGTTCCTTCAAGAGACTCCAAGAACGTAGCACTCTGAGTTCCCTAAGGGAACCCCGATTTCGGATAGGTTTCCGCGCATCGCGAATCCGCTATTTGCTTCGCGACAACGCGAACAACGCGGAGGAGCCGTTGACCGGACGCGGCGACGACCGGTCGGGGCCGGCCAGTCCGATGCGCTTGCTCAGCTGGGCGACCTTCCGCAAGATCGGCTCGGCCTCGTCGGTGCGGCCGACCGCGGTCAGCGCGCGGCCGTACACCCGCATCGCGCGCAGGCGGCGCACGGTGGCCGAGACCTCGGTGAGCGCCCGCACGGCCTCCGCGGCGATCGGCACCGCCGCCTCGGCGTCGCCGCTGTAGAGCGCGACCTCGGCCAATCTGGCCAGCGCCCAACCCTCCTGATGCCGGCGCCCGTCCCGGCGGGCCACCTCGAGCGCCTGCTCACACAGCTGTCTGGCGGTCACCGGATCGCCGCGGTGCAGCGTCGCGAAGCCGAGCTCGTGCAGGGCCATCGACTCGAGCCGAAGGCTGCCGACCAGCCGCGCGATACACAGAGCGTGTTCGGCGGATTCGGCGGCCTCCGGCCAGCGCCGGGCGTCACAGTAGGTGCGGGCGAGGGTTGCCCAGCCCATGCCTTCGCTCCACTGGTTTCCGCCCTCGCGTCCGAGTTCGATGGCGCGCCGGAAGTGTTCCGCGGCGACGTCCACGTTCTCCTGGTACGCCATGGCGGTGCCGAGCATCTGCTCGGCGAGGACCGCGCCGGCCAGATCGCCTAGGTCCCGCAGCAGCGCACCCACCTGCCGGAGGACGCGCGCGGCGTCCAGATCGCCCATGCCGACCAACCGGGCGACCGCGGCGGCGAGTTGCGCGCGGCCCATGGTCTGCTGATCATTGTCCTGCTCGGCGGCCCGGCTCAACGTGTCCAGCACGGTCGCCACCTGCGGCAGGTGCTCGCCCGCGTCGCCGCCCACCGCCAGCGAGAGCGCGAGATCGACGGCGAGCGTGCGGGTTCGGGCGTCGGGCACCTCGGCGACCTGCCGATAGAGCGCGACCAGCCCGAACCGTTCCGCCTTTGCCCATGCGGCACACTGCCGTTCGTCCGCGAACGACTGCCCGGCCACGCAGGTCGCGGCGTAGTAGTCCGTGCCGACACCCGGATCACGCAGTTCCACAATGTTTTTCGCGCTGGCCAGATAGAAGTCGATCAGCCTGCGCAGGGCGTCCGACCATTCCGCCCGCTGCGCCGGATCGGCCACACCGCGGGCGAACAGCCGCAGCAGGTCGTGATACCGGTAGCGACTCCGCTCCGGCGTCTGCAACATGCCCAGGTCGACCAGCGTTTCGCACAGCCGCTCGGTCTCGGTCCGATCCCGGTCGATCAGCGCGGCGATCGCGGCGACCGACAGATCGGGCGCGTCGGAGAACGCGGCGAGCACGAAGACGCGGGCGACCTCGGGGGTGAGCAGGCGGTAACTCTCCCGGAACACGAGTTCCACGCTCGTGTTGCCGACCGAGAGTTCGGCCAGGCGGCCGCGCTCGTCGGCCAGGCGCTCGGCCACCGCGGCGAGCCGCCACGTGGGTCTGCTCGCCAGTCGCGCACCGACGATGCGCAGCGAGACCGGCAGATGCCCGCACGCGCGCAGGATGGCGCGCGCCGCGTCGGGCTCGTCCCGCAGCCGCCGGACCGACACCATGCGCTCCAACAGCGACCACGCCTCGTCCGGGGTCAGGACGTCCAGCGGGACAAGTCGCGCATCGAACAGTTCCGCCAGGCTCGAACGGCTGGTGACCAGCACCGCCGCCGTGCCGGAGCCGGGCAGCAACGGTGCGAGCTGTTCGACGTCACGCGCGTTGTCGAGCACCAGCAGAATGCGCTTGCCCGCGACCAGGTTGCGCCACAGTGCGGTTCGTTCCGCCAGGTCCGACGGCAGCTCAGCCGCCTCGATGCCGAACGAGCGGAACGCGACTGCCAGCAGCATGTCGGCCGATCGCGGATGTTCGTCCAGCCCACCGAGATCGAGATACAACGCGCCGTCCGGATAGTTCTTCCGCGCGCGATGCGCGAGATGCACTGCGAGCGTGGTCTTTCCGACACCGCCCAGCCCGGTGATGGCGATCACCGGGCGGTGGTCGGAGTCCGCGTCCAAGACCTCGGCCAGCTCGTGCGCCACGCCTTCGCGGCCGACGAAGTCGGCCAGATCGGGCGGCAACTGCGCCGGTATCCGCCGGGGACCGGAATCCGTTGCAGCGGTGGACAGCTCGGCGGTTTCGCCCGCGTCCGGCGCCTCCGCCGACAGGATCTGCTGATGCAGCCGAGCCAGCTGCGGACCGGGCTCGAGCCCTAGCTCGTCGGCCAGCACCCGGCGCGCTTTCCGATACACGTCGAGCGCCTCGACCCGCCGCCCGCTGCGGTGTAGCGCGAGCATCAGCAGTTCGTACCAGCGCTCGCAATGCGGGTCGGCCGCGATGAGCGCCTCCGACTCCGCGACGGCGACCGAATACCGCCCCAGATCCAGCGCGACGGTGACCCCGACCTCATACAGGGCCAAGCGCAGCCGGCTCAAGCGGGCACGCTCGCCCTCGGCCCACGGCCCGGGCAGCCCGATCAGCGGATCCCCGCGCCACATCTGCTGTGCGACGGTGAGCTTGGCGTCCGCCTCGTCGACCGAACCCGAGCGGCGATCGGATTCGGCGGCCGCGATCAGTTCCTCGACCGCGACGACATCGAACTCGACCGGCAGGTCCAGCCGATACCCACCGCGCGTCGAAGCGAGCCACTCGCTCCCGGCACCCGCGTGCCCGTGCGCGTCGAACAGCCGACGCAGCACGAGCACATGATTGCGCAGCACGCTGGCCGCGGTTTTCGGCGGCCGGTCGGCCCACAGGCGCGCGGCCAGCTGCGTCGTCGACAGCGTGGATCCCGGCTCGGCCGCGAGCATGGCGAGTACGGCCAGCAGCTGTGGCGCCGCGATGTCGAGCTGCCGATTCCCCAGCCACACCTCGACCGGCCCCAACATGCGTAGTCGTAGTTCTCCGGGCCCCGCCCCATCAACACCCGAACACTGCTGCGGTGCCAAACGAATCCCTCACATTCGAATCCAGCCGAGCAACAAGGATTTCAGTTCCTACCCAGCAGAGACCATGCCGGTACGGCACACTCAAACGGATGTGATGGAGGTCACATTAGCGCGACGGCGCGTGATCCTGCGCCAGTGCGGCCGGCACCTTGGTCACCAACCCCGCCAGCGACAGCTGGTACAGAGCACCGTCGATGTCGTCGTTCGGGTCGGTGAACAGTGCGGTCACCGTGTCGCGCGTGACCACGCCCGCCTCCGCGGCGGCCACCAATGTCGCCGCGGCGGTGCGCAGTTCGTCGCTCGGATCGTCGCTGAGCACGCCACACACCACGTCGATCACGGTCTCGTCGGTCCAGATGCCCGGCACGGCGGGACTCAGCAGATCCGCGGTCGGCGAGTCACCCCGATACCAGCTGTCGTCCTCCCACCAGTAACAGAACGACATCAACCCGCGGGCCGCCCGCGGGTTGAGCACCTGGTTGGCCACCCACTCCGGCGCGCCCGCGTACAGGTCCGGATGTGGCGCACCCTCGTTGTACGCGGCGTCCAGTTCCGGGGCATTCCACACGCCGCCGGACAGAATGGCCCGGCCGCCGGGCAGCACATACAGCGTGGACCCGCTGCGCGCCGAGCCCTCGAAGATGCCGAGCGCGGGCTGGATCCGCGGACCCCACTCGGAACCGACGGCGACGAAGGTGGCCGCGATGGTCGCCCATCGGGCCCACAGCACGGGCAGCACCGGAAAGTCGTCCGCCGACCGCGTCGCGCCGACACCGGACTCCCGGTCGGCCCGAGCCTGCGCGGCCGCCTGCTGGGGCGAGCGCCACTGCCGATTCTCGTGGCCGAGGTAGGCGGCCAGCCACATCGGCAACCGCCGGCGCGGAAACGCCTGGAGATCGGCGAGATACGCCTCGGGCACCAGCAGGTGCTCGTCCGGGAACGGCTCGTCGCCGTAGTCGTAGTCGAGTTCCAGCCGGCCGCTGACGTCGAACTGCATCGTCAGCCGCCACCAGGGTCCGTCGCCGAGCGGGGCCGAGGCCTCGCGCTGCCACCGGACCAGTTCCATGATCTCGTCCGACGGCTCGATCCGGACGGCCCCGTCGGCCTCGTCGAAGTAGACGGCGGTCCGCACCCCGCCCGCGACGGTGAGCGCGAAAACCGCCGCCATCCGCCGCCAGCCTTCGGGACCGGCGACCGCCAGTTCCTGCGCGATTCGCTGGGCCAGTTCGGCGGCCTGATCTTCGGCCGTCGGTTCGGCCGAGACCGGTTCCGGTTCGGGTTGCGGCACCGGCGAATCGGAGAGCTCGGGGCCCGGATTCGCCCCCGAAGAACCGAGGCCGCCGAGCCGGAAGGCGACGTCCGGCGTGGCACCGGCCTCGGCCGGAGGGTGCTGGTGTGGATCGGTCATCTAGTCAGCCACTCCTCACGAATTCCCGGAATCCATGTTGTCCATCTTGTCCGCGGCGCCGTTCATGCCCTTGCTGAACTTCTTCGTCGAATCGGTCATGTTGTCACCACCGGTCAGCAGGTTCTCCGCGGACTTGGTGTAACCCTTGTCGCCTTTGGTGAACTTGTCCCCGTAGTCGTCGGTGCCGAACGGAAACCCCCTGGCCTGCAAGTTGTTTCGCAATGTGGTCATGATGTCCTCGGTCTTCTTGCCGACCTCCTCCATCTTGGCCGCGGCACCGCGCAATCGCGTGGTGTCCACCTCGATCCTGCGTTCACCGGACATGGCGTCGCCTCCTGTCTCTGCTCGTACGGTCAGTATCGGTCGTCGGGACGCCCTGTCTCCCAATGCGTTTCCAGGCGCTGCATCAGATTGTCGATATCCCGCTGGATCCGCTCGGTCAGCTGCCGCTGACCGGTGGCGACCGCGATCGGCGCTTCGTCGAGCGACATGACGTACCGGCCGTCGTCGGCCACGTCGCGCCACATCATCTTCGTCTCGTGAATGCCGCGCGGACCGTACTTCGAGCGCCCCTGCACCACGATGATCGATCCGGTGCAGTCCGCGCGCCGCTGGAAGAACTGCTGGGTCTGATAGACCGGCGAATCCTCCCGCTCGTCCCGGATATAGCTGCTGCCCCAGGTCGGCACCTCGTGCTCGGCCGGATCGGTGATCACCGGAATGTCCGGCAGCCGACCGGCTTCCACCGGCGGGAGCGAGGCGACCACCGCACCGGCCAGCGCGCGCGGATCACACTCGGTGACGGTGAACGCCGGGGTGTCGTAGGTGATCAGGCCGGGCGCCTGTTCGAAGAGGTAGCCGTGCGCGCCTGCCCGCGCCGCGTGCAGGTGGTACTGCTTGGCCAAATTGCTCTCCGCCTGCTCGTCCCAACTGCGCACGCGCACAAACAGTTCGGGCGCGGTCAGCACCTCGATCGCGCCGTCGAACGAGCCGCCGAGCCGACGCCGCAGGTCTGCCCAGACCACCCGCTTACGCCGTTGCAGCTCATCGGCCATGACCACCTCGTCGGTGACGAACAGGAACGGCGTCGGCAGCGAGCCGTCGCGATACTGCTCGCACAGGACGATGAATTCGAGCGCGGTGAACTTCCATTGCTGCGTCACGGCTCGATCACCGGCTTCGACCGCTCGATGTCCGGCCCGAGGGCGCTATCCAGATTGGTCACCGAGTCGAGGTACTTGGGCCGCTTGTACTCCCCGCTGCCCTGCGCGCCGGGACCAGGTCCGGGACCCATCGGGCCCGGAGCGGCTCCGGCCGGCGAGGTCTGCACCTGATGAGCTTCGGAGATGCCCTGAATCGCCGCCCGCGGGAACAACTTCGACGATTCGACCGGGCCACCGGACAGCGTGGTGAGCGGCGGGTGTGATCCGCCGGGTCCGCCGGGTCCGGGACCGCCCGGCCCGGACGGGAGGCCGGCCGCGTGCCTGAGCGCCGACGCGAGATCGGTCGGCGCTCCGCTGCCACCGGCCATCTCCATGTGCTGGAGTTCGCCGAGGCCGGGGATGCCGAGCGCCCCGTTGTGCGCAAGGCCGGCGAGCGCCTCGGTGCCGGTCTTGACCACGTCGCCGATCGTCGAGGTGAGCCCGTTCAATCCGTCCGTCAACAGCTTGAGCAGGTCCCCGCCGCCCGGGGTCTGGGCGATGCTGCGCCCCAGATCGCGCATGGTGTCCGGGCTCAGGTTCCGCAGTGCTTCCGGATTGAGGTTCTTCAGCGTCTCGGGGCTGATGTTCTTGAGCACGTCCGGGCTGAGGTTCTTCAGGGTTTCCGGGCTGAGGTGCTTCAACTGTTCCGGGCTCATGCCGCCGAGGATGTCGGAGCCCAGCTTCTTCAGTTCGTCCGGGCTCAACCCTTGCAGCAGATCGGCACCCAGCTTCTGCAAGGCCTCCGGGCTCATGTTCTTCAGCAGATCCGGGCTCAGACCACCGAGCAGATCCGCCCCGATCTTCTTCAGCGCCTCCGGATTCAGATCCTTCAGCGGGTTCTCCCCGTGCAGGAGCTTGCTGAGCAGATCCTCCGGCGAGCCGGGGGCGGGGCTGCCACCCGGCTTGCCCGGCCCCGGGATCGGCGGGTTGATCTTGGGTCCGGGCGACGCGGAGCCCGGACCACCGATCGGCTTACCGGTGGGGCTGCCGCTGGAACCGCCGCCCGGGCCGCCGGTAGAACCGAGGCCGGGTCCGCCGACCGAGCCGCTCGGCGCGGGCGATTTGCGCTCCTCGTCGGCCGCACCGAGCTTGGACAAATCGGGGATCTGCGTGTTCGGGCCGGGCGAGCCGCTGCCACTCGAACCGGGGCCGCCTTTCGACCCGGAGCCGCTGGCGCCCGGTCCGCTGGCGCCGGGGCCGCCGATGCCGCCGGACTTGCTGTCGCCGAGACCTTGCTTGTGGCCGTCCTCGTAGCCGCCCTTGTAGTTGGGGCTGTTCTTGTCTACGTCGCCGGGGTTACCGCCGCCGCCGGTGCCGGAGTTTCCGCCACCGCCGGGTCCGCCCTTGCCGTCGCCCTTGCCGTCGCCGTTACCGTTTCCGCCGCTGCCGTCGCCCTTACCACCGCCATCTTTCAGGCCCTGTTTGTAACCGTCCTGGTAACCCGCCTTGTATTCAGGACTGTCCTTATCGACCTTGTTCTTGTTGTCGCCCTTTCCATCACCCTTGTTGTCGCCCTTTCCATCACCCTTGTTGTCGCCTTTCCCGTCGCCCTTGTTGTCGCCGGGCGGCGGCGGTGCGGCAACAGTGCCGGTCACGGCGATCAGCGGCATCGCGGCGACCGCGCCCTCGATGCCCGGCAGATAGGTGTCCTTGTACCGGCCCCGGTAATCGCCGAGCCGATCCCGCTTCACGCAATCCGAGGCGTAGGTGTTGTCCCAGGTCTTCTCCGGAGTCTTGTTGAACGTGTAGTTGAGCCACTTCGAGCAGTACAGCAGATCGTTGCCGAGGTTGATCAGGCTGTTGGAGAAGGTGATCGAGCTTTCGGTGAATCGCTGAATCGCCTTGGTGGCCTGGTCCGCACCCTGGCCGGTCCACATCTCGGACGTCACGCGCTTCAGCGCGCCGTTCAGATCGGTGAGATCTCCGCTGAGCTGTCCGCTGATCCAGTTGTAGCGGGTACCGGCCTCATAGGTCCGCCAATCGTGCCCGATCAACGAGCGGCCGAAGGTGTGAAACCGATCCCAGCCCCAGCCGCTGCCGTCCTCGACGCTGATCGGCTGGCCGGGATCGACGCCGGTGGGCGGCTTCAGCTTGTCCGGGTTGCTGTTGGTATTCGAAAGATGCGGCTCCTTCGGCGGATCGCTCTTCGGCTTCATGGGATCGACCTTGCCCATGTCGCCGACCTTGTCGATCCCCTCGGCCGACTTGCCGTCAGCGTCGCGATATTTCTTGCCCGCGATGATGAACGTGTCCCCCATGTCCTCCATGATCTTTTTCATGGTGTCCATCGCGGTCAGGACGTCTCGACCCTTTTGATTGAATCGGTGCGTGAGCTGGATGCCGCCCGTCTCGTCGGACCAATCATCCATGCTGGCCATCTTGTTATTCGTGATGAAGTCCTGATACCACTTCAGTTTTCCGATCATGTCGTGACACAGTTGGGCGGCTGCGAGCACGACCTTGGGATCGAATTTGACGGTGTCGAACGACAACGTGCCGTTATCGGCCTTGGAATGCAGGTCTTTCCAGTCGTTGGCCGAGGTCTTGGTCGTGTCGTCGATCTTCTTGGGCTCGTCAGCCATCTGCGCTTCTCCTCGTGGTCGATCGCGCTGTGCTATCCGGTTCGGGGTCCTGGTTCGAAGCTCCCAAAGCAAAAGGGACATCGACGGATTCGTCGGGTCCGGCTCGTTCGGGTGCCTCGGACGGCGAAGGCATCAGCATTGATTTCGGTGCCTTTCGTGGCTTGTCGTTCTTCTTGCGCTCTCGGCGTGGTGGCTTCTGTTTCGCTCCGGCGGCGGATTGCGTGGTGGGCGGTGGGGCGCTGGGCGGGGCACCCGGTGGCGGCGTGCCTCCTGGCGCGGAGGACCCACCCGGCTGATGGCCGTCCTGCGGTGGCGCGGGCGGGCGTCCGGGGGTGGACGGGTGCTGGGCTCCGGCCGCGTCCGGATGCGACGAGTTTCCGTGCTGCTCGGGGATTTTCGTCGTTCCAGGCCTGGACGAGTCGTCCTGGCCACCTGGCCCGCCATGCCGGTCCCCGGCGCCCTGGCCGCCGGGATGTTCTCCGGAGCCCTGCCGTTCACCGTGGCCCGGATCACCAGGTCGGTCGCCGGAACCCGGTGTATCCGAGCCGTTCTCGGCGCCGGGAGCGTGCGGCTGATCCGGGCCACCGGGGGCACCCGCGTGGCCTCTGGAGCCCTGACCTCCGGAATCGTTGGAATCGCTCTGTCCATCCGGACGATGCTCCGCCCCCCGCCCGTCTAGGCGATCCTCGGCGCTGCGACCATCTGAATGGTTCTCCGAACCGGCACTACCCCGGCGACTTTCAGAATCCGAACCATTTGGTCGGCCTTCAGACCCCACACCGCCTGGTCGGCCCTCGGAACCCGAACCACCCGGGCGATTGTCCGAACCCTGCCCATCTGTGCCCTGACCACTCGGCTGGCCATCACCCGGACGGTTGCCGGCACCCGAAGTATCCGGATGATTGCGGAACTCTGGCCTGCCGGGATTGCGCTCAGTGCCAAGCGATTTCGCTTCGCCCCGCGGGTCCGGCGCACCGGAGCCGCCGCGCGAGTCGTTCGATGAAGCGGAGTTGCCCCCGGTACCGGAATGCGCACCTTGCTCGCCCGAACCGCCGGCGGCCTGCTCGCCCAGCTGATTCAGCATCCCGCGCAACCCGGACAGGTCCGGCGGCGGCGGCACATTCGGCGATGAACCCGCACTCGATTCGGCAAGGCGGGTGAAGTCCGGCGACTGCCCGCTCTCGCTCGGCAGCAGGGACGCGCCGCTGTCATCCGGCGGCGGAATCATCCCGTCCGCGGCGTGCAGGTTCTGCAACATGTTCGCCAGCTCCGCCGGGTCCAGTTGCTGGTCGGCGGACTGATCTCCGCGGTCGTCTTCGGCCGAGTCCGCTTGATCCGCACCGGAATCACCGCGGCTTTCATCCCCCTGGCCGGAATCGTCTCGCTGTTCGCCGGAACCACCGGAGTCATCGGAATCGCGGTAGTGGTTACCACCAACGCCATCGGGTCCGTCACCCTGACCCGAGTCGCCGCCGGTACCCGGGCCGCCGGAGTCGTTGCCCTGTCCGGAATCCCGATCGTCACCCGAGTCGCGGCCGTCACCGTCGGAGCCCGCACCGTCGCCGTAGTAGTAGCGGTCCTCCCCACCCGGACCCCAATACCCTTGATAGTCGTCGAAGAGATCGGGATCCGGTGGCTCCCAATCGTTCCCATCTACGTCTCTGCCGTATCCCGGTGGAATCCAATCGTCGAGCTCGGGCGCTCGCGGTGCGTGGTACTCGCCCGGCCGCGGACCGATCTCCGGCACGCGCCGCGGACGCGTCTTGGTGGTCTCGTCACTGCCGTCGATCCAGGAGTTCTTGCGCAGCGGAGGTGGCGGCGGCGCGTCGGTCCCGTTCGGATGGGAGACGTAGATCTTTCCGTCGCCGTCGACCTTCCAGGTGGTGCCGTCCGGTCTGCTGCCCCAGGAGGTTCCGTCCGGCGCGGTGACCCGCACGGCCCCGTCCGGCCGGACCTCGCGCACGGTACCGTCCGCCTCGGTGACGAAAGTCGTGCCGTCCGGCCGAGTCCCGCGCGCGACGCCGTCGGCATCGGTGACCTTCGCACCCCGCGAACCGATTTCGGCGGTCGAACCGTCCGGATGGGTGACGCGGAAGCCGTCGGAGGTCCGCTCGACCTGCGCACCGTTGGACAGGTCGAGCGGCCCTGTCACCTTCCGGACCTCGGTCTCGCCGTTCGGCGTGGTGATGCGCACGGATCCGCGCGAGCCCGACTCGTAGGTGGTCCCATCGGGGTCGAACACCTTGCTGCCCTTGGGCGTCGACTCGAAGCCGGTCCCGTCGGGCCGATCCATCTGGATGATGCCGTGCTTGCGCGGACCGTCCTGTGGGAAGCCGCCGAGCCGGTCGCGCGGACTGAATTCCAGCGTGCCTTTCAGGTCGCTGTGGACGACGGTCCCGTCGGGATGCTGAGATCGACCGCCGCCCTGATTGTTACCGGAGTCGAAGACGACATGCCTCGTGCCGTCCGGGTTCTCGACCGTGACGGCGCCGTTGGGCTCGGCGGTCTGCTTCGTCCCGTCGATGCCGGTGGTGACGATCGGCTTGCCCGGCCCGGATTCGACCACCGTGCCGTCCGGCTTCGAGACGGTCTTGTCGCCGTTGGGTGCGGTGAATTCGGTTGCGCCGTTGGGCTTCACCGTCGTGGTCCAGTCGTCCGGCGACTTGGTCTGCACCGACCCGTCGGGCAGCACCGTGTGCGAGATGCGTTCCGGCCGGTTGAAGGACGGCGAGCGCACGCCGGTGTCCTTGCCCGCCGAACCCTCGGGACGCGGTGCCGCGCCGGTGCCGTCGGGCGAGACGAACGCGATCGGTTGATCGGGGGCGATCCGGAGGGCCTGCTGATCGCCGGGGCGGCTCACCACTATGGTGCCGTCGGGGTCGATCACGTGCTTGGTGCCGTCCGGGGAGGTGACGACGAAGGAGCCGTCGGCCTTGCGTTCCCAGCCCGCGCGATCATTCGGCACGACGTGCGTGCTGCCGTCGGGCCTGGTGACCGTGGTGGGCCCGTCCGGCGGCGTGTGGATGGTGGTGCCGTCCGGCTCGCGCTGCGTCCGATCGCCGGACGCCGAACGGAAGTCCGTCGCGCCGTTGCGCTGGATGGTCGTCGTCGAGCCGTCCGGGGACCTGGTCTGCACCGAGCCGTCGGGCAGCACCGTGTGCCGGGTGCCGTCGGGCCGGCCGAAACCGAACTCGCGCTCGGACCCGTTCGCTCCGCCGCCGCGTGGGGCGGGTTGTGCCGCAGGGTGATTGGCGGAGTTCGGCACGAACTCGGTGGCGCCGTCGGGGCGGATGCGGACCGCCGTCGGATCGCCGGGACGCGCGATGGTGATGTTCCCGTCGCGGCCCACCAGGTGGCGGGTGCCGTCGGGCGAGGTGACCAGCACGTCGCCTCGTTCGTTGCGGATCCAGTTCGGATTCCCCGGACGCTGTTCCTCGTGGGTCCAGCCGCCGCGGCCGCTCTGCACCGCTCCCGGCGGCCCGCTCGGGTCGTGCTGACCCGGCGGCGTGGCCGCCCGTGGCGGTGGCTGGTGCCCCTCGGGCGGCGGCAGCAGCCGCTGCTCCGGGCGCGGCGGCGCACCCGTGTCGTGTTCGCCCCGTGCGTTGGACGACGAGGAAACGTTGGTCGACTCCGGACGCGAGGCCGGCGGTGTCCCACCGGAATTCGACGCGGCGATCCGTTGCGGCGGCTGCTGCTGACCCGCAGTAGTCGAGTTGGGCTCGGGCACCGATGAACGCGGGCGGCCGGCCGGGGTCGAGTTCGACTCGTTCGTCGGCGGGCGTTGCGACGACGATGTTCCCTCGCCCGCACCGGCATTCGACACCGACGGACGTTGCGGCGGCCCGGCCGGAGACTCCGAGCCTGCCCCGCGCTGCTGCGACGAACCCGCCGGACCCGACTCCGAACCCGCCCCACGCTGCGCCGACGAACCCGCCGGACCCGACTCCGAACCAGGCACCCGCTGCTGCGACGAACCCGCCGAGCTCGACTCCGAACCCGCCCCACGCTGCGCCGACGAACCCGCCGAACTCGACTCCGAACCGGGCACCCGTTGCTGCGGCGACGAGCCAGCAGAACCCGACTCCGAACCAGGCACCCGCTGCGGCGACGAGCCAGCAGAGCCCGACTCCGAACCAGGCACCCGCTGCGGCGACGAGCCAGCAGAACCCGACTCCGAACCAGGCACCCGCTGCGGCGACGAACCGGCCGGGGTCGACTCCGGACCCGACGGCCGTTGCGACTGTCCCGCAGTGATATTCGATTCGGGCGTGGTGGGGCGCACCGAGGGCTGCGCGTCGCCGGCCGACGGCTGCGGGGCCGGCGAACGCTGGTACTGCGCCGAGCCATCGTTCCCGGAGGCGGTGCGCGTGTCCCGGCCGGCGCCGTCGGTGCGTTCGGGCGAACCGCCGGCGCTCGACGAATTGCCGTTTCCGGCGGTGGAATTCGGGGCGGCCGAGGGGCGCTGCTGCGTGCTGCCCGGCTGATTCGACGCGGACTGCTGCCCATTCTGCCCGCCACCGGTGGACTGATTATTCGGCGCCGATCCGCCATGCGTCGACGTCGAGCCGTTCACGTCGCGCGAATTCCCGTTCCCCCCAGCAGTATTCAGCGGCGGCGAGCTTCCTTCACGGCCTCCCCCGCCGCCCGGCGAGGAACTGTTCTGCCCGTTCGCCGTGCTGTGCTCGGACCTATTCCCGCCGGTGCCGTTCCCGCCACCCGACCCGTTACGCGAGTTTCCGCTGTTGTTCGATTCACCAGGGCCGTTCGACTCGTTGGTCCGGGTCGGAAAGGTCGAGGGCGACGTATCCCGGCCGCCCCCACGCGATCCCGAACCGGACTCGTCGAAGGTGATCGCCCGGTTGCTTCCCGGGGATCCGTTCGTCCCGAAGTTCCCCGGCCGGTTCGTCGCGTGCTCACCGTCGAAACCGGCGCGGTTGCCGTTGGCTCCGTTGCGCCCCGGATCGGCGGAGAACCCGCCCTTCCCGGAGAAGCCGGCCGACCCGTCCTTGTGCGATCCCCACGGAACCTCGAAGCCGTTGCGGTTGTTGAATCCGTGAATCCCGACATAACCCTTGACGCCGCCCGCGATCCCGCCGCGTGCCGCACCGCCGACCCAGCTGGCCGGGTTGCCGAACGTCCCCTCCCAATCGCCGGTGATCATGACCGCGCCGAGACCGCCGACCGCGGCCCCGAACGGGCTGGAGCCGATGCCGACGACCATCCCGTTCCCGGCGCGCACCCACGGGTTGGAGATCTTCTCGCCGAGCAGCTTTCCGGTGAATTTGCCGATCCCGTCGGCCGCGATGCGCCCGAACGGCGAACCGAGACCGGAGGACAGCACCGAGACCCCGAACTCCTTGCCGTCGAAATGCTTCCGGTGACCGGCGGCCATCTGCCCGAGCTGCACGCTCGCGTCCAGCGCACCGGAGATGAACATCGCCTCGAGGATCTTCAGCAGGTAGCTCTTGCTGAGGTTGGCGAACTTCTCGCCGAACACTGACAGCACCTTCGCCAGGATCCGTTCCTGGAGTTGCAATTCCAGCCTGCGCAGGATCGATTGGGTGGCCGCGGTCTCGGCCGCCTCGACGGCCGGCGCGGTCGGCGGGAACATCCAGGCCCAGGCGATCTCGATGGCCAGCGCGATCAGCGAGACGATCGTCATCAGCTTCGCGGCCTCGATCTGCGTGCCGAAATCGAAGACGGCGTCGGAGATCTGCTCCATGAACTTCGCCAGCGATTCCATCGACTGATCGCCGGTGATCATCTGGTCGAACAGCGCGCCCATCTTCTCGCCGCCCGCCCCTTCGGGATAGGCGGACATCGTCATGCGCTTGACGTCCTCGATATCCGGGGTGAGCTTGCTCAGCGCCGAGCCGGCGTCTTTGAAGGCGTCCGAGACGTGCCATACCTCGGTCTCGTCGCCGTCCGGCCACGCACCGCCCGCGATCCACCCCAGCCAGCGCAGCTCAGGTGGCAGATACAGTCCCATCTCGGCGCGAACTCAGTCGTCGTGGCCACTGACCATCGACCGTCGTCCGCCGAATCTGTGCGCGTCATCGAAGCTGGCGTCGTCGTAACGCCGCTCCGGTGAGTTCGGCGGCGCGAACGACGCGGGCGGTGCGACCGGCATCGCGGATCCGAGGTCGGGCGCGTCCTCGATGAGATCGGACAGCTTCGGCAGCTGGGACTTGCGCTCGCGCAACGGTTCCATGAGCAGGCCGACCTGCGCGGTCACCCGCCGGGCGGCCTCCTGCACGACCTCGGTCATCGCCTCGGCGATCTCGGTGTGGGTCAGGTCGCCGATATCGTCGGCGAACTTGGTGTCGATGAGAATGCCGTCGGCGTTGACGGTCACGGTGATGCGTTTGTCGCACGCGGTGGCGGTGGCGGTGAGCCGGGAACGATCTCGTTGAATTTTGGCGATACCGAGCATTTGCTCATGCAGGGCTTCCAGCATCATCGCGGCGTCGGCCTTCAGTCGTTCGTTCGCCACCAGAAAGCCTCCACCTCGTAGTTCGAGCTCGCTACGCGGCGCCACGCCGAACCCAGTTGCCGCATAATGCGATTCAACACGGCACCGGTCACGCGGGCATAATCTTCCGCATAATCTCGGCATAAGTATTTGATAATCGGAGATTATGCCCTCCGATTAGGCACGGTAACGTTCAGCGGGGAATCGATGCGGAGGCATCGCGGGTTCCGAATTTCGTCGGGCAGCAGGAGAATTCGACGTGGACAACGACCGAGCCAAGGGTGACCTCGCAGATCTGCTCGACACGGTCAATCTGCATATCCGCTCGATCGCCGAGGCACAGCGCCAGCGGGTCGAACTCACCGCGACCGCCACGGCGGCCAAGGGCCGGGTGCAGATCACCGTCAACGCCGACGGGGTCGTGATCGAGACCCGCTTCGCCGACGACATCGACGAATTGGACTACGACGAGATCGCCGACGCCGTCACCGACGCCACCCAGGAAGCCGCGATGGAGGTGGCGCGGCGCGCCAACGAGCTGATCGCACCCATCCAGCGCACCCGTTCGCAACTGCCGAGCCTGTCCGAGATCGTCGCCGGCCTGCCGGATCTGAAAACCCGTGTCCCGGAACCGCAGCGGGCCTCCTTCGATCCCCCGTCGGCACGTGACAACGACCGCTGAACCAGCCCTGGCCTGATCCATGAGCATCGAGATGCCCGAGGGCCTGCAGTGGCTCAGCTATCTCGCCGGCGCGTCCTGGCCGAAAGGCGACGAGGACGCGTTGTTCGCGCTCGGCGACGACTGGAAAACGGCATCCAAGGACCTGCACGACCTGATCGAGGCGCTGCACGTCGCGTGTAATACCGCGCAGGTGAGCTATTCCGGCGACGGCGCGGACAAGATGAAAAAGCAGTTCGACCAGTTCTTCGCCGGCGATCAGTCCGTCGACAAGCTGGCCAAACAGCTCGAGCAGCTGGGCGAATCGGTGCGCCAGTGCGGCACCCAGACCGAGTACGCCAAGCTCCAGATCATCATCACCCTGGCGATCCTGGCCGCGGAGATCGCCTACGCGCTGGCCACGCTCTGGGGCGCGTGGGCGGTGCCCGCCATGGAGGCCGAGGCGGCCGGCGTGTGCCAGCTCATCGGCCAGCGCCTGGTCACCTTTCTGGCCAACCGCGCCACCCGCCTCGCGCAGATGCCGATGTGGAAGCTCGCCGCGATCACCGGCGTCGAGCAGGCCGCCATCGGCCTGGGCGCGGACGCTTTGGCTCAGGGCATTCAGCTGGGCAAGGGCCATCGGGACAGCTTCGACGTCAAGCAGATGGTCATCTCCGGCGCCGTCGGCGGTATCTCGGGCGCGGTGGCGGCGCCGGTCGGCAGCATGATCGGTAAGCGCCTCGGGAATTGGGTCGGTCAGGAGTCGATGACCTGGTGGAAGGCCGGCGGCATCGCGATCGGCGCCGGCATCCCCGCGGGTGTGGTCGGCGCCGGGGCAGGCATTGTCGCCAATGGTGTGTTCACCGGCCAGTGGGAGTTCGATCCGGCCGCGATTCTCGGCGGTGTCGGCGGTGGCCTGGTCGGTGGCGTGCACGGGGTCGCCGGACACGCGCAGTCGATCGGGATGGCCAAGGGCGGTTACACCGGTCTTGCCGTCCCGCCGCCGGTCGGCGCCGACGGCAGTCACGAGCGACCGAGCCCGCGGGTCAACGAGGGAGACGGCGGATCTTCGCGCGCCTCTTCGCTTTACGACGGTGACCGCGGGAATTACCGTTCGCCGTCAGTGCATTCGACGAGTGATCGGTCCAGCACGGCACCCGCGGAGAACATCTCCACGCACAATGATTCGACCACCCGGAACGGTCGGCCGAACTCCGCGGAGACGAACGGCAGGAGTGAGACCGGAAACTCGGCCGCGCAGCAGGCGAACGGCTCGCCACGGAACAACAACTCCACGAGTTCCAGCGACCGACCGCAGTCCGGCAACCAGTCGCCATCCAACAACCAGTCCCAGTCCAACCACCAGTCGCAATCCAACAACCAGTCGCAGTCCAACTCCAGCTCTGGGCGGTCCAACGGCACCTCGCCCGCGCCGCAGCCCGCCACGTCCTCCCGTGTCGAGGGACAGACCACCCAGCAACCCGCGACGCGCACCGGGATCGATCCCAATTCGGCTACGTCGCAACCGCCGCAGCAGCCGGTGCACGCACAGTCCACGGATTCCCCTGCGCCACCGGCAGCATCGCAGACCCACTCCGCGGCGACGTCGAATCTCGAAGGGAACTCGAACAATTCGACGACCTCGGTCGCACAGCCCCAGACGTCTGTGGAGCAACCACGCACGGATGCGTCCACGAATTCGCCGATCCCGCAGTCGTCGCACGTGCCGAACGTCATGGAATCGCCTGTGCCGCCGCCCTCCGCACAGTCGAGCACCGGAATCCGCGCGGAAGGGCCGGCCGCGCAGCCGGGGACGACGAACGCCAGCGCAGCGGCGAGCAGCACCCCGCCATCGGTGACGTCGTCGCGGAGCGAGGCACCACCTCCTCCGCCTTCGGTCACCGACAAGTCCTCGGTCCAGGCGCCACCGCAGTCGCCCCGCCCGAGCATCTCCTCGGTGGGCGACGGCTCCGCCCGCCCGCCGATCACGGCAGGCGTGCGAACCGACCCGATCCCGACCAATCAACGCGCATCGACCTCGTCGGCGGTCACCCCCGAATCGCAATTCCGTCAGGTCGAACCGGCACAGGGTCCCCAGGACCACCCGGTAACCCCGAGGCAGCCTGAGGCTTCGCCGGGCTCGAACGCGTCCACAAGCCCCGAGACCCGGCTCGGATCACCCCGCGACTCGGGCGACCTCTCGACGCAGAAGCCTGAAGATCAGGTACCGCATCCGTCGGACTCGATCGCTCCCGAGCAACGCCCGCAGTCGATCGGCGAAAAGCCGCCCGCCGGACTCGAATTCGTGCCCCACGACGACTTCAACCCCACCCCGCAGCAGGTGGCCGCGCTGCCCGGTCATCGCCTCGAGCGCATCCCGGCCGACGGCGACTGCCTCTTCCGAGCGATAGACCACGCGACCGGCCAGACCCGTGGACTCGGGCCGCACGACATCCGCCGGGAATTCGTCGGCGTGCTGCGGGCCAGGAAAGACCAGCTGCTGGACAGGTTCGTGCCCAATTCCGCGGACTTCCGGGAGGCCGCGGCGGAGATCACCCGGATCGACACCACGCTGCGCGACCAGCCCGACCATCCGTCGCGCGCCGAGTTGCTCGCCGAGCGGGAATTCCGCCAGTGGGAATACGATTTCGAGCGCTCGGAGGCGTTCGATCGGCAGCTCGACGATCTGTCCCGGCCGGGCCACTACAACAACGAACTCGGTGATTTCCTCATCCCCGAGGGCGCCGACGCCCTCGGCCTGCACCTCGTGGTGGTGGACCACGACGGCACCGCAATGCATTTCGGCCCGCAGGACCGGCCCGAGCACATCCTGGTCCGCGTCGACGAGGCCGGCGGTCACTATCACGTCGCCGAACCGATCCAGGCGGGATCCGAGCACTCGCCGACCACCACCCATGAAAACGGCTCGGGCACAGACTATTCACGCACAGCCGAACCGAATCCACGGCTCGGAACCGCGTCCGAACCGATCATGCGTCACCCCGACGACGCGAGCACGCATCCGGCCGACGCCGCCCGAAGCGATCCCGGCCCGGAGCGGACGGATACCCCGGTGCCGTCGCGTGATTCGTCACCACTGCCCCCCGAGATAGTGGTCGGCGACCCGACTCCGCAGCAGGCGCCGTGGCCGCAGCACTGGGCACCGGTGCCCGATCGCACCGATCCGCTGTTCACCACCGTCGCCCGGATTCTCGGTCTCCCGGATGCCACGCAGGTCCGGTCCGGTATTACCGATCATCTGAACCGGCTGGAACAGCAGGACACTCGATGGCGAGCCACCATCGAGGAGGAACGCCGGCAGGGCCGGGTAGACGACACCCAATGGCAGAGCGAACTGGATCGCCGCGGTCAGTTCGAGAAGTGGCTCGATGACCAGCGCAACCTCGCGGCGGCGCCACCGGCCGCGCCGCAACGCGACTCCGTGGACCGGGATCTGCACTTGGCGGCGTCCGCCTTCGGGATGAACGTCGTCGTCCAGCATCCGGACGGGGCCGGCGCCGAGCACGCCTTCGTGCCGGGACAGCGGAATGTGTTCCTGCGCTACGCATCAACCGGCGAGTTCGAGATCGGCGTCACGCCCGAGGGCAACCTGTTCGCGGCGCACCGGCATCCGAGTCCGCCCGCGCCGCTCAGTTCGGTGATCGATACGGTGGTGCCGCGCAGCGAAATCCCGCCGCCGCTGGATCGCGTCCTCGCCTCGCCGCAGATCCCGTTGCTCGACGGCGCACCGCTGGCGTCGCACTACACCGGAGAAGGCCGCCCGATCGCGGTCAAGTCCCAGCTCGACCCGATCCCGGACGCGAAACCGCTTGCCGTTCACGAACGCCTGCCGTATCACACGCCGGTGCGGCACATGAGCCCCGCGGAGCTGGAGAACCACCGGTTGTTCGTGCACGAGGGGAGGTTGTTCCGCGCCGCCGACGGACGGCTGTTCGACACCACCCAGATCGCCTCGGCGCGCGAGGGCGGGGACGCGCGCGCCATCTTCGTCATGGACGAGTTCGGCAACCTCTACGCCGGTGACCAGGAACTCGGTTCGCTCCATCATTCGTCGTTCCTCGGTGGCCGAACCGTCACGGCCGCCGGTGAGATCGAGGTGCGCGACGGCAGGCTGGTCGTGATGAGCGATCGCAGCGGGCACTACCTGCCGCGCGGCGAGCTCAACGATTACGCCGTGGATCTCCTACGGCGACAGGGTCTTTCCCTCGACGACAACTTCGCGCGCCTCGGCTTCGACAACCAACCCCGTGACCGATTCGGCGAATTGGATCGGCAGCAGGACGAACTCACGCGCCGCCAGATCGCGCTCGATGCCGCCGCCGAAGCGCTCAGCCGCAAGGAGGACGCACTCGACCGGCCGGGCACCCACGATGATGCCGATACCCGCCGGATCGTGCAGGCCCGACGGGAGTTGTTGAACGAAGAGCAGAACGAGCTGAACCGGTGGCGGACCGGACTCGACCAGGGCACGGTTCAGCCGGAGCTGCGGGACCAGCTCGTCGCGCATCCGAATCCCACCGGCCCGAACGACCGGATCACGCCACCACAACCGCCACCCGGGCTCGACGGCAGGAATCCCTCGGCCGACCGGACCGCCGCCTGGTGGCGAGACACCGGCGAATCCTGGTGGAACAACCTGCGATTCGACGACCTGTCACCCGGCTACCAGCACGGCCTGCTCACCGACTTCCCCGGCCTGCGCAACAGCGAAGGCATCCCGGCGGCGGTCCGGAACACCCTCAACACCACCTATATCCAGCATGAGATCCAGCGCCTGGACAAGATCGCGGAAAGCTCGTCGTTGTCGTCGAACGAGCGGCGGCAACTGAACAACCTGAAAGCCGTACTCACCGACGTGCACACCGCGGACCTCGACTCCGCGATCGCCGCCCACCACGCGGGCACCGAGCAGCCCGCGACACATCTGCTGTCCTTCGATCAAGATGCCCGGGGGCGGCGGGGCCGCGAGGTCATCGGATTCGGTCCCGTCGACTCCGCCGCGACGGTGCACTGGCAGGCCTCGCCGAGCGCGTCTCTCGGATCGGCCGGTCCCGCGGTGGCGCATGCCGCGCAGCAGCACGTGGAAACCGCACGCAACCAACCGGACCACGCGACCGTGATGTGGGTCGACCACGACTCCACGCGCGGCAACGCCGGGCCGTCTCGGCTGTTCGCCAAGCTCTTTCCCGGATCGCCCGACCCCACGCCGGACCGGCTCGGGACGGCGATCGCCGAATTCAGCGGGCAGCACCCTGCGGCACGGGTGCAGGTGTCCGCACCGGGTTCGCTCGCGAAGTCGCTTGTCCCGCACGTCGATTCGAATTCCGTCACGGTGCACGACACCACCGGAAACCGGATGCCGGGCGGCGTGCCGGACGGTTCACTGCCGAGCCGGCACGAGTCCGGTCCGGCGGAGCAGCCTTCGCGGCAGTCCGGAACCGGACACCGACTCTTTTCCAACGAGTCCGTTAGATCGACCGAATCTGGTAACGGCGCAACGGATTCCATGTCGAATCGACCGGACCGCAGCGCGACCGCCGACGGCAGCAGCGCGCACCGCACGCCCGATCAGCACAACCCGATCACCGCGGCCGCCGTGCCGGGTTCGGATTTTCGCGGTCATGTGGAAGCCCCGACCGCCGCGCAGGTCGATCAGGTGCGCGGCCAGGTCGACACCGCGCTGCACAGCGCGGTCGATGGCCATGGCGGCCTGCGGGTCGACCCGATCGATGTGGCGCGGGGGCGGTATCGCATCACCGATACCAGCGGTGTCTACGGCAGTGACAACCACAGCTTCGAAGTGCGCGTGGAAACCCAGCGCATCGGCGACGACACCGCGGCTCGCTCGATCCTCAACCACGACAAGGGCCAGCACGTCATCCAGATCTCCGACCGGATCTCGGCCAAGCACGTGCCCCGCGCGCTGGCCCACGAGATCGGCGAGATCGTCGCCGACCGCAAGCGCTACATCGTAGACAAGCTCGACGCTTTCGGCCCGGACGAAGGCGTGCTGCGGCCCGGTGGACCGACCGACGAACCGGCGCTCACCCCGCACGACGCCGGGCGCATCCAAGAACTCCGGATACTCGGGCAGCGACTCGACGAGCTGCCCGGCCCGGCCGAACGAACGCCCGAAGACCGAACCCGCTACGACGAACTGCACCGGGAAGCGATGGCGTTGGTCGAGCATCTGGGCCTGCGCGAGGGCACGCCGGGTGCCGGTGACCGCAGAACCTTGATCGACGAGCACCTGGAGTCTTTCCCCGCCGGTCGCGACCAGGTGCGCCATCTGCTCAACGACGCCGGTGGCAACCGGAATCAGCTTTCGGCCAACGATCAGCGCCTACTGCGTTCCATCCAGCGCCAGGCCGGGGTGGACCGAGCCGCGTTCGACGCGCACCGGGCCGAGTTGCGGCCTGCCTTCGAGCGGCCTATCGCGGACGAGGGCGGAAAGATCAGCCCGGAGCGAACCCGGGAGCTCGCCGACGAGAGCACCAGCGAGCGGGCGAAACGCAGCGTGCAGACCCTGGCCGGGCTGCGCGAGCAGGCCGCGGGCGGCGACTACCCGAAGGTGTCGGTGATCGAGGCAGGCGGCGGCGCCGCGCTCGCCGCACGCGATCCGAAAGCACTGCTGATCGATGATCGCGGACGGTGGCAGTCCGACAACGGCGACCGGATCGCCCAAACCGCAGACCAACTGCGCAACCTCCGCCAAACCGGACTCGGCGACCCCTACCAATTCGTCGACGAGGGCAGGCCGGACGCTCGCGTGCCGCTCGATGCGGTTCGCTTCTGGGAAGATTCGATCGCGTCCCAAGGGCCGGTGGTCGACGGCAAGGCGAGCTTCCGGATGGAGAACGGGAAGCTGCTCGCCGACATCGACCCGCTCGACGGCGGTCCGCACGTCACCGTGGAGGTCGAGGGGATCCCGGTCATCGCCACCGGTTTCCCGCCCGAGATCATTCCCGGCACCCGCGAGGTGGGTGGGATGCACGGGACATTCGACACGGCTGCAAAGGAATTGGGCCAGCTCAACACACCCGAAGCCACCGCGGCCAAGGCTCAGGTCGAAGCACTGTCCTGGCGCGACCCCGCGTCTGCGGGCGAGGTATTGAAGATCCTGACCGACAACAACGTCGACCGCTCCGCACTGAGCAACAACGTCAACCACGCCCTGGACTCCCTCGCCAACTGGAAATCCTTGCGCGAAGACCACCCCGGCCAAATCCTCTCCGGCGACGAAGCCAACCTCACCGGCGTCAACCCCGACCTCGCCAAACACTGGATCGTCGCCGGCACCGGCGGCACCGGCATCAGCGGCGTCGAAAACATGCTCAAGCTCAGCACCGACGCCACATTCACCATGATCGGGCGCAACGCACCACCGGGGCTGGCCGACAACACCCAGTGGAAGGAAGTACGCGGGCCGCACGACCTCGGCTTCGACGTGAACAACCCGACCGCCGCCAGTCGGCAGAACCCCGATGGCAGCTGGCCCAATCCTGGCGCAACCGGCCGACTGACCATGGCATTCGACCGGACCATGAACATCACCGGGATCGAAGAACACACCGGTCCCCAGGGCACCCGGTTCTCCGTCGGCCCGCACGAGGGCGACGGTGTCATCGCGTCGCTCGGCACCCGCAATTCGGTGCCACCGGCCGTCGCCGACCTCGTGGACACCGCGATCAAACGCGACCCGAATTCGGTATCGGCGCGAATGCTTTTCGACAACGACGGCCAATACCTCGGCTACCGCATCACCGTCGACGGCCGCGACATCGACGTCACGGGCGCGGCCTCCCGCTTCTTCCCGGGCGGACAACTCTTCCGCCCCGGCACCGGCTCCGTTCCACCGCTGCCCGCGGGACATCCCGGAACAGTGTGGAGCACACAGGATTCCCGATTCGCGCTGGCCCGGCCGGAGCCCGGCTTCGCCGCGCAAACCGCCTCCAATCGAGACGCACCACCCGAAGGCGGAAACTTCGACGGCGGCTACGTCGCCACCGCGACCCAGGCCACGCACTACGCGGCATGGCGACGCAGCGACGGTACCGACGCATCGCACACCATTACCGCTGCGGCCGTGCCGGGTTCGGATTTCCACGGTCACGTCGAACCGCCGTCAACAAGTCACGTCGAACAGATCCGCGGCCAAGTCGACAGCGCACTGCACAGCGCGATCGATGGTCACGGCAACCTGCGGATCGACCCCATAGATACGAACCGAGGCGAGTATCGCGTCACCGACACCAGCGGTGTCTACGGCACGGACCAGCACAGCTTCACCGTGCGCGTGGAAACGCAACGGATCGGCGATGACACCGCGGCTCGCTCGATCCTCAACCACGACAAGGGCCAACACGTCATCCAGATCTCCGACCGCATTTCGACCAAGCACGTGCCCCGCGCGCTGGCCCACGAGATCGGCGAGATCGTCGCCGACCGGAAACGCTACATCGTAGACAAGCTCGATTCCTTCGGTCCCGATGAAGGTGTTCTGCGTCCGGGCGAACCGACCGGCGAACTTGCGCTCACACCCCACGACGCCGGCCGTATCCAAGAACTGCGCGTACTCGGGGACGAGCTCGACCGGCTGCCTGCCACGCATCCGGAACGCGACGCCCTGCGCGGCGACGCGATGGCGCTGGTCGATCACCTGGGTCTGCGCGAAGGCATGCCTGGCGCCCAGGAGCGCAGGGCCTTGGTGCTCGACCATCTCGACCGCTCCCCCTCCGGCAGCGAGCACGTCCGCACCCTGCTCGACGACGCAGGCCGCGAAGGGAATCGACTACCGGCCGAGGATCAGCAACTCCTGCAACGTATTCAGGATCAGGCCAAGGACGATCAGGCCGGGTTCGAGGCGCGTCGGGCAGCCCTGCACCCCGCCTTCGAACGACCCATCGCGTTCGACGGCGAACGAGCCACCCCCGAACAGACGCGTGTGCTCGCCGACGAGAGCACTCGGCAGCGTGCGCAGCGCAGCGCACAAACCCTCGCCGACCTGCGCACGCAAGCGGCCGCCGCACCGCAGGGCGAACATCCGAAGCTGTCGGTCATCGAGGCAGGCGGTGGGGCGGCGCTCGCCGCGCGCGATCCGCAGGCATTGCTGGTCGACGATCGCGGCCGGTGGCAGTCCGACAACGGCGACCGGATCGCCCAAACCGCAGACCAATTGCGCAACCTCCGCCAGACCGGACTCGGTGATCCCTACCAGTTCGTGGGTGACCGTCGGCCCGATGCCCGCGTACCCCTCGACGCAGTCCGCTACTGGGAAGACACCATCGCGGCCCAAGGCCCGGTGGTAGACGGCAGAACAGCATTCCGCATGGAGAACGGGAAGCTGCTCGCCGACATCACTCCGCTCGACGGTACCCCGCCGATCACCGTGGAGGTGCAAGGTGTCCCGGTCATCGCCACCGGCTTCCCGCCCGAGATCATCCCCGGCATCGCTCGCGGCATCGGCGGGATGCACGGGACATTCGACACGGCCGCAAAGGAATTGGGCAACGTCACCACGTCCGGCGCGGCGGCGGCGAAAGCGCAGATCCAAGCCCTCTCCTGGCGGGACCCGGCCTCGGCGGGCAAGGCTCTGGAGATTCTGTCGGCCAACGGTATCGATCCTTCGGTGCTGTCCAAGCCCACGCGGGATTCCCTGGGTGCGATCGACAACTGGAAGTCGTTGCGCGACAACCACCCCGGCCGGATCCTCTCCGGCGATGAAGCCAACCTCGCCGGCGTCGACCCCGACCGTGCTGGTGAATGGATCGTGGCGGGCACCGGCGGCACCGGCATCAGCGGCGTCGAGAACATGCTCAAACTCAGCGACAACGCCAAATTCACCATGATCGGCCGCAACGCACCACCGGGGCTCGCCGACAACACCCAATGGAAGGAAGTACGCGGGCAGCACGACCTCGGTTTCGACGCAGGCAATCCCACTGCGGCCAGCCGGCAGAACTCCGACGGCAGCTGGCCCAACCCCGGCGCAACCGGCCGACTGACCATGGCATTCGACCGGACCATGAACATCACCGGAATCGAAGAACGTCCCGGATCCCGTTTCGCGGTGGCCGGATTCGAAGGTGACGGTGTCATCGCCTCGCTCGGCACCCGCAACTCGGTGCCACCCGCTGTCGCCGACCTCGTGGACACCGCGATCAAACGCGACCCGAATTCGGTATCGGCGCGAATGCTTTTCGACAACGACGGGCAGTACCTCGGCTACCGGATCACCGTCGACGGCCGCGATATCGATGTCACCGGAGCAGCCTCCCGCTTCTTCCCCGGCGGACAACTCTTCAAGCCCGGAACCGGCGACGTCCCACCGCTGCCTGCGCTGAATCCCGGAACAGTCTGGAGCACACAGGATTCCCGCTATGCGCTGGCCCGGCCCGAGCCCGGCTTCGCCGCACAAACCGCCTCGAACCGAGACGCCCCACCCGAAGGCGGAAACTTCGACGGCGGCTACGTCGCCACCGCCACTCAAGCCACGCACTACGCCGCATGGCGACGCAGCGACGCCGACGGATCGAACGTCATTACCGCTGCGGCCGTGCCGGGTTCGGACTTCCACGGTCACGTCGAACCACCCTCGACCAGTCACGTCGAACAGATCCGCGGCCAAGTCGACAGCGCACTGCACAGCGCCATCGATGGCCATGGCGGCCTGCGGATCGACCCCATCGATACGAACCGGGGCGAGTATCGCGTCACCGACACCAGCGGTATCTACGGCACGGACCAGCACAGCTTCACCGTGCGCGTGGAAACGCAACGGATCGGCGATGACACCGCGGCTCGCTCGATCCTCAACCACGACAAGGGCCAGCACGTCATCCAGATCTCCGACCGCATTTCGACCAAGCACGTACCGCGCGCCTTGGCGCACGAGATCGGCGAGATCGTCGCCGACCGCAGGCGTTACCTCCTCGACCAGCTCGACGCTTTCGGCCCGGACGAAGGCGTGCTGCGTCCCGGCGGACCCACCGACCAGCCCCAGCTCACCCCGCACGACACCGGTCGCATCCAAGAACTCCGCGTACTCGGACAGCAACTCGACGAACTCCCCGGCCCTGCCGACCGGACGCCCGAAGACCGAACCCGCTACGACGAACTGCACCGCGAAGCGATGGCGCTGGTCGAGCACGTGGGTCTGCGCGACGGCACACCGGGCGCCGAGCAACGCCGAGCCCTGGTGCTCGAGCACCTCGAGTCCACCCCGGACGGCCGCGACCAGGTGCGTCATCTGCTCGACGACACCGGTGGCCACCGTGATCAGCTTTCCGCCGATGACCGGCGCCTGCTGCGTTCCATTCAGCGCCAAGCCGGACAGGACCAGGCCGCGTTCGACGCGCACCGGGCGGCATTGCGACCGGCCTTCGAGCGCCCGATCGCGTTCGACGGAGAACGAGCCACACCCGAACAGACGCGGACCCTCGCCGACCAGAGCACCCAGCAACGCGCGGAACGCAGCGCGACAACCCTCGCCGACTTGCGCGAGCAGGCCGCGGGCGGCGACTACCCGAAGCTGTCGGTCATCGAGGCAGGCGGCGGCGCCGCACTCGCCGCACGCGATCCGAAAGCACTGCTGATCGATGATCGCGGACGATGGCAGTCCGACAACGGCGACCGCATCGCCCAAACCGCAGACCAACTGCGCAACCTCCGCCAAACCGGACTCGGCGACCCTTACCAGTTCGTCGACGAACGCCGACCCGGCGCGCGGGTGCCGCTCGACGCGGTCCGCTACTGGGAGGACACCATCGCCGCGCAAGGCCCGGTGGTCGACGGCAAAGCGACCTTCCGCATGGAGGATGGAAAGCTGCTCGCCGACATCACCCCGGTGGATCGCTCGGCGCCACTCACCGTGGAAGTCCAAGGCACTCCGGTCA
The DNA here is from genome assembly GCF_042871115.1 of Nocardia sp. NPDC006044. Lineage (NCBI taxonomy): Bacteria > Bacillati > Actinomycetota > Actinomycetes > Mycobacteriales > Nocardiaceae > Nocardia > Nocardia sp. NPDC006044. The sequence goes on from NZ_JBIAID010000003.1 coordinate 493,848, forward strand.
TCGCGACCGGTTTCCCGCCCGAGATCATCCCCGGCACCCGCAACGTCGGCGGAATGCACGGGACATTCGACACGGCCGCAAAGGAATTGGGGCAACTCAACACACCCGAAGCCACCGCGGCCAGATCTCAGGTCGAAGCACTGTCCTGGCGCGACCCCGCGTCTGCGGGCGAGGTATTGACGATCCTGACCGACAACAACGTCGACCGCTCCGCACTCAGCAACAACGTCAACCACGCCCTGGACTCCCTCGCCAACTGGAAATCCTTGCGCGAAGACCACCCCGGCCAAATCCTCTCCGGCGACGAAGCCAACCTCACCGGCGTCAACCCCGACCTCGCCAAACACTGGATCGTCGCCGGCACCGGCGGCACCGGCATCAGCGGTGTCGAGAACATGCTCAAGCTCAGCACCGACGCGAAATTCACCATGATCGGGCGCAACGCACCACCGGGGCTGGCCGACAACACCCAGTGGAAGGAAGTACGCGGGCAGCACGACCTCGGCTACGACCACAACAACCCCAGGGCGGCGAGCAAGCAGATCAACGGTGTGTGGCCCAACCCCGGCGCAACCGGCCGACTGACGATGTCGTTCGACGGAAACATGGACATCACCGGCATCACGAAGCAGGCAGGCCCCAGTCCATTCGTAGTCGCGGGATTCGAAGGCGATGGCGTTATCGCCTCGCTCGGCACCCGCAATTCGGTGCCCCCGGCCGTCGCCGACCTCGTGGACACCGCGATCAAACGCGACCCGAATTCGGTTTCCGCGCGAATGCTTTTCGACAACGACGGCCAATACCTCGGCTACCGGATCACTGTCGACGGCCGCGATATCGATGTCACGGGCGCCGCGTCCCGCTTCTTCCCGGGCGGCCGGCTCTTCAAGCCTGGAACCGGAGTCGTCCCGCCGCTGCCGGCGACGAATCCCGGCACCGTATGGACTACCGATGACTCTCGCTACGCGTTGTCGCGGCCGGGCAACGGCTTCGCCGCACAGAACGCCTCGAACCGGGACGCGCCACCCGAGGGCGGAAACTTCGACGGCGGATACGTCGCCTCGGCCATTCAGGCCACACACTATGCAGCGTGGCGACGCGGCGGCGGTCGAGCCTTCTCATGAAACGAACAACCGATGGCGTGGAGGACAAGATGGGTAGCCAACCATGACCGCGGCCTTCGCGGAGGCATGGCGGACGGCAGTGGTAGACGAGCCGAACGCGTGGGTGCGGGCCGTCGCCTGGGCCGAGGTGGCCGGACGACCGGCGGCGATCGCCGTCGCCGGGCCTACGCTCGCCGCGTGGGACCTCGAGTCAGGTGCACCGCTCATCCGATCGAGCATTCCGGGCGAGCAAGCGGATTCGACGCTGCTGAATCTGACGATCGGGCGCCTCGACAGAACCCCGATCGCGGTGACCGCCGACGTCGCGGGCCGCGTCCGCGCGTGGGACCTGGCCGGCGGTGAACCGCTCGGGAAGCCCATCGCCGAGCTGTACGGACGCGCGGCCGCCCTCGTCGCGGCGCGTGAGCTGCTGCTGATCGGCCGCGGCGCGGGCGCGACCTCGTCGGTGTACGAGGTGCCGGCCAGTTCCGGTTCGGTCGAGGTGTGGGACATCACGGCCGGGCAGTCCATCCACTCGCTGTGGCACGGCGGCTACACCGACTCGCTCGCGGTCGTCGAGCACGGCGACCGCACGGTGGCGGTCGTGGGGTCGACCTACGCCGCGCGACCGCTGCTCGATCCGGACGACGCCGAATCTCAGCTCACGACCTGGGATATCCGGACCGGTGCGACTCTCGGCGAACCCATCCTGCTCACCGGCAACTCGGTGGCCGAACCGATGGCGGCGGGTGTCCTGGACGGGCGCGCGGTCGCGGTCGTGGCGGGCGGCGAAGGTCTGTGCCTGTGGGATCTCGCCGAGCGGCGCCAGCGGACGACGGTCGCCTGCCCCGGCCGGATCGAGGCGATCGTCTGGGGGGAGCTCGCGAGCGGACCGGTCGTGCTGGCCGGCGGCGGTGACGTGCGGGCGGACGGCCGCAATTGGCTGCGGCTCTGGGATCCGCGCGACTGGCGGCTGATCGCCGAGGCCAGTACCGGGACCGGCGGCATCTCGAGCTGCGCGATCGCTCCGGACGGCAGCGTTATCGTCCCTTGGGGTGACCGGGTCCAACTGCTGCGGCGGCCGGAAACGCCTTGACCCGCAGCAGGTTCAGCAGCCGGGAACTAGAGCCGGGCAGACAGGGCCTCGCGATAGGCACTGGCGGCCGCCTCGAGCCGCGCGCGGGTGAAACGCCCCGGCTCGCGGGTGTAGGCGGCGCGACCGGCCGTCGAGATGAACGCGTCCTCGGGGACGGCATCCATCGAGTCGGGGATGAACTTCAAGACTTCGGTCACCGCCTCGACGGCGGTAGCCACCGCGAGCCGGTCGCGGACGTCCTGGTCCGGTGCGGCACCGGCCACCGGCACCAGCGCGACCGACGCGGCGGCCTGCTCGGCGACCAGCAGGAATTCACCGGGGCAGATGATCCGCGAGGCGGTCGGGCCACCGAACGCGGGCGGCGACGGCGGGATGGCCTCATCCAGTTCGAAGGTGAATTGCCGCGGCAGCCCGCACCGCGCACAACTGCCGCCGTAGACCGCAAGCAGGCGCCCCTCCTGGTCCTCACGCAGCACATGTTCGGCTTCGAATTTCGTCTCGCCGCAGGAGCAGGCGTGCAGATCCATATAGAGCTGGCATTCAACGGACGACCGAGCAATAAGCACCTGGAAATGCTACCCCGACCGACCGAAGGAGCACGATGAGTAAACCCGTAGAGATCAAGCCGGAGGGACTGCGCCGCGCCGCAACCGAATTCGACGATGTCGCCGATCGGGCCAAGCAGGTGCTGGACCGATTGAAGGCCGCCTCGGAGAGCAAAGGCGAGCCGTGGGGGCACGACCATGCCGGGGAGAAATTCGCGGACGGGGAAAAGGGGTACAAGAAGAATCGCGACGGCACGTTCTCCTCGCTGTCCAGCCTCGTCGGCGTCTTCCAGGACAACGCGAAGAACCTGCGGGACTCGGCGAAGACGTTCGAGGAGAACGAGCAGGCGGCATTGCGCGCCCGGGAACCCCTGCACCCCACCCGGCAGCACGCGGTAAGACGCTATACCGACGGCTACAGCCCCGCCCTGCACGATTCCATCGCGGCGGTGCCGCGCAGCAGGCTCTTGCGCGCCGACTTCAAGCCGCAGAACGACACGGCCCCGCTCGAGCCGTTCGAGGAACCGCTGCGCGCGACCGATATCGCGCCGCGCCATGCGGTGCGCGCCGACATGTACACGCCCGAAGGCGAGGTCACCGAACCCGAACCACTGCGTTTGGCCGACCGCGCACCACTCCACGCGGTGCGCGCCGACATGTACACACCCGAAGGCGAAGTCACCGACCCCGAATAGGGTTTGGCGTAGCGGCCAAACTTGTTGAATCTCAAAGTATCTCGAGGGCGGAATCACTATCATCGGTCCGGTGAGCTTTCCCGGGTCGATCGTTCAGGCGTTGCGTGCCGCCCCGGAGAAAGCGGTGGTCGAGCACGGTGCGCGGGTGGTCACCCGGGGGCAGTTGCTCACGATGATGGGCACGATCGCCGAGGGACTGCGTGGGTCGGGACTCGGCCCGGGGTCCGGCGTGGCCATGGTCGTGGACGTGAGCGCCGAGTCGTTGGCCGCGTATCTCGCGGCGTACACGCTCGGCTGCCGGGTGATCGGGGTGCGGCCCGGGCTCAGCGAGCGTCAGCGGCGGCATGTGCTGAGCAATGGCGTGGACGCCGTCTTGGACGACCAGCGGGTAGCGGCGTTGCTGCGCGGCCCGGCGCAGCCGTTGACCATCGAGGCGCGGGCGGGTGACATCGCGCGGGTGTCCTACACCAGCGGCACGACCGGGCTCCCCAAGGGCTGTGCGCAGACCTATGCGGCGATGTCCGCGCACTGGTCCTGGGGTGAACCGACGTGGAGCCCGGATACCGCGCAGCTGGCTGCCTGTTTCGGCCGCTATCTACTGTTCGGCACGTTGGCCAGCGCGGTCGTGCAGGACTATCTCGCGCTGTGCCTGCTCGGCGGCGGCACCGCGGTGATTCCCGAACCCGGTGGTGCGCAACTATTTCCCGAGGTCATCGAGCGGTTGCGGATCACCGCGACAATCATGAACGTGCCCCGGCTCTATCAGATGCTGGACGCGCTGCGCGCCACGCCGGCCGACACCGGGACCCTGCGGGCCATGGTGGTCGCGGGATCGCCGCTGGCCGCACATCGGCTCGCGGAGGCGGCCGAGGTACTGGGTCCGGTGGTGCACCAGGCCTACGGGCAGACCGAGACCGGCGGGTTGGCCGCGCTGTCCCCGCAGGACATCGGCAGCGGCGTGCTCACCTCGGTCGGCCGGCCATTGCCCGGGGTGCGCGTCGAGGTCCGCGACGGCGAGATCTACGTCCGCAACGACTACATGATGTCGGAGTACTTCGGCGATCCGGCCGAGACGGCCGACGTGCTCGTCGACGGCTGGATGCGCACTCGCGACCTGGGTTATCTGGAGGACGGCTACCTCTACCTGACCGGCCGCGCGCGAGACGTGATCATCGTCGACGCGCTGCCGGTGTATGCCGGGCCGATCGAGCGGGTACTGGCCGGGCATCCCGATGTGGACCAGGCCTACGTCGTCGGCGCACCCGATGACCGGCGCGGCGAGGCGGTACACGCCTTCGTCGTCCCGCGCGCCGGGCACTCCCCCGACGCCACCGCGCTGTCCGCCCTGGTGCGCGCGGAGCTCGGCGAATCGAGCGTGCCGCAGACCTACACGGTGGTGCCGGACGCCCCGATCGCGGCCAGCGGCAAGCCGGACAAGAAGGCCTTGCTGGAGCTATATCCAAGGTAAGCACGACGTTTGGAGGAGACCTTGTCAGAGCTCGACTACCTGATCATCGGCGCGGGTCCGGCCGGTCTCCAGATGGGCCACCATTTACAGGCGGCCGGTCGCGACTATCTGATCGTCGAGGCCGGAGCGGCCGCGGGCACCTTCTTCAGCCGGTATCCCCGGCACCGTCAGCTGATCTCCATCAACAAGGTGCACACCGGCTGGGACGATCCCGAGCTCAATATGCGGATGGACTGGAACTCGCTGCTCCCCGGACCGCTGTTCAAGGAATACACCCCGCGCTTCTTCCCCGCCGCCGACGACATGGTCCGCTACCTCGGCGATTTCGCTGCGCGACACGAGCTTTCGGTCCGGTACGACACCCGGATCGAGCGGATCACCCGACCGGACGCGTTCGAAGCCGTCGATCAGCACGGGAACGTGCTGCGCGCGCGACGATTGATCGTGGCCACAGGTGTCTCGAAACCCTATGTCCCGCAGATCCCCGGCATCGAGACCGCCGAGCTGTACACCGAAGTATCGGTGGACCCAGCGGATTTCACCGACCAGCGGGTGCTGATCATCGGAAAGGGCAACTCGGCCTTCGAGACTGCCGACAACCTGATCGAAACCACCGCCGTCATCCACGTGGCCGGTCCGCATTCCATCCGGCTGGCCTGGCAGTCGCACTTTCTCGGCCACCTGCGTGCGGTCAACAACAACTTCCTGGACACCTATCAGCTGAAGTCGCAGAACGCGATCCTGGACGGCAACGTCATCGACATTGCCCGGCAGTCGGATTCGTCGTATCTGGTGACCGTGAGCTTCTCCCGGGCCGACGAGGTCACCAAGGACATCCGCTACGACCGGGTGATCGTGGCGACCGGCTTCCGGTTCGACGCTTCGATTTTCGCGCCGGAATGCCGGCCGGAGCTGGCGATCAACGACCGGTTCCCGGCGCAGACGCCGGCGTGGGAATCGGTCAACGTGCCAGGGCTCTACTTCGCGGGCACGATCACGCAGGTACGCGATTTCAAGAAGTCGACCAGCGCGTTCATCCATGGGTTCCGTTATGGGACAAGGTCATTGCATCGGATTCTGGAGCAACGCGAGCATGCGCGGGAATGGCCGAACCGCGAGCTGGCCGGGACCGCCGATGATGTCGGTGAGGCGATCCTGGCACGGGTCAACCGGACGTCGGCGTTGTGGCAGCTGTTCGGGTTCCTCGGCGATGTCGTCACGCTGAACGCGACCGGGACGGCGCGGTATTGGGAGGAGCTGCCGGTCGATTATGTGGCAGACGCGATCGCGGCGGGGTCGCTCGGCGAGGTGGACAGCTACTTCGTGATCACGTTGGAGTACGGCAAAGACCATGACCGGGTCGATCCGTTCGACATCAACGCGAAGCGGATCGCACAGTCCGACGCCGAGAACGCTCTGGACGGCCGCTATCTGCACCCCGTGTTGCGGCAGTATCGCGATGGCGAGCAGATCGCCGAACACCACATCACGGAGAACCTCGAGAACGAGTGGGTGCACGAAACAGTCCACCGCAAGCCGCTTTTCGATTTCCTCGAGACAGCGCTACCCGCGCCGGAGCCGTCCCGATGAGCGGCCCGCTGTCCGCGCTCGAGCAGCGGGCGCGGGAGCTGCTCGACCCAGCACATTACGACTACTTCGCCGGCGGCGCGGGCGAAGAGGTCACCCTGGCCGACAACGAGCACGCGTTCCGGCGGCTCGCGTTGCTGCCCAGGGTTTTACGCGACACCACCGGCCGGTCCAGTGCCATCGAACTGCTGGGCGATCCGAGTAGCATGCCGGTCTTCGTGTCGCCTACCGCGTTTCACCGATTGGCTCATCCCGACGGTGAGCGGGCGACCGCGCGAGGTGTGGCGGAAGCCGGTCTCGTCATGATCGCCAGCATGGCCGGGACGGTGGCCATCGGCGAGGTGACCTCCGCCGCCCGGGAGGTCGACCGCGACGCGCGCGTGTGGTTCCAGCTGTATCTGCACCCCGAGCCGGAGGTGACCGCGGAGCTGGTCCGGCGCGGCGAGCGGGCGGGCTGCACGGCGCTGGTGGTCACCGTCGATTCCCCGGTGCGCGGCCGGAGGTTCCGGGAGGATCGCCACGGCTTCCACGACCTGCCCGCGGGTATGTACGCGGAGAACATGCGCGGCTTACCGGGGACGACCGGAAACGGGGTTCGGTCGATCGCGATGTCGGCCGAGTTCACCTGGGACCACCTGCGTCGCCTTCGTGAGCTGACCCGGCTTCCGGTCGTGCTCAAGGGGATCCTGCACCCCGAGGACGCGCGGCTGGCGGTGGAGCACGGAGCCGACGCGATCGTCGTGTCCAATCATGGTGGCCGCCAACTCGATACCGTGTGCGCGACGTTGGACGCGCTGCCCGCGATCAGTGCGGCGGTGGCCGGGCGGATCCCGGTGTACCTCGACGGCGGGGTCCGGCGCGGCTCGGATGTGGTGCTGGCGCTGGCCCTCGGCGCCACGGCGGTCGGTGTGGGACGGCCGGTGCTGTGGGGCTTGACCGTCGGCGGCGACAAGGGGGTGACGGACGTGCTGGACACGCTGCGCTCGGAGTTCGAGCACACGCTGACCATGTGCGGAGTAGCCGCACTGTCCGACCTGAACGCGGACCTGGTCACCGTGCGAGGGGCGGCAAGGTCTTGAAGCGATCGATGTCGCTGCTGGCGGCCGCGGGCGCACTGTGGGCCGTGTCGCGTTGGTTGCCGCGAGCAGTGGTGACCCTGCGGGTGTGGATTTTCGCGAAAGTCAACGGCAGCAACGAGATAACCCTCCCCGGCGAACGCGGCGGGCCCGACCTGTTCCTGCGTCTGTACTCGGACCCGGCGGCCAACGGACGCAGCCGGGGAGCGGCGCTGTCGGACCTGTTCTGGTACTGGCTCGCCCCCGGCCCCGAGGTACATCAGGAACACCTCGAGGACGGGCCGCGCTACGACGAGGCGGCCCGCACCACCCGGGCCATCCTGTCGCTGCCTACTCCGGAGATCGAGCGCCTTGCGGACCGCTGCACCCGCCGAGTACTCCGCGAACTACCCCGCCGGCCACTGGCCTTGGTCCGGCTACGCGACCTGATGATGCCGATCTGGGCAGAGTTCTTCTACGAGTTGGTCTTTCGCGAGCCCTGCCCGCCGCACGCCCGAGCTCTCATCGTCGGCAATGCCGACGACGTGGTCACCTCACTGAAATGCACCGGCCTGCGCCATATGTGCCGCCGCGACCGCCTGACCCGCTACCTGCTGGACCGAATCGACGCCGGCGATGTACCGCACCAATTGCCCGGCTCGCTCGACCGACTCGAACGCGCCCACTACCTGCAAGGCGCATTCTTCAACACCGCCGTCGTCCAGATGTCCGAAGGCATGGCCCACCTGCTGCTGGCGATCGCCCAGCACCAAGACGTCCAAGACCGTCTCCTGGCCGAGCCGAACACCCAGTACCTGGACCACGTACTCGACGAAACCCTGCGCCAGTTCCCGCTTTTCGGCATCGCCCACCGAATCACCACCGCCGACATCAACATCGGAAACGGCACCACCATCCCCTCCGGAACAGTGCTCTGCTTCAACTACCAGGAATTCGAACGCACCGGCCACACCGACCCCGACCGCTTCAATCCCGACCGCTGGACCACCCACCGCCCCAAAGACACCCACCACATCCCCTTCGGCGTGGCCGCCAACCGACCCTGCCCCGCCTGGCGCCTCTCCCCGATAGCCATGCGCGCCGTAACCCGAACAGTCCTGTCCCACCACCACCTACGCTCTTCCGTCTCCCACACCCGCTCCATCCCTCACCGAGCCCCCTGCCTCCTCCTCTCCCCCGCCAACCCCCCATCCCCGATCCGGCTGCGCACCGCCCTCACCGCCCTACGCGCCCGAGACCGCTTCGAAGACGTCTGGCGCGGCACCACCCAACTCCTCCTCGGCACCTGGATGGTCCTGGACGCCCGCCGCCTCCACCTCTGCCAAACCCACTTCGCCACCCAACCCCCCACCTGCCCGGTGGCCCATCCACCCCAACCCACCTGCACACCACTGCACTGACGTAGATGCGATCTATGTAGATCGGATCTACGTAGATTCGATCTACATAGATCGCACCCGGCGGCGGGTTCAGGGACGGGTGAAGCGGAGGGTGACGAGTTGGAAGGGGCGCAGGTGGAGGCGGACTCCGGAGGGGGCTGGGGTTGCGGGGGTGTCGGTTATCGGGCGCTCCAGTAGGTCGCAGGCCCGGAACCGGGTGTATTCGAAAGCGGGGGTGATCAGGGTGGAGGCTCGGCCGCCGTGGGACTCGTAGACGCGGAGGATGAGGTCGCCGGTGGCGTCGTCGGCGAGTTTGACGGCGCTGGTGACTACGGCGTCGTTGTCGATGGTGAACAGGGGGGCAACGGGTTCGGCTACGCCCGCACGCAGGGGGGTGAGGTTGATGCGGTAGCCGGCTCGGACTGCGTCGCCGATGGTGGCGCCGGGGATCAGGGAGTGGCGGAAGTGGTGGGCGCCGTGGTCGGTTTGGGGGTCGGGGAAGCGGGGGGCGCGGAGCAGTGAGGCACGCACGGTGGTGGTTGTTCCGCCGTCGGGGCGGACGGTGCGGGTGACGTCGTGGCCGTAGGTGGAGTCGTTGACGAGGGCTACGCCCCAACCGGGTTCGGCGAAGTGGACGAAGCGGTGATTGCAGGCTTCGAACTTGGCGTATTCCCAGCTGGTGTTGGTGTGGGTGGGGCGGTACAGGTGGCCGAACTGGGTTTCGGCGGCGTAGCGGTCGGCGTGAATGTCCAGGGGGAAGGCGAGTTTGAGGAACTTCTCGGTTTCGTGCCAGTCGACGGTGGTGTCGATGTCCAGGCCGTGCGCGCCCGGCCGCAGGGTCAGGGTCTGTTCGACCGTGGACGAGCCGAATGACCGGCGAATCCGGATCCGACTCGAATCCGGTTCTGCGGCAATAAAGTCTACCTCGACGAGGTCGGTGACGCGGTTGCGGTAGAAGATGTCGACATCCCAGGCATCCCACGAGTTGGGCAGATCAGGATGCAGCTGAAGCAGATTCGCGGCCGAACCCGGCGGCAGGGTCTCGCGCTGACGCTCGGCATCGAACAGCGACACGACGAGTCCACGCGCATCGACCTCGACCCGTAACAGACCGTTGTCGAGAACGAATCCGCCCTCCGTGCGCTCGGTCACCGGGCACGGATCACCCGAATCCGCCGGTCCGGCGGCACCGGCCGGAATCGAGCGCCACGCGTGCGGTGCCGGGTTGAAGACGTTCGGCCCCACCTGCTCACCGCCGAGCGCCCACTGGGACTGCTCGATGATCGCCGTAAGCTCCTCGGCCACTTCGGCGTAGGTCTGCTCCGCCTCTCGATACACCCAGGCGATCGACGACCCCGGCAGGATGTCATGGAACTGGTTCAGCAGCACCGTCTTCCAGATCCGGTCCAGCGCCGCATAGGGATACTCGACACCCTTGCGAACCGCGGCAGTCGCGGCCCACAGTTCGGCTTCCCGCAACAGGTGCTCGCTACGCCGATTGCCCTGCTTGGTCTTCGCCTGACTGGTCAGCGTCGCGCGATGCAGCTCCAGGTACAGCTCACCCACCCACACCGGCGGGTTCTGGTACTCCGCTTCTGCTTTCGCGAAGAAGTCGGCGGGCTTGTCCCACCGCACCTTCGGCGAACCCTCGAGGTTCTTCATCCTGGCCGCCTTGGCGACCATCTCCCGCGTCGTCCCGCCCCCGCCGTCGCCGTAACCGGTCGGCGCCAGCGACCGCGTCGCCCGGCCCTTTTCCTTGAAATTCCTTGCGGCATGCGCGATCTCACGCCCCTGCATCGAACAGTTATAGGTGTCGACCGGCGGGAAGTGAGTGAAGATCCGGGTCCCGTCGACCCCCTCCCACAGGAACGTGTGGTGCGGGAACTGATTGATCTGGCTCCAGGAAATCTTCTGGGTCAGTAGCCATTTGCTCCCGGCGGCCTTGATGATCTGGGGCAGCCCGGCGGCGAAGCCGAACGTATCGGGCAACCACGCCTCCTCGTTCTCGACCCCGAATTCCGCCAGGAAGAATCGCTTGCCGTGCACGAACTGCCGCGCCATCGCCTCGGACCCGGGCATATTCGTATCGGCCTCGACCCACATGCCGCCGGCCGGCACGAACCGCCCCGCCGCCACCGCCGCCTTGACCTCCGCGTACACCTCCGGCCGATGCCGCTTGATGAAGTCGTATTGCGCCGCTTGGGACATCGCGAAGACGAACTCGGGTTCCTCGGCCAGCAACGCGGCCATGTTCGCCGTGGTGCGCGCGACCTTGCGCACCGTCTCCCGCAGCGGCCACAGCCACGCCGAGTCGATATGCGCGTGCCCGACCGCCGAGATCGTGTGCGCGGACGATATCGCCGGCTTGGCCAGCGCCTCGACCAGGCAGGCGCGTGCCGCCGCGGCAGTGCCGTTGACGTTCTGTAGATCGATCGCGTCGAGTGCCCGCTCGATTGCCCGGACGATGTCGTAGCGCCGGGCCGGATCCTCCGGCATCTCGTGCATCAGCTCGCCGAGCACCTCCAGATCGAGCACCAGCTGCCAGACCTCCTCGTCGAACACCACGAGATCCATTCGGCCCAAACGGTATTGCGGATCGGCGCCCGCGGTGAGCTTGTCCCCGAGCGCGGTCGGCGCGAAGAACGGGATGACCGGATTCGAGGCCGCCTCGACATGCAGCAGCACCTGTTCACCGCCGACCGCCGGTTTCGCCACCCGCACCCACTGGCTCCGCGGATGCAGCCCCTTGACCGGCGATCCATCCGGCCGGTAGACCAGCCCTTCGCACTGGAAGCCGGTCATGTTCGGATCGAAGCCGATATCGATGATCGCCTCGACCGTCTTGCCCGCCCACTCGGCAGGCACCGTCCCCTCGACGGTGAGCCAGCTCGTCCCCCACGGCGCACCCCATTGCGCGCCGGGCCGGATCGGCGTCCGCGGCGCGGCCAAGCCCTCGGCGACCGGCACCGGCTCATCCGGCGCGACCCAGATACCCGCGGTGAGCGGCACCGATTCCGGATAGATCGCCGGCGCGATCCGTTCCGTCAGGACTCGTCCGAGGCGGCTCTCGATCAACCGACGGTCATCGTGCATAGCGGTGGCTCCGATCGGATCGTGGGCATGATGATCGAACTGCACCCATTCTGCGACAGCGCGGTGAATTCTCCGGCACAGTGAGTATGGATCTGCCTTGCAGGAGGAACCCATGGCGTCGAACTGGCGGTTGTTCGCGGCGGTGGTGAGCGTCAGCTCGCTCTTGGCAGGAGGGGTGGCGTGCGGGTCGGACAGCGGCCGGGAGACGGTGACGATCACCGCGAACGCGATCAACTCGGCCGGCGGGAAGAACGCGGCCGAGGCGAAATGGATCGAAGACTGGGTCATCCCGAAATTCGTGGCCCAGCAACAGGCCAAGGGCGTCACCGTGACGGTGAAGTTCCAGGCGACCGGGGTTCCGGACGAGGATTACAAGAGCCGGATCGCCAAAGACCTGAAGACCGGCACCGGGGCCGATGTCGTGTCGCTGGACGGGATCTGGGTCGGCGAGTTCGCCGAGGGCGAGCAGATCGAGCCGCTCGATGAGCTGGTCGGCGCGGATCGGGTGCGGGCGTGGGATGGCTGGCAGCACATTCCGGCCACCGTGCAGCAGCTGACCTCGTACAACGGCACGCAGTACGGCATACCGCAGGAGACCGACGGACGGGTGCTGTTCTTCAACCGCAAGCTGTTCCAGCAGGCGGGCATGCTGGCGGACTGGCAGCCGACCAGCTGGGATCAGGTGCTGGAGGCCGCACGAAAGCTGAAGGCGGTGCCCGGAATCGTTCCGGTGCAACTGAATGCGGGCACCAGCTTCGGCGAGGCGACCACCACGCAGGGCATTCTGCCCTTGCTGGCCGGCACCGGCAGCAACCTATTCGAGGACGGGAAGTGGGTGGGGAACACTGCGAAATTCCGTGCGGTGCTGGACTTCTACCGCGCGTTGTACGGGGAGCAGCTGGGCGACGCGGAATTACAGCAGGACGCCAAGGGCCGGGAGAAGAGCTTCGAGAAGTTCGCCAAGGGCCAGGTGGGAATCCTGTTGGAGAGCGACTACTTCTGGCGCGGCGTACTGAATCCCCGCGGCGGCAGCTTCCCGATGGCCGACCGGGACACCCAGGTGGGCTGGGCGAAGATCCCCGCGGCCGCGCCTGGGACCGGAGTGCACAACCAGGACTTCGTGAGCGTGTCCGGTGGCGGCGGGAGGCTGATCAACCCGAAGAGCAAGCACGTCGAATTGGCCTGGGAACTCTTGCAATTCATGAACTCACCGGAGGCGTTCAGCGCGTTGATCGCCGGCGGCGGGCCACGAATCACCGCACGGCAGGACGTGAATGCCGATGCCCTGGGCGAAGATCCGATGCTGACCTTCGTGTCCGAGCAGATCCTGCCGATCACGTCGTTGCGGCCGGCGCTGCCGGAGTACACCAAGGTATCCAAGGCGCTCGCGCAGGCGACGCTGGACGTGGTCACCGGTAAGAGCACGGCGGATGCCGCTGCGGCGTATGGCAAAGCGGTGAAGGAGGCGGTCGGCACGGACAAGGTATCCGGTGACTGAACCCGTCGTCACCGAGGTACCGAGGGGCGGATCCGACACCGACGTCGCCGGGTTGGGGCGCTGGCGGGCGAGTGCGTTCGTCGCACCGGCGCTGTTGCTGATCGCCGCGTTCCTGGTCTTCCCGGCGCTGTGGTTGCTGTGGATCGGGTTGACGAATCTCACCGTGTCCGGGCGCACCTCGGTGCACGTTTCCTTTGTGGGACTGGACAATTACGCGAAGGCGCTGACGGATCCACTGTTCGGCAACAGCGTGTGGATCACGCTGCTGTTCGTGTTCGGTTCGGCCATCATCGGGCAGAACTGCCTCGGGTTCACCCTGGCCTGGTCGATGCGCACCGCCGCGCGCTGGGTGCGCGCGGTGGTGGAAAGCCTGGTGCTGCTGGCCTGGATCTTGCCCGCCAGTGTGGTCGCGGTGCTGTGGATCGCGATGCTCGACCGCGACGAGGGTTCCGCCAACCGGCTGCTGGACACCCCCGGGTACGCGTGGATGATCCAGCAACCGCTGGTCGTCATCGTCGTGTTCAACATCTGGCGCGGGACCGCGTTCTCGATGCTGCTGTATTCGGCGGCGCTGTCCACGGTCCCGCCCTCGCACCTCGAAACGGCCCGGCTCGCCGGGGCTTCCGGACCGCAGATCGCGCGGGACGTGCTGTTTCCGCACCTGCGCGGGCATGTCCTGACCAATACGTTGCTGATCAGCCTGTGGACCTTCAACGACTTCACCCCGTACCTGCTCACCCGCGGTGAACCGAATCATCGCAGCGAGACCGTGCCGATCTTCCTGTACCGGCAGGGAATCGACGACGGCGCACTGGGTTACGGCGCCGCCGCGTCGGTGCTGATGCTGCTGATCAATCTGGTGCTGGCACTGTTCTATCTGCGCCTGCTGCGAAGGAGGACGCGGTGAATCCACGCCAGATGGCCGGGCGGATCGGGTTCTATACGTTCGTCGCGGTGGTGACCGGGTTCTTCGCGTTGCCGATGCTGTGGCTCGCTTCGGCGCCGTTCGACGCCAACCCGGGGTATGCCCCACGGTTTCCGAAAAAGCCGACCCTGCGCCATTTCTCGGCGCTGTTCGAGAACGACCTCACCATGGGCTCGCTGTGGAACTCCGTGCTGCTGTCCTTCCTCTGCATGGTGCTGGTGGTCTCCAGCGCGGCGCTCGCGGCGTACGCGCTGTCTCGGGTCCGGATCCCCGGCCGAGATGCCCTGCTGTACTTGCTGTTACTGCTCTCCAGCGTGGTCACCGGCACCGCGGCGATGGTGCCGATCTTCCTGATGATCTGGAAAATCGGTTTGCTGGACCGGGAATTCGGCGTCGTGCTGGTGCTGTCCGGCGGGTTGCTGCCCGCGGCGATCTTCATCCTGAAGGACTTCATGGACTCGGTGCCCCGGTCCTACGAGGAATCAGCGCGAGTGTTCGGCGCGGGACCATTGCGCATCCTCCGCGACATCGTGGTGCCGCTCGCCCGGCCCGGACTGGCGACGATCGCGGTATGGACGGTGGTGAATGTGTGGGGCAGCTACCTGGTCCCGTTCCTGCTGCTGCGCGATCAGGACAAGCAGCCGGCCGCCGTGGTCGTGCGCACCTTCTACGACGAGGGCGGCGGAGCACAACTCGGCCCGATCTCGGCCTTCTCCCTGCTGTACTCCATCCCGGTCGTGCTGATGTACCTGTTCGTCAACCGGCGCTACGGCTTCCGGCTCCACGGAGGGATCAAGTCCTAGATGGCGCAGATCGATCTGGCCGGCCTCACCAAGGTCTTCCCCGGCGACGTCAAAGCCCTTGACGCCCTGAGCTTCACGATCAACGACGGTGAGTTCTTCGCGCTGCTCGGCCCTTCCGGATGCGGCAAGACCACCCTGCTGCGCACCATCGCCGGCCTGGAAACCCCGACCAGCGGCCGGATTCGGATCGACGGCAAGGACGTCACCCGGCTGTCCCCCGGTCGGCGCGACGTGGCCATGGTGTTCCAGGACTACGCACTGTTCCCGCACATGACGGTGCTCGACAACATCGCCTACCCGCTCAAGGTGCGCGGCACCGATCGGCGGACCCGCGCGGCGAAGGCGACCGAGACCGGCGATCAGCTGTCGCTACAGGGATTGATGGACCGCCGCCCCGCCGAACTGTCCGGCGGGCAGCAACAACGAGTCGCGCTGGCGCGCGCGATGGCCTGCCACCCCAAGGTCTTTCTGTTCGACGAGCCGCTGTCCAACCTCGACGCTCGCCTGCGACTGGAAGCCCGTACGTTCCTGAAGAAGCTGCAACACGAACTCGGCGTGACCACCGTGTTCGTCACCCACGATCAAGCCGAGGCGCTCGCCCTCGCCGACCGGATCGCCGTGATGTCCGACGGCCGGATCCGCCAACTGGGCACTGCCCGCGAGGTATTCCGCAGGCCCGCAGACACGTTCGTGGCCAACTTCATCGGCTCCACCCCCATGAACCTGATCCCCGGCGAGCTGGCCGGGCTCGAATCATCCGTCGTCTGGGGAGCCCGCCCGGAATACCTCAGCTTCTCCACCACAGCCGTCGACGGCGCTCTGCACGGCACCGTGTCCACGGTCGAGCACCTCGGCGCGACTTCCCTTGTCACCGTGGCGGGCACCGGGTTCAGCGTGGGCGTCACCGTCCCCGAGGCGGCGGAGCCCGCCTTGGGCACCGCCGGTTGGGTAGTCCCGCAACCCGACCGCGTCCTGCGCTACGACGCAGCGTCGGGCAACCTACTGCCCTGACCTCGCGTCGGCCGAACGTCATCAGGTCACGCGCGAGCGCCGCATCGATCGATGCTATTTAGATGTCTCGCTGCGGGCTCGGTTGTCGGCGCGCAGGGCGGTGTTGTCGTCGCGGAGGCGGTCGTTGTCGGTATTCAGGGTGGCGTTGGTGTCTTCTAGGTCGAGAATGCGTCCGATGCCCGCGAGGTTCACCCCGGCGGCGGCGAGGGCGGCGATGCGCTGGAGCCGAGCGATGTCGTCACCGCTGTAGCGACGGGTGCCGCCGTCGCTGCGAGCGGGGGTGAGCAGGCCGTGGCGTTCGTAGAGCCGCAGTGTCTGCACGCCGATCCCGGCGAGGTCGGCGGCGACCGAGATCCCGTACACAGCTTGGCCTGGGTCGGGTAGATGTGATCCTGGCTGAGGGTCCTGCTGCATCGCTCTCCTCATCTGTAGGTTTCGTTCAGGTTTTCTATTCTAGACACTTGCACTCATATGTCGAGAGTGCTACAACAAATCTATGCCATTTGGCGCAGATTATCTGACTCGATAAAGAATGGAGTGTGTTGGAGGTGGCGACCATGCTGATGCGTACCGATCCGTTCCGTGATCTGGACCGTCTCACGCAGCAGGTGTTCGGCACAGCGGCTCGGCCCGCGGTGATGCCGATGGACGCCTGGCGCGAGGGCGACGAGTTCCTGGTCGAGTTCGATCTCCCGGGGATCGACCCGAAATCGCTGGATCTGGACATCGAACGCAATGTGGTGACCGTGAAAGCCGCTCGCCCGGAACTGGATTCGGGTCGATCGATGATCGCCGCGGAACGCTCCCGCGGGGCATTCAGCCGCCAGCTGTTCCTGGGTGAGGGCCTCGATACCGACAATATCCGCGCCGACTACACCGATGGGGTGCTGCGCCTGGCCATTCCGGTCGCGGAGCAGGCCAAGCCGCGCAAGATCGAGATCGAGCACCACGATCGGCGGCAGGCGATCAACGCCTGATCCGTCTGCCGCGGCGCTGACGAAAGCCCGGCGTTCCGGGCGGGCCCGGCCACCGGACCCGCCCGGTCCACCATTGGAAACAACTATGCGAGGAGGTATGCCATGGCCGTGGTCCCCAGCAGCTACGCCGGGCGGCACACCCATGGGGGCGAGGCCGTGGTCAGCGAATCCGTCACGATGACAGGGCCGCTATGACCGCCGAGTCGCGTGCGCTGCAGGTACGCCTGAACTGGGTCGGCACGACAGCGGTGCTGACCGCCCGCGGCGAGGTCGACGCGGCATCCGCGCCCCAGCTGCAATCCGGGATCGAGGAAGCGCTGGACCGGACGCCCCCGGTGCTCGTGATCGATCTTTCGGGGGTGGGTTTCTTCGGATCCGCCGGGCTCAGCGTGCTGCTGCTCGCGTTGGAAAAGCTCGCGAAGGACAGTTTGCGGGTGGTCGCCTCGCCGCAGGTGCGGCGACCGATCGAGGTGACCGGACTCGACGGGATGCTCGACCTGTTCGAGACCCTGCCGGCCGCGCTGCACTCAGGGGACCTCCCCGCTTGACCTGACCCTGGTTTCAACCGAAAACCCTTATCCACAAGCGCCATAACATCGCTACGGCCTTCTGGTGGCCATGCTCGTGCACCTGACACCGGAGAAGAACGCCCGCCGAATCCGCCGGGCGGGCATCGCCGCGTCGGGATATCGGCGCGGGGTGTTCTGCATGCCGGTGCTGCCGTCTTACGTGCTGTCGCATCAATGGTTGCGCGAGTTGCGTCGGGGCGGGCAGCGACTGATTGTGGCAGTGCACTTCCGAGTTCCCGACCACGAGCTCGTCCGAGTCGGGCACTATTCGGCGGGCGGCACGGAAATGACCGCGGCCGAGGCCGTTTCGGTGATCCTGCATGCTGACGATCCACGCGGATACCAGATCGTCATACCCCGTTCGATCGCACCCGCCGAGCTGCATCGGGTTCGGCAGGTACGTCAGGTGACCGGGTGGCGGTACCGGCCCGACGCGCACGGCCGGCGACCTTGCGCGTGTCCCGCATGTCTGGGACGCGGAGAATACAAGGCTGCCGTCCTGCGCCGCCGATTCGACCCCGACCCGCCGGAGCTCACGAAACCTCAACTGCTGGAACAACTCCGGAACGCGGCCACCGATGACGACGTGATGATCGCACTCTATGGCCTCGGCCGTCGTAGCCGTGGCGACGTCGATGACGTAGCAGGCTACGCCGACCACCCCAACCCCGACGTCCGGTACGCGCTCGCGTGGGCGTTGCACCGATATCGGGGCAAGGAGGCCCGGCGCCTGCTGGCCCGCTTGGCCGCCGATCCCGATTCCGAAGTGCGCCGCGAGGCGATGCAGCGCCGGTAACCCGGCCTACTTGTTATCGATGCGCCCGATCGGATCGGCGGATCGGGCGAGATCCAATTGGCACTGCTTCCAACCTGTTTCGTCGATCCCTAGCGCGCTGCGCAGGTAGGCCCACGACGCCTGACGGATCAGGGCGACCCGGTCGGGGCTCTCGTCGGTGGTGTCCTTGGCGTCGTAGGCGTGGATTCCGCCCAGCGAGTGTTCGGCGCCGAACAAGGTGAGCAGGCTTTCCGCGCCGGGGCTGTAGGTATAGACGTCGGTGAACCAGTCGGGGCCGCGGGTCGAGAGCAGGGACTGGTCGTGGTCGCCGGCGACCACCAGGGTCGGCGTGGCCAGGCCGGTGAAGTCGGGGTTCATGAAGGCGAAGTTCTGCACCGCGAACGGGGTCAGGTCACCACCGCCGATGCCGGTAGTGGCAAGCAGCACACCGACTTTCACGCGAGCGTCGGTCAGGTCCGGACCGGGTTGCCCGTCGGCGTCGAGGACGCGCGCGCCGAGCAGCATGCCGACGGTCTGCCCGCCCCACGAGTGGCCGGCGACGGCGATGCGGTCGCGGTCGATGCGCTCGGCGAGGCCGGGGACAGCGGCGGCAATGTGGTCGAGCCGGTCGAGTACGCGCACGACGTCGTCGACGCGGGTGCGCCAGATGTCCGGATACCGCGGGTCGGACGGGGCGAGGGCGAGCGTGCGCGAATCGAGGAATGTCGGCTGGATGACGACGAACCCGTTGCCTGCCCAGAAATCGACCAGCGGGTCGTAGGACGCCATCGACTTGCCGAAGCCGTGGGCGAGGACGACGACCGGGAGGTCGAGGCCGGAGACCGGTGCCGAGAGGCGAACTTGCAGGTCTTCACCGCGATCCGGCACTGGTAGGACGACCGGTTTGATGCTGATGATCGGAGTGGTCAGGGCGGGGACGGCACTCGGGGCGGGTGCGGGCATGCGGGTTCCCTTCGAACGTGAGGAGCGCCGCGTCCATGGGCGGACGCGCAGGTTCCGGCGGGCACGACAGTCAACCGGAGCGCCGTTCCGAATATACGGAACAGCGCTCCGATTGACAAGTGAGGTCCGCGAAGGGAGCGCCGCGTACCGGCAGAGAACCGCCGGGCGTGCGGTCCGATATGGACCCCACGCCCGATCAGGCTGCGCCGGAATCACATTCGTCAGGCGTCGAGAGCCGCAGTGATCTTGCGCGCCATTGCGGCCACCGCGGGGCTCACCTGCCCCTTGCCGGACTGTTCGGCGGCTTCGACCGCGACCAAGACCGTGTCGCGGAAGTTGCCCGCCTCGTCCGGAGACTGCTCGCCGAGCAACTGCACGCTCGCGGTCAGCGCGGGCAGCACCTGATCGGCGAGCTCGGCCACGGACTTACCCGGCAGGTGAATGTCTTTCGACTTGGCCGAGAGCACGTGCCCGACCAGCCCGGTCGCCGAGGTCAGTGCGGTAGATCCCTGCGCGATGCCCTTGTGCGGCGCACCGGCGGCGGCCAGCAGTGCGACGGCGCCGTAGGCGGCGGTGCGCAGGGTGCTCTTGTCTTGGTCGGTGATGGTGATGGACATGTCGTGTACTCCTCGAAATCGGTTGTGGCACCGGGTCGGTGCCGATGTACACACTCTGTCCGGGACCGCTGACACCGCGCTGACACGCACCTGACAGTCCCACTGACATCGCGATCGGCGCGTTACAGGTGCACCCCACCGCTCACCTCGCCCATCGTCACTCCCCCACCTTGACGCAGAGTTCGGTTCCGCCGTGCAACGGCAGCGTGACCGACAGGAAGCCGTTGGCCGGATCACGAACGTAGGCAAGGAAATCGGGCTCGGCGTTGTCGTTCATGACATACCCGCCGATGCGCAGCTGCGGTGCGATGATCTCGATAAGCTCCCGCGCGAGCGACGGCTCCGCACCGAGCCAGCCATCGATCAGCGCGAAGTCGACCGGGCCGCCGAGGTCGCGCAGCGTAATCCGCGCGTCACCTTCGCGGATCTCGGCGTAGCCGGCGAGCCCGGCATCGGCGAGGTTGCGCCGGGCGGTGGCGACCTTGGCGGGCACGATCTCCGATCCGATCACCGTGCCGCCGCCGTTGTCCCGCATGGCAGCGGCGAAGTAGAGCGTCGACATGCCGACCGAGGTCGCGAACTCGACGACCCGGGTCGCGCGGAGACCGCGGCACAGCAGATAGAGCAGGTCACCCTGGTCCGGGGAAATGGAGAAGCCGTACTCGCTGTAGGCGTGCGGATCACGCTCGCGGCCGTGGCGCGGGTCGTCGGGTGGATACTGTTGCGCCGCGGCGAGTCTGGCGATGACGGCGTTGACCACGGGGTCGAGGATGGGGCGGTGGGTGTCGGCGATCATGATCGAATCTCCTTCGCTCAGTGTTCGGCAATGCGTTCCGACGGACGCCCGCCTCGCGCGGACATCCGTAATGCATTGCGGCCCAGCATAAATCACTCACAACGACGCTCCGCCCGAGCGGGACGCCGCCGGTAGTAAGGCAAGGCTAATGTGGCCTGATGACGGCAGGCGGCCAACCACAGCCGCGAAACGGCCGATCGCGGACGGACGCCGGCCCGCCCGCGATCGCTGAAAGATCGCCCGGGTCCGGCTGAACCAGCTCGCGCAGCAGCCGGACGGCAGCCTGCTCCCCTGGACAATCCGGACCACCGGCGGCGAAGATGGCTCCATGTTCCGACGCGCCGGTCTCGACCCCGCCGTCGAACGAGTCCGAAAGCTGGCGGATTCGCTCGACGTGCCGCGGCCGTGGAATCTGGCGACCTTCGTCGAGGGTGTGGCGGAACGGGTCGGCAAGCCGATTCTGATCGTTCCCCGGCAAGACCTGACCACCGGCGGATTTCCGTGCGGACTCGTCGTCGAGCGCGCCGACGATATCGTCATCGCCTACGACGCGGCCAGCACCGGCTATCACACCGATCACATCGTGATGCACGAGATCGCCCATCTGTTGCTCGATCACGCCGGATTCGTCTCGGCGGGCGCCCAGCGCCGGACGCTCGCGACGCTGTTTCCCGACCTGGACATCGACAGCGTGCTGCGCGTGCTGGCCCGCAGCGATTACGACGACGTCGATGAGAACCAGGCCGAACTGTTCGCCTCCATGCTCATGTCCGACGTGGAGGTCGATCGGCCGCGCTCGGTGCTCGGCCGCTTGGTCTTCCGGCGCTGAGCCGCGCGCAACGATGACCTCGATGCTGCCGACGGCGGTGACGCTGCCCACCGTGATCGCCGCCTTCCTGTTGCTCGCCGGCCGTCTCGTCGGCTTGCTCAGCACCGGCCTCGACCGCCAGGTCACCATCGCCTTCGGCTGTCTCGTCGCCACGGCGGCGACCCGCGAACCGACGGTGGCCCGTCTCGTCAGCGAGCTCTCCGGCGGCCGGCTCTCCGAAAAGCTGATACTCGAACTGGGTGTGGTCGGTTTCAATGTCGGTTACGCGGGCGGTCTGCTGATCGGGGCGGCGCTGTTGCATCGCACCCGCTCGCCGCGCGTCGCCTACGGCATGGCCGTCGTATTCAGTGTGGTGGCGCTGTGTTTTAGCACGGTGGACGGAGGCGACGGCACGATCTTCGAACGCACCGGCTGGGCGCAGTTCGGCTACTGGCTGTGCACGATGCCGATCGGCACGGCGATGGCGGTCCTCGTCATCCGCGCGGCCATGGCCGAACTGCGCAACCAGGTCGGCCGCCGGGAGTCGGCGGTGTACGTGGCGATCCTGCTGTGCGGCGTCGCGGTCCTCATCCGGGTCGGCGCCACGCTGGCGGCGGCCACCATCCGAATCGCCGGGCCGCGCAACTCGTTCACCGATGTCCAGGCCGTCATCGATCGCAACGGCGTGTTCTTCGATCTCCTGCTCTGCATGGGGTTGACCCTGACCGCGATAGTCGCCGCGGCGCGCAGCCGGCGCGACGTCAACGATCTGACCCGCCATCGGCGAGCGCTTCGCCCGCTGTGGGCCGAACTGACCGCCGCGTGTCCGGAGATCGTGCACCACGGCCCCGTACCGCACGGCGCCCAGCCCAACCGATATCTGCTGCACCGCACCGTCATCGAGATCCGCGACAGCATCCTCGACCTGTCCCGCTACGCGACACCGCACCCACCCGAGATCGACGCGGCGATCGTCAGCACCGCGCCGGCCGGGCCTGCCCGCGACGCACTGGACCGCGCCGTCATGCTCGTCCGTGCCCGCGACACCAAAGCGCACGGCGGCCCACCGACCGGCAGCCGCCACTTCGTCCTCTCCGCCGCCGACAGCCTGCTCGACGAGGTCACCGAATTGACCGCCATCAGCGCGCAATGGGCGATCGCCGAGGGCATCGCGGCCGGACAGCGCAGCTTGCGATGACTCGCGCTGGTTGCCGTTGCGTTCTGGGTCATCCGTGGCGGCCCGGCATCGACGATTGCCAGCGGCCGCGATTCCATCTGGCACTCCGGCGTGAGGGGCAGTAGTACTGCGGTCCAATGTGCCTGCGGGGCCGGGGTTCTTAACGTCGGTCCATGCGTATTCCAGCCTTTGCTTTTTCGATCTGTGCGGTGGCGGCGTTGGTGGTCGGCTGTGCGGCGGACCCGGTCGAGGCGGCGGCGGACGGCGCCCGTGTGGATGTGGTCCGCGGCGATCTCGACGCGTTGGTCCGTTCCGGCGCGGTCGGGGCGCTTGCGACCCTCACCGAGAACGGTGACACGACCGTCTCGACCGCGGGTCTGGCCGATGCCGCTACGCGGACCTCGATCCGCACCGATCGTCCGGAGTATGTCCGGATCGGCAGTGTCACCAAGACTTTCACCGCCGCGATCGTGCTGCAACTGGTGGCCGAACAGCGTATCGACCTGGACCGGTCGATCGACACGTATCTGCCGGGCCTGCTCGTCGGTGACGGGATCGACGGGCGGGTCATCACCGTCCGGCAGATCCTCGGACATCGAAGTGGGCTGCCCGAGCCGGTCGAACCCGAGGGGTTGAACGAGTACACGGCGGCACGCGCGGGGCGCACCTACACACCCGCGCAGGAGATCGCTCTGGCCTTGCGGCATCCGGCAACATTCGTTCCCGGTGCTCGATTCGAGTACGCCAACATCAATTATCTGGTCGCCGGTGTGTTGATCGAAACGGTGACCGGGCACCGGTACGCCGACGAGCTGCGCGACCGAATCCTCACTCCGCTGGGACTTTTGGACACCTACCTGCCCGCCACCGGCGACACCGGTCTGCGCGACCCACACCTGACCGGCTATGCGACGGTCGACGGCCTCATGACGGACCAGACGCGGATCGAGCCGTCCATGCCGTGGACGTCGGGTGCGTTGGTCAGCACCGGCGCCGACCTGAATCGCTTCTTCACCGCGTTGCTGGCCGGACAGGTGGTGCCGCACAACCAACTACGGCAGATGCTCGACGGTGTCGACATGGGCAATGGTGACGGCATGTCCTACGGGCTCGGTGTCGGATACACCCAACTGCCTTGCGGCGCACAGTTTGTCGGCAATGTCGGCGGAGTGCCCGGATTTACCGCCGTCTCCGGTGCGACGTCTTCCGGTCGGGCGGTGACCTTTTCCTACACCGGCACCGTGACCGACGCGGATCTCGGCGGGATGCTCAGCCACGCGCTGTGCGGGTGAACATCCCGCCGGCCGTGCGACCGCTCGAACTGCTGAACCAACCGTCGACATTCGCGGTGCCGCTCGTCACGGGGCGACCGGATCGATGGGTACCGCGGATTCAGCCGTTCGAGCCGGGGTGCTGATTGTGGCGTAGACAATCGTCGCGGTGAACAGCGCGAGGAAACCTAGGCCCAGGGCAGGCATGGCGAGCGTTTGAGCTTGGTTCAGATACTCGGGGGTGTGGCTGTTGTAGCCGTCGACGCCGAGGAGGCGGCCGGCCGGTGACTGCCAGTCGTCGGCGTCACCGCCGTCGGACATGAACCAGCAGAAGATCGTCAAGCCGAGGAGGTAGCCGCACAGCAGGGTCAGGACGACGGCCTGCCGCATCTTTGTCGCGGCGGTGAAAGCACTGGTGGGCAAGCATATTCCGCGTGCCATCCAGGCCAGGAGCGCAAAGCTCACCAGCCATAGCGGTGCGCCGAAGACGAACAGGAAGGCGAAGATCCAGCCGGGCTCTACGAGGAACCTGGCCACGATGTCTACCACTTGCACTACCAGGATCGCCGTCGCGGTAACCACGGCCCACCTGCGCATCCCACTAATCACCGCTTCCCTCCCATGCTCGGGTCGTGCCTGCGGTTCGAGTGTTCACCGAATCCCGGATCGGATCATGAGTATTCCTACGGTGCCGGGCTCGGTGGTTCCACCCGCGCACCTCAGAAAACCCGCTTCACCAGGCATTACGCCTGTGCTCGCATCGGCCCGGACCGCGAGCACGAAAATCTTGTACAAATGTCTTGCACATTTGTCTCAACTGGTTTAGGTTCTTCTTGTCAGCAACTGAAGGAGACCGAAATGCCCATCACCCGCACCACTTTCACCATCGACGGCCGCAACCTGTCCTACCTGGACTTCGGCGGTACCGGACGCACCGTGCTCGCACTGCACGGCCACATGTCCGACGCCGAGAGCTTCAGCGGGCTCGCGGAGCGGTTGGCGCCCGGCTCGCGGCTGATCGCACTGGACCAACGCGGACACGGCTTCTCCGATCGCGCCGCCGACTACTCCCGGGCCGGCTATATCGCCGACATCGCCGCACTGCTCGACCATCTCCAACTGGAAAGCGTTGTGCTGCTGGGACATTCACTCGGCGGCATCAACGCCTACCAGTTCGCCGCCCGCCATCCCGAGCGGGTCGAGGCGTTCATCGACGCCGACGGACCGGCCAGTCTCGGCCTCGACGGCCAGAACCCACTCCAATTCGTCCTGTCCCTCCCCTACGCGGCACCCACCCGCCAGGAACTCGTCGACGGCATGGGATCGATGGCCACCATGTTCGGCAATCTGGTCCGCGAGCGCGCCGACGGCAGCTGGAGCCTGCCGTTCCACCCCCGCGACATCGTGGACTCCGAAAACCAAGTACACGGCGACCATTGGGCCGACTGGCTGGCCACCACCTGCCCCGCCCTCCTCATCCGTGCCACCCACGGCGTGATCCCGCGAGAGCAGGCCGAAGCCATGATCGAACGCCGCCCCAACACCCGAATGATCGAACTAGACACCGATCACTTCGTCTACACCAACGATCCGGACGGATTCGCCAAGGCAGTCAACGAGTTCCTCCTCGACCTATAGCCCTACCTGACCGAGAACTGTTGCCGCCCAAGACTTCAGGTGACGGTGCGATGCACATACCGGCAAGGACAGGTGCTGACGAGACCTTCGCCGTCCTCATCGAGATGAACCAGCTCCCGATCCCCTTCCGGCCCGATCAACGTCCACAACCACGGCCGCGGCTCCGTACCGAGACCACAGAGAACACCGCCACCCGAATGCCCGGCCAGCGACACGACCAAGCCCTCCCCGTCAACTCCCGCTCGTTCGGCCACCCGCTCGTCGACACCGAGAGAGAAACTCGAACAGAAGTCCCCACCGACGTCGGCGAAAGTGCAGAAAACCGCGAAAGGACCCACGCGCAGCACATCGCGCAACAACTCGTCCACCCGGTCCTGATGTCCGACGAAGATCTCCGATGCCGGAACCTCGAAACAATCCATCAGGAACCCACGCAGTGCCGACCCCTCGAGCCGGCGAGTGCACAATCCGTCCATCACTCGAACGAATGTATTCCCCCGCGCACCGGATAATCCATCACCACGGCAGGAATTCCGCCGGAACGGCCGTCCGGTCGACCTGACGGCGCGACATCACGGTCAACATCTTCTCGACCACCAAAGGCGTTGCCTCGCTGACCATCGCGAGTGAGCTGCGGTCCTACAACGCAAAGTCACCGGTCGAGTACTGGCCGGAGTTCGCGCCGTGCTCGGAAGCGGCTCGTCTTGCCGCAGCTCAGCGCGGCGGTCGACCACTGACTCGATCACGGGGTGCCGATTGCCGCGTGCCGATTCCGGGCGACCATGATCGGTCCGGTGGCGGGTTGTGGGCAGCATTCGGTGTTTCGCAGCATGATGGGGGGATGGCTGAGCTGGTGAGTGTATGCGTGGATTGTTGATATTGGTCGTTGTGCTGGCGATCGGGCTGGTGGTGGGCGATCGGGTTGCTGTGGTGATGGCGCAGAACGAGATCGGGCGCAAGATCGCGGCGGACTATCAGCTGGCGCAGCGGCCGAGTGTCGATATTCGCGGGTTTCCGTTTTTGACCCAGGCGGTCGATGGGAAGTATCGGGATATCGATATTCGGGTCGGGGATTGGAGCGAGCAGAAGGTCACCGTGCACGATCTCGACGTGACGTTGACCGATGTGTCTGCGCCGCTCGGCGATCTGCTCAACAACCGCACGTCGAACCTGGTCGCGGCCACGGCTTCGGCGACGGCGGTGGTGCCCTACGACACCGTGCGGGGTTTCGCGCCGTCCGGAGTGGAGTCCATGTCGGAGGCTCCGGAGGGGCTGCGGGTCACCGGGACCTTCTCGATCGAGGGCATCCCGGTGCCGGGAACGGTGATCGTCACTGTCGCGCCGGTCGAGGACGGTATCGAGGTCACGCCGGTTTCGGTCCAGTCCGCGGTGGGTGGGCCGACGATTTCGCTGGCGATGCTGCGCCAGACGCTCACCTTCACGGTGCCGTTGCAGCGGCTACCGCTCGGCGCGCGGCTGACGTCGATCCAACCGGGACCTGACGGTCTGCACGTGACCGCGGTAGCCCACGATGTGCGGTTCTCCGACCTGAACTGAGCCGGCTCACCCTTGACGAGGCAGGCGGGCAGCGGCGGCGTAACGGCGAGACAGGTGGGCGAAGGCAGCGGCCAGTTCGGGCGGGCCGACAACCTCGATTTCTGCGTCGAACCGGCCGATGGCCGCCGCCAGGCTTGGCCATGACCACGAGCCGAGGATGAGTCGGCAGCGGTCCGGGGTGACCTCCTCGACGACTCCCTCCGGAGTGAAACCGGCGACGACCGCGGCCGGAAGGTCGAGGATCACCTCGCCACGGCACGGCCAGTCGACCGAGTCGGACCCGCGAAACCTGCTGGCTACGAAGTCGGTTACGTCACCACCGGGCAGGTCACGCGGGGTGAAGCGGGGTCCGGTGGGAATGCGGGGCGAGACGCGATCGGCGCGGAAGATGCGCCAGTCCGCGCGGTCGAGGTCCCAGGCGACGAGATACCAGCGCCCACCCCAGGTGACGAGGTGGTGCGGCTCTACTCGACGGGGCGGCGCGTCTCCGGACGAGGCGTAGTCGAAACGCAGCACTTCGCCGGCGTGCACAGCGGCGCTGAGTGTCATCAGTACAGTGCTGTCGACCTGCTGATTCGACTGCTCGACGGCGGTCACCTGGACGATGTCGATCCGCCTGCGCAACCGCGCGGGCATGACCTGTCGAACGGTATTCAGCGCACGCGCCGCACCCTCCTCGATGCCGGCCCCGGCGGTGCCGGCGATCTGCAACGCGACGGCCAGCGCTACCGCCTGCTCGTCATCGAAGAGCAACGGCGGCAGTTCGGATCCGGCCTCGAGCCGATACCCGCCGTCCGGCCCTTTGACGGCCGCGATCGGATACCCGAGCTCGCGCAGCCGGTCGACGTCGCGGCGCACGGTGCGCGGACTGATCTCCAACCGCTCGGCCAGCAGCGCCCCCGGCCAGTCCCGGCGCGCCTGGAGCAGCGAGAGCAACGCAAGCAGTCGCGCGGACGTTTTCGGCATGCGTCCATACTCCCCCAAGAAAAGGACACATCCTGTCCGCTACTCCGCGGCCGTATCGAGCCGGTTCGCACCGCCGGATACTCAGCGCCACGGACCGATAGTGACGCCCGAAAATCGGACTGCGGTTGATGGCACTGCCCTGCGAGCTGGTCTGGGCCACAACCTGGGCGGACGACGCCAACACCGAGATAGCGCCGCGCATCGGCCTGCCGCCGCTACCGGTCGTCGCCTGGCCCGATCCGTCCGACGAACACCTGCACGAAGACCGATGGTTCGGATTACATTGGAAGACAAGGACTTTATCGGACTGGGCAGCTGGACGCCCGTTCGCCTGGGTCGACGACGAGATCACCCGGTCCGATCGAGAGTGGGTCGCGTCGACCCACGCGAGCCGGGCCCTGCTCCACCGGGTGGAAGCCGCTCGTGGTCTCGACGACGAGGACTTCACCGTCCTGGCGGATTGGTTTCGAAGCCTCTGAGTCGAGGACAACCGTCGTTTCAGCAGCGATATGGGCGGGCTCCCGTCCAGGCGGCGGGCCGTGCCCGGTCGCTTCGCCCCGTGACCGTGTTGCGCAGAGTGCCGATGCCGGAGATGTCGACTTCGACGGTGTCGCCGGGGCCCATCGGCCCTACCCCGGACGGACTACCGGTCAGCAGGACGTCGCCGGGTTGCAAGGTGATCCAACGAGTGACGTAGGCCAGTAGTTCTCCGACGCCGAAGACCATTTCCGAAGTGACGGCGGATTGAACGATCCGGCCGCCCAGGCGGGTGGTGATGCGCAGGGACGAGGGGTCGGGGACGTCGGTTTCGATCCAGGGACCCAAGGGACAGAAGGTGTCTGCGCTCTTGGCGCGAGTCCATTGTCCGTCGGCCCGCCAGTCGTCGGCGGTGACATCGTTGGCGCAGGTGTATCCGAGGATGAAATCCGTTGCGCGATCAGCAGATACGTTCTGCGCCGTGCGCCCGATGACGACGGCCAGTTCGCCCTCGTACTCCAGCCGCTCCACCTCGGCGGGATGGTGGATCGGAGCATCCATGCCGGTAATCGCGTTGGGGGACTTCAGAAACAGCGAAGGCTGTTGCGGCCAGGGCCGGCCTTTCTCGATGATCTGCCCGGCGTAGTTGCTGCCCGCGCAGACGATCGTGCGCGGCTCGCACGGCGCGAGAAGCGTTAGTTCCGAGAGTCTTCCGACCACCGCGCCGAGTTCTGCGTCGAGCAGGTCATGCACGACATCTCCGACCAACGCACCACACCCGGTCCGTCCGTCGAGGGAATAGCGGACGATACGCATAACTCTCCTATTCGGACCCGGCCAGTGCTTCGCGCACCAGCTCGACGGGATGCCACGCGGTGCGGCCCGCGCCGTGAAAGATCTGCTGGCGACAGGACACACCGGTCGCGGCCACGATGGTGTCCTCCGGTTCCGCCGCGAGCGCCGGGAAAAGACGGTCACCGCCTACGGCCATTGACGTTTCGTAATGCTCGGATTCGAAACCGAAGGAACCGGCCATCCCGCAGCATCCGGAGTTGATCTCCATGACCTCCACACCCGGAATCCGGCGCAGCAGAGCCATGGTGGCCGCCGTGCCGACCTCGGCCTTCTGGTGGCAATGACCATGGAACACGATGCGCCGGCCCGCGAGCGGGGAATCCGCGCGCAATGTCAGGCGTCCCGCGTCAATCGCCTCGACGAGCAGCTCCTCGACCTGCCGGACCCGCTCCGCGACCGCCCGCACCGCCGTCGAATCCGGTAGCAGCGCACCGTGTTCGTCGCGCAGCATGAACAGGCACGACGGCTCGCAGCCGACGATCGGCGAGCCGGGTTCGGTGTCTTCGGTGAGCGAGCGGACGAGCGTCGAAGCCTTCTTCTTCGCATCGTCGAGCAGCCCCTTGGACATGCTCGACCGCCCGCAGCACCCACCGCCGGCCAGCTCGACCCGCCAGCCGGAACGCTCCAGCAATTCGATTGCCGCAGCGCCGATATGCGGCTCGGTGAACGTGGTGAACGAGTCGGCCAGCCAGTTGACCGTACCCAGCGGGGCCTGGCCGGCGGGCACGTCGCGACGACGGAACCATCGAAGCAGATTGACTCGCTGGAACACCGGCAGCGGGCGGGCGGCGGTGATGCCGAGCGTACGGTCCATAATCCGGCGCGCGAATCCGTTGCGCCCCGGCAGATTCGACAACGGAGCCGTCGCCGAACCGATCCGATTGAGCAGCCTGATCGATCCGAAAGCCCTGGAGCGCAAGGGTGTTCCGTGGATCTCGTGATGATGCGACAGCGTCTCGGCCTTGAGCGACGCCATATCCACACTCATCGGGCACTCGCTCTTGCATGCCTTGCACATCAGGCACAGATCGAGGATCTCGTGCAACCGCTCACCACCCAGCGCAGCGTGCGGATCGGGCTCGGACAACGCCTTCACCAGTGCATTCGCCCGCCCGCGCGTGGCATGCTCCTCGTTCTTGGTCGCGATGTACGACGGGCACATCACCCCCGAGGCCGACTTACGGCACAACCCGATGTTCATGCACCGGTCCGCCGCGCCGCGCATCCCGCCGACCACCTCGAACGTCAACGCCGTCGTCAGCGGCGGTGCGGGCGGCAGCGCGTCACGGTCGCGCAGGTTGTCGGTCATCGGTGGCGCGTCGACGATCTTGCCCGGGTTCATGATGTCGCCGGGATCGAAGAGCCGCTTGACCTTTCGCATCGCCTCGTACAGTTCATCACCGAAGATCTCGCGGTTGAACTCGCTGCGCGCGAGTCCGTCACCGTGTTCGCTGGAGTTCACCCCGCCGTACTCCGCGACGAGATCCTTGACCGCCTCGGCGACCGTGCGCATCTTGATCACCTCGTTCGGATCGGTCAGATCGACGAACGGGCGGATGTGCAGGCAGCCGACCGAGCAGTGCCCGTAGAACCCGGCCTCCAGCTCGTGCTCGTCCAGGATCTCCTTGAACCGCTTGGTGTATTCGGCCAGATGCGCCGGATCGACGGCGGTGTCCTCCACGAACGCGAGCGGCCGCCGGGTGCCCTCCCCCGCCGCCATCAGCAGGCCGAGGCTGGACTTGCGCACCTTGAGCAGCGCGGTCTGATCGGCGGAGGTGATCGCCCGCAGCGTGTGATAGCCGTGCCCGTTCTGCCGCCACAGCAGCTCGAGCCGGTCCAGATCGGCGATCAACCGCTCCTCGTCGTCCCCGCTGAACGAAACGAAAAGCAGCGCACCGGGATCGCCGACGAGAATGGTGCCGAGCTCGGCGTACTCGATCTTCTGCCGGGACAACTCCAGGATGGTCCGGTCCATCAGCTCGACCTGATGCGGTTCGCAGCTCAGTGCGTCCGCGGTGGCCGCGATGGCGCTCACGGTATCGGTGAAGTGCCCCACCGCGTATACCGTGCGGGCCGGCTTGGGCACCAGGTCGACCAGCGCGTGCGTGGCGATCACCAGGGTGCCTTCCGCACCGACGACGAACTTCGCCAGATCGAATGGTTTGTTCGCGCCGAAGCCCATCAGCCGGTCGAGCCGGTAACCGCAGGCGCGCCGCCAGAATGTCGGCATCCCCGCCTTGATCGCCGCCTCCTCGGCGATGACCAACTCCGGAAGTGCCCGGTAGATATGCCCTTCCAGCGTTTGGGCGGTCGCGCGCCGTTTCCGTTCGAACTCGTCGACGGGTTCCAGCCTGGCGCGCGACCCATCGGAGAGCACCACGTCCAGGGCCCGCACGTGATCGATCGTCATGCCGTAGGTCCTGGAACCGCTTCCCGCGGAGTTGTTTCCGATCATCCCGCCGATGGTGGCCCGGTTGCTGGTCGAGGTGTCCGGCCCGAACATCAAACCGTGCGCGGCCGCGGCCTGATTGAGCTGGTCCTGCACCACGCCGGCCTCCACCAGCGCGGTGCGCGCCTCGGGATCGATGGACACGATCCGGTTCATATACCGCGAAAGGTCCAGCACCAGGCCGGGACCGACGGTCTGCCCGGCGAGGCTCGTTCCGGCGCCACGCGCCACGATCGGCACACCGTGTGCCGCGGCGGCCCGAACCGCGGCGGCGACATCGTCGGCGTGCCGTGGAAACGCCACGCCCAGCGGGGTTATCGAGTACATGCTCGCGTCGCGAGCGAAGATGTGCCGACTGTAGTCGTCGAAGGCGACCTCGCCGTCCATCGTGGCCCGAAGCGCGTCTTCCAGCCGCGTGGCGACGGTCGATAGCTCGGGGTCGGTCGTGGATTGGTTCATGAGAGTCCTTCTGGTCCTTGGCGATTCCGACGGTCACGGCGGCCGATCCGGCCGGCGAATCGGCCGCCGTAGCGGTTAGACGAGCGGAGCGGGATCGGTCGCCGGATGTGTGTCCGTCTTGACCGATTTCGAGATGACCACCGGTTTCCCCTCCGGCAGAACCGGTTTCGGCTCCGGCGGCACCCCCTCCTGGCTCGTGGCCTCGCGCAACTTCTTTCGCAACGTCAGTACGAGCAACCCGGCGACACCGAAGATCCCACCGAAGAACGCCTGCGTGAGCGCGTACCCGCCACCGCTGAGATCACTGAGCCAGCCACCGATATAGGGTCCGAAGAAGCTGCCCAGATTGCCCACCCCGTTGATGAGTCCCAGACCCGCGCCGGCCGCGGCGACCGGAACCAGCTTGGTGACCGTCGCCCAGAACGGCCCGTACCAGGCGATCGACGCCGCCGTACCCAGGATCATCGCGCCCAGCACCACCCACTTCTGTTGCGGTGAAACAAGACTCGCGCCGCCGAGGATGATCGCCGCCGACCCGAGCACCAGGGCCATGTGCGCGATGTGCCCACCGCGCCGATCCACCGATCGTCCGACGAGAATGATCGCGATACCCGCCGCGATCTGCGGCAGCATGGCGACGAGCCCCACCTTCAGATCGGTGTGGAACGCCTTCTTGAGCACGCTGGGCAGCCACAGCGTCAGCCCGAGCAGACCCATCTGCGTACACGTGTAGATCAGCGCGAAATGCCACACGATCTTGCTCTTGAACGCGGCTTTGAACGTACCGTGATGCTCGAGCGGCTCACCTTCCTCGAGCCGGGAACGCTCGATATAGTCCCGCTCGGCCGCCGACAGCCAGCCCGCTTTGGCCGGTGTATCGCGAACCACGGCCAGCCAGGCGATAAGCCCGACGACCAGCGGGGCGCCGCCCTGAATGATGAACATCCAGCGCCAGTTGAAGTAGGTCAGGATGATGCCGGAGAACGGAGCCGCGACGATCGCCGCGATCGGCGTGTACAGCTTGAAAATCGCGTAGGCCCGGCCGCGTTCGGCGAACGGGAACCAGGAGCGGATGGTCGCCATCAGGGCGGGCTGCACCCCGCCCTCGGCCACCCCGAGCAGGAATCGCGCGATCAACAATTGACCGACGGAATTGGTCAGGCCCTGCGCCATCGCGGCCACGCTCCACAGCACCATCAGGATCGCGATCCACTGTCTGGCACTCCATCTTTCGGCCATATATCCGCCGGGAATCTGCAACAGCAGATAACCCCAGAAGAAGATGCCGCTGGCCAGGCCCTGCTGGGCTTTGGTGAGCCCCATGTCGGTCTCGAGGTGCGGCAGCGCGAAACTGATGTTGGTTCGGTCGATATAACAGATGACGTAAATGAAGACGACGACCGGCAGAATGTAAGTCCATCGCTTCATTTCGGACAGGCGCCGGACTGGGGAAGTTCGCTGAGACAACGACCTACCTCCTCGTAGGTTGCCGACGAAAAGCGCCGGCGTATTGCGGATCCCGGCTCGCGGCGGAGCATCGGGAGAGTCACTCGGGGCGGAGCATCGAGGGGTCGAGATCAGGAGGCCGGTATCGCGGTGAAGCGCCGATCTGGCGGATCTGTCATTGCGGCCCAACGCCGTTGGCGGGCGGGGGCGGACGACTTGCCCAGCGGGAGCGATCGAATTCAGTTGAGCTGTGCGGTATCCGGTTGCACCGGAAGATAATTCACTCGGCGCGTAGCACCGACAGTGCGGCTTGCAGGCCGCTGGGGTCGACGCTCACGCCGGCCAGTTCGAGACCCATCTGCACACCGGAGAGGGTGCCGGCGAGGGTCAGGTCGTTCAGGTCGCCGAGATGTCCGATCCGGAACACCCGCCCGGACAGCTTGCCGAGACCGGTGCCGAGCGACATGTCGAAGCGGTCCAAGATGA
Source organism: Nocardia sp. NPDC006044 (assembly GCF_042871115.1). Taxonomy (NCBI): domain Bacteria; kingdom Bacillati; phylum Actinomycetota; class Actinomycetes; order Mycobacteriales; family Nocardiaceae; genus Nocardia; species Nocardia sp. NPDC006044. The sequence continues at coordinate 528,413 of NZ_JBIAID010000003.1, forward strand.
TTCGGCGCACCTTGTCCGCGTCGTGTTCCGCACCGAGCAGCACGGCGGTCAGCGAACCGGAGTACTCGCGCTCGTTGACGCACAGCACCTCGAGGCCCCAGCCGCGGACGGCGGCCCTGGTGGCCGCGGCATGGCGGTTGTGCCGGGCGAAGACGTTGCGCAGTCCCTCCTCTTCGAGGAGTCGCAGCGCCTCGCGGAGGCCGTAGAGTAGGTTGGTGGCGGGGGTGTACGGGTAGAAACCGTGCTCGTTGGCGTCGAGAATCGGCGTCCAATCCCAGTAGGACTTGGCCAGCCGGGCCGTCGGTGCGAGCGCGAGCGCCTTATCGCTGATCGCGTTGAAGCCCAAGCCCGGTGGCAGCATCAGCCCCTTCTGCGAGCAGCCGATCGTCACGTCGACGCCCCAGTCGTCGTGGCGGTAGTCGATGGAGCCCAGCGACGAGATCGTGTCGACCAGCAGCAGCGCGGGATGCTCGGCCTCGTCGATGGCGGCCCGGATTTCCGGGATGCGGCTGGTGACGCCGGTCGAGGTCTCGTTGTGTACGACCATCACCGCCGCGATGCCGTGGCCCTTGTCGGCGGCCAGCCGCTCGGCGACGACCGCGGCATCGACACCACGGCGCCAATCACCGGGCACGAAGTCGACCACCAGACCGAGACGCTGCGCCATGTCGCGCCACAGGCTGGCGAAGTGGCCGGTTTCGAAGGCGAGCACGCGATCGCCGGGCGAGAGGGTGTTCACCAGCGCCGCCTCCCACGCGCCGGTGCCGGACGAAGGGTAGATGACGACCGGGCCGGCGGTGCCGAACACCGGTTTCACCCGTTCGCGCAGGTCCAGGGCGAGTTCGGCGAAGTCCGGCCCGCGGTGGTCGATAGTCGGTTGCGCGATGGCGCGCAGCACCCGGTCCGGGACGTTGGTCGGGCCGGGGATTTGCAGGAAATGCCGTCCACTGTGAGCGGTCATTGATCGGTTCCGTTCCGTGCCGTGATATGGCACACTGTGCCGTGAAAAGGTGCAGCAAGGGTAGGGATGTGTGATGAAGGAGTCAATACCTTGCGAAACGTGCTGAATACGCTCCGCGTGCTGGAAGAGGTCGCGGCGCGGCAGCCGATCGGCGTCGGCGAGCTGGCGCGGGTGCTGGAGATGCCCAAGAGTTCGGTGCAGCGGGCGCTGGTCACCCTCGATGAGGCGGGGTGGATCCGGCCTGCGTCCGGCGAGGTGACGCGATGGGCGTTGACCACGAAGGCGCTGGCGGTCGGCAGCCGGGCCGGCGGCGACCTCGGGCTTCGCGGGGTCGCCCTGCCGATCATGGAAAACCTGCGGCGCCAGACCGAAGAAACCATCCACCTGACCGTGCCCGAGGACAGCAGGATGGTGCTGATCGAGCGGCTGGAAACCGACAAACCCGTGCGCACCAACATGGCACTCGGCCACTCGCTGCCCATGCACGCCTCCGCCAACGGCAAAGCCGTTCTCGCACACAGCGACCCGGAGTTCGTCCGGCAACTGCTCGGCGCCGAACTACCGCGCTACACCGACACCACCGTCACCGACCCGGACGAATTGCGTGCCGAACTCGCGGTGATCCGGGAAACGGGGTACGCGGTCAACCGCGGCGAATGGCGCTCCGACGTAGGCGCGGTCGCCGCAGTTGTACTGGGCGACAACGGAAAACCGATAGCGAGCCTCAGCGTGAACGTCCCCTTCAGCCGACTCACCGACAAAACCGAACCTATCTTCGGCGCCGCAGTGAACGCAGCCGCAACCACCCTCAGCACCCGCCTCGGCTAACCAGTCCTTCTCGCCCCACACGCACGCCTTTTGACACACGCACGCGTGTCAGGGCGGCGATTCACCAGCGGAATGATTAGCTGAATATCCGGCCAAGAGCAGATCGACAACCAACAGAGCCGGACAACATCAGCACTCTATGGATCCCGGGAGGTGGAGGCCCGAGGGAGACGAGCCGCCCACCACGCAACGCCACAACACCGCCGTAATCGACCAATACCGACCCGATTACGGGGAGTCGGAGTGCGGGACATCAGAAGCGGTGCTGCTGCGGCCCCCAGTCGGCACTACGGCAAATGCCGAATAGGCACCCTGTCAGGTCCCGTTCCGGAAACCACCACGCGCCGAGCGGGACCAGACCGGGACGGGCGTCGAGTGGACGCTCCGTCAGGTCCCGATCCAGGCATCAGCGTGCGCCGAACGGGACAGAGCCGGGGCGTATTCAGCGCACAAGGGGTGGAGCCCAGTGTGCTTCAGCGCTGGTTCGGGGCGGCAGGTGCTCGGGCCAGATGGCGCTCGGCGATTTGGGCGCCTAGGCGTTTCAGGAGTTCCTCTCCGTCGGTGAAGCAGCGGTTGATGTCAGGTTCGATCGTTGATAGTGAATAGGCGGCGGTGAAGCCGGCGGACTGTAAGCGATTCCCGGACAGCGTGTTACGGCCGCAGACCGCCACGACTGGGACACCTGCTGCCAGTGCTGCAGTGGCGACGCCAGCGGGGGCCTTGCCGTGCAATGTTTGTTCGTCGAGGGCGCCTTCTCCGGTCACTACCAGGTCCGTGGCCACCAGGTGGTCGGCGAAATCGGTTAGCTCCAGGATCAATTCGATGCCCGGGGCCAATGTGCCGTCGAGTATTGCCACGGCGGCGAAGCCTACTCCCCCGGCTGCGCCTGCTCCGGGGATGTCTCGGCGGTCCGTGCCGGTGGTTGCGGTGACGATGTCGGCCCAATGCGCCAAGGCGGAGTCGAGTGCGGCTACCTGGACGACGTCTGCGCCCTTCTGCGGACCGTAAACCGTTGCCGCACCGGGTGGTCCGGTGAGCGGGTTGTCTACGTCGCAGGCGACGGTGATCTCGACACCGGCCATTCGTTCGCGCAGTGCGGTCAGGTCTAGTGTCGCCACATCTGCCAATGGCGCACCGCCGTCGCCGATTTCAATGCCACCAGCGTCCAGTAGGCGGGCCCCGAGAGCACGCACCAGTCCCGCGCCGCCGTCGGTGCCCGCGCTGCCGCCGATGCCGAGCACCACCCGACGGCAGCCCGCGTCGACGGCTGCGGCGATCACCTCCCCGGTCCCCCGGCTGGTGGCCGACATCGGGGCGAATGCGCCGCCCGGTAGGCGGAGCAGACCGGATACGTCCGCCAGCTCTACGACGGCGAGGTCGTCGCGCTTCGCGTAGGTGGTCTCGACCGGTTCTCCTGTCGGTCCCGTGGCGACTACCGGTACCGCCTCGAAGCCAGCCGCCAGCGCGGCGGCGACGGTGCCGTCGCCCCCGTCCGCGACCGGGACGACGGTCACCGACGCATGCGGCACGACCTGACGAATACCGGCCGCGACGGCGGCGCCGACCTGGGCGGCGGTCATCGAACCCTTGAACTTGTCGGGTGCGATGAGGACTCGGGTCATTGCTTCCTCAGTCCAGCAGTGCGGTCGCGGTGGGGGCGTCCGCGGCGGTTTGGGCCAGCTCCTCGAATTCGACGATGTTGTCGATCTCCAAGCCCATGGACACGTTGGTGACGCGCTCGAGGATGCATTCCACGACCACCGGCACCCGATGCTCGGCCATCAGCTTCTTGGCATCCTCCAAGGCCTGACCGATGTGCTCGGGCTCGAAGACTCGAATCGCCTTGCAGCCCAGCCCCTCGACCACCTTGACGTGGTCGACACCGTAGCCGCCGACTTCGGGGCTGTTGATGTTGTCGAAGTCGAGCTGCACGTAATAGTCCATGCTGAACGCGCGTTGGGCTTGACGGATCAGGCCCAGGTACGAGTTGTTCACCAGCACATGGATATACGGGATATTGAACTGCGCGCCGACAGCCAATTCCTCGATCAGGAACTGGAAGTCGTAGTCACCGGACAGCGCAACGACGGTGGCGTCGGGGACGGCGGTCGCCACACCGAGCGCGGCCGGCAAGGTCCAGCCCAGCGGCCCCGCCTGGCCGGCATTGATCCAGTGCCGCGGCCGGTAGACATGCAGCATCTGCGCGGCTTGGATCTGCGAGAGGCCGATGGTGCTGACGTAGCGGGTTTCCGGCCCGAAGGCGCGGTTCATCTCCTCATACACCCGCTGCGGCTTGATCGGCACAGTGTCGAAGTGAGTCTTGCGCTGGCCCAACTGCTTTCGCGCCCGCACCTGACCGGCCCAATCGCTACGGTCGGCCAGTTCTCCGGCCGCCGACAGCTCACGAGCCACCTCGATGAACACCCGCAACGCCGCACCAGCATCGGAAGTGATCCCGAAATCAGGGGCAAACACCCGTCCGATCTGCGTCGGCTCGATGTCGACATGCACGAAAGTGCGGTCCTTGGTGTAGGTCTCGACCCCACCGGTATGCCGGTTGGCCCACCGATTACCGATACCCAGCACGAAATCGGACTCCAGCATCGTCGCATTGCCATAGCGGTGCGAGGTCTGCAAACCCACCATGCCCGCATGCAAAGGATGGTCGTCGGGGATCGTGCCCCAGCCCATCAACGTCGGCACCACGGGAACACCGGTCAGCTCAGCGAATTCGACCAACAAACTCGCGGCATCAGCGTTGATGATGCCGCCACCGGCCACGATGAGCGGGCGCTCGGCCGCATTCAGCATCGCGATGGCCTTCTCCGCCTGCGCCCGACTCGCCGCAGGACGATGCACCCGCAACGGCTCGTATGTCTCGATATCGAACTCGATCTCGGCGAGCTGCACATCGATCGGCAGATCGATCAACACCGGACCCGGACGCCCCTCACGCATCACCCGAAACGCCTTCTGGAAAGTACCCGGCACCTGCGCGGGCTCCAGAACAGTCACCGCCCACTTGGCAACCGGCCCAGCAATCGAAGCGATATCGACAGCCTGGAAATCCTCCTTGTGCAACTTCGCCACCGGCGCCTGCCCGGTAATGCACAGGATCGGAATAGAATCCGCACTCGCCGAATACAACCCGGTGACCATGTCGGTGCCGGCCGGCCCCGAAGTACCGATACAGACACCGATATTGCCCGCCGCAGCCCGGGTATAACCCTCAGCCATATGCGAAGCAGCCTCGACATGGCGAGCCAGCACATGCCTGATCCCGCCGTGCGCCCGCATCGCACTGTAGAACGGATTGATCGCCGCGCCAGGCAACCCGAACGCCTGCGTCGCGCCTTCCTTTTCGAGAATCAACACCGCAGCATCCACGGTACGCATCCGTGCCATTTTCAGTTCTCCTTATCCGCACGCCCACTCAGGCGCTCCACCCCGCGCAGCAGGGCACTGTGGTCGAGTCCGCCGTCACCGATCGCCTTGGCGGAGGCCATCAACTGCTCGACCAGCGAACCGATCGGCACCACCACGCCGGCCTCGCGCGCGGCGGCGGTCACGATGCCCATGTCCTTGTGGTGCAGGTCGATCCGGAAGCCGGGCTTGAACGAGCGGGACAGCATGTTGCCCTGCTTCTGGTCCAGCACCTTCGAACCGGCCAGGCCGCCGCCGAGCACGCGCAGAGCCGCCTCGGTGTCGACGCCGTACGCCTCGAGGAAGATCACCGCCTCGGCGAGCGCTTGGATATTGGCCGCGACGATCAGCTGATTGGCCGCCTTGACGGTCTGCCCCGAACCGCTGGGGCCCACGTGCACAACGGTTTTGCCGACGACATCGAAGATCGGTTTCGCCGCTTCGAAGTCCGCGGCCGCACCACCGACCATGATGGACAACGCGGCGTCCACCGCGCCCTTCTCCCCGCCGGAGACCGGTGCGTCCAGCATCCGGAATCCCTGTGCGACAGCTTGTTTCGCGAGATCGACGGTGACGTCCGGCCGGATACTGGAGAAGTCGATGATCAACGCACCCGGCTCGGCGCTGTCGAACACGCCCTTCTCGCCGGCCAGCACGGCCTTGACGTCGGGCGAATCGGGCACCATCACACAGATCACCTCGGCGCGATGCACCGCGTCGGCGATCGAGGTGGCGGCGCGACCGCCCGCTTCGACGAGGGGCGCGGTCTTGGCGGCGGTGCGGTTGTAGGCGGTCACGTCGTGGCCCGCTTCGGCCAGATGGACGGCCATCGGGCTGCCCATGATGCCCAGGCCGATGAAAGCGATAGTGGTCATCTGTAGTCCCTGAAGTCGTTCGTCGGCAAGGGTTTACGCGCTCGCACGGCGCTCGCGCGGCAGCCAGTCGAAACTGTCCGTGGAGGCCGCGGACGGTTTGTATTCGAGTCCGACCCAGCCGCGGTAGCCGCGGGTCTCGAGTTCGGCGAGCTGGCGGTGCAGCGGGAGTTCGCCGGTACCGGGCTGATTCCGGCCGGGACTGTCGGCGATCTGCACGTGGGCGATGCGGGCGGTGTGCTCGGCGATGACCTTGTCGACGTCGTCACCGTTGACCGCGAGGTGGTACAGGTCCGCGAGCAGCCCGACATTCGCTGCGCCGGTGGATGTTTGCACGCGATCGATGACCGCGAGCGCGTCGGCGGCGGTCCGCAACGGGTAGCGGTCCGCGCCGCTCACCGGCTCGATCAGCACGGTGCCGTCGATGCGAGCGGCGGCTTCGGCTGCGCGAGCGAGGTTTTCGGTCGCCAGCTCGTCCTGCTCGGCGGCGGTGTGCTCGCCGGTCCGATTGCCGTAGAGCGCGTTGAACGCCCGGCAACCGAGACGCTCACCGATGCCGATGGTGACGTCGATATTGTCGCGGAACTCCGCGGAGCGGGCGGGCCAGGACAGCAGCCCGCGGTCGCCGCCCGGCATGTCGCCGGCGGCGAAGTTCAAGCCCACCAACGACACTCCGGCCTCTTCGACAGCGGCGACGAAGGCGTCGATCTCCTTGTCGCCTGGCACCGCGCGATCGAACGGCCACCAGAACTCGACCGCGTCGAATCCGGCCTGCCGCACCGCCGCCGGGCGTTCGAGCAGGGGCAGCTCGGTGAACAGGATCGAGCAGTTGACCTCGTATCGGAGCGAATGACTCATGAATCCTCCCGGTCAAATTCCACAATGCGGAAAAAGTATTCTGATATACGGAATAGCTTAGGAGCCGCCCCTGACCTGGTCAAGGACCGTTCCGGTCGATCACCGCCGGTAGGCTTCCACCATCCGGAAACATGGAGGCAGGCAGTGACCGCAGCGAACGAAACGCAGGGCCGCACCGGCGGCGTCCAGTCGATCGAGCGAGCGTTCCGGCTGCTCGAGACGATGGCCGACGAGGGCGGCATGATGGGACTTTCGCAGCTCGCCACCGCCTCCGGCCTGCCGCTGCCCACCATCCACCGCCTGGTGCGCACGCTCGTCGACCTCGGCTACCTCCGGCAGGAGCCGTCGCGCCAATACGTCCTCGGCCCGAAGCTGATCAAGCTCGGCGAAAGCTCCGCGCGCATGCTGGGGTTGCGCGCCCGCCCGCACCTCGCGCGGCTCGTCGACGAGCTCGGCGAATCCGCCAACATGGCCATGCTCGACGGCGACCAGATCGTCTACGTCGCGCAGGTCCCGTCCCGCCATTCGATGCGCATGTTCACCGAAGTCGGCCGCCGCGTCCTCCCCCACTGCACCGCCGTGGGCAAAGCGCTGCTCGCCGGCCTGCCCCTCGAACGCACCCGAGACCTATTGCAGCGCAACGGAATGCCCCGCTATACCGAACACACCATCACCGACCCCGAAGAATTCGCCCGCCAACTCGACACCGCGGCCCGCAACGGCTACGCCATAGACGACGGCGAACAAGAACTAGGCGTCCGCTGCGTAGCCGTCGCCGTCCCCCAAGCCCCCGCCCACCTGGCGATCTCCATCTCCGGCCCCGTAGGCCGCATGTCCGAACAACTGGTGGACCGAGCCGTCCCCCTCCTCACCGAAGTAAGCCGAGCCCTCTCCACCGACCTCCGCTGACCCGCATGACGATCGTTCGACGCTGTGGTCAGCTCAAAGGATTTCCCGGTGTTCGGGGGGCTTCGGGCGGGGTTTCGGTGGTCATGAGGACGTAGGAGAAGCGGCGGATTCGGGGGAGCCAGGTTTGGAGGGGGGAGAGGTCTTGGAGGTCGATGGTTTCGGAGAGTTTGGTCAGCCCTCGGTGGAGTCGGGTCCAGTGTGGGAGTTGGGGATTGGGGAACTGGCCGACTACTCGGTTGGACCAGGTTGCGTCCGTGCGGTGGGGTGCCAGGTCCTGGACGAACCGGGGCCAGGGGGTGTGGGGTGGGCGGTGGGCGATTCCGCCTTCCACGCCGGCGGCGGGGTCCGGTGGGGTGTCGAGGACGCCGCCGAGTAGGCGGGCGTGGGCGGTGAGCAGGCCGAGCAGCAGGATCACGGCCTGGTATTCGCCGGGGTGGCCGTCGGTGCCGAGGAAGCGGGAGGCGTCGGAGAGGTCGCGGGTGGCGCGCACCATCCGGTAGAGGTTGAAGAGGCGTTTGGCTTCGCGTGGAGTTTCGATCAGGAGGTCCAGCGAAGTCAGCAGGGCCAGTTCGGGTTCGGTGAGCGGTCTCGGCGGGACCGGGGTGGCGCGGCGCTGGGTGTCGACCTCGGAGCCGGGCTCGATGATGGTGAACCCGCCCTCGTTGTACACACGATTCGTGGAATTGGGCAGGAGTTGGCGACGGGTATTCGCCTGGGTCGCTACTTGTTCGGCCGATGCGCGAGAAACGGCTTGATCCTGATCGATCGATCTGAGCAGTCTGCCGAGACTTCCTTCCGACATGGCGGGCAGCGCGAGCGGGATATTGAGGATCTTCTCCAGGTAATCCTCGGGCGTATGCCAGTCATCGGCCATATCCCCGGCGATTCCGTCGTCCAGCAGGTCCGCGTACTGACTGCGCAGCGAACGCAGCAACCACCGCGGGTCGACCCCGACGACGACTACGAACAACTTGAATGCCAGTAAGAGATGGACCGCCTGCAAGACGGCGACAACCTGGTCGGGACGGCAGCGATCGAGATCGTCTATGTACAAAACGATTCGGTCCGCAGGGCGTTGGGTACCAGCCCATTCCTCCGGATTCGCGCGCCATTCCTCCATCAACTGAACGAGTTGCGCGAGGTCCTTTCGGATTGTCGAAACCAGGCCCAGATTTCCGGAGTAGGAGTCACCTCGCGCACGATCGGCGAGGAACGAGTACAGCCGCCTGCCCGGCGCCAGTTGCGCCAGCTGCCTGCCGAGCTCGCCGACATGCGCGACGACGTCGTCCAGTTGCGCCTGGGCGACGCGCTGCTCGGCCTCGGCCGTGCGCAGTTCGGCGAGCTTGTCGGCCAGTTCCGCGACGGCCGAGTCCCGGGTCGCCCGGCTCAGCTGGGACTGCACGTCTTCGGTGACCTCGCGCAGATTCCGCAATCCCGCACGGGTGCGGGCCAGTAGCCCGATCCCCATGCTGCCGAATACCGCCACCGAGGCGAGGGCCGGGGCCGCCCACTCCCGGACCACCGGGGCCACCAACGCCACCACGGCGCCGACCAGCAGCAGCACCCCCGCGACCGCCAGCGAGCGCCGGCCCCAGCGTTCATACGACCCGCGCCGCAGCCCGTCCACCTCGGTCAGCGTGCCGTGCAATTGCGCGGTGAACAGCTGGGTTTGCTCGACCTGATCGTCGACGCCCAGTTGGCTCCACAGCCGATCGACCCGGCTGCCGAACACCGGCGAGGCCCGCAGCGCCGTCATGAAATCGCCTGCCGTGGTTCTGCGCTCGGCAATCGCCCGATCCACGGTGGCCTGTAGCCGAGCCGCAGTCACGCCTGCCTGCTCGGTGACGAATTCCAGTTGATCTCGCTGATCGAGCCGCTCGGCCAGTTCGGAGCGGATCTGCTTCGCGTGCTCCTTCGGGTCGAACGCGGGGCCGGCGAGCTGCCGGAAGATCTCGTCGCCGAGACTCGCCCACAGGTTGGTATCCGCGTAATGCCATGCGTTGAAACCGATTTGCGCGACCTGGCCGCAGTACCGGGTCCCGTCCGATCCGGCCAGCAGAGCGACTCTGTCACGCAGCATGGCCATGAAAGTGCTCTTGCCCGAGCCCCATTCGCCGAAGATGCCGATGGACAGCGGCAACGGGGTTGTCTTGTCGGCGATTACGGTCGCCAGCATGCTGACGTAAGGGGCGAAGCCCAGTTGGTCGCTGGAGAGCGGGAGTCCTTCGTTGGCGTCGACGAGATCGCGGGCGGTCCCACCGGCCAGCTCCGATCCGCTCTGCTCCAGATAGCGGGTGAACTCCCGGTTGATCAGCTCCTCGTCTTCGCTTGTCCGGCATACGAAGACGAGAAAATCCGGCCGCCCACTCGGCAGCGCCTGCACCGCGTCGAGGACGGCGGGCACGAGGACGGCCGCGATATCGCCCGCGGGCTCGGCCATCGCACCGGTGCCCAGCAATGGGAATCCGAGCGCTCTCGATCCGCTCGCCGCGGCGGCGGCGACGGCGCTCCTGGCGACGAGTCGCAAAGAACCGTCGGTAATTTCGCCGAGGTCACCGACCTGGTCCCGCGGTGTGGCCAGGATCGCGCGCCGCAGATGCGTGCTGGAACTCGACAATTCCCCGGACAAACTCCAGCACCGTCGGCGCGTCGGCGCGGATTTCACCGAACCGAATAGAACCCCAAGCCGCGTCGGGAAACCGGCCTTCCAGCGCCCGCCCCAGATTTCCGAGACTGCTACCCAGCGACACCACGATCGTGTCGATCTCCAGGTCCCACGGGCGGCTCGTCCGCGCGACCGAACACAGCACATCCCCGATAACACCGAGCGCGATTCCGGACGGGACCTCGTCAGCCACGTGCACCCCCTGCCGGCCTGCGTCTGCTAGGCCGAAAGGGATTGTAGTGCAACAGACATCGCCGAAACCGGGTGTTGCGGGACTAACCCACGTCCCGCCGCAACCAGGTCACCTCGGCCCCGGATTCGGTCCCGTAACGGTAGATCTCCAGATCTTCGTCCCACGGTGTCCCGAGCGCGCGATCGATCTCGGCGGCCAGGTCGTAGGTGTTGTATTTCCCGAGTTCCCCCGCGGCCTGCAACATTGCCCGCAGCCGCATTTCACCGAGGGTGACGTCACCGTTGGCACTGGTGGAACCGTGCCAGAGGCCGAGTCCGGGCACGAAACAGTACCGTTCGCCGTCGACTCCCTCGCTGGGATCCTCGGTCACCTCGAACCGCAGCACCGGCCAGGAGCGCAGGGATTGAGCGATGCGGGCGGCGGTGCCGACCGGGCCCAGCCATTCGCTGGTTGCGCGCAGTTGGCCGTCGGCGGGTTGCGCGGTCCAGCGCAGCTTGGCGGTCGAGCCGAGAGCGGAGGCGAGCGCCCATTCGACGTGCGGGCACACCGCAGCGGGCGACGAGTGGATGTACACCACACCCGCCGTCACGTCCGCGAACTGACTCGATCCGCGCACTACTAACACCTCCAGCGTCGACAGGGGACGTCTTCCCCAACGAGCCCGTCTGCTGGTGTTGCCTGAGTGTACTGGAGTGCCCGATGTTACGTGTGTTACTTCACCGCCGTGTTGCGTGGGAGTGTCGCCTCCGCAATAACGGCATCACTGAGGGGCGGCCAGGCCGCTCTCGCCCAGTCGCCGAAATTCTGATCGGTCAATACGAGACACGCCAACGCCGACGCGGGGTCGACCCACAGAAAAGTGCCCGATTGCCCGAAATGACCATACGTTTCCCCCGAATTGGCGCTCCCCGTCCAATGCGGAGTCTTCCCGTTCCGAATCTCGAAACCCAGACCCCAGTCATTGGGGCGCTGCGACCCGTAACCGGGCAGCACCCCATTGAGCCCGAGGAATTGGACGGAGGTCGCCTCGGCGTGGGTCTGCGCGGAGATCAACCGCGGGTCCAGCAATTCCGCCGCGAAACGTGTCAGATCGGCGGCGGTGGACCGGCCGGCGTGACCCGCGGGCCCGGCCAGAACCGAACCTTTCATGCCGAGTGGCTCGAACACCGCGTCGTGCAGATATTCGTCGAACGCGATCCCGGTCTGCTCGGTGACAAAACGCGCCAGCACCTCGAATCCGGCGCTGGAGTAGATGCGGCGAGTGCCGGGCGCGGCCTGGATCTCGGTGGTGTCGAAGGCGAGTCCGGAGGTGTGCGCGAGCAGGTGCCGCACGGTCGAGCCGGGCGGGCCTGCGGGCTGGTCGAGTTCGACCGCCCCCTCCTCCACCGCGACGAGCACCGCGTAGGCCACCAGCGGCTTGGTCACCGACGCCAGCGGGAACACCCGGTCGAGGTCGCCCTCGGTCACCGTCTCCCCGTCCCGCACGACGACCGCGGCCGCCGCGTGCCGAACCGGCCATTCCCTGATCTGCTCGAGTGCACCCACTCAGCGAGCGTACGAGAAGAACGCCGTTACCATCGAATGACCATGAGTGAAAAGCTAACGATCCACGGCGAGGTCGAGTCCGGCTTCGGGCCCGTCGCCGATGCCTTCCGGCGCAATTTCGCCCAGCACGGCGAGATCGGCGCCGCGGTCGCGGTGTACGCGGGCGATCGGCCGGTGGTGGATCTGTGGGCTGGTCACCGCGACCGGCGCAAGACGCTGCCATGGGAGCGGGACACGATCGTCCCGGTGTTCTCCTCGACCAAGGGGCTGGCGGCGTTCACCGTCGCGTCGGCGGTGTCGAAGGGGCTGCTCGATTACGCGGAGCCGGTGGCGAAGTACTGGCCGGAGTTCGCCGCGCACGGCAAGGGTGCGGTGACCGTGCGGCAGCTGATCGACCATCAGGCCGGGCTGTCCGGCCTCGATTCGGTGGTGCGGCTGAGTCAGATCGCGGACCTGGACGGGCTCGCGCCGATCCTGGCCGGCCAGAAGCCGGCGTGGCGGCCGGGCACCCGGCACGGTTATCACGCGATCACCCTCGGCCTCTATCAGGGCGAATTGCTGCGCCGGGTCGATCCGGAGCACCGCACGCTGGGGCGAATTTTCGCCGAGGACATCGCGACACCGCTCGGCCTGGATTTCTTCATCGGCCTGCCGCCCGAGCAGGGGCTGGAACGCATCGCCACCATGGCCGCCACCCGCGGGCTGGACGCGCTGCGGTACGAGCGTGACTTCCCGCTGCGCATCGGCGCCGAGCTCGCCGCCAAGCGCGGGTTCGCCTATGCCGCCCTGAGCAATCCGCGCACCGGCAGTCCGGCGCGGGCGACCCGCCGTGAATTCCTCGAGGTGGAATTACCGGGCTCCAACGGTGTCGGCAACGCGCGATCGCTGGCCCGCGTCTACGGTGCCGCCGCGGGGCGCACGGGCGAACTCCCGATCGACGACGCGCTGCTCGACCGGCTGGCCGCCGCGGACACCGCCGACGATGTTCCCGCCGGAGATCTGGTGCTGCACATCAAGACTCGCTACCACCTGGGCTTCCGCAAGTCCGGCGGCGAGTTCCGCTTCGGCTCGGACAAGCGCGCCTACGGCACCACCGGTCTCGGCGGCTCCTTCGGATTCGCCGATCCGACAACAGGTCTCGGTTTCGGTTACACGATGAACCGGCTCGGTCTCGCCGTCTTGGACGACGTCCGCAGCCGCAACCTCCGCGAAGCCCTGCTGCGCAGCGTGGGCTGACTATCGAGCGGCGCACCGAAACCGCACTGCCCGAGCGCATTTCGCCGAACCTGCCGAAACCTGAGCAACGGGTCGGCGGCAACAATGACCACATGGGTACCTGGACCATCGCCCCGGAAGCGTTCGACTCCCCCGCCGCCGCCGTGCTGTGGCGCGCCTACTACACCGAGGTCAGCGACCGCTGGTATCAGCTGCACGAAGGCCGCTCGACCGACCCGGCCGAACTCGAACGCGGTATCGCCGCGACGACCGGGGCCGAATTCACGCCGCCCGGTGGCGTATTACTGGTCGCTCGATGCGGGCGAGCCTGCCGGGACCGCCGGAATTCACCTGCTCGATGAGCAGACCGCGGAGTTGAACCGGATGTTCATCCTCCCAGCAATGCGCGGAAAGGGCGGGGCCCAACTGCTCAGCGCCGCCGCCGAACAGCACGCCCGCGCCCTCGGCGCCGCGCGAATCATCCTCGACACCCGCCTCGACCTGGTCGAAGCCCGGGCCCTGTATGCCCGGCTCGGATACGCGGAGTCGCCACCACACAACGACCAGATGTACGCCGAGTGCTGGTATCAGAAGAGGCTGTAACCGAACGGCAGTCCTGCTTACACTGACGATGCTCCACCCGCTTCAGCGATTCGCCTCCCCACCCCAGCACGGAATCGAGGGACCTCGTGGCAGAGCAGCCCACCACCGTCGACACCTACATCGCCGCGTTTCCCGAAGACGTGCGCGGCATCCTCGAGGAAATCCGGCACACCATTCAGCGCGCGCTGCCGGAGGCGACCGAGGCGATCAGCTACGACATTCCGACGTTCAAGGTGAACGGCCACAACACCGTCCACTTCGCCGGCTGGAAGAAGCACATCAGCGTTTATCCGATCCCGGACGGCGACAAGGCCTTCAATCGCGCCGTCGAACCCTATCGAGCAGGTAAGGGCACGTTGAAGTTCCCGCTGACCAAGCCGATCCCCTACGAGCTCATCGCGCAGATCGCGACCACCCTCGCCGCCCGCTCCTGACGGCCCACAGGAGAAGGGTCTACGCAGCCGTCGCGGCAGGCGGCATCATGATCGGTTCCGCTCGGCTACACCGTGCCCGCGTTCGCCACGGTGGACGACGAAGGCCGGCGGGTCACGCTCGATGACGTCGTCGCCGACGGCCGCGCCGTGCTGATTTTCTACCGCGGCGCCTGGTCGCAGCGCTGCACCGAGGCCCTGCGCCGATACGAGCGGGAACTGCTGCCCGAACTGTCCCGGCGCGGCGTGCGCCTAGTGGCGATCAGTCCCCAGCTCCCCGACGGATCGCAGTACACCAGGGTATTGAACAACCTGACCTTCCCGCTGCTGACCGACGCGGGCAACGTGATCGCCCGCACGCTCGGCCTCGCCCACTTCGCGGACCCGAACACCATGGACGCGATCGAGCGGGCCGGTTACGCGGTCGGTAACCGCAATGCGGACGGCGAGTGGGAGCTCCCCCATCCCAGCACGCTCATTCTCGACCGGAACCGCACCGTGCGCTTCATCGACGTCCGCGTCGAGGGCCTGCCGCCCACCCACCCCAAAGACATTCTGGCCGAGCTGGATTCGTGACCTGGCCGGGCCAGGTCACGAACACGCTCGACTACCAATCGGCCTCGGTGTACTTGATGATGCCGCGAATGTTCTTGCCGTCCAGCATGTCCTGGTAGCCCTGGTTGATTTCCTCGAGCGCGTAGGTGCGGGTCACCATGTCGTCGAGGTTGAGCTGACCGGCCTTGTACAGGCGGAGCAGGTTCGGCGCGTCCTGGCGGGCGTTGCCACCGCCGAAGATGCAGCCCTTCACGGTCTTCTGCAACATGGACAGCAGGAAGCTGTTCATCTTGACATCGCCGTGCTCCATCCGGCCCATCGACGTGACCACCAAGGTGCCCGCCTTGGACGTGAGGATGAGGCCCTCTTCGATGTAGTCGCCGTGCATTTCGCCCATGGTGAGGATGACCTTCTCCGCCATCCGCCCCTCGGTGGCGTCCATCAGCGGCATGATCGCGGCAGCCATGCTCTCGTAGGTGTGCGTGGCGCCGAACTTCTGCGCCTGCTCGCGCTTCCACGGATTCGGGTCGATGGCAACGACTTTCGACGCGCCGGAGAGCACCGCGCCCTGCAACGCGCTCATGCCGACGCCGCCGATGCCCGCGATCACCACGGTCTCGCCCGGCGCGACCTGCGCGACGTGGGTGGCGGAGCCGAAGCCGGTGGGCACGCCGCAACCGACCAGGCAGGCCACCTCGAACGGGATGGTCGGGTCGATCTTCACGACCGATGTGTGGTGCACCGTCATGTAGGGCGCGAAGGTGCCGAGCAGGCACATCGGAATGACGTTCTCGCCGCGCGCCTGGATGCGGTAGGTGCCGTCGCTGATCGCCTGACCCATCAGCAGGCCCGCACCGAGATCACACAGCGCCATGTTGCCGCTCACGCACGACGGACAGCGACCGCAGGCGGGAATGAACGACAGGATCACGTGATCGCCGACCGCGAGATCGGCGGGGCAGTTCGGCCCGAGCTTGGTGATCACGCCCGCGCCCTCGTGCCCGCCCATCACCGGATACGCGGGCATCGGCGTCGCTCCGGTGACGATGTGATGATCCGAATGGCACATGCCGGCGGTCTCCAGCCGGATCTGCACCTCGCCGGAGACCGGATCGCCGACCTCGATCTCTTCTACCGACCATGGCTGGTCGATCCCCCACAGGATCGCGCCCTTCGTCTTCATTCCTGTCGACCCTCTCGCATGCACGTGCTTATATGTGACTGCACCCACACTAAGCGAAAAGTGGAACGCGTTCTAGTACCGAGTTGGAAATAGAGCGGTATCGGCACTCGAGGGTTCGGAACACGTTCTAGTCCGGTGGCCGATGTCAGCCGCGCACATCGTGCACGTGGTGAACCAGATCGTGGATGAAGTAGAGCGCGAACGAGTCGACGGTGAAGTCCGCGCCGTCGCTGCGCTCCCCGCGCAGGCCGCGCCGCTCCAGCGGAACGGACTCGAACGCGCGCGCGATCGTCTCGGCCGCGCCGGCGAGTTCGGTGGCGACCCGCGCCGGGTCCTGCTGGCCGTAGCGGTCGGCCACGGCCGTCTCGTCCTGATCCCAGTTCGCGAAGCGCGGAACCGTGCCGTCCGGCGTACCGCGCAGGATCTGTGCGAGGCGGTGATCGAAGAGACGGCACACGTCCCGGACGTGCGCGCCGTACTCCAGCGGCGACCAGGTCGCGTCGTCCGGGCGAACCCTGGCGTCGGGGCGGGCCAGCACGTCGGCGAACCGCGTCGCGGTGTCCCTGGTCAGCGCGGGCACATCCGCGTAGCCGGTCGCGGCGGGGTCGAAACCGCAATCGGCACAGGCACGTTCGAGCACCCAGGTCCAGTTCTTCACATCAGGAACGATCGGCATGCGGCCAACCTAACCTGGCCGAATATCGACAACCACAGATATTCAGCCAACTGTCGGCAACATCCCGACAATCACTCCATCAGCCGGTGCGCGCGTTCGAACAGCTCCAGCGTGATCGCGTGCAGGAAGTCGCCGACCTGCTTGGGCGCCTTGCCGGCGAAGGCGCGGGCGTGCGTGCCCTCCAGGACGATGCCGAGCTTGAAACAGGCCAGCACGGTGTACCAGGGGACGGCACCGAGGTCGCGGTCGGAGAACTGCCCGTAGTGCGCCACCATCTCCTCCGGCGTCGGCAGCCCGCCCGCGGCGCCCAGCTTGCCGACCAGCGCGGCGCCGGTGGTGCCGGGCTCCGGCCGGGTCGCGATCTGCCAGCCGAGATCGAGCAGCGGATCGCCGATGGTGGACATCTCCCAGTCGACCATCGCCGCGACCTGCGGGCCGTCGTAGGCGAACATCATGTTCGCGAGGTGGCAGTCGCCGTGCAGGATGCCGGGCGTCCACTGCGCGGGCCGGTTGCGATCCAGCCATTCACCGGTCCGCTCGACGCCGGGGATCTGCGGGCCGGGGTAGCCCTCGTTGGCCGAGTACGACTCGAGCTCGCCGAGCCAGCGCGGAACCTGCCGCTCCAGGAAGCCGTCCGGCTTGCCGTAGTCGGTCAGCCCGAGGGCCTGATAGTCGAGCGCGCCGAGCCGGGCGATCGCCTCGACCGCGGACAGGCCCATCGCCTTGCGCACGGCCGGATCGCCGGCGTGCAGCTCCGGCAGTTCGTTGGCCGGATTGAAGCCGTCGATCGGCTCCATCAGATAGAAGACGGCGCCGATCACCGAGTCGTCGGGGCAGGCCGCGATCACCCGCGGCGCGCGCACGTCGGTGCCGTTGATCGCGGCGAGTAGGCGGGCCTCGCGCCGGATCACGTCGTTGCTCTTTGCCCGCAGATGCTTCGGGCCACGGCGCAACACATAGTCCGCGCCGCCGCGACCGAAGCGCAGCATGACGTTCTGCGTTCCGCCGCCGAGGGCGGTCACATCCTCGAATTCCCCTGCGGGCAAGCCCTGCTCATCCATCCACTTGCCGACGAGGGCGAAATCGACGAGTGCCGGATCGACGCCGACTGGTTGCGCAACAGACATGTCCCACATTGTGCACCACCGGTCGAACCAAACTGAGGGCACTGGACAACAGTTTGGCCCAACCTGGGCGGCGTAGGGTTTCGGGCACCATGCGCACGTTGTTGATCGACAATTACGACTCGTTCACCTATAACCTGTATCAGCTGATCAGCGAGGTGAACGGCATCGAGCCGACTGTCGTGCGCAACGACGAGGCCGGCGAGCTGGAATTGGCCCGCTTCGACAACATCGTCATCTCCCCCGGACCCGGTCGGCCGGACATCGCCCGCGACGTCGGCATCTCGGCCGCGGTGATCCGCGAGACGGATCTGCCGCTGCTCGGCGTGTGCCTCGGGCACCAGGGCATCGTGGTCGCGGCCGGCGGGACCGTCGCCGTCGCGCCGGCCGCGCGGCACGGCTACCTGGACCGGATCGAGCACGACGATCGGGACCTGTTCGCGGGCCTGCCCCAGGGATTCACCGCCGTGCGCTACCACTCGCTGGCCGCCGAGCAGCCGTTGCCGGACAGCCTGGAGGTCACCGCGACGGCCGCCGACGGGGTGATCATGGGGGTGCGGCATCGCACCCGGCCGCAGTGGGGCGTGCAGTTCCATCCCGAGTCGATCGCCAGCGAGTTCGGCGCCGCGCTGCTGCGCAACTTCGCGAAACTTTCTGCCGCACACCGGGCCCGGGCGACCGGCCGCGAGACCGCCGCGCGGCGAGCAGATCCGGTAACGATGCGGCTGCGGCCGGTCACCCTCGCGCAATCACCTTCCGAGACAACCCGATCCACCACCTCGACGTCGACTCACGAGCAGTTCCCCGCGCTGGTCGAGCAGTTCGGCGCGCTGGGCGGCGACCTGCTGACCGGCGCGGCACGACCCGACATCCTGGATCGCTACGGCGGTGCGCCGCGGCATTGGCAGCTCCAGCACGCGGTGATCGACCGGGCGATCGATACCGAGAGCGCGTTCGTGCGGCTGTATGGCAACTCGCCCACGGCTTTCTGGCTCGACAGCGAGCACGTCGAGCCGGGGCTGGATCGATTCTCGTTCCTGGGTGACGCGAGCGGGCCGCTGGCCGAGGTGGTGCGCTACCGGGTCGGCACCGGTGCGGTGACCGTCGAATCGTCCGACGGGAATCGGCGCGTCGTCGCCGGTGGGGTGCTGGACTATCTGGCCACCGAGTTACGGCTGCGCCACCTCGAACTGCCCGATCTGCCTTTCGATTTCGCCGGCGGGTACGTCGGCTACCTGGGGTATGAGGTGAAGGCCGATTGCGGCGGCCGGACCACTCACCGAGCGCCGACCCCGGACGCGCAGTGGATCTTCGCCGACCGGATCGTGGTGGTCGATCATGTCGGCGGCCGCACGCACCTACTGTCCCTGACGGATTCGACGGCGGACTCGCTGCGCGCGGGCGCGGACTGGTTGCGCGACACCGGTGAAACCCTGGAAACCCTTCCCACCTGGGCCAATCCGCCCACCCTGGAGGTGCCGTCGGACGGCGAGGCGGTCGAACCACTGCTGACCCGCGGGCGGGAACGCTATCTCGCCGACATCGCGGTCTGCCGGGAACGGTTGCTGGCCGGTGAGTCCTATGAAATCTGCCTGACCGACAGCGTGACCGTGCCCGCCGTCGAGGACGGCGGCCTCGACTTCTACCGCACGCTCCGGCGCTGCAATCCGGCACCGTACGCGGCTTTCCTGCGCTTCGACGACCTCGAAATCGCTTGTTCCTCACCGGAACGCTTCCTGAAGGTCGACCGGAGCCGCACGGTGGAGAGCAAGCCGATCAAGGGCACCGCCGCGCGCGGCGGCACACCCGCCGAGGACGAACGGCTGGCCCGCGAGCTGGCCGACAGCCCGAAGACCAGGGCCGAGAACCTGATGATCGTCGACCTGCTGCGCAACGATCTCGGCCGGGTCTGCGAGATCGGCAGCGTGCACGTGCCGAAGCTGATGGCCATCGAGTCGTACATGACCATGCATCAGCTGGTGTCCACCGTGCGCGGCACGCTGCGCCCCGGCGTCGGCGTGATCGACTGCCTGCGTGCGTGTTTCCCCGGCGGCTCGATGACCGGCGCGCCGAAGCTGCGCACCATGGAGATCATCGACGAGCTGGAGACCGAGGCACGCGGCATCTACTCGGGCACCATCGGCTTCCTCGGGCTCGGCGGCACCGCCGACCTCAACATCGTCATCCGCACGGCGGTGCGCTACGCCGGGCGCTGGCGGATCGGCGCGGGCGGGGCGATCGTGCTCGACTCCGACGCCGAGGACGAGTACCACGAGATGGTGCTCAAGGCCGCCGCCACGTTGCGCGCGGCAACGGACCGCGTCGCTCGCTGACGCGGGCGAACTCCGCCCGAATACGGTGCGGCCCGCCGAGTGCGGGGGTCGGCGGGTTCGGCGTGTCGGTGGGTCGTGGCATAGTTCGGTCACGATGAAACTCAGCAAAGGCGCCAACGCAGCGGTACCGACATCCCTTCTTGCCGTGGTTGTTTCGTGGCGGTCGGACCACACGGTGGATGCGCACGCCCTCTTGCTGGGCGAGACGGGGACGGTCCGCACGGATCGCGATCTGGTCTTCTACAACGCCCCGCGCCACGTTTCCCAGGCGGTGACCCTCGATCAGGAGCCCGCGCCGCGCACGGCCCGGCTCAGCGTTTCATTGCCGCGCACCGAGGCGGACGTGCACCGGATCGTGATCACCGGCTCGGTCGACGAGGGGACCTTCGGCGACATCGCCGGCCTGTCGCTCACCATCCACGACGCGCACGGGCCGATGGCCGGGTTCGCCATCGAGGACGCCGATCCGGTCACCGCGCTGATGTTCGGCGAGTTCTACCGGCGCGACGGACAGTGGCGATTCCGGGCCATCGCGCAGGGCTGGTCCACCGGATTGCCCGGACTGGTCACCGAATTCGGGGTCAGCGTCGACGAACAGCCGCGCGCACAGCACCCGCCGAACCCGTTCGGCGGGCATCCTCCGCAACCCCCGACGCTGGAGCGGATTCCCGCCGACGACAGCTCGATCGACCAGAGCGCCGCGACGAATCCGCGGTCGCGGCACACAGACCTGCTCGACCACCGGCGCCCGATCACTCTCGGCCGCCGCCCGGCCGACCCGGTGCCGCCGCCGGCCCCGCCGCCGAATCCCGAGCTGGCCGACTGGCATTCGGATCCGGAGAACCCGGCCCGCCTGCGCTGGTGGGACGGCACCGAGTGGACCGGTGCCACCCACCACCGGCCCCAGCCGCGCGACCGGCACTGCGATCGATGCGGAAACCTCCGGCGCCGCAAGCTGTTCGGCGGCCTGGCCCGGTGCGAGTCGTGCGAATCGGAGATCGAAGAGTTCCTCACCCACTGGCACACCCAGGCCTGGCGGGTGCTCACCGCGCACGGCCCGCGCGGACCCGAATGGGCCGCGCTGTGGGCGTCGCTGCGGTATCAGCGCATCGACGAGCAGATGGGCCGGGAGGCGCTGCGCGATGGGGCGCTCAGCTACGTGGAGCGGCTGGTCGCCTTCACCTTCGCCGACGGCGAGGTCGAGCAGGACGAGCTGGCCGCCTTCGAGCACGCCGTCACCGAGCTGGCGCTGGCCGGTCCGCTGATCGAGGACCTGCGCCGGCGACTGCATCGCGGCCGCACCCTGTCCCGGCTGCGGGCCGGTGACCTGCCGGTGGTGCGGACACCGGGCCTGCATCTGGACCCCGAGGAGAAGGTGCACCTCGATC
Source organism: Nocardia sp. NPDC006044 (assembly GCF_042871115.1). NCBI lineage: Bacteria > Bacillati > Actinomycetota > Actinomycetes > Mycobacteriales > Nocardiaceae > Nocardia > Nocardia sp. NPDC006044. Next base: position 550,175 of record NZ_JBIAID010000003.1, read on the forward strand.
TGCCCGCGGTGCACGTCCGGCAACTGGCCCGCGGGCCGCGGCTCACCGAGGGCAGGCTCATCGTCAGCAACAAGAAGCTGCGCTTCGTCGGCGATGGCACGGGCACCGAATTGCCTTGGTCCCGTGTCGTTTCCGTGCACACCGAGCAGAACACGGTGGTGCTCGCGGCCACCTCGGCGCGCGGCGGCGCCAGCTTCACCGTCAGCGACCCGGATTACGTCGCCGCCGCGCTGGAAGGCGCGCTCCGGGTGGCCAAGCGCCTGATCCTGACCCCGGGCCAGCTGGACACGCGCAGCATCCCGCAGGAGGTGAAGGCCGAGGTGTGGCAACGCGACGGCGGCAAATGCGTCGAATGCGGCGACAGCCACTACCTGGAGTTCGACCACATCATCCCGCTCAGCCGCGGCGGCGCCACCAGCGCGACGAACCTGCAGATCCTCTGCCGCGCCTGCAACCGCGCGAAGGGCGCGCGTATCTGACTTACTCGGTCAGCAGACCTGCGGTGTGGCCCAGGTCGACCAGCATGGCGTCGAAGAGGATCTCGGGGTTGGACAGCGGAATCGGGTAGTTGCCGAACACCTCGAGCGTGACGTGCCCGTACAACCGCGCCCACATCTGGATCATCAGGTACGTCACGCCCAGGTCGAGCTTCTCCGCCGGGAACTTCTGCCCGCTCTCCGACAGCGCCGCGAGCAGCTCGGTCTGGAAGTGCACGAGGTCTTCGCGCAATTCCGGCGGGATGACGTCGGTGGGCGGGGTGACGATGTCATAGTTGGCCAGCAGCCGGCCCGCGGCGGCGAGGAAGATCCGGCCGAAGGGTTCGTCGAATCGCCGCAGCGCGCGGGCCTCGCCGCCGCCGGGCGAGGCGAACACCAGGGTGAATTCCCTGGTGTGCGCCAGCGCCCAGCGGCGAAAGCCCTTGCAGATGGCGAAGAACTGCACCACGCCGTCGTCCGGCAGCGTCGCGATCTCGGCGGACAACTCGTCGGCGAGGTCGGCACAGAACTCCAGGCGCAGCCGTTCCAACAGGTCGTCCAGCGACCCGTAATAGCGGTACAGCGCGGGTGCGGTGATGCCGAGCTCGCGCGCGATCGCGCGCAGGCTCACCGCTGCTTGCCCATGGTCGACCAGCAGCGTCCTGGCCACCCGCCGGATCTCAGCGTCGGTCACGATCGGCGAGCGGCCCCGGGGTTTGGGGTTACTCATGGTGTGATTCAAGCGTATTGAACATCCCACCGCTTGATGCCGTTCAACCACCCGGAACGCAAGCGCACAGGTTCTGCGACCTGACGCAGGTTCGGCATGGCGTCGGCGATGGCGTTGAACATCAGATCGATCTGCAACCGGGCCAGGTTCGCGCCGACGCAGTAGTGCGTGCCGGTGCCGCCGAAGCCGACGTGCGGGTTGGGGTTGCGCAGCACGTCGAAGCTGAACGGATCCTGGAACGCCTCCTCGTCGAAGTTGGCCGAGCCGTAGAACAGTCCCAGCCGCTGGCCCTTCTTGATCTGCTGCCCGCCGAGCTCCAAATCCTGGGTCGCGGTGCGCTGGAAGGCATTCACCGGGGTGGCCCAGCGGACGATCTCGTCCGGCGCGGTGCGCGGCCGCTGCTCCTTGTACAGCTCCCACTGGGCGGGGTTGTCCACGAAGGCCTTCATGCCGTGGGTGATCGAGTTGCGCGTGGTCTCGTTGCCTGCCACCGAGAGCAGGATGACGAAGAAGGCGAATTCGTCGGAGGCCAGGCCCTCGCCGTCGATGTCGGCGTTGACCAGCTGGGTGACGATGTCGTCGGCCGGGCATTTACGCCGGTCCTCGGCCATGTTCCAGGCGTAGCCCATCACCTCGGCGGTGGCCACCTGGTGATCGCCCTCGAATTCCGGATCGTCGTAGGAGATCATCTGGTTGGACCAGTCGAAGATCTTCTTGCGATCCTCCTGCGGGATGCCGATCAGCTCCGCGATCGCCTGCAGCGGCAGCTCGCAGGCGACCTGCTCGACGAAGTCGCCGCTGCCGTTCTTCTTCGCCTCGTGCACGATCTTGGCCGCCCGCTCGGTGAGCGCGGCGCGCAGGCTCTCGATCGCGCGCGGGGTGAAGCCCTTGGAGATGATCCGGCGGACCTTGGTGTGCTTGGGCGGATCGAGGTTGATCAGCAGCATGTCGCTGAGCATGCCGATCTGCTCCGGGGTGACGTCCTCGTTGAATCGGATGATCGAGCCGTTCTCGTGCGAGGAGAACAGCTCCGGATGCTTCGAGATCTCTTTGATGTGGTCGAGCTTCGACACCACCCAGTAGCCGCCGTCGTCGAAGCCGCTGGCGCGGCCGGACTGGGCGCACCACCAGACGGGCGCGGTGCGGCGCAGCTCGGCGAATTCCCGCACGGGCAGTCGGCTGGCGAGCATGTCGGGGTCGGTGAAGTCGAATCCTGCGGGAATCGCGGGCGTGGTCACGGTCACGGGGCTATCTCCTACCGGTCTGGCGTGCAGACCTCACAACATTGTGTGGAACACGTTCCAGTGACGATGGAACCACAGAACCGGTGCCGGTGAACAGTGTTTAGTAAATCCTGTTTACTCGAGTCGCGCGGGCCGTCCGCGCGCCCGGCTTGGCGCGCGGACGTCCGGCTCAGCCGAGTTTGCGGAAGAATACGCGCAGGTCATCTACCACCGCCTGCGGATCCTCCAGCGAGAGGAAGTGCCCGCCGCGACCGAGTTCGGTCCAGTGCACGATGTGGTGATCGCGCTCGGCCCAGCGGCGGATGGTCACATCGTGCGCGGAGACCAGCACGCCGGTCGGGACGGTGGAGCGCGCCGTGGTCGTCCAATCCGCGCCGCCGTCGGCCCAGGCTTCGTCGGGTTGCCCGGCGATCCGCTCGCCGGCGGATTGCTCGATGGCGCTGTCCGCACCCCAGGTGTCTGCCGATCGTCCGGCGGTGTCGCCTGCGGACCACTCGGCCGAACTCCAGTCGTTCGCGGAGATCTCCTCGTAGTAGATCTGCGCCGACGAACCCGCGGTCCCGGTCAGCCAGTACAGCGATACCTCGAGCAGTATCCGATCGCGATCGATGCTGTCCTCGGGCAGACCGTCCTCGGGCATGGTCAGCTCCTTGAACTTCTCCACCATCCAGGCAAGCTGACCTACGGGCGAGTCGTTCAGTCCGAACGCCACAGTTTGCGGCCTTTTCGAATTGCATTGCAGGTAGGCGTCATTGAAGTTCTGCATCCGCGCCCAGCGCTGCTGCTCGAGCTCGGTGAGACCGTCCAGCTCCCCGTCGATCCCCACCGGGAAAGTGATCAACCCGTTGACGTGCACGCCCGTGACCCGCTCCGCGTCCTGCTTGCCCAGCCGCGGCGCGACCAACGCACCGGTGTCGTAGCCGTGCACGCCGTACCGGTCGTAACCGAGCTTGTCCATCACCCGACTCAGCGCCCCAGCCATTTTCGCCGCGTTCATGCCCGGACCCGCCAGCGGAATCGAGAAGCCGAAGCCGGGCAGTGACGGAATCACCAGATGGAAGGCGTCGGCCGGATCGCCGCCGTGCGCACGCGGGTCCGACAGCGGGCCGATCAGCTCGAGGAAGTCGGCAACCCCGCCCGGCCAGCCGTGCAACAGCAGCAGCGGCGTCGCATCCGGTTCCGGCGAGGGCACGTGCAGGAAGTGGATGGTCTGGCCGTCGACGTCGGTGACGAACTGCGGGTGCGCGTTGAGCCGGGATTCCTGTGCCCGCCAGTCGAATCCGGACCGCCAGTAGTCGGCGAGCCCTTTCAAGTAGTCGACCGGAACACCTCGGCTCCAACCGACCCCGGCCAGTTCCGCCGGCCAGCGGGTGTTGGCCAGTCGCGCATGCAGGTCATCGAGATCGGCCTGCGGGATGCCGATGCGGAAGGGACGGATGCTCTCCGGTGTGTTTGTCATGGTCAGAACGCTATTGGCGGCTTAGGACAGCTACGTTCCCAACCGCGCACCCGCCGACGGATTCTGCCCTGAGCGGAAACGAGTCGTCCGGAATCGCACCCGTTCGCCGACGGAGGGGCATGTAATGGTGTGGAGGCCCGCATCGGTTCGGGGAGGTTCCATGCCCAGTATGTACGAGCACGTCGGTGGCGCCGAGGTGCTGCATCGCGTCGAGGCGGCGTTCTATGACAGGGCGCTCGCCGACCCGGTGCTGAAGACCCTGTTCACCGAACGGCGGCCGGATCACGTCGATCATCTCACCTGGTTCACCGCCGAATCATTCGGTGGGCCTGAGCAATTCAGCCGCGAGCTCGGTTTCGACCACCTGATCGCGGTGCACCGCGGCCTGGCCATCACCGACGAGCAGTACCGCACTGGACGTGGGCGGGCGACTGAGGTCAGGACACCGGCGTCAGCGGTGGCGGTTGCCAACGCCCCTGGATCGCTTCGTCTTTCGGCGCGTACAAGCGCATGGTGAGGGAGAACTGGCCCGACTCCGGGATGGGCAGCCAATTGCCCGGTGGCACGGCCGGGCCCGGGTCGGCGTGCTGAACCGCGAGATCGACGGACCCGTCGGGGTTCGGCACCACCGGCAGTTGGTGGCCGATCGCATAGATCCCAGCCGGATTGGGCATCAGATAGCTGTCGGCGTCGTAGGCGGTCAACGACCAGAAGGCGTCGACCGGCGGCAGCTCCCCCGCCGGGAAGTGCAGCCGGAACCGGCCGGTGCTGCCGTTGGCGCCCGCCGTGGCGAACAGGGTCGGGTAGATGGCGTCCTGAGGCAGGTTGGCGCCCAGTCCTTTCCACGCGACGCCGGCCCGTTGCAGATAGTTGGTGCCGTAGGCGCCGATGGCGGGATCGAAGGTCCAGCCGTTCTCGTTCACCGCCGCCGGATCGAGGTAGACCGGAATCTGTTGCCGCGCAGTGCTGACCGCGGCCCCCAGCTCGCGATCGGAGAGGCGGTCGACCTCGCCGCCCGGCGAGAGACCGATGGTGGCGAAGCGCTTCATCGCGGCCGCGTCGTCGGGCGCGGGCGGGTTGATCGCCAGAAGCGCGGACATCCGATCGAAGAAGGCCCGCGCGTCCAGCTCGGCGATCCGCTTGGCCGGCGGCGTCGAATCAGCTTGCGGCGCAGGAGGAACATCCGCCGCCGGTCGCCCGGCGGTCCAGTCGCTCAGCGTAGCCAGCCGCAATTGCCGCTGGAGTGCGTGCACGGCGGGCAGGTCGTCGGCGCCGTTGACCTGGATCCGGCCGAGCAGCCAGACGGTCGGCGTCGGCATGGGCAACGGGGTGAGCCCGTCGGGCAGCGTGCCGGACCAGCCGGGCCCGACGATCGCGTAGGTGAACGGCGCCCCCGACTTCGTTTGCGGCCGAACGCTGCTCGGATTGTGCGTGGTGTTCGACCAGGCGTCGAGCAGCTGCATCAGCCAGTACCGTCCGCCGTCCATGGCCGGCACCTGCAACACCATCGGCTCGGCGCGCAGATCGAGCCACGCGGACGAATACAGCGTGTCCAGGTTGAGCCGCACCACATCCCGGCGCTCGGGCGTGGGCAGCGCGGCGGCGTGCTGGAACCGGTTGGCCGGGACGCGCGCCTCGGCGGCCGTCCTGGTGACGTCCATCAGCACCAGCGGAAAGCCGAAGATGTACGCGTCCTTGGCGATCGACTCGGTCGTACTGAGCGCCGCGCTGGTGGGCGACGCCGACGGCTCATCGGAGCCGCCGCACGCCGTCACCCCGAACGCCGAGGCCGCGGCGGTTGCCGCCAAGCCGAACATGGTCCGGCGCGACACTCCGCCGTCGGTCTCGCCCATAGGTTTTTCCCCTGCTTCCGATCCGATCGGACATTGCGAGAGATCCGCGCAGGAGTATAGCCAAACGTTTGCCGAAGGCGGCTCAGGTGCCCAGCACGGCGTTCATGATGGTGCCCGCGCTGGTCGCGACGACGCCACCGATCATGGCGCCGGCGATCATCTTCGGCGATTGCAGCGCGCCGCCCTGCCACTTCTCCCAGGCGAACTTGCCGCCGGCGAAGACGATCGCCAGGATCCCGGACAGCAGCGCGAACCAGGTGAGGTAGCGGACCATCTGTAACAGCTTGTCCGACAACGGCGGCGCCTCCGGGGTCGGGTTGCTCACCTGCGCCAACGTCGTGAAGCTGTCCCCGATCGACGTCAAAATGATGCTCACCGTCTGCTCCCTACGCTTCACTACAACTTCTCCGCCGCCGAGCTGCCACGCGAAAGTTGTTCGACCACCGATGAATTCGATCTTGAATGAGGATACTGGCACGCCGGCTCTCGCGTGACCACCGTGCGGGTAACCACACGGCACCTCCGAAAATCGCCCCCAAGCGGTAGTAAGCGACCACCCGCCGGCGGACCGACGGCGCGCGGCGACCGGGTCATCGAGCACCCCGCCCCACCCATCATCCCGACGTATGGCAGCCCCGGCAAGGGCACAGCGACACCGAACTTCACTGCGCTGCACCGACCCGACTGCATTGCCGCGAACAAACCGATACCATCGCAGTCAGCGAATCTTGCCCTGTCCCGAATCCAGAATGAGCTGACCACGATGATCCTGCTCGCCGTGCACGACACACTGCTTGCTCAGATCGGCAACCCCAGCCCCGAGGCTCCGCCGATCTCGGACAAGTTCCTCCAACTGGTCCGCTACTTCACCTGGTTCGTTCTCTTGGCGGGCATCACCGCCATCATCTACGCGGGCGGCAAGTTCGCGTGGGAGAAGTGGACCGGCGGCGGACTCGACTCCCCGAAGATGGTGGCCGGAGCCATGATCGGTGGTGTCGTCGCCACCAGCGCGGGCACCATCATGAACGCCGTCATCGGCTGACCTACCCGAATCCGCTGCTCGACGCCCGCGAAACGGCCGCAGCGGTATCGAACCGCCGCGGCCGCGCGGCGAACTACCGGTCCGCGAGCCAACTTCCGTGGAACCCGAACGGGACGCGGCGCGGGAGGTGGATGGTGGCGACCGGTTCGGCGGCCACGTCACCGGCATAGAGAATGGCCAGATCGCTGCGGTCGGTCTCGGCGTTGTAGACGTAGGTCATGAGATAGCCGGGGCCGCCGGGGTTCTGATCCGCAGGGGCGAACGCGGCCTCGCCGGGGATCCGGCCGGGGCCGAACTCGTGCGCGGTCTGGCCGCCCGTGTGCAGGTCATAGCGGATCAGGGCGCCCGAATCGCCGGACACCGCGGCATGGCCGAAGCGGGCATCCAAGCCGGTCAGGCGATCGTCCACCCGCGGGAACTCGGCGTTGCGATCGTCGAGCTGCTCCTCGGTGACGGTGCCGGTGGTGAGGTCGATGGTCCAGCGCCACAAGGTCGACCTGTCGAAACCGTCCGAGGTCCCGCGCCACAGCTCGGCGTAGCGCATCACGTACAGCACGATTCGGCCCGGCTCGTCGTGTGCGTTGAGCGAGTGGAAGACGTAGCAGGGGTCGATCGGAAACCAGCGCACCTCGCCGAACGGGTCGTCGCGCCGCAGCACCCCGAGCCGGGCCTGGTAGTCGTCGCTCCAGCGGAACGGCATGCCGTCGCCGGCGACCGCGCTCGCCAGGTCGAAAACGACCGGCAGGTCCATGAATACGACGTGCTCGGCGGTCAGGTTGAAGTCGTGCTGCATCGTCGCGGCCGGCACGTCGATCGGACGGCTGAGCAGGAGAGTGCCGTCGGCGTCGGCGCGGTGGTAGGTCAGGAAGGGCTCGCCGACCACCTCGTAGCCGAAGAAGTGCAGCTCGCCGGTGACCGGGCAGGTCTTGGGGTGCGCGGTCATCGCGGTGCGCAGCGCGCCGTCGAAATCGTACGGGCCGACGGTGTCCAGCTCGCGGGTCAATTCGTAGGGGTAGGACGTTTCGACCAGCGCCAGGGTGCGTCCCGCATGCCGGATGACGTGGGTGTTGGCGACACCGGCGGTGAGGTTCCGCTCGCCCGTCTCGCCGTAGCCGCGGGCGCCGTCGGTGAACGTCGAGGTGCGGACCCAGCGATTGCGGTAGGAGACCGCGCGGCCGTTCTCGATCCGCACCCCGTGCACCATGCCGTCGCCGGCGAACCAGTGCCGGGCGGCCGCGGCCTGCGGGTTGGGGCCGTTGCGCAGGTACCAGCCGGTGAGCTCCGGCGGGATCTGCCCGGTGACCGGGAGATCGTGGGCGGTCAGTTCCTCGGTGACGGGTGCGAAGTTGCCGGCGAGGTACGGAGGTGAAGAAGTCAAGGGAGACAACCGATCTGGTCAGGCTGCGGCGCCGGCGGGCGCCTTGGACTGGATGTAGGCGACGTAGCGAATGGTGAAGACCACCGGGATCGCGAAGGCCAGGACCTGCGCGATGGTCCGCGGGGTCGAGCCGGCCTGCGCGAGCACGGTCAGCACGAGGCAGCCGATGGTGAAACTCGCGGCCCAGACCGAGGTGAGCACATAGGCGGTCCGGATGAATACCGGGTTGTCCCAAAACTCTTCCGGGGTGGACTGTTTCGCGATACCGAGGGTGAACGGCCTGCGCACCGCGAGCGAGAAGAGCGCGATCAACGCGAGCACACCCGAGGACAACGCGGGGCTGTAGGGATGCAGGGCGGTGTTCGGATCCACGAAGGCGAGCACGGTCAGCGCGGCGAAGAAAACCAGCGATCCGAGGTCGATCATCAGGGCGTCGAGGGTCCGGCCACCGCGGACTTGGCGGGCCACCTCCACCACCGACAGCAGCAGCGCGATCAACGCGGCCCACTGCCAGTACGCGGCCGGAATGATCGCGTAGACGATCCAGGGGGCGAAAGTGCGCAGATACGACATGTTCGGAGCTCCTCGACTCGCGTTGCCGCGACATTCCAGTTGTGACATGTCGAAACTAGAGTATCCGAGTTAGACATGTCAATAGTGGAATGTAGAGTGAGGACCATGAGTCTCCGGTACGCCATGCTCGGACTGCTGGCCGACCGCCCGGCCAGCGGCTATGACCTGCTGCAACGGTTCAAGGTCTCGCTGGCCAATGTCTGGTCCGCGACGCAGAGCCAGATCTACACCGAGCTGGGCAAGCTCGCCGACGCCGAGCTGATCGCCGTGTCCGACGAGGGGCCGCGCGGCCGCAAGGAATACACGATCACCGCGGCCGGCCTGGCGGAGCTGCGGCACTGGCTGACCGGCACCCGGCCGAAGCAGGTGATCCGCAACGAGACGCTGCTGCGCGTGTTCTTCCTCGGCGTGGTGTCACGGGCTCAGGCCACGGACTATCTGGACGGCATCGCGACCACATCCGGCAAGGGGCACCAGGAGCTGCTCGCGCTCAAAGAGACCATCGACTGGGACGATGACGACTTCTCCCGGTACGGCCGCATCGCGATGGAGTGGGGCGAACGCTTCTACGCGATGAACGAGCAGTGGGCCAGGTGGGCGATGGAGCAGCTCCCCGAGGACTGAAATCCGTTGCGGTTCAGCGCAGGACACCTGCGGCCTTGGCGGCTCGCAGCCAGTCCGGGAACTCGCCGAGCAGGCGGGCGTACAGCTCGCCGTCGTCGACTCGATCGATGTCGTCGAGTGCGAAAAAGCCCGCGTTGTCGACGATCCGGCCGGTCATCTCGTCCAGCGAGCGCAGCAGGCCGTAGTTGGCCCGGCCGAGTCCGATGAACTGCCAGAAGGCGGGCAGGTGCGACGCCTCGCGCATGAGCGCGGCGATCTCGCGCTTGTTCGCGAAGCCGCCGTCGGTGAAGAACAGGATCAGCGTCGGCCCGTCGCCGGGGCGCAGCGACGCGATGATGTCGCGCATGATCGGCAATTCGTCGTTGCGGCCACCGATCCGGTTGTAGTCGATGCCCGCGTGGGTTCCGCTGAGGTGCAGGTAGGTCCGCGACCACTCGTCGCTGTGCTCGACGGTGATGTCCGGCAGCTTGGCGAACGAGAGGGCGTAGAGATACGCCTCCAGCGCGCCGTTGTCGTCCAATTGGGTTGCCACCGGGACCATCCGCTGCACCACGCGATGCACCACCCGGCTACGGTACTGCCCGATCATGCTGCCGGTCTTGTCGATCACCAGCACCACGCGGGCACGAATGCCGAAGGCGTCCTTGCTGATCAGAGCTTTGGCGACGGCACGCTTGCGCAGGTCCAGTTTCTGGCGCTTCTCGAACGAGAGCGCCGCCTCACCGGGCACGGTGCGCACCTGCGGATCCGATCCGGACGGCTCCGAGACGGACTGCGGCACATCAGGTTCCGACCTGTCGGGCGCATCGTCCACGCGCACACCATGATCGGTGACCAGATCCGCGAAGCCCCCGGCGTACCCCTGCCCCACCGCCCGGACTTTCCACTCGGCACCGCGCCGGTACAACTCGAGCGCGATCACCACGGACTCACTGCCGAGCCCGTCGATCCGGTACTCGTACAACACATTTCCGGACACATCGGCCACCGTGGCCACCGGCGCGGCGAACCGGCCGAACGTAGCGCCCGGATCGTCCAGCGTGATCACCGTCCGCAACTGCGCGATCTCCGCCGGCACCTCGGCGAACGAAACCTCCAGCGCCCCGGACCGCAGCACCACCCCGGGCGCCGCCGGCTGATTGAAGAACACGAAGTCGGCGTCCGAGCGCACCTTCCCCACTGCGGTCACCAGCAACGCCGACACATCGATCGCCGCCTCAGTGCGCACCGACACCACCACCCGCGCCTGCGCCACTCCCCCGTTCTGCCCCTTGACCAGTGCAGCACCCACCGCGACTCCCTAATCCGGACCTTCGACCACAGTCAGGTTAGGGCAGTACCTACCCGAGCATCGGGGGATCCGGCCGCCAGCCGGTCAATCCGATGACCTGGGCGGCGATCTCCTCCGGCGACCGGCCGATGGTGTCGACCACGTGCGTCCGACCGGACACCGCGGTAGACAGCGCCCGCGCCATCAGGATGCTCCGCTCCAGGTGACGTGCCAACTCGACACCGTTCTCCCGCTGCGCAAGTCGCGCACGCGCGGTCTGATCGTCGCAGGTCAACAAAACCGCGGTGACCGAGGGCCGATCCCCCATCGCGGCGGTGAGCTCTTCGATCACCCTGGGGAACACGCTCGCCGTGTTCGTGTAGACCAGCCGCCGATAGCCGAGCGAACGATAGTTGGTCCACATCGCCGCCAGGTTCCGCTCGGCCAGCCCCTGTTCGGCGGGCGACGGATAAGCCTGATCGAGGTTGTCCCCCTCGATCAGGGCGTGCCGGACGCGCGCGGTGGACAGCAACGCGTGCACCGCGAGCCCGACCCGGGTCTTGCCCACTCCTGAACGTCCGCCGAGAAACAGCGCTTCCGAGATCACCCGCTCAGCATGCCAACCGGGTCGTGCGACTCAGATCACAGCCCTTGCGTCTGGAACAGTTGTAACTACACAATAGTTGTGTGGTTACAACTGTTCCGGAGATGACGGCACAGCGTAAGACGCTGGTGCTGGTTACCTGTTGCCTCAGCCTGTTGATCGTCTCGATGGACTCGACGATCGTGAACGTGGCGATACCCGCGATCCAGACCGACCTGGACGCTCCGCTGTCCCGGTTGCAGTGGATCGTCGATATCTACACGCTCACGCTGGCCAGCCTGTTGATGCTGGCGGGCGGCATGGCGGATCGGTTCGGGCGGCGCCGGGTGTTCCGGATCGGGCTGGTCACCTTCGCGATCGGATCGCTGCTGTGCAGCCTCGCGCCGTCCATCGACATTTTGATCGGCGCTCGGTTCCTGCAGGCGATCGGCGGATCGATGCTCAACCCGGTGGCGATGTCGATCATCACCACGGTGTTCACCGGCCGAATGGAACGCGCACGCGCGATCGGCGTGTGGGGCGCGGTGGTCGGCATTTCGATGGCTCTCGGGCCGACGATCGGCGGCGTGCTGATCGATGCGCTGGGCTGGCAGTCGGTGTTCTGGATCAACCTGCCGATCTGTCTGCTCGCGCTGCTGTTCACGGCGCTGTTCGTGCCGGAGTCGAAGTCGGTGACCTTCCGAGGCATCGACCCGATCGGGCAGGTGCTCGCGGTGGTGTTCCTGTTCACCACGGTATTCGGGCTGATCGAGCGCATGCCGCTGATCTTCGTGGTTTCGGCGCTGGCGCTGGCCGCGTTCGTCTACTACGAGTCGCGCCGCGTGGATCCCTTCATCGATCTGCGGTTCTTCCGCAGCGTGCCGTTCGCCTCGGCGACGGTGATCGCGATCTTCTCCTTCGCCGCGCTCGGCGCGTTCCTGTTCAGCTGCTCGCTGTATTTGCAGAACGTGCGGCACTACTCGGCGGTGCACACCGGGCTGCTGTATCTCGCGATGGCCGTCGCCGTGGTGATCGTCTCGCCGCTGTCCGGTCGCCTGGTCGGCCGGGTCGGGACCAAGCCGTCGCTGATCGGCGCGGGCGTGCTGATGACCGTGGCCGCCGTGCTGCTCACCACGCTCGACGCGCACACCCCGGTGTGGGCGCTGGTGATCATATTCGCGCTGTTCGGGATCGGGTTCGGCGCGGTGAACGCGCCGATCACCACCACCGCGGTCAGCGGGATGCCGCTGGATCGGGCGGGCGCCGCGTCGGCGGTGGCCTCGACCAGCCGGCAGGTGGGCGTGAGCATCGGGGTCGCGCTGTGCGGCGCGCTGGCCGGCGCCGGGCTGTGGTGGGTGATCGCGGTGTTCACCGCGGGTGTCGCCATACTCGGCGTAGTCGCGAACACGCCGTGGGCCAAGCGGTCCAGTGACCGCGTCGCCCCGCTACTGGAACAGAAAGTGCCCGTCCATGCCGCATGACAACCCCACCCCCGACGAGGTGTGGGCCCTGCTCACCCGCATCGTGATGTACTCGCGCGACCCGTGGCGGCGGGCCGCGAGCGAGCGGGCCGGGGTGTCGTTCAGCCGGATTCGGGTGTTGCGCCGGCTGCGAACCGGGCCGATGACGGTCAAGCAGCTGGCACACGCCGCGGCGATGGACGCCCCGGCGGCCACGGTCGCGGTCAACGACCTCGAGGAACAGGGCTACGTCGTGCGCGAGATCGATCCCACCAACCGGCGGCAGAAACTGGTGTCCATCACCGACGCCGGCCGCGCCGTGCTCGCCAAGGCGCTGGCGACCCCGGATCCCGCGCCGGAATCCGTCGCGGCGCTGTCCGCCGGCGAACTGCGGGCGCTACGCGATATCCTCAGCCGGATCGAGCACTGAAAAGCCGGATCGAGCACTGAAACCGTTCAGGCGCTGACGAACTCGCGATCGCCGTACTGGATGCCGGCCGTGTCCCAGGTACCGCCGAGACCCGCGACGAAGCGCTGGGCCAACTCCAGGTCGGAGAGATCGACCACGAGGATCAGCGTGCCGTCCTCGGTGATCGAGCCGCCGACGAGCCGTTCCCTGGCCACCGGGTCGGCGACCAGCCCGTCGCGGAACCGCTGCTCGCCGACTCCGCCGACGGCAACCGTAAAGGCATCCACCCCAGGCGAATTCGCGGCGAGCCGCTGGAACGTCAGCACGGATTCCTGCTGATACCGGACACGCACCTGGTCGGCTATCTGCCGCAGTTCGGCGCCGTCGACACAGGCCAGATGGAACTCGCGGGAGCGCTCGTAGGTTGCCTGCTGCCGCTCGTCCGACCAGAAAACCCCGCTGACCAGCGTCGATCCCACGGGTAATCCGATGTGCTGCACCGCGATTGCGTCGACGGCCAGCTCGAACCCGGCCAGCCGGTTACGCAGCCGCTCGTCCTGCGGATCGGTGATCGTCGCGGTGTTGTCGGTCGCGAACAGTTCCGCGGTGGGCTGCAACGGATTTCCCGCCGCACACGCCGCCGGCCCCGCCGCGGCGGGCCCCACTCCCCCGACCAAGCCCGCACCGACGAACACCGACGCAACAACTGCCACCATCCGTGCCGCGATCATCCCGATCCTCCCGAGTCGCCGATCTACGCGCTGGACCTCAGCACCCTATCGCCGAACCCGGCCGGCTCGCGACGCATTACCCGCACCCAGACATGGACGAGCGGGTGCCGCCCGGTGGGGCGCACACCCGCTCGACAGCAGTCGACCGAACTATCGGTCAGTTGCGGAAGGCATCCTTGATCTTCTCGCCTGCGTCCTTGAGGTTGGACTTGACCTGGTCGGCCTTGCCCTCGTTCTTCAGGTCCTGGTCGTCGGTCGCGTCACCGAACTTCTCCTTCGCCTGACCGGCGAGATCCTCAGCCTTGTTCTTGGCCTTGTCAGCTGTGCTCATTTGTCTAACCCCTTCCGAATCGGGTTCGACCGACCTGCCTTTTTTGGGCCAGTCGTGTGCCGTATAACCGGCTCACGCCGATGCAAACACCCGCGAGTCGTTTCCGTTACTACCGGTAACTTGCACTCGCCCTCCGAGCTGGGGATACGGCCGACAGTGCGACGTGAATTTCATCGGCACATGGCGCTGTGCGCCACCCCGAGCAGCGACGCCGGGCTGCCGACCACTGATCGATCCGGTCCTCCCCATCCCGATGGCCGAACGTGACCCGATGTCGCGACGAATTCGCCTGGCGGAGAGCGGAAACGAAATGGGCGAGCGGTATACCCCGGCCGCCGCGCCCGGAAACCCGGTGTCGCCGATTTCGCCGCCTGCGTCGCCCCCGGTAGGTATACGATTCTGCGGGCGGTGGAACGGTCCAGAAAGTGGCCGGGCATCGTAATTTCGAGCACGCGATTCCGAAAAGCGTGGGATGGACCGGAGGCGGCATTGTCCGAGCTGTCGATTACTGCGTTCGCGACCGACACCAGCTCCAACGGTGTCAGCGAGGGATTGCTGTCCGAGCTGGTGGAGCACCTGCGGCAGAACCGCACCGTGCTGCGCGAGGAGTGGGCGCGGCGCATCACCGAGGCGCAGTTACTGACCGCGATGACACCGGACGAGATGTTTTCCGAAGCGACCTCGGTCTACGACAACTACGTGGCCGTGCTGGAAACGGGTTCGGTGGAGGCGCTGCAGGATTACGCCCGCGATCTGTCCGAGCGCATCATTCCGCGAGGCGTCGAAACCGACGAGGTCCTCGGCATCGTGCTGCTGCTGCGCGACGTGCTGGCCCGCTCGCTGTTCGAGAAGTACCAGACCGACTTCCAGTTGCTGAACGCCGTTCTCGACGCGTACGAGCCGGCCGCCAACCGCATCGCCAACACCGTGGGCGTCTCCTTCGTCGAGGAACGCGAGCGCATCATCCGCCAGCAGCAGGAGGCGATCCGCGAGCTGTCCACCCCTGTTCTCCAGGTGCGTGAACAGCTGCTCATCCTCCCCATCATCGGCGTGCTCGACGGTCAGCGGGCCCGTCAGCTCACCGAGCAGCTGCTGCGCGCGATTCGCGCCAACCGCGCCAAGGTGGTCGTCATCGATATCACCGGTGTGCCGACCATCGACTCCACGGTGGCCAACCACCTGGTGCAGACCGTCGACGCGTCGGGACTGATGGGTGCGAACGTGATCATCACCGGACTGTCCTCGGAGATCGCGCTGACCCTGGTCACCATCGGCCTGGACCTGTCCAAGATGAACGCGGTCGGCGACCTCCAGGGCGGCATCGAAGAGGCCGAACGACTGCTCGGCTACGAGGTCAGCCGCAGCGGCACCGGCGAGACCGGCCGGCGACCGGAGATCTGAAGGCTAGTCCGGTCCGGCGTTCTCGTGCACGGTCAGCAGCAGATGGTCGAACGCGGTCTGCACCTGTGGCGGCGCGGGCGGCAGTGAGTCGAGTTCGGCGATGAGCCGCGAGGCCAGCGTGCGCAGCTTGACGTTGGTCTCCTGCGAGCGCCACTGCAACACCCGGAACGCCTGCTCGGCATTGAGCCGGTACACCCGCATCAACACGCCCTTGGCCTGCTCGATCACAGCGCGCGTCTCGAACAGTTCCGGCAGCGCGTCGTCCAGCATCTCCTGGCGCTGTTCGTCGATGGTTTCGGTCAGATCGACGTAGTAGCCGGTGGTGCCGACAACCTTGCCGTCCTCGGTCAGGGTGTCGCCCAAGACGATCACATGGCGGACCTGGCCGGCGGTGTCGATGATGCGGTGGCGGCTACAGAACGGCTGGGCATCGTGCAGCGACTTCGCGATGGTCTCCGCGACCTGCGCGCGATCCTCCGGATGCTTGTGCGACAACAGCAATTCCGTCGTCGGCGTCACCGTCCCCGGCTTGTACCCGTGCATCGCGGCGACCACGTCCGACCACTGCCACCGCTGATCCGCGAACCAGAAGGAAAAGCTTCCGGCCACCTGCGGTGTGCCGCCACCGACCACCTGGACGACCGCACTGGTCGCATCGGTGGCCGTCGCGCCTGTTTCTCTCACCGGGTAAGTATGCGCCCTACCTGCGCTTTCTGCTCCATCTCGGTGGTCGCTCGCTCGTGTCTTTGTGCCCTATCCGCAGGGACCTTATGCCCTATCCGACAGTGAAATCGGGTCACATCGCCGCGCTGAGATTCTCGGCTCTCGGGGTTGGGCCCACGCTTCGCGGGTATGGCATCAGTGAATCGTTGGGAGGCGGTGAACATGATGAAGGTGGTTTCCAAGACATCGGCACCACATCAAACGGCCGTGGTCGCACACCGAGTGGCATTCGAGCTGGCCGCTGAGCCGCACGAGTTGGGGATGCTGCGTGCGCTCACCGATACGACATGCATGATGGCCGATGTCACACTCGACGCGATCCCCGATATCCGGCTGGTGCTCAGCGAGGCGGCGACCGCGCTGATGCTCGACGCGGCGGCCGGTTCGGTCCTGCGGTGTGCCTTCACCTACAACAAGCGACGGCTCAGCGTGCGGCTCAGCGCGAGCACGACCCGCGATGTCGAAATCAGCCGCGATCCGTTGAGCTGGCAATTGGTGCAGGTGCTGACCGATTCGGCCGAGTTGCACCAGGATTCGTTTGATCCCGAAACGGGTGGATATCCGACGGCCATCGAATTCAGTTGGGAGCGAGGTATATCCGATGCAACGTGAGCTCACCACCGACCGGACCGAGACACCCCGGCACAGCAGTCCGCGTGGTGACAGCTACGACGACATCGAGCCCTGGTTCGAGAAGATGGCCGCACTCTCCGCGCACGACCCGCACCGAAACGAGTTGCGCGAGCAGATAACCCGGCTGTGCCTGCCGCTGGCCGAACACATCGCGCGTAAATTCGCCGGCCGCGGAGAGGCCTTCGATGACCTCCATCAAATCGCCAGGGTCGGCCTGGTGCTCGCGATCGACCGGTTCGATGCGTCGCGCGGGAGTTCGTTTCTGTCCTTCGCGGTACCGACGATCATGGGCGAGGTGCGCAGGCACTTCCGCGATCACACCTGGGCGGTACGAGTTCCGCGTCGGCTCAAGGAAATTCAGCAACTGATCGGGCCGGCCACCGAGACTCTGTCGAACAAGCTCGGGCGGGTGCCCAATGCCAGGGAGATCGCCGCCGAGCTGGATATCGAACTCAGCGAGGTAACCCAGGCGCTGATCGCGCGCAACGGGTATCAGTCCAACTCGATCGACGGCCTCACCCGCGACGATGACGAGAACGCGGCGGCGCCCGTCGTGGCCGGACTCGGCGCCGAGGAGCCGTGTTACGAACTGCTGGAGCAGTCGATGACTGTGCGTCCGTTGATCGCGGCGTTGCCCGAGCGGGAGCGTCAGGTACTGATCATGCGGTTCTTCGACTCGCTGACCCAGGCGCAGATCGCCGAGCAACTCGGGGTCTCACAGATGCAGGTGTCGCGCATTCTGAGCAAGACCTTGAACACCCTGCGCGAGCAGGCGCTGGACGACCGCCCCGCGCAGGTGGCCTGAGCTAGGCCATGTGCCCGGGCTTCAAACCGGCGACGAGGTTGTAGCGCAACGGTTCCGTTCGCGGCGGCGGGGCTGACGATTCCTCCGGTGCGATGAGCAGGCCGACGTGATCGCCCAGATCATGTCGTTCGAGGATGCGGCCGGTGAACCAGCCCGCGGCGGCGGTCAGGATCGGTAAGTCCGCCGGGCCGGGCTGCCACTTGCAATGGGCGAACTTGTTGATGTCGTCGCCGGTCTCCGCGCCGAACAGCGCGGCGAGCGAAGACTGTTCACGGCCGAGCAGATGGACGGCGAGGTGCCCGGCCGCCATCGCGACACCGAAGGTGAAGTTGGTTTTGGAGATGCCGACCAGGAAGCGCGGCGGCTCGATGCTCACCTGCGAGGTGAAGCCGACCAGGCACCCGGCTTGGCGACCATCGGCCCGGGTGGTCACGACGAACACCGGGTAGTCGGCGGCCGCGATCACCGCGTCGAAACCGGTTCTAGCTGCTGTGGCGTTGTCCGACATGGTCCTCGCACTCGGCTCGGCCGTGACCTTCTCCTGCGGTTTCGGCAGGGCTGGGGACCACGGCAAGTGGGCTGTCCGTAACCCACACTACGAGACATCGACGGTGAGCCGGGCGACGAGTTTTCGTCAGAGCCCGGTCATGACGTCTTCGCGCAGTTTGAGAATGTTCGCCTTTTCGGCCAGGAGTCGTTCGATGCCGGCGTCCAATTGGCGCGCGCGCTCGTCGAGTTGCGCCAGCACGTCGACGCGGTCCTGGTCGGTGGCGCTCTGCGGGGCGGTACAGGCGATGTGGATCAGCGCGGCGGCCTCGGACAAGGACAGGCCGGAGGCGAGCAGGCAGCGGATGTCGTGCACCGTCTTGACGTCTTCCTGGCGGTAATGCCGGTAGCCGTTGGGATCGCGCCGCGGGGTCAGCACGCCGGCGTTCTCGTAGTGCCGCAGCATGCGCGGGGTCGCGCCGGTGAGCTCGCTCAAATCCTTGATCCGCACCGCCCACTCCTCCTTGACATTGACGTTAGTGTCATACTTTACCTTGGCCCTATGACGAACGAACGGACTCGGCCGACCGTCCTGCTGGTGGTCTCGCACCCGGACCATGAATCCGCCACCTGGGCCATCGCCCGCGCGGTGGAGCAAGGCCTCCAGGCGGACGGAAACACTACTGCCACAACGCATGACCTGACCAAATCGGGATTCGATCCGGTGTTCAGCGCGGCGGATCTCGCGGTCCACCGCCTGCTCGGCGAGGTTCCCGAGGATGTGCGGCGCGAGCAGCGGTTGGTCGAATCGGCCGACCTCGTCGCCCTGCTGTTCCCGGTCTACTGGTGGTCCATGCCCGCGCTGGCCAAGGGGTGGATCGATCGGGTCTTCAGCCGCGGTTGGGCGTACGAGAACACCTCGCCGAAGGGCCCGAGCGCGATCGACGAGTTGCATTTCATCGCACTGGCCGGCGTCAACCAGGACTCGTTCGAGCGCCACGGATACAAGGACTCGCTCGCGCTCCAGTTGCGGCACGGGATCGCCGACTACTCCGAGATCGCCGAATCGTCGATCGAGATCCTCTACGGCACCGAAACCAGTGACCCGCAAGCACATCAGGAGCTGGCCGCCCAGGGGTACAAGCTGGGTGCCGACCTGGCCCAGCGGGCGCAGGCGGCGTTCGATCGGTCAGCTCGCTTGCTCGAGTGACGGCATGGGCCGCGCGGCGCGTGGCGTCGCGGCAGCCCAACGCCCGTCCGTCTCGGCCGCTTCGATCGCCGCGAATCCGGGTTCCCGCATCCGGCCCGCCGCGATCAGGGCCTCGGCCTTCATCACATTCAGCTGCGACCAAGGGCTTTTCGCGCGGCGCGGTGAATACCTTTGCAGGAAATGCCGCTCGTCCAAAGCCTTTCGATGGCTGTCGATCCAGCCGAAGCAGAGCGCGACATCCAGCGCCTCGCCGATCGTGAGCCCTTCGGTGCCCTGCTTGGCGATGACCAGCCATACCTCCACCGCGTCGTCGTGCTGATCGGCAAGCCACGACTCCCATTGCGCCGCGTTCGAAAACCGATGGGAGCCTGCGTCGATGTTTTCCATGAGCTCATGATCCGCACTTAAGTGCTCACCGAATGAGCACTTTCGGTCGAGGTCCGCAGATGATCTCGGACGCGACCAATCCAAAGACCGACTCGGGTCCGAATAGCGGGGTGTTCCACACCGGAATCCCACAGAATCGAGGCCCGCCCAGTGCCCTGTCGCCCTGCTCACCTCGCCGCCGGCCTCACCGCCGTCGCGGCGCTGGTCCTCCTCGCGCCCACCGCGCACGCCGTGACGTCGCCGAGCTATCGATGCACAACCATCGAGCCGGGCAAGGAAATCAGCGACAACCTCGCTCCCGTCACGGCCGGCCAGTGCACCCCGGTGAACAAGGCGCCCAAGGAAGGCGACATCACCGGCCTCTTCTTCATCCTCGACGCCACCAAGAAGGAGCCGTACTACCTCTGCGGGGTCAACCCCGACGGCAGACTCGCGCCCGCGACAACGGCGACCGGCACCGCCACCCTTCCCGGCAAGGTCACCGCCAAGGGATGCAAGACCTTCCCGAAGGGCGACATCAAGTTCACCCCGGAACAGTTCGAGCAGGAGCTGGCCAAGCAGACCAGGGAAAAGGGCAAGACGCGTTAGTCGCGTGTCGATCGCCGGGCTCCCATCCGCAATCCGCCGACCAGGCCCCTTATCGTGTGGGGGTGCGTGGCGAGACTAGCGAGACCGGTCGGACCGGAGCCAGCGGCGGGGACGTTTCGCCGCGGGCGCTGTTCGTCACCAGACTTGCCGAACTCTGGGAGGCTGCGGGCAATCCCACACTGCAGCGGGTCGCGGATACCACCGAGGCGCGACTCAAAGCCGCCCGCACACCGGCACAGAGTCAACGCTCCTCGATGCAACGCATCAGCGATTGGCGCAGCGGACGCAACGTTCCGTCCCGCTTCGAATCACTGGATCCCGTACTGGTAACACTGATCTCGCTCGCCCGGCAGACGTCCGGCCCGGTCCCCTCGGTCTTGTCCAACCGGACGACGTGGCGGCGGGTCTGGAAAGCCGCCATCGCCCAACCCGTACGCCCCGCGGTACTGACCTCGCTACGCCGGGACGTTCCGATGTTCGTCGGACGCGAGGCCGAAGTGCAGCGGATCCTCGACGCGGCAGGACCGGGCCGGGTGGTCTCCATCCACACCATCGACGGCATGCCAGGCATCGGCAAAACCGCTCTGGTCACCCGTGCGGCGTATCTACTGTCGGAGGTGTTTCCCGACGGCCGTTTCTTCGTCGAATTGAATTCCCACACCCCGGGGCAGACACCCGCCGACCCCGCCGAAGTCTTGGCCACCCTGCTCACCGACCTCGGCATCGCACCCCACCACATCCCCGACACCCTCGACGCACGCCGCGACCTCTGGCGCGACCGCGTCGCCACCAAACGAATCCTGCTCATCCTCGACGACGCACGAGACCACGACCAGATCGAACCGCTACTACCCGCCGGACCCGAATGCCTCACCCTGATCACCAGCCGCCGCCGACTCATCGCCCTCGACAACGCCCTCCCACTCCCCCTCGGCACCCTCGACCCCGATAACGCGGCAGACCTGTTCTGCCGCCTGGCCCAACGGAAACCACAGGGCGACGACCGGACCGCGGTCGCCGAAATCGTCCAGCTATGCGGATATCTACCGCTGGCCATCGTGCTGCTCGCCGGCCGCCTCGCCCACCACCCCGCATGGACCCTCACCGGCCTGGCCGAAGAATTCCGCACCGCCCAGGACCGACTCGGCGAACTCAACGCAGGCCAACGAGCCGTCCGCGCCGCCTTCACCGCCTCCTACGACAACTTGCCACCCGACCGCCAACAGTTGTTCCGTACCCTCGGCCTGCACCCGGGCACCGATTTCGACGCCCACGCCGTCGCCGCCCTGAACAACATGGCACTCGCCGACGCCCGCACCCACCTCGACGCCCTCTACCTCGACAACCTCATCCAAGAAACCACCCCCGGCCGATACTGCACGCACGACCTCGTGCGCGAATACGTGCGCGCCCTCGCCTCGAGCGGTAGCTCCGGGCCGGTGCAGCGGTTACTGGACTACTACCAGGGCACCGCCGCAGCGGCGGACCGTCGGCTGACCCGAAGACCCCGCGCCGCCGATGAGAACCGAACCCCCGGCAGGGTCGGCGCCCTCGTGCGCGAATTCGATGACGAGTCGCACGCGCTGACCTGGATGCGCACCGAGCGAGCCAACCTGCTCGCCTGCATCGAACACACCGCCACCGACGATCCCGCGCGCATGGTCGATCTCACCGAGGTACTCGCGGAACTGCTGGACCGCGACGGACCGTGGTCATCGGCCCTGCGGCTACACCAGCGCGCCGCCGCTGCCGCAGGCCGGCTCGGCAACACCCTCGCCTTCGCCAACGCACTCACGAATCTCGCCGCGATGCGGTGGCAGATCGGAAACTACGACCAAGGCACCGACCTGCTCCGGCAAGCGCTGACGCTGTATCAGGAATCCGGCGACCCGCTCGGCGAAGCCGACGCGCTCCGCAATCTCGGCATGGTGCAGTGGCAAGCCGGGAACTACGACGAGGCCGCCGACCTACTCCGGCAGGCATTGATCCTTTACCGAGCTACCGGCTATCTGCTCGGCGAAGCCAAAACCCTTGCCAGCCTGGGCGGCCTCCGCCGGGACAACGGCGACTACGAGCAGGCCGCGCATCTGTTCCGAGAAGTCTTGGTCCGGTACCGGGAGGCCGATCATCGTCTCGGTGAAGCCAGCGCCCACGGCTTCCTCGGCACCGTGCGCCGGTACACCGGGGACTACGACCAAGCCGCCGACCTGCTCTCGCGCGCCACGACGCTGTTCCAGGAGATCGGCCATCGCAGAGGCGAGGCCAACGCCCTCAGTTCGCTCGGCAGCATGCGCCGGGAAACCAGGGATTACGAGCAGGCCATCGATCTCTCGCGTCGAGCCCTGGCCCTGTTCCGGGAACTCGGCGACCAGATCGGCGAAGCCATCAACCTCAACAATCTTGCCGGCGTGTGCCGACAAACCCAGAACCACCGGCAGGCCACCGACCTCTCCCGCCAAGCCCTCGCCCTGTGCCGAAAAACCGGCTACCGCGTCGGCGAGGCCGAAGCACTCGCCAACCTCGGCGCCTCGAGCTGGGAAACCGGGAACCGGGAACAGGCCGCCGACCTCTGCCAGCAGGCCTTGACTCTGTTTCGGGAAATCGGCTACCGGATCGGCGAAGCCGAGGCACTGAACAACACCGCGAAGGTGCTGCTGGCAACCGGCGACCCGGGTGCGGCGTCGACAATGTTCACCGATG
Source organism: Nocardia sp. NPDC006044 (assembly GCF_042871115.1). Taxonomy (NCBI): domain Bacteria; kingdom Bacillati; phylum Actinomycetota; class Actinomycetes; order Mycobacteriales; family Nocardiaceae; genus Nocardia; species Nocardia sp. NPDC006044. The sequence goes on from NZ_JBIAID010000003.1 coordinate 573,271, forward strand.
CGCTGGCCATAGCCGGCGACATCGACAGCCGAATCCAGCAGGCGCGTGCCCTGGAGGGTGTCGCCCGCTGCCGAGCGGCCCATGGCGACACCTCAGGCGCCACCAACCACCTGCGCGCCGCGATCGACCTCTACCGCACTCTGGGCGTATCCGAAACCGATGCCGCGACAACCTATCTCGCCACACTCGAACCCCCACCGCCCGAGCCCTAGAGATCGGCTCCCGCGCACCGGCCCGGATACCTGGACTCGCCGCTGATCCCCTCCACCTGCGGCGCCCCCGCCATCACCCCTGATGGCGGGGCAATCATCACTGAAAACACTGAAGTACCGCCAAGCCAGATCGGCTGTTTTACGGCGAACTACCAGGTCAGAGGCCGCAAACAAAAGTTCCGGTCCGGAACAGACCGGAACCGGAGATTGGCAGAACTCGAGCAGCCCATCGCTCGTGCTCTGGAACCGACGGCCAGTCGCGATAAAGGCATGACGCCCAGTGGCCGATCTGCGAATGAGCCGAACAGAAGAATTGTGCGCGGGGCGGGGCTCGAACCCGCAACCAATCGATTATGAGTCGACGGCTCTAACCTATTGAGCTACCCGCGCATCGGGGACACCCTACCGGGTGCCGCGTCTGACGGGCAAAACGACCTACACCGCCATCGAAGCTGCCATTTTGTCCGGTAGCGGCGCGATGTAGTCCTCCTTGTCGGTGGCGGGTGAGATGCTGTCCGCGTGGGGAGGCACACGACATTCAAGTTCTGTCTGGACCCGTCGAGTCACCAGCAAGCAGTCCTGTCACGCCATGCCGGTGCCGCACGATTCGCCTTCAATCAGTGCCTGCACACCGTCAAATCCGCGTTGGTCGCACGCAGGTCCGACTCCGGTTTCACGGTGCCGTGGTCAGGGTTCGATCTGATCAATCACTTCAATCAGTGGAAGAAATCGGAGAATGCCGGCCGGGTCTTCGTCGTTGACAATGCGGGCGACGTCACGACGGTCGCACTGGGGTTGAGCTGGCGAGACCAAGTGTGCCAGCAGGTGTTCGAAGAGGCCGCGGTGGATTGCGGACGGGCTCTCGCCGCACGGGCCGACTCCCGGCGCGGCGCCAGGCCTGGCCGCCGGGTCGGCTTCCCTCGATTCAAGAAGAAGGCGGGTGGCACGCGGTCTTTCCGGTTACGCAACAAACACTCCCAGGGGCGGCGACCGTCGATTCGAATCGGCGATGGTGCGTGTGCGCGATCAGTGACACTGCCGATGATCGGCGTGATCCGGGTGCATGACGACACCCGTCGACTACGACGAATGCTGGCGGCCGGGCGGGCGAAGATCCTGTTCGCCACCGTCAGCTTTCGCGCAGGGCGATGGTGGATTGCCGTCAATGTCGAGGCCGACGAGCTTCATCCACAGGCGCGCCACCAGTCACGGGACGGGAACGATTCCAGCGGGTGGATAGGCGTCGATCGCGGTCTGTCGGCGCTCGTCGTGGCCGGCACATGCGACGGTATCGAGGTCGCACGCGCTGACCATCCGCCCAGAGCGCTGGCTGCCGGGCTGAAGAAACAACGTCGGTTATCGCGGTCGATATGCCGGAAAACGAAGGGTTCCAACAACCGACGAAGGTGTGTTGCTCGGCTGGGACGTCATCACGCGCGCATGCGCAACATTCGTCACCATTTTCTGCACCAAGTATCCAACCAACTGGTCAAAACTCACGATCGGCTGGTCTTGGAGGATCTCAATACCGCTGGCATGCTCCGCAATCCGCGCCTGGCCCGGGCGATCAGTGACGCCGCCTGGGCCGAGTTCGCCCGCCAAGTCCGCTACAAGCAGGCCTGGCGGGGCGGGGAAGTCCTCCTCGCGAACCGCTGGTACCCGTCCAGCCGTGTCTGCTCACGCTGTGGTGCGCGCAATCGGGAGTTGACTCTCGCTGATCGGGTGTTCTCGTGCGAGAACGGCCATCGACTGGACCGCGACCTCAACGCCGCGGTCAACCTCGCCGCCTGGGGCGAACGCAACAATTCCCAGGCCCGGGAGCCCGAAGCACGAGCCCCGGTGATCAATGTCCGCCGACGGGCCAGCACTGGCCGGCACCCACGTGTCGGTGAAACCGGCCCGACTGACGCGGAAACCAAATCCTGCGCATTGCGTGGGTAATGGACGTCCGAGAAGGACGGCGTCTTCTACCACTTGGCGTGGGAGACGCGCTTCAACCGACTGAGCTATCGCACGTATGAAGCGCTTGCACCACTTGGACCCGGGTGGCGGTTAGGGTTGGGGTCCGGCGACTGGTGTGGAGGGTTGAGCATGGCGAGTTTGTTCGCGAATGTGCTGAAGGTGCACCAGTGGGTGTATGAGAACAGTGGTGGGCTGGTGGGGCACCGGGTGCTGTTCGGGAATCCGACGTTGCTGCTGCGGACGGTGGGGCGCAAGACGGGGCAGGCGCGGACCTCGGCGCTGACGTACGGGACGGATGGGGCGGACTACCTGGTGACGGCGTCCAATGGCGGGTCGCCGCGGCCGCCGGGATGGCTGGCGAATGTGAAAGCCAAGCCGGAGTGTGAGATTCAGATCGGGCGGCGCGCGATAGCGGTGGTCGCGCGGCCGACTTATCCGGACGACGCGGATTACGCTCGCCGGTTCGCGATCGTCGACAAGATCAATAAGGGGCGGTACAGCGCCTACCAGAAGATGACCAAGCGGCCCATCCCGGTGGTCGTGCTGACGCCGGTCGGCTGAGTTCGGTCAGGCCCGGTAGTCGTCGTCGGGCTCCTCCCAGTAGTCGTCGGGATCATCTCTGTCCCAACGTCTCCCGTCTTTCGGGGGTCTGCTGGCGATTTGCACGACAACGACGACCAGGGCCAGTACCACGAGGACCACACCAATAACGATCAGAGTCTCCACCCAGGGCACCCTAGCGCCGAGCCAGGGTGCCCGCCAGGGCTGAAACCGTACGGTCTCAGCGGGCAGAACCCACGGTCAGCAGGGTGCGCCCCACCGCGATCCTGGATTCGATGGCGGCGTGCGCGCTTTCGGCGTCGTCGAGCGGAAAGGCTTGGCCGATCACCACTTCCAGCCGACCGGCCACAGCCTCGGCGAGCGAACGTTCGGCGAGCCCGGCCCAGTCGGTGTTCGCGTCGGTGAGGTCGAACAGTCCGTAGACGGTGATGCCGCGCGCAGTCGCCGCCTCAGTGTCCGGCGCCGCGAATTCGCCTGCCGAGGCACCGTATCCGAGGAATCGGCTGTTGTCCGCCGCGGCGGCGAGCGCGTCCTCGCCCAGCGCGCCGCCCGCACCATCCAGTATTACGTCCACGCCCGCGCCCCCGGTCGCCGCACGCGCCTTGTCCGGCCAGTCCGGTTCGGAGTAGTCCACGACGGCGTCGGCACCGAGCCGCTCGGCGAGTTCCAGCTTGGTGCGCCCCCGCGCCGCAGCGATGACGTGCGCGCCGGCCGCGTGCGCGAGCTGAATCAGCAAGGTGCCCAGGCCACCTCCGGCCGCGGTGATCAGCACCCACTCCCCCGGCCGGATCGCGGCCCGGTCGAACACCGCGAGGGCCATCTTGCCGTCGTGCGCGAGCGCCACCGCCTGCGCCGAGCTCAATTCCTCGGGCACCACGGTCAGCGATTCGACTTTGGCCAACGCCTTTTCGGCATAGCCACCGATCGGCTGGCCGCCGCCGATCTTGCTCGCCGCGGTCGTGGCGGTGACGCGCTTGCCGACCCAGGACGCGTCGACCCCGGCGCCCACCGCGCTGATCACGCCGGCCACGGCGCCACCGGGTATATACGGCGTCTCCAGCTTGAAGAATTCACCACCCCACCCGCTGCGCAACCGGGTGTCCAGGAACATCACGTCGGCGGCGGCCACGTCGACGACCACCTCGCCCGGCCCCGCGACCGGATCCGTTACCTCCCGCACGGTGAGCACCTCGGGTCCACCGAATTCCCTTGCCTGCACAGCCCGCATGACCATCCTCCATCGCTTCCCTGTTCCGACTGACAGGAACAAGCATTGAACCTCAATTAACGTTGAGGTCAAGCCGAGCGATTATGCCGACCGCGAAACCCCTTCGAACTCAGGAACCTCCGCCACAGCTACTGCTGCTCCCACCACCGCAGCTGGAACTGCTTCCCCCACCGCAACTGCTGCTGCTTCCACCACCACAGCTACTGCTACTGCCACCGCTGTCGTGATGACCGCCGTGATGGTGATGATGACCGCCCCCGTGCCCCGAATCCCACCCTCCGCTACAGCTACTCGACGACCCACCATCGGCGAACCCGGCGGCACCGGCGGCCCAGTACGGGTCCGAGCTGTCGTACCCCCCGCCATGCCGCGAACCCCCGCGCCGAGCCCGATGCGGCGGAACCCGCCTGCTGTTGCGCCGCAGCGCGCCGACGATCACACCGATCACGATGAACGGTATCGCGATGACCAGCAATATCACCAAGATGAATACGACAACGAAAATGGTCTCGGCCATTCATGAACCGTAACGGCGTGGCCCGCCTGCGTACAGTGAACTGTGCCGTCTTTCCGCTTCCGTAGATCCCGGCCGCGCGACATCGACCTCGCGACGGTCAACGCCGCGGTCGCCGCGCTGGAGCTGCCCGAGGCCGTCTACAAGACCTCCCCGTGGCTCCCCCGCGACCTGGTGGAGACCGGCCTGCGGCAATGGCTGCGCTGCTGCGGCGCGGCCATGCGTGACGGCCAGGTCGTCGGCATGCCGTCGCACGCGGTCGACGAGGCCTGGCACGGTTTCATCCTCTGCACCGAGCGCTACGCCGAATTCTGCGCCGCCGCGTACGGCCGCTTCCTGCATCACTTCCCGGAAGGCGCCGGGCCGCCGAAGGTTTCGCACGGTTCGATGGGCGAGCAACTCGGCCGCACCGTGGTCGCCTGGACGCTGGTCGCCGAACCGGGCGAGACCTGCGTCCTGTGGGATCTGGACCGCCGGGTCGGCGTCGAGCACCCGTGGGGCGTCGACGCCGAACGCGTCGCGGCCATCGAGGCCGAGCTGCACACCCTGGCGGACTAGGTCAGCTTCACCCGCGCCGCGACGAACCGGCCGACCGCGGGCGCGAGCCTGCTGAAGTGGTATTGCAGCCGCGCCTCCGGCGTCACCGGAACGATGCTGCGGTCCTTCTCCACCGCCCGCACGATCTGCTCGGCCACCTTCTCCGGACCGTAGCTGCGCTTGCGGTAGAGGTTGTCGTAGCGCTGCTGCTTGGCCTTCTCCTCTTCGGCGCTCACCCCCGAGAACCGGGTGTTGGCAACGATATTGGTGTGCACGATGCCGGGGCAGATGGTGTGCACCGAGATCCCCCGCCCGGCCAGTTCCGCGCGCAGGCAGTCGGAGAACATGAACACCGCCGACTTGCTGGTGGAGTACGCGCTGAACCCCTGCTGCGGGCTGTAGGCGGCCATGCTGGACAGGTTGACGATGTGCCCGCCCAATCCCCGTTCGACCATGGCGGATCCGAAGGCGCGGCAGCCGTTCAGCACGCCGCCGAGGTTGATTCGCATGACCCGGTCGAACTCCGCCGCCGAGGTGTCGAAGAACCCACCGGCCTGGCCGATTCCGGCGTTGTTGATCAGAATGTCCGGCACGCCATGGTTTTCCAGCACGATCTCGGCGTGCGCGGTCACCGCGTCCGCGTCGGACACGTCCAGCTGGTACGGATGCGCGACACCGTGTTCGGCGGCGATCAGTTCGGCGGTCTCCTTGGCCGACGCGAGATTGATGTCGGACAGTACGATTTCGGCGCCACGCCGGGCCAGCGCCAGCGCCGTCTCGCGGCCGATGCCGCTGCCGCCGCCGGTGATCACCACGAGCTGATCCTCGAACGGCTTTGCGCTGCGGCCTACTTCGGCCCGGCGCAGTCCGCGCGGAACGGTGGCGCCGTTGACCGTGTCGATCAGCTCGGTGGTCGCGGTCGCCAGTAACTCGGGATGCGAGAACGGCATCCAGTGCCCGGCGGGCACGTCGCGGCGCCAGAGCCGTTGCACCCATTTACGTTCGTCGTCATAGCCGGCGGGCCGGACCGCGACGTCGCGACCGGCGACGATCAGTTGCACCGGCACCTCGGTGTGCCGTTCGCGCGGAGACAGCAGGCGCTGCACGATGTTCGCGCGGTAGATCAGCAGGCCGTCGACCATGTCCTGGCGGAAGGTCGGGCCGAGCGTCACATTCGACGGTGGCGTCTCGTTCATGATCGAGACGACCCGCTGCCAGCGCTGCTCGGTGCCGAGCAGGCCGAAGACCGCGCGCGGCAGCCCCGGCGTCATGAAGAAGAAGGTGTAGGCCGAGGACAGCGCCTGGGTGAACGGCTGCCAGAGGTTGCGCGGCGTCGGCCGGGACAGCCGGTTGCGCATCCAGTTCCCGATGTGGTCGAGGTTCGGCCCGGATACCGAGGTGAACGACGCGATCTGCGCGGCCGCGCGGGGCTCGCAGACCGCCTCCCACACCTGCACCGAACCCCAGTCGTGCGCGAGCACGTGCACCGGACGGTCCGGGCTGACCGCGTCGACGACGGCGAAGAAGTCGCCCGCGAGCTGGTCGAGCCGGAAGTCCTCGGTGCGCCGGGTGCGGGTGGAGCGGCCGTGCCCTCGGGTGTCGTAGGTGACGACGTGGAAGCGGCGGGCGAGCAGCGGCACCACTGCGTCCCAGAGGTGATTGGTGTCCGGCCAACCGTGCACCAGCACCACGGTTTCCGCGGTCGGATCGCCGTATTCGTAGACGGCGAGCTCGAATTCGCCGTTGCGCACGGTCCGCTCGGCGGCCACGAGCTCCGGGGGTTCGATGGTCGTCATCGGTTTCTCCTTGCTGACCAGAGGTCGGTTTACAGATCGAGCACCAGTCGCCCACCGGGCGAACGGGATACGCAGACGAGCATCTCGCCGGCCTCGTGTTCGGCCGCGGTGAGCACGGTTTCGCGATGCTCCGGCTCGCCGGAGAGCACCCGCACCTTGCAGGTGCGGCAGAAGCCTTGGCGGCACGAGTAGGGGCGATCGGGCCGGGCCTCCAGGATGGTGTCGAGTGCGGAGCGGTCAGCCGCCACCTCGATCACCTCGCCGGTGGAGGCGAATTGGATCTCGAACGGCACACCGTTCACGATCGGCGGCGGCGAGAACCGCTCGGAATGCAGTTCCACGCCGGGCATTTCGCGGATTGCGGCGGCGACGGCGCTGGTCATCGGCACGGGACCACAGCAGTAGACCGCGGTGTCGGCCGCGACGCCGGGCAGCAACGCGGCGGCGTCGGGCAGGCCGTGCTCGTCGTCGGTGCGCACGGTGACCCGGTCACCGAAGCCGGCGATCTCGTCGAGGAACGGAATGGTGTCCCGGTTGCGGCCGGTGTAGACCATCGACCAGTCGATACCGAGCCGCTGCGCCAATCGCGCCATCGGCAGGATCGGCGTGATCCCGATGCCGCCGGCGATGAAATGCAAACGGGCGGCAGGTGCTCCGTGCCCCGGCACGGCGAACGGGAAGGCGTTGCGCGGCCCGCGCACGGTGATCGGCGCGCCGACCGGAAGCCCCTCGTGCACTTCCACCGACCCACCGAGTCCGTCCGGAATACGCCGCACCGCAACCCGATACGCCCGCGTGTCGGCCGGATCGCCACACAGCGAGTACTGCCGCAACCGTCCCGAGGGCAGTTCCAGATCCAGGTGCGCACCGGCCCGCCACGGCGGCAGCTCCCGCCGGTCCGGCGCCGCCAGTCGCAGGCTCACCACGTCCTGGTCGTGCGCCTCGATCCGTCGCTCGGTCACCACCAGCGCCAATCGGTGGTCGTCCACGCGCGGCGAGAGGTCGCGCCGGTTGATCATGGTGGTCCACTTCAGGCGCGCGGAGGCGACCGCGTCGAGCACCCGCACCGCGCGATCCTGATCGCGCTTGCCGAACAGATCGGCGGGCAGTTGCCCCGGGACCGGGCGTAGGTTCACCACCGCGCCCCGCCCTCGCGGCGCTTTCCCCGGTTCACGACGCAATCGCTTGCGCGGCAGGCGACTTCGCGAGATATGCCACCGCCTGCGCGGTCGATCCGACCGACTCGGGATCATAACCGGGCTTCAAAGTCGACAGCGCACTCCACAGCAGCGACGGCACGCCGGGCAGCGCCCCGCGCCACATCGCGCCGAACACGCGCTTGATCAGCCGTGGGTAACCGAGGTCGGGCAGCTCGGGGTCCTGGTGCACCATGAACTTGGTGCCGCGCACCACCAGGGTGATGAAGATCGGGAAGACCAGCGTCATGATCGCCACCCGGCGCACGTAACCGACGCCGAAATAGACGGCCACGTCGTGGGCGACATGCCGATGCTCGACCTCCTCGGCTCCGTGCCAGCGGAACAGATCCGCGATCCGCGGATCGGCCTCGAAGCGCTCGAGGTCCGCGTTGAGCACCCAGTCGCCGAGATAGGCGAAGAAGTGTTCCAGGCAGGCGATGAAGGCCAGGCGCTCGACCAGCGTCTGCCGCTGCGCGACGCCCTCGTTCGCCCTGGGTCCCAGCGTCTTCCGGAACAGGTATTCGGCCTGGCGCACATAGGGTTCCGGGTCGATGCCGTGCGCGGCGAGCACCTCGGTGAGCACCTTGTCGTGCGTCTCGGCGTGCATGGACTCCTGGCCGATGAAGCCGAGCATGGCCTCGCGCAGCTTGTCGTCCTTCACGAACGGCAGCGCCTCGGTGTAGGTGGCACAGAACATGCGCTCACCTTCGGGCAGCAGCAGGTTCAGCGAATTGATCAGGTGCGAGGCGATCGGCTCTTCGGGCATCCAGTGCAGCGGCGTATCCGCCCATTGGAACTGCACGTTGCGCGCGTGCAGCGCGACCTCCCCCGGATCGATGTCCGGTCGTCGCTCACCTCTACGAAGTAGCTTCATCGGTACTCCTCTCACGACTGCGTCGTCGCGCGCCTTCCTGCATGGCCGTAGCAATCATCATACACATACATGAAACCCTCGGTTACATAAAGATCTGTAGCAGCACAAATTGCACACTCGGCCACGTGGGCAGTACAAACGACCCTCGGACGCACTCGACCCAATAGCGTTAGCCCACTTGACAATAGAGCGCCCCACTGTGACCCACCTCGCGCCCGTTCGATCAAAAACTAGAACGCGTTCTAGTAGGATTCGGCTATGGAACGACTCACCGGATTGGATGCCAGCTTTCTCTACTTGGAAACCGGGACCCAGCACCTGCACGTGTGCGCGCTGCTGATCCTCGATCCCAGCTCAGGGGACTATTCATTCGAGAAATTCAAGGCCGAACTCGACCGGCGGCTACCCCTGATCCCGCAGATGCGCCGCCGCGTCTACGAGGTGCCGTTCAACCTCGACCACCCGGTCTGGGTCGAGGATCAGAACTTCGACCTGGACTATCACATCCGGCGCATCGGCATCGCCGCCCCGGCCGGCCGGCGCGAACTGGCCGAACTGGTCGGCGACATCGCCAGCCGCCCGATGGACCGCGACCGCCCGCTCTGGGAGATGTCGGTGGTCGAAGGCCTCGACGACGGCAAGGTCGCGGTGATCTGCAAGTACCACCACGCCGCGGTGGACGGCATCACCGGCACGAACATGATGATGCACCTGTGCGATCTGGAGCCGAACGCGGCCAAGACGCCGCCCACCGCGCAATGGCGGCCGGAGCCGAGCCCGAACGACTGGCAACTGCTGGCCAAGGCGGTGGTCAAGTTCCCGACCAAGGCGGGCATCGTCGGCATGGTGCCGAAGACCCTCGGCATGGTGGCCGGGCTCGCCAACCGTCGGCGTAACGACAAGGCGGGCATGGCATTGCCGTTCTCCGCGCCGCGCACGCCGTTCAACCTGGCCATCACCCCGCATCGCGCGGTCGCGTTCACCGAGGCCGAACTCGGCGCGATCAAGGAGATCAAGTCCGCGTTCGGGGTGAAGATCAACGACGTGGTGCTGACCATCGTGGCCGGCGTGCTGCGCGCCTACCTGGAGAAGCACGACGAACTGCCGGACCGTTCACTGATCGCCTCGGTGCCGGTCTCGGTGCACGAATCGACCAGGCACACCGCGGGTATCAACAAGGTGTCCACGCTGTTCGCGCGGCTCGGCACCGATATCGCGGATCCGGTCGAACGCCTGCGGCAGGTGGCCGAGGACAACCGCGGCGCGAAGGCCGAACACGATCTGATCGGCGCGGACTTCCTCCAGGACTGGTCGAAGTACGCACCGCCGAACACCTTTCAGCTCGCGGCGCGGGTGTACTCGTCGCTGAAGCTGGCCGAGCGGCATCCGGTGGTGCACAACCTCGTGGTGTCGAACGTGCCGGGCCCGCCGATGCCGCTGTATTTCCTCGGCGTGCGGGTGGACGGAATGTATCCGTTCGGTCCGGTCTTTCACGGCGCGGGACTCACGGTGACCGTGATCTCCAACAACGACGACCTGGACTTCGGCTTCATCGCCTGCAAGGAACTGGTGCCCGACGTCAGCGAACTAGCCGACGCGGTACCCGGTGTGGTGGACGAGTTGCTCACCGCCGCAAGAAGTTAGGTCCGCTCGGTAGCCCCGACCGCACTGGTCATCGCACTTCTTTTCTTGCTTGGATGGAGAAGGGACAAGCGGGCAACCACCAGTTCCAGCGCCCCATGATCTGCATCAGCGCCGGAACCAGGACAAGACGAACAACAGTGGCGTCGATGATCAACGCGACGGCGACCGCGAAACCGAGTTCCTCGAGACCGCTGATCCGCGACATCAGCAGGCTGCCGAAGCCGACCACCAGGATCGCGGCGGCCAGCGTGATCGGCCGGGCGGTCTGCTGCAGGCCGACCGATACCGCCCGCCGGTTGTCGCCGGTCATCCGGTACTCCTCCTGAATTCGGCGCACCAGGAACAGTTCGTAGTCCGTCGACAACCCGAACAATACGACGAAGACGACAAGCGGCACCTGCGGCCACACCGATCCGGGAACGGCGAGATCCAGCAAAGCGCCATCACTCCGGTCACGCTGGAACACGAGCACGCTCAGTCCGAATGCGGCACCGGTGGCGAGCAGGCTCATCAGCAGCGCCTTCAGCGGCAACAACACACTGCGCAGCATGACGATCAGGGCGGCGAACAGCAGCATCAGCACGCAGCCGATCACCCACCACAGTTTTGCCGATGTCTCGATGAGGATGTCTGCGACCAGCGCACCGGAGCCGCCGACCAGCACGGAAAAGCCGGGCGGCCCTGCCGTGCGGACGATATGGGTGCGAATTCGCTGGACCAGATCCACGGCGGCCGGCGAATCCGGCGGGTGCCGCGGAACAACGAGCAGCGCCGTCAGATCCGAGTCGTTGTCGATCACGCTGACGCCGGCAACCTCCGGATCGGCCTGCAGCGCGGCGACCAGAGCCCCGGTGGCGGGCGCATCGGTATCCGCCGGCCGTTCCACCAGAACGGCGATCGTGCTCGCGAAGCCGGGTACCTCCCTGGTCATGCGGTCGAACCCGGTGAAATACGCCGTGCCGGACAGCGCCCGTCGTTCGACATCCAAACCCAGGTGCATGCTGGGCACCGGCGTTGCGGCGAACAGCAGCGCCGCGCTGACCCCGATCGCATAAGGCCACGGATGACGCATCAGGTGGCCGGCCCAGCGGGCCAGCAAGCCGCCTTGGTCGGCCATGGCACCACCGGCCGACCGCGTGCGCGACGACAGCCATCGAGGCTGCCACTCGATCCGGTCGGACAGCGCGCTCAGCACCGCGGGCAGCAGGGTTACCGCGGCCACGGCAGTAACTGTGACCACGGCGATGACCCCGATCGCAGCCTCGATGAAGACCGGCCAGCGCAACAGGAACAGGCTGACGCTGGCCAGCAGCAGAATCAGGCCGGAATAGAGCACGGTGCGTCCGCTCGTGGCCGCTGCTGTCGCGATCGCCTTTTCCGGTCCGGCCCCGGCAGCTAGTTCTTCGCGGTATCGGTACATCACGAAGAGGGCGTAATCGATGCCGATGCCCAACCCGATCGCGTTGACCCCGATCAGCAACATGCCGTCCACCCGCAGTAGACCGGTCAGCACCGCGAAAAGACCCAATGTGCTGATCGTGGCCGCGCCGGCGATGACCACCGGGACCAGGGCGGCCACCGGCGCGCGCAGTCCGAACAGCAGGACGAGAATCGCCACCGGTACGGCCACCATTTCGATCCGCACCAGATCCGCGATCTCGGTCTGCTGCAGAATCTGCCCGAACGCGGGCACCCCGACCAGATAGGCCTGCACCTGTCCGGCCGAATTCGCTTGTGCCGCACGGGCGAGCGCGTCCTGCTGCGCAGGTGTACGGGCCTGTCGCTCCCGGTCGTCGCCGGTCGCGCCGATCAATAGATAGACGGTGTGTTCGTCATGGAACAGCGCGCGCAGCGGAGCCATGGACTGCGCCAACGACGAAGCCGGATCGGAATCGGCGGTCATCGATAACTGCACGATTCCGGCGATGCCGTCCTGCCGCCCCAGAGCCGTCATGGCGGAATCGGCGGCGGTGCGGAACACCGGATCGGTGGCCGCCAAGCTCGGGCTGTGCAGCACGCCGATCATCAGATCGTTTCCGAAGGTCGGCAAACCGGCGGCCAAGACCCGGCCGGCCACTTGCGACTCCGAGCCCGTGACCTCCAGCGATGGGGAGACCATCGACCCAAGCAGGTGCGGCAGGCCGAGCACACCGACGAGGACCGCCAGCAGCCACCCGACCAGCACTCGTCGCCGATGGACGGCCATCAGCACGGCCAAGCGCCCCAATGGATCCGCGCTCCGGGACTGCACCGGGGTAACCACTGGGGCGCCTGCCCTTTCCACTACTGCCCTGCGTCAGTTGGCCGGACCGATCACTACGACGTCGGCGTTATCTTGGCGGTGCTCTTGATTTTGACGACAGATTTCACCGGTACACCGGCGGCGCTGCACGACGACAATTTCAAGCCGGTGGCTTTTCCTTCGTAATGGACGCGGTGTACGTGCTTGCCGTTCGAGCCCTTACCGTCGAAGGCGATCGTCGACACGCCACCGGCGAGCGGCACGGTTATCGAGGCCTTGCTGGCGGACAAGTTGTCCTGTCCGTCGAAGTTGTTCCGCTCTGCGCCCTTCACCTTCGCGGCCGAGATCACACAGTTGTTCCCTGCCTTCTTGAATTGCACGGCCTTCTGTTCGACATCGCCGAAAATCCCCGCTCCGTCGCAACGCTTGTCCTGATTCGGCGCCGCAGTAATGTACGTCGACACAGCAGTGAAGATGCCGTCCTCGTCATCACGTCCCACATCGGTCGAGGAATCGCTGACCACACACGTGAACGGGGACATGTCATCCATGTTCGGATCGTCCGGACCCATGACGGCCATCGCGCGGGGAACCGCGTCACCGCCGTAACCGAAGACGGACACACCCAATACCACCGCAGCGAGCAGGGCCATCTCCCGAGCGCCCTTACGACAGGTACGGATCGAACCGGTGTTCCCGGATTCACTCGCATGCTCGACTGCCATCCCGACCTTCCCTTCAGTATGAGTTCAGCAACCGACGGCCTACACGATGGGCAGCGGCCGAAAACGACCTGCCCTACCGGGACGGTAGTACCAGAAACGCGGAGCGAGTTCGTCATACGCCGACCGCGCCCCGCCGCGCCCATGACCTATTCGGCACTGGCAGTAGCCGGGATGGGTGCGAGTTCGGATCGACCCGGCCTGTTCGCCATTGCCGCCGAACAGCGCCTCACAATCGCGCGGCGACCGCCGCGCAGGCTTCGAGCAGCGCGGGTACGAACAGGTCCGCTTTCAGCACGCAGGCCGCATGCCCACCCGCGAGCAGATGAATGCTCGCGCCGGGAATCATGGTCGCCATCTCCACCTGCCGGTAGACCGGGATTGCCCGGTCCTGCGTCGTAATGACCACCGCGGTCGGCATTTTCAGGGTCGCCAGCCAGTCCGTCGCGTCGAACCGGCCGACTTCGCCGATCACCTGGGTGATCGCCCAGCCGCTGGTACTGCGCAGTTCGGTGAGCGCCCAGCGATCCAATCGGCCGGACGCCCAGGCGATTTCCGGCAGTTCCGGTAGCCGCCCGGCCAATTTCTCGGTGCGCCGGAAGGAATGCGGCGCGACCGCGTCGGCGAACGCCCCGAAGGCCCGATGAAAGGCGCGCTCGCGCCACTTCTCCTGGAACCGATACGGCGTGGAGCACAACACGAGCCCGCTCACCCGGTCCGGATGCCGGTGTGCGGCAGCCAGGCTCACCACCCCACCGAGCGAATATCCGGCGCAGACAGCCTGTTCCACGCCGAGCGCGTCGAGCACCGCGGCGACGTCGTCGGCGCAGTCGTCCACCGAGAAGCGCGCGGAGCGAATCCCGCGGCCGTGCCAGCGCTGATCGAACAGGATCACCCGATAGCGCTCGGACAGCGCCGCCAGCGCCGGAAACCAGTTCAGGTACGCGGTACAGCCGGTGCCGTGCAACAGGACCAGCGCCGGCGCGCCCGAAGGCCCTCCGGTGTCGACCACATACGTGCGGCCCCGCCCGGGCAGTTCGACCAGCCGCCCGCCGGGCACCTCGGCGATATCCGGCACCCGCCTGGCCAGGCGCCGTAGCGCCGCCGAGGATCGTGAGTTCGTCATCGCGCGCCTCCCGCGTATCGCGGACAGAATTAGAACGTGTTCTACACACGATGATGCCATAACGGGCCGCGCGAACGGCGGGACGCTTACGCCAGGGCGCGGACGATCGATTCGGCGATGCAGGCGGGCTTGTCCGAGCCTTCCCCTTCCACCACCGTCGCGATCACGACCTGGAGCCCGCCGGGCACCTCGTCGACGCTGACGATCGTGGCCCGGCCGCGGATGCGCGAGCCGGACGGCACCGGCGACGGAAACCGAACCTTGTTGAGGCCGTAGTTGATTCGCGCACCGGCGTCGGAGATCTCGAAGATCTCCCGCATGATCGCCGGAAGCAGCGACAACGTCAGATAACCGTGCGCGATGGTCGTGCCGTACGGCCCGGCGGCCGCGCGCTCCGGATCGACATGGATCCACTGCCGATCCTCGGTCGCCTCGGCGAACGCGGTGATGCGGTCCTGGCCGATCTCGATCCAGCCGCTCACGCCGAGGTCGGTACCCGCGGCATGGCGCAGCGATTCCATGGTGAAGACGGTGGGCTCGCTCATGCGAGAAACTCTAAAACGCGCGAGCCACCCCGGCCAGCGGACCACCGAAAGTACTGACTCGCAACAACTTTCCCCCACACCCACCCCGATGTGGCACGATCGGCCCGAGGCCAACGCTCGATTCGGCGCAATTCTGTAACGTGTTCTAGTACGTTGGCGTGGACGAACGAGAGACGGAGGTGCCGCGATGGGGCGGTTGACCGGCAAGGTGGCGTTGATCAGCGGCGGAGCCCGCGGCATGGGCGCGGCACACGCCAAGGCCATGGTGGCCGAGGACGCCCAGGTGGTCCTGGGCGACGTGCTCGACGACGAAGGCGCCGCGATCGCCAAGGAACTCGGCGACGCCGCCGCCTACGTGCATCTGGACGTACGCGAGCCGGCCGACTGGCAGGGCGCGGTCGCCGAGACGGTGCAGCGGTTCGGAGCACTGAACGTACTGGTCAACAACGCGGGCATCGCCAACGGCAACCTGCTCGCCGACTTCGAGCTGGCCGAATGGCAGCGGATCATCGACATCAACCTCACCGGCACATTCCTGGGCATGCAGGCCGTCATCCCCGCGATGAAGGAGGCGGGCAGCGGCTCGATCATCAATATCTCCTCCGTCGAAGGCCTGCGTGGCAGCCCGGGCCTGCACGGCTACGTCGCGACCAAGTTCGCCGTCCGCGGCCTGACCAAATCGACGGCACTCGAGCTGGCGCAGCACAACATCCGGGTCAACTCGGTGCACCCCGGCCTGATCACCACGCCGATGACCGAGGGCATTCCGGCGGACTTCCTCCAGATCCCGCTCGGCCGCGCCGCCGACGCATCCGAGGTGGCCGCGCTGATCACCTTCCTGGCCAGCGACGAATCCTCGTACTCGACCGGTGCCGAATTCGTCGTCGACGGCGGCCTCACCGTCGGCATCCCGCACAAGACCTTCGACTAGGCCTCAGTCGCTGTAGTGGTTCGGCAGGTCGCGGGTCAGCACCAGCGCGAGCACCGGCAGCGCCATCAGCGCGAGGCAGGCGAGCAGGTTGATCCACTTGTAGGCGACCACGATCGCCGCGAACTCGCGCAGTATCGCCGAGGGCAGGTAGTAGAAGGCGGTCTTGGCGCCGGTCACCTCGGCATCAAGGTCCAGGCGCCGGGCCAGGATCGCCGTGCGCAGGATGTGGAAGTTGCTGGTCACCAGCACCATTCGGGTGGACTCGCCGCGCTCGCCCAGTAACCGCTTGGTGTAGAGCAGGTTTTCCCGCGTAGTCGTCGAACGGTCCTCCAGCACAACGCTGTCCGCCGGCACGCCCCGCTCGACGAGGTACTCCGCCATCGCCGCGGCCTCCGAGACCGCCTCATCGGAACCCTTTCCGCCGCTGGTGATCAGCAGCGGCCGCCGGCCCGCCGCGAGTTCGGCGCGATACACCTCGACGGCCCGGTCCAGCCGGCTCGCCAGCAGCGGCGGCACCCGCGCGCCGACCAGCCCGGAGCCGTGCACGACGATCGCGTCCATGCCGGGCCGGTAGGGCAACGCGCCGTAGAACATCGAATAGAGCAGGAAGCTGGCGAACAGGAACCCGACGTAGCTCACCGCCATCGTCCCCGACGCCAGAATCACGATGGACCAGATATCGCCGGTGAAAATCGCCACCGCGAGCAACCCGTAGGGCACCAGCAGCACGACCCCGAGCACGAGCGGAAGCAGGTTCGCGATCCGCAGCCCCTCGCGCCGAATCATCTGCCCGCCGTTGACCATCAGCAACCCGGCGAGCACCAGCACGAGCAGCGGTGACAACAGCACGAGCAGGCCGGCCAGCACCACCGGCAGGTCGCCCTTGGCGCCGGAGCCGATCACCCACACACCGGTGAAAGCCAAGCCGAGCAGCAGGAACACCCCGTTGCTCAGCCGTCGCCGGTCGCTGCGGAACCTCAGCAGGAAGACACCGAGCAGGACCAGGCCGACCACGAGCAGCATCACCGGACCACCGTAACCGGCGCACCGGCAACCCTGCGGCGATGCCACGCCGCCGGCTGTCCGCCGATCGGCCGCCCCGCACGGCGCGGCTCCCTCCCGGCCTTCCCTTTGTCCCATATCGTGTCGCTCGTCCGAATACCGGCCGGACGACTAATCGCGGCCGATCCTCGGATTATTCGACTTTCGACATGCTCAACAATTCCCCGTGAATGTCGTGATGAATGGGAGTCGCTCATCGCCATGCTTCGACACATCCGCCCCGCGCTCGCCGTTGTCGCTCTGCTGATATCGGTCGCACACGTGGCCGTCGTGCCGGGTACCGCTGCGGCACAACCGATCTACCCCAGGCCGGATCCCGATCCGTTCTACGCGGCACCGCCCGACCTGGATCGGTTCGAGGCCGGTGACGTGCTCGCGGTGCGCCCGATGCCGCCGCTGCTCGGATTTCCCGGCACCGGCGTCACGATGATCAAGTTCCGCTCCACCAATTCGGCGGGCAATCCGATCGCGGCCACCACCACCGTGCTGACCCCACACAACCACGCTCCCGGCGGCCCGCTGCTGTCCTACCAGCACATCATCAACGGCCTCGGTACCCAGTGCGCGGTCTCGCGGGTGCTCTACACCGGCGACCCGAATCTCGCTGTGCGCGAAGCGCCCGCGCTGAACACGGTGCTGTTGCGCGGGTGGTCGGTGGCGCTGCCCGACCATCTCGGACCGACCAGCGCCTACGGGGCGGCCAAGCTGGGCGGCATGATCACCCTGGACGGAATTCGCGCGGCCCGCAAGGTCAACGAGCTCGGCCTGGCGAAGAGCCCGGTCGCGATGTTCGGCTACTCCGGCGGCGGGATGGCGACCGGCTGGGCGGCCGCGCTGGCCCCGGCCTACGCGCCGGAGCTCGACATCGTCGGCGCGGCCGAGGGCGGCGTCCCGATGAATCTGGTGAAGATGACCGAGGGCCTCGGCTACTCCCGGCATCCGGCGTTCGGACTGGCGCTGGCGGCGGCCATCGGCCTCGAGCGGGAATACCCGACGCGGCTGCCGATCAGCGACAGCCTCAACGATTTCGGCCGGGCGACCCGCGATCAGATCGCCAACGGCTGCACCAACGAGATCCTGGCGGCAGGCGCCGGGCACAACGTCCTGGACGTGGCCAGCTCCACCTCGCTGGCCGACGACCCGAGCGCGCGCTCCGTGCTCGAGGAGAACAGCCTGGAGCTCTACGCGGGCGTGCCGAAAATGCCGATCTACCAATGGCGTTCGACCGAGGACGTGCTGATCCCGGTGGCCTCGATCGACAACACCGTGCGGCGCTACTGCGCGGCGGGCGTGCGGGTGGAGTCCGAGCTGATCCCGAGCCCGGACCACCTGACCACGGCCGTGCTCGGCGCACCCGCCGCGATGTCCTGGATCGACGAGCGATTCCGCGGCGTCCCCGCACCGAACGACTGCTGATCACCCCGCCGTCGGGGCGCGAGACCCCGCCGCGCCCCGACGACGGCACCTAAGGTGGGGACATGGTCACGATCATCGGCGGTGGAATCGCGGGGACGTTGCTGGCCGGGGCGCTCGCGCGGAACGGACATCCGGTCACGGTCTATGAGAGCCAGCCGGCCGTCGGCGCGGGACACTTTCTGGCACTGGATGATCGGGCGCAGGCCGCGCTGGCCCAGCTCGGCGTCGGCATCGACCGGCTGCACAGGGCGTCGTATCCGCTGACCGAGCTGCGCGCGGCCGACCGGTCCGGCACGATCCGCAGCGACACCCGCGCCGAACGACGGTTATACCTGCGTGCCGAGCTCATACGCGCGCTGACCGAATTCGCCACCGGCACAACAGCGGATATCCGCTTCGGCACCCCGGTCACCGAGCTGAGCGCCGAGGGAGAGCTCCGCAGCGGAGCGAATCAGCTCCCGGCCGACGACGTGGTCATCGCCGCCGACGGCATCGACTCCCTCGCCCGGCGCACCCTCGAACCCGAGCGCCGGGCCGAATACTCCGGACAGATCATCATTTACGGCATCACCACCCGGCCGATCCAGCCGAGCACCGACCCGTCCGTCCTGCATTTCCACCGGCAACTCGACGACGACGGCCGACCGGTCAGCACGTTCGGGCACTTCTGGAACGACGAGATCTCGGTGTGGTTCACCCGCCTCACGCGAGAGCCACTCGCCCTGCCGGGCATCGGATCTCAGCCGCTCGGCGGCTGGCCGGAGCCGATTCTCGCGGGTGCCAAGGCAATCCCGGAACTCGTCGAGACCATGCTGGCCGCGACCGATACCGTGCACGTCTCCAACGCACGCACCGTGCCACTCGCCGACGCGCGTCCGCCACAAGCTCCGGTAATCCTGTGCGGCGACGCGGATCACGCCATCACGCCGGCCGCGGGGGTCGGCGCCCGGGACGCCATCGAGGACGCGGCCGCGCTGGCCGAAGCCATCACCTCCGGCGGCTCACCGGCCGCCGCCATGGCCGAGCGACGACGCCAGATCCTCGACGAGCGGGCCGAAGCGGCCCAAATGTTCCGCAGCGCAACATAAATCGACGGCCCGGGGACGACGTGTCGTCCCCGGGCCGCGGAAAGCTCTGGCGGCTTACGATTCCTTGCCGCTCTCGTAGGCGCTCTGGCGGGCCTCGTTCAGGTTGGCTTCGGCGCGGGCCTTCTCCGCCTCCGCTTCCTTCTTGGCTGCCTCACGCTCGGACTCGGCCTTGTCCTGCTGGGCGCGGCCCTCGTTCTTCAGGCCTTCATTACCGGTGATGATGCCCGCGGCTTCCTTGGCCTTGCCCTTGACGTCCTCGACGACGCCCTCGACTGCCTCGCGCGGTCCACTGTCGTGCTGGGTCATGACTATTCCTCCAACTAGGGTGTGGGCGGGTCATTCGCGGCATACCCGGGTCCGCTGCCGCCAATCAGCGCGGGACCCGATGCCGGCTGTGTCTCCCATCACGCTTCCCGGCCGGCCAACCCTGTTCTCGCCGAGTAACACTCGACCTCGACCGGTCGGCAACGATCCAGTTTCCGCTGCCTGATCGAGTATCTCGCTCGTCTACGGGCCTAGCCGAGCAGGTGGCGGTGCGAACCAACAGGTTTCGACCTCACACCGATGGACCCGCGAGTAGCAGCCCCAAGGCCAGCAGCGTCATCACCACGGCGATGCCGGAATCCAGTACCCGCCAGGCGGCGGGACGGGCGAACAGCGGGCCGAGCAGTCGTGCCCCATAACCGAGGACGGTGAACCAGATGACGCTGCCCAGCATCGCGCCCGCGCCGAGAAACCAGCGGTCGGGGCTGGTGTAGGTATTGGCGAAGGAACCGAGCAGCACCACGGTGTCCAGATAAACGTGCGGGTTCAGCCAGGTCAGCGCGAGCGCGGTGACGATGGTGGCACCCAGCGCGACGGTCGCGCCGGTGGATCCGGTGGTGAGCGCCGACGCCGCGAACGCCCGCCGGGCCGCCAGAACCGCGTAACCGAGCAGGAACGCCGCGCCCGCGTACCGCACCACCGTCACCACTTCGGGCGCCGATTGCACGACCACACCGAATCCGCCGACGCCGGCACCGATCAGCACGATGTCCGACAGCGCACACACCGCGACCACCGCGAAGACGTGCTGTCCGCGCACCCCCTGACGGAGCACGAACGCGTTCTGCGCTCCGATGGCCACGATCAGCGAGAGCCCGAAGCCGAGTCCGGACAGGGCCGCCAGCGCGGCCGAGGAGACCTCCATAACCTCCGACGCTAGGGGCGGCATTATCACCAGGCAAACTAAAGATTCTGCACTACCATTACGATTCCTTAACATGGATCTCCAGTTGGATCAGCTCCGCGCGTTGACTGCCGCGGTCACCGAGGGCACGTTCGACGCCGCGGCCAAGCGCCTGCGGATCACCCCGTCCGCGGTCAGCCAGCGCATCAAAGCGCTGGAGGACGCGGCCGGTCGCGTCCTGGTCCAGCGCACAAAACCGGTGTGCGCCACCGAATCCGGGCTCGCCGTGCTGCGGCTGGCCAGGCAGATCGAGCTGCTGACCGGCGATACCGCGCGCGAGCTCGGCGAGGCGGACGGCCCGGCGCGGCTGCCGATCGCGGTCAACGCCGATTCCCTGGAAACCTGGGTGCTGCCCGCGCTCGCCGCGGTGCCGTCCGGCATCAGTTTCGAGATTCACCGCGAGGACGAGGAGCACACCACCCGCCTGCTCCGGGACGGCACGGTCATGGCGGCGATCACCGCCACGTCCACACCGGTGCAGGGCTGCTCAGTCGAACCGCTCGGCGCGATGCGCTATCGGCCGATGGCCGAACCGCGATTCGCCCGCACCTGGTTCGGTGACGGCGCGACCGCCAAGGCATATGCGGCGGCGCCGGTGGTGCTATTCGACCGCAAAGACGATCTGCAAGACCGTCACCTGCGCCGCCGCAGTCGCCAGCCGCTCGATCCGCCGCGGCATTACGTCCCCTCTTCGGCCGGATTCCTCGCCGCGGTTCGGCTCGGATTGGGCTGGGGAATGTTGCCGGACCTGCAAACTCACAATTTTCGGAGCACCGAACTGGTGGCCATCGATGGGTCCGCATTCATCGATGTCCCGCTGTACTGGCAGCAATGGCGGCTCGACTCACCGGCATTGAGCGCGGTCGCCTCGTCGATAGCCGCGACCGCCGCGGAATCGCTGCGCTGAGTACCCGTATCGGATGGCCGTGCACTTGAACGTGCGTTCCCGCGCATTCGCGCTCGTAAGCGCTCCGAGCACTTCTGCGCCACAGTACTTTTCTCCTCGCCGAGTTCGATGCGATACGGTATTAGTATTCCGAGCAATTACTCGTGACTACGCGAAGGACGCACCCCATGGCCAAGAAAGTCACCGTCACCCTGGTCGACGACTACGACGGCAAGTCGAAAGCGAATGAAACAGTTCAATTTTCGATCGATGGCGTGGCCTACGAGATCGATCTGTCCACCAAGAACGCGGGCAAGCTGCGCGTGACCCTGGAGCCGTGGACGGAAAAGGCGCGCAAGACCGGACGGGCGAAGCGGAAAGGCACCGGCAAAGCGACTTCCGCGACCGATCGCGAGCAAACAGCCGCGATCCGCGAATGGGCCAGGAAGAACGGGCACAACGTATCGACCCGTGGCCGCATCCCGGCCGACATTGTCGCGGCATATAACAACGCGAACTAGCACAACCGGGTCGATTCGTCCCTCGGTCCGACATATTGCCAGTTCATGGGCGGTCGTCGCGGACTTCGAGCAGGCGTGGTTCGGTGGCGGGACCGCGCGGGCGAGGGTGAGTTCGTCTGTAGAATTCCGGGTTCGGCCGCCGGAGTTCGACCGGCGCGGGCTCGGAGAGGACGGGGCGTGTGGCGATGCGCGTGCGAAAGCTGACCGCTCGGTCGGCGATTCTGAGCGCGTTGCTCGGCGCGCATCCGGCCGAGGCGCCGGTGAGCTGGATCGTTTCGGTGGCCGAGGAACTCGGACTACAACAATCGGCCGTGCGGGTCGCGCTGACCCGAATGGTCGCCATGGGTGATCTGGAACGCGCGAACGGCGTGTATCGGCTCTCCAGCCGCCTGATCGACCGGCAGCGCAGGCAGGACGCCGCGGTGAGTCCCGTGGTGAAAGCCTGGGACGGCGAATGGTTTCTGGCGGTGGTGACCGCCGTCGGCGACGACGCGCCCGCCCGGACCGCCTTCCGGGACACGATGCGCTCCCGCAGGCTCGGCGAATTGCGCGAGGGTGTATGGACCCGGCCCGCGAACATCGAGATAGTTCTCGGGCCGGATGCCGACCGGCGAGTTTCCGTGTTCACCGCCGCGCCGCAGGATTCACCGGCGCACCTCGCGGAAACCCTTTTCGCGCCCCATGTTTGGGCTCGCGACGCGGAGCGGCTGCTGCGCGAGTTCGCGAGTTCTTCCTCGATGCGGGAGCGGTTCGAGGTGGCCGCCGCCGCGGTGCGGCATATTCTCGACGACCCCCTGCTCCCCGATCCGCTGCTTCCCGCCGACTGGCCGGGGTTGCGGCTGCGCGCCGAATACGCGGCGTTCCGAACCGAATTCATGGGATTCGCGGAGCAGCTGCTCGTCACGTCGGATGTGTAATCGCTATCGATGAACTGGGCCGGTCGGTTTCAGTTACCCGGCTTGGGTGTCGCGCGCTGAATGATCGCGGCCGTATCGATGCCTGTCGGTAGCGTGCCGAAAACGTCGCCGTGTTCGCCGCCGAGCCGGCTGACGGTGAACGCGTCGGCGACCGCCGGATGCCCGTAGCGAACCAGCAGCGACGCCTGAAGTACCTGCGCCATATCGCCGACGATCCGACGCGCCCGATGCTGGATGGTGTCGAAGTCGCCGAATTGCTGTTCGAGCCGCGCGATCGCGGCATCCAGGTGCGAGTCGGCGCCCGTGGCGCGTTTGACTTCGTCGAAAAAGGCGCCGAGGGTTTCCGGCTGTTTGGCCATCGCGCGCAACGTATCCAACGCGGCGACGTTGCCCGATCCCTCCCAGACCGACATCAACGGCGCCTCTCGATAGAGTCGCGGCATCCGCGATTCTTCGACATAACCGTTGCCGCCCAGGCATTCCAGCGCTTCCGCGGCATGGATCGGGCCGCGTTTGCACACATAGTATTTGCTCACCGCCAACGAGATTCGGCGCAACTGGTCGGCGCCGTCCTCGCCGGCCGTCGCCCGGTCGGTCAGGTCGGCCAGCCACAGGGCCACCGTGGTCGCCGCCTCCGCCTCGATCGCCAAATCGGCCAGCACATTACGCATCAACGGCTGATCGGCCAGCGTCGCGCCGAATGCGCTGCGGTGCGCGGCATGATGGGCGGCCGCGGCGACGCCCGTGCGCATCGCGGTGGCGGTGCCGAGGGTGCAATCCAGGCGGGTCAGGTTGACCATTTCGATGATGGTCGGCACGCCGCGGCCTTCGTCGCCGACCAGCCAGCCGACGGTGTTGTCGTATTCGACCTCGCTGCTGGCATTGGAGTGATTGCCGAGTTTGTCCTTGAGTCGTTGCAGCGCAAAGGTATTGCGGGTCCCGTCGGGCAGCACTCGGGGAACGAAGAAACAGGAAAGCCCGCCGGGCGCTTGCGCGAGGACCAGGAATACGTCCGACATCGGCGCGGAGGTGAACCATTTGTGCCCGGTGATCCGATACGTTCCGTCGGACATCCGGGTCGCGGTGGTCGTATTGGCCCGGACATCGGAGCCGCCTTGCTTTTCCGTCATCGACATCCCGGCGATGAGCCCGCGCTTGGTCAGCGGCGCGCGCAGCACCGGATCGTATTCCTTTGCGCAAAGCAAGGTTTCGTACTGGGCGGCGAGGTCCGGGGCGACGCGCAACGCCGGGACGACCGCGTAGGTCATCGAGATCGGACAGCCGTGCCCCGCATCGACCGGGCCCCACACGCTCAATTTCGCGGCGCGGGTCAGATGCGGGTTCGGCCGGGTGTCCGCCCAGACCGCGGCGTGCAGGCCGAAGCCGACCGCGTGCGTCATCAATCGGTGATAACTCGGGTCGTAGACGACCTCGTCGACCCGGTTGCCGTACCGATCGTGCGTCTTCAGCACCGGCGGATGGGCCTCGGCGAGGTCACCGAGCTCGATGGCTTCGGCGCTACCCGCCAGCCTGCCGATCTCGTGCAACTCGTCGAGCGCGTGGTCGGCGCCCGCGCGGTGCAGCGCCTCGAGCAGCACCGGCTGCTCGGCGGCGTCGTAGTCGACGAGCGGGGGAACTTGGTTCGTAACCGCGTGGGTGGCCATGATTCAGTATTACAGTGGCCCGTCAATCGACACAAGTATGTAATATCAGTGCGAAGCACGCCCCGACGTAGTCAGGAACCCCCTTGTCAGACTTCGAGAATCATTCCGGCACCCGCCCCGCCGCGTGGTACGAGGGACTCACCGAAGCCCCGGACTCGCCGTGGGCCGACCGCACGCCGCCCGCGGCGGATATCAGTTACCGCACGCTGACCTACGAGGTCACCGACCGGATCGCGCGAATCACCTTCAACCGCCCCGAACACGGCAACGCGATCACCGCCGACACCCCGATCGAACTCGCGCACGCCGTGGAGCGGGCCGATCTCGATCCGCGCGTGCACGTGATGGTGGTGTCCGGGCGGGGCAAGGGTTTCTGCGGCGGATACGACCTGTCGATCTTCGCCGAGAGCTCGTTCGATTCCGGCGCGGGCGCGAGTTCGCCCACCGGCACCGTGCTGGATCCGGTGGTCCAGGCCCGCAATCACAATCCCTGGGGCACTTGGGATCCGATGGTCGACTACGCGATGATGAGCCGGTTCAACCGGGGCTTCGCCAGCCTGCTGCACGCCAACAAGCCGACGGTGGCCAAGCTGCACGGCTTCGCGGTGGCGGGTGGCACCGATATCGCGCTGTACGCCGATCAGATCATCTGCGCCGACGACACCAAGATCGGGTACCCGCCCACCCGGGTCTGGGGCATTCCGGCGGCGGGCATGTGGGCGCACCGGCTGGGTGATCAGCGGGCGAAACGGCTGCTGTTCACCGGCGACTGCCTTTCCGGCAAGCAAGCCGAAGAATGGGGCCTCGCAGTCGAATCCACGCCCGCCGACGAACTCGACGAGCGCACCGAGGCCCTGCTCGAACGCATCGCGCGGATGCCGATCAATCAGCTCGTCATGGCGAAGCTGGCCCTCAACAGCGCGTTGCTGGCCCAGGGGGTGGCGAACTCGGGCATGATCAGCACCGTTTTCGACGGCATCTCCCGGCACACCCGCGAGGGCTACGCGTTCCAATTGCGTTCGGCGACCGCCGGTTTCCGCGAGGCGGTGCGGGAACGCGACGAACCCTACGGCGACTGGAAGCGGGCGCAGTTCGAGAAGTAGCGAGCGGCTGCATGGCGTTGAGCGCCTCAGAAGTCGGCCACGCTTCCTTCGACCCAGCGGGGCAGGCGTTCGTCGATGAAGGTCGCGAGATCTCTTCCGCTGCTTTCTACCTCACGGATCTCGTCTAAGTACAGCTGCATCGCGTGCTGGGCGGTCGCGGTCGAACTCGTCTCCAGGAAGCCGGTGCGTTCGATATGCAGTCCCTTGTCGAGGGGTTCGGAGCCGCCCGCGTAGACGGCACGTTTGAGCGCCGCGACCGCCACCGGCGATCTGCGGGCGAGCCGAGCGGCGGTGGTGCGCGCCTCGCTCATCAGGTCTGCCGGTGCGACGAGCCGGTGCACGAGTCCGATCTCGTGGGCACGGGCGGGCGTGATCGGGGCGCCTTCGAGGCACAGCTCCAGCGCGCGGGCCGCGCCGAGCGCCCGCGTGAGCATTTGGGTGCCACCGCCGCCCGGAATGATCCCGACCAGGATCTCGGGTTGGCCGATCTCGTACGGGCCGTCGGCCATCAGCCGGATGTCGCAGGACAGCGCCAGCTCGCAACCGCCGCCGAGGGTGCGTCCGTTGAGGGCGGCGACGAAAACCTTGTCCGAGTCGCGCATCCGGCGGCAGACCTCGTGGTAGCGGCGCAGGTCCGCGACACCGCCCGCGCCGGCGCGAGCCAGCGCCGCCTGCCCGCCGGGGATGCGGTCGGCGGCACGACTCGTGTGCAGTGCCGCGGCGGCGGCGCGGCGGGTGAGGGTGACCGGGGAAGCTTGTGCGCCGGCGAGGATTTCGGCGACGTCATAGTGACTGACGAAGACGTCCTCGACCGCGCTGGTGAGTATCACGGCGCGAGTGTCGGCGTCGCGTTCGAGCGAGGTGAGCAAATCCGCCAGGGCGGACATGATTTCGCCGGTGAGGAAGTTGTAGGGCGGGTTGTCCAGCCACACGATCAGGACGGCGCCGTCCGCCTCAGTACGGATCAGGCTCATGATTCCCCTTGTGTCGATAGTGTTTTCGACGCCGTGCGGAGACCGAACCCGATCGCCGCCGACATGATCCGCTGGTAGCCGACCGGGAACAGCCGCTGGAGAACATCCATGGCGACCGCGTCGGCGCCGATCCTGACTTTGGCCTTGCCGCGCCGGATTCCGTCGGCGATCACGACGGCGGCCCGCTCCGGTGAGGTACGCGCAATCCGGTCGAACAACTCGACATTGGCCGCCGCAGACCCGGCCCCGGCGACCCCGGTACCCTCGAATCGGGTGGACCGCGCGATATTCGTCCGAATACCACCGGGATGCACGGCCATCACGCGCACCGGCGACCCCGCGAGCCGCAATTCCATCCGCACCGACTCGGTGAACCCGCGGACCGCGAATTTGGTTGCACTGTAGGCGGATTGACTCGGCATTCCGAGCAACCCGAAGACACTCGACACATTGACGATGGTGCCGCCGCCGGCTCGTTCCAGAATCGGGTGGAACGCCCGGGTGCCGTGCACCACACCCCAGAAGTTGATGTCGACGATCCACCGCAGGCTGTCGTCGCTGATCGTGACGCCGTCGCCGAGTACCGCGACGCCGGCGTTGTTCAAAACGATATCCGCTCTCCCCCATCGTCTTTCGACGGCGTCGGCGAAGGCGTAGATGTCATCTTCGCGGCCGACGTCGACTCGGTGCGTGCTGACCTCGGCGCCGAGTTCGGCCACCCGGCCGGCCGTTTCCTTCATTCCGGCGTCATCGATGTCGGCCAGGGCCAGAGTCGCACCGCGGCGGGCGAATTCGACCGCCGTTGCCGCCCCGATCCCCGATGCCGCGCCGGTCACCACCGCCACCTTGCCGTCCAACCGCCTGTCAGACATGTCGCAGCCCTCCGCTCGTCGCCACCGCGATCACAGTAGAGAACAATTACTCTCCAACTTGCTGCTTCGAGAAAGACTGTGCGCGTGCACTATCAGCTGCCGCCGCCATCGGCTCGATGCCCAGGTCGCCCGAATTCATCTCGGACGCGGTCGAATCGGTCCGGGAATCAGCAGGTGGAGATATAGTCCACGGACGGCAGCAGCTCTCGCCATGTCCGCGCATCGATCCGTGCGGCAGCGGAGTCGCAAAGTCTGCTCGCGAACACGTCCGGGTCGGTGTACCAGAGAGCCGACAGTTCGTCGCCGATGCCGAGCAGGCGCGACTCGTCGCCCGGGTCGAAGCGCAGGAACCAGGTCCAGCCGACCTCCGCCGCGATCGGTTCGCCGAGCGCCCGGATATCGGACGCGTCGGCGATGTCCCACACGCGGGCGGTCCGGTCGTCCCCACCCGAGGCGAGGCGGTGCCCGGATCGGTCCATCGCCAGGGTCCGGACCGCCGCGGAGTGTGCGCGGATCGAATCGAGGTCGCGGACCCGATCCAGGTCGGTGACGTCCCAGGAGCGAATCATGCCGTGATCGTCCGCGCCGAACAGGGTGCGACCACCGGGAGCGAAGACCAGGCTGCGCATGTTCGCGCCGCCGGTGTCGAGGGAGGTCTGCACCGGCTGGGCCGGATCGGTGACGTCCCACAGGTGGATTCGGGAGTCGTCGTCGGCGGCCGCGATCAGCGGACGGTCCGGCGCGAACACCGCATTTCCCAGTTCGCGGTCGTGCCCGGTCGATAGTCGACCGAGCTCGCGGGCGCGGGCGGGATCGGCGACGTCCCACAGCCGGAGTGATCGGTGGTCGACGCCGGTGAGCAGTCGCTTTCCGGTCGGATCGAAGGCGAGGGGTCCGCTGAGCCCGGTCCCGGGGAGCGCGCCGATCGGCGCCGGGCGCGCGGGATCGGTCAGATTCCACAGTCGCACCTCGCCGCCGCCGGCGGTGACCAGCAGGGTGCCGTCCGGCCGCAGCGCGACGTGCGCGCCGTGCCGGTCGGGCGCCCCCGCCGTCACCTCACCCACGGATCGGCTGTAGAACGGGTCGCCGATATCCCACACGTTGACCTGACCGTCGCGCAGTCCGCTGACCAGCAGCTTGCCCGACTGGTCGAAACCGACCGAGCTGAGCGCGCCCGCGAACACGATGGGCACGTTCACCCCCGCGTGGCTCCACGTGCGGATCCATCCGTCCGAGCCCGCAGTCACCAGCTGGGTGTCGGAGACGATCACGAAGGACCGGGCCGAACCGCTGTTGCCGTGAATCTCGCGTCCGATCGCGGTGATCCGGTCACGGCGGGTGGTGTTCAGCGCGCGCATGGTGCCGCCGGCGTCCGCGACCGAGAGCATCTTGCCGTTGCGCCAGAATTCCAGCTGCGTGATCGGCACGGGACGGGATTGCTGCCTGCCGATGAGCCGCGCCTGGCCCTGGTCGTCGACGTTCCAGACCTGGATGACGCCATCCGCGGTGCCCGTGCCGAGCCGGCCGTCCGGGCCGAGGGCGATGGCCTGCACCGCGCCCTCGGCATCGATCGGCGCGCCCAACGGAGTCGGGTGGTCGGCGTCCTCCACGGCCCATAGGCGCGCCGTTCGATCGTCCCCCGCGCTGGCCAGCAGTGGGTGGTCCGGTGCCAGCGCCAGCACCTTGACCGCGCCGGTCTGTGCGGCAATAGATGGCCCTCGCGGCCGAATCGACTGCGGGACAGTTGTATCCAGAAAGCTCAAGGTACCGTCAGCGCCGCCGGTGACGACCGTGCGACCGTCAGGCAGGTAGGCGAGTGCGGTGACCGGTGTGCCGTTGGCGAATTCACCCAGCGCCGCAACCTGCTTCGGATCGTGGACATCCCAGAGACGCACAGTGCCGTCGTCGCCCGCGCTGGCCAGGACGCCGCCGTCCGGGCTGAACGCGACGGATTCGACGTTGTCCCGGTTACCGGTGAGCTCCGGGCCAGCGGGGGTGATGGCACGCGGATCCGCGACATCCCACAGCCGGATGAGACCGTCGCTGCCCGCGCTGGCCAAGAGCTTTCGGTCCGGGCTCAGAGCGAGATCGCGCACGAGTCCCTTGTGCGCCACCGTGGACGCGATGTCCAGCGGCAGCACCTGAGTTGCCAGCAGCCGCGCGCGGGCCATCGGATCGTCCGGGCCGAGTCGATACGCGGCCAGCGCGAGCTGGGTGGACAGACCTGGATCGACGTTCTGCACTCGTTGCGATTGCTCGACGATCTGGCCGAGCACCACGCCCTTGTGTTCCTGCGCGACGGAAACACGTTGTACGACAATCACTCCCGACAGCACCACGGCCAGTGCGACGAGCACGGCCACCGTCGACCAGAGCACCTGCCGACGCACGGTGTGCGCGCGCCGGCGCGCCAGCGACGCGGCGACGAACTCGCGAGCCAGCAGGTTCGGCGACTCGGTGCGGCGCATCCAGGCCGCCGCGTCCTCCAGTCGAGTCCTGGAGTAGAGCAACGACACCGGGCGATCCTGGCGGGCCCACTCGCGGGCGTCCGCTTCGATGCGCTGGCGGGCCGGCGCGAAGTCCTTTTCCTCGGCGAGCCATCCGGCCAGCCGCGGCCAGCCGGACAGCAGCAGATCGTGGACCAGTTCGACTTCACCGTTGCGCTGCACCACGATTCGCGCTCGGGTCAGGCGCGCGATGACGGCCCGCGTGGCGTCCGGGTCGGCGGATTCCTCGATGAGCTGCTCGACCGGCATGCGGTTGCGCACGATGGTGGTCGGGCCGATGATCGTCAACGTGATCAGCACGTGCCGCGCGGCGTCGCGTTGCCGGTCGGTGAGCCGGGACCAGAACGACTCCGCGCCCACCGCACAGGCTTTCGCCATTCCGCCCGCCTCGCGGTAGGCCTCCAGGCTCAGGGTTCGGCCGCGCCGATTGGCCCAGGTCGCGGCCAGGGCGAAGGACAGCAGCGGGAGGCGCACCGAGCTGTGCGCGTCGATGGCGTCGAGGTCTTGGAGCAGGATGTCGATCAGGGTGTCCTCGACGCGCAGGCCGGTGGCCGCCGCCGGACGGACGATCGCCTCCCGAAGTTCTTGCGGCGTCATGGGATCGAGCAACATCGCGTGGTCGCGGAGCACCATAGTCAACAGCGGGTAGCGCAGGAGTTCCGGGAGGTAAGCGGTGTCGAACGCGAGGACGACGGTGGTGGGTGCGCCGGCGCCGGCGGCGGCGAGCGAGGCCACTGTGGTCAGGAATTGCTGGCGCAGTGCTTCATTCGCGCAGCGGGTGAACAGTTCCTCGCCGCGATCGACGATCAGCAGGCGGTGACCGTCCGCGCCGGCTTCGAGGGCGGATTCCAGGGCGGCCATCGGGTCGTCACCGGGGGTCATGGCGATCGGGACTCTGGCGCCCGGCGCGGCCTGTAGCCCAGCGGCGAGCAGCGAGGACTTTCCGACGCCCGGCGGGCCGAGCAGCACCGCCATTGCCGGGATGTCGCTCGCCTCGACGTTCGAAATCAGTTCGAGGAGTTTTTGTTTCGCGTCGTCGCGGCCGAAGAACAGATCGCGGTCTTCGACTCGGTATTCCCACAGGCCGCGGTAGGGTTCGCGGCCGATATCGATGCTCGGCGGCTCGACCTTGGCGGCTTTCCAATCCTCGTGCCAGCGAACCAGATCCAGGAGGGAGGGGTCGATGCGCGGGTTGTCGGCGGCCTGGTGGCGGGCCTCGGCGATCAGGACCTCCAGTACCGGGCGGACCGCGACGAAGGTGGCCGGCGTGCGATTGCCGCGCCGCCAGTCGCTGATTCGCTGCGCGGTGACCTTGCCCGCGCCGTTCGGGATGCGCGCGTTGGCGGCCCGGACCACCGACTTGGCCGGTGGGGTTCCGGCGGCGGCGAACAGTTCGCCGAGCCGGGCGGCGAAGTGGCGACGGCCCTCGTCCATCAGCTGCCTATCGCCACGGGGCGGGCGGCGTGGCGGCTGCGTGAACCGGCGGAACGGACAATCGCGTGTTCTCCGAGGTGTCGGGTGTCCTGGGCATTGTCGTGCCGGGCTGACGATGCGTCGCGTTTGCGAGCTAGCCAGACCGAATCGGATCGCCATGACGCCGGACGGCGGCGCCGATGACAGAGCAGCAGCTCGAGGGTATCAGCGAGCATCATCAACTCCAGTTTGCGACGCGATAGCCACAGCAGGGTGACGGCACCGCGGAGTGCGCGTCACCCTGCTGCGCGACCTACGTCAGACCCATCAGGATGGCGTTCTGCACCGCGGGCAGGAAGCCCAGCGACGCCACCAGCGTCATGCCGACGCCGATGCCGAGCCGCCGGTGCCGGTTCCACCAGCCGATCGGGCCGACGCGGGTCCGGTCGTGGCAGCGGGTGATGGTGTCGGCGTCGGTGGCGTTCTGTTCGTAGTAGCCGAAGCCCACCGGTGCCGCACTGATGTCGAGCAGTCCGCCGAGCGGATCGGCGGTGCTGCCGGAGAACCTGGTATCGAACATGATCGAACCTCCTGGGTCTGGGCGCCGGGTCAGCGGATGGTGTCGGTCCAGGGCTTCATCAGGGCGTCGTAGACCTCCCTGGTGAACTTGCCGCGACCGACCAGGTCGCCGAGGGCCGCTGCGGTAACCGCGCGATTGACCACGACGAGCGCGCCGATCGAGGTGAGCGACTTCAGCAGGCCGCCGAGGTCGTCGGCGCCTGGGCCGGCGGTCGGTGACACCGCTTGTCCGGCAATGGTTCCCGCGATCTGGATGTGGCGGGAGCGGCCGAACTCCTTGGCCGTTTCGGCCGCGATCTGTGCCGGTTGGGAGTCCGCCGAGGAGGCGCCGAGGCCGGCGAACAATGCGGACAGGCCCGCACCGCCGGAAAGGGTGGACAACCCGTCCTGCAGGCCGCTGCCCGCCGCGGTGTTGAGTTTTTCGCGCTCGTCCGGAGTGAGTTGCGTTGCGCGTTCGACGATTTGGGCGACGTCGCGCCACTGCGGGCCGTACAGGTACTCCAGGTGCAGGGTCGGGTAGTCGGTGTCGATGTTGGTCGGGTCGGACTTCATGCTGGACTCCTTTGTATTGTGTTGCCGGACAGTGATTTCTGGTTGATTCAGAGGGACAGTGCGACCAGGCGGCGGTCGTCCGCGGTGGAGGTGCGTCCGTCCGCGGCCGCGTTCCCGACGAGTGGGAGCTCGGCGTGCGGGGCGGACGCGGGGGCCAGCGCCTTCTGCAAGGACGCGATGAGGTCCTCGAGGCTCGCGGTGTCCTGGATGTCGTCCAGGAACTGGGTTCCGGTGGGCGTCATCCCGCTGTTCGAATCACCGCGCGGGGTGTTCTGGTCGCGCCAGGCCCGGATGGCGGACACGAGGTAGGACTTGACATCCGGGCTCGACAACCCGACCAGCGGCACCACGACGATGACCGCGAGCAGCAGCGGCACCACGACCACCACCGGCAGCACACCGGCCAGCAGTACGGTCGCCGCCGCGGCGAGCAGCAGCGGAGCACCCACGAGCGCGGCTCCACCGGCGGCCAACGCCAGGCCCGCCAGCGCCGCCGCGCCGAGCGCTCCCGCCACACCGACCGGCACCGCCACCGCCAGCAGCGTCGTCAGCAAAGCGACGGTCAACAGGGCCGCCAGTGCCGCAGGGACGCCGAAGGCGAGAAGCGGCAGACCTATCACCGCGGTTACCACGGCGGCGGCTACAGCCACCGAAACCGCCACTGCGACAGCAGTAGCCAGGGCCAGCAGCGGCAACGCCGCGAGCGCCAGGGCAACCAAGCCGGCCACCGCGCCCGCGCCGAGCAGCGCGACAACCGCGCCGACGGCAAGGGCGCCGACCACGAGCGGTGCGATAGCGAGCGTGACCGCACCGACGGTCAGCAGCACCGCCGTCGTGATCACCGCACCGAGCGCCAGCGCCCCCAGCAGAATGGCGCCCGTGGCAGTCGCGGCCACCGCAAGCGCACCGACCGCGATAAGCGCGGCCAGCGCGACTGCGCCGAACGCGATCAAACCCGGTAGTGCCAGTGCGGTAGCCGCCGCGATCGCGCCGAAGGCCAAGGCACCCAACACAATCGCCACCGGCAGCCCCAGCGTGACCAACGCGCCGAGAGCCAGCGCACCGAACGCGATCAGCGCAGGCAGTCCGAGCACCGCCGCCGTCGCGACAGCAGCCAAGGCCAATGCCCCGAACACCACCGCGGCCGGCAATCCCAGCGCGGCAAGAGCGATGACCGCACCGATAGCCAAGGCGGTCAACACAATCGGTGCCGCGATCCCCAACGCCACAAGAGCGACCGCGCCAGCCACCAGCAGCGCACCGAGCGTGAGCACGGCACCCAAAGCGAGCACCGGCGCCACCACAAGCGCCAGAGCCCCAAAGGCAACCGCACCCGCGGCAAGCAGCGCACCAACCGTCGCGACCGCACCCAACGCCAGCGCACCGAACACGATCAGCGCAGGCAGTGCCAGCGCGGCAAGCCCGATCAGCGCCGGGAGCGCCAGCGCCGCCAGTCCGATCGCGCCGACTGTCAGCAGCGCACCCAACGCGATCGCAGCGCCGACGGCAAGTACCGCCAGCACCACAGGCGCAGCCACGATGGCCAGAGCCGCAAAGGTAACCGCACCTGCGGCAAACAGCGCGCCAACCGTCGCAACCGCACCCAGTGCGAGCGCACCGAACACGATCAGCGCAGGCAGTGCCAGCGCGGCAAGCCCGATCAGCACCGGAAGCGCCAGCGCCGCCAGCGCAATGGTGCCGGCCGCGAGCAAGGCACCGAGCACAAGCAGCGCGCCGACTGCGAGAACGGCCAGCACTACCGGCGCAGCCACGACTGCCAAAGCCGTGAGCGCGATCGCACCCGCGGCCAACAGCGCTCCGACCGTGAGGGCAGCGCCAAGAGCCAACGCGCCCAACGTAATCAGCACGGGCAGTGCCAGCGCGATGGCACCGAGCACGAATGGTGCGGCAAGTACTGCCAGGGCCAGTGCGCCGAGCACGAAAGGTGCCGCCAGCGCAGCGAGCGCGACCGCTCCTCCGATGACGAGTGCGCCCAGCACGATCGGGGCGACCACCAGCGCCAGCGCACCGAGTGCCACCGCGCCCGCGACGAGCAACGCGCCGAGCACGAACGGAGCGGCGAGCACAGCCAGCGCGATTGCGCCGAGCACGAATGGCGCAGCGAGCACAGCCAGCGCACCCAGCACCGGCAACGCCAGCGCGGCGATTGCGAGCGCACCGAGCACGAACGGTGTTGCGAGAGCGGCGATTGCCACCGCGACAGCCAGACCGACCAGCGCGGCGAGCACCGGCGAACCGAGCACCGCGGTGACCACCAAGGCGGCGAAGGCCAGGCCGGCCAACACAATCAAGGTGCCGACGGTGAGACCGGCGACGACCACTGCGGCAGCGGTCAGAGCGGCGGCCACTACGGCCACTGCGACGACCGCGATTGCGCCGAGGGCGAGGAGGGCAGGCAATCCGGTCCAGCCGGCGAGCACCACCACCGCCACCGCGGCGAACGCCAGAACAGCAAGCGCGACAACCGTGCCCAGCGCAAGCGCGCCGAGCGTGGCCAGTCCCGCGAGAGTTGCCGCGACGACCGTGACCACGGCGGCCAAGGCCAGCGCAGCCAGACCGATCGTGCTGACGACGCCGAACGCGGTCAGTGCGGCGACCGCCGCCAAGGCGAGCGCGCCGAGGACGATCGCTCCGACGACACCGATGGCGGCGAGCGCGATCAGCGCCGGTATGCCGGTCCAGCCCAGCAGCACGACCACCGCCAACGCGGCGAACGCGAGCACCAGCGTCGTCACCACGCCGGCCAGCGCCAGCGCGCCGAGGGTCACCACCCCGGCCAGCCCCAATCCGAGCGCACCGAGCACGACCGCTGCGGTACCGGCGAGCGCGACAGCGCCGAGCCCGAGCAGGATAGGTGCCGCCGCGATCGCCAACACGGCCGCGCCGATAACCAGCGCGGTCAGAATCGCGGCACCGGTGGCGAGCAGTGCCCCGGTCCCGATCACCGCACCAAGTGCCAACGCGCCCAACACGATCAGCGCGGGCACCGCCAGCACGGCCAGCGCGACGACTGCCGCGATGGCAAGCGCACCGAGGACGAACGGAGCAGCAATCGCAGCCAGCACCGCAAGCCCGACCACCGCCGCAATCGCGAGCACACCCAAGACGAACGGCGCGGCAATCGCAGCCACCACCACCGCTGCGATCACACCAGCGGCAACCACCGCCGCAATCGCCAACGCGCCAAGCACAAACGGCGCCGCAATCGCAGCCAACACCACCGCGCCCACAACGCCCGCGATAACCAGCACCGGCAATGCGAGCACCGCCAACGCCGCAATCACCAGCGCACCGAGCACAAACGGCGCCGCAACAGCGGCCAGCACTCCGAGCGCCACCACTGCGGCAATCGCCAACGCACCGAGCACAAATGGAGCGGCAATCGCAGCCAGCACCGCAAGCCCGATCACCGCCGCGATCGCGAGCGCACCGATTACGAACGGGGCGGCAATCGCAGCAAGCCCGACCACGGCGGCAATCGCGAGCACGCCAAGCACGAACGGGGCGGCGATCAAGGCAAGCACCGCGAGGCCGATCACCGCGGCAATCGCGAGCGCACCGAGCACGAACGGCACGGCAATCGCAGCCAGCGCAACAAGTCCGACCACCGCCGCAATTGCCAACGCACCGAGCACAAATGGAGCCGCCAGAACAGCGAGTGCAACCACTGCCACCGCTGCCACTACCGCGGCGAAGGCGCCGAACGCGAGCAGCGCGGGTCCGCCGAACACGGCGATCACGACCAGCGCGGCGAAGGCCAGCGCCGCGAGGGTCACCGCGCCACCGACGGCCAGGGTCGCGAGCGCGGCCACCAGAGCGGTCACGAACGCGGCGATCACCACTACCGAGGCGACCAGTCCCGCACCCACCACGATCGCGGCGACCGCGGCGATGATCCCGATCACGATCAGCGCGGGCAAGCCCGTCCAGCCCAGCACCACGAAGACGATCGCGGCCGCAAGCGCAAGCACGCCGACCACGACCGCAACACCGAATGCGATGGCGGCGAGGGTGATTGCCGTCGGCAACCCCAGCGCGAAGACCGCGACCAGCGCGGCGAAGGTTACCGCCGCGATCACGATCAGCGCGGCGAGGGCGAGCGCGCCCAGCGCGATCGTCTCGACCACGGCGAATACCGTCAACGCGGCGACCGCCGCAAAGGCCAACGCGCCGAGCGTGACCACGCCGACCAGAGCGATCGCGGCCAGCGCGATCAAGGCCGGAATCCCGGTCCAGCCGATGGCCAGCACGACTACCAGCGCGGCGAAACCCAGCACCGCGATCGTCGCCACCGCGGCAAGGGCGAGCGCCGCCAGCGTCACCGTGCCGGCGAGCCCGAATATGGCGAGGCCGATGATGCCCAGCGCGGGCAATGCCACGGCGGCGAGCACGATGCCGCCGAGCACCACCAGCACCGGCAGCGCCACGACAGCCAGCACGATCGCACCGATAACCAGCACCGGGATGGCGATAGCGGCCACCACGATGGCACCGACGATCAGCGCCGCGATGATCAGCGGAGCGGCCAGCAGTGCCACCGCGCCGACCGCCAACGCGCCGACGATCAACACCGTGACTATGACCGGAATCGCCAGCAACGGCAGTGCCGCCTGCCGAGTACTGAACAACCCGTCGTTGTTCAGCATGCTGCGGAACTCGGTCAGCACCGGCCGGAGGACCTCGTGCAGCGACCCGGCCGGGTCCGCCATGAGCTTCCGGATTCCTTCGGCCAAGCCCTGTAACGGATCTCCGTCGCCTACGGTCTGCCCGAGCATCGGGGTCAGCAGGTCGCGCAGCGCGTGCGTGGGGTCGGGACCGTCCTTGGGGAAGTCGAAGAGGGTGCGGGCCTGGCTGATCAGGTCCTCGATGGGCGAGGCGATCGGGTCGCGGCGGGCGCCGGCCTGCTCGATCGCTTCGTTGACGAACGCGAGCATGTCCTCGACGGGGCCGCGCAGCGGGCCGCTCGGGAAGGTCGTGTCGGCCCATCCGGCCAGTTGTTTCAGGTCGACGCCGGTGCTGATGACCTGTTCGGCGACCGCGGCCATCTCGGTGACCGAGGACGGCACGAAGCCGATCGGACCGGAGGCGGAGGTCGTACCGGGTGCCGCGTTCGGTGTGCCCGCAGGGTGTGGCTGGTCGGCGGGGGTGGCCGGCGGCGTGGTGAAGCCGCGGATCAGCTCACCCGCGCCTTCGACCGGGGTACCTGCGGTGACGTTGTCCAATGCGCTCAGTGCCTGGTCGATCGCGTTCTGTCCGGTCGGTCCGAGGTTCGTCGCGATGTTGCCGAGTTCGGGGACTGCTGCACCGATGTCCGGTACGGATCCGCCGAACTCGGTGACCGCCCCGTTGACCGTGTCGCCGAGACCTGGCACGGCCGAGTTCAGGCCGGGGATCAGATCGGTCGGGTTCGCGGGGATCGGCGGAAACGCGGGGGCTTCGGCTGCCGCCTGGCCGGTCGACACCATCACGGTGGCCAGCGATGCGAACGCGGCCGCCGCGTAGAGACCTCGCCGATTACGTTTGGTCACCTTGCGATGCCGAGCGGCCCGCTTGGTTGTTCGAGAACGATCATTGGGTGCAGACATGGGAGAACCTTTCGATCGAACAGGTGAGGCAAAAACACAGCCGGACTCGGCTGGGAATGCTGAGCTCGCGCGGAGCTCTCCGAACGACGACGATTCGTGTGAGTCAGACCGGTCCGTGTTCGCCGGTCGCGCAGACCGCGCGTGACCAGCCGCCGTTCGATCCGACGGTGGTCCCGATCCGGGTGTGCAGAACTCCGCCGATGTCGCGGCAGCGGATGTACGCGTGCTGTCCGACGCCGGTGCCCGGTTCGCAGGTGATCGTGAGCTGGTTGGGCACCGCGTAGTCGGCGGTGCAACCGGCGGGAGGCGGGTCGGCGTCGGCCGAGCCCGCGAGGAACGCCGAGCACACGATGGTCGATACATAGACCGCAGCTAATGCTGCGCAGCTGGTGTTTCCGTTCATGCACCCAGGCTCGAGGCAGTGTCTGGGCGAGTCAACAAACAAGTTCGTTGATTTTCACATCATCGCAGGTAGAAGCATCGGTACTACTAATCCGCCGCGGATTATCTTTACGGGTTAGCGATGCCGGAAAACCTTGACATCCCGAATCAGTGGCACAGCTCACTACTGCGTTAATGTCCCTTAGCGATCTTTCAGCAAACTTTTTCTGATCCTGCGAATGACTCCCCCGAACCTGACCAAGCGACCGCTACGCCCCCTCGGATGAGCTAGCCGATGTGACCGTTGCTCAACCCGAGCCGCTCGCCTATGTCGGCGATGCTCATGCCGTGATCGTGTGCGTCTTCGATCGCGGTCTGCCGGATGCCGGACAGTTCGGCGATCCGGAGCTGATAATGGGTGATCAGGTTGCCGGCCAGCTGGGCGCGGCGGATCGGATGCGCGACCGACCGGATCTCGTCGACATCGTCATCAAGCGGAAGCGGCTCGACCTTCGCGACCGGCGATCGACCGACAACGAACGTGCCACGCCGCGGAACGGTCCGCACAAGCCGCTGATTACTCAGCAACTGGATCGCCTGCCGGATCACCGACCGCGACACCCCGTGCCGCTCAGCCAGCTCAGCATGGCTCGGCAGCTGAGCATCGCCGGGAAGCGTCCCATTCCGGATCCGCCGCGCATAGTCCTCCGCGATGGTGACGTATGCCGCCTCGGCCATCCCGTCGATCCCTTCGTCTGCGTAACTGGGTTCGAGGGTACGGCGGGGAACGGGATCGCGTCGGGGACAAGTTCGGGACCTGTTGCGTTTCAACAGGTCCTGGGGGTCTGCTCGGTCGCCCGAGGTCGGATCGACGCAGCTCCCCGCTCTCGGCAATGGGCCGCCGCGCGAGCCGAACGCACTGTGGATCGCGAGGCCGATGGAACCGATCAGCTCCACCGTGCGTCAATATCAGTACACAAAGCCAAGGAACAGAATCGCCCGCTGGTCAGCGAGGCCGGGAAGGATCAGAATGCCGTTCGAAGTCAGTCCGGACAGCCTGCGCGGGGCAGCAGGCCTGCTGGCTGCACTTCCCGCCGAGGTCGATCGAGCACCACACCTGGGAGCGGGTCCGAACGCAGAGAAGTTGAAGGGATCCGCGGTCGGCGCCGCGCTAGCCCAGTCGGACCCGGCGAGTAAACGGGCCAAAGATGTACTGAAGGCGCGGTTCAACCAGTTTTCCGGTCTGCTCGCACTGTCGGCTGAGACCTTTCACGGTACTGATCTCGACGCTGCCAAGCGGATAGCAGCCGTCGCCGACATCAACTCCGGCAATCCGCACGCGGGGAACTGACGCGATGGCGACTCCGAATGAGGTACGACGCTGGGACGTGTCCGGCCTCCAGGCGATTTCGGTAAGCGCCACCGCCATCGCCGACGCGATCATCAAGGCCTCCGACACGATGTTCGTCACGATCCACGATGATCTGACTTGGAAAGGTGAGGCCAGACAAGCCGCCGAGGACAAGGCGGACCGGGAACGCACCCAGATGCGCGCCATCGCCACCGCGTACGACGACCTCGCCGCCGCTAGCGCCGGGGCAGCCAGAGACATGGCACACCCGACTGCCGAGATCAGGACCATCTTCGAGCACTACGTTGTACCACCGGTCACCGTCGCCGATGACTGGACGGTCAGGGGAGTCGAGGATTGGGATTCCGAAGCCGGAGTTCAGCTTTCGCGACTTGCAGGCCTGGCGTCGACTTTGGCCAGCGCCGATGCCCAGTGGGGTGCGAAGATCGCCGAGGCCAATCGAGAGCTCGAAGCCATGGCGCCGGAGTCTGCGCTGGCCGAGGCAACAAAGACGATCGAGGACATCAAGAAGCAGAACAGTCGATCGAATCCGGACCGTCTCCGCACCTCGGCGGCGGCGTTCCAGCAGGTATTCGGCCGAGCACCCACCAGTCCGACAGATTGGAAGACTGCCGAGGCCTTGAACCCGAACAGCTACGATCCGAAATATCAGGGTGTCCAGCCCAGTATCAAGGTTGCTCGGATCGAGCCGGTGCACGGCCAAGGAATCGTTCGCTCCGCGGCGTTCATTCCGGCTGCGCAGGTATTCAATGTCCCCGATTACGACCTGGGCGATAATCGCAAAGAGGATCCGAACTTCGATCCCGAGCACGCACGTGTCGTCACGTATGTCGACTACGAGAACGGCCTCATCATTACCAGGCAGAATCCCTCGGTCACAACCTCGGGCGAAGTGAAGGTCGGCGAGCCGGAGGTTCAGGCTCAGCAGCTTCCCAACGGGTCAGTCATGATTCAATACGATGCAAAGAACCCCTTCGCCCCACCCGGCTCGGACCTGACCGGCCACACCGTCAACGGCGAATTGGTCATCTCGCCGACAAGCGGCAACCCCGGCACACCCCGAGTGACCGCCGGCGGAGAGATAACCGACTACCCTTCCGTCGAGATCTACCAAGACAATTCCGCCGGGAACTCTCGACCTGTCTTGATCGATCCGGCCAACTCCGGGAGTCAGTGGGGACCGCTCGCGAATCTGCCGTCGTTTCACGAGGTGGGAGGAGGTAAGGCGATGTTCGAGCCGTTCAAGGCTGATTTCAGCGATCCGAATTGGGAACGGAACAAGCCGACCTCCCTTGGCGATCCGAGCAAACCGCCCTCAGTTGTGGTTGTTCGAAAGTGAGGCGGGGTGGTGGGGTCGACATGCGTGGCTTGATGGGTGACTCGGCGTTCTGGCAGGCAACGACGTTGGCGTTGCCTATCGGGATGGCGGCTGCGGTGGCAGTGTTCGCGTTTATCGCCCGCCTCGCCGACGCGGCATATCCGTCGTTCGACGCGTCGATGCATGTGGTGTTCATGGCCGTCGTCATTCTGATGGTCGCGGCTGCCGCCGTCCTCGCCCTGCGGAGAACGCCGCGGGCGATCGGAGCGGCTACCGGCGTAGCGACAGCGGGTCTGCTGGTCGCGTTTGTCTGGGTGGCAACAATATGAGCGGACCGTCGAAGTATGTGCGCACAGACTGGTTCGGTCCCGAGTCATTTGCCGCCGCAGTCGTCGGCATGATCAGCATTGTGCTGCCGTATTCAGGAGTAGTTCCCCGTGATGCAGTCTGGTGCGTTATCGGCCCTCTCGTTATCGGCGGTCTACTCGTCGCCGTCAGCGCCGCTGGACTGCCATACAGCGAGAACATCCGCCGAATCGGAGTCGGTTTGCTAGCGGCGTTCGCGGGACTTCTGTTGTCCGTCATCGGTTTTCTGGCCGGTCTCGCTATCGGTGCGATCTTCACCTAGTCGCGCCCGCCGGACATCTCCGTCGTTCGCGAGATCCCTGCGCACATCACCGTCGTGGTCCGGTGACCCGGACTCGAGGCCGCGAGTGCCGCCGAGTCCGGTCGCGGGTTCAGCGCCCGAGTACGCTGCGGAACAGTTTTGCGGCCACGTCGGCTGCGGGGTTGATCAGCTTCGGGTCGTCGTAGAAATCGATCTGGCCGATCGACTCGAGCCACAGCTCGGACTTCTCGCTGGACACGGTCGCATAGAACTTGCGCGCAAAGGGGGGCACCAAGGCGTTTTCGGAATGGACCATGGCGAACGGCACCGCGATGCGGGCGGCCGCCTCCATCGCATCGAACTCCCCGTAGGCGAACGAGGCCACGGCGTATCCGTTGGTGTAGTTCGGGACCGCCCCGCGCGGGGTTCCGTAGTACTCGTAGGCCTCGCGCAGCGGCATTCCGACGTCACCACCGTCCGGCGCGACCGCCGGAATGGTCTCGGACACACCGGTTTCGCGCCAGATCGCCTCGGCGTCCCGACCGCGCTTGATCACCGCCGGATCCGGCGGAGCGTCGGACGGATTGGAGTAGAACCCGGCGACACCGGCGAAGGCGAGGATGCGCGGATCGTCCGCCACAGCCCGGGCCATGTACCCCGCGCCCGCGCAGACCCCGACCGCGGCGACCGGAAGCCCGGTGGTCCGCTCATCCGCGACCAACGCCGTGACCGCATTGCGAATGTCCTCGGCCTTTCCGAATCCGCTCTCGAATTGCCTTGGCTCCCCTTCGCTCTCACCGAATGTCCGGTGATCGAACGCCAGCGCGGCGAACCCGCGCGCGGCCAGCGCCTGCGCATAGGCCCCGGCAGCTTGTTCCTTCACCGAAGTCAGCGGACCGCTGGTGACCACCGATGCGATCGGCGGTCCGTCGGGCAGGTGCAGCAGCCCGACCAGCTGGTCGCCATTGCTGGTGAATGTGAATCTCTCGGTTGACACTGTGATCCCCTCGAATTGTTCTAACCCATGAACCTTAAGGCGACCGCAACCCAAGGGTGCGGACAGCCCCGCCACTGGCCACACTCGAAACGCTGCGGTGAACGTCGCACCGCAGGCTGTGCTTAACGCACTGCCAGCATCGGTTCGCACGCAGGTAGCGCCTGTTGTCTCCCGACCGTGGACGCGGGCATGACGAATGAGAAGAAGCCTCACCTTCGGTTGCTTTCTCGGGTGCGTGCCTGCGCACTTCGTCGGCTGAGAGGTGACCGGTGGTGGCGGGTGCCCGCTGTGTTCAATCCAAGCCGGTGATGTGTTCCGAATACGTTCGAATCCGAGAAGCGGATTCCTCTATGGATGGATCTATCGCATGAATCTCACCCATGCCCGGGTCGTCACCGCCGCAGTCTCGTCTGCGCTCGCCGGGGTGAGCGTGGCGCTCCTCGCGCCGACCAGCCAAGCCGTCGACATATGGACCTACACCTGCGACAAAATCGTCAAAGGGAAGGCAGTAGACGCCGACTTCGAGTCCGCTGTTTATACGGGAACCGGGAATTGCAAGGCGTCGAACGGTGCTCCGGCGAGCGGAAAAATCACAAAGGTCTTCGAGCTGGTAAGCCGTGACAACAAGCGGGTCGGCTGTGCTGTCGAGGAAAGCTACGACGAGAACGGACACGCAGTTCGGTTCGCCGGCACTGCGTCCAAGGAGAAGGTCGAAGCGATGGAGTGCAGTTCGAATGAATAGGTTGGCGTCGGATCCGCGATGACGTTGTCCCACACCCACTCCCGAAGTTGGTGGCTGGTCTGCTCGATAAGACTGGGGGCTTCCGGC
This sequence comes from Nocardia sp. NPDC006044, assembly GCF_042871115.1. NCBI lineage: Bacteria > Bacillati > Actinomycetota > Actinomycetes > Mycobacteriales > Nocardiaceae > Nocardia > Nocardia sp. NPDC006044. The sequence goes on from NZ_JBIAID010000003.1 coordinate 617,256, forward strand.
TCGGGTGACCCCGATGCTCTCCAGCATGCCGATCCGGCAATGACTCAGCCCAAGTACATGGCGCGCGGAAGGGTGCATCATGAGGCAGCGGCGGTGCTCCACGATGCGGTGATGAACGGATCAGACCACGATCACGACGCGAATGGACGTGGGGGGACTTTTCGCCGACTTTTTGTCGACTTGGGGGGCCTTGGTACGAGTTCGGCCCCTTACCAAGATGAATAATTTCTGGTCAGGGGCCATTCCGGCTCCCCCATCTGGACTCGAACCAGAAACCTGCCGATTGTGAGTAGGGGGTATTTCCGAGTTCTCAAGAGTTCTCAATACTGCTCGTGAGCTGCATAGATGCGAAAGTCTAGTCCCCAAGGCGTCCCGTTGAAACTGGTCAATTCCCGGGCGAAAACGCGTCGTTTCCGTGTCGCCAGTCGAGTGCTGGATCTCAGATCGAGGAGCCAGTCCACCTTGGGCTTCCTTACCCTGTGTCGTCACCGATGAACCGGCCGGCCTCGTCAGCGAGGGACTAGAAACGAAGTCCCAGCCCTAAGAGCACTCAGCTGAGGACAACTCGACGCCCACGTGGCCGAACCGCGTCGGGCCCGAGGTTGAGCGGCGTAATCCCACTCCCCAACACGACCTTCGGCGCGTTACGGAGCGACGCGCCGAAGCTCTTCAGAATCCGGCAATCAAAGGGCAAACTCCAAAGCCCCCGACACGCCAGACCGATTCATTCAGTGCTGATGCGAAAGGATGCCCGAAGGCGATCACCACGCCGATTGCGTGAACCAGCGACCAGACGGGATCGCTAGGTTATGAGCCAACCGAATTGCGATGCAAGCGCCTCATGTGGTGCTGGACGTGCTGTTCAGCGGGTCATGTCGGGTCTCTGCCATCCCCCAAGTACCGCCTGTCTCGATGCATTCCGATAGGTTTCGTTCCCACATCCAGTCCCATCCCCGGGTTTGCGACGTTCGGGTAGTGCTTGCTCAAGCTGACTAGATCAAGCCTTCGTACGCTTCAGCGAGCGTGTCAACGCAACGCACCACCGCCAAGACGGTGTGCACCTGCTCCGTGGTCAATGATGCTGCATACGATCGCCGAAAGCGCCTTGATCAGCATTTGGCTCTGCCGATCGGCTGCGGCCGGATCTGCCATATCGAAAGCACACGCCTCGGCTGCGACAAGGTCTGAGTCAGATCGTCCGTGGAGCAATAGGATGCAGGTGTGGCTGCCCTACGCGCTTATCTCCAAGGCCTGCGGGCCATCTACTCAACTGGCGAGGCCGTCGCGGAGACCTCCTACTACGGTCAACTCGAAGGGCTCCTCAACGAGGTTGGTAAGACCCTTACTCCGCCAGTCACCTGCGTGTTGACCACGAAGAACCGTGGTGCAGGAGTACCCGACGGGGGCCTGTTCATCACCAGACAGGCAGTCGCTGAGGCAGCCGATTCCGCACTCCTCGCGCGCGCGCCCGAGCGCGGCGTAATGGAGGTGAAGGGGCTAGCACAGGATGTCACTCGAGTCGCCCGCTCCGCTCAGGTGAAACGCTACTTGGCGCGCTACGGCAAGGTCTTGATCTGCACCTACCGCGACTTCCTGGTCGTTCGGCTGGACTCGAATGGCAAAATGCACGCAGGTGAACGTTTCACGCTTGCACTCGACGAGGACTCCTTTTGGGCACTCAACCCGACGGACACCGAGAGTTCTTATGGCGCCGACTTCGTCGCCTACTTGAAGCGCACGCTCGGTGGCGACGCGCCGTTGAGTACCCCTGCCGACCTCGCATGGTTCTTGGCTGCCTATGCCCGGACAGGCCTAAAACGGGTTGAGGATGCCGCTGATATACAGACGCTCGCGAGCTTGCGCTCCGCATTAGAAGAAGGTCTCGGTCTGCAGTTCGACGACGAGGAAGGCGAACACTTCTTTCGCTCGGCGCTGGTGCAGACCCTGTTTTACGGCGTCTTCGCTGCCTGGGTTTTGTGGTCAGACCGGCAAACCGAGCACGCTACGGATCGCTTCACCTGGCGCCAGGCCCAGTGGACGTTGTCGGTACCGATGGTTCGAGTCCTCTTTCAGCAGCTGGCCACGCCAGCGAACCTGCCGGTGGGATTGGATGAAGTTCTCGACTGGACCGACGACGTTCTTGCTCGTGTGGACCGCAAGCTGTTCTTCCAGCGGTTCGAGGCAGCCGAGGCCGTCCAGTACTTCTACGAACCGTTCCTGCAAGCCTACGATCCCGAGCTTCGCCGCGAGCTTGGAGTCTGGTACACGCCCCCAGAGGTCGTGCGCTACATGGTCGACCGCGTTGACCGCGCGCTGCGCGCGCAGCTAGGTCTCCCGCTCGGCCTTGCAGATTCTAGGGTCCACGTCCTTGATCCCTGCACGGGCACCGGGTCCTATTTGACGGCCGTGCTTGACAAAGTTGTGGCCACGTTGAAGGCGCAAGGGGGTGATGGTCTCGTCGCGGCCGAAGCGAAGCAAGCGGCCCTCTCACGCCTTCACGGTTTCGAGTTGCTGCCAGCTCCATTCGTTGTTGCGCATTTGAAAATTGGGATCGCATTGCAGCGACTTGGTGTGCCGCTGGACGCTAACGCTGGGGAGCGTGCCAGCGTATATCTGACGAACGCCTTGACCGGCTGGGGCGACGATGACGATCACTCGACGCTGCCGTTCCCCGAATTCGTAGCCGAGCGGAACGCAGCCGACGCAGTCAAGCGTGACAAGCCCATCCTCGTCGTGCTTGGAAACCCTCCTTATAACGGCTTCGCTGGTGTGTCTGGACGCGAAGAAGGTGGCCTCGTCGAGCCGTACAAATTCGGACTGGCCGACGATTGGGATATCACCAAGAACAAGCTGGACGATCTCTACATCCGCTTTTTTCGCATCGCAGAACGTCGCATCGCTGAGCAGACCGGCAAGGGGATCGTCTGCTTCGTCAGTAACTCCTCTTGGCTCGGCGACCCTTCTGCGGTCGTCATGCGCAAACGACTGCTTGCTGAGTTCGACGACATCACCATCGACCACCTCAACGGTGACAGCCGCGAGACCGGCAAGAAGACCCCTGACGGCGCCTCCGACCCTTCAATCTTCTCCACGCCGCTCAATCCCGCCGGCATCACGCGTGGCGTTGCCATTAGCATGCTCGTCCGCGGCACTGACAAGACCAATTCGTCGTCAGCGACGGTCCGGTATCGCGACTTTTGGGGGCAAAACAAGCGCGGTCAGCTCGCCGCCACCACCGACTCTGACATCGGACCTGACTACGAGCCTCTTTCGCCAGAGAAGGAGAACTGGTTCCGTCTGCTGCGCTGGAGCCCACGTAACGGTTACGGAAGCTGGCCAGGTATCAACGAATTATGTGCAGAGAAGCCGATGCTTGGCCTAAACGAAAACCGTCAGTTCGCCTTAATCGACAGTGACCGAGACGCCTTGGCTGCCCGCATCAGGACGTACCTGGACTCGAATGTACCCATGGCGCAGGTCGACTCCCGACTCAGCAAGACATATGCGCGCTTCGACCCAGAAAGGGTCCGTGCGCGCATGCTGGACCAGCTTCCGTTCGACGAGCAACGCATCCGGCGCTTCCAGTTTCGGCCGCTCGACATGCGTTATGCCTATGTCGAGACCGAGGCAAAGCTTTGGAACGAATCCCGGGCACTGCTGGTAGCGGCCGTCGCCGCTACCTCAGGCTTCCTGCTCGTCCGTCGCCGTGCTCCGCGGGCACTTGATGGTGCCGCCCTTCACTATTCCGACAGCCTCGTGGACCAGAAGGTCCTGTTCACGGATGCCTATGCGATACCACTTTGGCTCCCAGCTGGTCAGCAGAAGCCCGACAACGATATGCCTTCGTTGTTCGACCTTGAGGTCGAACAAGGAAGCACCACATGGCGGCCGAATCTTTCCGATATTGCCCTGGCCTACTTGCAAAAGCTCGGCATCGATGACGCAAAAACTAGCCAGGACAGTGCGACACTAATTTGGTTGCACGCGCTCGCAGTCGGAGCCTCCCCGCTATACGTCGAGCAGAACGGCGAGGCCGTGCGTTCCGACTGGCCTCGTATCCCCTTGCCCGATTCCGCAAAATCACTGCGCGAATCCGCAGCCCTAGGCAGGCAGGTCGCTGCGCTACTCAGCCCAGACACGCCGGTTGCCGGAATCGACGTACCTCCTCTTGAAGTGTATTTGCGCGGAGTCGCTGCCATCGAACGGTTCGACGGAAAGCCGTTGAACCCTGGTAATGGAGACTTGGCCCTCACCGCTGGATGGGGGGTCGTCCAGTCGCGTGCGGTGATGCCTGGTGCTGGCAAGTACGACGTGCGCGAACGTCCAGCCGTTGAAAACGACGGGTTGAGTGACGAGAATCGAGACATCCTCGGAGACCAGGTGCTCGACATCTATCTCAACGAGCACGTGCGGTGGCGCGGCGTGGCAGGTGCAGTCTGGGACTACAAAATCGGCGGCTTCCAAGTGCTGCGCAAGTGGCTAAGCTACCGCGACAAACGCGTCCTCGGACGGGACCTCACTACAGCAGAGGCCCGGGTATTTGCCGCCACCGCACGTCGGCTTACTGCGCTAGTGCTGCTCGGGCCGAAGCTCGACATGAACTATCTCAAAGCCGCAGACGCGATATCGCCTGAAGGTGTTCCGATTCGAGTGCCTAATTAAGCAAACGGACCCATTCAGGTCGACATCAACAGTTACGGCGGCGTGCTCGAACAACCTCCGCTGAGCAGATCGGCGAAGAGAGATCAGAATGGCAGAGATAGAGGCGGCTCTTCGAATACTAAATCGCTCGCGAATATGCTTTCCCAAGGGTCGGAGGATCGGGGCCGATCTATTATCGATGGTCGTCTCATTTTCGGGGAGCGCTCGGCAATTAAGCGCAGACACTCGAAAGAGGTATCAACGTTCAGGCCGCCGCCGTGACAGGCTTCGGCATCGCCATCATAGGTATTGCCACCTTGAAAGTAGCAAAGAGCCGCACCTCCGGGAATCCGAGAGTCGGAAATCTCAATAGATCCCGGCAATGCAGTCACGAGCCATCCATCGCCCAATTCTCGCGATATCTTCACGAGCAGATCATGAAGATTTTTACTCGTTTCAATGGGACCTGCGAGCTCATCCCCCAATAGAAGATGATCCACATCAACTCGAATAACGAACGGCAACTTCCTATCCAGAACCTCAGCCAGATCCGACAAAGAACGTCCTTCGTATCGAAACTTGGCATCGGCGAATTCGACGTTGAGATCAATAGGATATTCCTGACTAAACGACATTGTCCCCATTTCTGCGGCATCCTTCGAGATGGGCCCAGCGAATCCATTCTGGTTCCAATGAAGGTTTGCGAACCGCGGATGATTCTGGGCAGACACGAAAGTTTCAGATAAACCCGAGTGGAACAAGTAACGGAAGGAGACTTGCTGAGGGGTGATGCAACATCGAAAAGATAAGCGCATAAAATGCCTTGTCAGGGCGAAGAGAAGGCTGTCTGACGCACCGAGGTAGACAATCCGCTCTGTTTCACCTTCCCCGAGCGACAAGCAATATACGCCCCCGCCTCCACCTCGCCTCAAAGCATGTATTGAGTCGATCGTGAGCGGCTGACGCTCGCGGTCCAATAGTAGAGCTGAAACCTGATTGCTCATTGCATTCAGATCGAAATGGATCTCATCTTCGGTTACTGCCAGAGCGAAAGTTTCTACACCCCGGAACTGAGAAATGTAGGCCGCATTCCTTGAAAAGGGCAGAAGTTGCACATTACTCGTTCCGCGTTGATTCGGGCGCGGAAGCGATGAAGATATGAGACGGCGATTCAAGTCTTGGTATATTTCTGAGAGAGTAAGAAACTCTGAAGCGCCCTTTACTCCACAAGTGATCGTATCGACGAACGCCTCCGTAAAGGACGTACAACGATGGCGCTGATTCTCAATCGGCACGACGTGTGCCAAACGATCCGCAGCCGTGAGGGTGTAGGCTCCAGATATTTCCGACATTCCAGCTATGTCAGCTTGAACTGCACCCAACGCTTGAATTGCCTTACCCGAATAGCAGCAATCCAAGATAACGATCTTTGCCTGGGCATGGCTAGTAGATAAGGCCTGCTGAATATGACGATATTCAAGGCCGGTAAGATCGGGATCTTCCAAATCCGATCCGCTTACCAAGCAGCATAATTCACCCGATTGACTGAGAGTGCCATGACCGACAAAATATATCACCAGGACGCCAGCGGTCTCGCTAGCGATCTGACGGATCTGCTTTGCAAGCAGGCTTGCCGCGGGCGGGTTCAAAATCGGAGTTATCCGATCTTCTGGCCATCCGCACAGTTCAGAATCCGCAAGCACGCGCGCAACCGCACTTAAACTATTCGCGGCGGCGGGAATGTCAGGGATCTCGACATCCGTATACCTTGCCACCCCGATCAGGACAGCATGCGATTGAGAATAGTCCATTATTGTTGAGGTTCGTCGACTATTTCTGCGAGCTTGCCAATCAACTCAGATAAGTCTTTGACATGGCCAGAATCAACCTCGATAGACAGATCTCCACGACCGATCTTGACGATCGTTCTCGGCCGATGCTGAAGCCAAGTGGAAAGCGAACTCGCAAGAACGGTACAGAGGCCACCGGAACCCACCGCTATTGAGATCAGCTCGAACGCGCCGCCAAGCCTGCCGTCACCAATTGGGCTGGCACACAGTCGAACTGGCGCAGTAAGCTCTCGCTCATCGCGCAGCCATCCCGCCAAACTCACTAGGTCGCCATCCGGGTCGACCGATTGCACACGCAGCTGGAGATCCATAGCCCCCCCTTTACGTTACTCGTACTCGTGGATCACGTGGCGCGAACCGACAGGGCCGAGGTCGTCGCCCTACCTCCTTGACCGAGGTGGCTCGCGGCCACACTATCTGACGGAGCCACTACCGAGCCACCCGAACCCCGAGTCTCAAGTGTCACCCCGTATCGCGGTGCTGTGCCGTCCGGGGCCTACGTTCAGTTGGGCGAGAACCCCTAGCGGCTACCGCACAGTAGCTCCCGATGTAGCGAGGTGCCACGGGTAATCACGCAGTAGCACAGTCGGTTCCGACGAAGACCCGCGCCGGCGGATCAGTCAGTTACCTGGTGTGTCATTTCATTCGCACTGCATCACACTTAGGTACCGGACAGGCCCTGTTGGTCGCCGAACTCCGCGCCCTCGGCCCCACCCACGCCGCCACCGCGCGCACCCAGTCCGTCTTGGCCTACTTGCGAAATCAGATCTCAAAGCAGTAAGCCCTGCAAGCCGAGTGCAACAGCCCAAGCAACGGAAGTTGGCCGAGCTGCGCGATCGGGATCCTTTGGTCGCAGCGTCTGGGCTGCGACGTCCAGGGTCGACCAGGGCCACTGGAGTGAAGATCGACAGAGATTTCCTATCTGAGGATTCGAAGCCCCGCCGCGATCTAAGCAGCGTTCGGATCTCTATTACGATGCGTCGATTGGCCGAACCTCGTTGTGGTCAAAGTGTATTGGACCAGCCGCCTCGGTTCATTCGCTCGAAGTACTCGTCGTCTGCACGCTGAATTTCTTCTTCGCTCTGCGGAGCCCGGCACTCCGGTGCGGGTTTGCGGTGCTTCTGTGGGAGCTGTCTGCTGATATGTGGGTCTGCCTTGGCGAGGATGTCTTCGACCCTGACAGTGGCCTGGTTTCGGGCTTTGCGATGGCAGTCGATCAGGACGCTGGTGAGCTGAGTACTGCTCCATTGCATTGCTGCCGGGGCGATCTGCATCGTGGTGATGTCGCCTTCAGCGTTGACCTCGACAAGGACGCCACGCCCTTCGCCGCGCCCTCGCACCGCCGCGATCGCATTCGCGAGTTGTGCACCGCTACGGCGAATCTCGTCGAGCTCGTGCTCCAGCTCCCGCTCCCACGCTTCGATGTCAGCCACCTGTCATCCCTGACGGTTGATAACGGTTCCAGAGGTGACGATCGGTCGAAGCCCTGCATCCAGCAGGATGGTCGTCTTCCCTGGCCGCGTGTGTATCTCGATCGATTTGATCGTGGTGCTCGTTGCTTGGTCACCGTGGCAGATCGACACCTCGTCGCCGACCCTGACCGGCTCGCCTGAGAGGGTGCCGGTGACGAAGATCCAATCGGGTCGGCTCGGGAGGTAGTCGACCCGCTCGACGATCAGTTGTGAGTGTCCGTCGGTCATTGCGTGTTCCTTCGCCAAGTGTCGACGAAGCCGTCCTCGGCTGCGTAGGCTTCGTCCTCCAGTGCCCGTGTCATCGAGTTGATCTGGCCTTCCGCGTATTGGCGGACGTGAACATTCTCGTGCGCCAGGGTACGCACCAACGTTTCGGCGTCTTGGAAGGCTGCCGGGCCGAGTTGCACGCCGAGAGCATCGGTTCGTGCGATGGCACCTTGGAAGTCCAGGTAGGAGATCGTGTCGGCGTCGTCGAGGATCTCGATCTTGGCACCGCGGAGATCGATGCCGGCCAGCTGGGCGTAGTGCTCGATCGTATCCATATCCCGGGTCAGGCCGATGTTGCCTTCCAGGACTTCCCGGTTGGTCAGCGCGCCACCGCGGGAGTACAAGGCGGTGGGTCCGCTACGGCCGAGGAATTTAGTGCGGGCCGCTAGGACCCAGGTGCGGATCTTCTCGACCAGCGGCTTCAACCGTTGCACGAGCGGCCGCACGACGTCGGCCACGATCTTCGCTGCCTTAGCAGCCAGCTCGGCAATGATGGTCGCGATGCGTCTCGCTTTGGTGGTGACGCGGGCGACCAAAGCCGCGTTGCCGACCCACTCGGACAGGGTGGCGGTGACCGGAGCCAGGATCGCGAAAGCCGTTTCGGCGGCGACAGTTTCGATGGCGATGTCTTTGAGCTCGTCGAGGATTTTGCTGTGCGCCTCGTCGAGGTGGTGGGCGTATTCGCCGCACGCGTCGCCGAGAGCCTGGCAGACGTCGGCGAGCGCGTTCAGATCCGCCTGGCGGGTATTGCAGGTTTGAATCCCGATCTCGATCTCGGGCGACTGCTGGTTCGCAAGCAGACCAACCGCGCTCGGCACGGCACCGGCCACAGTGCGGAAGTCCGAGGACGCGGTATGCCACGCTGCCTTGGCGCCGTTGAGCTGATCCTGTTGACCGTTGGGCCAAGCCCACCCGACAATGTCCTTGACGAACGACCACCCGAACGGCTCAGGTATCCCGTCCCCAGCCGCAGAGGGCGCGGTCTCGGGCAGACACGGATCGCTCCACAGCGACGGCGTCGGTGGCGCGGGCAGCTCCCGCAGGTTGGCCGCAGCTTCGGCAACCTGGTGGTTGTAGGCACTGACAACGATCAGGTCCCGGGTCTGGCCACACGCTGTCGCCAGTTTCGATGACGTCGAGATCGCCAACTGCGCGGCCTCGTCATAGCCCGCAGCCCACTCGGCGCCGACGCTGTCACTGCCCGCCATCCCCTTGTACGCGGTCAGCACCGCTACCAGCGCGGAGTGAGTGGTCACCGTATCGGTCGACATCTGACCAAAGACCTCGCCGGCCGAGGCGTACTCCTGGGCGCGGTGCACGATCAGCGGCACAGTCGGTGTGGTCACTGCGGCCACATCTCCGCATTGGTTTGCACAGCGTGGCTGTAACTCGTATGTGCACGGCGGGCAACCTCACGCAGTTCGTCGAGATTTTCGCGCATCTCCGCCGCGCCGGCCATCCATCGGTCGTGCGCGGCACGCTGCGCTTGGGCAGCCCGGCTCTCCCACGACAGATGTAGCTCGGCGACCTTGACGTCGACTTCGCGCAGTAGACCCTCGACCTCGGCGCCGAAGGCCATCGCCGCGACCGCTTCGTCGAGCTGGCTCAGATTGACTCGATAGTCGTCTGCCACCGGCCTACACCTGCCCACCGGCTCGGTCGATCGCGTCCCGAAAATTGGTATCGCGCAGCTCGTACTCATTCGCCGCCGTCAACAGATTCGCCGCTGAATCTTCCAGGGCGGCAACGATCAGCTCGGCGCCCTGCTTCCATTCGACCCAGGACTCGTCGTAGGCAGACGCGGCCTTGCCCTGCCACCCGTCGACGAGCAACTCGCGCCCAACCGTGCCATCGAGCTTGCCGACACCATCCTTGATGCGCTGGGCCTTCTCCGAGATGAATAGCGCCGCCTCACGGAGTCGATCCACCTCAACCTGAAGCTTGCCCACCTCGCATCCCCTTCCGGCAACCGCCCACCAGAGCCCTTCGCACTATAAGCCCGCGCCAGCCCCAACTGAGTCTTGCCCCAGGCGCCGTGGCCCGCGCTGCGCACGTCGCCGCTCAGTCACGCCACCGGCCGTCTATGAACAGTCAGGCTGGTCGACTCACCGCATGCCGACCCTCTGCCGATCCTTTTGTCAGCATTGCTGTCCCAGACTGTGCACGGTCCACCGTTCCCCGGCGTCTGCCGAACGCGCAGTCTCTCGTCGCCTACCCGTCCCACCGTGGACCGGGAATACCAGCGCTCCACTAACCACCACACAGCAGCCCAACTACTATTTACCACCTCTCGCCCCGCCCCCTTTCGTAGCTACACTTCTCCCCGCCATCACCACCAAACCCACTTTCTCCACCTTTTCTCGCAAGCAGACCTCTTGCACCAAGGATAACGATCTGGTAACGACCAGGTAGTTTGGTGGATTTGACACTATCGAGATGGGTCCGACGCCTGGACTAATCCTAGGCGGAGGTACTTGCTGGAGGTATGACCGCGACGATCCATAAAGTCGTGGCAGGCAATGGGTATCAATATTATCTGCGCAATGTCGCCGCGAACGATGTCACCTCACGAGGCCGATCCAGCCTCGCCGACTACTACTCCGCACAAGGCGAGACGCCGGGACGCTGGCACGGCTCCGGGTTGGCAGGCCTGGACATTCTCGCTGGCGAGGAAGTCACCGAGGAACAGATGAAGTCCCTGTTCGGACTGGGCCGCCATCCGAACGCCGAGGCGATCGAAGACCGCGTCTACGACGAGCAGATGGAACTCGGCGCCAAGCACAAGGACGCCGTCCGAGCCGCCGGCAAGGCGAGCCTTTTGGGTCGTCTGTTCCCGCTTTATGCCGATGTTTCCGAGTTCCGGGAACGGTGCGTGAAGGCGTTCGAGGAACACAATATCGCGCACGATTCACCTCCTGGCCATGCTATTTCCGATGCGGATCGGGCGCAGATCCGGACGAATGTCGCGTCGGAAATGTTCACCGAAACCTACGGCCGGGCACCGGTTGATGGGCGGGAACTGTCGGGGTGGGTGGCCAAGAACTCGCGCCCGCACACCACCGCGGTCGCCGGTTTCGACATCACCTTCTCCCCGGTCAAGTCGGTCTCGGTGCTGTGGGCGGTCGCACCCCGTGCGATGTTCGAGCAGATCGAGGCCGCACACCACGCCGCGATCACCGACGCATTGGGATGGCTCGAGCAGCATGCGATCTTCACCCGGTTGGGTCGTCACGGGGTCCGGCAGGCTGAGGTCGAAGGGATCGTCGCCTCCGTCTTTTCTCACCGCGACAGCCGTGCAGGTGATCCGGACCTGCACACTCACGTGCTGATCGCCAACCGCGTTCGCACGCTCGACGGTAAGTGGCGCACTCTCGACGGAACCCAGATCTACCGCGCGATGGTGACGGTCTCGGAGATCTACAACACCCGCCTCGAACATCACCTCGAACGATCCGCCGGCGTCGAGTTCACCGAACGCCCCGGCCAAGACCCCGCCAAACGCCCGATACGGGAAATCCTCGGCATCCCAACGCCATTGATCACCGCCTGGTCACGGCGTGACACCGCGATCACCACCCGCCTCGGCGAGCTCACCGCGCAGTTCCAAACCCAGCACGGGCGCGAACCGACACCGGGAGAAGTGTTCGATCTGGCCGAGCGCGCCACCCTCGAAACCCGCCCTACCAAACACCTGCCGCGCTCTCTTGCTGAGCAGCGCAGCACCTGGCGCGCGGAAGCCGAGCGGGTGCTCGGGGGTCGGGAAGCGTTGTCCCGCATGGTCCATACGACGTTGAATCCGCGGCGCGCGCCCCGCCCACAGATCACCGAGCAGTGGATCACCCGCACCGCCGAGCGCGTCATCGACGTCGTTTCCGAGCACCGTGCCACTTGGACGACCATCAATCTGCGCGCCGAAATCGAGCGCCAACTCCGCGGAAACGTGGCCGACGAGGACTGGGAACACGTCGCCGAGGCCGTGCTCGCCGAGACTATCTCCCCCACCCACACGGTCGCGCAACAAGATCCGGACCTAGCCGATGAGCCCGAACTCCGCACCGTCCCGATCGTGTTGCGGCGCCGCGACGGCACTAGCGTCTACACCTCGCCGGACCGCCAGCTCTATACCTCGCCACGCGTCCTGTCGGTCGAGCAGCAGCTGATCGATCTCTCGATCCAGCCCGGCGCCTGCCAACTCACCGCCGAATCCATCGCCGCCGCGGTAGATGACTACAACGCCGCCCACCCGGATCGGCCACTAAATGCCGGACAAGTCAGCGTGATTGAAGGCTTCGCCACATCGAATCTGCGGGTCCGCACCAGCAACGCTCCCGCGGGTTCGGGCAAGACCACAGCGATGGCAGTCTTGGCCACCGCGTGGACCGCCAGCGGCGGCCGGGTCCTCGGGCTCGCCCCGACCGCAGCCGCGGCGGCGGTACTCGGCGAGTCGATCGGCCACCGTGTCGAGACCGTCGACAAGGTCCTCGATGTCCTGCACCGGCACACACCCGCACCGAATAACTCGCATTTCGACTGCGAGTATCCGCCGTCGTTGCCGCAATGGGTCCTCGATATCGGCCCCGATACGTTGGTGATCCTCGACGAGCACGTCAAACTCGGGAACCGCAAACGCCTGCGCCTGCTCCGATATCTGGCTGATCGTGGCGCGACGATCCGCTGTATCGGCGACCCTCACCAGCTCGCATCGATCGAAGCCGGCGGCGCCGACATCGATATGAACGCTGCGGCTCCCGAGGCCGTACTGACTCTGACCCATGTCGTCCGGTTCGCCTCCAGTGCCGAAGCGACCGCGAGTCTGCAGCTGCGCAAGGGCGATCCGACCGCACTGGGCTGGTACCTGGACAACGGCCGCATCCACGCCGGACACGAAGGCGCCGTGCACGACGACGCGTTCATCGCATGGACCGCCGATCATCTCGCCGGCCGCGACACCATCATGCTGGCCGCCACTCACGACGTGGTGACCGAACTCAACGCACGCGCGCGCGCCGATCGCCTCGCTCGCACCGGCACCCCGATAGGTGCACAAGCCATGCTCTGCGACGGACTTGCGGCCTCGGTCGGTGACACGATCCGCACCCGTCGCAACAATCCGCGACTGCGTTTAGGCGACCACGACTGGGTCCGCAACGGCTACAGCTGGACCGTCACCGCCATCCACAACGACGGCAGTCTCACCGCCAGCCACCACAAACCCGGCCGAAAACCAGGCCACAGCGTGCGACTGCCCGCCGGCTACGTGAGCGAACACGTGCGCCTCGGGTACGCGACAACGATCGATTCCGCGCAAGGAATCACCGCCGACACCTGCCACGTCGCGCTCACCGGAGGTGAGTCGCTGCCGCAGCTTTATGTCGCACTCACCCGCGGAATGTATGCCAACCACGTCTACGTCCCGACCGCCTTGGACGGTTCAGAAGGCTCGTTCTGGTCCGAACCCGCGGTCAATCCGCGCACCGCCGTCGAGGTTCTACTGCGCGTGCTCGGCCGCGATGGTGCACAGAAGTCCGCACACACCATGCTGCGTGACGCGCTCGACCCGTACCGGCGCATCGGCCGCGCGCTCGATATCTACCTCGACTCCATCGGCGTCACCGCCGAAAACGCCCTCGGTCCCGACGGACTGGATCGACTCGACGCCGACGCCGAGGCGATGCTCCCGCACCTCACCGACTGCCCCGCCTACCCCATCCTGCGCCAACACCTGGCGGTGATCGCGCTCTCAGGACGCGACCCGATCACCGAGTTACGCGCCGCGATCAACGCACGCGAACTCGACACTGCCGACGATGTTGCCGCTGTCCTGGACTGGCGCCTGGACTCCACCGGCACCCACTCTGCCGGCCACGGACCACTCCCCTGGGCCGCCGGAATCCCCGACGGCCTCCTCAGCGAACACGACACCACCCAGCTCGCTGCTCGCGCCCGCATCATCACCGACCTGGCCGAACATATTTGCGCCGATGCCGCGGCGTGGACACCAGCGACGGTTCCACCGTGGGCACGCCCACTCCTCGGCACGGATCGACAACTCGTTCAAGACCTCGCAGTGTGGCGAGCTTCGCTACATATAGATGACCGAGACCTACGCCCCACCGGACCACCACGGCACACAGCGCTCGAACGAGAACACCACCGGCTCCTCGACTCCCGCGTCACCGATGCCCTCGGTGACCCACGCCTCCCCGCCAACACGTGGGCACCCGTCGTCCAATCGATCGCACCACGGGTCGTCACCGACCCATGGTGGCCGACCATCGCCGCCAAGCTCGAAGCCGCTCACTGCGCCGGAACCGACATCCAAACCAGACTCGCCAACGCGGTCCGAACACGGCCGTTGCCCGATGAGATGCCGGCCGCAGCACTGTGGTCCCGGCTCGAGATCGACCCCTCAGCCCTGGACATACTCAACGGCGAGCACACCAGCGACTCCTCATCGCAGCCGCCCGACACCACAGTCACGCCAGCCGATCGAGTCGAGCAGAATCCGCTGATCGTTCTCACCGACGCCCAACTCCGACAACACATCACAGACCTCGAACTGCGTATCGCCTTCGCGGACACCGACGAAATCCTCTACGGCCCAGCTCCCGAATTCCAAGACAACGACGATTCCGTCCATTCCAGCGCAGCATGGAGTGGGTTCGCTCCCACCACCGACACATCCCCACTCGTCGCCGGCTTCGAGCAGCAGATCGATGAACTACGCACGGAGCAACAGCGTCGTGCCACTCTCTCCGAAGCGCAACAAGCCATCGAGCAACAGTTCCAGCATGGTTTGAGCACCGACGAAGACAACGGATTCGACATCGACGACGATCTGATCGCCCGGCAACCCGACATCGACCTAGAGCTTTGATGCAACGAGACGGGCGCCGCCAGCTTCATCGGTCCGGGCTTCTGACCATCGTGACCTGCTCGGGTGGGAATTCAGAGCGATCGTCGACCACCCGCGTCCCGATCCAGGGACACCTCCCCGGAATCCACCCATCGTGAGCACTGATCTTCCCATCGACCAACCGAACCAAGCCCGAACAGAACCGTGACGGGCAGGCAACCGAGACCAGGGCTTGCGACGCCGGATCGAATGCTCCGACCCCGCAATGCGACAACTTGATCCATGGACCACACGCGCAATCAGGCTTCGACATCAGGCACACCCTCTGCTCGTTCGTCGAGAACCATCCGACCGTTGTCGACCAACGTGTTGCGCGCACGTCGACGGACCCGGCATCGGTCTACAGAGCATTCGAGGTGCACCTGCATCGCCCTATGCGCCTGCGCAGTGGTCATCGGTCCCGGATCCGCACTGCACGACCACATGGACGCACGGAGGTAGTCGACGACGGGCAAATCGCTGGTCGGGCAACCAACGTCGCGAGCGAAGCGTCTTTCGCGTTCGAGCCGCTCCCTGATCCGATCAACCGTGAGCTTGCGGTCAGGCATATCTCTCATCCCTTTCGTGCGGGATCCGACGGCGGCGGACTCGGCCTGGGCGCATCAGGAAGGTTGGCACTCCTGCCGAGACGTGCCGCCGCCGGCGCATCCCGCATTTCCAATCAGACGGCCCGATGCCTATGCAGTACTTCTTTCACCGCGTCGGTGACTGGTGGCTCCTCGGCCAAACTGGTCCAGGTGTAGGCGTCATGCTCGGTGAGCTCGACCGGCTCGGGATCAACTACGTCGACAGTGAAGTTGAACTGCCGGCTCTTCTTGCCGCTGCCAGATTGATAGTCGAACTCGCCCAGGTACTTTCGGATTCCCGCGATATCGAGTCCGGTTTCCTCTTTCACCTCACGGACGAGGGCTTGATCGAGCGTTTCGCCTGGATCGACCTTGCCACTGGGCAGCTCCCAGATGCCGCCCATGAAATCGTCGGCTGGTCGTTGCAGCAGCAAGACTTTGCCGTCGTGCGCGACGACCGCGCCGACGACGAGCTGTTGTACCTGGTCGCGTTCGGCATCGCTGGTCAGAGTCTCCAGCAGCGCGGTTTCGATCATCAATCCTTATCCCTTCAACTCGGTGTGGTGTTCGGCGACTTTGCGGATGGCTTCGATGTAGCAGTCCACGATCCACAGATCCTGTTCCTCGTGCCAGACCGGCAGTTTGAGTGTCGCGGCGTGGATCTCCTCCGCCCGCGGGTAGTCGCCCGCCGCGTAGGCCAGTTTCCCTGTGAATGCCGGGAACAGCGGTCCTGGCTCCTGAAACAGCGGTAGCTGGTTCAGCGGACACGTGGAACCTGGACGATCGATCTCGGCGCACCCTTCCGCCAGCAGCGCCTCATGGAAACGTTCGACCGGCAAATCATTGAAGGAGTCAGTGTCGTACTGCATTGTCAGCCCATACCAGGACGACTGAACGCCTAGTTCGGCCCGCGGAATCGTCACGCCTGGCAACTCGTCGAGCTCGTCGGCGATGTATGCAGCGATACGCTGACGACCATCGAGGTACTCGTCCAGACGCGAAAGTTGTTCCAGCGCAACCGCAGCAGCCAGCGGATGGATGCGGTGCTTGAGGCCCATGCCGGTGACGGCATAGCGGTACAGCTCACTGTCAGAAGGGATCTCGCTACGGCAGCGCTTGTTATATTGCCCGTGGAGCAGGACTCGGTGATACACCTCGTCGTCATCGGTCAGCACGAAGCCACCTTCGCCCGCGGACAAAGGCTTGGGTCCGTTCATGCTGAACGCAGCAGCACGCCCGAAAGTACCGACCTTCCTGCCGGCGACGCTCGCCCCGTGAGCATGAGACGCGTCCTCGAACAGTTGCAGACCGTAGGTAACGGCGAGCTGTTTCAGGCTCTGGATTTGAGCGGGCATGCCCCACATGTGCGTGACCACAATGGCTTTGGTGCGGTCGGTGATCCGTCGCGGTACGTCGTGCGGATCAAGATTGCCCCCGGCGTCGCAGTCGGCCAACACCGGTGTCGCACCGAGGTGCAGCAGCGGGGTTGCCGTGGCGAAGAAGGTGTAGGCGGGCACGATGACCTCGTCACCCGGCCCGATCCCGCACGCGGCGTACATCGAGTACAGGGCCGCCGTGCCGGAGCTGGTGAGGACGGCATAACGTACGCCGAAGTAGCGCTGTAATGCATCTTCCAGCTCGGCGATCACGCTGGAGCGGTTGTAGATGGAGAAGCCATCCCACAGTTGATAGAGCACCGCGCCAGCGGTGGCCTCCGTCAGCGGCGGCCACAAAAAGTGCGGAGCCGCTTTACTAATGACCGGTGTGCCGCCGAGAAGAGCCAATGAAGATGTCACAGCAACTCCTGTGGGTTGATGGACGTGCGGGTACGCGCGGCCTCGTAGCAAGCCGCAACGAAAGCCATGTGGGCCAGGTTGTCGGCAGGACTGCTGAGGTTCGGTCGAGTGCCATCGATGACGCGGTGGAAGTAGTCGACCTGGCAGGCCGCGGCCGATGGCCAGGCTTGCTCGCGCCGTAGTGATTCGATGACCTCACCGCCGTTGGTCAGCCGGCGAATGCACCCGCGTTCCAGATGGACGATGCCGTCGGAGCCGATCAGCCGGATCTCCTCGGCTTTGGGACCGACGAAACGCGATAGCAGCAGCGATCCGTATAGGCCTGTGTCGTAGGAGAAGTGAACGAGCGCAGTGTCTTCGGCGTCATAGCTACGATCCGGCCGAGCACTGATCGATAGGTCAGCGGTGATGCTGTCCGGTAGACCGAAATACCAGAGAAGCAGGTCGATCAGGTGGTAGCCCATATCGATCACGCAGCCACCTCCGGCCTTGGCCGTGACGCCACGCCAGCCATCGGAAGGGTCTTCCACGTGCACGGTGTAGCGAGCGTCTACCAGGAACGGTGTCCCGATCTGGTCTGCGAGCTGGGTAAAGCTGCTGTAGATCGGGTTGAAGCGGCGCTGCAGCGTGACCATCAGCTGGATGCCGGACTGTTTACACAGGTCGGCAAGTTCGATGGCCTCGACCAAACTCGTCGCAAAGGGCTTCTCCTTGAGGACGTGAACCCCATGTTCTGCGGCGGCTTCGATCACACTTCGCCCGACATCGTGCGGCACGCAAACGATGACGAAGTCGAGTTGCTCAGCGTTCAACATCTCCCGGAAATCGGTGTAGCCCGTCACCTGGTACCGCTGCTTCTGTTCGACAACGATCCCCGGATTCTCATCGCAGACGGCGACAAGCTCAGCGGTACTGGACGCGAGCAACCCTGGCAGATGATCATCCACCGCCTGGTGACCGAGACCGACGACACCAGCTCGAAGCATTGAGCGGCCTTGGGTGGCGAGTCTGCTTGTGCGCCAGGATGGTTCGATCGCCGTCGTGCTGACGCAAGGTGCCAGTGAACTGCCGATAGTGCCTCGAAGTGATTCGCACGATCTCATTGGATCCCCCAGATTTGGTGAGTCGGTGCTCGTGATGGTCAGCTTCTAGATTCGTCGTCAACGAGGTCCAGCAAGAGGGCAAGTTACGGGGCAGAACACCGTCCGTCCGCTCCACGCGAGCGCGGCTGGATAAACTGAGCCGACCGGTTACTCGGCAAGGGGGCACATGCCACCGAACGTGCATCTACAACGGCGACGTGAGGCGACACCGTCACGGGTTGAGCCTCGGCGAGCGATGTGCCGTGCCGAACTGGCGGAAGCGATCAACAGCTACCTGTGGCGCACTCACCGGCAGCGCTGCGATCTAGATGCCCACACTATCGCTCGCTACGAGCGCGGCGTGGTTCGATGGCCGAACGAGCGCTACCGCGAGGCATTCCGCGCCGTTCTCAGCGCGACCGATAGCGAACTCGGGTTCATCCCCTCCCGTCAGCGACGAGAAGACACCCAATCTCCCGATGGAACGCTGGCGGTAAATCTGTTCAGCCCGTTCGATCCGGGCGTCATCCCCACCACCTACCTCGGATCGACCTCAACAGGCGAAAAGCCGGTCAGCCGCGTGGGCTGGACGGATGTGGACCAAGTGCAGACCGCCACGCGCGAAGCTGCTCAGGCCGAGAATCTGCATGGTGGCGGCTCAGCCAGCCTCACGGCAGGCGCACAGCTCACCCACTTCGTCCGGCTGCTCGACGGGCATTGTGCACCGGCCACTCGACGTGCGCTGCTCGAAGCAATCGGGAACCTCAGCAGCGTCGCCGGATACGCCGCCTTCGACATCGGCGACTACCCGGCGGCCGAACGCAGGTTCAGACTAGCGCTGTGGTGTGCCGACAACGCCGGCTCCTGGGAACTACGCGCCAGCACGCTGGCAGACATGGCCCGAAAGATGGCCTACATCGGCAACACCGACGGTGCGCTGTCCTTGATAGAACTCGCCCAGGTCCGGTCAGACCGACTGTCCGCAACCGCGCGCGCGATGCTCAGCGCATTGCGCGCCCAGTTCCTCGCCGCAACAGGACGGACGCAAGAGGCACTCACCGAAGTCGCCAGGTCTGACGAGCATTTCGCCGACCGCGCACCCGCGACCGACGCTCCCTGGCTGTGCTACTACGACACCGCCGAACACCTCGGCAGCACCGGGAAGGCGTTGATTCCCGTCGCGAAAGCACGGCAGCGAATCGACTTGGCAGCACCGAGGATTCGTGAAGCCGTCGCACTCCAAGGAACCCAGTATCCACGGTCGCGGACCTTCTCGCTCACCCGATTGGCCACGCTGACAATGCAATTGGACGATCCGAGAGAAGCTGCCGCCATCGGCCTGCAAGCTACCCAGCAAGCCACCGCCTTTCGCTCACAGCGCATCCAGAACGAACTCCGCACGCTGGCGGCAGCAGCAGCACCTCGGCGCCGGATGACCGAAGTCGCGGAACTGCGATACGCCATCGCCAGCAGCGCACCAACAGGTTCGGATCAATGAGTTCGCCCCACCCGCACATCTCGACAGACGAGGTGCTGGCCAAAGCTGCAGAAGTCAGCGGCGTCGACCTACGTGGTGCCGAAGAAATTCGAGACGGATCACATGCGATCTACCGGTTGGCCGATAACATCGTCGCCCGGATCGGACAACCAGACAGCATCGATGACGCCGAACGTGAATTGCGAGTCTCCCAGTGGCTCAACGATTCCGGGATACCGACAGTCGAGGCCGAAACCTCACTGACGCAACCGGTCGTCGTCGACGACCGCCCCGTCACATGGTGGCGCTTGATCCCAGACCACCGTCCATCGACGCCAGGCGAGCTGGGCGCAATGCTACGGGCCCTGCACGCATTGCCACCTCCAACCGAATTCGAACTCCCCGCCTACGACCCCTTCACCGGGCTCGAGGAACGCATCGACACCGCAGACATGCTCGACCAGAACGATCGAACGTGGCTGCTCCAGCACTACGCCCGACTACACGCTCGGTACTATTCCTTGCCAAACACCCTCTCTCCCTGTGTGATTCACGGCGATGCCTGGCAAGGAAACCTGATAGTGCCAGCCTCAGGCATCCCGACAATGCTCGACCTCGACAAGGTGTCGATCGGTCGGCGCGAATGGGACCTCACCCAACTAGGTGTGGATTACACCGATTTCAGCCGCGTGCCCTACGACGACTATCAATCTTTCGTCACCGCGTACGGCGGCGATGACGTCACCGAGTGGCCAGGATTCCGAATCCTCGCCGACATCCAAGAGCTGCGGTGGGTCGCGTTCGCGGTCGCCCAATCAGCAGGCAACGGCAATGCAGCTCGACAAGCCAAGCACCGGATCGCGTGCCTACGCGGGCAGGTTCCGCGACCCTGGCAATGGGAGGCGTTGTAACGAGGCCCCCGCCAGGACGTCCTCGACGTGCCTGCCGGAATGAAGTTCGATGCGTTGCGTCGGACACGATCACCGGTCCAGCCAAGCTGAGCCTTCGAGATCGGAACGTCCGTAAACCTAGTTGTGGCGCATTGGCCGAAGATCAGGTTTCATGGACTTTGGGAGAATCAGTGCGACGGGCAGAAAGCGACCTGCCATGCCCACAATCATCTCCCGGCCACCTGCCCAGCTGACGGGCGCTCGAATAGATCGACTACCAGCCAAGCCGTCGCTGAACAGGTCCGATCGGGCCCATCTGACGAGTCAGCCACTCTTCACGCCTGTAATCAATTGGGCATCAACATCTTTCGGTTGCGAGGTGCCGCAGCATGCTGCACAACAGAGTTCTTCGCACCCGAGGACAGCCAAATGAATCCTGATGACGTGTGGCTCAGCACCGAAGAATTGGCCGCGCGTCTGAAAATCCCGAAGAAGACACTTGCGGTCTGGGCATCGGCCGGGCGGGGACCGAGATACGCACGCATCGGTCGATATCGCCGGTATCGCCTCAGCGACCTACTCCTTTGGGAACAGGATCAACTCGACAAGAGTGCACCTTCGCGAGTCGAGGATCCAGTCCAAGGTTCTCACCGCCGACCACCCACTCGGCCGCCTCGGCGCGGTCGCAGCCGAGATCGCTGAGCACCAGACGCCAACAGCTACCCATTGGCAATCTTTCTTGTCTTGACTTAATCCGTTGCGATGAGGCAGTTTTTCGTGCCTAGACCTTGTCCACGCGCAGACAGCAATCTTCCAGCCCGCCGACGACGCCTCCTATTTCGTCGAGCCAGGCAAAGCACTCAAACGGACTGACTCACCCAGACCGATCCCAGAAAGGACAGTGATGCCCAGACAATCGCTGCCTATCGGCACCTACGGCCGGATCACCTCCAAGCGGCAGCCGAACGGAAGCTGGCGCGCCACGACGCGCTACCGAGACGACGACGGAATCACCCGCCCAGTACACAAATTCGGTCCCACGAAGGGGCAAGCCGAGGACATCCTTCGCAAGGCGCTCACCCAGCGCTCTGGGGGTCGCGGCCGCTTGATCACCCGGGACACGAAGCTCGCCGATTTGGCCGACCTGTGGCTGGCGGAGAAGGTCCTGCAGGAAGGCATCACCGAGCAGAGTCTGGACCTGTACCGAATGGAGATCAACGTCTCCACCGACCGCCGGGCCAGTAAGGACACTGTCAAAATCAAACCGGCGCTGGGCGCCCTGCGGGTATGGGAAGCGACGACCTCGCGCATCGACGCATACCTCAAACGCATCGTGCTCAATGGCCACCGGGAGAAGGCCCGGCGGCAGCGCGTCATCCTCTCCGAGATGATGAGCATGGCCGTGCGCCACGACGCCATCGACCGCAACCCCGTCCGCGAAGTAGCCGACCTCCCCCGCAAGCGCCAGAAACCTCGCGCCGCCGACCTCCAAACCCTCACAGAGCTTCGAGCCCAACTAAAGGCGTGGGTAGATGGAGAGCCGCTCGATGGGGCTCCCGCCTACACCTACGGCCCCAAGCGCAACCCGAGGGTCCTCGACGTCGCAGACGTCGAACTCGGAACGGGCCCGCGCCCCGGCGAAGCACTCGCCCTGCGCTGGTCCGATATCGACCTCGACGGCACCCCGGCGCGGATCACCTTCTCCGGCACCATTATCCGAATCAAGGGCAAAGGACTGATCCGGCAGGAATGGACCAAGACAGACTCCGGATACCGGACCGTCGTGCTGCCCCAGTTCGTCATAGACACCCTTCGGAGGGTCAAGGCCGAAGCAGTCGCGACCGAGCTGGACTTGGTCTTTCCCAACCGCGACGGCGGCATCTGGGATCCCCACAACTTCAACCGTCTGTGGCGCCAAGCACGCGGCGAGAAGTTCGCCTGGGTCACCCCCAAGACCTTCCGTAAGACCGTCGCATCCCTCATCGCCGAGCAGTACGGCCCCCAAGCCGCAGCTCAGCAGCTCGGCCACGCCAACGACTCGGTCACCAAACGCCACTACATCGACCAGCCCACCGAAGCCCCCGACTTCACCGCCGCTCTGGGCGGCCTCGCGCGCTGAAAGCGTGTCGTTTCCGTGTCGTTCTGACCCCGAAAAGCAAAAAACCAGGGTCGAACTGTAGCGTTCGCCCTGGTCACTGCTCCCCCATCTGGACTCGAACCAGAAACCTGCCGATTAACAGTCGGCTGCTCTGCCAATTGAGCTATAGGGGACTATCCTCGGTCCGTCTGTGCTAGGCGGGCCGAGGAGAAACTTTAGCGTATGGGCTGCCGCCCGCCCAAATCGCGTCTCTACCTGCTGACTTGTGGGGTGGGGGCGAGGGTTGCGGTGGCGGCTCGGTGGTCGCTGCCGGGGGTTCGGCGGACGGTGGCGTCAAGGGGGGTGAAACCTCGGGTGAGGATGTGGTCGGGGCGGGTGAGGGGGAAGTCGGAGGGCCAGGTGAAGGCGAGGCCGGTGCGGACGTCTTGGAGGGTTCGGGTGAGTGGGGTGAATTGGGGGTCGGTGGAGGCGGTGTTGAGGTCGCCTAGGACGAGTAGGCGGTCGGAGGGGTCGTGGTCGACCAGGTCGGTGAGGGTGCGCAGGGTGCGGTTGCGGGATTCGGTTTCGCCGAAGCGGACGGAGCCTAGGTGGACGGCGTAGACGGTGATGTCGCCGGCGGGGGCGTGGATGCGGGCGCGGAGGGCGCGGGCCCAGCCTTGGTTCAGGTCGAGGCGTTCGATGTCGTCGAGGGGGTAGCGGCTCCAGAGGCCTACGGTGCCGACGGTGGCGACGTAGGGGTGGGACGGGTCCAGTTCGGCGGCGACGGAGGCGCGGTTGCGGTCGGTGAGTTCCTGGACCGAAATCACTGTGGCGTCGATCAATTCGGCGGCGGTGCCGGTTGCGCCGAGGTTCTGGGTGGCGACGCGCACGGCGTCGGCGGACTCGCCGCGGTAGGGGCGTTCGATGAGCTGCGGTACGAAGAGCAGCGACCAGGCCAGGATCGGGGCGAGCACGGCGGCTAGGCCTAGCTTGGAGCCCAGGCTCAGTGCGACGACGGCGAGGAGCAGGGTCGGCACCAGCAGCCAAGGCAGGAAACTGCCGACCAACTGACGTAGTCCGTCGGGCAACAGCCGACAGCCGACGAGCAGCGCACCGAGTACCAGCGCCGCGGCCGCCAAGGTGAGATCTCTCAGATATCCCATGCCGCCGACGATGAACACGCCAGATGAGAGGTTCATGAATCCAGGCGAGTTCGACCGTTCTCACATGGAAGTAACGGTACGGCCACTATCGGGGGCGAGTATGAATACGTAGACGCTGAACGGGTGCCGAAGTGGGCACTCCTCAGCGACCCCGCTGAGCAACGGAATTAGGAGGCCGACATGAGCGAATTCGCATGCGGCGATTGCTGGCGCAACGAGAACCTGACCTTCGCACAACGATTGGACCCGGCGCTGATCCGCCGGAGCACCCGGCAACTGTGCGAGGAGCATCGGGCCAAGCGAGAAGAACTCGCCGCCTGATCACGGTTCCGTACCCTGGCCGGGTCACCGGCCCGGCCAGGCCTACTTCCGGCGCACCCACCCCTGTGCGACATCGCCGAGGTTCCACCACGAAACATGGTCGGGGTCTTGGCTTTCCAGCGTCCATGCGGTGGTGAGCCGCTCGAAGAACGGATCGTCTCCGGTCTTGCCGCCCTTCGGCTCGCCGATGAAGATCAGCCGGTTTCCGCCGGCCTCCTCGAAGTCGTGCAGCGCGCGCGAAGCCATGGGGTCGCCCCAGCCGGGCGGCCAGCACAGGAGAAGTACGCACGCGGCGTGCGACTCTGTGGCGTAGCCGGCGAGATTCCCGACATGCTGCCACACGTCCGGTTGGCCCGCTGTGCCCGGAAAAGACAGGTTCTCGAACTCGTCCGGCGGCGCCGAATCGAACGCCGCGACATCGACTCCCACGCGCGCGAGTTGCCACGCCCAGTACCCGCGACCGGCACCCAGCTCCAGCACCCGTCTCCCCTGTGCGAACCGCGCGACCCAGCACAGCGTTTCCGGCGACGGTATCGCGTAGGCGTACCCGGCCTGCAAGATCGTCTGCGCGTAGCCCAGACGTGCGCTCCCGTTGGCCCGGCCACCGTTCACCACGCGACGACCTCCGTCCACGGTCACGGACGGCCCGACGATGTCCCAGTACGGATTCGCGGTCCCTCCGCCGGTCATGAAGTGCACGAACCGCAGATCGAACGCCGCGTCCGCATCCGCGTCACCGGTGCCGGCCAGCCGGGGCGCGGTGTCGAGGTAGTCGGCCACCCTCGGATACTCGGCGCGGAGTCGTCGATCGTCGTCGAGCAGCGCCGCGAGTTCGGTCCGGCGCTCGGCGGTCAGCAAGAGGCCCGTCATGGGCTCGATTCTGGCCGCTCCCTTGCGCTTTGCGGGAGGGGTTGCCGAATTCGCCCGCGCAGTCCTATCCGGATCGACACGGCCATCGTGCGTCGGGCAGGATAGGGGCGCGAACAGGCAACTGGGAGGAGCACATCGAGATGCTGCGGTTGATCATCGGCGTGGCGGCCGGGTATGTACTCGGCAGCAAGGCCGGGCGGGCTCGCTACGAGCAGATCAGCGCCGCGACCCGTGCGCTGTCGGAAAGCCCGGTGACCCGCAAGTTGGTGCTGGTCGGCAGGCAGAAGTTGTCGGACAAGCTCAGCACGAAGCCGCGGCTGGAACCGATGGAGCCGCTGGACGAGCGCACCACGATTCTGGTACCGCAGGATCAGCTGCGTCGCTGAGGACAGCGCCCTGATCATCCGGCCGACCGCGGGATGCCGAGACGGCCGCTAAGTCCTGGTGGCGAAATCGTCGTGGTTGCCCATGGCCTGGGTCAGCAGACTCTTCCGATACTGCTCCAGTGCCACCAGATCGCCGAACAACGCCATATAGGCCTCGGGCTCCTCGGTGGACGACACTCGTTGCAGCTTCGACTTGAGCTCAGCGATCTGCCTGCCCACCCAGGCTTCCTGTGTGCGCGCCAGCACGCCGGCGACGAACCTCGGGATGTCGGCCGCGTTCTTCACCGGTAGTGGCTCGTTCGCCAGTTCGGACAGCAACGCGCGCATGGTCAGATCGTCGGTCCGATCCGCGATCGCATTGACCCACTCGGCGCCGCCGAGCCCGGCCGCGGTGCCGCCGACCTCGGCGATCAGCAGCCGGACCGCCGCGTAAGCGGGATGTGTGAAGGCGTCTGCCTCCAGCGAGTCGAAGACCGCCCCGGCCATCGCCGGATACTGCAACGCGGCGGCCAGCACCTGCCGCTGCGGCATCAACGTCGGATCGTTCGGGTTGGGCCGCGCCGCAGGCTGTTCGGTGACTACCTCGGCTTGCTTCGCGGCCGGCGCCTGCCGTCCACCGGCGCCACCGCCGCCCATCCGATTGCGCTTGGCCTCGTCACCGACCCGGCGCACCACGGTCTGAATATCGTCCCAGCCGACCCACCCGGCCAGCTTCGTCGCGTACGCCTTGCGCAACGCGTTGTCCTTGATCTGCGCGACCACCGGAATCGCCCGGCGCAGCGACTCGACCTGCCCCTCGGCGGTATCCAGGTTGTGGTCGGCGAGCAGTCCGCGAATCACGAACTCGTACAACGGGGTTCGCCGCGCGACCAGATCGCGGACCGCGCCGTCACCGGAGTGCTGGCGTAGCTCGCACGGATCCTGCCCGTCGGGCGCGATCGCGATATAGGTCTGCCCGGCCAGCTTCTGGTCTCCGGCAAAGGCTTTCAGGGCCGCTGCCTGCCCCGCCGCGTCGCCGTCGAAGGTGTAGATGATCTCGCCACGCCAGAAGTTGTCGTCCAGCAGCAGCCGGCGCAGCAGCGCGAGGTGTTCCTCGCCGAACGCGGTGCCGCAGGATGCGACGGCGGTCTTCACTCCGGCCAGGTGCATGGCCATCACGTCGGTGTAGCCCTCGACGACCACGGCCTGATGCCCCTTGGCGATGTCCCGCTTGGCCAGGTCGAGGCCGAACAGCACCTGAGACTTCTTGTACAGAATCGTTTCCGGGGTATTGATGTACTTGCCCGGCATGGTGTCGTCGTCGAAGAGCTTGCGCGCACCGAACCCGATGACGTCTCCGCCGAGGTTGCGGATCGGCCAGAGCAGCCGCCGGTGGAACCGGTCGATCGGGCCGCGCTGGCCCTGCCTGGACAGGCCGGCGCCCTCCAGCTCCTTGAACTCGAAACCCTTGCGCAGCAGGTGTTTCGTCAGCGTGTCCCACCCTGCGGGCGCGTAACCGCAGCCGAACTGCTGGGCGGCCGCGGCATCGAAATTCCGGTCGGTGAGGAACTTGCGGGCGGTCTCGGCACCGGGCTCGCGCAGCTGCGCCATGTAGAACTCGTGCGCGGCGGCG
Source organism: Nocardia sp. NPDC006044 (assembly GCF_042871115.1). Lineage (NCBI taxonomy): Bacteria > Bacillati > Actinomycetota > Actinomycetes > Mycobacteriales > Nocardiaceae > Nocardia > Nocardia sp. NPDC006044. The sequence goes on from NZ_JBIAID010000003.1 coordinate 644,642, forward strand.
TTCGCGGCGATCAGCCGGGAGCGGGTGCCGCGGTCGCGCTGCACCGAGGTGCCGCCGCCCTCGTAGTTGATCTGGTAGCCGATCCGGTCGGCCATCTGCTCGACCGCTTCGACGAAGCCGACATGGTCGATCTTTTGCAGGAACGCGAAGACGTCACCGCCCTCACCGCAGCCGAAGCAGTGGAAGAGGCCATGATTCGGCCGCACGTGGAACGACGGCGACTTCTCGTCATGGAACGGGCACAGGCCCTTCATGGAGTCCGCGCCCGCGCGCTTCAGCGCGACGTACTCCCCCACAATGTCTTCGATGCGGACGCGGTCACGTATCGCCGCGATATCGCGATCTGGGAGTCGTCCGGCCACGGCAGTGAGCCTACCCGCCGGGACCGACGTTTCACCCACGGCTCCGGCTCTACCGGCAACTCCGAGGGCACGCTCAGGAGGAACCCGGCAGTGCGCGGCGGCCGGATCGAGAATCCGATCAGCGTCGGATCGGTCAGGGCCGAGCCGTCCTCGACCACTTCGACGCGGCGCGTAGTTCTCGTCACACCGACCGGCACGGGGTCAGCGGAGGCACCGTGAACGGAGTTCGGCGGCGCACCCAGGCGACGGAGTTCGGCAGCGAATTCAGGCGCCGAGTTCGGCCGCGACGCGTTCCAGCCTGCTCTCGGTGTAGGACGCGATCTGATCCACGATCACGCGCACGCGCGCGGTGTCATCGGCGGCGGCCTCCCACCATGGCAGCAGCATCGGGTCGAGGCTGTGCGGCGCGGCGGCGAGCAGGCCCTCGGCGACGGCGTGGATGCGGTCGCGCTGGGCGGCCTGGCGGAGTTTGTGATCGGGGTCGGACATGACGTAGCGCAGGGCGACCGTCTTGAGCACCGCCACCTCGGCGGCGACCACGTGTGGGACCTCGAGGTCGGCGCCGTAGCGGGAGAGGTTGTCGCTGCCCGCGGTCTCCCGGGTCGCGGTGATGGCGGCGGTGGCGAAGCGGCCGACCAACTCACTGGTGAGGCGTTTGAGCGCAACCGAACTGGCGAGGGTGCCGTCGTAGACGGTGACCGCGGCGACGACGGGTAGCTCGGATAGTCGTTGCGCGGCGGCGACCAGTTCGTCCGCCGACAGGGAGTAGTGCTTGTGCCGGCCGAGGCTGGCCAGCGCGTCCTGCTCGGCGGGATCGGCCAGCGCGCGCAGGTCGATGCGCCCGGCGATCACCCCGTCCTCGACGTCGTGCACCGAGTACGCGACATCGTCGGACCAGTCCATGATCTGGCATTCCAAGCTGCGGCGCCGCTCGGGGGCACCCTTGCGAATCCAGTCGAGTCGATCGGTGTCGATGTCGTAGGCGCCGAACTTGGTTCCGGGACCCGTTCTGCCCCAAGGGTATTTGAGCGCCGCGTCGAGCGAGGCACGGGTCAGGTTCAGCCCGGCGCTGACCCCGTCGGCGTCGAGCACCTTCGGTTCGAGGCGGGTGAGGATGCGCAGATTCTGCGCGTTGCCCTCGAAACCGCCGTGCGCGTCGGCGAACACGTCGAGCGCCCGTTCTCCGTTGTGCCCATAGGGCGGGTGACCGATGTCGTGGGCGAGCCCGGCCAGATCGACCAGATCCGGGTCGCAGCCGAGACCGTCGGCGATACTGCGGCCGATCTGCGCGACCTCGATCGAATGGGTGAGCCGGGTGCGCGGGGTATCGCCGTCCCGCGGCCCCATGACCTGGGTCTTGTCGGCGAGCCGGCGCAACGCCGCGGAGTGCAGCACCCTGGCCCGGTCGCGCGCGAATTCCGTGCGATGGCCGGTCTCGAATTCGCTACGCGGCGGGCCTAATCCGGCGGTTTTGGCGCGCTCGGTGACGAGTCGTTCGCAATCGTGCTCGGTATAACCGTCCACTACTGTCCTGCCGTATATCGGAAGTCCGCGGCGAAATGGGTGAGCTGGTACCAGAGCAGAGCGCCGGTCTCCCTGGCGATTCCGTGCGCCTGCGACTCGCGGGTGTAGACCGCGGGGCCGGTCCTGGTCGGCGCGGTCCAGGCGTCGAGGCCCTCGTCGCGGGCCATGGTGCGGGTGCGCAGCGAATGCCACGGGTCGCTGACCAGCACCGCGGAGCCCATGTCCCGGGCCTGCATCGCCGTCGCGACCGCCTCGATGCTGCGCAAGGTGTCCGAGCCGGTCTCGACGGCCAGGATCTTGTCGCTCGGCACCCCGCGCGCCTGGAGGTAGTTCTTGCCGGACGCCGCTTCGGTGTAGAGATCACCCTCCTGCTTACCGCCGACGGTGATCACTCGCGGCGCCACCCCGAGCCGGAACAGCCGATAGGCCTGGTCGAGTCGCGCCTCGAACACCGACGACGGGGTGCCGGAGTATTGCGCGGCACCGAGCACCACGATGGCGTCGGCGGTCGTGTAATCGTCGATGCGCGCCACCTGCCACACCCGGAAGGCGGTCCCGCCGACCAGCACCAGACCCATCAGCACCGAGCCGACGAAGAGCCGTCGAACCCACCGCAGCACTCCCGCGCCGAACCCTCGCGACGGGACGGGACCGGGCGGCGCATCGGCTCGTGCGCGCATCGTTGGCGAATCCACTCCCCAAGTCTGCCAGTAGGTGCGCGACGCACGCGTTGTTCGGGGATCTACCCGAGTCAGGTGGGCGCGAATCCCGGCTACCAGCCGCGTTCCCGCCACTCGGACAGCTGCGGACGTTCGGCGCCGAGGGTGGTGTCGTCGCCGTGGCCGGGGTAGACGACGGTGTCGTCGGGGTAGCGGGCGAAGAGTTTGGTGGTGACGTCGCGGTAGAGGGACTCGAAATCCGCCGGGCTGGTGGTGCGGCCGAGACCACCGGGGAAAAGGGAGTCGCCGGTGAACAGATGGACCCGGCCGTCGCCGTCGGTGAAGGCGAGGGTGACCGAGCCGGGGGTGTGGCCGCAGAGGTGGATGACCTCGAGGTCCAGCTCGCCGACGGCGATGTGGTCACCGTCGGCGAGCAGGCGGTCGGGGCGGACCGGGAGGGGTCCGGCGTCGAGTTCGTGTGCGGCGGTGGGTGCGCCGGTGGCGGCGGTCGCCTGCTTCAGCGCCTGCCAGTGGTCCGGGTGCTGATGCGTGGTGACGATCATCGCGATCTGGCCCGGCGCCACGACGGTGATGAGTTCCTCGACGCGGTCGGCCTCGTTCGCGGCGTCGATGAGCAGGGCCGCGCCGGTGGCGGCGCACTGCACCAGATAACAGTTGTTGTCCATGCCGCCGACGGACAGCTTGACGATGCTGGCACCCGATACGTCACGCTGCTGCGGATCGGAACCCGGCGAGACATGACCGGTATACGGGCGATCGATGGTGATCACACCGACGATGCTATCGACCGCCGCCCGCCCCTGCCATTCCGCGCGCGCCTGCCGGTCGTCTTCGGCTCGGTCGGCGAGGTCGCGCGCTAGATTCGTGCCATGTCGCTGCCGAATCGTGTTGCCCGCTGGACGTCCTGGGTGGTGCTGGGCGTGTTGTTCGCCGGGGCCGTGCTGGTCGGTGCGCCGGCCGGGGTGGCGGAGGCGCCGCTGCGGATGGACACCTATGTGGTCGATTCGGCGAACGCGCTCAACGGTGGGCAGGTCGACCGGGTGCGGTCGGCGGTGGATCAGTTGTATGCCGATCAGCAGGTGCGGTTGTGGGTGGTCTATGTGCACGATTTCGGCGAACTGGGGCCGGAGGTGTGGGCCGAGCGGACGGCGGCGAAGTCCGGGTTCGGCAGCCGGGATCTGCTGCTCGCGGTCGCCACGCAGGATCGCTCGTACTGGTTCGCCGGCGAATTGCCCAGCGGGGTCAGCGATTCCGAGTTGAACAGTCTGCTCACGCGGGAGGTGGAGCCCGCGCTGCGGGACGGGCGATGGGCCGACGCCGGGGTCGAGACCGCGGAGGGCGTGCAGTCGGCGATGCGGGGCGGGGGCGTCAACGTCACGTTCCTGTTCGTCGTCGGCGTGCTGATCGTGCTGGTGGTGGGCGGGCTGGTGCTGTTCGCACGCAAGCGGCGGCGGGACCGGGCGAAGGCCGAACTCGCGGTCGCGCGCGAGGTGGACCCGGACAACACCACCGCGCTGGGTGCGCTTTCGCTGGAGGCGCTGCACGCGCGTTCGCGGGAGGCACTGGTCGAGATCGACAATGCGGTCCGGACCAGCGCGGAGGAATTGGAGTTGGCGACCGACGAGTTCGGTGCGACCGCCACGCTGCCGTTCAGCACCGCGCTCGGCAATGCGAAAGCCGCCGCGTCCAAAGCGTTCTCCATCCGGCAGCGACTCGATGACGACATTCCGGAGACGCCGGACGAACAGCGCACACTGCTCGTCGACCTGATCGGCACGGTCGGACGCGCCGATCGCGAACTCGACGCTCAGGTGGCCGAATTCGACGCCATGCGCAACCTGCTGATCAATGCCGGCGACCGATTGGACGGACTGACCCGGGATCTCGTCGAGCTGAAGAGCCGGCTGCCCGCGTCCGAGGCGGAACTGTCCCGGCTCACCGCCGCGCATCCGGCCAGCGTGCTCGCCCCGATTCACGACAACGTGACCATGGCGAAGGAACGAATCACCTTCGCGGAGCAGAACATCGATGCGGGGCGTGCGGCGCTGACGCAGCCGGTGGGCAAGCAGGGCGGGGCGGTGGCCGCGATTCGCTCGGCGGAGGCGGCCGTCGGCCAGGCGCGCACGCTGCTCGACGGAATCGACAACGCGTCCGCCAACATTCAGCAGGCCCGCGACGGACTGCCTGCGGTACTCGACGACCTGCGTCGCGATATCGCCTCCGCCACAGAGCTTTCCGGCTACGGCGGACAGGAACTCGCCGCCGCGACTGCGACCGCGCAGACCATCCTGGACAAGGCCGCTGCCGCCGCGACGGCGGATCCGCTCGACGCCTTCCACGACGCGGTGGCCGCCGACGGCGATCTGGACCGCGCCATTGCCGCCGCTACCGACCGCAAGCTCGCCGCGGAGGACCTGCGGCGCAGGCTCGACCAGGCGCTCACTGACGCCCGCGCACGCGTCGGCGCCGCGACCGACTACATCACCACCCGGCGCGGCGGCATCGACGCCGAGGCCCGCACCCGGCTGTCCGAGGCGCAGCGCAATCTCGATGCGGCACAACAGCACAGCACCACCGACCCGGCGCAAGCGCTGACCAGCGCCCAGTCCGCCGCCGACCTCGCCGGACGCGCGTTGCAGGCCGCCCAGGCCAGCGTGCGGGCCTGGGAGTCGGCCCAGCCGGTGTCGGGATCGTCGCAGGCGGGCGCGGTGCTCGGCGGCATCCTGATCGACGGACTGCTGCGCGGAGCGGCGAGCGGCGGGAGTCGATCCGGGTCCGGCGGCTGGAGCGCCGGCTCTTACGGTGGTTCCGGCGGGTCCCGCCGGATCAGCCGCGGCGGCCGATTCTGACGCGCTTGACCCTGACACCGTGTGAGGTCATAGACCAGGAGTCGTTATGTTCACCATCGGAGACTTCGCCAGACACGGACGGGTGTCGGTGCGCATGCTGCGCCACTACGACGCGATCGGACTACTACGCCCCGATCGGGTCGACGAGCACAGCGGCTACCGCTTCTACTCCGGCGGGCAGCTGGCCCGGCTCAATCGCCTTGTCGCACTGAAGGATCTCGGCTTCACCCTGGAGCAGGTCGGCCGGATTCTGGACGACCAGGTCAGCGGCGCGGAACTGCGCGGCATGCTGACCCTGCGCCGAGCCGAGCTCGAGCAGCGCATCGCGGGTGACCGGGCCAGGCTGGTCCAGGTCGAAACGAGGCTCCGCATCATCGAGAAAGAGGGCGCCATGCCTGTCCATGATGTGATCATCAAGTCCATCCCGGCGGTTCGGGTAGCCGAATTGACCGCTGTCGCCGCCAGTTTCGAGCCGGAATCGATCGGCCCGGTCATCGGGCCGCTGTTCGAAGACGTCTGCAAACGGCTGGAGAACGCCGGGATCCCGATCGCCGGGTACGCCATCGCGTACTACGACGAGCGGGAAGACGGTTCGGTGCTGGCACATGCCGCGGTCCCGGTAAACCTCGACAGCACCGAGGGCCACGATTTCTCTGTCGTGGACCTGCCCGCCGTCGCCCAGGCCGCCACGGTGGTGCACCGCGGCAGCATGTACGAGGTCCTGGAGCCCTGGCAGGCGCTCGGGCGCTGGGTCGACGACAACGGCTACCGGCTGAGCGGCGCCAGCCGCGAGGTGACCCTGGTCTACACCGAGGACCCGAGCGGCTGGGTCACCGAACTCCAGGAACCGATCGTCCCGAAGTAGGCGTGGGCGTCGGGTTCAGAATCGGCACGCTCGCTCGGGATCCGCACCGGCTTCATATTTCGAGCTGGTGCGGATCTCGTTGGGAGAACGGTTCATTGAGCTGACGACCTACCGAAGTCCTTGGCGAAGTACTGATTATCGCGCCTGGTCAGGCTCAGGTACCCAGCTGCGGCAAGTGCGTCGATGAGCTGGGCGACGGCCGTACGGGCAGCGCGCGCATGACAAATCGACCTAAACCTCAACGCTTCTGACGCCGCTGCAACCTGCTGACCAGTTCGCCGACGGCTGTGCCCGGCCGAGCAGCGACTCCAGCGCCGCCGAACGCGTTGGCGCAGTGCGACTCTGGGGAGAGCGGCTTACCGCTGGAGTTGCCGCACCGGTCAGCGGCGGCTCCTCCGCGCTTTGAGGCCGATGTAGACAGCGGGGTATGGCTGTGTCGTCAGCGCTTTGGCCGTCAGACCTCGACGGTGATGGTGTGGAAGCCGGAGGGGCCGGTGGGGAAAGGTGGGCGGTGGCGGCCTTCCTGAACCTCGCCGGAGCGGCTGATCGCTCTGGCCTGCACCTGGTGTTCGCCCGGTGGGAGCTCGACTGCGATGCGCCAGCGACGCCAGGCGGCGGGGGCAAGTTCGGTGCCGAGATCGGCTGGGCGCCAATCGCCTTCGCCGACCCGGACTTCTACACCGGCGACGCCGTGCGGCGGGGCCCAGGCCACTCCGGCGATCGTGGTGGTGCCCGCCGCGGCCCGGCCGGGGGCGGTGACGTCGATGCGAGCCTGCGGGGTTACCCGGAGCGGGCCTGCGGGCCAGCCGCGGCGCCACCAGTAGTCGACGTGCTCGTCGTCGGTGAGTTCCAGTTCGCCGAGCCATTTCGCGCCGGTGTACTGGCCGTACAGGCCGGGAACGAAGACGCGGGCGGGGAATCCGTGTGCGGGCGTGAGGGGTTCGCCGTTCATGCCGATCACCACGTAGCCGGGCCATTCGCCGGAGCGCAGCGGCTCGAGCGGCAGGGAGATCGTGTAGCCGTCGACGGCCCTGGTGACCAGGCGGGTGGCGCCGGATTCGGGGATGGCGTGCTTCAGCAGGTCGGACAGGGGTACACCGAACCAGCGGCCGTTGGCGGCCCGGCCCTCGCCGGGGTGATTGTGGACGCACACCATCACGGCGTCGAATTCGACTGCGTCTTCGGCTAATTCGTTCAGCGTCAGGCGCAGAGGGTGCGCGACCTTGCCGGTGACGGACAGTCGCCAGTGCGCCGGATTGATCCGCGGCGGGCGGAGATTGACGTCGGCGACGTACATTCGACGGGCGGCGGTGACCAATGGGGACAGGCCCGGCTCGTCCTCGAGCCCATCCTGCGGCACGACGCCCAGCGCGCCCATCGGACCGATCCGGCGAATATCGTTGTCCTGCTTGCGGTCCAGATCGTGGTGCAGGGTGTGCGCGGCCGCGAACATACCCGCGCCCGTCGCGAGCCAGGCCAACCCGCCGAGCAGGCCGCGCGGTCTTCTGCGCAAGCCCGCGGCGAGCACTCCGCCGGCCGCCACAGCGCCGGCCACCGTGGAGGTGGAGCGGCTCGCCAGCCGGGTCGCCAAGGCCGCGGCGCCCGCACCGGCCGCCACCGTGACCGGTGTCCGCAACCGCTCGGGCACAGCGGCCAGCCCAACGGCCGCAGCGACCACACCCGCGCCGATGCCCAACCGGGTAGCGATCTTGTCGTGCCGGCCGGACTTCGCGACGGCGACCTCGACAACCGGCACCGGCGCAACGTCGATGGCCGCCCGCCCCAGGGTATCGATCAGCGAGCCACCCCTGGTCGCGGCGATCGCCTCGCCCACCCCCAGCGCCGCCAGCCCGACCGCCGCCGCACCGACCCCGCTCCCCCGGTCTCCGTTCGTCACCACCGCCGGCACACCCGCTTCCAACCCGATCGTCCGCTGTCACCCAGCATTCTGCCCGAACGACCACACCGGCCATCCGCTTTCGCTCCCCGGCACCGCCCAGCCAGCCGGCTCTACGCGACCGCACACGAACGGCGATCCGCAGGTCACCGCGATTGGGGACCCCCTGAGACCGCAGGGGTAGGACGTGGTCCCACTCCAGCAGCCGCCGAGGCGCGATGGCCGGACCGGGGAATGACGGCAGTACAGTCCCTCGCTCCGGCAGCCGTGGGGGCGCGACGGCTGCCGGGAATGAACGCAATACAGTCCCGCGCCAGCAGTCGTGGGGCGACAGCCGAACCAGGAATGAACGCAGTACAGTCCTGCTCCAGCAGCCGTGGGGAGCGCGACAGCCGAACCAGGAATGAACGCAATACGGTCCGGCGCCATTCGACTGGAAGGGACATCGCTCGAGCTCGCCCGCGTACGCCAATGTCGAGCGCTCGAAGGTGATTGACTGAAATCGCCGTGAGCCCGGCGAGGTTTGCACCCGTGCCTGCGGCGGGCGACCACTCTGCGGGGACGCGCATCGACAGGTAACCCCGGTCCCCGCAGGCCGACGCGCTCATCACCGATCGCCCGCGCCGCACCGACCAGGGCAACCCCACCTGCGTCAGCTACGAGCAGCACTTGCCGCGCGGGATGTATCGCCGCCCTGCGACAGTCGGGCGCGGCGACCAGACCAGCAATGGACACGGCGCGAGCAACGGTTCCCACGCCATTCGAGCAGGCGTGATACTGCTCGATCTTGCCCCGCGTACGCCGAAGTCGACAGGGTTCCGCCGAGACTCCGGACGTCGGCGAATTCGGCCTCGTCCGCCTCGTGGATGAGGGGCACCCGCGCGGGGACCTGCGGCGCCCGCCTGCCCGAGACGAGCAGGTGCGTCGGTTTGGGTGCGCCTCGGCGCACGGCCTGCGAGCCAGTTCGTAGGCGATGAGCGCGACCAAGCTGTGCCCGAACTGCGCGAACGGCGTGCGCCACTGGCCGCTGGAAGCTGCTCAAGTGAGCTTGCCGACGAGGCTGACTCGCCGCGTCGCGACCACGGCGAGCATTCGGTCCGCGGGGCGGTCATCGATGGGCGGGCCTACTCGTCGCCGACCCTCCGTAGCGATTCGCGGTGATGCGATCGATTGCTTCGGCGATCGGCAACTACTCCTCGATCATCTCGGTGGATAACGCGGTCAGCTCTCGGCGTATCGCAGTGAGCATGCGGTCTGCGTCGGCGCCGCCGAGGAGGCCGACGGCTAGTTGGCCGTGGAAGGTGTAGACGAGGAAGGTGATTGCGGCGGAGGCGCCGGTGGAGGGCTTGGGGTGGGCGGAGAGGTAGACGATTTCGTAGTCGGTCAGGGTGAGGCCGGCGGGGGTTCGGAATCGGGGTACGGCGCCGGTGTTGGTGATCGCGATGTGGCCGGCCAGGGAGTGGATTCGGTTGGGGCCGTAGAAGTCGGGGAAGTGCAGGACTGACTGTTGCACGATGCCTGCGGCCAGGTCCGCGCTCAGTCTTTCCGAAATCCGTTGGGCCAGTTCGAGAACGCTGCCCGCGAGATCGATATCGGCGGCGAACGACGCGAGTCCGGCCATGTTGGTGCCCTCGGCGGGTGCCACTCGCGGGTCCAGGCGGGCCCGCATATCCACTGGGTACAGGCATCCCAGCGGTACCGGACCGGCTGTGGCATCGGGTGTTTCGGAGGCGTACGCACGAAGCAGCGCCGCCGTGATCAACCCGTTCACGCTGACACCCCGGCGATGGCCCAGCGCCACGATCCGTGCCGTCGTCGCTTCATCCAGCCGAACACGCTCGGGCCGGGCAAGCGAGCTGGGCGCCGGATCACCGACGGGCACAGCCGCTGCCGCCGCGGGCAGCGGCTCGGTCACCGCCTCGAAGCCGGACACCGCGTCCGCGACAATCCCGCGCCTGGCCGCATGCCACTCCAACGATTGCGGATACTCCTGCGGCACAACACTTATCGGCGCGGATTCGACGATATCGGTATAGAAACCCCAGAACCGCGACAACAGTTCGACGCAATGCCCGGCGTCGGCGATGCTGTGATGCGCGAACAAGGTGACCCGCCATCGATCCGCGCCGGACACCACCGCGTCCAGATACGCCAGCTGCGTTTCCGGGTTCACCGGCGTCGCCGGCAAACCCACAGTCTCCACGTCACCCTCGGTCACCGAAGCCTCGATCGGCGAATCCCCCGGGCGCAGTAGATATCCCGTGCCCGCCGCGTCCTCCCCGATCCGGCAGAGCACCACCGGAAACGCCACCTGCAATGCGGCGAAAGCTTCCTTCAACGCCGCCACATCGAGCTCGCCCGCCACCGACACCGATCGGCCCGTGTAGGTGCCGTGACGGACGAACCGCTGTTCCGACGGCGCCAGCACACGCACCATCGCATCCTCATCCCGAAACACCTCGCAAGCGTGCGGCAACACCGGCCGGGGCGCAAACGAACGGATGCGCGAGACTGGACGACATGAGTCTCGCCGCACATCTGGAAGAACTCGGCCGCCCGCTGGTCGAGCATCAGCTCGAGCACCCCACCGTGGCGGGCATCGCCAAGGGCGACCTGCCCGAGCCGGTCTTCCGTTCCTGGCTGGAGCAGGACTACCTCTTCCTGCTCGACTATGTCCGCGTGTTCAGCCGCCTGGCCTGGCAGGCCCCGCCGGCGCACCTCGGCGACCTGGTGGACCTTGCGCACGCCACCTATCACGACGAGCTGGCGCTGCACCGCTCACTGGCCGCGGAGTTCGGCGCCGACCTCGGTGGTGTCACCAAAGGCGTTGCCTGCGAGGCATATACGACGTTCCTGCTCGACTCGGCCGCCGACTACGCCGAAGGCCTCGTGGCCCTCTACCCGTGCATGTGGGGCTACTCCACGCTGGGCGCCCGGCTCGCCGAGAACCCGCCCGCCGAGCCGCGCTACCGCCGCTGGGTCGACACCTACGCCGACCCCGCCTTCGCCGCCCTCACCCGCCGCTGCGCCCAAATGATCGACGAAGCCGGCCCAGACCCGGACCGCGCGAAAACCCTGTTCCGCGAAGGCATGCGCCACGAACTCGCCTTCTGGGACGTCCCCGACTAGCAGCGAACAGCTGCCGACTGGTCAGTGCCGCGGCGCTGACCACGAACAGCTTGGCGATAGTCCGTGACGGCCTGCACGCCGCGGCGGCGCCTACCGCCCGGAATCGATGCCGTACGCCTGGTTCCAGCCGTGCCGCCGCCGACCTCTGCTGCTATCCGTCACCGGCACCGCGCCGACCGCGCGCACATACACCATTACAAACGCACTACTTCTGACTTCCCGCACCGAGAATTGCATGCGATTCTCGGTGCGGGAAATCAAGAGTGGTGCGGGAAGTCAGGGGTGCAGGACGATCTTGCCGCGGGTGTGCCGCTGTTCCAGCTCGCGGTACGCGTCTTGGACCTTGTCGAGCGGGTACACGGCGGCGATCGGCACCTCGATGGTGCCTGCCGCGGCGAGGTCGGCCAGCTCGGTGAGCACATCGATGGTGCCCGCGGCGGCGTTGCCGTCGGCCTTCACGCCGTACTTCTCGACGGCGGCGAAGTTGATGATGGTGTCGATTCGGTCGACCGGAACGCCGAGTTCTACGGCGATGTCCACGTAGTCGGCACCGAACGTATCGATGAACGCGTCCACACCGTCCGGCGCGGCGGCCCGGAGCCGATCGATCAGCCCGTCACCGTACGCGACCGGCGTAACGCCGACCTTCCGCAGCCAGCCGTGGTTCGCCTCGCCGGCGATCCCGATCACCTCGGCCCCGCGCGCCCGCAGCAGTTGCACCGCGATCGAGCCGACCCCGCCGGCGGCGCCGGACACGACCACCGTGTCGCCCGCGTTCGCCTCTACCGCTCGAATAGCCGCGAAAGCCGTTGTGCCCGCGACATACAACGCGCCGGCCACATCCCAGTCCAGCCCGGCGGGCTTGGGCGTCACCTGGGCGAACGGCACCACCACATGTGTCGCGTGACTGGCGCGTTCGTCGGTGAACCCGAGCACCTCGTCCCCGACCTCGATCCCCCCGACCTGCGCCCCGAGCTCGACGACGCGTCCGGCGAAATCGGTCCCCTCCCCCGACGGAAACGTCGACGGCCAGCGATCGTGCAACGCCCCGCTGCGGATGGACGCCTCGCCCGGATTGATGCCCGCCGCGACCACGGCGACCACCACCTGCCCAGGCCCGGCGGTCGGCGTCGGCACCTCGACCACCCGCAACTCGTCGATCCCGCCATATCGATCGAACTTCACCGCTCTTGCCATGCTGAGCTCCTCGATTCGGTGACTAACGGCACATCGAGCGTCAACGGACCGCCCGGCCCGGATATTTCCCGGGCGCCACGGCCGAAAACCCGCAGACCGGCAATTGGAGGGCGGATCGCCCGGAACCGTCCTACGCTGACAACCGTGGGAGCGGAGAATGTGCGGGCGTCTGATGCCGACCGCGAAAAAGTCGTCGAACAACTGCGGCACGCGATGAACGAGGGCAGGCTGACGCTGCACGAATACGACGACCGGCTGCAACAGGTGTATTCCGCCAAGACCTATGGCGAGCTGAATCCGGTGCTGGCCGACCTGCCGGCGCAGCGCGTTTCGCGCTCCCGCGACGTGAAGCGGATACCGCAGTGGGCCGTCATCATGTGGACCCCTTGGGTTTTCGTGAACATGCTGACTCTGTTGATCTGGGTGGCCACCGGCGCGGGCTATTTCTGGCCGTTCTGGGTGGCCGTGCCCTGGGGTATGGCGTTGCTCATCCCGACGGCGATCGGAATCACGGTGCGCGGCAACGGTTCCGGCTCGGAACGTCCGCAGATCCCGCCGACCCCACCGACTCCCCCGCTGCCGCCGACGCGCTGAAACGACGAACGACCCGCACCGATCATCCGGTGCGGGTCGTTCGGTCGAAGCTCAGGAACCCAGCAGATGCTGAGCCAGGTAGCCCTCCACCTTGTCCAGCGCGATCCGCTCCTGCGTCATCGAGTCGCGCTCGCGGATGGTCACCGCCTGATCGTCGAGGGTGTCGAAGTCGACCGTGATGCAGAACGGGGTGCCGATCTCGTCCTGCCTGCGGTAGCGGCGGCCGATCGCGCCGGCGTCGTCGAACTCCACGTTCCAGTTCCGGCGCAGTTGCGCGGCAAGGTCTTTCGCCTTAGGCGTCAGATCCGCGTTGCGCGACAACGGAAGTACCGCCGCCTTGACCGGGGCGAGCCTGCGGTCCAGGCGCAGCACCGTGCGAGTGTCCACGCCGCCCTTGGCATTCGGCGCCTCGTCCTCGGCGTAGGCGTCGACCAGGAACGCCATCAGCGAACGGGTCAGGCCGGCCGCGGGCTCGATGACGTAGGGCACGTAGCGCTCGTTGGTGGTCTGGTCGAAGAAGCTGAGCTCGGTGCCGGAGTGCTCGGAGTGCGTCTTGAGGTCGAAGTCGGTGCGGTTGGCGACGCCTTCGAGCTCACCCCACTCGTTGCCCTGGAAGCCGAAGCGGTACTCGATGTCGGTGGTGCCCGCCGAGTAGTGCGACAGCTTTTCCTTCGGGTGCTCGTAGAGCCGCAGGTTGTCCGGGTTGATGCCGAGGTCGGTGTACCAGGAGAAACGGGTCTCGATCCAGTACTTGTGCCACTCCGCGTCCTCGCCCGGCTTGACGAAGAACTCCATCTCCATCTGCTCGAACTCGCGGGTGCGGAAGATGAAGTTGCCGGGGGTGATCTCGTTGCGGAAGCTCTTGCCGATCTGGGCGATGCCGAACGGCGGCTTCTTGCGCGCGGTGGTCATCACGTTCGCGAAGTTGACGAAGATGCCCTGCGCGGTCTCGGGCCGCAGGTAGTGCATGCCCTCCTCGGACTCGATCGGGCCGAGGTAGGTCTTGAGCATCATGTTGAAGTCGCGCGGCTCGGTCCACTTGCCGACGGTGCCGCAGTTCGGGCACGCGAGCAGGTCCATCGTGACCGTGTCCGGATCGTCGATCTTGTGCTTGAGCGCGTACGCCTCCTGCAGGTGGTCCTGCCGGAAGCGGTGATGGCAGTTCAAGCACTCGACCAGCGGATCGTTGAACACGCCGACGTGACCCGAGGCCACCCAGACCTGGCGCGGCAGGATCACCGACGAGTCGAGGCCGACGATGTCCTCGCGGCTGGTGACCATCGACCGCCACCACTGGCGCTTGATGTTCTCCTTGAGCTCGACGCCCAGCGGACCGTAGTCCCAGGCCGACTTGGTGCCTCCGTAGATCTCACCGCTCGGGTACACCAGACCCCGGCGCTTGGCGAGGTTGGCAACGGTGTCCACCTTCGACTTGGGTGCCACTCGAGAATTCTCCATCCACTACGAGTCGGATTGTGCGTTCAGGCCATTGTTTTGCACGGACGCAACGATACGAAGACAGACTATCGGCCCTGCCCAACCGACGTTCCACCGCACGGGCAACCGCTGTCCGTGTCAGTGTGGACCCGCACGCTCCGGCGCGTCCGTTTGACATGCGCAACTGTGCATATCAAAATGGGATCGCTTTCCAATAAGGAGTTGGTGCCATGACCGCCGAGACCGCCACCACCCATCCGCACAACCCGTACCGCGCGCCCGCGCCCGCGCCGGTACCCGCGCGGACCGTCCTGGAGGACGCGGGCGAGCTGCTGCGCGCCCTGGCCGCGCCGGTCCGCATCGCCATCGTGCTGCAGTTACGCGAGTCGCCGCGCTGTGTGCACGAGCTGGTCGACGCGCTCGGGGTCACCCAACCGCTGGTCAGCCAGCATCTGCGCATCCTCAAGTCCGCGGGCGTCGTCCACGGCGAGCGGTCCGGTCGCGAGGTGCTCTACGAACTCGTCGACGACCATCTCGCGCATATCGTGGTCGACGCCGTCGCGCACGCCGAGGAAGGGTAATTCGTGCCAGAGAACAGTGTCGTTCCGCAGAAGCCGGTCGGCATCCGCAGTACCAGGCAGCGCAGCGCCATCGCGGCGCTGCTCGGTGACATCGAGGAATTCCGGTCCGCGCAGGAACTGCACGACGAGTTGCGCAAGCGCGGCGAAGGCATCGGGCTGACCACGGTCTATCGCACGCTCCAGTCGCTGGCCGATGCCGGTCTGGTCGACGTGTTGCGCACCGACTCCGGCGAGTCCGTGTATCGCCAGTGTTCTACCGGGCACCATCATCATCTGGTCTGCCGGCACTGCGGGCGCACCGTCGAGGTGGAGGGCCCGACCGTGGAGGCCTGGGCAGGCGCGATCGCGCGTGAGCACGGGTTCACCGAGGTCAGCCACACCATGGAGGTGTTCGGCACGTGCGAGTCCTGTGCGTCGGCCGACCATGGGGACGGCCGGACCACGATGTAGTCCACGCTTCGGTTCACTCAGCGGACCGAGCCCTGGTTAACATCGAGCCTCCCCGTGCAGATTTCAACACGAACCCACGAACGCCCGGCCTACCCGGGTGTCGCGCTCTGGGGTCGCACATCTTCCGGGAGGCTCAGCCGTGCGCACGACCTTGCTTTCATCCGTAGTTCCGGCCCGTAGCCGCCGAATCCGCACGGCCGCAACCGCGGTCGCGCTGCTCGGCGCGGCCACACTGGCCCTGACCGCCTGCAACGACAAGGACGGCACGGCGACACCGGCCTCCGCGACACCGACCACCAGCGCGGTGGCCAACGGCTCGCCGGGCAGCAATTCGGGCGCGGGCCAGTCGACGGTGCGCACTGTCGGCAAGACCGGCTGGTTCGAAGGCTTCGACATCACGGTCAACAAGGCGACCGTGGTGCCGGACGAATTCGGCGGCGCGAAAGTGCTGATCGACATCACTTACAAGAACACCACGCTGGACAACAAGACGATGAGCAACAACACCTCGCTGCTGGTCGGCAGCGAGGTCGACGGCGGCGCATCGTGGGACAACCCGACGGTGCCCGGCGGCGGCTCGGCGACCGGCAAGGTGACCACGTCGGTCAAGTCCGCCAAGGACGCCGAGCACCTGATCGACACGATGACCGTGGTGTACGGGCAGGCCGCGGACAATCAGACCAAGATCCCGCTCAGCACCGCGGGCAAGGTGGACAGCGTGCAGCCGAAGACGCTCCCCGTCACCGGCACGCTGGTGCAGGACCAGACCACCATCCAGGTGACCGCGGGCAAACTCGGCCCGAGCTACACCAAGGGCGAGCACGGTAAAGACGAACTCGCCCTGCACATCAAAATCACTGGCGGATCAGGGATTCCGGCCGGCGGACTGAATATTTTCACCGAGTACTTCTCGCTGAAGACCCCCGACGGCCAGAGCATCGTCGCCGACGACCGCAGCCCGATCAACGAGTTGCTCGACGCCGGCAAGACCATCGACAACGCGAAGAACTACGTCGTCTTCGTCGTCCCCGCGCCTGCCACCGGCAACTACGTCCTGACCTACAACAGCCAGAAGGAAGAGGGCGCCGCCACCGCCCCCACCCTCGCCTTCACCGTCAGCTGACACACGCACACCCCCTGATTTCCCGCATATCGAATCGCATGCGATTGCGTGTGCGGGAAATCAGGGGGTGTGCGGCTTCGTGCGGTCAGCTTGTGGTGACGGGGACCGGGGTGGTGGAAATCTCGGCGGGGCGGCGGGTGCGCAGGGCGCCGAGGGCGAGGAGGGCCAGGGCGGATAGGGCCCAGATGAGCAGTACGACAAGGGGTTTGGCGGCACCCGCGCCGTCGAAGAAGGCGACCGAGCGGAGCAGGGAGGCGGCGGCGCCGGGCGGGAGGAGCTGGCCGATGGCGCCCCAGGGTTGCGGGAGGAGTTCGGGGGCCGAGGTGGCGGCGGAGAACGGGTTGCCGACGAGCAGCATGGTCAGGGCGGCGACGCCGATGCCGGCTCGGCCGATAGCGGTGGAGAGCCCGACGACGGCACCGGCGACGGCGAACGAGACGAGTCCGGCGACGGCGGACAGTTCGAGGTAGGAACCCGGCACCACCGACATCCAGCCGTGGATGATCTCCATGCTCAGCAGGCCGCCGACCACGCCGAAGGTGACCAGCCCCAGCGCTTTTCCGCCGACCGTCGGAATCAGCAGGCTGAGCAGCACGCCCGCGGCGATCCCGGACAACGCCAGCGGCAGCACCATCGCGCCGAACGCGGTACCGCGCGGATCGTCGGGATCGGCGGCCACCACATCCTCGACCCGGGGCGCCGGTCCCCCGGCCAGTTGCTGGCCGATCTGCGTGAGTTGTTGCGCGACAGCCGGACTCGCGGCGGAGGCGATCAAGACGCGCGGCGGTCCGTCGCCGGTGACGATGGCGCCGTACACCTCCCGGTCCTCGATGGCGGCGCGCGCGGCGGTCTCGTCGGCCGGTCGGGCGATGTCGAAAGCATCCGGACTGTGCCCGGCGAGCTGGGTCACGACCAGGTCGGCCTGCGGGCCGGTGACGGCGATCGGCAGATCGCGCGGGGCGATATTGGCGGCGGGCCAGGCGAAGGCGATCAGCATCAGGGCCTGAAGCAGGGCGGCGCCGACGGCGACGGCGAGCGCGCGCTGGGTGGTGGTCATGACGTTCTCCCGTAAATCGAATGACCGTTTTCTTTAATGGGGATATCGTCGCCCGCGCACTGGGACTTGTCAAGAACGGATGTTCGTTTTACTTTGTGAGCATGCCCAGAGTCAGCGAAGAACACCTGGAACGCCGCCGTCAGCAGATCCTCGACGCCGCTCGCCTGTGCTTCGCTCGTAAGGGCTTCCACGAGACGTCCATGCAGGATGTCTTCGCCGAATCCGGGCTGTCTGCCGGCGCCGTCTACCGCTACTTCAAGAGCAAGGACGACCTCATCGCGGCGCTGGCCACCCAGACCACGGTGCCGCTACGCGCGCTGATGACCGAGCTGATTCACACCGATCCACTCCCGACGCCGGACCGATTCGTCGCCGCGATGGCCGAGCACATGGTCGCGAACAGCGGACCCGAAGGCCCGCTGCGACTGGCCCCGCAGGCGTGGGCGCTGGCGCTGGTGAACACGGACGCCGCCGAGTACGTCAAGCAGGCGATCCTGGGCATTCGCACCTGCTGCTACGAATACACCGAGCGTATGCGCGACGCGGGCTGGCTCCCCGCCGACGCCGACACGCACGCGACGGCCACCGCGCTCATGGGCGTGCTGCCCGGATTCATGTTGCAGCACTTGATCATCGGCGATCTCGAACCGGGCACCCTGGCCCGCGGTCTGCGCACGCTGCTCGCCTACGACGGACCTGCCGCCGGAGGCGAGGTCAGAGGCTGAACGCGATCCCGCGCAGCACCAGGGCGACGATGAACACCGCGGTGAAGGCCAGGTCGATGGACAGGCCGCCGGCCCGAATGGGCTGGAGCACTCGCCGCACCGGCGCGATCACCGGCTCGGTGGCGGCGTGCGTGAACTCGCGGGGCCGGGTGGCCCAGCTCGGGCTGTTGCCGAGGGCGGCCATCCAGTCGAACACCATCCGCGCGAGCAGCAACACGATGAACACGGTCAGGGCGTAACCGATCAGGGTGCCGATGAGGCTCATTCCGAACTCCTTCGTGTGGCCGCGTTAGCCTTCTCACCAGTGTCAACGCAGCGGGCGGGGTCGAAAGTGTCGCGTTTGCCGGATTCTCAGATGACTATCAGCGAGCGGCTCACCACAGGCCGGGAACGAGCCGTTTGGTGCCGGTCCGATACTCCTCGTAGGGGCGGCCGAGGGTCTCGACCAGAGCTTTCTCTTCGACGTCGATTCGTCGGCCGAGAGCGTAGACCGGCAGCACGACGGCGACGACCAACGATATCCAGTTGGCCGCGGCCAGGCCCAGGCCGACCATGATCAGCAGAATTCCGGTGTAGGACGGGTGGCGCACCCATCGGTACGGACCCCGATCGACGACCGCCTGATCGGTGTCGACCTCGACGGTCGTGCGGAACGAACTGCCGAGCACGACGATCGCCCAGATCCGCACGACCAGCCCCAGCCACATGATCGCGGTCCCGGCGATCTGCCACGGCAGATGCGCACCGGGGAATTGAAACACGCTGTGCGCGGGCAGGAAGTCCGCGACGTACAGGGCGATGTTGGCAGCGACCGCGACGACGATCACCAGGGTCAACCGGGTGCCGCCGTCCTTCTCGGTAGAACCCCTGCGGCGCAATCGATCTCGTATGCGTAAGCCGATCTCCAGCGCCAGCCACACCCAGGTGGTGGCTTCGACCGCGTTCACCACATTCGCTCCTTCGCCTGGTCCGCTGTGGCCGGTACTGCGAGCAAACCAGCAAAAGCGGTGCGGCGCATCAGGAATCTCCCTGATTCACACCTCGGGCGAGACCTATTCCCGCACCACGGCGAACGCCGGCGCCGCGCTCGGCCGATCGCCGCGGTCAGAGCCAGCCGAGACGTTCGGCGGCGCGGACGGCTTCGGCGCGGGTGGTGGTGCCGGTTTTGCCGATGGCGGCGGACAGGTGGTTGCGGACGGTGCCCTCGGAGAGATGCAGTTGCTTGGCGATGGCGCCCGCGGTCGCGCCGTCCGCGGCGGCCGACAGCACCTCGCGTTCGCGTTCGGTCAGCGGGGACGTTCCGGCGGTGAGGGTTTCGGCGGCCAGGGCGGGGTCGACCACCCGCAGGCCCATCTGTACTCGCCGGACAGCGTCGGCCAATTCCCTTGCCGGAGTGTCCTTTACCACGAACCCGCTGGCACCCGAATCGATCGCGCGGCGGAGGTAGCCGGGCCGGCCGAAGGTCGTCACCATCAACACGCGTACCTCAGGATGGCTGGCATGCAGCTGCGCGGCAACCGAGATGCCGTCCAGCCCGGGCATTTCCACATCGAGCAGCACCACGTCGGGATTCGTGCGCGCGACGGCGTCGACCACTTCGTCACCGCGCCCCACCTCCCCCACCACCTCCAGGTCGGACTCCAGCCCCAGCAACGCCGCGAGCGCACCCCGCACCAGCGCCTGATCGTCGGCGAGCAACAGCCGGATCATCTGTCCCACTTCCTGTGTCGAATCGGAGCCACAACGGAATACGCTGGTTCAGGCAGGAACGATCGCGCGGACACGGACGCCCCCTTCCTTAGGCGCGGACAGGGTCAGCGTGCCGCCCGCGGCACGGACGCGCTCGCGCAGACCGGCGAGCCCGGAGCTGGACTCGCCGCTCACGCCGAGGCCGCGACCGTCGTCGGACACCTCGATGCTGTCGGCCGTGACCCGGACCGTGCAGTGCCGGGCCGCGCTGTGCCGGATCACGTTGGTGATCGCCTCGCGGAGCACCCAGCCGAACAACTGGCTGTGTGCCGTCTCCGGAAGCTGCGCGTCTTCGGGCAGGTCCGCGGCGATGTCCGCGGCCGCCAATGCCGTTCGCGCGTTGGCGAGTTCGCCGCGCAACGACACCTCACGTAACCCGCCGACGGTGTCGCGCACCCCGGCCAGCGCCTCCCGGGCGAGCCGCTCGATATCGGCCAGCTCGGTTCGCGCCCTGGTCAGGTCGACGTCGATGAGTCGTTGCGCGAGTTCGGTTTTCACCGTGATCACGGTCAGCGAGTGGCCGAGGATATCGTGCACGTCGCGCGCTACCCGGTTGCGTTCCTCCACAATGTCGAGCTCGGCCCGTTGCCGCCGGGCCAGCTCCGCCAGCTGCTCGCCGCGCAGGCCCAACTGCCTGGCCACCCAGATCACCACCGGGATGAAGGCCAGCCAGAACGGCGTGCCGGACAGGCTCGGAATAGCGACCGGCAGGAACAACAGCACCAGCGCGACGGGCAGGATCACGTAGCCGGACTCCCGGGCCGGCAGATGGAAGATCGCGGCCACCGCGACAAAGATCGTGGTGGGCAAGGCCACCGGCCCGAGCAACGCGATCAGGGAAGCCGTGCACGCGGCCATCCCGGCGAGGAACGGCCACAGCCGTGGATCGGCCGGCCGATCCTCCACCGCTTCAGCCGGGCCACGGCGCCGGAAGATGACGAACGTGCTCAGGATCAGCGTCGCGTACGCGATCAGCGTGCCTACCGCCAGCAGCACCCGCAGCCGCTCGCCGTCCGACCACGCCTGCACTATCGGCGCGATCATGTAAGCCATCCACACCGACGACATCAGCGCGCCGAACCAGCCGCGCCGCCGGCTGTTCACCACTTCGCCGTCACTGACCACCCGGTCGATGAACCCCAGCACTCCGCCGCCGCGCAGCGACCCGAACCACGACGTCACGCTCACGCCACACCCCCGGCACGCGACGAATCGCGAGGGAGCTGTCGCGCGCGGTCGGTCACGAGCACAGACGCTACCGAATCCGGCGCGACCGGAAACGCGGCGGGGGGGGGGGGGGGGGGGGGGGGGGGGGGGGGGGGGGGGGGGGCGCGGCCCCCCCCCCCCCCCCCCCCCCCCCCCCCCACCCCGGCCCCCCCCCCCCCCCCGGGCGGGGGGGGGGGGGCGGGGGGGGGCGC